>RAZH01000031.1 GCA_003612585.1 bacterium 1XD42-54
TGCAATTATTAATCATTATTTAGGTCAAGTGAACTGGCCAGAAAGGAAAAAATATGGAAAAAATTAAACTTGGCTCTGGAAAGGAGCTGGAACTTGTTATATGTGGCATCATTACGGACAGTAAAAAAGTAATAATTAAATTTCTTCCGGGTGAGGACAGCTTGGATATGCTGAATACACTGCTGATGTCAGAGGAAGAGACAACAAAAATGAAACTGTTATCTGAATCAGGTGACGAATTGGCTATTTACAATGGATATACACGGCTTGAGAGTATTGGACAGGAGCTTAATGCAGTAATCAGATGCACGCAGGCTGAAATACAGGAGCCGACCACAGGAAAGCTGGTGACTGCGGTATTGAGTAAGCAGGATGATACGGAAGTACGGTTGGATGCTATTGAAGCACAATTGACAGATACACAGATGGCATTATGTGAGATCTATGAAGGGATGGTATAAAATATGGTGAAGATATATTCAGAATTGATAAAAAAAGGACTTAAGAGTATTGAGGATGTTCCTATACGGATTAAAGAACAGGTAAAGCAGGTGTTGATCGAACTAGATTTACCTGATTTGGCACAGTAGGCATACTAATAGCTCCGGAGGGAACCCCGGAGTTAAAAAAGGCGGTACATATGTCAGGCAGCGTACCGGCGATATGCTGCTTGAACATTCTGCTGACTAATATAACAGTAAATCTGTGTAGTCTTTAAATCAGCATGACCGAGGATTGTTGCAACGTCTTGTATATTAGCACCGCGGTCAAGTAGGTTTGTAGCAAGAGTACGGCGGTATCGGTGAGGGTGCACGTTTTCCACGCCAGCTCGCTTACCGATCTGTTTCAACGTAGTTTCAATCCCAGCTTTGGACAGGCGTTTATGTGGTGCCTTTAATCCTGCAAAGAGTGCAGGGTTACTGTCCGTTCTGGCATTAAGGTAGTCCTGAAGGTGCATAAGGGCAACAGGCGTAAGGTATATAGTACGTTCTTTATTTCCTTTGCCCAAAACAACCGCATCGCGGGTCAGGAAGTTGATATCAGACCGGTTGAGACGTACAATTTCCGAGACACGGCAACCGGAGGCATACAGAAATTCCAACAGGGCAAGATCCCGGATAGAAGTGCAGGCCTGTTTCAGACGTTCCATCTCTGGCCCAGTATACGGTTTTTTGACTACTTTTGTGTATTTGATCTGAGATAGGGCAGCGCATGGATTGCGCCCGATCAACCCTTCAGCAGAGAGCCAGTTAAAAAAGCTTGAGAAACAGCGTCGGATACCGTCAAGGGTACGATTGCTGACTTTACGGCAGCGCTTATAGTCTGCGAGGTAATACCGTAAATCATAAGTCGTAATTTCGTAA
The DNA here is from genome assembly GCA_003612585.1 of bacterium 1XD42-54. Lineage (GTDB taxonomy): Bacteria > Bacillota > Clostridia > Lachnospirales > Lachnospiraceae > Choladousia. The sequence continues at coordinate 1,365 of RAZH01000031.1, forward strand.
AGCGGTTTGCAAAGACTGTGAATCATTAAATAACAAGCATCCCGATACCTTTGCACGGTGGCTTCAGATTTGCCTTCTATGCGTTTCGTTGCGAGAAATTTCGACAACATAGAATCAGGGGTATTATCAATTACAGTGACTTCGGTTGTACGTTCCTGAATCTCATAAGCATTGAGCTGTAGAGTGAGCGCATCCTGTACCGCTTGTAGTTGTTCATCAGTGAGAATGGCTCTCACAGACATAGATATGTTGTCAATTATAGTTGTGCGTAAATCCATAAAATCCCTCCTTTGGCTCTATTTTAGTCGGTAGGAGAAGAGGGTGCAGTAAGATAT
>RAZH01000032.1 GCA_003612585.1 bacterium 1XD42-54
ATCAAAGAGAAATAAGGAGGCAACTACAATGGCAAAAAAACAACGGAAATACGACATGGAATATAAAATCCAAGCCGTAAAATTAGCAAAAGAGCTTGGCGGTGCAAAAGCTGCAGCCGAGTTAGGTATCCCTGAAAACACTATATATGCGTGGACAAAGGCTGCCAGAGAGGGAAGACTGAATGTCGGTTCCGGCTCACATACTCCGGAAACTGCCTTGAATCTTGCAGAAGAACTGGCTCTCCTACGCAGACAGGTCAAGGAGCAGGAAAAGGAAATCCGCCGCCTGAAAGAGGAAAACGAATTTCTCGAAGAGGCAAGCGCTTTTTTCGCCGCCAGCCGTCGGAAGTCTGCAAAAGGCAGAGAATGATGTTCCTTGCCATAAAAACCAAGGACGGCGTTATAAAGGGAAAGATTTCTTTCTACTGCCGGATGCTGAAAGTAACCCGGCAGGGATTTTATAAATATCTGGCAGACAAAGACCGTCCGTGGAAATACCAGCAGTTAGCTGATGCCATGAGGACAGTCGTGTCTGAGGATGAATGCAACGACACTTACGGACGGATCCGTATGTATCAGGCGCTTCTTTTAAAACAGCCGGAAGGTGTCCACCTTCCCAGTGAACGCACTGTCTACCGCATCATGGAAGAGATCGGGCTGAGCCATCGCCCGAAACACAGACCAAATGGGATCACCAAAGCAGATCGTGAGGCGCGTAAATCTGAGGACCTGCTGAAAAGGGATTTCAAATCCAGGGAACCACTCAAAAAATGTATCACGGACATAACCGAGATCAAAGCAAGAGATGGAAAACTCTATGTATCTGCCATATTTGACTGTTTCGATGCTGCAGTTCTGGGCATGGCAATGGATACAAACATGAAAGCCGTACTATGCGAGCGTACGCTTACCAATGCGGTCCGGTCTTACCCGGCGCTCAGGGGAGCCATCATCCATTCTGACCGTGGATCTCAGTACACCAGTGAGACCTACCGCAGGGCAGTAGCAAAGTATGGCATTCTCCAGAGCATGAACAGCGCCGGCGGACGCTGCCATGACAATGCCCGTTGCGAGAGCATGTGGGCTCGGATGAAGGAAGAACTCATCTATGGGAGGCATGACACAGAAAAAATGACAGTAGAGGAACTGAAAACCCTCATCTGGAGATATTTCATCAGTTATTGGAACAACAGGAGGATATGCTCTTCCAATGATGGGCTTCCTCCTATGGTCAAGCGGCAGAGATATTATGAAGCTCTGGATACTGCTGCTTAGGCATTGATAT
>RAZH01000033.1 GCA_003612585.1 bacterium 1XD42-54
ATGGTTAAGACCTAAGCGGCCGATGGTACTGCACTGGAGACGGTGTGGGAGAGTAGGTGGCTGCCAGATTATAAAAAAGGGCTTATAGCTCAGCCGGTTAGAGCGCACGCCTGATAAGCGTGAGGTCGGTGGTTCGAGTCCACTTAAGCCCACTGGATTAAAGGTATAAAACCTTATAGTCCAAACAAGGAAAACAAAATAGAATTCCTTAAATGGGGGTGTAGCTCAGTTGGGAGAGCACCTGCCTTGCAAGCAGGGGGTCAAGAGTTCGAATCTCTCCATCTCCATTTGGTAATAAAAAGCATCTATACGGATAGTTTTTGTTACCAATAACGTACCTTGAAAACCGCATACAGAAAAAATATCCGATGAATCTGATTGAACAAACATTTATAGATCATAAATGGATGGAACAAGAAAGAATTCATCACAAGACATCCGAGGATAAGTTCAGGGAAACCTGAGCTTAGAAACAAGCAAGTAAAGCAGCAGGAGCCGGAAGGCAAAAGCTGCGGAGAGAAAACTCAGAAAAACAACCCAACCACACATATAACGCTATATATGTGAGAAAGTAGAAAGCGACGAAAACACCTCGAGAACTG
>RAZH01000034.1 GCA_003612585.1 bacterium 1XD42-54
ACAAAACACGAATTTCATTACTACAGTTACAAGTATTTCAGGTACTGAAAATAATTATTTCTATATTCCCAAAAACCAATCTGGATATTTGCTCTTTTCAGTCATAGCAACTGGACAAGCAGATGTAGCTGTAGAAAGTATTGCTGTTGTAGGCGATTATTACACAATCAGATGCAATACTGCCTTAACATCTGGAAATGCTTATACTTTTGCTGTGTTATGGGCAAAAGTTGGTATTAATGCTTAAAAACCGTGAATATAACATGAATTTTATCAAAATGTCACAATAGTTTTTTCCGAAAGAATACTCCCGTTTTCATTATCCACTTTTCGCACATTTAAACCATTTTCATGGAAATATAGCATATAAGTATAATCATCAGTTGTACCCTGTAAGAACATCCAGTTATTCGCTTTTGCTGTGTAGACAATAACAGTGCCATCTGTTGACTGAATTTTGTCGCCAGCTGGAAATGCATTATTTAACTTCGTGTTTTGTAA
>RAZH01000003.1 GCA_003612585.1 bacterium 1XD42-54
TTATTCATCAGATATGACCTTGTAACTTATTAACTCTATAGCTCTTGTAGCTATATCATTATTATACTAGGAGGAACAAACGTGATACAAAAACAAAAAAACATACTTCAGACACTGAACTCGTTGAACCTTTTTGCCCTGACCCTGGCCGGAGTCATCAATGCATGCGGCGTTACCATGTTTCTTGCTCCTGTGAAGCTATTTGACAGTGGCATATCGGGTACTTCCATGCTGATCTCCCAGCAGACGCCTGGCTGGTGCAGTCTTTCTCTTATCCTGCTCCTGCTCAATATCCCCATTTTTCTATACGGTTACAAAAAGCAGGGTGCTTCTTTTACCGCCTATTCTCTTTATGCAGTATTTGTCTACTCCGTAACGGCATGGCTGATCACTGATATTTTCCCCGTAGATGTAACCATCGCCTCACCGCTTGCTGAACAGGATCTGTTTCTGTGTGCTATTTTCGGCGGCATAATTTCCGGATGCGGCAGCGGTCTGACCGTACGATTTGGAGGAGCCATTGACGGTGTCGACATCATCGGTGTTATGTTTGCAAAGAAACTCGGTCTCAGCCTGGGAAGCTTTGTCATGCTCTACAATATCATACTTTATGTAATCTGCGGCATTGTCCTGGGCAGTTGGATTCTTCCTCTATACTCCATCGTAACCTATGCAGCTGCTTCCAAGACAATTGATTTCTGTGTGGAAGGTTTTGACCGATCTAAAGCCGCATTTATCATTACAACGAAACCGCAGGAAATCTGCAAAGCGCTATCCGATACCTTCGAAAACGGAATCACAACACTAAGTGCCAGAGGGTACTATTCGGATTCTGAAAAAACTCTGATCTACTTTGTGGTCAATCGCTTTCAGATCAGCCGCATGAAAACACTGGTACATACACACGATCCGAAAGCCTATATTGCCATCAACGAAGTGGCTGATATTTTCCCTGCAAATATAGACTAGGAACCACATACCGCAAAATAAATGGTATTGGTAATCTCTGGCTCTTCGTACGGGACGCATATTGTAATAGCAACTAATTTCGCTATGCCTCCAGTACATAATAAAAGACCACTCTCCCGGCAAACCCAGGACAGTGGTCTTCTATTTTTATATTTCTTTCATTTCTTTTTTACTTACACCGGATATGCCTTATTTGCATTGTCTGCCATATTCGGATCTACTTTTTTCTTCTGAGCTTCTCTGTATTTGAAGAAGTCTGTAGCTACCTGCGGGAACAGAGCATAGGACAGAACGTCCTCATCCTGCTCGGACCACTGAGCCATCTCGCCGCGCAGCGTATCCAGCTCGTCCGGAATCAGATCTGCCGGACGGCAGGTAATGATCTCTGCGTTGCCGATGCACTTCTTCTGCACTTCCGGATTGAACGGTTTTACGGTAGCGCCGTATTTTCCGGACAGAACATCCTTCGTCTGCTGCGGAACCATCTTGTAGCGCTCGCCCTGGATGACGTTCATAACAGCCTGTGTACCAACGATCTGAGAAGACGGTGTTACAAGCGGGCACTCGCCAAGGTCTTTACGCACACGCGGTACCTCTTCGAGTACTTCGTAATATTTGTCCTCTGCACCGAGATCCTTCAGCTGAGAAGTCAGGTTCGAAAGCATACCGCCCGGTACCTGGTAAAGCAGCGTCTTGATATTTACGCCAAGATTCTTCGGGTTCAGCAGGCCGCTGTCAAGAGCCTCGTCACGAATCGGACGGAAGTAATCAGCGATCTCTGCAAGAAGCTGCTGGTCAAATCCTGTGTCATACTTTGTACCCTTGAATGTCTCAACCATAACCTCTGTAGCCGGCTGAGAAGTACCAAGTGCAAACGGTGACATTGCAGTATCAATGACGTCAACACCAGCTTCTACTGCTTTCAGGTAAGTCATGGAAGCAACACCTGATGTGTAATGTGTATGAAGCTGAATCGGAATATCTACGGTCTCTTTCAGGGCTGTTACCAGCTCAGTAGCCGTATACGGAAGAAGCAGACCAGCCATATCCTTGATACAGATGGAATTTGCTCCCATATCCTCAATTCTCTTTGCGATCTCTTTCCAGTAATCCAGCGTATAAGCATCGCCCAGAGTATAGGAAAGCGCTACCTGTGCATGTCCTTTTTCCTTGTTTGCTGCGGTAACTGCGGTCTGCAGGTTGCGCAGGTCATTCAGACAGTCAAATATACGGATGATGTCAATACCGTTTGCGATAGACTTCTGTACGAAGTACTCTACCACATCGTCTGCATACGGACGGTATCCAAGGATATTCTGTCCACGGAACAGCATCTGCAACTTTGTATTTTTGAATCCGTCACGGAACTTACGAAGTCTGTCCCACGGATCTTCCTTCAGGAAACGAAGAGATGCATCAAATGTCGCTCCACCCCAGCATTCTACTGAGTGATAGCCAACTTTATCCATTTTATCGATAATCGGAACCATCTGCTCTGTTGTCATTCTCGTAGCAATCAGAGACTGATGGGCGTCACGAAGGATTGTTTCAGTAATTTTAATTGGTTTTTTTGCTTTTCCAGCCATGTTATTCCTCCTGATTTATTTTCCATGTGCGGTCGCCGCACGAATCTCAAGCCGCGGCGGCCGTCTTGCTTTCGCTAAGTGCATCTAAGGATGTTCTGTACACTAAACCTCAAGCTACGGCTGTCGCCTTGCTTTCGCTAAGTGCATCTAAGGATGTTCTGTACACTAAACCTCAGGCTTCGCTTTATAGCTTGCCTTCGCTAAGTTGCACAGAACGGGGTTCGCACTAACCTCAAGCTACGGCTCTCGCCTTGCTTTCGCTAAGTGCTTACACCCCGAATATAGCCATGAATGTTCCGGCTGCTACGGCAGTACCGATAACACCGGCCACGTTCGGTCCCATAGCATGCATCAGCAGGAAGTTTGTCGGATCTGCTTCTGCACCTACCTTTTGAGATACACGCGCTGCCATCGGAACAGCAGATACGCCTGCAGAACCGATCAGCGGATTGATCTTTCCGCCAGTTGCCTTGCACATAATTTTGCCAAAAATAACACCACCTGCCGTACCAAAAGCAAATGCCACAAGACCAAGAATAACGATCTTGATTGTGTTCATATTCAGGAATGCCTCTGCACTCGTCGTAGCACCTACAGAAGTACCAAGCAGGATAACAACGATGTACATCATAGCGTTGGATGCTGTCTCTGTCAGCTGTTTTACAACACCACTCTCACGGAACAGGTTACCAAGCATCAGCATACCTACAAGCGGAGCTGTGGATGGAAGAAGCATACAAACTACGATTGTAATGATAATCGGGAAAAGAATCTTCTCCAGCTTGGAAACTGGACGAAGCTGTTCCATCTTGATCTTTCGCTCTTCTTCTGTTGTCAGAAGCTTCATGATCGGCGGCTGAATGATCGGCACAAGAGACATATAAGAATACGCCGCTACAGCGATCGGTCCCATCAGCGTTGTCTGTCCCAGCTTACCTGCAAGGAAGATCGAAGTCGGGCCGTCTGCACCACCGATGATAGAGATAGCTGCTGCTGCCTTTCCATTGAATCCAAGGAAAATTGCAAGGAAATATGCCATATAGATACCGAGCTGCGCTGCTGCACCGAGCAGGAAGCTCTTCGGATTTGCGATCAGCGGACCAAAGTCTGTCATCGCGCCGACACCCATAAAAATCAGGGACGGAAGAATACTCCACTCGTCCATCAGATAGAAATAGTGGAGAAGACCGCCTGCATGCTCAATGCCGTTCGCATCGACATACGGCTGTGCCATAATATCCGGATAGATATTTACAAGCAGCATACCAAATGCAATCGGAACGAGCAGCAGAGGTTCAAAGCCATGCTTAATTGCCAAGTACAGGAACACACACGCCACTGCAATCATGACATAGTTGCCCCATGTCAGATTCAGGAACGCCGTCTGATCCAGCAGGTTGGACAACGTATTTGTAATGTAAGACATTTTATTACCTCCCAGTTCGTATTCTCAGACAAGTCGCGGCTTAGTTCATGGTAGCAAGAACGTCTCCTGACTCAATTGCCTGACCTACGGTTACGTCGATGCTAGCAACGGTACCGTCCTGCGGAGCAACAACCGGGATTTCCATCTTCATAGCTTCCAGAATCACGATCGGATCACCGGATTTTACTGCCTGTCCAACGCTTGCTTCTACCTTAAATACCTTGCCCGGTACGGAAGCTGCTACTTTTACTGCGCCTGCGCCGCCAGCTGCCGGAGCTGCCGCCTTTGCTGGTGCTGCCTTCGGAGCCGCTTTCGGTGCTGCCTTCGGAGCTGCTGCCGGTGCGCCTGAACCTGCTCCCTCTTCTACTGTTACGTCATATACATTGCCGTTTACTGTAATTGTATAAGTTTTCATGAATCTTTCCTCCTGTACTTATGCTCTCTGCCAATTTCTTTTATTTGATTTTCTAATAGAACGAACTACAAATCCATCACTGGATGTATTCTCGGATGCTGCAATTGCTGCCGTGATAACTGCAACCAACTCAAGATCATCTGTATAATCTTCCTCTACAACCGGAGCGGCCGGTACTGCTGCCGGAGCCGGAGCTGCTGCCGGTTTATTCTTCTTTGACAGCTTTTCAACCATATCCGGGATAAAATGGAGCTGTGCAATTAAGAAACTCAGGAACAGCAGGGTCAGGAATACAATTCCGATCCCCATCAAAGTATTCATCGCTGCACGCTGCATCAGAACCCCCATCGGATACTGGATATCCCAGTTCAGTGTGGTGCTCTGTGTTTCCGGATTTACGGCAAACGTAACAACAACTTCTGTGCCTTCACCAATTTTTTCATATTTTGCATGTCCGGTAATCTCTGTTCCCTCTGCGTTCAGCTCTGCATCCGTCACTTCAACAAACGCGCCGAGCTCTTCTTTTACAGATTTCCAGTTAGCTGCAATCGCAGCTCCTGACAGATCGGAACCTTCCAACATCTGATCCAGCTGCTCGTCTGTCAACGCGCTGACTGCAACAAGCTGATTAGCCAAAAGTGCTTTTACAGCATCCTCCTGTGTCATCTGAGCCTGTCCGTCTGCTTCTGATTGCTGCGTTCCTTCCGTCTGTGCATCTGACGACTGCTCTGCACCTTCGTTCTGTGCAGCCTCGGATGACGCTTCGGTCACTGCTTCGGTCACTGCTTCTGTTACCTGCTCCGTAGCTTTCGTCTCTGCCTCTGCCGCATATACGCCCATGGAAAAAGCAGACACGGTAAGTCCGAATGCAAGTAATACTGCACTTAATCTACGCTTCATGTGATTCACCTCGCTTAAACTGTTCCGTGCTTTTTGGCCGGGCGATCATCTCTCTTTGTGAACAACATCTCAAAAGCACCGATTACGTATTTTCTCGTATCTTCTGCTTCGATGATGTTATCTACATATCCTCTCTTTGCTGCTGCCAGAGCACTTGACTGAAGTGCTGCATATTCAGCTGCCTTTTCGTTGATAACCTTTGCATCCGCATCTGCATACATGATCTTGGCTGCAAGCTGTGCATCCATCATACCAATCTGAGCCTGACTCCATGCAAACGTCATGTCAGCTCCGATTGCCTTACTGTTCATAGCAACATATGCGCTACCGAATGCCTTTCCGATGATAACGTTTACCTTCGGAACTGTTGCATTGGCAAATGCGTAAGTCAGTTTTGCTGCTGCCTTTGCAATTTTCTTCTCAGAGCATTTACATGCCTTGAAGCCTGCAACATTTGTCAGAGAAAGTACCGGAATTTCAAACGCATCACAGAAATTTACAAACTCTGCTGCCTTGGCTGCGCCTTGTGCGCTCAGCACACAGTCAAAGGATTTCACCAGTGTACCATCTTCACCGTATACCTCTGTACGATTTGCAACAACACCAACGGTTGTTCCGTTCAAACGGAGAAAACCGGTAACCATATCCTGTGCATAGGCAGATTTTACTTCTACGAAATTATTGTCGTCTGCAATATTGGACAGAAGAATGCTCGTGTCGCCTGCTGCGTTTGCAAGATCTGCACTTACGCGGTTCAGATCGTCTGTACACTCTTCATAAGACTGGTCATCCTCGTTGTTTGCTGGAAGCATACATACGAGTTCACGGATCTGGCCCATGATCTCATCCTCTGTGCCCACGAAATCAACAAGACCTGCTTCTTCACTCTGAAACTGTGCGGAAGCTGTGTTGCATTTCTCTTTTGAATTGCCGTCAAGCGCATTCGGAGAATTGACAAAAAGCTCTGCTTTCTTGCCTTCCATGAAAGTAAAATCTGTCAGTGCCGGTACCAGTGCAAGGCCGCCGCCACATCTGCCAAATACTGCGGTAATCTGCGGGATCACACCGGATGCCATTGTCTGCTTCAGATAAATCTCACCAAATGCATTCAGTGCGTCTGTTGCTTCCTGAAGTCTCAGGCCTGCACAGTCCAGTAAGCCGATTACCGGAGCGCCCATCTTCAGAGCCAGGTCATAAAGTCCTGTGATCTTCTTTGCGTGCATCTCGCCAATCGTACCGCCAAGTACAGACGCATCCTGACTATATACGTATACCAGGTGTCCGTCAATCACACCATATCCGGTCACAACGCCGTCTCCCGGTGTCTCTTTTTGCTGCATGTTGAAATCAGTACTTCTGGCAGTTACATATCCGCCGATTTCAACAAAACTGTTCTCATCAAGCAAAGAAGCAATTCTTTTGCCTGCTAAGCTTTGTGCTGTATTACTCATTCTTCAGCCCTCCATTGCTCTATTAATAATGTTAACCAATTTCTGCCGATTCTATAGTAGCGTGTTTCCCTGAAAAAAGCAAGCTTTTTCGTCAGAAATTTCACACGGTCGGAAGGGCTCAGTCAGCTAAGGAAACACGCAGGAAAAATGCGTTTCCAACTTGTTCCAGAATGTATAAATAGTCCCGTACATATACATCCTCCGAAGCAGTTACCGGACACACTGCCACCTCTGTATCCTCCAGAAAATAGTGTACAGTTCCAACCTGCTGCCCTTTTTTTACCGGCGCTGTAACGGATGGAGCAAGCTCGAGCTCGGTCCGTATGCCCTCCTCCTTTTTCATCAGTATCTCCAAGTCCTCCTCCACAATCTGACGCGTATTTACAAAGTCCTTCTGCCCATTTTCAACAGGAACCGATTCCGTTACCAGGCTTGCATCCAGAACCTGTTTCTTTTCGTAATTTTCCAATCCATAGCTCATCAGTTTTTTCGTATCGACCCATTTATAACCCTTGTGGTTTGGCCATCCGCAGGCAAGAAGTGAAACAATCAACAACTTTCCTTCCTTTTCCAGCGCTCCCACATAGCAATATCCTGCCTTCCCGGTAAAGCCGGTCTTTCCAGAAATCGCCCCGTCCAGAATCGTCAGAAGCGCATTGTGGTTTGTACAAGAATAATTTCTGTTTCCTTTTATATTTGTAAAAGCATGGGAACGCGTACCCGTGATTTCCAAAAATTCCTCTGCTTTCGGAGACCCCGTCAGACAGTACCGCATAATCAACGCAAGTTCACGGGCAGTCGTATGATGCGCCCCTCCCTCATTCTCGGCATCCAGTCCGTTCGGGGTAATGTAATACGTATTTTCGCATCCGATCTCCCTGGCCTTTTCATTCATACACGCGGCAAAAGCTTCCACGCTTCCGCTGACATTTTCTGCGATACACACTGCCGTGTCATTGTGTGATTCCAACATCAGGGAATACAGCAGATCCTTCAGGTAAAACGTATCATCCTTTACCATGCCAAGCTTTACCTGCGGCTGTGCAGATGCATTCCCGGACACAGTGCACACGGTATCTCCGGGCATCTTTTCAAGTGCCACAATACAGGTCATAATCTTTGTAGTGCTCGCCATTGCAAGCGGCGTATCTGCCTCTTTTCCATAAAGAACACGCCCGCTGTCACCATCCATCAAAACGGCGCCGCGGGCGTAAAGACCTAAAGTATCCTCTTTTGTGTCTGCCGAAGCAGTTGTGTAAACCATCAAATCCGTGCTGCCTGTACCTGCCTCTGATCCTGTACTCATCAGAAGAAAACTCAAGATCAGACTAACCACTGTATAAAATACGCGTCTCTTTTTCATACATCCGTCACCTTTCCTGTTGTCCGGTAGTTCTCCAACATTGTATGCATCAGATGCGGCGCCTATCACTCATTTTCAAAACACGCCTTTGCCGGACGCTGCCGCCTCAGTCGCAAAAAAGCTACGGTACAGATCACAACAGAAAGCAGAGAGCCTGCGGGAGCCGCAAGTCCCATCGGAAATAACGTATCCGAAAAATAGTTTGACGCAAGATACGCTCCCGGAATCCGGGCACAGACAATGGAAAGGAAATTATGCAGAAACGAAATTCCAGCTCTCCCATATGCGCAGAAATATCCGCTGAAACAAAAATGCATTCCCGCAAACATACAGTCCCAGACATACCCGCGCAGATACTGACCTCCCAGCAAAATCACCTGTGCGTCGTCCGTAAAGCAGTCAACCACTGCCCCGCTGATAAACTGTACCAAAACAGAAGCTGTGAGTCCAAAGCCCACAGAGATGCAAAGCGCGTAGCGCAGAACCGACGCTGCCCGGTCATGCTTCCCTGCGCCGATATTCTGTGCGCAGAGCGCAGAAACTGTAGAGAGCATCGTAGAAGGTACCAGAAACAAAATTCCGATCACCTTCTCCACAATTCCAACTGCCGCAGCATCACTGAGTCCTCTCCGATTTGCAATGACTGTAATCACAATAAAGGCAATCTGAATAAACCCATCCTGCAACGCTACCGGAATACCGATGCGCAGCATTGCTCCTGCTGATTTTCTTTGCAGACGAAAATGTTCCTTTTTCAGACTCAGACCGGTTTTTCTTCTGAAAATCACAAAGAGAGCCGTTAACACGCTGATCGTCTGCGACAGCGCAGTACCAAGCGCAGCCCCAGCAGGGCCAAGCCCCAGCACGCCGATAAAGAGATAATCCAGCACAACGTTTGCCACACAGGCAACCGCAACGAAATACATCGGACTTTTTGAATCGCCCATCCCCCGAAAAACGGAGCTGATAATATTATAGGCAGTAATAAACGGAATACCGATAAAGCAGATGGTCAGGTAAGCTGCCGTTCCGTCTGCCGCCTCAGGCGGCGTCGACATGACCGTAACAATAGGCTGAACCAGAAAAAGCAGTCCTGCCGTAATCACGACAGAAATCCCCAGAAACAGTGTAACTGTATTTCCAACAGCCGACGCGGCACGCTCCGGATGCTTTGCTCCAACAGCTTTTCCGATCGTTACGGTAGAGCCCATTGCTAGTCCGACGATCATTACGGTCAGCATGTGCATCACCTGACTGCCGATCGAAACAGCCGTCGTCTGCGCCACTGTTCCAAAACGGCCAATCATATAAAGATCAGCCATTCCGTACAATGTCTGCAAAAAGTATGCCAGCAGATACGGCAGTGAAAAGTAACTAATATTTTTCCATACGCTGCCTGATGTCAAATTTCGTTCCATTTCTTACACCTGTCTTTATAAACTTTATGAAAACAGGAGCTCCCCTTTTGCAGGTGTCTCCCGGTACAGAAGCTTTCCCTTCTTATAAGAATATAAAACGCTGCTCTTCTCATTCAGCGCCTGATAAAAATTCTTTGCATTCAGGATAATACAATCCGCATCGTTCCCTTCCCGGATTCCATAACTGTCTCCGAGATGAAGCGTCCTGGCCGCATTGTATGTGACCAGCTTGTAGGAATCCAGTATTTCTTCATACCCCATCATCTGGCAGACATGAAGTCCCAGGAACACAACGTCTCTCGGATTACCGGTACCAAGCGGGTACCACGGGTCAAATACGTCATCATGGCCAAAGGAAACATTCAGCCCTTCTGCCAGAAGCTCTTTCACACGCGTCACACCTCTGCGCTTCGGATACGTATCACAGCGTCCCTGCAAATGCGTATTGACCAGCGGATTGGAAACAAAATTGATCCGGCTCATCTTCAGCAGACGCATCAGCCGGTTTACGTATGCATTGTTGTAAGAATGCATCGCCGTTGTATGGCTTGCCGTTACCTTATCAAACAGACCAAGCTCCAGTGCACGGCACGCCACTGTTTCGAGACCTCTGGAAGCTTCGTCATCAATTTCATCACAGTGAACGTCCACCAGTCTGTCATACTTCGCAGCAAGCTCCAGTGCAAAATTTACAGACTCCACGCCGTATTCTCGTGTAAATTCAAAATGTGGAATCGCACCGACACAATCCGCTCCCATTTCAACAGCCTTCACCAGAAGCTCTTTGCCGTTCGGATAACTTAAAATACCCTCCTGCGGAAATGCCACGATCTGAATCGTCATAAAATCTTTTACTTCTTCCCGCAGCTCTGTCATGGCCTCCAGAGCCGTCAGCGTCGGATCGGTAATATCAACATGCGTCCGCACATACTGAACGCCGTTTGCCGCCTGCATGCGCAATGCCCTCCTGGCACGCTCCTTGACATCCTCTTTGCTCAGCTTTTCCTTACGTTTTGCCCAGCACTCAATCCCCTCAAACAGCGTTCCGGACATATTCCAAGCCGGATCGCCCGCTGTCAGGCACGTATCAAGATGCACGTGCGACTCGATCATCGGAGGAAGTAGCATACAATCCGTTCCATCCACAAGTTCCTCGCCCGGCCCCGCGTTCAGATTTTCTCCTATCTCGGTAAATTTTCCATCCGTAATGCGAATGTCATTTGCCATTTCCTTTCCATCAATATGGATATTTTTAATCAGCATAACATTCTCCTCTCAAAGGCTTCCAAACTCAAAGACTTCCAAGCAAAGCGCAGTAAAACTGCGCTGCGCATTCGTATTGTTCCATTTTGACCGGCTCGAGGATCTCCTGTACGGTCATTTCCGTCACAGCATCGACCTTCACCCTCTCAGCCCCGATCTGCTCGATAATCTCCTGCTTTGTCGCAGGATACGTGATTCCGTTCATCCGTTTGTGAAGCAGATGAATCATTCCCTTAAATGGTCTTTCTTCCATCACTGCTCCCCCTTTGTATCAATCTGACCGCTGCCAACTTCCTGGTCTGTTCCGGCATAAGACCGGTAATCCTCTGTCCCTCTGCCCGTTCCGGCATATTTCCTGCTGCTCGCACCACGATGATCGTACGAATACATCGGCGCTGAGTGCACTGCCTGCTTTCTCATTGCGTCGATAATACCAGGATACAGGTTCGCCTTAATCATGGACGGAACTCCATTTCCGCCCTCGCAGATAATATTTCCGTCCGGTCCGAGAATCATACTTCTTCCAAAGCAGGAGTAATTCTCATTTTCTGCCGTGCCGGACGCATTGACTGCCACTACGTAAACCTGATTGAAATAAGCCCCTGCCTTATTGGTAATCTCCCACGCGTTCTGCCACGGGTCCATATAGTGTGTGGGCCTTATGATTACATTGGCGCCGTTTACAGCTGCCTCTCTCCATATCTCCGGATAATCGCCGTCCGCACAGATAATTAGTCCGATCTTTGCGCCCTTCGGCCCGTCACAAACAGTACATGACTCGCCTGGAAGCGAAGTCTCAAACGGAATCCACGGATTCATTTTATCGTATGTATGCCGAATTTTCCCTTTGTCATCCACCAGCACTGCTGTGTTTGTAAACGCACCGGGCAGCTCTGATTTCAATAAAAATGCAAACACACCCCACATTTCCAGTTCTGCACATTTCTCGCAGAGCGCTTTTACCTGCTGCGCTTCAAGTGTCAGCAGCGCGTTCTCCCAGCCGGACTGTGGAAATCCCTGTAAACATGCTTCCGGCGCCACGATCAGATCTGTTCCCGGAAAAGCACCGGATGCCCGATCCATAAAATTCAGAAGCGTATTCAGATTACGGTCCACATCTGTCATAGAAACAGCTCCGATCGGTGCATACTGTGCACCGACCACGCTCAGACACTCTGTCTCAATTTTTCCATTCAGAGAAAATACATTACCTCTGTCCATTTCTCCTCCATCTGCCTTTTCTACATTTTATCCCCAATTTGCCCAAACCCGCTCAGATTCAAATCTGTATTATTTCTGCAAAAATTTATCCGCAACTGCATAAACAATACAGGAAACAAGAATCGAATTCAATGCAGAAATACCCGGTGCGTACAGCCCGACTGCTGCACCTGCCACTACGGCAAGAACGGCATGCCACTTTACCTCCGGAAGCTGTGATTCATCCTTCTTCTCGTACTCTGCCTTATGCAGGAAATAGCCAACGATTGCAACACCGCCTACCGGAGGAATCGCCGCGCCGAGGAAGTTGAGCCATGAAACGAAATTTTTGTACAGCCATACGGAAGCAATTGTTCCGATCAGACCGCTCACCAGAACCATCGGCTGCTTCGGAAGCTTTGTAATATTGGACAGACCAAGTCCGCAGGAATACAGACCATTGTCTGCCGTTGTCCAGATATTCAGTCCCAGAATCACGATAGCCGGAATTGTCAGTCCCTGTGCAATCATAATATAGAATATATCCGGAGTATTTGTTACCGCTCCGCCAACTGCTCCAAAAACAAACATCAGTGAATTTCCGATAAAGAATGCGATAATCGTAGAAATAACTGCAATTTTATTCGTTTTGGAAAATCTCGTATAGTTCGGTGTCGTCGTACCGCCGCTTACAAAAGAACCAATAACCAGAGTCAAAGCTGTTGCAAACGTAATCGGCGTATCCGGATTTTCACGAAATACCTGTCCAATTCCGCCAACTTCCGAAATCCCCATGCCAACAGATACAAACCCAAGCACTGCAATCAACGGAACCGCAATCCAGCTCACAAGCTCCAGTGATTTAATTCCGAAGTATGCAGAACTCGTCATCAGAACACCGGCAATGAGAATGAATAACCAAACCGGCAACTTTGTAAGCTCCGCCACTGGAATGGAAAACATTGCAAGACCTACGCCAAACCAGCCCATCTGCGTAAATGAAATCAAAGCTGACGGCAAATAAGAACCCTTCTTTCCGAAAGAACGTCTCGCCATAAGGTCAAGCGTCAATCCCGTCTTGCATCCTATGTAGCCGAGTAACCCCGTATAAACACTCAGAATGGCATTACCTAGAATCATGGCCCATATAAAACTTGATAAATTCAATCCCACGCCAAGCTGTCCACCCACACTCATGCTGGCTGAGAAAAAAGTAAAGCCCATCATAATTACAAACATAGAGCCAAAGTTTTTTCTCTGATCGCTCGGCACCGCCTGAAGCGCAAAATCAATGTCTTTCTTGTTAGAAGCTTCTTTTCCCACTGTCTCTCTCCTTTTTCTTATGCTTTTTGTTTTCAGTTCTTCGCAACAAAGGTGTCAGCAGCGCATGCCAACACCTTTGTTTATCAGAGTTATTATATTCACAAACCTTTTATTTGTCAAAACATTTCTTTTTATAAAATATTAAGTCGAAAAATCCATTTTATTGTCAGAATATGTCAGTGAAATCCCGCGTTTTCTCTCCCTTCCTCGTACGAACACTACACATCAAGTTTCATTTGAATTTCTTCCTCTGCCTCTGCCTTAAAGTCTTCCACCTGCACAGGATTGATCTCCGGAAGATCCTCCAGTGAATTCACACCGAAATGTCTGAGAAATGCCTCTGTGGTTCCAAACAGAATCGGTCTTCCCGGCGCATCCAGTCTTCCAAGCTCCGTAACAAGCTCGTACTCCACAAGCTTATTGACCGCATGATCACATTTGACACCACGGATTTTTTCAATCTCTAGCTTCGTGATCGGCTGCTTGTACGCGATAATCGAGAGGGTCTCCATAACCACATCGCTGAGTACAATTTTACGTGGCTGCTTTGCCACCCGGATGAGATATTCGTACATCTCACTTTTTGTACACAACTGATAGGAATCTTCCAGCTCCATAATCTGGATTCCTCGTCCTTCCTCACGGTAGCCTTCCATCATATGATAAATGATTTTCCGTGTCGTCTCTTTATCCTGTTCAATTGCCTTTGCTATTTTCTCAATCTCAACTGCTTCTCCCATTGCAAAAAGAATGGCCTCAATCGCAGCCTCAGCTTTTCTTCTGTCCACGCTAGTTTCTCCGTTTCTCAGTTTCAACTTCATATACCAAATTCTGCCATTGCAAACTCTGTCCGCACAGTTTACCGATGTACGGTAACTGCATCAGTCATAATCCCCGGACAACTCGCTCGTCTCGCCTTCTTTTCCCGTGTATCGGATTGAAATATCTGCAAAGGTCTCCGGCTGCTCTACCTCAACCTTTCCTTCTTTCATAAGCTCCAAAAGCGTCAAAAAGGTCACAATCATGTACATTTTTCCGCTTCGCAGTGTCAGAATCTCCCGGAATCTGCAGTTTGCATGCTCCACTATATAATGCTCTACAAAATGCATCGTCTCACTTAAGTCAAACTCTTCTCTGCGGATGTTTCCAAAGCTGCTGCGCACCCGGTCCACACGGTCATCCTGCCGTCGCAGAATATCCCGAAACAGCGCATGCAGCTTCTGAAGCGTCACGCCGTCGAGCAGCTTACCGATATCAACCGGTTCCCGAAAAGCCTTTACCGCATCCGGAATCGTCGGTTCCTTAAAAAGATGAAAGGCTGCATCCTCCTGCCGCTCCCGAAGCTCATACGACATATATTTATACATTTTATATTCCAGAAGTTTCTGAACCAGTTCCGCACGCGGGTCAATCTCTTCGCCTTCTTCTGTCACCTCCGGCGGCAGCAGCATCCGCGACTTGATATCCAGCAGCGTAGCTGCCATAACGAGAAACTCGCTCATCACGTCGAGATTTTCGGACTGCATTTCCTTGATATATTCCATATACTGCTCTGTGATCTCCACGATCGGAATATCGTATATATTTACTTTATTTTTTTCAATAAGGTGCAAAAGCAGGTCCAAAGGTCCCTCAAAGACCTGCAGCTTCACCGGTATGCCCATATATGGATTCCTCTCTGTATGTATTTTTCAGTGCACCGGCAAAATGGTTTTGCCCAGGCTCTGTTCCGCAGTGCTCAGCTCAAAACGACGTTTTTCGCTGTCGGCTGTCGCCGAATCATTCACAGGATAAAAGGTGCGATGTATGCAAGCATCCCTCGCACCTCTTTTCCCGTGAATGGCACTGCTCGTAGCTTTACACAAAGTCAATTACCACCAGTTCCGGAGGATTGTTGATCCGTATATTTACGGTATGATTCCCAAGCCCTGCGCTTACGATCAGCTTCTTTCCCTTTTTTGTATACAGCCCTTTGTCATATTTGGGAAACAGCCGCATCTGCGGGCTGACAAGCCCTCCCACAAAAGGCAGACGAATCATGCCTCCGTGTAAATGTCCGGAAAGCGTCAGATCAGCTCCCCAGGACGCATACGCATCAAAATAAGCCGGATGATGGGCCAACAATATGTGAAAGCAGCCTTCCTCCGGCCTGCCAAGCATCTCATCAATCCTAGAAGCGGTCAGAACTGAACGGCCGCCTCTGCGAAAATAAGTCTGATCAAGCTCCAGTCCCCAGATCCGCAAAGCCATTCTCTGTATCTCCAACCGTTCACTGCCATTTTCCAGCAGATGAACCCCCAGGCTCTTTATCGTATTCGAGTATCGCTCATAAGAAGCGCCGTATTTCTCCGGCTTTTCTTTCATCCTGTGTTCATGATTCCCGTTCGCATAGTAAACCTGATAGCGCTTGGTAAGTTCGTTCATCAGAGAAACGGCCGCGTCCATCTGCGTCTCCCGTCCGGCCGTCAGCATATCTCCCGCAACCAGAACCAGTGCTGGATTCTCATTCCGAATCTCCTGCAGCAAAAGGCGATTGTTTTCTCCATAACTCACATTGTGAAGATCACTCAAAAAAACTGCCGAAAAAGGCCGTTCCAGAACTCTGTTCTCATTTCCTATACGCACCCGGTATCGTGTCACCTTGAAATTTGACATGGAATGCACGTGTCCTTTCCTGGCGTCAGCCTACAGCGGCAGTCCCAATCCCTGTCCCCACACGGAACTTGCATACCGTCAACTGCATCTGACGCACCTAAATTCATCACATACATAGTATCATATCATATTTCACGTCTCATGCAAATCTTTTTCTTTTTTAACTGAAACCTTTACAGCATCCAGCCGCTCCACAGTTCCTGTAAATAATCCGGATATCCGGCCTTCTTTACGTCCTGCTCCATGACAATTGGCACACGTCCGATCTCCTTGCCATTCAGCGTATAGACGTACGCCCCCACTTCATCGCCCGCAGACAACGGCGCCGCAATTTCTTCGTTCCACTGAATGGATTTTTCAATCGCGGAAAAATCCTCTCCTTCCGTACTCAGATAAGAAAATTCATTCTGATATTTCACCGGAACTTCCTTTTCCAGAGACCCTTTTACCTCTATCGGTGCAAGTTTCTCCATATTCTCATCGTAATACATCGAACACTTTGAAAAACCATAATCCAGAAGCTGTCCCGCCTCTCGAAATCTTACTTTCGAATCCGGTGATGTCATGACCGCAGCAACCAGACGAATGCCATCCCGTTTCGCAGTCGCACTCAGACAGTATTTTGCCATGCTCGTGCTCCCCGTCTTCAATCCGTCGCAGCCGTTGTAAGCCCGCAGCAGTTTGTTCGTATTGGTTAATGTAAACGTACTGCTCCCTCTCGCTGTCACATGCGTTATGTCTTCCATCCACACGGTCGAATATTCCGTCACCTGCGGAAAGCGCTGCAAAAGCTCTCGCGACATCAGCGCCACATCCCGGGCCGTTGTATAGTGATCCGTCGAATCCGTCAGTCCGCAGCAGTCCACAAAATGCGTATTTGCCATGCCAAGCCGTCCGGCTTCCTCGTTCATCTTTCCGACAAAGGCTTCCTCCGTTCCGCCAAGCTTCTCCGCCATTGCCACCGCTGCATCGTTTCCGGAAGCTATAATGATACATTTCAGCATTGTCTCAACCGTCTGTACCTCGCCCTCTTCCAGGAACACCTGCGACCCGCCCATAGATTTCGCGTGCGCGCTCGTCACAACCTCATCCGTCAACGCCAGCTTCCCCTGCTCCAGCGCCTCAAAAATAAGCAGCACTGTCATCACCTTTGTAACGCTGGCCGGATGTACCTTCACATCTGCATCCTTCTCATACAATACCTTTCCGGTGGATACTTCCAGAACACACGCATGAGGCGTCTGAAGCTGTGACAGCCCGTCAGGTACCGCGGCCTCTTCCTGAATCCGCTCTGCCTGATGGGCTGATAAATACTCTCCTGCCACGGCCGCACGCATGCCAGCCGCTACATACTCTGTTGATCCGACTGCACGCACATCTGCGCCCGATCCGATCAAAACTAATACTGCCAAAAAACCTGCAATCCACTTTCTCATAGCTACCGCCTGTCAACCCTTTACTAACACTATATTAGCATCCGGTCAAAATATTCTGCAAAACTACAGAAGCGGAGCAAAAAGCCGCAGAATACTCTGCCCGATCCGTATGGCGACATGCTTGTTTTTGCAATCGTCTGCCTTGATCTCGCGGCATTCTCCCAAAATATTCAATGCATCCTCTTTAATCTGCATCACTGCATCGGAATGATACATCCAGACTCCGCATTCAAAATGCAGATACAGACTCCTGTAGTCCATATTGATCGTTCCGACCGTCGCAATCCGGTCGTCACAGACAAACGACTTCGCGTGCAGAAATCCCGGCTTATATTCAAAGATGCGGACACCGCAGTCAAGCAGCTTGTCGTAATATGATCTTGTCAGCAAAAATACAAGCTTCTTATCCGGAATCCCAGGGGTAACAATCCGCACATCCACGCCGCTTTTTGCAGCCAGGCAAAGCGCCGTTGTCACTTCATTATCCGTAATCAGATACGGTGTAAAAATATAAACGTACTTTTTCGCGCGGTTGATGATGTTCAGATAGACTGATTCTCCGACAGTCTCATGATCCAGCGGGGTATCGCCATAAGGCTGTACAAATCCGTCATCCTCAAAATCCTGCTCGTGCCATTCGTGAGGCAGATACTTTTTAAACTGGATCTTTTCACGCGCCAGAACACTCCACATCTGCAAAAACATGACCGTGAAGCTCCAGACCGCTTCCCCTTCCAGCATAATACCCGTATCCTTCCAGTAGCCAAAACGCTCCTTCCGGTTGATGTATTCATCTGCCAGATTGATGCCTCCGGTAAATCCGATATAGCCGTCAATGACCGTGATCTTCCGGTGGTCACGGTTATTCAGAAGCACAGACGGAATTGGCACAAGCGGATTGAACACCTCACAGCGAATGCCACGCCGCTGCAGCGACAGCTGAAACTCCTGCGGCATCGTGCTGGCACAGCCCCAGTCATCATAAATGAGCCGCACATCCAGACCCAGACGCGCCTTTTCTGCAAGGATATCAAGGATTCCCTGCCACATCTCTCCGTCGTCAATGATAAAATATTCCATGAAAATGTAATGCTCTGCATATTTCAGTTTTTGCAGCAGCGTAGAATAAAGTTCCTGACCAACACGAAAATATTGTGTTTTCGTCTTACGATAAACTGGAAATCCGGCATTATTATAGATGTAGGAGGACTGACAATGCGCTGCCTTGCTCTCATTTTCAAGGCTCTGCTTTACCTCAGCATCCTGTACCAGATACCCGGCTGCCTCATGAAAGGATTCATCGAGCTTATCCTGCATATCTCTGCCTAGCCTTGATTTTCCAAACAGCAGATAAATAACCGCTCCAGCCACAGGAACAGCCAGTATCAGAATCGTCCAGGCCAGTTTGTAAGCCGGATTGATGTCTTTACTCACAAGCCACAGAATCGCCACCAGACTGATAAATTCAATCAGGGAAGCGATAAACGGAAAACGATTCTTCAATACGAGAACTGCAAAAATAATCCAGATCACCTGTAGCAAAACGGCAATCGCAACTGAAACAATCCTTCCCAATAAACGCTTTGATGGTTTCTTCATCCAACTCACCTCTCCTGCCATTCCCAACAAACGTACGCTTATAGTTTGAAAAAATCCCTGACCATAGAAAATGACCAGGGATTTTACTGCACATTAATTGAATTTACGCTTACGAGCCGCTTCAGACTTTTTCTTGCGTCTTACGCTCGGCTTCTCATAATGCTCTCTTTTACGAATCTCCTGCTGGATACCAGCTTTCGCGCAGTTTCTTTTGAAACGGCGAAGAGCGCTGTCCAGAGTCTCGTTTTCTTTTACGATAACATTTGACATTGTCTCACACCTAACCTCCCTCCAGTTGCAGATTGTGCACAATACAACTGTCTGGGTATTTTAATTGCACTATTAAGTAGTA
Source organism: bacterium 1XD42-54 (assembly GCA_003612585.1). Lineage (GTDB taxonomy): Bacteria > Bacillota > Clostridia > Lachnospirales > Lachnospiraceae > Choladousia. Next base: position 19,357 of record RAZH01000003.1, read on the forward strand.
TACCATAATTTCTGTTTTCGTCAACTCTTTTTCCAGAATTTACTTAAAAAAGATGAAAACTTTTTAACGGCTGATCTGATCCTTCAAAACTTCTTTTGCCTTTTCCAGCGCTGCGTCAATACCATCCGGATTTTTGCCGCCTGCCTGCGCCATATTTGGACGTCCGCCGCCGCCGCCGCCAACAAGCGCTGCAATTCCTTTGATCAGATTGCCGGCATGGGCGCCGCGCTCCATCGCTCCCGGCGTGGCTGCTGCCATCAGATTAACCTTGCCGTCATTTACAGCTGCCAGAAGTACAACGCCCTCTCCGAGCTTCTCGCGAAGCTGATCGCCCAGATCACGAAGGCCATTCATATCCACGCCCTCCAGCTTCGATGCAAGCAGCTTCACGCCTTCAATCTCACAAACCTGATCCATGACGTCGCCAAGCGCATCCTTGGCCAGCTTGCTCTTCAGCGACTCATTTTCGCTCATCACAGCCTTCAGCTCCGCCTGCAGTGCAGAAATCTTTTCAAGAATGCCGGACGGCGTTGTTTTCAGAAGCTTCGCAGCCTCATGAAGTTCCTGCTCTGCCGTCTTATAATATCCAAACACTCCGTCGCCGGTCAGCGCTTCAATACGGCGGGTACCAGCTGCGATTCCGGACTCAGAAACAATCTTAAACACCGCGATATCTGCGGTATTTCCCACATGAGTACCGCCGCACAGCTCCTTGGAAAAATCGCCCATGGATACAACCCGCACCTCATCGCCGTATTTTTCGCCGAACAGAGCCATTGCGCCTGTCTTTTTCGCCTCTGCAATCCCCATGATATCTGTCTGAACCTTCAGCCCGGCCGCAATCTCACGGTTCACAATCTCTTCTGTCTGCGCAATCTCCTCCGGAGTCATGGCCTGGAAATGAGCAAAGTCAAAACGAAGCCTGTCCGGGTTCACCAGAGAACCCTTCTGCTCTACGTGGGAACCAAGCACTGTTTTTAAGGCTTTCTGAAGCAGATGTGTTGCGCTGTGGTTCTTGCAGGTGTTCTTTCTTCCCTGCGCATCTACCGTCAGAGTCACAAGATCTCCGGTCTTTATCATTCCCTCTGCCATATAGCCTACATGTCCGTATTTACCGCCAAGCAGGTGGATGGTATCCTCAACAATAAACTTGCCGGATTCACAGGAAATCACGCCCTTGTCGCCTTCCTGCCCGCCCATCGTCGCATAAAAGGGGGTCTTCCGTGTAATCACCGTACCGCGAATGCCCTCTGTGAGTGCTTCTGTCAGCTCAGTCTGCGTGGTAAGAACCGTAATCTCTGATTCATCCGTAAGGGAATTGTACCCCGTAAACTCTGTTGTCACATCTGCCGGTATCTGGTCATATACTGTGGCATCTGCGCCCATATAGTTCGTTGTACCTCTCGCCTTGCGGGCCATCTGACGCTGGTTTTCCATACAGGCTTTGAAGCCGTCCTCATCAATAGTATAACCCTTTTCTTCCAGGATTTCTCTTGTCAGGTCAAGCGGGAATCCATAGGTGTCATACAATACAAACGCGTCTCTGCCTTCCAGAACTTTCTGCCCCTTCTTTGCAAGCTCCGCTTCCATTTCGGAGAGAATGCTCAGACCCTGGTCGATCGTACGGCTGAATTTCTCCTCTTCCTGTGCCAGAACCTTGAAAATAAAATCTTTCTTTTCCTCAAGCTCCGGATAACCGTCTTTGGAACCTTCGATCACCGTCTCGCTCAGCTTCGGCAAAAAGCTGCCCTCAATGCCAAGCATACGTCCGTGGCGCGCTGCACGGCGGATCAGACGGCGCAGCACATAGCCGCGGCCTTCGTTTGTCGGCATGATCCCATCTGAAATCATGAACGTTGACGAACGGATATGGTCTACAATCAGACGAATCGAAACATCCTTTTTTTCGTCTGTCTTGTATACAGTATGCGCAAATTCACAAACCTTATCCCTCAGGTTCTGCATCGTATCCACATCAAAAATGGAATCCACATCCTGCACAACAACAGCCAGACGCTCCAGACCCATACCGGTATCAATATTTTTCTGCTTCAGCAACTCATAATTACCTTCGCCATCGTTCTCAAACTGGGTAAATACATTATTCCAGACCTCAATATACCGGTCACAGTCACATCCTACTGTACATCCCGGCTTTCCGCAGCCATACTTTTCTCCACGGTCATAATAAATCTCGGAACACGGTCCGCACGGTCCCGCGCCATGCTCCCAGAAGTTGTCCTCTTTCCCAAAACGGAAAATGCGCTCCTCTGGAATTCCTACCTGCTCATGCCAGATATTCCACGCCTCGTCATCCTCAAGATAAACAGACGGATACAGACGCTCCGGATCAAGTCCCACAACCTCTGTCAGAAACTCCCAGGACCAGCTGATTGCCTCTTTTTTGAAGTAATCCCCAAAAGAGAAATTGCCCAGCATCTCAAAAAACGTGCCGTGGCGCGCTGTTTTTCCGACATTTTCGATATCTCCGGTACGAATACACTTCTGGCACGTAGCCACTCGACGCTTTGGCGGAATCTCCGCCCCTGTAAAATATGGCTTCAGCGGCGCCATACCTGCATTGATCAGAAGCAAACTGTTGTCGTTGTGCGGCACCAGAGAAAAGCTGTTCATTACCAGATGATCTTTGCTTTTGAAAAAGTCGAGATACATTTTTCGTAACTCATTCACCCCGTATTTCTTCACGATCGTTCCTCCAACGTTTCTTTCATTCTTATTTCTTCATTTCATATCATAATTATATCATGCAATATTTGTTTAAAACTTATTGCTTTCCTTGCAAAATTCTGCAAATCCTTTTGGTGTACTGCACTAATTCTTGCTATCTGTACCGGAAGCAGTCTTTGCATCTTTACGGTCACGCAGTTTTTTCCCGCAGAAAATTGCTGCAAGAGAAACACCTGCCAGAATAAGCAATTTTACCAGTTCAACTATAAATTCTCCTATAAATGCTGCCATTCTCCCTCTTCCTTTCTCTGCTCTGTAAAACCGCAGTGTTAAGCCGGCTTTCACCTGCCAAAAATTATTTTCTTCAACTGACGATACCTGTTATCATAGCACACGATATCAATGTTTTCAACTGTTTTCCATCCTTCCGTACAGCCCCTCCGTATCATCCAGCAGGAATTCCGGCCCTTTATCAGCGGCAGAAGTAGCCAGTGTGTCGCAGCGCTCGTTTTCGGGATGTCCGTCGTGCCCCTTCACCCAGATAAACCGAACTGTGTGCGGCTCTTTTGCCGCCAGCAGTCGTTTCCAGAGATCTGTATTTTTAACCGGCTCGTTTTTGCCGCGCTTCCAACCCTTTCGAATCCAGCCCTCAATCCAGTGCTGGTTAAACGCATCGGTCAGATATTTGGAATCCGAATAGAGCTCCACCTCGCACGGTCGATTCAAGGCTTCCAGGCCAACAATCGCTGCCATCAGCTCCATACGGTTGTTCGTTGTCTTTTTATATCCCTGGGAAAATTCTCTCTCGTGAAGCTTTCCCTGTGAATCTGTATACTGAAGAACCGTTCCATAGCCCCCCGGGCCATCCGGATTGCCGCGTGCAGCACCGTCTGTAAATATTTTTACGAACATAGTCTTTTTTCCTTTCCGCATGTTCATGCTAATCTGAGTCTAACAATCCTGTATCATTCATCCTGATCCGCAATGTCCTGCCCTTTCGTCTTATCGGCAGCTTCTGCAGGGTTTCTCAGACCAGGAGACTCCTGAAATTTTCGAACAGCTGCGCGGGATTTTTTGTTATCCCGGCCACTCGTACTGATACCTGCCACAAAATCATCACCCAAAGCCAGGGAAGGAAAATAAAAGTCACATTTCGTCTTGTCCGAACAGACATTGACCGGAATCCCCAGGCACTTGCAGGCTGTATAGATTTCATGATTCAGCTTTTTGTCATTCGTGGCCGCGATTACCATGGATGCGTCATAAATATCTTCCCTTTCGTAACGCTTCCGCAGAATCGTAAGCTTTCCCTCAGCCTCAAGATCTTTTAATTCTTTGTTGACTTCCGGTGCAATCACTACCAGATGATCGGTAAACTCAATCAGCGAACGAATACGCCGTTTTGCAATCGTCCCAGCTCCCGCCACCACCACTTTTTTATCTGAAAGATCAATAAACATCGGAAAATAGTGCTTTTTCATTTTGCTGCTCCATTCTTTTGTAAAATCATACCCAGTGCGAGGCTCTGAAATTTGTAATCCCGCACCGGCGATCTTATTGTACCACACGGTTTTTAAAATGGAAACCCAAAAGTACAGACGCCTGCTCTCCTGCCTTCTACACGCTGAACTGCGGTTGCTTTTCAAATACCTTAGAAATTACTTTGCAATTTTCTACAGTTTATACTATACTGAAGTCGGCGGACAGATAACAGACATCAGATCTGCTCCCTGCCGCCATTTATTTACAGCAGAGGTGGATGCAATTATGGCAATCAATTTCGTAAAAAAACTGCCGATTCCGGCAGAAGTTAAAAAGCAGTACCCCCTTCCGGAGAAGGTTATTTCTATCAAAAAAGAAAGGGACGCCCAGATTCGGGACGTGTTTACCGGAAAATCCGATAAATTTCTCCTGATCATCGGTCCCTGCTCTGCGGATAATGTAGATGCCGTTATGGATTACATGCAGCGTCTTGCAAAGATACAGGATCAGGTCGGCGACCGGATCATTCTGATTCCCAGAATCTACACAAACAAACCGCGCACCACAGGCGAAGGCTACAAAGGGCTTATGCACCAGCCAGATCCTGAAAAGAAACCGGACGTTTTCGCCGGCATTGTCGCCATGCGCAAGCTACACGCAATGGCAATCGAAGAGACAGGCCTTACCGCCGCCGATGAAATGCTCTATCCGGAAAACTGGCGCTACCTCGACGATCTGCTCTCCTACGTGGCAATCGGCGCACGCTCTGTCGAGGATCAGCATCATCGTATGACCGTCAGCGGCATGGATGTTCCCGCCGGTATGAAAAACCCGACGAGCGGAGATCTCTCCGTTATGCTGAATTCCGTTGTCGCTGCGCAGGCAAAGCACAATTTTATTTACCGCGGCTGGGATGTCAACACAGACGGAAATGAACTGGCGCATGTCGTCCTTCGAGGTGCGACAAACAAACACGGTAATTCGATTCCGAACTACCATTATGAGGATTTGCAGCTCCTCCTTGAAATGTATAAACAGCGCGGCCTGAAGAACCCTGCGGCGATCATCGACACAAATCATTCCAATTCCGGCAAGCAGTATCTCGAGCAGATACGAATTGCAAAAGAAGTTCTGCACAGCAGAAACTACAATCCGGAACTGAAAAGTCTGGTCAAAGGATTTATGATTGAAAGCTATATTGAAGACGGCTGCCAGAAAATCGGCACAGAGTCCCACATTTACGGCAAGTCTATTACCGATCCGTGCCTTGGATGGGAAAAATCAAAGAAGCTGATTTATGATATCTATAAAGAATGCTGACATGAGGCTGCTGCATTAATGCAGCAGCCTTGCCGTTTTCCTGTCAATCTTTTGCCTGTCCACAAAGATTTTACATTTCCAGCTCATATATTGCGGCTTCGTATGGACGAAGATTCCTGTTGTTCAGATTTTGAATCGTTCTGCTGTTCTCCTTGTAGTTTGACAAAATTGTTCTTCCTGTCCCTTCATAAGAAAAAGGAACCGGCTCTTTGTAAAAATTACAGACAATCAGCCATTTCTTTCCCTGCCATGCTCTCATATAGGCATAGATGTTCTCGTCTTCCGGTAAAAGCAACTCATAGCTTCCGTAAATCAAAATATCCTCTGTCTTACGCAGATTGATCAGCTTTTGATAATAATAAAAGATTGAATCTTGATCCCTCAGCGCCCGCGCTGCATTGATTTCTCTGTAATTTGGATTTACCGGACACCAGGGCTGTCCCTCTGTAAAGCCTGCCTGCAATCCGCTGTTCCACTGCATCGGTGTTCTGGCATTATCCCGTGATTTTGCCCGAAGGGACTTCATAATCTCCTCCGGAAGATATCCCTTTTCCAGACGTTCCTGTATCATATTGAGACTCTCGATGTCCTGGAACTCTGTAAAACTATGAAACGGCATATTCGTCATGCCAATTTCTTCACCCTGATAAATATAAGGCGTTCCCTTCATCCCATGAAGAAGTGTGGCAAGCATCTTTGCGGATGCGACACGATACACACCATCGTCTCCCCAGCGTGATACAATTCTTGGAAGATCATGGTTATTCCAGAAAAGACTGTTCCAGCCATGGCCCTCCATCTCTGTCTGCCATCTTGTGAAAACCTGTTTTAATTCCCTCAGCTGAAGGGGGCGCAAATCCCATTTTTCTTTTCCCGGCTGCTCATCCAGCATACTCTGCTCAAACTGAAAAATCATGCTGAGCTCCCTGCGGGCCGGATCAGAATACATTCTTCCCTTTTCCGGGTCAGCACCCCAGCATTCCCCCACTGTCAGGAGATCTTTTGTCCCAAATGTCTCCCGGTTCATTTCCTGCAAATATGTATGCAGCATCGGTCCATTTCCTGTAATTCCCTGATCCGGGACCTTTCCGATCAGATCAATAACGTCCATCCGGAAGCCACCGATACCCAGATCAATCCAGTAATTCATCATATTCCAGATTTCTTTTCGTACTGCGTCATTTTCCCAGTTCAAATCCGGCTGTTTTACCCCGAACAGGTGCAGATAATGCGCTCCGGTCTCTTCCGAATATTCCCATGCGCTGCCTCCAAAACACGCGCGCAGATCATTGGGCGGGCTGCCTGCTTCCCCCTTCCGCCATATATAATAATCCCGGTAAGGGCTGTCTTCCGATTTTTTTGCCTCCAAAAACCACGCATGCTCATCGGATGTATGATTGACCACCAAATCCATCACGATTCTGATTCCGCTTTCCCTGCATTCCCGGATCAGGCTCTTCATCTCCTCCATGGTGCCAAATTCCGGGGATATCGCATAATAGTTCGAAATATCATACCCATTGTCTGCATTCGGAGATTCATACACCGGACTCAGCCAGATTACATCAATCCCGAGTTTCTTCAGGTACGGTATTTTAGACCGGATTCCATTCAGGTCCCCCACCCCATCCTGGTTGCTGTCACAAAAACTTCTCGGATAAATCTGATATACAACACTCCTCATCCACCACTTCTCTTCCATCTGTCTTCCTCCCGTATTTTATTAAAACCAATCCCCTTGACGTTTGCTTTTATATTATTTACTTTCTATAAACACCCAAAGCCCTTTGATCTGACTCTCTAAAGTCTCATAATCCCACAGCTTCTCACTGCGTTCTGCACTGTTCGGGTCCTTCACACGAATTTTTCCGTCCTCCAGCGCAGAAAGTACTATAAAGTGACCGGAAGTTGTAAAATCGCCTGGCATCATACTGCAAATGATCGGATATCCAAATTGCAGCATTGTCATCACCTCATGCTCTGAGAGTTTCATTTTCGTTCCTTCCACGCCAAACTGGCGAGCACCTTCTTCCATCAAATCCCAACTTGTTCCAACCCCTGGCACATAATATCCATTCTCCTGTGCATACTGGGCCACTGTATATGGAGTAACACGGTTCTCTCCGGTCAGACCTGCAATGACCATGGAAAGCGCCGTCGGCGCACAACCGCTCACTGCCACGGAACTGGTGCCATAATCACCATAGCCCCACCGCTCATCCCACTGCAACAGCAAAGGCACTTCTCCCTTTGTCACCTCTCCGATAGAATCTGCAAATACCTGCCCCTTCTTTTGCGGATAATCCAGAACAAAATCCAACATTGCCATATTGCGTGTCAGCATATCCAAAAGTTCTTCCGGATATTCTTCATAATGCTCCAGAATCGCGCCGATCTTCTTTTCTTCTTTTTGCATCAAATCCAGCTGATGATAAATCCCGGAATCCGTCACAGAACCTGCCACAAGCTGCCCTGGCCCGGCATTTACCGCACGGTCCGCATATTCATAGCCTTTATATCCCAGCACCCCTATAATACACACAGCTGCCATACAGCAGCTGACAAGCATTCTTTTTTTCAATTCAGATTTCCACCTTTCTGCTCTATTCTCATCATCCAATTGTAAACGCTTTCTCAATAGTCCCCCTGAACAATTATATAAAAAATAAGAGGTAACTTGTTTCTTTCGGAACCTCATTTTATAGATTGGTTCAAGAAGCGACCGTCTTGTTCGCGATTAACGATTGTATTTTGTAATATTCTAAAGCATGGTATCTCTAAATTTCCTGTATTCTTTTTTATTTTTTCCTAATTTTTTCCTGAATATTCAATGACAAAATAAGAAATACCGTGTAATTTCTGAATGATATCTTAAGATTTTCTCCTTTATTGCATAAAAAATCTGCACCTTATACAGCGGTAAGGTACAGATTTTCTCTATCTGCGCGGATGCGCCTCCCGATATACGCTGCGTACCCGCTCTACATTCATATTCAAATACACCTGAGTTGTCGCTATATCAGAATGCCCCAGCATTTCCTGAACAGCTTTCAGGTCAGCGCCATTTTGCACCAGATGGGCCGCAAAAGAATGACGTAACGTATGCGGAGTAATATCTGCCACAATCCCTGCCCTGGATGCATATTGCTTGATCAGCTTCCAGAACCCCTGGCGGCTCATCATTTTTCCGGAACAATTCACAAACAGGTAACTGCTTTCCTGCCCTTTCAACAGCGCGTCCCGACCGGACCGCAGATAACGCTCCAACGATCTCCTGGCATTCTCGCCAAATGGAATCACACGCTCTTTTCCTGCATCCCGGCACACAATATAATTCATCCCCAGCTGTACATCAGGTATCTCAAGCGAAATCAACTCTGTCACTCGAACACCAGTCGCATAAAGAAGCTCCAGCATCGCACGATCGCGCAGCTCCTTCGGAGAGTCCCCGGCAGGCTGTTCTAAAAGACGCACTGTTTCTTCTTTGCTGAGAATATCCGGCATTTTCTTTTCAATATGCGGCGCCTTAATCGTCTCAGTCGGATCGTTCTCAATCTTATGCTTGCGGCATGCATAGTGAAAGAAAGCCTTCATCGACGCCACATTTCTCGACACAGTCGCCGTAGAAAGCCCCTGCCTTTCCAGATATAAAACGTATGAATTTAAATTGGTCGCTGTGACGCTCTGTACATCGTCAATCCCATGTTCTGCCAGATATTTGTCCAGCCTTCTCAAATCCCGCTGGTAAGAACTCACAGTACTCTCTGAAGCATTTTTATCCTCTTTTAAATAATCAATAAAAAGGGGTAACTCTATGCCCATCGTAAAATCCCTCAAGCTTTCCATTTTCCTCTGTATACACGCAAAAAACAGGAGTACCCCTCTCCTGTTTTTACTCTCCCCCCACAGTCAAGTAACATGATTATAATCAATTCTTTTCATAAAATCAATGAGAATTTTTCCCGCAAAACAGCCTGAAAGCCCTGTATTTACAGGCTTTTACAAGATCTCGTCAAAGCCTTTTTATCCCCCACCAGATATGGTGATCCTCAGTGAAAAATCTCCAAAAAAATTTTTAAGGTCCAGTTTCCCAGAAACGTTTCCACTACACATCCTGCCACACAAAAAACAACCAGTTTTGTAAGAGAACTCAACTGCCCTCTTTGAAGCGCTGCCGCCTGCACCGCTGTTGCCACGCTGTTTCTGCCTCGCAGACGCAGCAAAAAAGCAAGCTCCTGTTTCCACATCGCAGCGTAGAGAATCCACTGCGGAAAAACACAGCAGAAAAACAGCAAAATGCCGGCGCCCCCTTCCCGTAATACAAACAGTGACAGCAAAAGACCAGCCGAAGCAGCCAGCCACCATGCATACCCCAGGTGAAACAGAACGCCTGCTGAAGTATAACAGCTCATCCATAAAAACAGAAGCGTCTGCAGCCTGATCTTCAAAATATAAGGAAATATCTTCTCCGGCAAAAACACAGCATTCTCATACTTTCCCAGACTGTACAGACTGAGCAGGCCTGCATAAGTACCCTTCCCCATCCGGAAAACTTCCGGAAGAAACGTACCTGCAAAAAAACCGGAAAGAACGATCAGAACTGCCGCTGCCATTTTGTGCTGCATTTTTTTCATCCATGCCTCCACAGCAAGGGCCTTTTCACTATTCTATGGCGTGCAGATCCATCTTACCACACTTTCTGTCTTCTGCTTTTGCAGTTTTGTACCAATGGCCCACAGCGGCATTTTCCCGTATAGCATGTACAGCATTGAATTACAAAATCAAATTACATAGTTGGAACCTATATAATGCTTCAGAAATTCATAAATCTGGTCTTCCGTAGGCGGACACCCTTTCACATTGTAAATAAAATCCTTTGTACAGCGTCCGATTCCAATCTGACCTGTTTTGCCCTGGTATCCCTGCCCGATGCAGATTTTTTCCTCCAGCTTATTCAACAAGCCCTCCTGTTTCAAACGCTCCAGCGCCGGAAGTAAATACCCATAACAGGCACTGCACGATTCCACCTCTTCCACCGCATCCTGAAGCTCCACCACCTTACGGGCAAGCGGTAGCGACTCGTTGTCCGCCTGCCAAAAAGCTTTTTCTTCTGATTGTATTGCGCTATCTGTCTGACACGCCTCTTTTCGTTCTGATTGCTTCTGGTTTTCCAGCCTGTTCCCGTTCCAGATGCCGCAGGTGAGTATCTGCGCATGCTCCAAGTCCGCGCTGCCAACGCCAAGGCGCTGCGCGATTTCCACATATGGCACATCCTGTACCGCATAGTGGAGCAGACTGCAGACATAGGCGTCCACCAGAACGGGATCGCAGGCAGCCATCACACAGTTTTTGACGACCGGATTTCCCCCGTCTTCAAAATCCAAATCACCGCAGATATGATCCACGACAATAAAATCCTGACGAATACCAAGCCCCAGATGGGCAATCGGCCGATGCAGTCCAAGCGAATGAAACCGCCGTTTTTCAGAATTTGGAATCAGCCCTTTCATATTTTTAAGCGCACACGTAATCTTTGTCTGGCAATGTCCCTTCAGCACCGGCACATTAATGAGAAAGTCTATCTCCTTCACGCAATTGCAGATATTCAATTCCAGCCCTTTGCAATCTGCTTTGTACGAGCCGTCTTTCTGTGTATCAAGAAATTCTACTCCGTACTGCCCCACCAGCTCGTCATATCCACACGCTGAAACGGCCTCCGCCGTCTTATCGCCCACCCAGGAGCCTTCCGCAATCACAAGATTCCGAAATCCGTTCTCCTGCAAATATTCAATAATTCCCGCAACCACCTCCGGATGAGTAGTCGCCCCATAAGAAGCCGGGGTAGGCGAGACAAGATTCGGCTTAATCCCGATCCTCGCCCCCTTTCCCGGTATCCGCTCTTTCAAATCTGCTTCCGTAAGGAGCCGCTTCGTCATCCCCTTATAATCCGTTCCGTAGATCTTTAAAATCTGATGCTTTTGCATACATACCTCCAAAATCGCTTTCGTCTCTGACAACTAAAACCTTTTCACAAAATTGAAACCACCTGATTTCTGCACAGCAGATGCCTCCCCAAACTGCTTATAGAACAAAAGCGGAACCACCATACAAATCCCGAACAGCGCCCCTATGCAAAGCACGAGCTCCATTATGTGAACATTACTTTTTCCGTACGTCCAGTCCAGAAAAAGTAATGTTCACATAATGGAGCAGTCCCCTTAAAATCAAAATAGCGCTCAGCGCTCCCATACCCCCGCGATGTCCGGATATAATTCTGCTCCACATCCATCAGTTCGGATTTCGCTGTAAACTGAAGCGTCCTGTTGTCCGCAATGATCCTTCCATACTGGGCCTTGGTAGTGACATACTGTTTTTGAGTTGATAAGGAAGTATTCACAACAACTTATCTTCAGCGCTGACTAACAGGGGGCAAGTAAAAGCAGAGAACACATCACTTTCATTAGTGGTCGTTCTCTGCTTTTCTGTTACGCAATAGGACGCCGTTTTAAGGGCTGACATATAAAACCCCTATTTTGTCATTTCAACGCCCGTGAAGTCGCATAAATCTTTCCCCTTCATAAATACATTTTAACAAATATACTTATGAAGAGGGACGTCCTACCAATGGACTATCGAGCCATAACATAATCAACTAATATGATATTTGAGATTCTAAATCTTTATCAATTCTAAATGAAAATGTATCAAAAGCGGTTCTTATATCTTCTTCTAATAATTCCGTAAGTTTCTCATGCTTAGAAAGAAATTCAGCTTTGCTTTCTTCTACCGTTGTCTATTTCTTTGTAAAAAGAAGTGCTTGTATATCCGAAAATTCCATAGAATAGAAAAATTTTTTCAATCTTTCTATTTGCTTTTTCTCTTCATTTCCTTTAGCTTGTATTACGCCTTTAATTTTCTTTTGCAAGTCTGGAGAAATCGTTTTTTGATACTAGTCTACATAAATCACCTTATCAATATTTCATAAATATATTTTGAATACTATGTATGCTTCATTTTATCATAGACACACGAAAATTTCTATCCATTACCTTCTGACTTTTCAGAAATAATTCTTATTCCTGTTACGCAATAGAACGCCATTTTTGACAGCAGACATCTAAAACCCTTACCCTGTCATTTCAACGCCCGCAAAGCCGCATAAATCAAGGAGAAAATAACTGAACCGCTCCCTGTCAAGTAGACAATTAAAAAAATAGAAATTTTAGCCTGCCAGTCATAAGGAGGACTGGCAGAGTTTTTATGCAGCATCCTTCAAATATTTTGAGGCGTATTGGTACCCACGGTCACTGTGGAATAAAGGCTTTGCATCTGGATGGTTTTCATGGGCATTGTCAAAGGTTTCAAAAAAAAGGGCATTATTATTGGAATGTCCAATGACAAAGGAAACAATACTTTTATCTGCCAAGTCCAGAATGGCGCTCAGGTATGCCTTCCCACTGGCTCTATATTTCATCTCCGTTACATCTGTAAGCCATTTTTCCCCAAAACGTTCCGCATGGAACTCCCGGTTTAAGATGTTTTCGGCAGTAACCTCTGGCGTTGATTTTACATAGTTTCTTCTCCTGCGCCGGCACACAGATTTCAGATGTAAAATCCGCATAAGGCGCAAGATTCTCTTTGCGTTGACTTGAAATTCATTTTCACGGTTCAATTTAATCGTCATCTGCCTGTAACCCAGAATCCCGCTTTTTTCCTCGTACGCATGCCTGATAAGGATGCATAATTTCTGGTTGAATTTCTCATTTTCACTTGGTTTCCGGTTCAGCCATTTATAATAAGCAGAACGCGAAATTCCCGCAAATCTGCAGAGTTCCGATATAGAGCATCCCTGCTCGTCATATATTTCCTGTATTGCCAGATAAACCGTCTCATTTTGTGTCTGGCTTAGAACCGCTTCCTTTCGATTTCGTCGAGTTTTTTTAAGAAAGCAACCTCCAGCTGGGCTCTGCGCTTTTCCGCTTGAAGAAGCTTATTTTCTGCACGCAGCTTCTCCAGTTCCGACATCTCCGTTTCAGATTTTCTTTTCCCTCTTTTGTCAATAAGCCCTTCTACGCCGTTTGACTGGTATTTCCTTGTCCAATGGTAAACCTGTTGGTAAGATACCTGGTATTTTTCTGCTGTCTTAGCATAATCCATTCCATGCTCCATGCAGTATGTTACAATTTGCACCCGTTCCTCATATGAGGTTTTTCTTCCTTTGTCCAGGCTACTGTTTCCTCCCGTGAAAGAAGTTTTTTGATTTTCATGACCATTATACTTCATAATCCAGTTGCGAAGCTGTTTATCCGAGCGGATTCCATACTTTTTCTGGATTTCCCTTCATATCCCTTTGCCGGAAAGGTAATCACAGACGGCATTGTGTTTTGTTTCGGCTGAATAGGCGCTGAATTTGGGGGATGTTTTTAACCCATCTGCTCCCAGTACCTGATACAAGGTCACCCACTTGACGATGCGTGTCCCATTTGTTCCCAGGCTTCGGGCAATACTTTCTGTTGAACAACTTCCCTCCAGATACTTTGTGACAGCAGCCAGTTTCATCTCAAAAGAGTATTTTGAATGTTGTCCCATGAAATATGCTCCTCTATCTAATAGCCGTCTTTGATACAATGTAACTTTGCCCCAAACCTTTTAATTTTGCCTTATACTTTTTAATTTTGCCCCCATACTTTTTAACTTTGCCTCCGAGGGGTGTACACGGAGTCAAACAAGGGATTCCGGCACCCCCAATAAGCCAGAACCCCTTGTTTTCAACAGTTTCCTCGATATTCTGTTCATTCCCTTTGTATCTAATAAGCAGTTTACATTTCCTTACAGTGACAGTTTTATTATTTTGTCTGTCTACTTTAATGGGAGCATATCATTCCTTTCTGTTTTTCCATGCTTTATAAATCAAGTTTGCAACAGGAAGCAGAATGCAGATAATTACAAACCATTCTGGAAAATGTGGCATATCCTTTATCCCCCTTTCTCTAATGGATTTGCATAAGTGCAGCTATCAGTACGCTGCCTATGCCAATTAAAAATCCCGTGATTATTCGTTTCGCAGAATAACTGTATATTCTCTCTGGTTGGTTTCGGTCATAACGAACGGTAATCGGTGTTCCTATCATGGATGTTGAAGGAACTTGTATGCGATTTTCAGATACAATGTTTCTGTCATTAACCCGATAGGAAATCTCTGCCAATTTTGCATTACGCCACTTTTCATTTGTCGGATTTGTTGATTTTATGGAAACAATCGTTCCACTCGTTTTCATTGTCTTTCCATGTTTTATTGCAAAAAGAATACAGTTGAATAAAGCAAAGGAAAACGATACACCCGCTATCATATACAGTACTATTACATCACGCTCCATATGAAACCTCCTACGTCAAATCACTTTTTTCAAAAAACCGAATTGACAGAATGGCTGATATTGAAAAGGTGACAAGACCGATGATAATGCTTAAAATTGCTATCGTTGTTGTAGAAATACTGTCTAAAAAGCTAAATCTTACCGCATTTTCTGGTTTAAACAGAAAGGCAAATAAAACAGGGGATGCCATAATAATTATGACAAATACAAATTTTGTCTTTTCGTATCCCAACTTATACAAAGCAGGAAAATAAAAAGATAATGGTATCGTGATTACTAAAAAAGCGATAGCCGCCATTCTTATATCAAATGTTCCTAATTTGGGGAAAATGATTGTGTCAATCCCAAAGACCAAACAGCAGACCGCATAAATAATCAGACAAAAACAGTATTTTGAAAGCACAATCATTTTTCGGGGATAGGGCAATGCACAAAGCAGGGTAGTTGCCTTTGGATACTGATATTCCTTTAAAGAAACATACTGGGTCAACATGAAAATGCTAAAAATAACAGTAAGCGTAAATCCCATTGCCCCCGCCGCTTCTGGCATCCGCCAAAGCATAACGGGAGGAATCAGAAATGACACGATAAGCATGATGCCTACATATTTCTTTACAATCAGAAATTCTTTTTTCACTAAGCTAATTAACATCTTTTTTTCTCCTTTCCACATTCGCAAGCATGATGTCCTCGATTGTGGGTCTTTCTGTAAGAGCGTCCTGCATATGCTCCATAACATCAGAACCCTGTTTTGTGATTCCCGTAAAGCCGAAAGCACTTTCCTCAATGTTCAAAAAATATTTTCTTGTATCCGTATTCAGTTTTTCAGTGCTTCCCTTTATGATTCGGTAATTGTCAAGCAACTGGTCTTTTTCCTCTTGAAAAACAATCTCACCGCCATCAATCATAATCAACATATCTGCAATCTTTTCCAAATCGGAAGTAATATGTGTAGAGAAAAATACGCCCTTTCCACCTTTGCCCATATAGTCCTTTAATATATTTAAAAGCTGGCTTCGGACTAATGGGTCAAGTCCGCTTGTTGGCTCGTCCATGATAAGCAATTCCGCTTTATGAGAAAGTGCCAGAGCTAAAGCGTATTTCATCCGCATTCCTTTTGACAGGGTATTGATTTTCTGTTTCGGATTCAATGAAAACTGTTCCATGTAATCTATATAGTCCTGTTCGCACCAATTTCTGTAAGCGGGGGCAATTACATTTTTCATTTCTAAGAGCGTTAATTCATCATAAAAGCATCCTTCATCAAGCACAATGCCGATGCGGTCTTTTATTTTACTTTCATTCCCATCCATGTCCATGCCAAAAAACTTTATATTTCCAGACACCTTATTTGTAAGCCCTAAGATGCTTCGGAGAGTAGTAGTTTTTCCCGCTCCATTGATTCCGACAAATCCCGTGATACAGCCGTCTGGCAAATAAAAGGAGATGTCTTTTAAGGCAAAATCACCATATCTTTTATTTAATCCAGATACTTCTAAAATGTTATCCATTCAGTTTTCCTCCTCGTATAAAATGTCCATCATGGCATTTAATTCATCTTTACTAATGCCCAAAGATTTTGCTGTCTGAATCATATCAAGCATTTTTTTCTCCACAAGCCTCCGCTTGGAATCCCGCAATAATTCAATGTTGCTTGTAGAAACAAAAGTGCCGATACCGACTTGGCTTGTTACAAATCCCTCTTGTTCCAATTCATCATAGACTCTCCGTATTGTTAAGACGCTGACCTTTAAATCATTTGCAAAGGCACGAATAGACGGAAGTGCATCGCCCTCTACTAATTCTCCTTTTAAGATTGCATCTTTTATCTGGTCTTTAATTTGTTGGTAAAGGGGGGCTTCCGATGTGTTCGATATTACAATCTTCAAATATCTCGCCTCCTCTAGTGTGATGTTTATACATACACATTATATACATATAGTACTTACATGTCAATATCTTTCGTTTTTTCTAAAAAATACCTATATGTCTCCCGAAAAAAAAACGACAGAGCCTTTACACTCTGTCGCTTTGTCTGCCTATGCGGAAATGATTTCCTCATTCACAATCTCCCTCGCACAAACCCTTATGTTACCTAGCCACCCTGTCCATTCTAAGGCGTTTTCTTCCTTTAGGCGTTTTGTATGCCCTGTGCCTGTCTGTCAATGTCGGAAAGGTAGACGTTAAGTCTGCCACTTGTTAGAAGATTGGTGTATGTAATTTTGCGGTACTGCTTCAGATAGTCCAGATATCGCTGTCCCCATATGCCTATCGGCTGTTCTCTTCAGTAAATACAGTTAAGCACGGTAATAAGTAATCGCCGCTTTACATGAGTTAAAGACAGTGTTTCGGGGAAGTGCCATAATCGGCACATTCCCCATGCCTATTTAATCAATTTTTCCTACAAAACGATAGTAAATCTCAATGTCCCTCACTGTCCTACCGTTCCCGTCTTTCCATGACTGGTGGACTACGATTTTCTCAATCAGTTCATTCAAGAGCGGGGCGGTAAGCTCGTCAATGGCACTGTATTTCTGGATTAAGTCAATCCAGCGTTTTGCATCGTCCGTTTCCTCTTTCGTTTCTTCAAGCCTTGCAGAGATGGTCTTGACCGTTTCATCAAGCTGTTGCTGCTCCGTGCGGTATTTGACGGAGAGCATGGAATAATTTTCTTCGTCAAGAAGCCCTTTTACCCTGTCCTCGTACATCTTCGCAAAAAGGCTGTTCAGCTCCTGCCTGCGTTTCTGTGCCTTTTTCAGCTCTTTTTCGGCACGGGCATTCTCGGACTGCCGCTGTTTCTCGCTGCCTTGCAGCAGCCGTTCCAGAATGGCGTCCTCATTCTCTTTTACCGCCATCAGCCAGTATTGTAACCTTCCGAGAACAAACGCATACAAAATCTTGTAAGGCGTGTAATGGAGCGTGCAGAAGTTCCTGCCATACGCCGCATACTGGGTACAGCGGTAAAAACGCCCCTTGTCCTTTGTGTTTGCCGAGCCGAGCGTCCATCCGCATTCCCCGCACCTTATAAGCCCTGCGAATATCTGCGGCTCATCGTCTTTACGGCTCCGTCGCCTTGAATTTACATGCGTCTGCACCAAATCCCACAAATCCTGCGTGACAATCGGCTCATGCGTATTTTCCACCACGAACCACTCATCCTCGCTATGCTTGATATTCTTTTTGGATTTATAGGACATCTTTGTCAGCTTGTAATGGACGGTATGCCCAAGGTATATCTGGTTGGCGAGGATATTGCTGACGGTCTGTATGCACCAGCGGTATTTTACTTCTTCAGGCTTCCCCTCAAACATAGACGCCTTATACCCGTTCCGTTTATAAAGCCACCATGTTGGGACTGGCACTTTATCTTTGGCGAGGGCGTGGCAGATTTTCTTTGCCCCATACCCATGTGCCGCAAGCTCAAAAATACGCTCCACAATCCACTTCGTTTCCTCATCAATAATGAGCCTGTTCTTTTCCGTCGGATGCAGCTTATACCCTAAAGGCGTGACTGGGGCGATGTATTCCCCATTTTTAAACTTGGCTTTCATCGCATTTTTTACCTTGCGGCTCGTTTGCTTTGCCTGCCATTCGTTGACGATATTCTTGAATGGGGCGATGTCGTTGTCCTCCCTTATCGTGTCAACGCCGTCATGGATTGCGATGTACCTTACGCCCTTGCTCGGAAAATAAAGCTCCGTGTACTGCCCCGTGAGGATATAGTTCCTGCCAAGCCTTGACAAATCCTTTGTGACAACGCAGTTGATTTTCCCGTCCTCTATGTCCTCAATCATGCGTTTGAAGCTTGGTCTTTCAAAATTTGTACCCGAAAATCCATCGTCCACATACTCGTTAACGACTAAAAATCCCTGTTCATTTGCGTAATCCCTGAGTATTTGTTTCTGCGTGGAAATGCTTGCGCTTTCCCCTTCCAGCTCGTCATCACGGCTTAAACGCATATATAACGCTGTATTGTATTGCTGCTGTTTCACTTGTTTTAACCTCCTGTCTTTGGAAACAGCCCGCCACAATACACTGCTTGCATGAATCTATTATAGCATGGGGCAGGCCGTTTTTCCATCATTGCAACAATATTCTTCTTATGGTTTTTTCATCTCGTACCGCATGACATTCTCCGCAAGCGTTTCCACGGTCTGTTTTTTCCCGCTGAAATGCTCTGTAAGATGGACAATGTTTTTGCCGCAGACAAAAGAAGTCTGCCCATCCTTTTCTATGAAATACCCTGTTGGGATTCCTTTCTCTTTTGGCTGGATTCCTGACTTAATTATTCTGTCAAATAGCTGTTTTACCGTAATGATTCCTCCCTCCTGCGGTCTGTTTTAACTGGCTGTTTCTGTTGGTTTAACCGCTGGTTTTCAATCGTATCGTGGATTTGGTCTAAGCAGTTGTCGATATGGGCAGAGCGTTTTTCAATCCCGTCTGCATATTTCAGCCGTTTCCTAAGCTCTGTTATCTGCTCCGTCACGCCCTGCTTTTCGGCTCGGAGTGTTTCTTTTTCGGCTGGTGTGGCACGGCGTACCTTGTTCCGCAAGTGCTGGCGGTAGTCAATCAGTTTATTCATTTCGGTCTGGTTTTTCTCCCTGTCGGCGTGTAAGTCGGAAAGGGTAGAGATGTTATGCTTTGACATATACCTTACCTGTGCGGTAATCTCGTCCAGTTTCCGAAGCTCCTCTTTCATCAGCGGGCTTGTCGGCTTGTAGTCCGTGCCTTTGGGGAATATCCCCAGCTGATAGCACCAGTAGTAATATAACGCTAAGATTCCCGTGGTTTTCTGATGCGGTTTCCATGCGTTTTTGTACTGCTCTGGCATATGGGGAGAGTAGGAAATCCTTGCTTTGTAGTTTCCATATCGGGAAGCCCCACCTAAACATGACCGTATGAAATCGGGCGTCAGCTGCTCGTCAAGCGTGTCTAACCTTGTGAAATGTTTATACTGCGGCAGTTTCATCTTCCAATGGCTGCCCGAAAAATCAACCTCATATCCCTTGTCGGTAAGGTATTTCATCATGTGCTGTAAATCCCTGCTCCCGTTGATTGCCTCCCTTAAATCCTCCCGATAGACGTTGTATCTTGTCGGCTTTCCGTTCTTTTCATCCAGATAAAGCGGTCTTGCAGGGGCTTTCTTGGGATTTTCAATCACCGATAATCCGTACTCTCGGCATAAGCGGTCGGACACTTCCCGCAACTTTTTCTGCTCCGATTTTGAGTAATTGTATTTGCTCCCATCCAGATAGGAAACGGAGTTGAAACAGAAATGGTTATGCAGATGTCCTTTGTCAAGATGTGTGGCAACGATTATCTGGTACTTGCCGCCCCACATTTCCCTTGCCAGTTTCAATCCGATTTCATGGCACTGTTCGGGCGTTACCTCGTCTGGCTTGAAGCTCTGGTAGCCGTGCCATGCGATATACCCACCTGTCTTTTGGTACTGTTCCTTCGTCAAAATCATCTGCTGTAAGGCGGTTTCTTTCAGACAGTTGACAGCGGAAACATACTCGCCCTCATTTGTTTTTAACGGATTCTTCACATAGGAGAACACGTCAAAGAAGTCCTGCATTTCCCGATTCGGCACGGTCTTTTCTGGGTTTTCTATATAGTCAATCACGTCTTTTATGCTCCCTTTGACATGCCACAGGCTCGTTACCGCCATATCAGACCGCCCCCTGTCCCGTCAATTCTTCTACGCTAAACTGTTGTGGGAGAGTGGATTTCTGTTGCAGTTCTAAGATAAAATCCTCAATCTCCTTACAGATTTCAGCGGCGGTTGGATAGTATGGGACACACTTTTTGAAAGCGTCATGCACTTCATAGAGCTTGTTTAACAGTTCCCAAAACTCGGTTTTTGGCTTCGGCTGCGGGGCGTTTCCCTTGCATAACTGGCGCATAAATTCGGCAGCGGACAGACCGCAAGCGGCGGCGCACTGCTTTAATTTTTCATGTTCTCCCTCGTTCAATCGGACGGTAATCGGGACATTCCGCACGCCCTTTTCTGATTTTTCTTTGCTCATTTTCCTTAATCCTCCAGTCTTAAATTCCTTTCTTCGGGGTATTCAGGGGCTGTCCCCTGAGTTAGTCCATGCCTGCAAGCGGCATGGATTGGGATTGTGGCTGACACAATCCGATGCTCGCTATCTCTGTGGACAATGCCACAGAGCATTTTTCCTGTGCAGCGGTATTCTTAACGCCTGTCTTACCCTCCGAAAAGAAAATCCTATGTCCCTGCACCTCCGTTCTGGATTTGATTTCTCTTGACTTTTGGATAAATGAAAAAGCCGCCACACCGCACCACGAATGACAGGAGTGTTTTCTCCTGCTCGGATTCGCAATGCTATGTAACGGCTTTGAAATTCAAAACCATGCTGCCATACACCAGCCGAAAAGGGCAGCATAAATTCGGCAGCGGTCAGCCTTGTCCATTGGCTGACATTCCGTTCTTCCATCTATGTGCTATTTCATTTTCAATCTTCCAATTCCCTCACGGGTATTTCAGAATATCATAGCGGCTGTACCCATGTCAAGATTTTGGGCAAACTTTTTAGTATTCCCTGTGGACAGGAATTTTATACATCAATTTTATAATTTGGCGGGGGAATTTTATCCCCCACCCAATAGCCCGTCAAAAAGCTGTCTTTATTAGTTGGTTATAAAATCTTCCGCAACTTTTTCCGCAGATGGTCTAATCGTGCATAAATAGCCCCTGTTGTCAATCCAACAAGCGGTGCAATTTCCTTTGTGGAATAGCCCTGCATTTTCAGCAGGATGATTTGCAGGGTACGCCTGTCCACCGTAAGCAATGCCCGATACAGAGTTTCGTCCTCAATCTCATCCAGTAAATCAGCAACGGTCTTTACCTCGGCATTCCGCTCCCTGTCTGCCATTCCCTCAAGGTATTCGCCAAAGTCGCTTGTCCAATGGTAAAACCGCCTGTTGGAATTGAAGTCTGCCCTGTCGTCTGTGCGGATTTGTTCAATGGTGGTTTCATCAACTCCATGCTCCCGTAATATTTTTTCCTCGGCTTCTTTCCAGATAAGCCATTTCCTGTTCTCCCGTCCGTTGTTGTATGCCATTCTTTTTTCCTCCAATCTGAAATTTTTGAAAATGCTAAAAACCAGATTGGATAGGAGGCGAACGGCAGCCAACAGCAGAAACAGCCCTGCGGCACATTCCGATAAAAAACGACAAAAGAAAAACCGCAAAGGCTCGGTGACCTCTACGGTTATAGGAGATACATATTCTGTTAAGTGGAGATTATACTTCTGGTTGCATGGCAAGAAGTAGCGTTGCATGGGCAGGGATTTTTTTAACTGGCTTCCTGCTATTCCCCGATATGCTATGTACGGATAAATTCTGTGTTGCATGAGCAGATAGATTACCACCCGAAAAAAGAACATAAAAAACCCTCCAAACTTCAAAAACAGGTCTGGAGAGTGTCTGTTAAGTTTTTTAGGGCATATCAATACCGCCCACCACACGCCGTTTTTTTATATGGTGAACATCCATGCTATGAATGAAATGCAGGCAATAAGCAATAGCTATCCATCTTCTTTTTATCCTCAACACAAATTTGTTTTTTTGCAGATAGCTGTTGCTTAAATTGCCACATTAATTTTTTATCCATTGATTCAAGTTTGGTAAAATTCTTTATGTATATTTTTATTGTTTTTCTTTTTTGCTGACATGATAAAAATAAATTGCGCGGATTAATAGCCCTCCAAACCAGCCGATTGGAGCGGCTATCCAAATTCCATTATAACCAAGCTTTGTGCCAGACAAAATAATAGCGACAGGCACTTGAAGACAGCACAGGGAACATATGGAAGCAATCATCGGCACAAATGATTTTCCATACCCCAAAAGCAATCCGTTTAATACCTGCATGGCTGCAAAGATAATATAAAAAGCAGGCACAATCTTCAGATAGCTGTTGCCAATATCTAAAACAGACGTATCCCTATTGAATATTGATATAAATACAGACGGAAACAATACAATGACAACAGAAATACACGCTGATACTGCAATCCCCATAACCAATGCGTATTTCCCGCCTTTCAATACCCTGTCTTTCCTTTTTGCCCCTAAATTCTGGGCAGTAAAATTAGTCATAGCCTGCCCTAAGTTCAAGGCGGGCATTTCTGCAAAAGCATCTACCTTAGATGCGGCAGTATATGCCGCCATGCAATCCGTGCCAAACCCATTAATCAGAAACTGCAATGACATAAATCCCACACTCACAAATACTTGCTGTATCATGGCGGGCGTACCTATCTTCAAGCTCTTTTTTAATTCTGCCTTGTCAAACTGTAAATGCAATACATTAATAAACAAGCTGCGATAATGTATTTTCATATATACCATACAAACGATAAATGACAAAAGCTGCGATAACACAGTCGCAAATGCCGCCCCTGCCACACCCATTCCGAATGCCTTAATGAACAATATATCAAGCACAATATTCAGAAGCGCTGCCACTATCAGAATATATGTAGGTGTTTTTGAATCCCCCATCCCGCGAAGAATATTTGTAAGCGCGTTATATGCAAACGTGGGGATAACGCCGATAAACATAATTTTAAGATATATGTCAGCCGCTTCAAGCAAAGCGGACGGCACTCGGAAGACAAGCAGAATCTGATAGGAAAAACATATGCCCAAAGCAGCAATTATCAAACTGAGGCAAAAGCAGAAAGCAAATCCCGTATCCATAACTTTTTTCGCAGATTCCATGTCCTTACTGCCAAAATAACGTGAAACCAATATGCTTGCCCCCATTGAAATGCCCATAGAAAGGGCAATCAGCAGATAGTGTATCTGAAAACTGAACCCTACCGCCGCCAGACATTCTTTCCCCAAAAAATTACCTACAATAACCGTATCCGCAAGATTATATAGTTGCTGGAATAGATTGCCGACCAAAATTGGCAGTGAAAATAAAAATATTGTCTTTAACTCATGTTCTCTCGTTAAATCCTTCATTTCGTAACCTCTTTCCTACTAAAATAAAATTTATTCCTTTTTGTTGCATGGTATTGTTTGCACACAATACATACAATATAGATTATATTCTTGACTTTGTATGTTTTCAATGCTAATATTGTATGTAAGACAATTTTGAGCAGGGAGGGAAAAAGCTTGCCAGTTAATTCTTTTGAAAATTACCCAATGCCATGGATACCCGATAAAGAAAAATTAAAATCACCAATTTATATATCTATTGCGGAACTTTTGGAACAGGATATCCAAAGCGGCAAACTGGCTGGAAATACAAAACTGCCGCCCCAAAGGGAATTAGCAGACTTTCTTGATTTGAACCTAAGCACAATAACCCGTGCATTCAAGATTTGTGAAAATAAGGGGCTAATCTATGCCAATATAGGGCAAGGCACATTTGTATCCCCAAATGCCGCCATCCCTTTTTTACATAAGGCAAATAACGGGTGCGTAGAACTGGGCATAATCAGACCTTTTTACCAGTATAATAAGATTGTCGCTGATATTGCGCAAAAAACCATACAACGCAATACTTCCCAGTATCTTTTTGAATTTGACAGCATATCGGAATCTTACAAGCACAAACAGACCGCCATAAAATGGCTGAAATCTTTCCATATAGAAACAGAGCCTGAAAACATCATGCTGACGGCAGGAACTCAAAATGCCCTGACGATTGTATTTTTGGCTCTTTTCCACTCTGGAGATAAAATCCTAACTGATTCTTACACTTATTCCAATTTTATCGGCTTAGCCAGACAGTTAAATGTCCAGTTGATATCAGTAGCCGCAGATGAGGATGGAATGATACCCGACCTAGTGGAAAAGCAGTGCAGGATAATGGATATAAAAGGAATCTTCCTAATGCCGTCCTGCAATAATCCGACAGGAACTGTCATGTCAATGGAACGAAAAAGGAAAATTGCCAGCCTCATACAGCAATACCATCTGATTTTAATGGAAGATGACGCTTATGG
This sequence comes from bacterium 1XD42-54, assembly GCA_003612585.1. Taxonomy (GTDB): domain Bacteria; phylum Bacillota; class Clostridia; order Lachnospirales; family Lachnospiraceae; genus Choladousia. Next base: position 44,216 of record RAZH01000003.1, read on the forward strand.
ATTTATTGCAAATGATACAGGAGAACCGATTCAGACATTGATACCAGATAATACCATTTACCTGCACAGCCTGTCAAAATCACTTTCAGCAGGCTTAAGATGCGCATATATGGTTATCCCTGATTGCTTAAGACAAACCTTTCTTGAAACGGCTAATAATGTAAATTTGAAAATACCGCTGCTTAACGCAGAAATTATAAGCGAATTAATTGCAAGCGGCAATGCAGGCAGAATCATAGGGCAGAAAAAAAGACAGGCAAAAGAACGGAACAGGATATATAAAAAATACTTTCCAGACAGCATCTGCCCGAATGAATACAGCTTCTTCCAATGGCTGCCCCTGCCTGCCCATTATAACGGTTATCAGTTGGAAATGCAGGCAACAGACAATGGCATTCATATCTTCTGTTCTGACCGTTTTACCGTTGGCAAAGCTGAATCCACAGCTATAAGAATTGCAACCTGTTCCCCTGATTCCTTACAACAATTGGAAACAGGACTGAAAACCCTAAAACATTTGCTGGATAAGAATCAGCAATATATTTCACAAGCTAATTTCATAATATAGTTACTCCATTTGAAAGGCGGCAAAGAATTATATTCCCTGCCGCCAATTCTGATTATATAAAAATAATTTCTCCGTTCACAATTTCCCTCGCACAAGCCCTTATATTATTTATTTTGCCTGTCCACTCTATGGCATTTTCTTCCTTTAGCCGTTCCGTTATGTCCTGTGCCTGTTTCATGCTCTCTATAAGCCTTTCAAAGCGTTCCTGCGCCTGCCTGTCAATGACGGCTAGATAGGAGTTCAGTCTGCCACTTGTGAGAAGATTGGTGTATGTAACCTTGTGGTACTGTTTCAGATAATCCTGATGCCGCTGTCCCCATGTGCCTATCGGCTGTTCTTCTTCGTTGGGTAATATTAAATCTGGAATAAGATACCCATTTTCTTCGTGATATGTGCCGCCTAACTGTTCAAATATTGACTTCATATGCAAAAACTCCTTTTCTGTATGGTTTGGTTTCTGCGGGGCATCTGCAAGCAATGTGTCAGCAGGCTGTATGTATATACTATCTTTAAGTTAAGTAATCCCCTTGCCTTTCGTATTTGCCACCCATTTCCTCAAATAATGATTTTGTCATTTTCTATTTCCTCCAAATAAGATATTCACTCCACATATTTGTGTCTGCTGTCTTGAACACAATTTTTGAGTTTTGTCCTTATCTGGTTTCATACTTTGATAACTGATATATTCATTTGTTGTACGTTAATAAGGGTTTCGTGCTTGCATTTCAGGCAATATAGGGGAAAGTTTTTCAATTCGGCATCACCCGTATCTTTAACCTTGTTTTGCTTTGGCATATGGGGCATATTATCTATTCGGTATTCATGTTAAATACCCCAATCCCTGCTAATCATTTGCAGTTTTACCATATGCGGATAAATCCTGCCTGTGTTCATCAGTTTTTCCGGCGTTCCCTGTTCAGCAACAGAACCGTCTGAAAGAACAACCACTTTATCCGCACCGCTTACTGTACGCATACGGTGGGCGATAACAAGTACGGTCTTATCCTTTATCAGCCTTGATAAAGCAGCCTGTATCAATGTTTCGTTTTCCACATCAAGGCTTGCCGTTGCTTCATCAAGTAAGATGATAGGGGAATTTTTAAGGAAAGCGCGGGCGATTGAAATTCTCTGCCTTTCCCCTCCGGACAGTTCGCAGCCATTTTCACCAATCATACTGTGATACCCGTCCGGGAGCTTTGCCGCAAATTCTTCACAATTTGCCAGTCTTGCCGCTGCAATCACTTCTTCGTCGGTTGCGTCCTTTCTGCCTATTCTGATATTCTCCATGATTGTGTTGTTAAACAGCGTCACATCTTGAAATACGATAGAATAAAGCGACAACAAAGTTTCCGGCTCTATTTTCGATATATCCATACCGCCGACAGTGATTTTCCCCTTGCTTATATCCCAAAACCTCGCTGCAAGGCGTGATAGCGTAGTTTTGCCGCCGCCGGATGGTCCGACTAAGGCGGTAACTTCTCCCTGTTTCGCCGTAAAAGACACGTCTTTCAATACGGTTTCCCCGGTATTATAAGCAAATCCTACATGGTCGAATACAATATCATAGCCTTTATTTGTCAGCCTGTCTGTTCCTGTCTGGATAGGCTGGTCAAGGATTTCATTCATACGGTTTATGTTCGTTTTGGTAGAGATTACCGCAGCAAGATTTTGCAATGCACCCTCAAGCGGGGCATACAGCCTTGAAGCTACAAGCAGAAACATAAAGAACAGCGGAATATCAATCTCCCCACGAATGAGCAGCGCAGAACCTACAAGCGCAACCGTAGCAATCCCAAACTTTAATATCAGCGTAGAGGAAACAACAAAAAGTGCCGTTCCAAGCTCTGTTATAATGTGACGCTTTTCCACATCATCAATTTTTTTGCCAAGCCCTTTCAGATAACTTTCTTCCGCATTATTCGCCTTTAAGTCCTGCAAACTTTCGATACACTCCTGTACGCCGCTTTCAAGCGCGACATTTGCCGCTACGGATTTACGGTTGAAGTATTCCTGTATGCGGGCTGAAAAGAATGTGATTGTAAATGCAATCGGCAAAACCCAAACCGCCGCAAGAGCCATGCGCCAGTCATAAGCAAAAAGGCAGATTGCAATTAGCGTTGTTGAAATAAGGGAACCTGCCAAAGCGGGTACATAATGAGAAAATGCCGTTTCCAGTGTGGCACAATCGCTCATAATCGAATTTGTTAAATCGGCAAGGTCTTTTTTACCGAAAAAGGACAACGGGATTTTGCGCAACTGCTCGGCTAAGGAAATACGCCTTACTCCGCTTTCTACATAAGTCGCTAAATAAGTAGCATTATATTGAAAACAAGTCACAATAAATATAAGCGCAAGGCAAACCAAAGCACCAACCGCATAAAAGAGGGCGCGGCTTCCATTGACGTTCCCATTCATGGTATCAATGACAAAATAATAGAGCAGCCCGACGGGAAGCATAAAGGATATATCCTGTGCAACACAAGCAATACAGCCTTTTATCAAATCGACAGCCCCCTGTCTTGATAACGCAAAACGTCTTTGCAATGTCTTAATCATGCGTTTACCTCCAATCCCTTATTTTCATTCAAAATCTTCCATTCTGCCGCTTCGGAATAATTCTTCCACATTTTTGTAAATATGCCGTTTCTCTCTATCAGTCCGCTATGTGTGCCGCTTTCCACAACCTCACCGTCTTGCAGTACATAAATGCAATCTGCGTCTGTGATTGACGACAGCCTGTGTGCAATCATAATGACTGTTTTTCCCTTTGAGAGTGCAGATAAAGCCTGTTGTACGCGCACTTCATTGTCGGGGTCGGCAAATGCGGTCGCCTCATCAAGAATTAGGATAGGTGCATTTTTTAAAATTGCGCGGGCAATCGATATTCTTTGCTGTTCACCGCCGGACAGGTACACACCTTTCGTGCCGACAACTGTATCTATGCCATTTGGTAATTTTTCGATAATATCCAAGCACTGTGCAGCTTCCAGTGCATGGGCGATTTCTTCGCGTGTAGCGTTAGGCTTTGCCATACAAATATTTTCCAATATGGACGTTTTGATAAGGCAGCTGTTCTGAAATACAAAAGATACCTTATTCATCAATGTTTCTTTCGGAATGTCGCGTATGTCGATATTCCCTATCAGTACGCGCCCTTTTTGCGGGTCAAAAAATCTTGTGACGATATTTGCAAGCGTTGTCTTACCGCCGCCAGACGCTCCTACCAATGCGACCGTCTGCCCCGGCTTTATGGAAAGAGATACATCATTGAGCGCGTTTTTCTCTCCGTCATAGCTGTAACTAACGTGTTCCAATGTAATTCCATTATTTTCAGGAATATTATTCACGCTGCTTTCAGACAATGGTTTTTCGTTCAACACTTCATCAATCCTGTTAATTGCGTCGCCTACAATCATTGCGTCCTCGCTCATAAACATAATTTTTGTGAGCGTCGTACCAATGACGGGCGTAATCACAATATAGAAGATAAAGTTTAACAGAAGTTCATTTGTTACGCCGCCCCTTGTAAAGAGAATACCTCCGGCAATCAGAAACGCGAATACGCCGTTAATTGCCGTTGTATAGAACATCATAGGCAGACGCAGCCCCTTTGTGTATGCGATTACCCAGGTTTCGTAATTGTCTATCGCGTCTTTGAAGCGTTTGAAAGAAAAGATTGTCTGCCCGAAAGTCTTTACTACGGGTACGCCCCGCACATATTCAACGGCTTCATTTGACATATCAGCAAGCGCGTTTTGATATTGCTCCATTCGCTTTTCCATGTCTTTCCCGGTCATTTTCATCATAATCAGAAAACCAAGCACAACGGGAACAAGGCTTAAAAGCCCTAACCGCCAGTCAAAGGCAAGCAACAGGAAAAGCAGACCTATGGGGGTGGCAATCGCCCCTGCTTTGTCGGGAAGCCTATGTGCAAGATACGTTTCCGTAGCGGCACTGGAACTATTTACGATTCTCCGCAGCTTTCCGCTTCCATACTTTTCCGTTACTCCAAGCGGCAAGGCTGTAATATGACGCATAAGTTCTTTTCGGATATTTGCGGCAACCCGGAACGCGCTCATGTGCGAACACATCAAAGCGGCTATATAGACAACAATAGAGATAACCGCAAACAATACGGCAGACCAGCCGTAGCTTGTGACATTCCCTGCTTCCACGAAGTCCGGGGAAACTTCCAGTATGTCGTGAATGATACGCCATATATACCAAAAAGGTACAAGAGAAAGCAGCGCACTCATTACGGACAGTACCCAAGAAAGATAGGTCAATATTCTATGTCCTCCGGCATAGCCCATCAATCTTGATAGATTTGACTGTTTTTGCATTGAAAAAACCTCCTTAAAAATGTTTTTATGATATGAGAACAAAATAGCTGCCCTCAAATATCCGTATTTTGGTTAGTAATATCTTTTAAAAGTTAGTTATAGCTAACTCATGTGTAAAAATGATAGGGCAGATTGCCCTTACAAATTTTTTGTAATCGAAATTGTTCGATTTATGATTGCCCCATAATTTTCATCCACCCGGCAGTATAGAAAGCTCTCATTTCTTTCAAATAATGCTTTGCTTCTTCAAGTGGCATTTCATGTATAATCAACTCAAAAAAAGTATTAAACATTCCTGTAATCAAGATATGCTCTAACCGTTCATCAATGGGCGGCGCAGGTCTGCCTAACTTTTCAAGAACCGCTAAATAATCATGTGTGCCCTTTGTTTCTATTTCTACCATTTCATCAATCAATTTTGAAAAACGCGTTCCCTCCGAACAACAAAGTATAAGCTTAAATTCATTCAAGTGTTCATAGGCATACAAAAGCATTTCATACATACACTCGCCGGAAGTAGAGGTAAGATTGCCGGGTTGTTCCTCTGGCGGGATTTCTGCAAATTCTTTTTGGGCTTTGCAAAAGCGTTTCAGTAAAAAGTTGTAGTGTTCGCCTACCAGTGCTTCAAATAAATCTTCTTTACTGTCATAGTAGCCATAAAACGCGCCTGTCGTTACGCCCGCCGTTTTGACAATATTCCGCAAGGAAGCAGACTTATAGCCTTTTTCAAGAAATTCCTGCATAGCGGCTGAAAGGATTAAGTGTAGTGTTGTCTGTTCTGCTTCGCTCATTATCCCACCCCCCGTCTGTAACACTGTTATATATCGCCGTTATATGATACTTCAAATCAGAGAATTTGTCAATGGCTCAAAAAATTTTGCTGTTTTTTTTCTATGGCATTGGCATTTCCCAAACTTTACCGTATTAAAAAATAAGGAAAACTTTTCCATTCTGTTCTCATAACTGTTCTAGCTTGCCTTTCTTCAATCGAAAAACCATATCAGCTTGCTTTGCAAGGTCATTAGAATGAGTAACAATAATGACGCACTTATTCATCTGATGGGCACAATTTTTTAAAACTTCTGTTATTTCAGCAGCAGTATCCTCGTCCAAATTTCCTGTCGGTTCGTCAGCTAAAATAATAGGTGTGTCCGATGCCAATGTACGAGCGATTGCAACACGCTGCTGCTGTCCGCCTGATAATTTCATTACATTGCGTTTCGCTTCATCTTCAGTTAATCCAAGTTGTTTTAACACGAAAAGGGCATTCTGCTTTGCGGTCAGCTTTACATTTTCAACAGGTGTCATATAGTCAATGAGATTGTAACTTTGAAATATAAGTGAAACATGATTGCGTCTATGATATTCAAGTGTATGCTCTGAAATATCCACACCATCAAATATAATTTCACCTTTTTGCGGAACATCCAGCCCGCCAAGCAGTGATAACAAAGTAGTCTTTCCAGAGCCAGACACTCCCAGTATGGCATACATTTTTCCTGTTTCAAACACGGCATTTACCGCTGTCAATATTCTTTTGCTTTTGTCATAAGAGTAAGATACATCTTTAATTTCAAATACAGACATTTGTAAAAACTCCTTTCTTTAACTCATTTTTGATAAAATTTCTCTTGGCTTCAAACGCATTACCGTACCTGATGAGAGAATCACGGAAACCGTAATTATTGCAAAACCAATCAGATATAGCTGCAACATATCGAGAATATCAACTGAAATGTGGATTTGCTCTGTTTCCGCAATATCAACTGATACCTCTGCTTCGGGCGGCATTATGTTCTGTTCATCATTTTGTGGTGTAGAAATCTCACTATCATCCTTTATTGTGACTTGAGCATCATCCAACGAAAGACCATAATCGTCCTTTATGTCCCAAACTACATCTTTATCATTGCTTAAATTTTCTCCACTTGACGGACTTTCAATAAGTTTGTTTGCCAGTTGATTTGCAACCGCATTACCCATAAAGAAAGATAAACCAAAAGCGATTACGGCAATCATAAAAACTTCTGCCAGATATTGACTGACGATTTTACCTTTTCCAATGCCGAGAGAAAGGAATACCCCTGTTTCATGGATGCGACTTCTTCCCCACATGGTAAGTATTAAGGCAAGAATTATTCCGCTGACCAATGCAATAACCAAAATAATTGATGTAACCAAGGATTGTAGCTTTTCAAGTGGAGCAGCAGCATCTTGATACTCTGTATTGTCGGTAGTAAGTGTAAACGCCTGCCAATCAATTTCAGAATTTCCCCTTATTTCTTTCACAATTTTTTCAAGGTTTGCGGGGTCATCGACCAAAAACTTTGCCGAAACAAAGCCTACGGGTGTATCTCTGAAAAGTTCTTGCAACGTATAGTAATCGACAAAAATCTGATTTTCTATTTTTTCGTAGGTAGCGATATTTTCAAATGTAGAGTCAGGTTTAAGGATTTCATAAAATCCGATAATTTTTATTTCAACTTTACAATCCGCTGTTATCGAAAAGGTGTCTCCGATTTTCAAGCCGTTTTTATCTGCTAATTCTTTGCTTATTATGGCTGAATACTTTTCGGCGTTCGTAATATGCTTTCCCTCAATTAGTTGTAATTTCTGTGATGTAAAAAAAGCATTGGTTTCACTTGAATAAACAGTTCTTGCGTATGCGGAATCATTTAATTCGCCTTTTAACGGGACATTTCCCTTAAATATTTCAAGATTAGGATGAACATTGCTTTGCGTGTCTGCATCACAACTTTTTATACCGTCCATCTGCAAAATTAAATCAATCATTTCCTGTGTCAAAGGACGCTCCGTGTATAATGTCACGCCACCCTCATCATCATTGATTGTCTTAAAATATGGGTTACTTTCAGAAAATTCGGGCAATAGTTCAAATGTTCCTCCCATTGTTTGCCGCAGCTTTTTCTGTTCTAACCGTGCAGCCCTTTCAATCGAAATTCCAGACAGCACAAAGGTTGCCATAATAAGAAGGACGAAAAAAAGCAATATACTTTTTCCCTTTTTTCTTGTGACGTATAAAAATGCTCTCTTAATTGTACTCATTCTATTACCTCCGTTTTCTGGTGTTAATTTTAGTGAACGGCTATATCATAATCTCCCAATATGGAACCAGTATGAAATGTGTGTGAAATTCAAAAGTTCTTTAATCAAAAAAGCTCCCCGACTGTTGGAGAGCTTCTTCAGCGTGATAGGCTATTTTAAATTGATAATAAATCTCATTCCTTGTGGATGTTTCATGGGAATAAATGAATATGAAATATCCATTGCATGAAACAAAGTTGCGACAATGTAAAGTCCAAGCCCATTTCCGCCATTATCACGGTTTCGGGAAAAATCTGGACGATAAAACGGCTCAAATAAATGTCGTAATATTTCATCAGAAATAGGCTGACATTCGTTTTCTATAATAAGATTTTTTTCATCAAAATATACATAAATTGTTTTGCCTGTTTCTGTATATGCTACCGCATTGGAAAGAATATTGGAAATAGCTTTTTCAAACAAATGCTGTGGCAAAACTGCCGAAAAATCATCAAACAATTCCAGTTTAAATATAATACCCTTCGCCTTTGCAATCAACATATATGGTTCGCATAAAGCAGAAACCACTTCTGATAAATTAGTTTGTACCGCTGTTTCCTTTTCGGATGATATGCTTAGCCTTGAGGTTTCAAGAATATCATGTATCATATCAGCAAGATATTCCGTCATTTCTTTACATTCTGGCAAGTAAATATCATAGTCTTTATATTTCCCAATACCGAGTATCATATTTTCTAAAGTAGCATTTAAAGCCGTAACAGGCGTTTTTAATTCGTGCGAAGCAATCCGCAAAAAATCAACTTTTGATTTTTCACTTTCGCTTACATATTGTTTTTCAACTTCAAGATTATGAATTGCTGACAGCAGGCTTTGATACAAATAGTTTATGTTATCTGCCAACGCACCGATTTCATCTTTTGAGCTAATAGTACAGACAGCATTTTTCTCCATTTGTGCCATTTGTTTTGTTGCCATATTGATGTGCTTAATTGGAACAGTTATTTTTCTGGAAAACCAAAAAGAGCAACCTATGGAAATAATAATACAGCAAACAAGAGATACCGGCAGGGCATCTACGATTGTCTGCTTAACATAAGGTGCTACATTAACATCTGTGCTGAAAGATATTTGCTCACTTGCCTTAATCGTAACATCCATAATTTCGTGTGGAATAAATAAGTAAAGCAAAAGATGGGCAACTCCAACAACAAAGAGCATCAATCCTAATGTATATATAAAAGTCTTTGGAAATATCTTTATTCTCTTCATGTATTCACCTCATACTTGTAACCTATACCTTTAACAGTAACTATACATTCAAGCCGTAGTTTCTTTCGCAAATTTTTAATATAAGTATCTATTGTCCTGTCGATAATAGGATAACTGTCGCCCCATAAATCATCAAGTATTTGGGTACGGGTAAGAACCAGTCCTTTATGTTCCACAAGTAACTTTAGCAAATCAATTTCTTTTGGAGTAATATCAATTTTTCCATTACTATCCTTTGCAGAATAGCCAGAAAAATCCACAATTACATCACCAAATGCTATTGTATTAGGCAGTATCCCTTTTCCGCTTCTTCTTAAAAGAGCTGTGATACGCCGCCCCAATAAAACCATAGAAAAAGGCTTTGTGATATAGTCATCTGCTTGTTCATCAAAACTTGTAACTTGTGTATATTCATCTTCAATCGCTGTTAGCATAAGTATAGGAATAGAGCTTTTTTGCCTTATTTCATGTAAAACGGAAAGCCCCGATATTTTAGGGAGCATAATATCAAGCACAATTAAGTCTATATTGTATTCATCAAAAGATTGTAATGCAGCAGCACCATCATACGCTGATATTAGCATATGTCCTGCTGATTTTAGATACTCGCATATTGCTTCGTTTGTTTTTCGGTCATCTTCAACAATGAGTAATGTAGCCATATAAATCACCTCTGTTTAAGCATATCATACCAATGTGGAATGGGTGTGAAATTGTTTTATTTCTTTTTTGGCACATTGGAGTTCTTTCTACGCGCATCGGCGGGTACAGTTAAGCACGGTATTAAGTAATCGCCTTGCCGTTCGTATTTGACGCCCACTTCCTCAAAAATCGTCTTTTCCATTGTCTGTTCCCTCCACATTCTTTTTTATTTTGAATGTCCACAAAATCCGTCCTACTCACTTCGAGGCCACTCTGGACTGTTCATCCTGTTTCAGACACGCATCCAGGATCGCATCTGAAATCTGGTCGCACAATTTGTTCGGGTGACCTTCAGTTACTGCTTCTGCTGTATAAAATTTTTGCATATAAATTTCCTCACTTTCATACAAAAAGACAGGATACCTTCCTTTTTACGGGAACATATCCTGCCTTATCACTTAAAAAAACCACGGAACTCTTTTCATTCATGATACCCTCTTGGTTTAGCTGATATAATCAAACAAACTCATCTGCCGGCAGCTCTCCCGCTTTTTGCGTCTGCTCTCATCTTCCCGCCGGATTGTCTCTTCCGGCAAATCAACCAGGAACCCCGATTCCTCCCCGGAGGTGGTCACGATCAGCTGCTCCTTTGCCCGGGTCATGCCTACATAAAAGAGCCGCCTCTCCTCTTCCTGGTCTGCCGGGTGCTTTTCACTTTCATACGGAATCATGCCTTCCCGCACGCCGTAAACGAAGGTAACCGGAAATTCCAGGCCTTTGGAACCGTGGAGTGTCATTAACGTAACCGTCTCTGCCGTATAATGGCGACCGCCGCAGCGCTTCAGATCGCTCTCCACACCCAGACACAAAGCGCTCAAAAATTCCGTCATCGTCTGGTAAAAGACGGTCATACCGGCCAGCTTTTTCATCGCGCCGTTTTCCTCCAGCTGCATTTCCTGCATCCAAAGCTCCAAAAACTTCTGCGGCTTTTTCTTCTGAAACGCAGGGCGCAGCTTCTCCGCCATACCGTCCATCACCGCCAAACTGATTTCATTTTCATCTAAATTCCACAGTGTTCGCAGGCATGGTCCACGCTCCGACAACGCCGCCGGATTCTCCAGGTATCGGAAAAATTCCAGGCTTGCCCGCACCGTCTCATCTGCCAAAAAGGACTCGCGCCCGGCAACAACATAGGGAATCCCTTCCTGCCGCAGGCATTTTTCCAATAGCTCGCCCTGTCTGTGTGTCCGATACAGAACAGCTATCTCGCCAAAGCCCCGGAGCTTTCCATCCTGCATGGTTTCCGCCGCCTCGTCTGCCTCCAACATTCCAATTCCGCCGGCCAAACGGCTGATCTCCTTAGCCACAAATATGGCTTCACCCATCTCACTTCCCGCTTTTACAAGCCGCACTGGGCCACCCGTCTCACAGTTTGCATGCAGGATACGCGCCTCGCCGGGATTGCGTGAAATTACTCCCAGGGCCGCATTCAGGATTTCCGGTGCTGACCGGTAGTTTTCAACCAGGCGGACAATCCTCACCTCGCCAAACTCCTGGCTAAGCCGGGCAAAACATCCGCTGTCAGCTCCACGGAATCCATAAATCGACTGGTCGGGATCGCCAATCACAAATAGTTCCCTTCCGCCCTCATTCCATGCTTTCATCAGCCGGTATTGCAGCGGGTTTATGTCCTGAAATTCATCCACCAACAGATAGGTAAACGGTTTCTTGCTCTGTGCATCTTCACACTCCATAAGTTTCACTGTTTCCAGCAACAGATCATCAAAATCCATCTGCCGGCTGCTTTTTAACTTTTCCTGATACAGTTCAAATGCACGTTGCAGCTCTACATCTTCAAATTCCTCAATACCTGACTTTATCCTGGAAATCTGCTCCAGGAATACCCGCGGCTTGACCGTAAGGCCGTTTTCCTCAATTACACACCGTGCCTTTTCCGCTGCTTCTGTCTCATCAATAAGAGAAAATTCCAGCCCCCGGGCTTTTAATACATTCAGACAAATCGCGTGAAAGGTACCGATCTGCATGCTTTGCAGCTTCCGCCTGCCCCCAAGCTGTTTCTGCAGTCTCTCTCTCATTTCTGCGGCGGCCTGGTTGGTGAAGGTCACGGCAGTGATTTCACCAGGCTTTACCCTTCTCTCCCTAAGCAGGTACAGCAAATGAGAAATCAAAGTTTTCGTCTTTCCGGTTCCGGGGCCTGCGATCACCGCGATTCTTCGGTCCACTGCGCGCACAGCCTCTTCCTGCAGAGGATTTAATTGCGCAGCAGAAGACACAGAGGTCAAGGCAGGTGCGGGTATCAGCTCTGGCGCAGCCTTTTGCATCTTCTTGGCCGAAACGGCAATCTCCCGTACAATCTCAGCCTTCTTTTTCTCCTCCTGTCCAACCCCCAGCATACTGAAAAAATCCAGCTGTCCTTCTGCGGATGCCAGCTCTTCTTCCCGGAACAGCTGAATCGTTCCATATTCGCCGTCAAAGCCAGGAATCCGCTCTACCTCTCCGGCGCGCAGCCGACCGATCCCCTCTGCAATCCGACTACCTGTCACTCTTTGAATTTCTTCTGTCGGAATCGTTCGCAAGATTTCAAATTCTGGACCCAGGCGCAGTAGCAGATTCTGATATTCTTTCTGCACCACGCGGCTCTCCGCAGATCGGCCCATAGACGCACCGATCACCTCCGGAAGGGGAACCAGGCTTTCAAACGCTTTCGTATTTTCCCGGACAAATCCCTCGCACCGATCAGCCAGCTGTTCTATCCGGTGCGACACTCCAATCGTAATCTTTTTCCCGCATACCGGACAGATTCTGTTATATTTTTCCGTCTCCTGCGGGGTTAGACAAAGGTTGCATTTCCGGTGCCCGTCCATATGGTACTTTCCTTCCTCCGGGAAAAACTCAATCGTCCCGTACAGTCCTTTTCCCGTCTGAATCGCTTCCCGCAACCCCTCATAGCTCAGCGGAATATCCAGCAGATTGGCCTCCCGCCCCAATTTTGCCGGGGAATGGGCGTCGGAGTTCGAGATCAGCTGGTACTTGTCCAGGGCAGAAACCCGCCAGATCATCGGCGGATCTGAGGAAAGCCCCGTCTCCATTGCATGAATATACGGCGACAGATCTTCAAAACATTCCTCTACGGTATCGAACCCGGAAAATGCACCGAACAGAGAAAAATGCGGCGTCCAGATATGCGCCGGCACATAAACAGATTCCGGACACAGCTCCAGCAAAATCTCCAGAAGCGAATGACAGTCCAGTCCCAGAATCGGGCGGCCGTCGGAATGAATATTTCCAATCAGCTCCAGCTTTTTGGACACAACCTCCGCTGCCTCCAGACCAGGCAGCAAAATCAGACTGTGTACCTTGCGCACCCGGTCATTCTTTTTATAAATCGAACTGATCTCCCCGGTAATTACAAAACGGGGCAAAAACGAATCCGGCGTTATTCCATCCGAAATCCGATATTCCTCCTTTAACACATACAGACCGTCTTCAGCAGGAGTCAGCTTTTCCTTCAGTTCCTCCCGCCAGGCCGGATGGGTAAAGTCCCCGGTCCCCACGATGTGAATGCCTTTTCTGCGCGCCCACAGCTCCAGATGCTCCGGTGTACACTCTCTGCTCGTTGCCCGGGAATACCGGGAATGGATGTGTAAATCTGCTATATACATAGTTTCCTCCGTATGTAAAATTATTCTTTTTACAGTGATAAGCTAGGGCATTGATAATTTCTCCAAAATACATTATAGCAGCCCCTGCTGCAGGCTGCTATAACATTCTTTTCTTAATTTTTTATTTAATAGGCTGCTCCATATCGTGGCCACACATCATTTTGCTGCCGGAAGATGATTCATACTTATTTCTGCTCCGGTCAGAGAAAGCTTGTCATGAAGCTCCGTTCTTGCATCTGGTCCCACACTGATTTTGTTATAATTCGCCATAACATTTCCTCCTATTGGTTGTAATAATTATAGATACATCTATATCTATACTACCAATCCGTTGTAATGTCAATGGTTATATCAAAATTCATCTAAATTTCACCCCACATCCAAGGGAAAGGTACCTTACTCTATTTTATCTTAATTAATTTTTCCGCGTCATTTATCACATCCTGTATTGTCACTGACTTCATTTCATTTTCCATTGCTCTTTGAATCTCTTCAAGCCTCGTATCTAAAATAGCATGGATATTTTTTCCTACCGGACAAAGCTGATTGGGATTTTCATGAAAATGAAAAAGTGCTCCTTCCTCCACGCACTCCGCAGCGTTATAGACGTCAAGCAACGTGATCTCGTCAAGGGGTTTTTCCACACTTGTACCACCGCTGCCCCGCACAACATTTACAATTCCGGCTTTTTTTAACTGCTGTAATAATCTTCTGATCACAACCGGATTCACATTCACACTCAAGGCAAGAAAATCGCTCGTCACTTTATAATCATTTTTAAACGTTTCAATACAAACAAGTACATGTACCGCAATCGTAAATCTGCTTGAAATCTGCATCTAATACCTCCGCCTGCCTTTTGTCACAAACTTGGACTGTTTTCCGGTAAAGTATAGCAGAAAAATGCCGGTTTCTCAACTCTGTTTTCCTCAATAGAAAAGTCTTTCGCTGCCCTTCGTGCAGATAATCGCCATTCTTCCTGAGAAGAATCAGTGGGAAGACTTAACTATTGATGTGTGCCTTTGATACATGCATATTATAACGATAAAAAAGAAATCATTATTTAGAAATACTGAAAACCTACCGCGATATACCACTGTTAAAAATCCTTACAGGGATTCGCCTCTGTGGGAAATCCACGATTTTAGAAACGTTACAGGACGATTTGATAAAAAGCGGCACTCCCGCCGATCACATTATCGTATGCGCTACTATCTTCTGCTTGACGAAGTACAGGAAATCGCAGGCTGGGAAAAGCAGCATTTTAGCTTCATACAAAAAAGCATCATGGCAATGCCAACTTCAATGGAATCCCCCTTCCTACCTATTTATGAAAGCTTGAAACTTTAGACTGTGATGCACGGGATATCAGTAGAGAGAAGATCGCAAATCTTGCAACCATGGGATTCGTAGGTGCTGCAACAAACCTGATCATTACAGGCCCGACGGGTGCTGGGAAAACCTATCTTGCATGTGTCCTGGGTGTAGAAGCATGTAAACAGACTTTCTGGACATGTTATATCAGAATGCCGGATATGCTGGGACATTTTCAGACCCACAAAGATAACCTCAGAAAGCAGGTACGATACCGGAAGAAACTGGGAAACTATAAAGTGCTGATCATAGATGAATGGCTGAACTATAAGATCAATGAGAAAGAGTCAAAATTCATATATGAGTTGGTAGAACAACGTTGTGGAAATAATCCGACGATTTTTCAATGTAGTAAGAAAGAAAAATATGAGGTGAAATTTATTTGCCATTAATTTGAAGCTGTTATTTTAAGCTTTGTTCAAGTTTTATGCAAAACGCAAAAGAGGGTATGAAGAAAAGTCTGTAAATAGGATTCTTCTATGATAAGACTTGGTGGAATGCTTAAAAATTAGATATTCCACCTTTGTTTTATATATACCATCCAGAGGATGGTATGTCAATAACAGGCGGCTTTTCCGCCTGTTTTAACCAAACTGTTTTTTTATTCTGGAAGCCGTCCCTCATACATAATACTCCGTTCACCGTAGACCAGGCCCCAGTTCCGGATGGTAGTAGTCCACTTTTTTGTTGCTTCAAAAGTAGCCAGATACAGGGCTTTCAGCAGCGCTGTGTCGCTCGGAAATACGCTTCTCTTCTGGTTTAATTTCCGATACGTGGAATCCAGGGATTCTATGGCATTGATCGTGTATATGACCTTCCGGACATCTGCTGAAAACTTGAAGATCGGAGAAATAGAATCCCAGTTATCCTTCCAGCGTTTCATGGAATTCGAATATTTTGGTGTCCATTTTTCTGTTACCCTCTCAAGGGCTGCCAGAGCTTTCGTTATCTCCAACCTGAATGGTAAGGACTTCCTTTTTTCCTTCCGTATTGATTCCCAGGATCACATATGCCGCTAGTTTGCGAATCATTCCGTTATCCCGGACAGAATAGTGGATTTGCGATCCTGAGGGACCTCAATCTCCATGGTGCCATAACTGCTGTTTACGCGTTTGCGTTTGTAGCCATTTCGGTAATCCTCGTTATCAGAGCGTTCAGATCTTTCATATCCCAGATGATCATCCATTTCTGCTTCCATCATTTCTTTGATCGTTCCACCCAGAAGATCTTTCAGCGCATCCTGAATATCTTCAGCTGTCTGAATATCGTATTCTTCCAGGAGCTGATGGATAATGTTACGTTTTCCTTCTGTCATTTATACCCGATGTACAGGTTTCTTCTCTCTTGCCATAATAAATGGCCCTCCTATGATCATTTTGATTTTATCATAGAAGAACCCTTCAATCACATATTTACAGAAAAAGTTTCACACTCCCACAAAGGCGCTACCCTCCAGATTCTCCAGTCAATACTTCAATATCTCATTCGGCTTCATATCCCCCTATACTTTCCAGATTCTTTTTATAAATCTCCAATTCATAAGTTTTCCCACTGCGCTGGTCTGTCCTCCGCTCCGAATGCTGATAAGTAAATCCACAGGATAAGGCCAGTGCCCTTGAAGCAAGATTCCCTGTCCGTGTAGAATAATAAAATTCCTGCCCGTCTAAAGAAATACAGTATTCCATCAATAAACGCAGTATCTGTTTCCCATATCCCCTTCCCACATACTCCGGTCCCAAGGCAATACCAGTCTCATGATAAATATGCGGCTCTGTTTCCTCCACTCCGGCAAAACCAATGGCCTGCCCGCTGCCCCTCTCATAGACCAGCCACGCATCATGGGTTTCCTGCCATGCAATCGTCCTCTGTATCCTCTCCCTGGCCCCATCCTCATCAGCCGTCACTTTCCATACCATATATTCTGCTGTTTCCGGCCTTGACCAGACATTCCGGTATATCGATCTCCAATCCTCATATTTTGCCTTTTCAAGAATAATATCTTCTGTCTCCATCCTGCCTTCCTCCCTCATCCCCCATCACAGCCAGACCGCCCAGTCTCCGTAATCAAAAGTCCCGCTTCCATGACGCAGTTTCCCGCTCTCCTTCAATCCCTGGAAAGCATCTCTCATACGGCCGATAATCTCCGGCTGGATATCCAGGGAATGGTGCGCCGGAAACACCCTTTCCACAGGAAGAAACGCCATCTTTTCCAGTGAGGAAAGATAAGCTCCCGGATCTGTAGATGGATAATACGCAAACAAGGTATCCTTGTAGATCAGATCCCCTGTAAAAAGATATCCACGCTCCGGTTCCCAAAAGCACATATGCCCCGGTGAATGTCCCGGCGTATGAAACACCTTTATCGTCCTTCCGCCAATGTCAATCTCTTCTCCACCGTGCAGAACCACGGACGGCCTCCCCTGGAACATCTCATAGCTGCCCACATCATAACCTTCCGGCAGTTCACAGCGGTCAACTACCATGCCCCTGACCGTTTCCATAGACAAAGGGAACCCGCCCGACAGCCATCTCAATTCCTCTTCATGGGCATAGAAATCTGAAAAATATTTATGCCCTCCGATATGGTCCCAATGGATATGCGTGGCAACAGCCGTAACCGGCTGGTCTGTCAGCTTCACCACCTCGTCATAAATATTACAGATCCCAAGCCCCGTATCGATCAGCAGGCTCCGCCCGGAACCATTCAGCAGATAACAATGTGTTTCTTCCCAATGCCGGTATTCGCTGATGATATAAGTACCCTCATCTATCCTGTCAACAGTAAACCATTTATCCATCTGTTCCCTCCTGAAAATCTTTATCCCTTTCCACCTGCCGCCTTTTCCATTGTATGGTAACAGAGATAGTCCCCGCCCCCTGTCTCAATTTTCTCATAGTTTTTTATCCGGTATCCCCGTTTCAAATACATACTTTCCGCCGGAAAAGACGCATCAATATGTACTGCATGATATTTCCTGAAAACCATATCTTCCAGGAAATCCATCAGCCTGTTTCCATAACCCTTTGCCTGGTATTCCGGTAAAATAAACAGCCTGCAGATCTCATTCCCCCGAATACTCCCGGTTCCCACAATTTCCCCCTGTACCTCCGCAAAATAAATATCTTCCCTGGCAAGTGCTTCCCTTACCCTCTGTTCGTTATGCAGGTCCAGAAAAAACTGTACCGCCCCAGAAGGATAATAATGGGGATAGACGGCCCTTATTGTCTTCTCCACAATCTCCGCAACCTTTACCGGACATTCCGCCCGCTTCAACTCCATACTAAAATCCACATTCCTCATCTGGCTGCCTCTTTCTCTCCAATTTATATCATTTTAACATATTACCCTTTTCATCCAGCCATCTAAAAAGGCAAGCTGTTCATCTGTATGAAACCAATGCTCCCCATTTTCCATCACGGTAAGAGCCGCATGATGACTACTGACAAACATGTCCACTGTCTGACGGGATATAAGAGTATCGTTTCCTGCATATAAAACCTCCGTAGGAATATTCCATGTTATTGGATTATCCCTGACGAAACATAAATATGTCCATGATAGCTTTTCTCCAAAATCAGTAATAATTTCCTCCTTTTCGCACAGTTCCCTCTCCGATACATCCGCCCACCTCATCATATCCAGTATAAGCCTTTCCATATCAAGTACAGGCGATATAAAGAAAGCCTTCTCAATATCACAATTCTGTAATGCGTGCATTGCAAAGTAAGCGCCTATACTATTCGCAATGATATAAATATGGTTGTATCTTTCACAGGCTTTATCGTATGCCGCCCGGATCTGATCCTGCACAACCCACGGGACATCATCCTGGTAGTCTATCCCAACCATATCAAAGCCCATACAATTTTTCTTGTACTGTTCACCTTCCATATAACTTCCATTTTTTCCATGAACATATAAAATTACTTTTTCCATAAAATCGCCTCCATATAGCCAGGATTATCCCTTTCTCCGCTTTAATCGTTTCATTCCTAATAGAAAACTAAACCCACCAAGCAATACAAAGAATAACCATACCGCATTCCAATAAATTGAATCTACGTCAAACATCCACAACAAAAGTTTATTCCAAAATTCCAATCCAGACGCAATCGCATATAGACACTTTCCCGTTTTTTACTGCATTATTTCTTAACGTCCCCTCATACTGAAAACCTGCTTTTTCCAGGACACGACAAGATGCCATATTATACGCAAATGGCTCTGCATAAATGCGGAGAATATCACTTTTCTCAAAAACACATTCGCAGACCTGTTTTACAGCCTCTGTCATGATTCCTTTTCCCCAGTATCCTTCCGCAATATAATATCCCAACTCGGCTGTCCGCCTGTGGATATTCCCCTGGCGGAAAACACCGATACTTCCCACCACCCGTCCATCTGCAGTTATGGCAAAAGCAAATGTTTCATTTTCATCCGCAGACAGCATAGCAGAAATAAAGTCCACCCCGTCTTGTTTCGTATAAGGATACGGCAGCCCATCTCTAAAATTATCCTGTACTTTTCTATTGGAAAGAGCATTTTCGCTGACTTCCTGCGTTTCTATTATCTTTTTATTGGTAGGCGTCAATAAATCACAAAAGACGAGTTGTGCCGCTTTTGTGTCGGCGTGTTCCTCCCAGATGCGCTAAATATTGTCCACGCAGGCGTTGACTTTGCTGTTCGGGTCGTCTGGCAGCATCGGGTCAATCAGCCTCTGGTTGTAGTGGTCAAGCATTTTTGTAACGCTTATGGCTAAAAAATTTATTTTTATATTTATGAGGCATATCCCGCCTGATAAGGTGTACGGTAGCCCTGCTCTGCTCATACTCTGGATTACATGGACGGATTCGCAGAATTCTACAAACGCTTTTGATGTATACTGGGAACCATGATCACTGTGAAGGATCAGACCTTCCCTGATTTGCCTGTTCTGCACGAAATTCCTGCCCGAGCTTGTTTTCAAAGACTTTGTGCGGTTTCCCACGCCGATAACCCGGTCTCTTCGGACGGACGAGGAAATACAGTCTCTTTTCCGTATTCATGTATTTTTGCACGGTAGCTGCGCTGTAATGACATCCGCTGCGTGCCAGATAGACAGCCATAGTCCGGTATCCTGACACGCCGTCTCAGCAGCCTGCGGACGCCGAATTCTCTGTTATGCTGTTCCATAAACCGATAAGCCTCTAATCGATTTCCTTTGCGAAGAATGCCGCTGCTTTTTTTAAGAAAAGGATCTTCTTTCGAAGTTCCTCATTTTCTCTTTTTAGCTTAAGCCTCTCTTTCATGTTAGCATATTCTGTTTTCGTATCGGGGCTTGTCGGGCATTCTTCTTTCAACTCATTACACCAGCGTCGGAGGGTTTCTTTGGAAATGCTGTATTCCGTGGTGATGCTTTTGATCGTTCTTCCCTCTTCCAGCCGGAGGCGGACAATCTTCTTTTTAAATTCAGGAGTGTAATTCTGTGGCATAATAAGTACCTCTTTTCTTTATAGTTGAATTATATCTTATTAGCCACTTCCGTTACAACTTTAGTTTATCACAACACCACATACAAATGATTTTTCTTTTCTCTCATAAAGCCCACCATCCTTTTTTGACTTCATTATATAGACGAATGGCAGAATGTTCAAAGCTGCAAATTAGGTCAAAAAAATAAGCGTACCACTATTTCTAATGATACGCTTATGATTATTTAGATATAAACATCAACGGTCAAATCTTCCCATTGATTTTTTCTAAGATAGCCGCCTGTGCAGAACGTAACTTTGATAGGCGTTTTTTGCTGTCACACTTATGTTGCTGTAATCCATGCTTAGGACATATGTACGAGGACTTTCGTCCTCATCTTCGTTCCCCTCCTCAATAGTTGCATTGGCATGGTTTTTTCTGCCCTCAACTTTGCAAACAAGTGATTGCGTTTCATTCGGCAGGAAATTCAAATCCCAACGATACCTGCAATTATCTACGGGAATAATTTGCGAAACAAATTTTTCAATAACACTGTCATCAAGTTTGGGTTTGGAAAAGTCTAACGCTTCTTCAAGTACGGCTCTTATTTTCTCAATATCAAATTCCATGCCACTCTCACTATCAGATAGCTCACTCAGCCGTGACTTTTCTTCCATATATTTATTAAGCTCCGCTTCGGTCGTATCTTTCAGCGACTTAAATTCTTCTTTTGTAATTTCCCCATCAGCCCTCATGCTGATAAGATTATCAATCTTATTTTTTAGCCTTGCTATTTTTCCCTCTAACGCCGAAGCTGCGGCTTGATTGTTCTTGGTATCTGATTGATAATGTTCATTCAAGAGCCTATAAACCTCTAAGATTGCATTCTTACGTTCTTGCTCTGACCAGATGCCCTCGAAAATCTTCTTAGCCATAATTTCCAATTTCCAATCACCGACCATACGGATGTCACAATAGCCCTCTGTATCAAGACCATTCTTCTCTCGGAAAGCCTTGCTGCCATTATTGACTTGATTATAGCACTGATACCCGAAAACTTCATCTCCCCTCTTATTAGTTCTCCACTTGTTTTTTCGGAATGTTGAACCACAACTGCAACGTAACTTTCTAAGCCATACATCTTGTGTAGATTTCTTTCCATATGTTCTCTCACCTTTGTTTACTATCATTTTTGTTGTCCGTGCCTTGCGTATTTCGCTGCACTTATTCCAAACTTCCTCTGAAACAATCGGCTCAAAATCCCCCTTGACATACATATATGTTTCTTCATCAAGATTCTTTATCCGCTTCTGTTCCAGATAATTATTGCTGAACGATTTCAGATAACAATTATATCCTTTATATGTGGCGTTATGCAGGATGCGTCCGATTTTTGATGCAGACCAGCTCACCTGCCCATGCCCATCCTTTCTCCCAAGACGACAGAGTTCTTTTGCAATTTTGGTCTGCCCAGCGCCTTGTAAATACAAATCAAAAATCATTCTTACTGTTTCTGCCTGTTCCTCATTTATTACATAAGTGCTTCCTACACGGTCATAACCAATGATATTTCCATTTCCATATAAAACACCATTTTCACGGCTGATTTTCTGCCCCGCCCGAACACGTTCAGAAACTTTACGGCTTTCCTCTTGTGCTAATGTTGCCATTATCGTAAGTCTAAGTTCTCCGTCCCCATCCATTGTCCAAATGTTATCTTCCACAAAATAGACTTCAATTCCAAGATTTTTCAACTCCCTTGTTGTTACCAGAGTATCAACCGTGTTTCTTGCAAAACGGCAGACTTCACGAGTTACAATTAGGTCAAACTTTCCTGCCCTTGCATCTTCAAGCATCCTTAAAAATGCGGGACGTTTTTTCGCTTGTGTCCCTGTTATTCCCTCGTCGATATATTTTTGAAGGACATTCCAGTTACTGTGCCGTTCCGTCTGGTCATCGTACCACTGTAATTGATTTTCAAGAGCTGCAAGTTGAGCTTCATGCTCTGTTGAAACTCGCCCATAATATACAACCGTCCGCTCTCTGTTCTTATCTAAAAAAATATAAGGATTATGCCTAGCTGCTATATTTTGCATAATGAATTCCTCCTTGCTTTGTTTTTTATAATCGTACTAAAAATCAAGCCGCTTGTGAAATGTGCAAATTGTAGTGCTTGTAGACATTCATATATGTTTCTTTGTTTACAAGCCCTTTTTCAAAGAGAAGCTCAATTAATATGGCAGCAACATACTCTTTATCAATCTCAATTTTATCCATTCCGATGTCCTCCTTTAATGGAAACGCTGATGGCAAGAGCCTTGTCAACTCTTGCCATCGCTTCAGCGGGCATCATGCCCATATACTGTTTTAATCTTTTTTTATCTATTGTACGAATTTGTTCAAGCAAAACAATAGATTCTCTGTCAAGTCCCTCAAAGTTCTTTACTTCGGTGTGTGTCGGCAATTTTGCCTTTGTCTGTGTCCTGCCCGTGATAGCGGCAATGATGACTGTCGGGCTGTGCCTGTTGCCTATATTATTGGAAATGATAAGTACGGGTCGTGTGCCGCCCTGCTCCGAACCGACAACGGGATTAAGCTCTGCGTAGTAGATGTCGCCACGCCTGATTGTTCTTTCCATATTTTTTATAACCTCCATCTGGATTTAGGCAGGAATACCCTACCTATGTAACAGCCAAATGCAAGGGAGTATTTAAGGTCGGGAGAGCATCAAACAAGCCCTGTTCCAATAGACCGCCCTGCATCTGGCTTTATGATAAAAGGCATTTTCTATTTGTCCCCGACATCCCGAAAATGCTGATGCGTGATTACGCAAGGGAAATCACCAAACGGTCAGCAGCGAACTGACGCCACGGGAGTTGCACCCCAACTGTCGGTCTGACAGAGCCGCCCCCATTGCCTGCGGCGGATTGGTTACCGCTCGGACTGTGGCTGGACGGGAGTATCATTGTCCTCTTTGTGGGTCTTGGCGAAATCGGGAGCTGCCCGATATTTTCAGTCGATATTTTCCGCTTGCCGTCTTTCGGCGGGTCATGGCGTACCGCTGCACACGCTTACGCTTATTACAGCCACAAAGAGAATGTATTTGGTGAATGGATATTCGGTTGTCAAAGAGCCATCCCGTTTCCGATATAAAAGAAAACTGGGCAAGAGATTTTGCCCTCTCACCCAGTAGCCGATGGGAGAGTGCGATTTTGGACACTATCCCAAAAGTTTTTTAATTTTTTTCTTAAACCTGTTCAAACGCTTGTAAATGACTTCCTTGTTTAAACTCAATTCCACTGAAATTTCAGTGACTGAAAAGCCCTGCATCCTCATCAGCAACGCTTGGAGAGTGAGCTTGTCCAACTGATGCAGCTCTTGATACAGCACTGCATTTTCAATGCTGTCCAAAAATTCCTCAACCGTTTTTACTTCGGGCTGTGCTGTGTCCTCTGCCACTTCCTCAAGATATGTACCCGCATCCTGCAATTTCTCATAGTACCGTCTGTCGGAATTGAATATCGCCCAATCATGGACACGGAGCTTTTCAATATCGCCCTCGCTGACACCCAAGCTCCTAAGCTGCTTTTCCTCGGCTTCTTTCCATATTCGCCATTTTCTTTCTTCTCTGGCTTTGTTGTACGCCATAATCCGTTACCTCCAATCTGAATTTTTTTGAAAATCCAGATTGAAAGGCGGAGAACGGCATCCCACGCCAGAAACAGCCCTGCGGCGTATTCCGACAAAAAACGACAAAAGAAAAACCGTAAGGGCTGTCGTGCCTTTACGGTTTATAGATATATTAGTTCTTATATGTAGAGATTTGACTTCTACTTCTTGGATAAAAAGCCCCCTTGCACTGACAAGGATTTTTTTAACAGGCTGTCCACCCATCTCCGATATGATATATATAACTGGAAATTGCTATTTGCAGGCAATAAAAATCCCTCCAAACTTAAAACAGGTTTGGAGAGTGCTTGTTAAGTCTTTCGGGCATAGCAATACCGCCCACCAAATCGCCGTTTTTTTTATTTGGTGGACGTATCTGCATTTAATTAAGTAAAATGCAGAGCCGATAAACTGTGGTTTCATTCATTCCACACATTCATCGGCTCTGCATCTATGTGTCTGGCTCTGTGATGATAAATACTTGCATATTTTTTGCGTTAATTATCGTTTCCCGTTTACATTTTGGACAATAAAGCGGATAGTTTTTCAAAACAGTATCTTCCCTAAATTTGTTATGCGTCTTTTTTTTGCAAATCGGGCAATATATCCACTCGTATTTCATATTTGAAGCAACCTGCCTTTTTTTAACTTAAAAACGGTATCTGCTTGTTTTACAAGGTCGTTGGAGTGGGTAACAATAATTACGCATTTATTCATCTGATGGGCGCAATTTTTCAAAATCCCCGTAATTTCTGCGGCAGTATCTTTGTCTAAATTTCCCGTTGGTTCATCCGCTAAAATAACAGGGGCATTCGATACCAGTGTACGGGCAATTGCCACACGCTGCTGCTGTCCTCCCGACAGTTTCATTACATTTCGTTTTGCTTCATCCTCCGTCAATCCAAGCTGCTTTAATATTGGCAGGGCGTCCTGTTTTGCGGTCAATTTTACGTTTTCAATCGGAGTCATATAATCAATAAGATTGTAATTCTGGAATATGACAGAAACATGATTGCGCCTATGGTATTCAAGTCCCATCTCCGATATATCCCTGCCATTAAACATAATTTTTCCTTCCTGTGGAATATCAAGACCGCCTATCAATGATAACAGGGTCGTTTTCCCAGAACCAGATGCACCAAGTATCGCATACATTTTTCCTGTTTCAAATTGAGTTGTGATATGTTCTAAGACCTTTGAGCCTTTTTCATATTGATATGTTACGTTTTCACATATTAGCGTTGTCATCTTTTTCTCCTCCTAACTCATGCGGGATAAAATTTCACGCGGCTTCAAACGCATGACCGCAATAGACGATATCATAACAGATACAATGATAATTACAAATCCAACAAGATATAGCTGTAATAAATTTTCTATGCTTACAGAAACTTCAATATCCGTTTCCAAATAATCTGTATTTTCTGCACCGCTCAATTCTATATTGTCTACACCTCCTAATGCTGTACTTTCAAACGATTCTATCACAATGTCATCTTGCTGCACGTCGTTCGGTTCTTCTATTTTATTCTGTATATCCTGCTGTAAAAGCACATCGGCGATACGGTTTGAAACCATATTACTTGTAAAGAAGGAAATCCCAAAAGCAACGATTGCAATCAGCAATACTTCTGTCAGATATTGCCCTATAATGTCTGTCTTTTTTATGCCAAGCGAGAGGAACACACCTGTTTCACGGACACGTGATTTTCCCCATAGAGTAAGAATAAGCGATAAGATTACAACGCTGACAAGGATAGCCGCAATCAGCAGACCTATCACCAGTTTATCCATACTTTCCAGAGAGGAAGCCGTATTTTCATAAGTTTCATTTTCCGTATCAATCGTAAATCCATCCTCTTTAAATCCAGGCGTCTTTTTCACTTTTTCGATAATTTCATCCATTTCTTCTGGGTCGTTTATGGTAATTGAAACTTCTGAAAATCCCTGGACAGCAGGGGTGTTCTCGATAAGAATTGCCGACGCTATATCTATAAACACCCGATTCTGTATTTTATTATAGCCCTCTATATTCTTGCCGATTTTTTCTGTTTCCATTGCTGTAAACAATCCAACGATTTCCAGCGTCATGCTGCGCCCATCCATAGACCTCGTTTTCAGCATATCGCCTATCCCTAAGCCATTTTTATCAGCCAAATCTTTACAAATAATTGCTTTCCCCGTATCTTTTTCTGTAATATGCCTGCCTTCCGTTAGTTTGACAACGCCATTTGTAAACAAATTGTGTTCTTCGGAACGCCATAGACTTACCGTAGTCGTGCTATTCCCTAATTCTTCCTCCAAAGGAATTGTCCCCTTGAAAAAAGACAACTGTTCAAAATCCAATAATGTTTCATCAAATGCATCGCAATATTTCACTCCTGCTATATCACGGATATTTTTCACCATATCAGAGGATAACTGCTCTGTGGAATACATGATATATCCAGTCCCTCCACTTTCATCCTCGTCCGACTCTTTATGCAGATAGGGGTTATTATCTGTGTAGTCCGTCCAGACATGAAAAGAACCGCCAAGGCTTTGACGCAGATTTTGCTGTGCTTGTTTTGTAGCTTTCCCGATAGACAATCCCGACAAGACAAAGGTTGCCATAATAAGCAATATACAAAAAAGCACTATGCTTTTCCCTTTTTTTCGAGTAACATATAACATTGCCCGTTTTAAAAAATTCATTTTGATACCTCCGTTTTTTATTTTTTGAACACAATATTAAAATAACATTCCTATATGGAACGTATATGGAATATCTGTGAAAAATAAACGGAAGAAAAAAATCCCCCGAAACATCGGAGGGTTTTTCATCATAAATATATAGTAAAACACATTCTTTGCGGATTGTCTTTCGCTTGAAACGTATATGGAATAGAAAGTGCAGAAAAAATAGTGTCCACAATATACAAGCCTAAGCCATTTCCTCCTTGCTCTCTGCTTCTTGCATAATCAAGACGGTAAAATGGCTCAAACAACCGGGGGATTTCGGATTGCCGAACAGGGACACATTCATTTTCAACAACAAGATTTCTGCCATCCATAGAAACAGAAATCAGCTTCCCGCTTTCTGTATATGCAACTGCATTTGCAAGAATATTAGAAACTGCCTTTTCAAATAAGGAAATGGGTATACTGACTGTAAAATGCTGTGGCAGGCAGACAGAAAAATTTATCTCGTTTGCAACGGCAATCAGTTTATATGGCTCACAAAGGTTTGTGAGCAGTTCTGGCAAATTTATTTCGGTCGGTTTTTCTTCATTTATGATATTCATTTTGGATGTTTCTAAAATTTCATGTATCATCTTGGAAAGCTGTTCTGTTATTTCTTTGCACTCTGGCAGATATACGTCATAGTCTTGATATTTTCCTACTCCAAGTATCATATTTTCAAGAATGGCGTTTAAAGCAGTAACAGGCGTTTTTAATTCGTGGGAAGCTGCACGCAAAAAATCTATTTTCAATTTCTCGCTTTCCTGCACATACTTTTTTTCTAATTCAAGATTATGGATTGCTTTCAGCAAACTCCTGTAAAGACTATTGATATTTCCTGCCAAATCTTCAATTTCATCTCCCGAAGTAACAGAACATATCGCAGACTTATCCATTTTTGTCATGCGCTGCGCTGTTTCTGATAAGTGACAAATATTTCGCGTCATGCTTCTGGAAAAAAGTGCAGCACAGACAATGGCAATCACGATACAACAGGAAACAGAAACAGGCAGGGCACGTTTTATCGTAAATGTTACAAACTGTGAGGCATCTACGTCCGTACTGACTAAAAATCCGTCCAGTTCCATTCCTTTCTCGCCAACAAGTCCTAAAGATATTTGTGGGGCAAGAACATACATGATGCCATGTGCAGTTATTACAATAAATATCAAGACACTCAATGTATATAAAAATGTCTTAGGAAATATTTTTATTCGTGCCATATTAGTCCACCTCATATTTATATCCAATTCCTTTTACAGTAACAATGCAGTCAAGATGCAGTTTTTTTCGCAGGTTTTTTATATAAGTATCTACTGTCCTGTCAATAATAGGATGGCTGTCGCCCCATAAATCGTCAAGTATCTGGGAACGGGTCAGAACCAGTCCTTTATGCTCCACAAACAATTTCAGCAAGTCAATCTCTTTTGGAGTAACGTCGATTTTTCCATTGTCATCTTTTGCTGTATAACCTAAAAAATCTACAATTACATTTCCAAATTCGATTGTATCTGGCAAAATCCCCTTTCCGCTTCTTCTTAAAAGTGCAGTAATGCGCCGCCCTAACAAAATCATGGAAAAGGGTTTTACGATATAGTCATCTGCCTGTCCGTCAAAGCTGGAAACTTGTGTATATTCGTCCCCTATTGCTGTTAGCATAAGTATCGGGACAGAACTTTTTTCTCTGATTTCATGCAAAACAGAAAGCCCCGATATTTTTGGAAGCATAATGTCAAGTACAATTAAGTCAATCCTGCTATTGCTAAAACATTGCAGCGCAGATTCCCCGTCATACGCAGGAATTAATTTGTGTCCCGCTAATTTCAAATACTCGCAAATCGCTTCATTTGTTTTTCGGTCATCTTCAACAATAAGTAATGTCGCCATATAAATCACCTCTTTTTTCAGTTTAACACTCCAATATGGAGCGAATGTGAAATTTTAGAAAGAACATCCATTTATGTGCTAATTTACATCTATTATAACCGCTTATATAAATAGCAACAATTATGCAAATAGGATTTCACATCGTTTAGTAGGATACCACACCTCTGTAAAATATAAGGGTAAAAGTTTTCAGAGTACAGGTGGTGAACGCATGGACAAAAGAAACAACGATTTTGACTTTGATTTCAGACCGTTAGGACTGGCAATCAAAA
Organism: bacterium 1XD42-54; assembly: GCA_003612585.1. Taxonomy (GTDB): domain Bacteria; phylum Bacillota; class Clostridia; order Lachnospirales; family Lachnospiraceae; genus Choladousia. The sequence continues at coordinate 73,162 of RAZH01000003.1, forward strand.
AAGCCCGTAAAGCTCAAGGCGTGACCAGAGAACAGTTTGCGGAGATTATTGATTATAATCCCAGACATCTTCAAGCTGTTGAAAATGAGGGGCAGTATCCAAGCATAGAGCTGTTTCTTCAACTTATCACAATGTTTGATGTATCAGTTGACGAACATATACATACTGAGGAAAAAGCAAAGAAAAGTTCTATCCGAAGACGTTTGGATGCTATGCTTGACCGACTGGATGACAAAGAACTGTCTGTTGTCGAAGCAACTGTAAACGGGCTATGTAAAGCAAAAGAGCCAGAGGATTGACCTCTGGTTTCCTTTTGCTCCGCCCAACTAATAGTTTGGGCATCCGTAGCCGTATATTGAGCCGCTCCCAACTGGATAGCTCTGCTGTTTGCAGGCATCCCCAGAGTTACCCTCCACGGTGTAGACCGTTCCATTCTTGCATCTCTCTACAATGCCTACATGGTCGATTGAGCCGTCGCTCCCCCAATCAAAGAAAATGAGGTCGCCTGCCTGCGGCTCATAGTCCTTGTCCTGCCATTGTCCTTTGCCCTTGAACCAGTTTACGCCGTCCGAGCAGAGGGAGAATTTCGGCACAATTCCGCTTTCCAGATAGCCGCACTGGTCGGCACACCACGATGCGAAGCAGGCACACCATTCCACACGCCCGCCAAATCCATACCAGCTCCAATAAGGCTGCCCGCCCTCGTTGCCGAGCTGTGTTAAGGCAACTTCTACAATGGCTTGGTTTCCTCCGCTTGTGAATGCCCGCCCGTATGGGTAGTAGCGTAACACATGGGCGGGGTACTGCGTGTCACCGTATTTCTCCCAACCGAGCCGCTGTGCCTGCATTGCGGAAAACTCCACCGCATTTGCATAGGAATAGCCGCCGTAGTTGGTCTTTGCCCATGAGATATACCCGTTGCCGAAGTTGTATCCCTGCAGGGCGAGCTTGATACGCTCCATGTCAATCGGGCTTTCCACTTCGGCTGATGTGAGGGCGGCTTTTAATTCCTGCACGCCGCACTCAATGGAATATTCGGGGTCTTTGATGCCGTTCGGCTGATGGGGGTACTTTTTGTTGAAGCTCCCCTCCGCCGCCTGCATCGGGTCGCTGCCTTTACCGCCAGATTCCTGCATCATCACCGCCTTGATAAGCTCCACATATTCGGGGATTCCGTACTGCTTCGCATACTTCTGTATCAATGGCGTGTAAGCTTCGACCTCCGCACTGACAGGGGTATAGGATGTGCTGTCGCTGCCGCCCCCGAACAGGGAAACGGCGCACCCAAGCAGGACGACGATGAGGATTATCACGACGGCAATCCAGCCGCCTGCGATAAGGGCAGAAATCAACGCCTTAGTCCCTGCGATAATCGCCTTAACTGCCGCAATGGTCGCCTTGACCGTGCCTTTCGTTGCTTCGGCTGTCGCCTTTGCGGTGGCTTTCGCTGTCTGCGCCGCTTTCTGGGCGGCTTTGGCAGACGCTTTCGCCGTTTTCTGCGCCGCCTTTACGGTCTGCGACCTGGTCTTAATCGCTGTCTTGGATGTCGCCTTTGCGGTTTTCACGCCTTTTTCCGCCGCCTTGACCGTGCCTTTGGCTGTGGTCTTGACGGTCTTTTCCGCATTTCTGGCAGTTGTCTTTATCGTCCGCTTTCCCTGCTGTCTGGTCTTTATCAGTGAGTTTGCCGCCGTCTGGGGCATTTCGGTCTTGGCAGAAGCAGCAGAAACAGCGGGACGGCTTGCAGTCCCTTGTATTTCCTGCAAGCCGTCCTGTCCCATTGTACGCACGGCGTTCTGTCCTGCCTTATTCCGCATTGTTTTCTGCTCTGCGGCTTTCTTCTCCCACTTTGCTTTAAAATCGGCGATTTTGTCCTTTGCCTTACCGATATTTTCCCTTGTAATCTGGGCGTTTTTCTGCCCCTGTTTATTGAATTGATGGATGCCCTCGTCCTTGATACGCCCCGAAGCATGGGAAACCTTGTCGGCGGCATATTCCGTGGGGGAATTTTCCTCCGCATAATATCCCTGCTCCGCCTTGTCCTTTGTCTTTGCGTAAGCGGATTTCATGCGCCTGCCTGCTATGGCGGCTTTGTCTAAAGTCTTAATCGTTCCTTTGACCGCATCTCTGGTCTTTATATCAGCCATAAAATCCGACCTCCTTTCCCAGAAGATTTGCGGTCATGTCAGTTTACCTTTTTTGCCACGACGACAAGCCTGCCGTTCTGGGCGGAGTATTCGCAGGTGGAGAGGGTAATGAGCCTGTCGCCGTATTGGGCTGTCACGCCCGTATCATACAAGGCAAGCTCCTTGCACTTCCCGACAAAGGCATCAAATTCTTTTTCATTCTCCGCATTGACAAAATCATAGTAGCGGTAGCCCTCCGAACTGTACGCAACCGTCTTAAAAACGACGATGATTTCATAGCTCCCCTGCTCCGTGAGGGTGTCAAACTGGACAGTTTTATGCTTCTCATAGAAACTCTTGGATTTGTAATTTTCCAACGCCCCGAACATCCTGCCGCCTTTGATGTGGTGTCCGTAGATAACCAGATTGTCGCTTGTGGGGATGTCGCAGTCCTCTTGGATATACGGCACGCCTAAGTCACTGTATTCCTTTTCAAAGCTGTGCTTCAGATAGAAGTTGGGATTGTTCTTGCTCTGCATGACGGGGTAGTTGATGCTTGTTCCGTCAATGGCAATCCACCCGACCATATCCTCATTCTTCAAATACAGTTCTTTGTATTTTGCCAATATATCCTCGCCCTCGCTGACGGGCGTATCCTTATCTTTTGGCGGTTCTTTCTCTGGCTCGGCGTTCTCCACGACCTCGGCAATCTCCGCAAAGGCTTCCGTCTGCTCATCTATCTGCTGGTAATGGCTGTAAATCTTAAAGCCGCAAAAAACCGCTGCTCCTAAAAAGGCAACAGCGGCGGCAATACAGAGAATACATTTATAGTTTTTCAGATTCATAAATTATTCCTTTCTTTATTCTGCCCTGCTTTCTGGGCATAGAAATATGCCCGCAGGGTGTTTCCTATTTTCTTGTTTTCAGTTACCGTGTATGCTCCGCCTGCTTCTTGGGCGTGGGTAAATCCCTGCAATATTCGGGATACCTTGCCTTGATGCCCTCCATGAAATACGGGGCGAACTCGCAGCAAAACAGTTCCTCTGGCGTGGAGAGTTTCTCACGCCCCTCCTCGGCGTAACCGTTCCAGAGGTTAAAGGCAAGGCGGCAGACCTTGACCGTGCCGCTCGTCTGCCATCCGCCGTGCATCCCCTCTGGCTTGATGCAGTCCGTCTTAAAATCAAACATGGCGTTGATGTTCCGCCTTGTTTCCCCCGCAATCCCCATCACATAGAAGAATGCCCTGTGGTAGCAGTCGTTTACCCTGCATTTCATCATGCTTTCCAGAAAAAAATCACGGTGGGCTGCGTTGCGAAACCTTATCTCTGACATAAAAATCCCTCCTTTTAGCACTCCCCAAATTTCGTCGTCATCAGCTTATACAGCTCCGTATTGCGTGGGAATTTGTTGACGAACGGCACGAGGGAGCTGCCGACTTTCAATAATCCCTGCCCCGCACCGACATTCGTGATATAGCTCATCTGAAGGTCGGAGATATTAAGGAGCTTCGCAAGCTCAATACGGTCTGTGGACGCTTGGTTCAGCATGATGATAAACTCGCTGTTGGCAAGCATCGTCCTCGCCGTATGGCTCTGCAATAGGTCATCGACATTTTGTGTGATGCCCGTGCAGTACGCCCCGTACTTACGCACACGCTTCCAGAGGGTAAAGAGGAAATTGGCACTATACTCATGCTGGAACAGCAGATAGATTTCATCAATGAAGATAAAGGTGTTCCTGCCTTTCGCCCTGTTCTGGGTGATGCGGTTTAAGATGCTGTCGAGGACGACGAGCATACCGATAGGCTGTAACTGCTTGCCCAAATCCAGAATATCGTAGCAGATAAGGCGGCTGTGGGTGTCCACATTCGTATGCTTGGCAAAGGTGTTGAGAGAGCCGTCCGTGAAAAGCTCAATCGCAAGGGCGATTTCCTGCGCTTCTGGCTCGTCCTGCTTTAATAATTCCTCACGGAAGTCCTGCAAGGTCGGCGGCGTCCCCATATAGTTGCCCTGCTGGTAGTAGCGGTAGACGCCCGCCGTGCAGCGGTCAATGATGGACTTCTGCTTTGCACCCAAACTTGCACCTCCGATGAGCTGCTCGCACAAAGACAAAATAAACTCTGATTTCAAGATGACGGGGTTTGCACCGTCGCCGTAATCAGAGTTCATGTCCATCGCATTGATGTGGTTGTCGCTCGTCGCCGAGATGTGGATGACCTCGCCCTGCATGGCTTTCACAAGAGGGGCGTACTCTCGTTCGGGGTCTATTACCAAGACATCGGCGTTGGGGTCGGTCAGGATGATGTTCGTCATTTCCTCCTTTGCCGTGAACGACTTGCCCGCACCAGACACGCCGAGGATAAAGGAATTTCCGTTCAGCAGGTGGCGGCGGTTTGCGATTATCATATTTTTACTGATGACGTTCTGACCGTAATACACGCCGTCCTTATGGTAGATTTCCTGCACACGGAAGGGGATAAACACCGCAAGGCTCTCCGTTGTCAGCGTCCTTAACGCATCAATCTTCCTCACGCCGAACGGCAGGGCGGTGTTCAGCCCGTCCATCTGCTGGTACTTCAGCACGGCAAACTGGCAGAGATGCTTCCGTGCCGTCGTAAGCAAAGCTTCCGTGTCATTGTCAAGCTGCTCTTTGGTGTCTGCGGTATGCACCATCGTAAGCACCGCAAACATCATCCTCTGGTCACGGGTCGTCAAATCATCGAGGAACTCCTTGCTTTCCTTTCTCTGCTGTTCCAAGTCGTAGGGGATGACGGCGGAAAAGTTGTTGTTCTGGTTCTGCTTCCTCTGCCAGTTCGTGATGTTGGTTTCCACGCCCAGAAGACGGTTCTCCACCTCCCGCACGGCTTCGTCCGTCGGGACAGGCACGACGTCAACGGAGAGCATCATGTTACGGTTTAATTCGCAAAGCTCCGCCACCATGCTGTCCTTGATATAGGCGGCATACTCACGCAGGAAAATCACACGCCCATAACGGTTGCCGATGCGGAAATAATCTTTCTCAAACTCAAAGGAGTCGGGACAGATATAGTCCTTGAAGTCGTGACCTTTCCGCATAGCCTGTGCCATGTCAAAGGAAAACGCCGTTTCCTCGCCCATACGGTAAAAATCATGGAAGATACGCAGCTTGTCATTCGCATCCAGTTCCGTACACTTTGAGCCAAGACGGTTAAAATGCCCGATAAGGTCAGCACCGACACGGGCAAAATAGTTCCTCGCTTCCTCAATGTTCTTCTTGCAGACGGAAACAGTCACATACTTGTCCTGCACGGTGGAGTTAGCTCCCGTCGCCTTGTCAAGCAGCATCTTGTTATACTCTTTGCGGTATTTATCCAAATCGTCCTCCGCCATCGGGATTAAGATTGTCTGCTCAAAATCCGCTTTATTGAGCCTGCGGTTGTTTATCGTGATTTTCGTGGTCGCCCCGCTGTCGAGGGCGTTTAAAAGCTCCGAGTATTCGAGGAACATCGCTTCCTTGTCCTCACGGCTCGCCACGGCGTAGTTGATGTCCTCAAACTTGAATGTCTTTGCGTATTTGTTCCTGCCCACAAGGAAAATGCCGTCCTCCCACATGGTCTTTAACGGGATGACCGCCTGCACCGACTTCGGCACAATGAATTTCTCCCTGTCCTGCTTGAACAGCGTTTTCAGCGTCTTAATCATGGTCTACCTCCTTGCGCTTTCTTGATTTCTTATTTTTCTTTCTGGCTTTTTCAGCCTGTTTTCTCCGTTCCCGTGCCGCTTTGCGCCTTGCCCTCCTGCATTTTTTCTTTTTCTTATCCTGCACGGCGGGCAAGCCCTTTTCATGGGCTTCAATGGCGTTCTTCATCGCTTCGTAATAAAGATTCTCTGGGGCAAATAAAATCTTCTTCGGCATCAGAAACTGCGACTTTATCCATGCCCACACAAACTGCTCGGCGGTCATGCCGTTATACCTTACAAAGCCCATGACCGCAAAAGGGGAAGCCCCCAAGATGCACATCCAGCTCAATGTTTCCGTCCCAAACCTGCCACGGAGCAGGAAGAACAAGCCGACCGCCACGCCGCAGGCAAGCACGGAAAACAGGAACTGCCGCATCGACAGCCCGAAGAACATGGATTCCGTGTAGTTGCGGATTTCCTTATTTATCTTGACTTCCATATCAGCACCTCTCCTCCCCGACATCCCCCGTCGAAATAAAGAGGATGCTGCGTTTTGGGATATATGCAAATCCAGAAATGGCATCCCCGATTTCAAATATCTCGTTATCGTCAGCTTTTTCAAATTTTCCGACCAGTCCTTTTTCAGCAGGCAGGTCATAGGCTTCGGAAGCCCCGATGACTTCTCCATTTAGCAAATGGATATTATAATTCTGGCAATACTTCGTTTCTTTTTTCATTTCAATTTTCCTTTCCTGTTGGATAATTACAAGCCCATCATCTCACGCACAACACGGTCTGCCATCTTGACCGCACCGACAAGGACGAGCATATTGAACACCAATTCCCCGATATAGCCCCATACCATCGTGACCGCCGCCGCATCGGGGTTGACTGCGGGCGGGGACGCCGCAAACACCGAGAAGATGATGCAGGCAAGCACGATGATTGCCCCCTCAAGGCACACGGCGGAGTAGCTCTTGATGAAGCTCTTGCCCACGCTCTGGCTCGGCTCCCCCGCAAACGAGGACAGCGGCACGGGGGCGATGGCGGTATATAAATATAGCTTAAAAAACCTGCCGTACACCGACATTATCATAATGAACGACAATACCGTGATGAACAGCCCGCCTATCAGCGTGACCGCCCAGAGAGGGATGCTCTCGAAAAAGCCGCAGTCCTCGACGGCTGTCACTATCTCTGTCGGCAGCACGGTCTTTTGTGCCGAGCCGAAGCCTGCGGCTTTCATGATTGCAGAAATCACGCCCTGCACGATTTTGAACAGAGCCATCATCAGCTCCAAGCCGTAAGTGACCGCACCTTTCGCAAGGGCGAAGCGGATGAACAGCTTCAATGCGTGTTCGGGCTTCTTCACGCTTGCGAAGTCGCCGCAGGTACGCATCACGCCGACGACGAAAAACAGCACGAGCAGGGCAAGCCCTATCGCCTGCAACGCTCCGTGGATGTCAACGATGACTTTCCATATCGCACCGCCTTTAAAGGTTTCTGGGGATTGGGTGATGAGCTGCCATATCTCGGCTAACTTTTCATTCCATGTGTCAAGGGCGTTCTCCAAGTTCTGGACTACCCAGTTGTCTGACATTCGACCACCTCCGTTCTTAAAATTTGATAGCGGGGCAAGTTCCGCAGAGCGGATCTGCCCCGTTATCTTATCTTGTGTCAGTCTGTTATTTCAGTCTGTTTTGGATTAGCCTGTGATGAGGGTCAAAATCTCTTTCGCAAAGGTAATCACAACGCCGCCCGCCAGTGTGAGGAAACCGTTCGCCCTCTGGGACGGGTCGTGGGATTTCAGCGACAAGCCGACCTGCACGATGCCGAAGCCGAGCATAATCATCCCGACCGCCCGTATCAGACCGAAGATGAAATTGGAAAGGTTGTTGACGACGGCAATCGGGTCATTGGCGGCAAAGGCGGTCATGGATGTGCCAAATACCATCATAACGGCAAGCACCGCCACGCAGTAATGGCGGAAGCCCTTTTTTACCTTGCCTGTCATCGGCAGTTTCTGGGTTGCTTTCTTCTCGTTTTTCTGGAAAAGTTTCATAGGGTAAATCCTCCTTATAAATTGAATATTTCTTCCAAGTCCTCATCGGACAGAAGCTCATAGGATGTGCTGACAGGGTTAAGCGCAACAGCGTCTTTTGGAATATCCCCGCCAAACACAAAGGTTGCGACCGCCTGCGTCGGCTCGCCGTGGATATACGGCGGCTTCCCCCCGTCGGCGGTCAGTTTCACATTCGGGTGTTTCAGGATGTCGTACTTCAAATCCATGACGGGGCGTTCCCCACGCACAAAAAGAAGTGCGTAGCGGTTGTCTAGCATACGCACCTCGTCTGGCGTTAAAAGCTCACGCCCCGAAATCTGGTAGTTAGTGGAATAGTTGCCGCTCCGCCCAGAGCTTTTCCCGTAGGTGTTGGTGTCTATCGTGGCTTTTCCAAGAAGCTCACTTACAAACTTATGGGTACTCTGCTCGTTGCCGCCGAGATAGAGGAACTCATCGGCATTGCCGACAATGCTTTCCCACTGTTTCTCAAACAGGGCTTTGAGCTGTGCCAGATTTTGCAGGATAATCGAAACGGACACGCCCCTTGACCTCATAACTGACAGTATCTTGTCAAAGTCATCGGGCAGCGAAACATTGGCAAATTCATCCATAATAAACTGGCAGTGGACGGGCAGACTCCCGCCGTACTTATGGTCGGCGAGGTAGAATAACTGTTGGAATAGCTGCGTGTATAACAGCGACACAAGGAAATTGAAACTGGTGTCGTTGTCTGGTATCAGTGCGAACAGTGCGACTTTCTTCTCCCCCAAAGACGGCAAATCCAATTCATCTGTGGCGGTCAATCCTGCAAGGCTTTCCAGATTAAACTTCTCAAGCCTTGCGGCAAGGGTTATCTGGATGCTCTTTAGCGTTTTGGCTGAACCAGAATGGTAATCTCTGTAATACTTTAATGCGATATGCTCTGGGTTTACCATCTCCAAGCGGTCAAACAATTCGTCAAGCGGGCTTACATAGCTGTCGTCATCCTCCCTTACCTCACCTGCCCTTAAAAGCTCCATCACCATCGGGAAATTCTGTTCCTCTGGCGGGGCTTCGTATTTCAGATAGAACACGAGGGACAATAGAAGCATACTCGCCGCCGTGTCCCAGAACGGGTCTTGCGACTGTGAGCCTTTCGGCGTGGTCGCCTTAAAGAGATTCGTCACAAGCCGCTGCACGTCGTTGTCGTTCCGAAGATAAACAAACGGGTTGTAACAGTGGCTCTTGTGCATGTTGATTAAATCAAGCACACGCACCTCATAGCCTTTCTTTTCCAAAAGCCCGCCCGTGTCACGGACAATCTCGCCCTTTGGGTCTAAGATTACCATTGACGTGTTGCACTGCATCACGTTCGGCTTACAAAAAAATCTGGTCTTTCCTGCACCAGAGCCGCCCACCACGAGGATATTCAGATTCCTCCTGTGCTTCTTCCCGTCAAGCCCGATGCGGACGCTCTGGGTCAGCAGCTTGTTCTCCGATGCGTCCTTATCTCGGTATTTTTTATTAAGCGTACCTGCGTTGCCCCATTTGGCAGAGCCGTGTTCCTCCCCTTTGCGGTAGTTCCTGCGTGTGGAAAAATAAACGCCGATTCCCATGCCGTAGGCAAGCAGAAAAATAAGGACAGTTTTCACGCTGTCCTTACACACCGTTATGGAAAACGGATTCTCGATTGCTGCGGATAAGTTGCCGATTATCTCCACGATGCCGCCGCTGATATAAGGGGCTGTCAGCAGGGCAAGCCACACGACAGGGATAATGCCGCATAAAGAGAGGATTAAGCCCGCCTTGTAATCATCACCGTTCTTCATGGCACTTGCACGGGGCGACCTTTACTTTCTTGGTCGGGGCGAATGCCACCCTGCTTATCAGCTCGTCAACAGGCTCGGTGGGGCGTTCCTCCTGTATCTGCTGCGTCCGCAGGGTGTTGAGGGCATTGAGGACGATGTTCTTATCGTATTTATCCAATGCCAGATGGTATCGTTCTTCTTTCATTGGCTGCACCTCCGATTAGCGTTCCTGCTCTTTGGATTTGGGCGGCTTGTTCTTTTCAAGGCTCTTATACATGTCCGACTGGATTTCGCCGAGGACGTCACGCATCGAGCCAAGCTCGCCTTTAAATTCCTGCGTTTCCATACCCTCAAATTCTTTCGGGAGCTTGTCAAAGCTAAAACCTTTCGTGTCCACGCCGTAGCGGGAGCTTACCATATAGGCAACGCAGAACGATTTGAACTCTGAAGCGTCACGGCTTTCCTTATGCTTGAAGTCAAAGACCGCCGCCGACACTTCCTTTGCCATGCTGACAAAGAGCTGTTCCTCGGAAAGCCCCGTCTTGATGAAGATGGTCTGCTGTGCGCTGTCGTAGAACGCAGGCAGCTCAAGGTCGTCCACTGGCACAAAGGAAACGGGGCTTGCGTCAATCATCGCCGACACAAGCTCCCGCATGGTTTTGGCTTCCTGCGGCTGCTGCCTGTCCTTTGCCGAGGTCTGGGAAATGTCATAGACTATCTTGGCGTTGTAGCCGACCGCCTTTGAGCCGTCCTCCCGCTCATACTCTTTCCCCGGCTCAAGGATGGTGACTTTCTGTGCGTCCTTGTCCACATAGGCACGGCTCTGTTTCCAACTGCCGTAATCTTTAAGCTGCGTCGCTTCGGGCATCTGTGCCGAAACCAAGATGGCGTTGTTGACGGAGTAGCGGTCAAAATGCCCCTGCACGTCAAGGTACTGGCGAAAGCTGTCGCCGTCCGCCATCATTTCAGAACAGGTATTGTCAATCAGCCCATAGGCTTCTTTCCGCTGCTCCTGCTTTTGGGCAGCCCATTCCTCTTTGTTAAAGGCTCTGTTGCCGCCGCTGAATACATCATAAATGCTCATGCTTATCTCGCTCCTTTCGATTTTGGTTTCCGTTTCCGCTTCTGGGGCTGTTTATGCTCCGTCTTTCCTGCGGGCGGTTTCTTCGACCTGTCAGAAGATTTCTCTTTTGCAGGGGAAACATCCGCTTCCTGCTCCTTGCGGCTCTCCTTTATCTTCCGCAGTTCTTCCCTGACTGACGGTTTCTCCGCCTTAGCCATAGCAGCCCCCTCTGCGGGCTTCCTTTGCTGCTTTAAGGTAGGCTCGGACAGAGGGGATTTTTCTGTCTTTGCCACCGAGGGGTTTGGGGCGTTTTCCTCCTTTTGGAGCGGCTTGCCCATAAGGGCGTCCATGAGCCTGTCTTTCTCCGCCTTTTCCTCCACGCCGACGTCTGGCTCTGGCTGACCGTCCTTTGCATCTGCATCTTTTACATCTGCGGTTTTGTCAGCTTTCGCCTTTTCCCCTTTCGATTTCTCCGCTTCGGTCACAATGGAAGCAGTATCTACCGACGCAAGGCTGAACCGCTCCACAATGCGGCTGATTTTCGATGCGTCCTCGGCTCTCGCAATCACGTCCACCTCCGCATTGGGGTCTTTGTTCCCCCTGTCTGCCAAAACGCAGTAGAGTACGCCGTATTTCTTCGCTTCCTGCGTGAACTTCTTCAAGTCGCCGCTCTTTACGGTAAAGACTTTCAGCTCCTTGCCAGAGCGGAGCATGTTTGTGAGCCTTGCCTTTCCTTTGGTTTTCTGTTCTTCCTTTAAGATGGAATATAAGAGGATGGCGATGTTCTTCGCACCCGCCCCCGTGATTCTGGCTGCGACCTCAAATCCCTCCAAGCTCATCCTTACGATTTGCTCCGCCGCTTCGCCGCCTGTGTTCATGCTTCATCAGCTCCTTTCCTTTCTTCTCTTTTTCGTCTGCCCGTATGACATTTAAATTTTCTTTGAGGGTGTCGCTGCGGGCTTCGATTCCCTCACATAATCTGACCTCCCTCCGCAATGTTTTCATACGCCCCGTGATTTCCGACAGCCGAGCCTTGACCGCTTCCTTTTCTTTGCCGCTTGCCTTGCGGCTCTGGGAGTAAAGCCCCTTGCGCTGTTCGGTCAGCTCCTGCATCTCGGATTCCAGAGAGCCTTTATAAGACAAAAGCTGCCCCGCCGTGTCGATATGGTTGCGGCAGAGCAGCCTTGTTTCGTTTGTGATGGCTTCCATCTTCAGCAAGTCATCTTTCAGAAGATAGTGAAGCCTTGCATAGTTCTGTTGTTTCTTCTTTGGCAGGATGCCGAGCTTGTAGCAGTAGTGGAGATACAGCCCACGCAAGCCGCCGATTTTCTTTGCGTCTTTCAGAGAGCCACGGACACGGTACACTTTGACCTGCGGCTGTTCTCTGGAAAAGTTCTGGAATTTGACCGCATAGGAATTTTCCCTTATGCGTTCCGTTATCCGCTCATTGGTGTAGTCCCCGCCGAGCTTGTAGAGCCGCTTCGGTCTTTGCCATCCCTTGCCGATTATCGTCCAGTATTTTCGGTTGGGGTCAAAATTGATGCGGTATCCCATTTCCGACAACTGGCGGTCAAAGTCTTTCAGCGTGAACGATTTTGAGATGGCTTCGTCCACCGCCTGCCGTGCCACGCTGTCCCTCGTAGGCAGACCGTTTTTCTCGGCTTGGCAGAGGACATAGGGCTTCTTCCTGCCGCTTGGATGTTCGATGACCGATAAGGAATACTCACGGCACAATTCATCCGAACGCTGACGGAGCAGCCGCAGGTTCTTCTTGTTGTCGTGGTAATGCCTGCCGTCAATATAGGAAACAGAGTTGACGACAAAGTGGTTGTGCAGGCATTCCGTGTTCAGATGTGTCGCCACGATTACTTGAAACCTTTCTCCCCACATCTTCTCCGCCAGCTTCACGCCGACCTCATGGGCAACCTCTGGTGTGACCTCGCCATGCTTGAAGCTCTGGAAGCCGTGGTAGCAGACAATCTCGCTCTGGTCGTTCCATTGGGCTTTTGCCATCATCATCTCGTCCCTTGCGGTGGCAGGGTCGCAGTTTACGCCCGTGACGAAAAACTGCCGCTCGGTCTTGTCGCCGTTGGTGGCGTACTTCATCACGTCACCCATCGCCTGCAAGTCCGCATCCGTATATTTGGGGTTGGCGGTCTTCTCTGGATTCTCGGCATAGTCGATGGGGTGGTCGAGCCTGCCCTTTACGTCCCATATCTCGCAGACCGCCATCAGCCAGACATCTTCCTCGGCACAAGGTAGCACTTGCCCACGTCCAGACGGAAGTCCCGCCAACGCTTGGCTTCGTCATAGAGCATCGGCGTGTCCACAAAGTTTAGGGCGTTCGCTTTTGCCGCAAGCTGGTTGATGCGGTTGCCGATGGCGGACAGCTCCCGCATGATTTTATAAAACTCTGGGTCTGGCTTCTCGCACAGGCGGTAGCCCATGACCATCGACTGGAGCAGGGCTTGTCTGGAATGCCCCGCCCGCTCTGCAAGGGAGCAGAGGTATTCAGCTTCTTCCTCGGTCAGTCGGAACAGTATCTGCACGTTTCGTTTCCGCATCCAAATCCCCCTTTCCCTCGGAGAGCCTGTTAACCTGCAGCACGCACATACACGCCACGCCGAACATCCCTCCGAGCGTTGTGCCGAGAGCGAAGAACAATAAATCTCTCATCCTTAAAAACTCCTTTCTTCCTGCCGCACTCTGGCGGCGGTCTTTTCCACGGGGTATTAGGGGAGCTTTCCCCTAACAAGCGAATTTTGTTTCCATCGGAAGATGGATAACCAAATTCAGTGCTTGGTAAGACGTGTCTTTAATCCCCACCCTCATGACAGCATCCTTTACATACCGTTCTGAAGCACGGACACTCCGAACAGCAGCCGTCCTCAAAATCCTCTCCCTCGGATTCGATTTCTTCCCCTGCATCCTCCATAGGGTCGTTAATCTCGGCTTCGCCGCAGACAAAATCCTCTTGGGAAAACTTCACAAGGTCGGTATCAAACAGGACGGTCTTTAACTTCTCCGCCGCCTGTTCGGGGCTGTCGGCATGGATGGAAACGGTCTTTGCATAGTGGGCGACAAGGGTCACTTCATAGTTTTTCAATCGGTCTTTCCTCCCTTTTGGTCTTAAATTTAATGATAGTTACGTTGTTCCTAACAGAAAAATCTTCACGCAGTCAGCGGGCATCCCTTCTTTCACGGCTCGGTTTCTGCCTTGCAATCCCCAGATAGGACATTAAAAAATCGTTGAAGTCCTTGCCAACTGGCGGCGGTTCATCAACGATTTGGTAGTCTTTCTGCAATAATTCTTTCAATGCGGCGGTACATAAACGACCTGCCCTGTCCTTATCCAGATGCAGAAATATGGTCTTGATTTGTGGATTTGCTTTCAAAAAAGTCGTGAGGGCAATAGGAATTTTGCTTTCTTTCAGCTCTTTCTTCGGCTGATATACGCCCGACAGCGAGAGAAGATTCTCTGCCTTATAATCCTTTCCCTCGCATTTTAAATAGGTGGCATAGGATAATAAATCAATGGCGGCTTCAAATAAATGCACGGCATCGGTCGGGTCTTTTGCCAGAAGCCGAAACGAATACCGCTTGTCGCTGCCCGATGCGTCACGCTTGAAGTTCCCCATCGTGCCACGGCAGGCAGCATATTTTGGCGTTCCGTTCTCATCTTTCCCGATAAAAACGGCGTTGTGGTAGTCGGCACTCTCGAAAATAATCCCCTCGGCAATGCACTCTTGAATAATCTGGTAGTCAATGCCACGCCCGAAAAGATACTCTGCCACCCTGTCACAATTTTTGTTCTTCGGCGGCAGGAGCAGCACCTTTGGCTCGTCTTTCTTCACGGCAGGGGGCGGCGGTTTCCAGTCCGCCATCGTCTGCCCCGTGAGGGTTTCCACGGCTTCCACAAATCCGTATTCCTTGACTTTCATCAGATAGTCAAGGGCAGAATAGCCGCCGAAGCCCCTCGACCACCAGTACCATTTTCCGTTGGAAATCTTTAGGCTGTCATGCTCGGCGGTACAGTAGACGTTCGTCGTGCCTTTGACTTTGACAAGGTTGCTCGGCTCATAGGCTCTAAGATAGGAGAGTAAATCTATCTGCCTTGCCTGCTCAAGCACGTCGGGGTCAATCTGCACATAGGGTCTGTTACTTCTCATTCAAATAAAATCACCTCCAGAAATGAATTTAGCCGAAGGATTTTCGCTAATGAAAACCTCTCGGCTATGTAATAAATTCAATATTAATTCTAATTTAAGTTGTCTGAAAACCGTAATTTATTGTTTGACAGCATTCTTTCTGTTTCAATCTACAACATTCTCTCAATTATAATGACTAAAGAAAATATTTATTCTATTAAATTAGGATATCCTACATCTAAATCATATCCTGTACCATCTTCATTTCGTTTTAATTCGTAATATTGAATATACTCGTTTGTCATGCTGTCCGCAAACCAGATAAAAAATGTGACTCTTTTTCCCATTTTGTATGTTTGAACATTTAGTAATATTTCTTTTTTCTGATTTACTGTAAATACTTCTTTAAAGCTTATACCAGTTAAGTTTTCTCCCGTTCCAAAAGTTAAAGTGTTTGCAAATCCGTTTCCTATATTTGTAATAGATAAATATATAGGATAAAACTCTTGTGTAGCTTTTCCCTCTACATATTTTGGCTCATCTGCGATTTGAAATTTTTTTACAGTTCCAGATGGTTTTCCCACCACTTCTACATTAAGAAATGGCTGAATACTTTGTCTTTCCTTTTTTCTATCAGCTTCACGGGTAAACTGTATTGTATAAAAAACACCAAAAATTGCAATCGTTCCAGAAAATACACCACCAATGATGCCACCCCAGTACGATGCTAGCGACCCAATCCAAGTTGCGTTAGCATCATTATCAATGGATAATTTGCCTATACTACATCGTATCACCTCTTCACACTTCAAGGACAATAATACAAATAAAATAGCGATAATGATACCCATTAAAACTGGCTTTATCCATTTTTTCTTTTTGCGTTTTAATTGATTCTTTCCAAATCGCGATATATCCATTTCATTTTTCATTTACTCAACCGCCTTTTCAAATGCCACCGTCTGCTCCTTCATAGAAATCTTCTTAATCAATTTTTACCGTTTATTATTTTATCATTTTAATAATTTTCTCTGCGACACTATCTATATTCATATCTGATGTATCTATTCTAACTGCATCAGAATAATGATTTTTCAAATATATAGTTGCAGTTTGAAAATACGTTTTTGCTAAATCCACATCTCTATTTTCTTGGTTTTCTATACGTTGATACAAAATCTTTTCTGATGCAGTTAAGATAAAATGATAGCATTCAACATCTACAAAAGTATTTACAAGTTTCTGATTACAATAATCATTAATCAATGCAATCGGAACAATTATATAATCATAATCTCCGCCTTGTATCAAAGTCAATATTTTATTTCTAAGTGCATCAATCAAATATCTTTTCGCTTCAGGATACCTTTCTCCAAAAAAATCAGAAATAGAATTTGGTTTATATTCCTTTTGCAAAGCATCAAACTCAAGTAAACACATATTATTAATTCTTTTAGCAATTACATTGGCAACAGCAGTCTTTCCACTCCCAAAAGTTCCATCTATCCATATTATTTTCATATTCTCACCTGCAACTTCTTATTTATTGCTCTTATTGTACATCCAGATTATGAATTTTTCAAGCCAGTCAAGCTATTGCATTTCTGCTCCATAGAAATATTATTCCTTTTAAGCTATATAAAAAGACGGCATCAACACTCACGCCAATACCGCCTTTTTCTCGGTCAGTCCGTTATAAAATCCCTGCCTTTTTCAGATACCCCACGCTGTCATAGCAGCCACGGAAGTAGACCGACTGCATCTCCATGTCTGTAAGTTTGTTCCTAAGCTCCATCACTTTAATCAGTGCGGCACATTCTTCCTCGGTCAGTTCCGCCGCTGTTTCCGTGTCAAACACGCCTAAGACTTTCGGATATTTCTTATACAATCCCTCAATCTCGGCTCTTATGGCACGGTATTCCTCGTTTTCTTTGGACAGCTTTGCTATGACAGAGCTGAGGTATTCATTAAAGACATTGCTGTGGGCATCCACAAAAGTTTCAAATCTGAACGCATCAGACATTCTTCCTCACCTCCAATTTTTTCTAATCGTCCTTATTATAATACCCCAAAATCAGCAGTACAAATGTGCAAACTGGATTTAACGCTCCCTATCTGTGCATTTTTTCTCTGGCTGCTCATCGTTCCGCTCTGGCTCATCGTCAATCACGGAGTTGTCTTTTTCATTCAGATTCAGTTCGATATTGAGTGCGTTGAGCCGTTCCGTCTTTTCTTTCAGTTCATTTTCAAAGGCAAACGGCTTCTTTACTTCCTCTTTTGCGGTTTCAAGCTGTGCGATGGTTTCCTCCTTTCTGGTCTTGGCAGCTTCCAGTCTTGCGGGGAGCTTGGCAATCTCATTCTCGATTCGAGTAATGTTACCGAGAGCATCCGTTCCTAAATCTACCTTATATTTCCTCATTCCGCAAAGGTTCAGACAATAGTGTGCATTGACAGTATCATAGAAAACCTCCATTTGAAAGCCACGGTAGCTGCCGATTTGTATCGGCTGTGACAGCGGGTTTTCCTTGCAGATGGCAAGGAGCATCCCGCCTGCATCCGCTTTTTCTTTGTAGGTCACGCCGTTTAGGGTCATCGGGCAGAACTTGTCCTCGCCCTGCGGCATATGCCGGCTTGCAATCTTGGCATCATTCCCGTAGCCTATAATGCGTTCCCCATACTCCTTAATCTCCTGCGGATAGTGCTTTAATATCCTGTCCTCAAGGTCATAATGCTCGGAAAGGTAGCTCTGCTTCAAGACTTTCAGCTTCGCCACCTGCATATCCAAATCCATTTTTTCCTTGAAACGCTCGTCGCCCGTAGCCAGCATTTTTACTTCCGCAAAAGAGAGGGCGACCTCGTCCATGTCCTCGGCAGAACGCACGGGGCTTTTGCTCGTCATTATCTGAGAAATAAATTTCTGCTTTCCCTCCACGAGCTGATAGAGGTACGCATCGAATGTTTGTTCCGTTACATAGCGGTAGACTTCGACTTCTGGAAACATATTTCCCTGGCGTTCCAGACGACCAAGCCTTTGCTCCAAGTCCGAGGGTCGCCAAGGGCAGTCGCAGTTGTGGATGGCAATCAACCTGTCCTGCACGTTTGTCCCTGCCCCCATCTTCGGGGTAGAGCCTAAGAGGACACGCACCTCGCCGCTCCTTACCTTTGCGAACAGCTCCCTTTTCTGTGCGTCAGTATTCGCTTCATGGATGAAACGCACCTGCTCCGCAGGGATTCCACGGGCTATGAGCTTCTCTCGGATGTCGTCATAAATATTAAAAGTGCCATCATTCTTCGGCGTTGAAAGGTCGGAGAAAACAAGCTGCGCCGCCTTTGTGTCGGCATGTTCCTCCCAGATGCGGTAAATATTGTCCACGCAGACGTTGACTTTGCTGTTCGGGTCGTCGGGCAGCATCGGGTCAATCAGCCGCTGGTCTAGGGCAAGCTGCCGCCCGTCGTTTGTCACTTTGAGCATGTTATCGAATTGTGGTTTTACCAGTCTTGCACGGATTTTCTCTGCCCGCTTCGCAAGCCCCGCCACCATTTCCGTCTGGATTTGGCTCGGCTTTGTCTTGATGTTGTGGTAATTGACCTTTGGCACGGGCAGCTTCAGCATATCAGCGGTCTGGAGGTCCGCAACCTCACGGAACATCTGCATCAGTTCTGGCAGGTTGTAGAACTTCGCAAACCTCGTCTTGGCTCGGTAATTCGTCCCCTCTGGGGCGAGTTCCAGAGCCGTGACCGTTTCGCCGAACGTGGAAGCCCAACTGTCAAAATGCTGCAAGCCGTTCCTTGCGAGGGTGTCATACTGCAAGTACCTCTGTACGGAATACATCTCGACCATCGAGTTACTGATGGGAGTTCCCGTTGCGAAAACCACGCCACGGTTGCCCGTGATTTCGTCCAGATAGCGGCATTTCATAAAGAGGTCGGAGCTTTTCTGGGCTTCGGTCTGGGCGATGCCGCCCACGTTCCGCATCTTGGTGTAAAGATAAAGGTTCTTGTAAAAATGACTCTCATCTATAAAGAGCCTGTCTATGCCCAATTCCTCAAAGTTTATCACGCTGTCTTTCCGCTTGGTATCGTTGAGTTTATCGAGCTTCGCTTTAATCGCTTTCCTCGTTTTCATGAGCTGCTTGACCGTGAACTGCTCCCCGTGGGATGCCTGCACGTCATCTATCCCCATCTCTATATCATCAAGCTGGCGCATGAGCTGTTCCCTCTGGCGTTCTTCGCTGATGGGGATTTTCTCGAACTGACTATGCCCGATAATCACCGCATCATACGCCCCCGTCGCAATCCTGCCGCAGAACTTCTTGCGGTTTCCCGTTTCAAAATCCCGCTTGGTAGTCACAAGGATATTGGCAGATGGATAGAGCCTTAAATACTCCGATGCCCACTGCCCGACAAGGTGGTTCGGCACGACAAACATGGATTTCTGGCATAAGCCAAGCCGCTTGCTTTCCTGCGCTGCGGCGACCATTTCAAAGGTTTTCCCCGCCCCTACCTTGTGTGCAAGGAGCGTGTTGCCACCGTAAAGGATATGGGCAATCGCATTGACTTGGTGGGGTCTTAGCTGGATTTCTGGGCTGATGCCGCCAAATGTGATATGGCTTCCGTCATATTCACGGGGTCGGATAGAGTTAAATGTGTCATTGTAGTAGCGTACAAGGCGGTTTCTGCGCTCTGGGTCTTTCCATATCCAGTCCTGAAACGTCTGCTTTATCACCTCCTGCTTTGCCTGCGCCGCCGTGGTTTCCTTATGGTTCAGCACCGCTTTCTTGTTGTTGTGTTCATCATAAACATAGTCAAAGATGCGGGTGTCACGGAGATTCAAAGTGTCCTCCATGATGCGGTATGCGCTCGCCCGCTTCGTGCCGTAAGTGCTGTCCGCCTTGACATTCCCAATGTCGGAACTCTTATTCTCAATGAACCAGTCGCCGTTATACGCCGTGTAACGGACTTTCAATCTGCCCGCCGCATAGCTTGACGGCGTTAAAAGCTCCACCATAAACTGCTGTATATCCTCCTGCGGTATCCACGTCGTACCCAGACGGACGGAGATTTCGCTTGCGGGCAAATCCTTTGGGATGACCTTTTCCAGAGCCTCCACGTTGGCTGCAAGCTCTGGGTCTGACTTCGCCGCTATCCCTGCGACTTTCAGTTTCTCCCGCACATTCCCCGATAAATACTCGTCTGCGGTCACATACCTTGCAGGTTCACAAGACGGCACTTTATAGATTACGCCCTGCAATTCCTTAATGATTTCTTCCTCCGACCTGCAGGTAAGCCGTGCCATATAGGATAAATCGACACGGGCTTTCTCCCCGATGGAGAGGGCAAGTGCTTCACTCGCCGTTTCCACAAAGGTCACTTCACGGTGGGGCTTTATCGTCCGCTTCGTGAACATATCCGCCTTGCGTTTGAATTTCCCCTCATCGTCAAGCACTTCCAGAGAACATAAAAGGAAGTAGCTCTCGTCTGCCGCAAAAGCGAGGTAGTTCCCCCTGCTGTTGATTAAGCCGTACTTTTTGGTAAAGGCATCGTATAATCGGTTTAGGTTTTCCTGCTCGGTCTGTATCATTTCCTCTGGGCAGTCGTCGGTCTGGTACTGGATGAGCTTCCTCACGCAGTCACGGATTTCCAACAGCCCCTTGATGCGGTTCTCCGCCGTCATGGACACGTATGCAGGGGTCATCCCGTTATTCTCTCGGAAATAGACCTTTCCTCCCACAAGGGCAAAAGAGAAGTTCCGCACGTTCGGGTCGGCGGGGATGGCTTTCTCCTGCTCATCGGAGATACGGTCAACCTCATTTTCAATCTCTGGGATTTCGCCGTTTATCCGCTGCATGGCTTCATGGAGAAGCCCCGCAAACGGCACGTCTGGGTAGGCTTTGCAAACGCTGTCCATGCCGAACCTTGTGCTTTCCATCCTCATCTCGCCAAGCACCATCTCTGGATGCTGGACAAAATAGCTGTTCATCGTGACGCCGTTTTCATCCGTGTCAAGATTTATCCACTCTGGCTCAATATCCATGATGCGGTCACGTTTCTGTAAAATAAGGATATCGCTCGTGACCTCCGTGCCTGCGTTTGCCCGAAACGTGTTGTCTGGCAGACGGACAGCCCCTAAAAGCTCGGCTCTCTGTGCGATATACTTCCGCACGTCTGGGCTTGCCTTGTCCATCGTACCTTTAGAGGTGATGAACATCACAACGCCGCCTGCCCGCACCTTGTCCAGTGCCTTTGCAATAAAATAATCATGGATTAAAAACTTCTGGGCGTTATAGCGGCTGTCGTTGACTTTGAACTCCCCGAACGGGATGTTGCCAAGCACCACGTCAAAATGGCTGTCTGGGAGCTTTGTTTCCTCAAACCCCTCAATGGCGATGCTGGCTTTCTGGTAGAGCTGCTTCGCAATCCTGCCCGATAACGGGTCAATCTCAATGCCGTGCAGCTTTGATTTCTCCATGCTGTCGGGCAGCAATCCTAAAAAATTGCCCGTACCGCAGGACGGCTCTAAAATGTTCCCCTGCGAAAATCCCAGACGGTCAAGTGCTTCATACATTGCCTTAATGACAACAGGCGGCGTATAAAAAGCGGTCAGTGTGGATTCCATAGCGGCATGGTATTCTTCATCGGAGAGTGCTGCTTTTAATTCTTTATATTCGTTCTCCCAAGCCGCATTGTTGCTGTCAAACGCCATCGACAGACCGCCCCACCCGACATACTTTGCAAGGGTTTCCTGTTCTTCGGGCGTGGCAAGGCGGTTTTCTATCTGAAGGTCATGGAGAAGCCTTATTGCGGACATGTTGTTGCGGAACTTTTCTTTTGCGCCGCCAACGCCTAAAGCATCGTCCGTAATGCGGTAGTTGCGGCGGTCGGCAGAGAGGGCAGGGGCGGACGGTTTCGCCGTAATAGGCGTTTCTATTGTCTGCCCATGCTCTGGCTCGTCAAATTTTATCTTCTCCACCACAATGTCATAAGGAAGCCCGTTCTCCACGGCGGGGTATTCCGCCACGGTTTCCGTGGTCACATCTGTGCGAGATTGTGTTTTTTCTTCGGTCTGTGGTTCTTTTTCTGCCTGCTCCAAGAGCCTGCGGACATAGCCGACTTTCTCCACACGGTTTATCGGGAAGCCTGCGTTGTTCTGAAACGTGATGTCACGCATGGAAACATCGCCGCTGATTTTCCCGACGCTCTCTATCACATAGCGGCGGTTGTCAATCATAAGCTCTTTGCCGATAAGGTCAGAATTATCCTGCATTCCATCTGTTCCAGTCTGGGCAGGCACTAATCTCTGCTGTCCCTCACGCTCTGCATCTTTCGCCGCAAAAAGTTTCGTGATATGCTCCGCATGATTTAAAGTGTCGGCGTATTCCTGCGCTTCTTCCTCGGTTTCAAAGGTCTGGTAGATGCCGCCTACGTCGTAATATCGGTCGGCACTGTCCTCTGTGGCTTCGTTATTCCGTATGATAAACGAGTCGGCAAAGGCATCGGAAGTCTGCTCTACCGTGTAGTGCGGGGGTTGCTCTGTGGCATCAGAACTAATGTCTGGGCTTGGGTTTTCAGCCGCCTTTGTGTTTTCCTCCCGATAGAACGGCTCAAGCTGTTCCTCCGTCAAGGACACTAAATCGTGGTAATACAGATTGGAAAGTGCGTTCTGGATAAGGTCGGCAAGGTCACTGTACTGCGTATATTTTGCAAGAACGCCGTCCACATAGGTTTCCATGCGGTACTGCAAGAGGTTGGCGGATGCCTGTATCCCGTGCAAGCCGTCCTCGGTATTTTTAAAGGCAATCTTGACGTTGGATAAATCCGTATAGTCCACTTCGGCGTCACCGCCAAACTCCGCATCGCAGTATGCGTCGATGCAGCCTTTCGCCTGTTCCAGTAGTTCTTCCTCGGCAGGTTCTTTCCTCCTGTGAAACCAGTCCTCCTCGGTAGCCATTATCTTGCCAAGCCGCTTCTCATCCTCTGGGGTCAGCTCGGTGTTCCGCTCCAAGAACGGGATAAACACGTCATGCCCCAGACGCAGGGATTCCATTTTCTCTCGGTAGTAATCTTCCCCCTGCCGTTTCCATTCTGGGATAAACGGGCAGTTGGGGGAGAGGGAATATTCATAGAAATTTCGGATATGGGCGGTTAAATCCCCCTCGCCGTCGCCGATGTCAAACCGCCCCTCATAATTAAATTCCTCGCCGCCAATGACGGCATGGATTTCAAAATCGGTCTTATGATACCAGCCGACATGGTTATCCTCATTCTCCCTTTCCCGATGCTGCTTTTCGTCCAGAACGCCGAGCAGCTTATTCCCAAGAGCGAAACTCAAATCCGTAAATCGGTCGTTCAGCTCCTTGTCATAAAAGGCAGGATGCTCGGAAAATCCGATAGCGAGTGTGATACTGTCAGGCTTTTCCTCGGCAAGTGTTTCTGTTTTCTGGCTCTCGGTGATGACCGTTTTTAAATGGTCGTTCGCAGGGTTCTCCTTTAATTTCTGCTCAAAATCCTCCCTGCTAAACTCTTTTCCGAACAACGGGAACTCCGCATTTCGCAGAGAAACGGCGTTCTCATCAAAGGCGGTAATCTCATATTTATCCGCCCCGATATACACCACGTCGCCCTCGTGATAGAGGTAGCGGAGAGGGTACAGCTCTGTAAGCTCCTGCGAAAAACGCCACGCATTGCTGCGGCTGTAAACGCTGGCTGTCTTTTTCTGCACAAGGGAGAGGAAGTCTAACATCTCCTGCACGTTGTCGGGATGCTGCAATGTCTGTTCCATAAGGTCGGCGGGCATATCCGCAAAATCCCCGCATCCAATTACGCCCAACAAATCTTTCTCATAGCCATCCAAGTCACGGATAAAGTCGGAGAGCCGCAGGGCGAGCGTGTCCCGCTTGTCCGCAGGGGGCAGCTCCCTTTTTTCCTCAATAAAACGCTGCCTTGCAAGTTTCCTCTGGGTGTCGATTTCATACTGCGGGGCAGAGATGCTTTCCAGATAGTCGGCATAGTGGTCTTTCTCTTTGGGATTGAGGTAGCGGTTATCCTTAACAAGCTCCCGCAGCCGCATTTCCGCTTTCGACCAGCTTAAAACAAGGTCGTGTTCGGTGGAGATGCCGTCACGGTCAATGGAGATTCCCTTGCCGCTGTACCACACATACCCCTCCGTGCCGTCTGAAAAATCAACAAAGAAACCGCCCGTGCCGTATTCCCTTTTCAGAAAATCAATGTTCTTCTTTTTATCTTCCTGCTTCTGGAACTGGTGGTAAATACGGTATTTCCCATTCGCAACGCTGTTCCCTTTTACAAGGACGGCGTCAATATCCTCCTGTGAAACGGCAAAAGCAGAGGCTTTCTCGTCCTCTGCTTCAGCTATCATTTCAATCTGTTCGTCTACGGTCGGGAGATTGGCGGCAACTTCTTCCTCATTGGCAAGTGCCGTGGCTGCTTTTTCTTCCTGCCTGCCGCCGTCCGACTGCGGCTCTGGTTCTGAATTTCCTAATTGAAAATCAGCTCGTCCAGTATCATTTCCTCCGCCTGGCTGCGGATGCTGTTCATCATGCCAAGCCACTGCATCGGGGCTTTCTCTTTCAGCTCCTCCGTCACTCCCTGCTCGGCTGCTAACTGCTTCGTCAGAAGCTCCAGCCGCTGCAACGCCGTCTGCTCGGTCTGGTAAAGGTGTGCGTTCAGCCTGCTCGACGTCAGCAGATTGAGATAGGTCACTCTTTTGTGCTGTTCCAGATAATCCCTGTGCATCAAAGCGTACCTGCCAAGCGGAAGCTCTGGCTCTGTCGGTAATGTCAGGTCGGGTATAAGGTAGTCCGCCTGCTTCGTGTAAGTGATTTCGCCCATTATCTTCACTCCTTTCGGGTTGTTTCCTGCCTTTATCATACTGGCTTGCGATGTTCCTTGCAAATGTGCGGTTCTGACCTCTAGCTTCGATTTGCACATTTCGGACTGCCGCAGAGATTTCCCGCAACGCCATCTCGGAAATGTCGCTCGTGGCGATGCCGATGGCGTTCAGCGTCTGGGGCGTGTTGAAATTTGTAATCTCCGCAAAGTCCTCACGCTCAAAATACCCGTCCGCATCCAGACCGCAGCGGCTTAACAGCATATATGCGACGCTGTTTGCGGCAAGCCGCTTATAAATCACTTCTATATTATAGTCGTCCAGTTCCTCTAAAAAGCTGTCTTTCGTGCAGCCCTTTAGCTGTGAGAGGTAATCGGGCAGATTATCCTCCACGGCGTTCTCCGCCGTCCCTATTAAAAACGTGGCAAGGTCGCCGCTCTCCGTGCCGCCGAACCTGTCCGCAAGCCGCTCCATGACGGGCTGCTCGTACCGCTTATCCATCTGCCATATCGGGACGGCTCGGCTGCCGTAGTAGCCCTCATGGGTGTCGGAAACGTCAAAATAATATTTCAGCGTGTTCCTGCGCCCTTTCGGGTCAAAGACCGCTATGCCTTTGCTGTCTTTATTTACCCACCTTTTAAAGAGCCTGTTCCATGTGCCAATCTCGGCGACTGCCGTAGCGTCGGGGCGTTGGGCGTAAATCAAGAGCTGCTCGTCAAAGCGGCACTTGTAATTGTGGCAGGCAGAGGATAAAAAGCCCTGCCAAGCCTGCGGGTTCTTTGCGACCGCCATCCCCGTGCGGCGGTACAGCTCCGTAATAAGCTGGTACTTTGCAGCCATAGGCTCACACCTCCTTATCGTTCCATTTCTTTGTTTTTCTGCTTCCTGTCGTATTCCCCGCACCGTTCGGCGATTTCGGAATACATCTTTTCCCGCATGTCCCGCTCATAGGCTCGGTATTCCCTTGCCTTTTCCGTGGGCTTGTACCAGACGCTGTTCTGGTCGGCTTCGTCCATCTGCTCATAGCGGTCGTCTATCTTATCCATATATTTCTGATAGATGGCATGGGCGGCGGGGGCGTCCTTTGCGTAGCGGTAACGGGCAAGGCTCTTATGCGTCCCACGAAGCTCGGCATACTCATAGAGCATACGGATGACCTCACGGTCAAGCCCTTTCTGCCCCTCGGCGTCATAGATTTCCGACAGTCCCTTACATCTCCATGAGTGGTACGGAGAAGTGTCGTTGGAGCTGTGGGAAGATACATACACGCCGTCTTTCTTTACCGTGATGCGGTTGATAAGCTCGGTACTCATTTCTTACCACCGCCCGATAAAACAGTCTGTTTCATAAAAATATCAATCCTCCTCGTTGTCCATGCCCGCCTTTAGGCAGGGGCATAGCTGATTTTGTTTTGTTCCATCCTCCGTGCAAACTCCCGAACGGCGTACCTTACGCCGTCAATCTCTGCATGGACTTCGTCCAGATAGCGGCAGACGGCAAAATAATCTTCCCCGTTCCCGTAAAGCATACGGATGATGCCGCCATCAGAGACAGAAAAAAGCGTCCTGCCTTTGCTGTCTGTCATGCAGACCTGCCTTGCTGCGCTCATTCCATCCCACCTCCCAGAAATGAGATGACCTTGTTCCCCTTGATGCTCTTTTGCAGCTCGTTGATGAGCGTGATGTCCGCCACCGTGATTCCCTGCATGGAGAGAATGTCGTCCATTGTCATGGCGGCGATGGCTTTTTCTTCGGTAAAGCCCGCTTCAAATATCTTATTTAAAACCTTAACGGCTTTCTGGTTGACTGCCATATCCCATACCTCCTATCGCTCATGGTTTTTGTGCTTCGGAGCTTTCTGCGCCGCCTGCGGCTCTTGCGGCTTCGGCTCGCAGCTATGCCCGTTCCTTTCCATACGCTCGGCAAACTCGCAGATGTGATAAAGGTTGCTGCCCACTTCGGTATGGTATTCGTCAATGAAACGGCAGCTCTTTTCCGCCTTTTCCCCCCAATCATAAGTGATAATGATTTTCCCGCCATCTGGGATGCGGAACAGCTCTTTATAATGTGGGTCGATAAAGCGGATTCCCTGTTCCGCTCTGGATATATGCTTATCGAGCCATTCTTTCACATAGCAATAGCAGTAAAAATTGTAATCGCCCTTTGTCGGGTTGCAGCGGAGCAGGAAAGCGTGCTTATCGGTGTCCACACGGAATCCGTACTCGGTACAGTAATTACCCTTAAAGGCACTTTCGGGATTCTCCCTCGCAAATACCGCCATGTCATAGCGATTGTGCAGAAGCCCCTTATCTTCACGCAGGGTATTGATAACATCGTCCAGTCCTGCCTTAAATTCATCGGTTTTCCATTGTTCCCTCGTATCCGTCCAAGAAGTATAAAAGCCATATCCAGAGGGGGCAAAATCACCTCGGAGATGCCCAATACATCCCGTCTGCCCTTCAAGCTGCATACTCTGGGCGTAGGTGTATTTCTGTTCTGGCTGCGTCAAAGCCCGTACCTCCATCAGCGTTCCTCCCTGCTCTTTGATTTTTTTGTTTTTTCCTGTTCCTTGATTTTTGCGAGGGCTTCTTTTGCCCATTCAGGCATCTTCTCTGGCTTGATTTCCCCAAGCACGTCGCACCGTTCCCATCGGGCGTGCTTTCCGTCCGCAAGGGAAGTGCCGAACACCGCCTGCCCCCTGCCGCCCAACGCACCGTGACCGCCGTCCGCCAGTACAAGCTGGTAGGCAGAATGCCTGTACTCATGGCGGTTGACCTCGGCATTGATGACCACGACCTTGCCCACAATGCTGCCACATTTGTCGTCTGGGATGCAGTCGTCTATGGTAAACGGGGTCATGTCAAACTTGAACTGTTCCTGCTCGGCTCTTACATTCTCTATCTGTTCCTGCACCCTGTCGGTAAACATCTGCATGGCTTCCAGATAGTCGTCAGAGCCGACCGCATCCGTCACCCATTCTGCGGACAGCGGGTTGTCGTAAGTGCAATAGCAGACAAGATACGGGTATTCCTCTTTCTCATCTATGCCGAACACGACTTCCTTTTTTCCGATGTGGATGCTCTGCGTGACCTCGTAGGAGCTAATCATCCGCTTTTCTTCATTCTCCATCGGGATTCTCCTTCCTTTTCTTTTTCTCCCTCTGCCAGTCTAAAACCTTTCGGATACAGACGTCGCAGAAGATAACACGGCTGTCCTTATATCGGGGGTAAGGACAATCCGTGCAGTCATATTTCTTTTCCTTACCGCTCTCGGTCATCGTGCTGCTTCGCCTTTTTATCGGGCTGTTGATTGTATGGCATCTGGCACTCCGACTGGTAGCGTTTGTTCAGCTTTTCCCTCGCCGCTTCAAGGGTGTTGCAGTAGCAGCCCCAATAGTAGTTGTCGCCGCCCTTGCAGTACCAGCATACATAAGGGTTCGGGGCTGTCGGGTGATGCCCGATGACAAGCTCCGTGTTCCCGATAGTGCAGCCCTCTATGATTTCATAGCCCTGATTGGAGCGTGTTCCACCGTCCATAGGCGTTCCTCCTCTCTTTGGATTTTTTAATGTTTCAAGATTCTTTGGCATATCTGCGGTATGCCTTTTCGCCTCTGGCTCTGATTTTCTGCATCCGCACGCTCCCTAAAAGCTCTGGGCATTTCTCCTGCAATTTGCGGCGTGTCCTGCCCACGCTCTCAAAGCTCGGCAAGCCAAGTTCCTTATGGTTCAGCAGTATCTGGGCAAGCGGCATAGCCCCCGCATCTTTCAGATAAAGGTTGCAGAGGGCAAGGTACAGCACCATGTCGTCATTTCTGGCGTCCTCATTCTCTTGCAGGACGGCTCTGACTTTGCCCTCAATGGTTTTCAGATTTTCCATGTCTACCTCCATACATGGAAAAAGGGCGGTCGTTGAAAACCGCCCCAATCCACATCAGTAAAATATTTCTCAAACTATTTTCTGCGGAGATGCAGCCACGCAGCCGCACCGCCGATAAACGCCACAAGCACAATGGCTATAATAGTCTTATCTCTCATTCTGTTTAATCCTCCTTTTTCTTTCTTTCGCACTGGTAGCCTGCAAACCCGAAGATTCCCGCACCGACTGTAAATGCCGCCGCAAGGCTCACCCACAAGCCGAGGCTGAAGTCGTCGCCCGTTTTCGGGGTGTCACGCAGCTCGTTGTGCATGGTTACGGTTGCCGTTTCGTCCGTCTTGACTGTCACTTTCTGGTCGGCGGGCAGGATATAGCCAGAGGATGCCTTGTCGATGACCTCGGACACGGTGTATTCGCCGATACGCAAGCCGTCAATGACGATTTCGCCGTTTTTGTCCGTCTTGAACGTCTGGTCGTAATCCCTGCCGATAACACGGAAAGAGAAGCCCTCCACCCTGCCGTCAGAGGATGTCTTGACGATTTTTAATGAGCCTTTCTGTGCTTCATTCAAGAAACCTTTGCCCGCTTCATTCTCCACGTTGTAGGTCTTGCCGTTTTCCTCAATGGATACGGGATAGACATTCTCATCCAGAACGAAGCCTGTCGGGGCGGTTTTCTCACGGACAAGGTACTTTCCATATCTGAGGTCGTTCATCTGGTAAACGCCTTTTTCCACCTCGCCCATCTCGCCGAGAAGTTCATCCTTTTTATCCAGTTTCCCATCGCCGTCCGTATCAGAGTAAACCTCGAATACCGCACCCGTGAGCTTGTTGTCGGGATAATCCTTGTCTACCTTAGTCAGAGCGATATTGCCTTTGATGAAATAGTTCACAAGCTCAATCTCCACTACCTCGTCAACCTCACTGATAGTTACGCTGATTTCTTCCTCGGAGAGTACATATCCTTTCGGGCTTTCGATTTCACGGATTACCCATGTGCCATACGGAACTTCCACAAAAGAAAAACTGCCGTCATCTTCAGATGTGGCAGTTGCGATTGCATTTTCTTTCGTGTATTCTGTTGTCCCCATCTGAAAGATGCCGATTATCGCACCGCCTAAATCCTCGCCGTCCTCGTTGGACTTTTTACCGCTGATAGAGCCGTAAATCAGTTCATTTTCAATGGCTTCGCCCTCGTTTACCGTAATATTTACGACGGCGGTTTCCTGCCCTGCGTACTCGAAGTCAACAGGGTATTTCTCATCGCTGACAAGGTAAGCGGCGTTTGTGCTGATTTCCTGCACATAGTAGCTTCCCATCGGCAGGTCGCTGATTGCCTTTCCGTGACCGTTCTCGTCAAGGAAAATAACCTCAATCAATCCATCGGCAGGGATAACAGAGCCGTCGGCTGCGGTCAGCTCCTCGGCTGCATACAGACCGAACGTGACGTCCTTGATTTCGCCGTTACTGCCCACGCCGTATGCTTCGTCAACCTCAAGGGTTTTATTGAGGTCGATTTCCACACGCTGACGCTCATTGTAAAATTCCGTGCCTGTTTCCGTCACTTCGATTTCCTGCCCTGCATACACAAGCTCCACGGCATGGACTTCATCATTTAATACCATGCCATACGGGGCGGTCACTTCCTTTACCTCATACTTTCCGAGATAAAGCTCCTTAGATTCTGCCGTGCCATCTTCCCCTGTGGTAAGCGTGTCCACGACCTCGCCTTTCTCGGCTCTGACTGTTCCGTCTGTCGTGATGATGTCCTCGGCTGCGGTAATCTCGTAAACTGCACCCTCTAAATTATCCACGGCAAAAATCGGCTGGTACAGCCCCTTGTTTCCCGATACCCTGCTGAATACCTCGCCAGATTTTCCTACCGTGATTTTCCCTTTCTGCGCCACGTTGGAGCGTTCCACCTTTATAATAGTGATGCCGCTTTCCTCCTCGGAGTTTTCCTGCTCCACGTCAAAATAGACTGGCTCGGAGTCGAGGACATAGCCGTATGGGGCTTGCACTTCAACGAGGGAATATCCCTTGCCGTATTCCAAAGTCTGCGGCGTGATAAGCCCGCCGTCCGCTGTCGTGTAGAACGTGTCAATCTCCGTCACTTCGGGATAAGTGAATTTCATTGTTACAAGGTTTCCCTCTGGGTCGTAAATCTGGAAGCCTGCGCCCGCATACGGGATAGCCTTGCCCGTTTCTATATCCTTTTTCACAATCTTGATATAGCTCTCAAAATTGGCGTTGTTGATAAGGTAGCGGTAAGTCTGGCTGTCCTTGCAGATGAATACGTCAAAATCTTTCATCAGCTCCCGACCGTCCCATCCAGAAGTCTGGTGTACGGTATAGATGCCATACGGCATATCCTTTGTCTGGGCAAAGCCGTTCTCATCGCAGATAAGCGTGTCACGCTCGGCTTCCTCTGCCGCATCAAAGCTGCCTGCGGATTTTAAATATACTTCAAAGACAGCCCCCTCCTCTGGCGTTTCAATCTGGGTTTCGCCGTTGTCGGTGTGCTTGATGATGGCAATATTGCCTTTGATAACCTGCTCGTTTACGTCGTTCTTGATAGAATTATATTCCACGGTGTAAAGCTCTGGCTCTGCGCCTACATGGTGTACGGTCGTGTCTAAGAGATAGCCCTCGGACGGGGTAATCTCACGGACGCTCCAATCATTCCCGCAGATATAATATTTCGTTGTGAACTGCCCGTTTTCATCGGTGGTGTAAGTGTCAACCAGTTCCTCGCCCTTATAGATGCCGTAAACCGCACCTGCAAGGGTGGCGTCGCCCTGCGGCTTCTTTCCCGTTTCCACATCGGTCTTTAATACCGTGACATTGAATTTCTTCAAGATGTTGGTAAAGCTGCGTTTCGTGACCTTTTTCCACTCAATCGGGGCAGTCTGGGATGCAGGTACGACATAACGGATTGCCGTGTCCACTTCCTCAAGGGTGTACGGCGTGCTGCCACTGATAAGCACATTTTCAAGCTTCGCAACGCCCTTTGCATTGGTAACGGCATATTCATCTACTGCAAGCCCGCTTAAAGACGTACCGTAAAGGTGGAACTTCACGCCCTCCACAAGATTGTCCTCGGATGTTTTCACAACCTCAAGGCTTCCACGCTTCAAGGTATTGCTGAACGTGACCGTAGAGGTTTTCCCGCCGATAATCGTCACGGTCTGGGTTTTCTGCGGCTCATAACGGTCAATCGACTGCTCCGTGACGGTGTAAGTGCCAGGGAATAAGCCCTCCACCGTGATATTGCCATCTTTATCTGTTTTTACGGTTTTGTTGAAGCCGTCGCCCTTGATGGTAAAGGAAATCCCACCGACAACGCCGTCCTCGGAAGTCTTTTTCAGTGCAACCGTTCCTGTCGGCGTTTCCACGTTGATATACGCCGTCATGGTGTCCACGTTTTCCACGCCCGTGATAACATCCTGCAAGTTGGGGTCGCCGTAGGCAATCATCTTCGCACCGCTGCTGACGGTCGGCGTGTTATTCCTTGTAGCGGTAATCCTCGCCTTGCCGTCAATCGCCTTTTTTGACGTGATGGTGAGCTTGTTCCCAGACTTGGACACTTTCACGCTGCTGTCGGAGCTGGTAAAGGAATACTCAGAGAGGGAATTATTTTTATCAGTCAGCGTCAAGCTGTACTTCCCATCCTTATAGGCAAGCTCCTTTGTAATATCCTTTTTGCCCGCCGACATAAAACTCGGAATCGTGCTGTGCCTTGTCATGAATGACACAATCTGGTCATAAGCCGTCCTTGCCCCGCTGTTTGCATAATTCGAGCCAAAGTGCAGGCTGTAAACGGTCGTGCTTGTCTGGCTGTAAGGGCTTGCTGCCTGTCTGCATCCCACGACGAACTCCCATACAAGTGTCTGCGTGGCAAGCCATTTCTCATCGTCGCTCCCAGACAGATTCCCGCTGTTGCCCTGATAGCCGTAGAGCAGGGCAAGCCCCACCGCCTTTTTCTGGTCTGCGGAGAGGGCGTTCCATGTGTTGGAAGATGCCTTTGCCAGCGTGTTGCCCGTTTTTAAGGGTACGCCCGGCTGAAGGCAGAACGCCGTTTCCCCGTCCACATACATGCGGTACTTATATTCACCCGTGCCGCCTGCGGTATGACCGCCGATGTTCGCACTGGAATTATATCTGATTGCGTTCCCTGCGCCGTCGTAGGTGTGGGTAAAGCTAATCGTGCCGATGTCGCCTGCTGCAAACGCTGTCGTGGCAGGGACGGCGGATAATGCCGTGACCGCAGCAAGGGCAAACGCCGCAGCCCTTTGAAATAATTTACGAATCTTCATTCATTACCTCCTGTTCGTTCTCATGTTGATAGTTGACTTTCTGGCAGAAAAAAAGCCGCCCATGTGGACAGCTTTTAATATTTCTTTTCTCGGATAGTTACTGGCAGTATCTAGGGGGAGAGGTGTGGAGAGGGGGAGGTTCAAAAAAATTTGCTATCCCCCAAAGGGCGGACTTCTCCCTCGGCGTTCCATGCCCAAATCCCTATTTTGCCCGTTTTACCTCTCGTGAGCCTTGTTCCGCTGCAAGTGGCGGTTGTAAAACTCCAACGCCTTTACGACAAAATCCGTTTCCTGCCCTCTGGGAATGGATTTCGGTATGAGCTTGGTTATCCGCTCGTCCTTAAAGGCGGGCTTCTCTTTCTGGTTCGGTTTTTCCTCCTGCATGATGCTCTGGATAACCTCATCCGTGAGTTTTCCCTCCTGCATGAACTTTTTCATCTTGATAGCCTGTGCAAGAGAGGGCGTGGCATCGTTGTAGCCCATCGCTTCAAGCAGGGTGTATTGCTGTTCCTCGGAAAGATAGGAAATTTCCACCGCAGGGCGGAAAGCAATCTGGTGTTCATCTACCATTTGCAGGATTTCGGGTACAAGCTCCGTTAGACGGATAAAGCGGCGTACCTGCTCGTGACTATCATCAGTTTTTGCCGCTATCTTTTCTCGGCTCGTCAACTTCTGCACCAGTGGTGCAGAAGTTAAATCTGTACGTTCACCCTGCCGTTTCATCGCTTCAAGTCGCATCTTATACGCAAAGGCTTTTTCACTCGGCAAGATGGTCGTTCTTTGGAGATTACTCTCAACCATGACAATAATCGCTTCGTCACGGGTCAGCTCCTTAACCTCGCATTTGAGCGTTTCAAGCCCCGCAAGCTCACAAGCCTTTTTCCGTCTGTGACCGCTGATAAGCTCATACCGCCCGTCCTCTTTTTGGCGGACTGTGGCAGGGGTCATCACGCCACTCCGCCTTACGCTGTCTACAAGCTGCTCCATATCCTCGTCCATCAAGACCTTGAACGGGTGGTCTGGAAACTCGTCAATCTCCGCAATCGGGATTTCCCTTATCTTGCTTAGATTCGCTTCCGCACGGCTCTCGTCCGTTTCAAAAAGGTCATCGTATGCGGTCAGTTCGATTTTGCTTCCTCTGCTTTTCGCCAAGCTCCGCCACCTCCTTTCCGAACTGCTCGTATGCGGCGGCTACCTTGCCGCCTTTGTCGTAGGCAAAAATGCTCTTTCCCTCTGCTGTGGCTTCCACGGCACGGATGGAGTGGGGTATCTGCGTGTCAAATACCTTGATTCTCTGCCCATAGGCACTCTTAACCGTTGCCGTAATTTCCTTAGAGATGTTCGTGCGTGGCATTACCATCGTCATAAGGATGCCGTCAATCCGCAGGTGCGGGTTGATTTGCCGTTTGACCTTAGACACGGAGCGAAGCAACAGCTCTAAGCCTTTGGCGGAAAGATAATGGGGCTGTGTCGGGATAACTACGCTGTCAGCAGCCGCAAGAGCGTTGATTGTCAGCATCCCCAAGCTCGGCATACAATCCACGAGGACTGTATCATAATTCTTTTTCACTTCATTGATGCAGGTTTTCAGTACGCTTTCACGGCTTATGGCGTTAATCAGCCTTACTTCCAGTCCCGACAGTTCAATGTTGGACGGGAGCAGGTCAACGCCCTCGTCATGGTGCAGGATGCTTCTGGAAACATCGACGGGGTTATCGTCAATGATATCCTGCATGATAGTGGAGAGCGTGTCGGGCAAGTCGTCTGGTCTGCTGTAACCGAGCGACATGGTTAAATTTGCCTGTGCATCGGCATCAATAAGCAGGACTTTTTTGCCCTGCTGTGCCAGAGCCACGCCCAGATTGACCGCCGTGGTGGTCTTGCCAACGCCGCCTTTCTGGTTGGTTAAAGCGATTACTTTGCAATTTGACATAGGGTGCGTCCTCCTTTCGCATAGATTTAGCCACTTTGTCAAGGTGGCTATGTAAAGGATTTATGGCAATAAAAAAAGCCGACTGGCTGTTTCGTAAAACTACACCAATCGGCTATGTAAAAATCTATTCTGTTTTATTCTCTGCCTTATCTGCTCTTACATGATATGGCTTCCCTTATTCTCTCTGTATCCCATTTTTCTGGGAACAATACCGCCATAATATGAAACGCATCCATCAGCCCTGCAATATACGCATGAGTTCCGTATTCAAAATCCTGCTTTTCCCTGCAATCTATAAGATGTTGACAAACTTCCCTCTGTTCCTCCGTCAAATCAAGCTGGTTAAAAGCATCCTCCGCATATCCCTCGTCCTTACTATCTTTTTGATAACTGGCATCAGTCTGTAACAGTTTCAATACAGATTCGTCTTTTAATTTCTCTACTGCTATCTTCACCAGTTCTTTAAAATCCTTATCGTACATCACTTCCCCCTGCCAGTTCTACTCTTAATTTTTTAATAGGTGCATGGATAACCTTAAAAATAAGTTCGTCAACGCAATCTGTATATCTGCCCTGCTGTATGAGCTGATTCTTCAATTCCACAAGGCTATGTAACAAAATACTCCGTTCCTCACTATCCACATATAAATGATTTTTCTTTTCTCTCATAATCAACACCAACCTTTTTTGATTTCATTATATAGACGGATAGCAGAATGTTCAAAGCTGCAAATTGGGTCAAAAAAATAAGCGTACCACTATTTCTAATGATACGCTTATGATTATTTAGATATAAACATCAACGGTCAAATCTTCCCATTGATTTTTTCTAAGATAGCCACCATTCGCCCTGCGGAAAGCCTGTGCTTCTTCAAAACTTATGGTAAAAGTCCAGAATGGTTTTCGCCTATCTTTGTGATATAGCCGCCTGTGCCGCTGCCAGTCTCGCGATCGGTACGCGGAACGGTGAGCAGGATACATAGTCCAGACCAAGCTTGTGGCAGAATTCTACGGAGGACGGATCACCGCCGTGCTCGCCGCAGATACCTACATGAAGGTTCGGATTAGCCGGTTTTCCAAGTGCGATTGCTGTCTCCATCAGCTTTCCGACACCTGTCTGGTCAAGTTTTGCAAACGGGTCGTTCTCAAAGATTTTCGCATCATAATATGCATTCAGGAACTTCCCTGCATCGTCACGTGAGAAGCCGTAGCACATCTGCGTCAGGTCGTTTGTACCGAAGCAGAAGAAATCAGCCTCTTTTGCAATCTCGTCTGCTGTCAGTGCCGCACGCGGAATCTCGATCATAGTACCTACCTGGTACTTCAACGTGGCGCCTGCAGCTGCGATCTCTGCGTCTGCTGTCTCAACAACCGTCTTCTTTACATATTTCAGCTCCTTGTTATCGCCAACAAGCGGAATCATGATCTCCGGGCATACGTTCCAGTCCGGATGAGCCTTCTGTACGTTGATCGCTGCACGGATCACAGCCTTTGTCTGCATGGCTGCGATTTCCGGATACGTAACTGCCAGACGGCATCCACGGTGACCCATCATCGGGTTGAACTCATGCAGAGAATCAATGATCGCCTTGATGACGTCAACGCTCTTGCCCTGTGCGGATGCAAGCTTCTCAATATCAGCTTCCTCGGTCGGAACGAACTCATGGAGAGGCGGGTCCAGGAAACGGATCGTAACCGGATGTCCTTCCAGTGCTTCATACAGAGCTTCAAAATCACTCTGCTGCTCCGGAAGAATCTTCTCCAGGGCTGCTTCTCTTTCTTCTACTGTCTCAGAACAGATCATTTCGCGGAATGCCGCAATTCTGTTGCCCTCAAAGAACATATGCTCTGTACGGCAAAGGCCGATTCCCTCTGCGCCCAGTTCACGTGCCTTCTTCGCATCCTGCGGTGTATCTGCATTCGTGCGGACACCCAGTGTTCTATATTTGTCCGCCCATGCCATAATACGGCCAAACTCACCTGCAATCGAAGCGTCTACGGTCGGGATAATGCCATCATAGATATTTCCGGTGGAACCATCAATCGAAATGCAGTCTCCCTCATGGAATTCCTTACCGCCGAGCGTGAATTTCTTGTTTGCCTCATCCATCACGATCTCACCGCAACCGGATACACAGCATTTACCCATACCACGCGCTACAACTGCTGCATGGCTTGTCATACCGCCGCGAACCGTCAGGATACCCTGTGCGCTCTTCATTCCTTCGATGTCCTCCGGAGAGGTCTCCAGACGAACGAGAACTACCTTCTCGCCTCTTGCAGCCCAGTCTTTCGCATCCTCAGCCGTGAACACAACCTTTCCGCATGCAGCTCCCGGTGATGCGCCAAGCGCCTTACCCATCGGAACCGCTGCCTTCAGTGCTTCCGTATCAAACTGCGGATGAAGCAGCGTGTCGAGATTACGTGGGTCGATCATGGCAACAGCTTTCTCTTCTGTAATCATGCCCTCATCAACCAAATCACAGGCAATCTTCAGCGCGGCCTGAGCCGTTCTCTTGCCGTTACGTGTCTGCAACATATACAGATGCTTGTCCTCAATCGTGAACTCCATGTCCTGCATATCTCTGTAATGATCTTCCAGAGTATTACAAATCGTAATAAACTGGTCATAAACCTCTGGCATAACCTCTTTCAAATGTGCGATCTTCTGCGGTGTGCGGACACCTGCCACCACATCCTCGCCCTGTGCATTCAGAAGAAATTCACCCATCAGGTGCTTTTCACCGGTCGCCGGATCACGTGTAAATGCAACGCCTGTACCGGACGTATCGCCCATATTTCCAAATGCCATCATCTGAACGTTTACAGCAGTACCCCAGGAATACGGGATATCGTTGTCACGACGGTAAACGTTTGCACGCGGGTTGTCCCAGGAACGGAATACAGCCTTGATTGCCTCCATCAGCTGTACCTTCGGATCTGTCGGAAAATCATCGCCGATCTTCTCTTTGTACTCAGCCTTAAACTGGTTTGCCAGCTCCTTGAGATCCTCTGCTGTCAACTCCACATCCTGCGTCACGCCTTTTTGCGCTTTCATTTTGTCAATCAGCTCTTCAAAATATTTCTTGCCTACTTCCATAACTACATCGGAGAACATCTGGATAAATCTTCTGTAGCAGTCCCATGCCCACCGCGGGTTGCCTGATTTTGCTGAGAGCACTTCCACTACATCCTCGTTCAGGCCCAGATTCAGAATGGTATCCATCATACCAGGCATGGATGCTCTTGCTCCGGAACGAACAGAAACGAGAAGCGGATTTTCTTTATCACCAAATTTCTTTCCGGTGATGCTTTCCATCTTCTCGATCGCTTCCATGATCTGTGCCATGATCTCATCATTAATCTGTCTGCCATCCTCATAATACTGGGTACAAGCTTCTGTTGTAATCGTGAAGCCCTGCGGTACCGGAAGCCCGAGATTCGTCATCTCTGCGAGATTCGCTCCCTTGCCGCCCAGAAGGTTGCGCATGTCTGCATTACCCTCTGTAAACATATAAACCCATTTTGTCATGTTTCAACTTCCTCCTACTATAGTAATTGCTGAATCCGACTGCAGAACACATGCAGCCGCTCATCTGTCTTTAATTGTAACATATTTCCTGTTCCAGTCAAGGAAATACTCGTCAATTTTATGCATATTTTCAAAAACAATCATCTTTTTTGTGAAAACTTTGTCAGTTTCAACGATGGACAGGCCAAAAATTGTCACAAAACAGAAAAAAACAGCTCAGAAAAGGCTGACGTCTTTTTCTTTGTATCGCTTTAAAAAGATGAACTTTTCCGAATACAGGATTACACGCTTGTCTACTGCCTCTTTTTCAAATATATAAGAACCTTTTATAATACAGTGCGCTTCTACAGTTGTTGTGAATATATGGCTCCAAATGATTCTGAAAGACTGTATGAAAAGGTTTTTAGCTAACTGCGGTTTGAAAAATCAAAAAAAATTATATTTTATCCAAAAAAAATAAACTTTTAAAATGTTACAGTTATAATTATTAAAAAAACATACAAAATACTAATTATTTTCCGTATTTTTATTGTGATTTTGGTGATAAAATATGCGCACTAAACAATGATCTCTCGGAATTTTGATTGATCAGACCAGCGAAACTCTGGCGTTGGACATTGACAAGTAAATATTATCCGAATTGGAATCAGGATAATATTTACGAAGATTTTCAACAAGGTTTCAAGAGATCATTAAAATAAAGGAGGAAGTATAATGAAAAAAGATCTTTGTAAAATGTTGGCTCTTACCGTTATGCTGACGGCCTGTGCGCCGAGCAGCGCCCTGGCTCTGGATTACAAGGCTACCCTTGGCAATGAGCCGACCTTTGAAACTATAACGGAAGCTCGTGCCAATGCGCCTGCGGCACTGCAGCCTTTTGCCAGCAAGACCTATGTAGCTCATCCGGTAATGGATGCATTCCCGGGCGACACGACTTATGTTTACCGCAGCGCTGATATGTACGGCATCAATGCAGCTGTTCGCTTGAATACCAATATCGTAGTGTATTCAGACAAGAGTTTTGCTTCCAAGGATGAAGCTCAGGCATACCTGAAGGAGCTGGGTGTTATTGACATCATCGATCAGGCGCGCGGTAGCGTGATCTTGGTGACACCGTCTGATCCGGAAGCAGGCTTTACGGCTGCTGATCAGAAGAATTATTATGCATTGCAGACCGCCATGTTCGCAATCAATGCAGCGGGCACAAAGGACGGAGAAGATGTAAGCTATGTAGATGCTTCCTACTACGGCGGCTTTGGTTTCTACTATGTAATCGGTATTGACGGAGGTGCTACCTTCTTGAACAACTATGTTGCCGGAACACAGGATTATGTGAGCCGTATTGCTGGTATGCTGCTGATTAACGGCGATATGGAACGCATTAGTACTGTTGCAGACAGTGTACCGGTTTGCCTTGTAAATAGCAACGAAGACATTATTGCCAAATACTGTGAAGCCAACGGCGCAAAGGCTCAGCATATCACAGCTGACTCGGTTGAGTGGTACAACCAGGAATATCCTGTACGTAGGGTTGTTTCCATGACGAGCGACGCTCCGGCCAACGAGCTTATCAACAAAGCATATTATGGTCTGTTCGTGAAGGCTGTCCGCGGCCAGGAACTGAAAAGCGGCCTCAATTCCGCTTCTACTCCATATCAGGGCTATGGCAATGACTGCGCACCGTATTCTCTGTCTGAGCGTAACGCGTTGATCAATGGTGTAACAGCTGATGGTATCTATGAAATCACGACGAAGAGTGAAGAACTGAGTGAGTTCACCAACGCTGAGGGTGAATACGTTCAAACTTGGTTTGAGTACCTGCCGGAAGAGGTTAAAAACAACACTGCACCTGCCGGCTCAGTTCCGCTTTTGCTGTGTGTACATGGCGGCGGCGACGATCCGCGTCAGTATGTAGACGGCCAGGGATGGCTGGTGGTAGCCGGTAAAGAGCGTATCGCTATTGTTGCTCCGGAATATTCCAGCATGAACAACTTCTCCGAAGATGGACGCGCTGCATTGAAACAGGCATTCCCGGCTCTGGTTCGCCTTATGCTTGAAAAATACCCTGCGCTGGATGCTTCCCGCGTATATGTAAATGGCTACTCCATGGGCAGCCTTGGTACCTGCGAAACTATGTACGGCGATCCTGGCCTGTTCGCAGCTGCTTATCCGCAGGCTGGTATCATGAATGCCGGCCCGACAGAGGAAGAGCTTACAGCATTTGACAATGTACGTCTGCCGATCTGTATCTCTACTTCTGAGTACGACATGGGATTTAACGTAGATTCAGTGACTCATGACATCGTTCCGGATTTCTACAATCTGGTAAGCAGCTTCAAGCAGCTGAACAAGATGGAAGCCCTGCCGGAGAATCCAGACTTTGAGAAATATCCGATGGTAGGTTTTACCGCAGACGTAATGGGCTCTTATGTAATGAACGATGAGTACACAAACCACTATTGGTACTTCTTAGATGAGAACGATGTACCAATGGTCGGCTTCCAGTATATTGACAGCATCGTTCACTGCCTGTACCCGCAGTACGCAGGAATGGTTTGGGATTTCTTCGAGCATTACTCACGTAATGTGGAAACCGGTGAAGTGATCTACAACGCAAATGTACAGTAACTAAGTATATGAAGGAAAAATTTGCAGATGGTATCACAACACTAGAGAATGTGAAACTTTTTCTGTAAAATAACCACCAAAAGGCTCTTCTATGATAAAATAAAAACCATAGGAGAGCCTTTACTATGACACAATGAATCAGGCACAGGAATTTCATCCCTGTGCCTGAAAACAGCTTTCTTCAGCATCTGCCAAAGTCATATTTCAAAGCCTGCTTATTTCGCAACAACTTTCTTCAGATGTACAAATCTCGGAAGAGAATTTTCTTTCTTCATCTGGATTTCACCCTGGATCAGCGGAAGTGCGTACTCGATGTATGCATCTGTCACATTGTTGCCACGCTCATTGATCCATTCCACCGGAACCTTCTTCTCGTAATTTGCTACAGAAGACAGCTCCAGAAGATCTGCTTCACACTTGTAACCGTTCTCATCACGTGTACATTTGAAGCCTACCATCTTGTCTGTAACGCCTGCAACTGCTTCTTTTACAGCTGTCTGTCCAGCCATGAAAGATTCCTCAGAGTCTGTCTGGGATGCACAGTGCTCTGCACATCTCTGAAGCAGAGAAAGCTCGATCGGACGAACCTTTACACCCGGAATTGCTGTCTTAACAACATCGCCAAGCTTCGCAGCCAGTCCACCAAGCTGTGCATGTCCAAATCCATCAGTAGCAGAAGTCTTTGCTTCGGATACAAAAGTACCGTCTGCATAATGAATACCCTCAGATACTGCAACCAGAACGTTGTGGTTCTCATTCCAGAGTCTCTCAACATCCTCAAGGAACTCTTCCTGATTGAAGTCTACCTCCGGAAGGTAGATC
The DNA here is from genome assembly GCA_003612585.1 of bacterium 1XD42-54. Classification (GTDB taxonomy): domain Bacteria; phylum Bacillota; class Clostridia; order Lachnospirales; family Lachnospiraceae; genus Choladousia. The sequence continues at coordinate 114,953 of RAZH01000003.1, forward strand.
AGGTCCGGACCGTAGCCGGTAACGCGAGCCAGAGAAGCAGCGCCTGCAAGCCATCCTGCATGACGTCCCATAATCTCCACGATCGTAACCTGTCCTTTGTCATAAACGTGTGCATCCTGATATACCTCTACCATAGAAGTAGCGATATACTTTGCTGCAGATGCAAATCCCGGACAGTGGTCGGTACCAAAGAGGTCATTGTCAATCGTCTTCGGAATACCCATCACGCGGCACTCATAACCAACCTTGTTCATATATTTGGAAATCTTGTTACAGGTATCCATGGAATCATTTCCACCATTGTAGAAGAAATAACGTACATCATACTTCTTGAAAATCTCAAGGATTTTCTTGTAATCCGTATCATCTACATCCGGATCTGCAATTTTATAACGGCAGGAACCCAGTGCGGATGACGGTGTGTATCTCATGATAGCAAGCTCTTCCGGATCTTCCTCATCCATTACATAAAGCTTGTCCGTGAGCACACCAACGATACCATTTGCTGCACCATACACTTTCGTGATCACGTCAGAATCAAGACCAGCCTTGATCGCGCCATAGCAGCTGGCATTGATTACTGAGGAAGGTCCACCGGACTGTCCAATGATCATTGCACCTTTTAATTCACTCATTTTTTCATCCTCCTAAATATTGGTAACCACAGCTGCCGCAACATGCCGCAGCTGTCAATTACTGGCCATAACTATATCCTAGCGGATTATATCAAAATTTCATGATACCCGCAAGACTAAACAGGAAATTACCACTCGAATTTCTTCTCAAAATATGCCTTCAGATCTTCGATCTTCACGCGCTCCTGCGCCATAGTATCGCGGTCGCGTACGGTCACTGCACCGTCTTCCTCTGAATCGAAATCATAAGTCACGCAGAACGGCGTACCAATCTCATCCTGTCTTCTGTAACGCTTTCCGATGTTACCTCTGTCATCAAATTCACAATTGTAATACTTGGAAAGCATGGCATAAACCTTCTCAGCACCCTCGTTCAGCTTCTTGGAAAGCGGGAGCACACCTACCTTTACCGGTGCAAGCGCCGGGTGGAAATGAAGTACGGTACGCATATCTCCGCCCTCAAGCTCTTCCTCATCATATGCACTGCATAAAAATGCAAGAACAACACGGTCTGCACCGAGCGACGGCTCGATCACATATGGAATATATTTTTCCTTTTTCTCGTCATCAAAATAGGACATATCCTCACCGGACACATTCTGATGCTGCGTCAGGTCATAGTCAGTACGGTCTGCAATGCCCCACAACTCTCCCCAGCCAAACGGGAACAGGAACTCAATGTCTGTCGTACCCTTGCTGTAGAAGCAAAGCTCTTCCGGATCATGATCGCGCAACCGCAGTTCATCCTCGCTCATACCCAGCTTTTTCAGCCAGTCAAAGCAGAAACCTCTCCAGTACTGGAACCAGTCAAGATCCGTTCCCGGAACACAGAAAAACTCAAGCTCCATCTGCTCAAATTCTCTTGTACGGAATGTAAAATTGCCCGGTGTAATTTCATTACGGAAAGACTTTCCGATCTGGCCGATACCAAACGGAAGTTTCTTTCTGGAGGTTCGCTGTACATTTTTAAAATTCACAAAAATACCCTGTGCGGTCTCCGGACGGAGATATACGGTATTTTTTGCATCCTCGGTTACACCCTGGAAGGTTTTAAACATCAGATTGAACTGACGGATATCTGTAAAATTGTGCTTTCCGCAGGTCGGACACGGAACATTGTTCTCTTCGATAAAATTCTTCATCTCTTCCTGAGAAAAAGCGTCGATCGGCTTCGGCAGCGTCATATCTTTTTCCGCACAGTAATCCTCAATCACCTTATCTGCACGGAAACGCTCATGGCACTCTTTACAGTCCATCAGCGGATCTGCAAAACCACCGAGATGGCCGGATGCCACCCAGGTCTGCGGATTCATCAAAATCGCACAGTCCACACCAACATTGTATGGATTCTCTGTGATAAACTTCTGCCACCATGCTTTTTTTACATTGTTCTTGAGTTCAACTCCGAGATTTCCGTAATCCCAGGTATTTGCAAGGCCACCGTATATCTCAGAACCCGGATACACGAAGCCTCTGCCTTTCGCAAGCGCCACAATTTTTTCCATTGTCTTTTCCATAATTCTCTCCTCCACTGCCTTTTCCATGGTCTATCTTTTCAGGAACGTCCGGTACAGTCTGTTCTCTGCCCTGACCTTCTCTCACTTACCATACTATTCCAGATCGAACACAATATAAACCCGGTTAGCTGCAGCCGTCTCCGCAAAGGTTGCCTTGTCCTTTGCCTTATATACTGCATTGGAAGGAAGTACAAGGCCCTCGTCCTCCGCTTCCTCCTGCTGCCCCGTGGCATTGACCACATTCGCAGAAAGTACATCTGCATTCGTACTGGTATACAGGATTTCCCCCGGTACCTGCACCTCCATCGGAGCCCGCAAAACAAGAACCTGCTTATCCATTCCCTTGATTACCTGGGTACCGGACACCGGCCCGCCCTGCACAACGCCGTCGCTCACGCTCTTGTACGAGACATCAAACAGATATCCTGAGAGCTGCGCATTAATCATAGAGCCATAATAGAACTCTGTATTGTTGAACTCCGCATAATCTCCGGCTGAAGCATACTCCATTTTCAGTGTGACCTTACCGTCCGCAGCCTCAAACGATATCACCTTAATGGTGTCCGCACCGTGCTTCGCATTATAATCCGCCACTTCAGACGTAACCATATTTTGAAGCTCCGCCGCATCATAATACGCTGCACCCAGCGTTTCCTGAATAATTTCTGTGATCTTTCCGTCCTCATCCAAGGACACGGCCGCCGCCTGCTGTGGCGTCCATGGTTTCTGCCCAAGCGATTCGCAACCCCCAAGCAGCATCACACCTGCCGCCATCACTGCCGCTATCGGTAATTTTCTCCCAAACACTGTAGTAGCTCCTCCTAACAAATCCCATTCATTATACATGCAAACCAGCCTGGTTTCAAGTCCTTTGTCATACAATTCATGCAATCCCATCCACCATTGCCCGCAGTATTTTTAATGACTTAAAACTCCGGTCAATCTGCATTGCATTCAAACGATCCTGCACCCCTCGAAATTCTGAAAAAACCTCCGGCGCCAATGTAAAAGTATATAACTTCTGGAGCGGAGCCTGAAGGACAAACGCCAGCGCATATCGCGCCGACTCAGAAAGGGAGGGATTCTGTACAACATCATATGGGTATTCTCCGTTTAATACCATTGCCTTCATCTCAAAAATACAGCGTATCAGCTCATTATCAGGCGCCTTTTTCGTCAGCGCACGCAGGGTTGCATACAACAGATTCAGCACAGCGGAACCATCCAGGTTTTCCCGTGTGTAATACTCTGCCACCTCCATAAAATAACACCCGTAACACGCAGCCTCAAAATCTTCCTTTACCTCTGTGAAATAATTTGATACCTCAGCGCGCACCAGCGTATAGGCGTTTCTTCCTTCATAAACAGTAAAGGTTCCAAACGCAAATGGATTTGCCGCAGCCAGAAGCGGGCTGTTTGTACGCCGCGCGCCGCGCGCAAAAGCTGTGATTTTCCCCCGCTCACTGGTCAAAAGGACAATTCTCCGGTCATATTCACCGGACGGTGCGGCAGTCAGTACCATTCCGGTTACGTGTAATGCATCACTCATAATTCTTTCTTATCATATCCAAAGTTTTTGATCATGTAATCACTGTCGCGCCAGTCTTTTTTCACCTTGACCCACAGCTGCAGATTCACCTGCATTTCCAGCATTTTTTCAATCTCATGACGGGCCTGCGAGCCAATCCTGCGCAGCATCGCGCCACCCTTTCCGATCACAATGCCCTTATGTGACTCCCTCTCACAGATAATAGTCGCCTCAATATCCATAATGCTGCCGTCCAGTCGCTCCTGCATCCGCTCAATCGAAACTGCAATGCCATGCGGAATTTCTTCTTCCAGACAACGCAGTGCTTTCTCTCTGATCAGCTCTGCGGCAATCTGACGCTGCGGCTGATCTGTCACCGTATCGTCATCGTAATACTTCGGACCATACGGCAGATACCGGAAAATAGAAGCAAGCACCCGTTCCACACCGACACCGCGCAGGGCACACACCGGTATCATATCTGCAAACCCATAAGAACGGCGGCTGTCCTCCGACTGCTCAAACAGTTTTCGATAACCATCCAGAAATCCTTCAATCCGGCTCTTATCCACCGTATCAATCTTATTCATTATCAAAATAACCGGAACATTCGCCTTCTTCAGCTGTTGTGCGATATGCTGCTCACCCTTCCCGATAAAATCCGTTGGTTCCACCAGCCAGAGCACCACGTCTACTTCCTTTAAGGTACGCTCCGCGACGTTTACCATGTACTCACCCAGCTTGTTTTTCGCTTTGTGAATACCGGGTGTGTCAAGGAATACTATCTGTCCTTCTTTTGACGTATACACGGTCTGTATCCGGTTGCGCGTCGTCTGCGGTTTGTTTGAGGTGATCGCGATCTTCTGCCCGATCAGATGATTCATCAGTGTAGATTTTCCCACATTCGGACGTCCGATCAGCGTCACAAATCCGGATTTGAATTTTGCATTTTCCATTTTATCCCTCATTCATGTATGGCTGCACACATTTTCCTGTCAGCATTTTTATCTCAGAGAACAGGTCCCTCTCTGCTTTGATTTTTTCCTCATTCCCGATCACACAGATCGCCGCCTCCTCCAAAATAGACCGCACAAGCGGAGCAAGCGCACGAATCTGTTCCGGCGTTGCATCCAGAATTTCATCCCGCTCCCTTTGGACATCCGCAAATGCAATCTTGCTGAAGTATGCATTCAAAGACCTGCGCCCCTTCGCTGCAGGCGTAAGCGGCGTATCCAGCTCACTCACTGTTCCGATAATATATTTTGTCATTTCGTGCTCATCTGCCTCAAACTGTTCCAGGTACTGCGGCACCTTCTCATATACCTCGTTGGTTGCACGAAGATTCGGATCACGGTAAGATACGAAATAGGACGCGCCGGTGCGCCCAAACGAACACATGCATCCGTATGCCCCGCCTTTAACCCGGACATTCGTCCACAGATAATCATAACTCATGAGCACCTTCACAATCCGCAGCGTACCGGTATAGTCAAAACCTGCCTTTGCAAAATCCCCCCCACGCGCCACGTACTGTACCTGTCCCGGCGTCATAAAGCCTTCGTTTTTCTTTGTCAGTCCAAGCCTGTTTTCCTTTTTCTCATATTCCGCATGCGGCAACCGTTCCACAAATGCAGTAAAGGGCTTCCGAAGAAGTGCAAGCCCCTCCTCATCCGAAGTTATGCTGACAAACAATCCTTCTCTGTGAAAAAGCTCCTGCACCAAAAGACGCAGCTTGTCTTTCATTCTCTGTTTCTTTTCTTCAAAATTTGCTTCCAGATCTTCGATGAGCTGGTAAAAGCCAATACCTGAAATCGCATCCTGAAATACATTCAGCTGAGAAAGATAGGACAACACTCTGCCTGCCGCCGTCGCATGACCGCTTGAAGAAAGCTGCATCGAAAGACGGGATTTCAGCTTTGCCACAATTTCATACAGCCTCCGGTCATCCTCCAGGGAAGAATGCAGCAATATTTCTTCCGACATCTCAAATGCATACGGCAACCTGTCATAAAGAACCCTTGAACGGATTCCTGCAAATACCCGTATTTCACCGTCTGTTCCCAAAACAGGATAAACATTCAGCCCGGCTGAAATCCCTCCTGTATACATATTGATCTCATTGTTCAAATCCTGATATGTGTAATGTTCCGTATTTACCATACCAAGCACAGCCTTTAAAATGCCAAGATACGGAATATCCTCAGCAGCAACGCGGCTGATATCAAAAAGCAGATCCAGATAAGCAATCCCATTTGTAAACACATTGTGATGGAGAATTGTTGTCCCCTCCCAGGTATATTCCGTATTCTGGAACCCAGCAGCTTCCCTTCCGATATCCTGGCGTGTCAGCATCGGTATCTGGGCAAGCTCCTCCGGTGTGGAAGGTGTCTCCTGGAATGCACGAAGCTTCGCGGTTTTTTCAATAATCTCCTGCAATTGTACATCGGAAAGCGACTTTCGGTACGCCTGCAGCTTGGCCGCTGCCTCCTCTTCCTTTTTTGCAGTCAGACCACGCTCGGGCTCCAGAATTACGAGTGCCGCATGCGTATTTTCAAGCAGATACGTTCGCACCAGCTCTTCAAACCAACCGGTTCCTACCCTTTCCTTCAGGCGGTCATAAACGTCAAGCTTCAGATAATCAAAAGGTCTTTTCTCATCATAAAGCCAGCTGTCAAACACATCAATTCCATATATGAGCCCCTTCGGATAGCTGCCATAATCCGCTTCGCGAGCCCGAAATTCCATGGTATTAATGCCGGCGAAAAGCGCTTTCTGATTTAACCCGTGTTCGCATACATCCTGTAACGTATTCCGGATGACTTCCATAAACCGACTGGCATCTTCTGAATTTGCATTCTTTGCGATAATACTGAAAAACGGCTGATAAATCCCGCTCTCGTAAGAACTCATTATGTCGTTGCCAATCCCTGCATCCAGCAGCGCCTGCTTGAGCACAGCTCCAGGCGCAGACAGCAGCGCATACTCCAGCACTGCAAACGCATTCGTAAGATCCACATCAAGGCTCGTCCCAACCACTGCATGATACGACAGATACGTGCTGTCTGACAGTTCATCTGATTCTGATACGGAATACTTCCGTGTTACCGTCCGCATCTTGTCAAATGGCAGCTGCGGCTTTACCGCAGAATCCACCGGGCTGTAGTCAAAATGGCTCAGGTATTCCGCATCCAGCCACGCCAGCCGCTCCTGCGCGTCCATGTTTCCATATAAATAAATATAGCTGTTTGACGGATGATAATATCTTCTGTGAAAATCCAGAAACTTCTCATATTCCAGCTCCGGAATATGCTCCGGGTCTCCGCCGGAATCCACACCGTACGTCGTATCCGGAAACAGCGCATGCATCGCCTCACCATCCAAAATCTCCTCCGGTGAAGAATACACTCCTTTCATCTCATTGTAAACAACACCATTATAAATCAGTTCCTCTGCTTCAGACTCAAGCTGATAGCTCCAGCCCTCCTGTCTGAAAATCTCTTCCTTCTTATATATATTTGGATAAAAAACAGCGTCCAGATATACATGCATCAGATTGCAGAAATCCTTATCATTACAGCTCGCCACCGGGTACATCGTTTTATCTGGATATGTCATCGCATTGAGGAATGTATTCAGCGAGCCCTTTACCAGCTCCACAAACGGGTCCTTAGCTGGAAACAGCCTGCTTCCGCACAGCACACTGTGCTCCAGAATATGCGCAACTCCCGTACTGTCATCCGGCGTCGTGCGAAATGCAATATCAAACACCTTATTTTCATCGTCGTTTTCAAGCACCAGAACTCTGGCGCCGCTCTTTCTGTGATGCAGAAGATAGCCGTCCGACTTGATATCTTCCAAACGTTCCTGTTTTATAAGTTCATACTGCGGAATCTTTTCTAACTTCATATAAACCTCCTTGCTATGAGCACCCGAGGACCGTATTTTTGTCCCTTACGTGCAGTTCCCACTAATAATGTGCCCGGCGATACTTTCTCGTCGCAAGCCGGTAGAATGCTCCGGACAAAATGCAGCCAACTGCCAGAAATAACAGAATAACAGCCGCACAGTGGAAGAAAAAAACATCCGGAAGAATCCGGATAACCGGATCAGTATTCGGATCAAAAATCCAGTAATTATTATCAAAAAATAGCTCATGGAACCTGATAAAAAATGCATTCCAGTTCGTTGCCGCCAGTACCCCCAGAACAACCGGTACGACAGCTGTCAGAATAGACATCAGCTTCAGGCTTCCATAATCCTTCTTTGGCAGTTTCTTAAACAAGGACACCAGCATAATGATACCGGAGAACACACACAAATACTGAAAAAAAACAAAAATGCGCTTTACCTCTGCAAAATGAATTTTTCCATATTCTGACATTGGAAAATCAGGAAATTCCAGCGTTTTTACCCGTTTTGTAATTAAATTGTAATCAATCAAAGCATCGTAATTCTCCCGGATTTGGTCTTCCGAAAGTCCGGTCTGCCGTTCCAGCTGCTGCGAACGGATATCAAAATAGTAAATCGTCCGCAGATTCAAAACCAGCACCACCGAAAGACTCAAAATAAAAAAGAACCCCACAATTGCTACCAAAATGTTTGACAATGTGAATACTCTTCCCGGCCGCCGCGGTGCCTGTCCGAAAGCTTCTGCGCGTCCCTGCCTGCCCGGTGGTGCATTCTTACGTTTGCGCTGGCCGTTCCCGGCCGTTTTCCGTGTCGGAGCTTTCGGTCCATTCCGTCTGTAATCCTCTTCTTCGTATTTTCTCCGGTTTCCCATTTTCTTATCCTCAGTCTCTGTTTACTCCCAGGCAAAAAGCCTGCTTCTTCACAAGCTATATTATCACAGAAATTTTTCAATGTAAACACTGCAAAGAGGCGCCGCAGATCACAACTGTAATTCTGCAGCACCTCTGGAATTTTCCGTATTCTGTTACAATAAAGTCTTTGCGCTTTCCAGCAGTGTTTTCACGCTCTGCGCATCAACCCCTTCATTCTGAAGCATCGCAACCGCACTGTCCAGAATGCTCTCCACTGCTTCCTGTCCTTCTCCAAGAAGCCCTTTGGCATTCCCCAGAAGCGTTTGAATTGAAACACTGTTTGCCGCTGCGTCTCCGTCGAGAAAACTAATCGCTCCGTCAAGCAAAGCAACAACAGCCGACGTATCACCTGCGCCAAGATCTGTTCCTTCTGTCACAGCTTCCGTTCCAGACATCGTCTCTGCTTCTGTCTCAGTATCCACTCCAGGTATCGCCTCTGTTTCTGTTTCGGTCTCCGCCCCGGACATTGTCTCTGCTTCTGATTCGTTTTCCGCTCCGGACACTGTCTCGGCTTCTGACTCAGGCTCTAATTCAAATATGGTTTCCGTTTCAGACTCTATCGCTTCCATTCCTTCGTCTACAAGTTCCACTTCCGGAATTTTTTCAGGGTTATCCTTTTCGTAGGTAACTCGATAAATAACGCAGGTACTGTAATCATCCCGCGAACGCGCCAGGACATATTGACCGTCACCGGAAAATGCAAGATCGGCATACTCGCATGGCAGCAATTCCTTTCCATGCCAGTCGATCAATCCCTCATTATAATCCGCATCTTGCACCTCATAATACATACCGGACCCATAATCACACGCCCGGACCCTGTCATACCCTTCCAACCGGGTTTCCACGCCATCTGCCGCAATCAGCAGCTGATTGCCTTCCAGATCTGTCAGAAGTGCCGATGCTCCCATGATCTCCGCCGCGTTTTCTGAATATTTCGGTTCACAGGTCACTGCTCCTGTTTCATCCACAAAACCTATTTTACCGTCCGCAACCACTGCAAAATAACCGTTTGCATTATAGTCGCTGGTACCCTCCGGCGTATAATAGCTGCGCTTGATATCGTCGTATTCTGCTGGAATAACTACCTGCCCTTGTGCATCAATCAGTCCCTTTTTCTCGCCGGTCGAAACAACTGCATACGCACCATTATAATCATAAATACTCTGGAAGGCCGGCTCCATAACAATATTGTCCAGCCCATCCTTTACACCATACTGTCCGTTTTCCCGATACGTAACCAGATCGTCCGGATCTGGCGGCAGCTCGTAAACATATTTCACCTCTGTTTCCACTGCCTGGAACTGTGCATCATACCGCGTCACCGTATTCGTGGTACGGTCCTCGATATTAATGTATGTCTCACTTGCGCGTGCATCCATATACTGATCCCTCGTAAGCGTGGCCAGATTGCTGCCCTTGCCATTCTCGATATAATACACATCCACGTTCTTAATCAGGTAATAATTATCTCCAATCAAACTCTGATAATCATACTGGCTTGCGGTTGATTTCTCCAACACAATCCCGAGCGCCCAATGGCTGCTTAATACCTTCACTTCCCCATACTGGAAAGGCATTACAGCGGCTCCGCTTAAATCGTTCAGACCAAGCAGGCCTGTACAATTCAAATCTTCCGATATCGGTCTGGCAACGATATAGCCATTGTAGTACTCCATGCTGCTGTCGTAAACCTCTGCAGTCAGCATTTTACCATCTACTGTCATAAGACCATAGCCTTCTCGCCCTTCCACACTTAAAAGCGTCGTCCCATGAACCCACCTTGCACCCGGAACCGCACCTACCGTCGTCAAAGTAGTCTGTGCCTGTACGGCCACTGGCCAGGCTGCCATGACAACCCCGACAACCACTGAGAGCAATTTTTTATTCATCCCATCTTCCTCCTTCTTTTGAGATACCACATTTTCTATATACATATCACTATTTACCAGAAATTCTGTGGTTCCTTGGTATATTCTAACATCATTTAAAAACTCTGTCTATTAGGCTTGCGTAATATTTTCTTTTATCCTAATTCCAGCCGCTTTCTGTATTCTTTCGGTGACATACCATAATAACGCCGGAAGGTCTGTGTAAAATGTGACGGATTATTGTATCCGGTACATGCGGCAATCTCACTGATGTCCATCTCACTGTATTCCAGAAAGTTTTTCGCTTTTTCCATCCGAAGCTCAATCAGATATTTCATAAAGTTCTGTCCTGTGCACGATTTAAACAGGCGGCTCAGATAGCTGCTGCTAACAAAATACTTCTCCTTTGCCAGCTCGTCCAGCGATATATCATCAAAATAATTTCGTTCCAAATAATCAAGCAACTCGTCGATCATCGCTGTATTTTCTTTATCCGCATGCTTCTGACTGCGCTCCCGGTTACGCGCCGGTGTTCCCGAGAAGCCGCTCCTTTTCAAACGTTCCTGAATCACATTCTGAATAGCTTCCCGCAGTTCCTTTTCATTTAAAGGCTTCATCAGATATTCTTTCACACCATACCGTATGGCAGTCCTGGCATAGCCAAAATCCGCATAGCCGGTTTCAATGATAATATCTGTATCGAGTCCCTGTGTTTTTATGTACTCCGACAGTTTCAGCCCATCCATTTCCGGCATTTTAATATCGGTAATGACCAACTCCGCCGAACACGTTTTCAAAAGCTCCGCAACATCCAGTCCGTTTTCACAGTCTCCGCAGATTTCAATCGGAAGCGTCATATTTTCCAACATTTTGACAAGTGCTTTTCTTGCAAAATATTCATCATCTGCCACAATTACCTTCAGCATCTGTCCTCGCCTCCTCTGCTCTCATCTCTTTTTCTATTGTCTTTTCTTTTATGATCTCTGTTTTTACCGTTTCCTCTTTGATCATAGGCAATGTAATTTTCACCCTGGTTCCGTTATCCCGCTCGCTTTCCAGCACAATTCCATATGAGGTACCGTAATAATTCCGCACACGCATATGGACATTCCGAATCCCAATTTCCCCTGTATGATCTTCCGCTGCAACTCCCGCTTCCTCATCTAGCATATTCTGAAGTCTTTTCAGTTCTTCCTCCGCGATTCCTGCCCCGTTATCCTCGATCACAATTACTGCTTCGCCGTCGCTGTTTCTGCTTGCTCCAATCACAATCAGGCCTTTTCTACGTTTTTCGGCAATTCCGTGGTCGATTGCATTTTCTACCAAAGGCTGCAACAGAAACTTCAGAATTCGGCAGTGTTCCATGCCGGGCTCCATTCTGCATGACACCTCAAATTTCTCTGGAAATCGAATCATCTGAATCCGGATGTAATTCTGCAGATTATCCAGTTCCTGTTGCAGCGTCACAACCTGCCCGCCTTTTACATTATATGAAAATATTCTCGAAAGACTTTCTGAAATATCCGAAATATACGGGATCTCATGCAGCCTCGCAATCGAACTCATGATATTCAGTGTATTGTACAGAAAATGAGGATTGATCTGATACTGCAACATCTGAAGCTCGGTCTTTTTCTGATTCAATTCATTTTCATATTCACGGATGATATTTTCCTGAATCCGCTCAATCATCGCATTGTAGCCAAGCGTAATTTCCTGTACTTCTACCGGATACTCCCTGCGGGATTCCATGCGGTGCAGTTCCCGTTTCTCTTTCGTCGCCGCCTGGCTCATCACCAGCGACAGTTCTTTTATCGGCGCGCTGATACGTTTCATCAAAAATGTCCCGACGCCTATTTCCCCGCACAACAGAAGAATCCCCCAGAAAGCAAGCAAATAAATCCTGCTCATCTCCTCGGAAATAAAGGAACTTCGCTGCACACACTGGATAAAATACCAATCTAATGCTTCTACATACTGTGCATGAATCACATACGTCCGGCGGTCAATTTCCAGCCTTCCGGTTCCGTCTCCATTTTGCGCCAGCTCTCTGATTTTTTCCTGCTCCTGATCCCCGATCCGATCGCCCAATCGGGGATCAGATGCATAAATCACTCCATTCTTGTTGAGCACATATCTGGACCAGCCCTCCTGATTCCCCAGTGCATCAAAGCGCTCTCTCATTGCGCCGAAATTCATATCAATATAGATGGTTCCCAGACTTTCTCCATGCGCAATATCATAAAACGGATAGCAAAACGTCAGCAAAGAATACGGAACAAGATTGATTGCCCCCTCATAGACATCTGTGACTGTCATTTTGCTTCTGCTGTCTCTCTTTTCGTAGAGCAGATGTTGCTGTGCCAGCGCCACACTGCCTTTGGAATCCTCGATATAATTTCCATAAATCACACCTGCCTCTGTCACTACTGTAATGCGAAGCACATCAGAATTTGTCGTACACAGTACAGCCAGCAGCCGGCTCATATACTGCTCATCGAAAACCGCCTGCACCTGACTTTTATTTTCACCCTCTGCGACAATGCGGTTCACTTCATCGTCAGCCAGATGAAGGAAGCGCATTTTGTCGATCCCTGCCAGCATAAAATCTACTTCCGTCGCCCACTGCTCATTCTGGCGGGCAATATGTGCCCGATTGCTCCGTTCTGTCTCCCTTATATTTAGCGCCAGACATACTGCAATCATGAGAATAGAAAAAAACAGGCATCCCAGCAAACTGGCGGTAAGCTGCATCCGAAATGACAATTTCCGTCTCTTTTTCATTTTGATTGCTCCTATTTTACTCTGTTTAGAATCTTGTTATTGCGCCTGCTCCCATTTCACTTCATCTAAAATCTCTTCTTTGCGCATCTCAATCGCTTCATCAAGCTCATTCAGAAACTCTTTTATGCCATAATTTTTGTCCTGTCCGAGAATCAGCCGGAAAAGCCCCTGGTCTCTTACCTCATACACACTGTCCGGTACTGCCATCATCTCCAGCACAAACTCCTTTTTCTCCAGCCGCTCTACAAACTCCCTTGCAAAAGACAGATCACCATTTCCTCCCTTGATGCAGGAATAAGCTCCGGTTTTTTCCGTATAATCATTCATTACATCCTCTGACAGAAGATATTCCAGAAAAACCTGCGCTGTCTCCGGGTGCTCACATGATGCAGATAAGGCAATGACAGAATCCAGTTTTACAAACACCTGCGGCGCGTCTCCGCTAAAAGTCGGAAACGGAATAAATACCAGACGAATATCCGGATTCTGTTTTTTGATCGCAGAATAAGCCCAGTTTCCCTGAAGAAACATCCATGCATCCCCTCCCGCGAACGCACTGACCGCTTCATCATATCCGGTCTCCCAGGAACGCTCCTGACCATACTTTCTCAGTTCCAGATACATTTCCAACGATTTTCCAAAACCTTCATTTTCACAGAGTCCCTGTGTTCCATTCGCAGCCATGCAGTAAGCGTCTTTCCTGCTTCCCCACTCAACCGTATAGACTGCATCCCAGCCCTGATGCAGCGTCCACACATCCTTGTCCGGAAAAACCATGGCCGGTTCCCCTCTGGCTTTGATTTTTTCCAGCAACACATGCAGTTCTTCATAGTTTTCCGGAACCTCATAGCCGGCTTCTTCCATCAGATCACAGTTCAAAAACAGCCCGCGAAAATTCACTGACAGCGGAATCATATAAACAGCCCCGTTTACTGTCAGATATGGCTCATAACCTTCCATCAGCCGATCCACAAGCCCCGTATCATCCAGAGCGGCAAGATATCCTCCCTGCGCATACTGCCGGACACTTTCGCCAGAAGAAGCAATCATCTCAACAATATCCGGAAATTCTCCATTAAGCGCCCGCATCTTTAAATCTACATCCGGATTCGGCACGACCACAGTGTGAACCTGAACCTCATCCTGGAATTGATTAAACTTCTCTACGATGTCTTCAAAAATATGTATTGTCTCTCTCTTTCGCAGATAAAAGGACAATTTCACAGGTTCTGCGCTTTGTTGTTCCCTCTGTCTTTCCCTCAGCGTTTTTCTGCTCAGAAACATACCAAGAAGCACGATTCCTGCCGCCAACACAACAAACCATTTGCCCAGTTTCCTCTTTTCCATGCAACCGCCTCCCTAATTTCAATTATAAAACCTTTTAGAAAATTGTGAAACACTATTTCAAAAACAGAATCATGATTAAAATATACAAAATAAGGGATGACTAGGAAGCCTTTTTCTGAATACCAAACGCAGACAGGCCGCGGAGTATTTTCCTCCGCGGCAGCCGCCAATTATACATGCAGATACCCTCACCCGGGCTCTGCCTTCTGTTTTTTATTTCTGCATCGCTTCCTGAAGCTCTTTGTCAAAGGAAACTCGCTCGCCACTCTCTGTGTCAAATACCATAGTTGCCTCGCTGTCTGCTGTATAGGCGCTCCATGCGGGTACATTTTCTCCGTTCGGATCACCAGTTCTTGCAAAGTTCACCCATGCGCTGCACATTTCATCCTGCAATTTGTATGCTTCCGGCGTATTGCCATAGGAAGCGCCCACGCCGAGCAGATCCAGATTGTGGAATATAAACGGAATCTCACCGCAATGCCACAGGCTTACACCACCCTCGATCGGCGGCTCGTAGGAAACCAGATAAATGTAGTTTGCATCAGCGCCAGCCTCAATTCTTGTATTTACAACCTCGAATGCCGCACGGCGTTTGCTGTCGTCTACATAGTATGCATTTGCATCCTTTTTCTCCGGCCATGCCTGACGGAATGCTTCCAGAACGCTCTCTGCCTTCTCGCCAAATTTCTCTTCCAGTTTGGCGCTTACTTCTTCCTCCGTCCAGTCATTTTTATTTACAGCGTTCGGGTCCACCTCAGAGAACGAATTGCTCTCTCCAAATGTACTTCCGATCATAAGCGGAACGTCGTTTGTCCACTCCTGCAGACCGCCGTCCAGAGGAGCTGCCGGAAGATAATCGCCATCAATTACCGGCACCCAGCTTCCGCCTGTGCCAAGCTCATCTTTTACTCTCTTCTGTGCCTCTGAAGCCGCTGCATCCAGGGCATCATACGGAACATCCTTCAGCTGATCCACCTGATCTCCGGTCAGTCCGAGATTCTCCAGTGTATAAGCTGCAACAAGCTGTGCTGCTTCCTGAGACTGATAAGAGGTGTTGGTACTCTGAACAACCGCACGGTCAAAGAGTCCTTCTGCCTCCGGTGTCATCATCATGCTCATTACCTTACGTCCGCCACCGGACTGTCCGAAGATTGTTACATTTTCCGGATCACCACCGAAATTCGCGATATTTTCCTGAACCCATTTCAGGGAAGCCACGAGATCTCCAATACCTGCATTTCCTGAATATTTATACTCCTCGCCATACTGGGACAGATCAAGGTAACCCAGTACGTTCAGACGATGATTCACGGTTACGACTACCACATCGCCATACTCACTCAGGTTCTTTCCGTCATATGCCACACCCTCAATCGCAGAACCATTTGTAAATCCGCCGCCATGGAACCATACCATAACAGGTTTCTTTGCCTCCGGATCAACGCTCTGTGTCCAGATATTCAAATTCTGGCAGTTTTCATTCTGCGCCCAGTAACGATGCGGAATCAGGAAATCTCCGCCATCCGGACTCGTCATTTTCGTAATCGGTGCAGTCGGTCCATAAACGAGACAGTTCAGCACATCGTCCCATGCATCCGGAGCTTCCGGCATCTGGAATCTCTCTGCCTTTGCATAAGGAATACCACGGAATGTGTACGTACCCTCATCAATAAAACCGCGAACCTTTCCATACGCTGTGTCTACCACACCCTCTGTCTTGCTGACTACTACACTGCCCTGCGCCTCAGTAGTTTCTGCTGCCATTACGGATACAGCCGATGACGCTGCCAGAGCTGCGCTTAACATGATACAAACCAGTTTCTTTTTCATTTGGTTTCCCCCTTTAGTTTTGTTATGTTCATTTTAATTAAAAATCCAGAGGAAAACTATCATTTTTCCGACATATTGACTATCACTTTTTTGACATTTTACTAAATGCACGATTAAAAATAAGGACCGACATAAAAACACAAATGCCAGCCCTTATTCTTGAAAACTTTACTAAAAATGTTGTGATCCCATAAGAAATTCAGGAGTCACTCCTCCTTGGACTTCCACGAGAATGTTCTTACACTTTGTTAAAAAGACTGGGGGCTAATATGCCCCCAGCCCTCTATTCATCTGCTGTTATCTGACGCTCAGCACTGTTTACTCATTTCCGTACAGAGTAACCAGCTTGTTCAGATACTCATATCTTTCCTTGTTGAACTGTGCGTTCTTTGCAAACAGCTTCTCAGCTCTTTCCGGATTTGCTCTCTTCAGAGAGTTGTAACGAACTTCGCCGTCAAGGAATGCCATCAGGTCCTCGCTCGGAGCCTTGGAATCCAGTGTGAACTTGGACTCTGCTGCCGGGTTGAAGCGGAACAGATGCCAGTATCCTGACTTAACTGCCAGTTCTTCCTCTGTCTGAGCCTTGCTCATACCCTTCTTGATACCATGGTTGATACACGGAGCGTAAGCAATGATCAGTGACGGTCCCGGATAAGCCTCTGCCTCTGCGATTGCCTTAACGGTCTGATTGTAGTCAGCACCCATAGCAATCTGAGCAACGTATACGTAGCCGTAGCTCATTGCGATAGAAGCCATATCTTTCTTCTTAACCTCTTTACCGCCAGCTGCGAACTGTGCAACAGCACCCGGCTGTGTGGACTTGGAAGCCTGTCCGCCTGTGTTGGAGTAAACCTCGGTATCAAATACCATGATGTTGATATCCTGGCCGCTTGCAAGTACATGGTCAACGCCGCCGAAACCGATGTCGTATGCCCATCCGTCACCGCCAAAGATCCACTGTGACTTCTTGCCAAGGTAATCTTTATTCTTCAGAATCTCTTTGGAAGCTTCGCATCCGCAGTTCTCAAGAGCTGCGATCAGCTTGTCGGTAGCTGTGCCGTTTGTAGCACCTACTCCGTAGGTATCCAGCCAGCCCTGAGCTGCTTCCTTCACGTCTGCCGGAGCATTTTCATTTGCAACGAGTGCTTCCACTTTTGCCTTCAGACCGCCTCTGATTGCGTTCTGTGCAAGGAGCATACCATAACCGAACTCAGCGTTATCCTCGAACAGGGAGTTGGACCATGCCGGACCCTGACCCTTTTCGTTTACTGTGTACGGTGTGGACGGTGAAGAGTTACCCCAGATAGAGGAACATCCTGTTGCATTTGCGATGAACATTCTGTCACCGAACAGCTGTGTGATCAGTTTTGCGTACGGAGTCTCGCCGCAGCCTGCACATGCGCCTGAGAACTCAAGCAGCGGCTGTTTGAACTGAGATCCCTTTACGGTATTCTCTTTGAATTTCTCTACTACGTCAGCTTTTGCCGGAAGCTCTACTGCATAATCAAAATACTTCTGAGCTTCTACGTTTGCTTCCATATTTTCCATAGCAAGTGCCTTTGCACCCTTCTTGCCCGGGCAGACATTTGCACAGGAACCACATCCCGTACAATCGAGAGCAGATACTACGATAGCAAACTTGTAATCAGCCATACCTGTCATCGGCAGAGTCTTCAGTCCTTCCGGAGCTGCAGCTACTTCTGCTTCTGTCATTGCAACCGGACGGATAACTGCATGCGGGCAAACGTATGCACAACGGTTACACTGGATACAGTTTTCCGGATTCCATACCGGGATATCTACTGCGATACCACGTTTCTCGTATGCTGCAGAACCTGACGGTGTTGTGCCATCTACATAATCCTTGAATGCAGATACCGGGAGGTTGTTACCTTCCTGAGCATTTACTGCATGCTGAATGTTGTTTACGAAATCAACAACATCCTGTCTCTTTCCTGCGACATCCTTTGCGATGATGTCCTCTGCTTCCGCGTTCTTCCAGCTTTCCGGAACCTGAATCTCAACAACCTGCTTAGCGCCAGCGTCGATTGCATCGTAGTTCATCTGAACGATCGCATCACCCTTACGTCCGTAAGTAGCCTTTGCAGCAGCCTTCATGAGTTCGATTGCCTGCTCCTCCGGAATGATGTTTGCAAGCTTAAAGAATGCAGACTGAAGAACGGTATTGATACGTCCGCCAAGTCCGATTTCCTTACCGATCTTGATACCGTCGATTACATAGAATTTGATGTTGTGGTCAGCGATGAATTTCTTCACCTGGCCCGGAAGGTGATGCTCAAGACCTTCCATATCCCACGGACAGTTCAGAAGGAACGTACCGCCGTCTACCAGCTCCTGTACCATATTGTACTTACGTACATAGGACGGATTGTGGCATGCTACGAAGTTTGCTTTGTGGATCAGGTATGTGGACTTGATCGGAAGCTTACCGAAACGAAGGTGGGACATCGTAACGCCGCCGGACTTCTTGGAGTCATAGTCAAAGTATGCCTGTGCATACATATCTGTATTATCACCAATGATCTTGATGGAGTTCTTGTTTGCACCTACGGTACCGTCTGCGCCAAGACCCCAGAACTTGCAGTTGATCGTACCTTCCGGTGTGGTAACGAGCGGAGCGCCCAGTTCCAGAGAAAGGTTTGTCACGTCATCTACAATACCGATCGTGAATTTTTCTTTTGTTGTGTTGTTGTATACAGCAACGATCTGTGCCGGTGTCGTATCTTTGGAACCAAGTCCGTAACGTCCTGTAAAGATCGGTGTATCGTTGAATTTGCTGCCCTTCAGAGCTGCAACAACGTCAAGGTAAAGCGGCTCGCCAAGTGCGCCCGGCTCTTTTGTTCTGTCAAGAACTGTGATCTGCTTAACTGTCTCCGGAATAGCTGCAATCAGTGCTTCTGCGCTGAACGGTCTGTAAAGACGAACTTTCACAACGCCGACCTTCTCGCCTGCTGCCATCAGGTAGTCGATTGTCTCTTCGATTGTATCACAGACAGAACCCATAGCGATGATAACCTTCTCAGCATCAGCAGCGCCATAGTAGTTGAACAGCTTGTAATCCGTACCAATCTTAGCGTTTACTTTGTCCATATACTCCTGAACGATTGCCGGCATAGCATCGTAGTACGGGTTGATTGCTTCTCTTGCCTGGAAGAAGATATCCGGGTTCTGTGCAGAACCTCTCTGACACGGATGGTTCGGATTCAGGCACTGATCTCTCCATGCCTGCAGTGCATCCATATCTGTCATCTCTTTCAGATCTTCATAATCCCATGTCTCGATCTTCTGGATCTCGTGGGAAGTACGGAAACCATCAAAGAAGTTGATGAACGGAAGACGTCCCTTGATTGCAGAAAGATGAGCAACCGGTGTCAGGTCCATAACCTCCTGTACGCTGGATTCACACAGCATACATGCGCCAGTCTGACGGCATGCATAAACGTCAGAGTGGTCACCGAAAATAGAAAGTGCATGGCTTGCAAGAGCACGAGCAGATACGTTGAATACACCCGGAAGTCTCTCACCAGCTACCTTGTAAAGGTTCGGGATCATCAGAAGGAGACCCTGTGACGCGGTATATGTAGTCGTCAGTGCTCCTGCTGCAAGAGATCCGTGTACGGTACCGGCAGCACCTGCCTCTGACTGCATCTCTGTAACCTGTACAGTCTGTCCGAACATGTTAAGACGGCCCTGTGTTGCCCATTCGTCTGTGGCTTCAGCCATAACGGATGACGGGGTAATCGGGAAAATAGCGGCAACGTCTGTAAATGCATAGGAAGCATGTGCTGCTGCATGATTACCATCCATGGTCTTCATTTTTCTTGCCATTTTGAAAATTCCTCCTTATTTTTTTGAGTCCATATACTCATTATTACTTCTCATACGGATTCAATTCTAGCACATATACCGATATTTGTCCATTTCAGACATCCTGTTTTTCCTGTTTTTTTTGTTTTTTTCTTCATACAAATGCAGGCGTTTCCGCCTGCATTGTGGCTTCTCACAAATAAAACGGAAGTATGCCATGCATACTCCCGCAATCCCGCTTCAGTGCGTCCCTCTCACCACTTCAATCCCGTGCGCACCCAGCCATTCTCCAATTTGTGTCATAACCGGACATTCCTCTGCGTCTTTACTTTTCGTGCACACGCCAAAGTGAACCACTTCGGTTCCTTCCGAAACGAGCCTTTCCAGCTTCTCTTTCAGCCCTGCGCTGTTTTGCGGCATATTGCCGCATCCATTGCATCTTGCAAAGGCGGTCAGCACTACTTCTTCCTCCTGATAAACCGTAAACTTTCCGGTTTTGGTTGCCCAGGCTTTCATACATGCTGCTCCTGCACATACCTCATTAGCCTTCAGGCAATTAAACATTGCTACTTTCTTCATTGTCCTCCCTTATTTTTCTGTAAGTAGGATGATAAAGAATATGTATTTCCCCTTTTTCATCTTTGATTACATCCGCATCAACTTCATAGACCTCTTTGATAAATTCCGGCGTCAGCACTTCCTCCGGCGTTCCGCTCTTTATTATTAATCCATTTTCCACCACCAGAAGCCGGTCGCAGTACATCGCTGCTATATTCAGATCGTGAATCGCTGCAATCACCGTCAGATTCAGCCCTTTTACAATATTCATAAGCTGAAGCTGATATTTGATATCCAGATGGTTTGTCGGCTCATCCAGAATGAGGCAAGGTGTTTTCTGCGCCAGCGCCCGGGCCAGAATAATTCTCTGCTGCTCTCCGCCTGACAGCGTAGAAAAGGAACGGTCTTCAAACGCACTCATCCCCACCGTTTTCAGAGCTGCCCGGACAATCTGATAATCTTCGGCGCTGTCCCTTTCCATTGCCCGTTTATGTGGTGCGCGGCCCATCAGAACCACTTCACGGACAGAAAATTCAAAATTGTAATAATTATGCTGCGCCACAACTGCCATCTTCTTGGCAGAATCACGCACCGCATAAGACTTCAGCGGTTTGCCATCCAGCAAAACAGCCCCTTTACTCGGCTGCAGGACCCGGTAAATACATTTCAGCAGTGTGCTTTTTCCGCTTCCATTGGGCCCGATCACCCCCACAAACTCTTTTTTTCCCACATGGAGGTCAATCCCTTTCAGGATTTTCGCATTTCCCAGAGCCAGCTCCACCTTCTTAGTCTCAATCTTCATGAATCACCGCCTCCGAATCCGTAGCGTTTTCGAACCATCAGGTAAATAAAACAGGGAGCTCCAATCATAGAGGTCAGAAGCCCCACCGGCAATTCCATTCCGGGAAGGATAATACGGCAGAGCACATCCGCCCAAATCAGGAAAATTGCTCCGATCAGCGCGCAAATCGGCAGTATCTTTTTATGATCCGTGCCAAATACCATTCGGACCAGATGGGGGATAATCAGTCCCACAAACCCGATGGTACCGGAGGAATACACGACAAATCCCACAACCGCAGCCGAAACCAGCAGATAAACCTGACGAAGCCTGTGCAGGTCGGTTCCCAGTGTGATTGCCGTCTCATCTCCCAAAAGCATCAGATTTAAGTTGCGGTACTGACTCCAGAAAAACAGCAATGCCAGAACCACAATAGGGAAAACCACTGCAATGTTTTCCCAGCTTGCCCCCGCAAAGCTGCCCATCAGCCAGAACGTTACATTTTTCAGCGCATCGTTATCGCTGCTAAAATATACCACAAAGCTTGAAAAAGAACTGCACACAGAACTTAAGGCCATTCCTCCCAGAAGAAGCTTGACAGACGTTGCCCTTCCTCCGATATTCGCCAGCGCAACAACGGCGATGGAAATTCCGAATGCGCCCAGAAAGGCCATCACGCCCACATAGTTCGATCCGAATCTCGCTCCGACTCCCAGGAGAATCGCAACTGTGGCTCCAAGAGACGCGCCTGAGGAAATGCCCAGCGTATACGGCTCCGCCAGCGGATTTTTCACAACCGCCTGCATAATGACGCCACATACAGCCAATCCCATCCCTACTGCCATGGACAGCATCAGCCTGGGCAAACGAATAAAGCATACGACGTCGTATATTTTTCCGCTTCCGTACACAGAAGCATCTCCTATGCCAAATAGCTGATACAGAATGACTCCGTACACATCCCGAAAAGGGATGCGCACAGAGCCAAAAGTTACTGCAAGCAGTACAGACAAAATCAGCAGTATCAGCAAAACAATCATAGTCATCACATAACCTGGCGTCTTTTTAATCAGACCTGCTTTTTTGTCGTTCATATCCTTATTCATCCTTACTCCGTATAAAGCTCCGGATAAAGAGCTTTTCCGATCTCATTCAGTCCGTTGATTGTACGTACGCCGCTGGTGTAAACATCGGAAAGATCAATGGCATATACAGCTCCGTTCTGTACGGCCTTCAGGCTTGCATAGCCCTGATCGCCTGTCAGGTTCTCTGTTTTTGTCTCGTCACCGATCACAAAAATCACATCCGGGTCAAGATTAATAAGATCCTCAGCGCCGAGATCTCCTGCCGCATCCAGCAGCTCTGCGCCCATTTCTGTTATCATATTTCCTGCAAGCGTCGTCTTGTCATAATTCCAGATAGAATCCTTCATAAATTCCACAACCAGAACTTTTTTCTTTTCCTGTCCTTCGGTAGCCTCCGTAACACGCGCCACCTCATCTTTCATTTCGTCAACGATTTCCTGCGCCTTATCCTCCACGTCAAAAATCCTACCAATGGTCAGGATATCGGTATATTCATTTTCCAGAGTACGATTTTCACTGATATCATTGGAATTCAGTGCCATGTAGGTATGGATTCCATTTTCATGCCAGTAATCCACGTCGCCGATGGTTTTGTCCGAAAAAGAGGATTTCCAGCCCAGAATGAAATCCGGTTCCATCATAATCGCATATTCCTTGCTCATTGCCGCATTGGTATCCACAAACTCATTGTATTCCTTTCCGGACGCGACCTTATCAAACTCCTCCTGAAGCTCTGGAAGAACGCTCTCTTTGCTGACTCCTACCGCGCAGATAATCCGGTCTCCCAGGCCAAGCGCCAACATCGTCTCCAGGGAATTCTGCCAGAAGGTCAGAACCCTCTCCGGTGCCTTTTCAAACGTTTCCTCTACCGGCTCCTTCGCATAATTGAAGGTGGATACCGTCAGCGGATAATTTGCCGACACTTCTGCTGCTTCTGTCAATACTTCTGTTTCTCCTTCTGCCCTGACCACCGCACCTGTGCCGGTAACCAGTGACGCTGCCATGCCCACGCACAGCAATAAACTTACTGCTCTTTTCTTCATTTTTCCTCCATGTTCCCTTCCCGGAACGCAGATAAGCCTTTTGAACACAAAAAATAAAGTGCCGCCTGACACTTTATCCTTAATATCCTCTAAGCTATTCCAGTGCAATATCTTTGGCGGGAAGATTTGACTGTCGCTGCAAAGCAGGTTTCCTGACTCTACCTCCTGGCAATTCCGCCTTCTCATGCTCGCACACAATGGCTGACTCACGTCATGGAATATGCCGCGTAATTACAGTGACCCGATCGTGCAGGAATCTCACCTGACTTCCCTTTTAAATCTACTGTTCCACATCTATGCGGAATGTAAATCACTTTGCTGCATCTTTTATATTGTTTACTTTTTTAACATAACACGGGCAACAATTTCTGTCAATAAATACCACATGGATTTTTACACTTTTTAGAAGCATTCCCTGAACTTTTTCTGCCACAGCACAAAGCTGCACAGTCCCTGCTTGCGCCAGTCGCATTTTCCGCAGGAAGCATCGAACACTTCCTCCGTCATATGTGACAGCACAATCTCTTTCAGTTCACTGCGACTGTACGTTTTTCCACAACACAGTCCCAACCGTTCTATTAAATCAGCATCCTTTTTTGACGTCCGATGTTCATGTTCACAGTAACGGTTAAAAAGAAACTCCATATCCGATTCCGGCTTCTCTCCCCTGCTTCCCTTTTCTTTTGGCACAGCAGGCTCAAGATTTGGGCAATGCGTACAGACCTCATCCGGAGAAGCCAACGGCCGGATTTCCTCTTCTGTCGTTTTGATTCGTTCTATTACTTCTGTCATATGAGCACAAAACTCTTCGCTATAGCCATGCCCCTGATACATGGGAATACACAGCAGATGATGCGCACGAAGTTCCATAATTCTTTCTCCCCTTTTATGCCATCTGTGCACCGGCACTTTTCAGACCTGCCCGGACAGCTTTGGCCGCTATGTAAGCCCCTGCCAGAGAAGCAACATCTTTTACCAGATACGGCACGGAAGCCACAAAAAACGCTTCCTTCCATCCCATTCCGGTGACAAGCGAAAACTGAATCACTCCGAACAAATGGCAGGCTGCAAGACCTAGCACGGAAAGTACACACAGCCATACATAATTTTTCTTTTCATATCCAAGTGCACACAGCGCAACCATCGGCAGAAATCCCCAAATATACCCTCCGGCGGGACTTGTGGCAAACCCGATTCCGCCCGAAAAACCAGCGAACACCGGAACCCCTACAGCTCCCAATAAAATATACACTGCCGTGGAGATCAGACCATATCTCCATCCCAGCACATACCCCGCCAAAGCCATTGCAAACGTCTGCATGGTTACCGGTACGCCTGACGGAAGCGGAAACTGAATCTGCGACATCACTGCCATCACTGCTGCCATCATCCCCGCAAGCACAACCTTCTGTGTAGACAATTTTTTATTCTCCATAGCATCCTCCTCTTTCGTCAACTTTTTCTCTTCTTTAGTTGACATTTTTCATTCTACACAAACACCAGTTGTTTGTCAACTATTTTGTTTTACAAGTTAACATTTTTGTTTTTTAGAATCCACCAGCCTTCTCCATCATGCTGTGTGCATATTGTTCCGTATCAACCGCTTTTTCACGTACAAATAACAGAGCAAATGTACCGATTCTGTAACAAGCCACGAAACCGGATACGACCAGTACAATACAGAAAGCGTTCTGTTTGCCGCAAATACTGTATAAATCCAGACCACACGGAGTAAACAGGACCCAACCATCGAAACAACCATAGGCATCACCGATTCCCCCATTCCCCTGAGCATCCCTGAAAAAACATCCATAATTCCACAGAGGAAGTAGGTCGTCACAATAATTTCGATTCTGGCAATTCCGTATTCAATTGCCGATTCATTGCCTGGAAGGTAGATGTTCAGAAGCGGATTTGCAAAATGCTTCACGATCGCCCCCAGTACAAGTCCGGTTGCCGTTACCATAATAAGGCAGTTGAAAAATACTTTGTTAATCCGGTCATACTTTCTTCCGCCAACATTCTGACCGGTAAACGTCTGGGCCGCCTGATAAAAAGAATTCATTGCTATGTAAATAAAACCTTCTATATTGCTGGACGCAGAATTTCCAGCCACCGCCAGCTCCCCGAAACTGTTGACCGACGACTGAATCAATACATTGGAAAGTGAAAAGATCGTTGACTGTATTCCCGCAGGCACCCCAATCCGCGCAATCCGCACAAGCTTGTTTTTGGAAATCCGAATTTTTTTCCATTCAAGCCGGATGCATTCCTCCATCCGGGCCATATGCCGCAAAATCAGCAGCGCTGAAATCATCTGTGAAACTACCGTGGCAATGGCCACGCCCGCCACATCAAGATGAAATCCAGCCACCAGGATCACATTCAGCACAACATTTACAATCCCGCCGGTAATCAGATAATACAACGGCCGTTTCGTATCTCCGAGGGAACGCATGATCGCACTTCCAAAATTGTAAACCGACATGGCAGGAATACCGAGGAAATAGATTTTCAGATACAGGGTTGCCTGTCCGATGATATTTTCCGGTGTGTCCATCAGCTCCAACAAAATCGGACTGAAAACAAAGCCCAGTGTTCCGCTGACAAACCCGCCTGCTATGCTGAGCGCCACCGATGTATGAATCGTATCCTTTACCTGATTCAACTCTGACGCACCATAATAAAAGGCTACCGCCACCGCCGAGCCGATGGACAGCCCCACCAGCAGATTAACCAGCAGATTAATCAATGCACTGTTGGAACCAACTGCCGCCAGCGCATTGCTTCCGGCAAACCGTCCCACTACAATAATATCTGCTGCATTAAACAAAAGCTGCAAAATCCCTGAAAGCATAATCGGAATCGTAAACTTTATGATTTTCCCCGCCAGAGGGCCATGCAGCATATCAATTGTCTGTTCTTTCTCCCGTTTCTTTTTTGATTCCTTTGTCATGGCTTTGGATTTCATCATAATCCACCCTTCTTTTCTCTTAAATTTACCAGTTCTTTTCACCATTATTGCTTCTTCTTTCCTTGAAAGACAGCGCACACTGTCCGCGCGAATATCTTATCTCAACTTATCTCCGAATACAAGTAAACTCTTGCCCTATTTTTCCCTTGCTTTTTTCGATTTTTTCAGTAAAATAAGAGACAGTGCAATATAATAACAGCAATATAAATGAGGGTAAAATATGATTAGTGCAAACAATGTAACTCTGCGAATCGGAAAAAAAGCTCTGTTTGAAGATGTAAATATCAAATTTACTGAAGGCAACTGCTACGGCCTGATCGGTGCCAACGGAGCCGGAAAATCAACGTTCCTGAAAATCCTTTCCGGAAAGCTCGAAACTTCAAAAGGCGACGTGTCCATGACGCCTGGTCAGCGTCTCTCCGTTTTGGAACAGGATCATTTTAAATACGATGAGTATCCGGTACTCGACACGGTTATCATGGGCAACCAGCGTCTCTATGATATTATGAAGGAAAAGGACGCCATCTACGCCAAAGAGGATTTTTCTGATGAGGACGGAATCCGCGCCAGCGAACTCGAAGGCGAATTTGCCGAGATGAACGGCTGGGAGGCGGAATCTGACGCCGCCACTTTGCTCAACGGCCTCGGAATCGACCCGTCCTTCCACTATATGCTGATGAAAGATCTCGACGGTAATCAGAAGGTGAAGGTACTCCTTGCGCGCGCCCTGTTCGGTAATCCTGATATTCTTCTGCTTGACGAGCCGACCAACCACCTGGATCTCGAAGCCATCAACTGGCTGGAAGAATTCCTGATCAATTTTGACAACACAGTCATCGTCGTTTCTCATGACCGTTATTTTCTGAACAAAGTCTGTACACAGATTGCAGATATCGACTACGGCAAAATTCAGCTTTACGCCGGAAACTATGATTTCTGGTATGAGTCTAGCCAGCTTCTGATCAAGCAGATGAAAGAAGCCAACAAAAAGAAAGAAGAAAAGATCAAGGAGCTGCAGGAGTTCATCTCCCGTTTCTCCGCGAACGCTTCCAAATCCAAGCAGGCGACCTCCAGAAAACGTGCGCTTGAGAAAATCCAGCTTGACGAGATTAAACCATCCAGCCGGAAATATCCGTACATTGATTTCCGTCCAAACCGTGAAATCGGAAACGAAGTGCTCAAGGTTGAAAATCTTTCCAAGACCATCGACGGCGTAAAAGTACTGGACAATATCACCTTCACCCTGGGACACGATGACAAGGTAGCCTTTATCGGCGGCAACGAGCTTGCAAAGACCACCTTCTTCCAGATTCTCATGGGTGAAATCGAGCCCGATGAAGGCACCTACAAGTGGGGTGTTACCACCTCCCAGGCTTATTTCCCGAAGGACAGCACAAAAGAGTTTGACAATGACCTGATCATCGTTGACTGGCTGACTCAGTTCTCTGAGATTAAGGATGCCACCTATGTCCGCGGCTTCCTTGGCCGTATGCTCTTTGCCGGTGATGACGGTGTCAAAAAACTCAAAGTACTCTCCGGAGGCGAGCGCGTACGTTGCCTGCTCTCCAAGATGATGATTTCCGGTGCAAACGTCCTTCTGTTGGATGAACCGACCAACCATCTGGACATGGAATCCATCACTGCCCTGAACAACGGCATGATCAAATTTCCGGGGGTACTGCTTTTCTCCTCCCGCGACCATCAGATTGTTCAGACAACAGCCAACCGGATTATGGAATTCCTGCCGAACGGTAAAATGATCGACAAGATTACAACGTATGATGAATACCTTGAAAGTGATGAAATGGCCCGCAAGAGACAGGTCTACACCACGGAAGGCAAACCAGAGGACAACTGACACGAAAGCTACGAGCCGTGCAGAACATAGAAATCGGCCTCCCGCGCCATGCTTGCATGGAAGCGGGAGGCCGATTTCTATGTTCTATAGGGCGACAGCCCGTCCCCTAAGACCTTCAATTCCTCTATTGAAACCAAACATCCACTTATGTTATAGTATTTTTGTGCAAAGCCCTGGCTTTGCAAATACACCATTAAACCATCGGGGGATATTATTTTATGAAAATTTTAAAAGCCAAAGATTACAGCGATCTCAGCCGCAAGGCAGCTAACCTTATTTCTGCACAGATTCTCATGAAGCCTCATTGTGTACTCGGCCTTGCGACCGGTTCAACGCCGATCGGTACTTACAAGCAGCTGGTTGACGCATACAATCAGGGGGATCTCGATTTTTCCGAAGTCACAACCGTGAATCTTGACGAATACAAAGGACTTCCGAAAGAAAATGATCAGAGCTATTACTATTTCATGAATGATCATCTATTCAGCAAAGTAAATATTGACAAAAGCCGCACCTTTCTGCCGGACGGTACGGAAGAAGACAGCGACAAGGCCTGCCGCCAGTACAATGATATCATCCACTCCCTGGGTGGTGTAGATCTTCAGCTTCTCGGCCTTGGACATAACGGCCATATCGGTTTCAATGAACCGGGAACTGCTTTCGAGAAAGAGACACACTGTGTTACACTGTCCGAGCGCACCATTAAAGCCAACATGCGTTTCTTTGTATCAGAAAATGACGTACCGCGTCAGGCTTATACCATGGGAATCAAGACCATTATGTCTGCGCACAAAATCGTTGTGGTTGTATCCGGCGCAGATAAAGCTGACATCGTAAAAGAAGCCTTTTTCGGTCCTGTAACACCACAGGTACCGGCTTCCATCCTTCAGCTTCACAACGACGTTACCGTTGTCGCAGATGAGGCTGCGCTTTCCAAATGTACAGAACTGATCTAAAGGAGTATCAATATGGCGCAAAAAACGAAAATCATAAACGGGTTAGCCTTTCAGGCAGACGGAAGCTTTGCAGCAAATACCGTTTATCTGTCGCATAACCGCATCCTCTCAGAATGCGAATACAATGCGCTCGCCGCAGAAGAATGTACGTTTGACGCCTGCGGAGCTTATGTCATCCCGGGCCTTACCGATATTCATTTCCACGGATGTATGGGAGCTGACTGCTGCGACGGTACGCAGGAAGCCTTTCGGACAATCGCCGAATACCAGCTGCGCCATGGCATTACCTCCATCACACCCGCTACCATGACCATGCCGGAAGAGACGCTTTTGGCCATCTGCCAAACTGCAAAAGACTTCGACTGCGAAAACGGAGCGGATTTTTGCGGTCTTTACATGGAAGGCCCTTTTATCAGCACCGCAAAAAAAGGCGCGCAGAATGAACACTATATCCGCACCGCAGACAGCGCGATGCTCGGCCGCCTGCAACATATTTCCGGAAATAAAATCCGTACAGTCGTCGTTGCACCAGAAACAGAAGGCGCACTTGACTTCATCAAAAAAAATGCCGGGGAAACCAATATTTCCCTGGCACACACTGTGGCGGACTACGACACTGCAAAAGAGGCACTCTCCTGTGGTGCCAGTCAATTGACTCACCTTTACAACGCCATGCCGCCCTTTTCACACCGCGCGCCTGGTCCAATCGGCGCGGCAGCAGATCATGAAACATGTATGGTGGAGCTGATCTGCGACGGTGTCCATATACATCCGTCTGCCGTCCGCACCACATTTAAGATTTTCGGCGATGACCGCATTATCCTCATCAGTGACAGTATGCGCGCCACAGGTATGAAAAACGGCACTTACGACCTTGGCGGACAGACCGTACACGTAAATGGAAACCTTGCCGTATTGGAAGACGGCACACTGGCTGGGTCCGTTACCAATCTGATGGACTGTGTCCGCACCGCTGTCAAAGAAATGAAAATCCCTCTCGCAAGCGTCATCAAATGCGCTGCCACAAATCCAGTGCGCGCAATCGGATTATCTGATGATTATGGCACACTGGAGCCAGGGAAATATGCAAACATCGTCCTGCTTGATCAGAACCTGGAAATCCGCCAGATCTGGCATCGGGGCAGGGCTATCGCACCTTAATTTTTCCTGCAAGTAGCAAGCATCATTAATTTGCGCGGAGTTACAAAATGTTTCGTTTGTTCGAAACTACAAAACGCTGCTCAAAATCAAACCTGGGGGAATCAATCCAAAAGTAAGGGGTAACTTGTTTCCTGAAACCCCGTTTTGGGATTGATTCCCCCAGGTCATTCTCTTTTCGACAACACATTTTACCTTCTTTAAAAGGACCCCGTATGCCCTCCCGAACTTCGCCCTCCTGACGTCGTATGTGTTATGCTGCCGCCTCCGCCGCTCGAATTTTGCTCTTTTTCTATCTTGATTCTTGATACAGTCCGATATAAAAAGATATCCCTCTGCCTCGTCACATGAAAGCTTCCGCTACGGACGTATTCCTGCGCAGTATGTTTTACCCGAACTGACTTCAACTGTGCAAACATCCCTCCAACCACACATCCAGCTACTGCAAGACCTGCAAGCAGTGAAATCAGAAGCTTCATTCCAATTTCCATCCGCTTTCTATACTTATGGTCTACATCAAAAGGAGTTCCTTTCTGCGCCTCAACAATATATTCCTCTGCCAGGTCTCCAAATTTCCGGAATGCTTTATAGTACTTCCCGTCAGAAAGCAATCCCGAAATTCTGTCATCAATCTCCTGCATCCCATAATCCGTAAATGCCGTGATCGCCCAGCCCTGAGTCGCCATATGAAACTTCCGCTCTTTCATGCTGATCAGCAGAATAATCCCGTCATAACGAGCACCGTATCCGTAATCGTTGGCTTCATAATAATCATCCGTGTAATCCTGAATCTGTTTTCCCTCACAGGAATTTACAGTCACAACCGCCACATCACATTCATACTTCTCTGCAATCCCGGACAGCTGTTTCTGAAGTTTCTCTTCTTCCTCCGTATCCAAAAGGCCTGCCATATCTACAACCTTCTGACTGTTTGATGCCGTCCCCTGAAATCCAAGTCCCACCAGAATCAAAAAAAGCAGCAGGGGAAACAGCAGTATTTTTTGTTTTTTTCCCAATCTCTTCATCTCTCTCCCCTCCTAAAACAGTGCGGTAAGCAACATCACAAGCGAAAACACTCCGGCAAAAACAAGCCCGGCTATCCTGGCTGCTTTTCCGCTGTCTGCCGGAAGATCACCGACAAACTTACCTGTCTGGCCGTTCATTGCAAACGTATACAATTCTCCTTTATAAGTGGTATGTAGTATCCATACCGGAAGAAGCGCATACCGGATTCTTCCCTGCTGAAGCCGAATGTCCGTGTGCTCCGGGATGCAGGACGAATAGCCGAGTATCGTACTCATAAACGCATCTACCGTGCTTTTACGCATTCTGTCATTGGCATGCGGCGCACACTCTGCGGACGTCTGGTCATATTTATCCGCAAGATACCCGGAAAGATATGCAGTCTCAAAAGACACTGCATCTTTATAATAAAATGGTTCAATAGACTGCATCAGCGCATCGTCCATTTTAACTGAACCGTCAACCGGTACATTTTCAAATCCAATATCCCCGCCACGGCTCACCAGATAATGCTGTGTCTCCGTATACTGATAATCCCCGCTCCGCCAGCAGTGAATCCGCGTTGCACGGCAGCGAATTTCCGCCTGTGCATCACAGTCATACAGCCAGAACGGAACGTACACTCCTTTTACTTCCTGAATCCGGTTCTCCGTTTTAAACAGGGACGGAAGCAAAACCTTTCCTTTCAGATGTGACTTCAGATGCTCCTGAGCCTGCTTTTTATCTAGTTTAAAGGGAATAACTAGATCCGGTCGAAGCATCCCGCTTAACTTTTTCATTACGATTACGGGGTTATCACAATAAGGGCACCTCGAAGCCGCCATGTTCTGATCCGCCACAATTTCCCCGCCACACGCTTCACAGATGTACGAAACCAGATTTCCCGCATCATCTTCCAACGTTTCCCGGCTTTGTTCTACATTTTCCTCTTCCCAGCTCGGCCCCCGGTCTTCGTCTATTGTCTCCTCTTCAAACTCCTTCAGAGTATCCAGTTCAAACTCTGTATCACAATAAGGACATTTCATCTTCTGGAGCCTGCTGTCAAATGTAATCGCGCCTCCGCAGCAAGGACATTTATATTCCAGAATATCTGACATAATCTACCCCCTGTTTTCTTTTCTAAATGTTTTTCACAAAAAGCGCCCGCAGGTTTGGCTGTCTGAGAAACCAGATCCTACGCAGCGCTTTTTAATCAAATTTCGTAGACTGATTACGGCCGCTTTGCACCGCATTCCCGGCAGAACTTCCCGTCATTCATCGTCCCGCACGTACAGAGCCAGGAACCCTCCGGTTTTTTCGCACCGCACTCCTGACAGAATTTCCCCGTGTTTTCCGCACCGCAGGAACATCTCCATGAAGTCTCCGGTCTTTTTGCACCGCATTCCCGGCAGAATTTTCCTGTGTTTTCCGTTCCACATCCACAGGTCCAGCTTCCAATCTCAGATGCCTTCCCCGGCACGCCGGTACCCGCTCCTGCCTGACTGGCCTGATTCCCCTGTGCTGCTGTATTCGCGCGGTTCTGTCCCATTGCGTAGAGATCCTGTGCATTCATACCGCCTGCCGCGCCGGCCATCCCCATGCCCATAAATCCGGTCATGGCGCCTGCCTGATTGCCTGCTGCCGTGCGCATTGCGTCTCCCTGCGCTCCTACGAGCGTTGCCGCAGCCATCGTCGGATCACGCAGAATGGCACTTTTTTGCATCTGCTTGATCATATCCTCATCTTCTTTCGATGCAGAAACAGAATTTACTCCAAACGAAGCAATCACAATGCCGCGAAGCTCCTTCCATTTCTTCGAAAGCACATCATTGAGCGCATCTGCAAGCTCCATCGTATGGCCTGGCAGTGCGCTGTAGCGGACGCCCATCTCTGAAATCTTTGCAAACGCAGGCTGCAACGCGGTCAGCAGCTCACTTTTCAACATGCTGTCCATCTCGGAACGCTCAAAAAACTGTGCCACATTCCCGCATACATTTGTATAAAAAAGAATCGGGTCAGCAATCCGGTAAGAATACTCGCCATTGCAGCGGATCGAAATATCCACGTCAAGCCCGATGTTCCGGTCAATCACCCGAAACGGAACCGGCGTCGGCGTCCCGTATTTATTTCCCATAATTTCCTTTGTATTAAAATAATAGACTCTCTGGTCCTTTCCAGCCGCTCCGCCATACGTAAATCGGCGCCCGATCTCTGCAAAAGTACGGCGAATCCCCTCTCCGAGACTGCCCCCGAATATCGACGGCTCCAAGCTGCTGTCATACGTATACTTGCCAGGCTCCGCACATACCTCTGCCACTTTTCCATTCTCTACGATCATCATACACTGGCCGTCTGCCACTGCAATCCCGGAACCGTCCGTAATCACATTACTGTCGCCATGACGGTTCGAAGAACGACCGGAAACTCTTTTCTGTCCTTTCTGAACCAGAATCTCAGAATCCATTGCCTCACAGTAAAAATATTCTTTCCACTGATCCGCAAATGTACCGCCCACGGCGCCAAGCGCTGCCTTTATCAATCCCATATTGAAATCCTCCCATATCCTTTTTCATACACCACTATAAACTCATTTATCTAGCGATGAAATTTTGCCTATTTTGAAATCAGTATAACAAACCAGAGCAGAAAATCACAAGCATATTTTGGAAATATTAAGAATCTGTACACAAATAAAATGACGGCACCCAGCTTTGTGAATACCGTCCCTTCCTTGGTTTTTCGCTTCGCGTTCCTTCCTGTCCGCCTGTACAGTCATCCTTATGCGCACCGGTATACCGGCTCTGCCACCAAATTCTGTGCACAGGCAAGCTCTGCCATCACAACAAAGGCAATAGAACAAAGCATAACAATTTCATAACAGTCACGTTCCACACTGTGCGGCGCCTGCATATAAGCACGATGCCTTTTTTTCACAAAGGAAAACAATGCCTCCAGACTGCCAATCCCCGCCGCCATACGCCTGGCTTCGCAGAATATCCGTCCAGCTTCCGGAGTGTATACAAAATCACGGAGATAATATTTCATCTCACTTTCATACATGCAGTGATCTTTCAGACTTCCGGAAAAAGAAGTATTATGTGGAAACGTAAAATAATCAGCCATATAGTGCAGCGCCACGCCGATCCTTCTCCAGAGCACCCGTTCCTTCCACTCACTGTCTGCATTCTCTGCGAAAATATTCCGCACAAAATCCTTCATATTCTCATACGATGTTTCAAATTCATGCGGTGATGTGATCATCTTCGGAGTCAGATCCGGAAGAATTGCCCCAAGGCAAAACGCCTTTTTATGTTTGTTCAGGCCCTCCAGCTTCAGTTCCCTTACCAGATACATGGCCAGTGAAATATGCGATTTTTTACGCATTACGTCCCTCCCGTATACAGTTCGCCTTTCTATCCTGCCTCGAACCACATATGACAGAAAGGTTCGCGGCATCTTACTTTCGCACACATTGTATCGTGAATCTTTTTAAAATGCAAGTAATATTATGTTAACAATGCAGGAACTTCCTGCCATCAGAAAGGGGAGACACGTTCTGTTGGACGCGCTCCCCGTTTCTTATCGTGTTGCTACCTTCGCGATATCAATCAGCGTCAGCTTGTGTATATTGTTATTTTCAAGACTTGTAATCAAAGCCTCTGCCGTATCAAGGCTGGTCAGCACATTCACACCAGTCTCAATCGCATTTCGCCGGATGACGAAACCATCCTTTGCATGTCCGACGCCCTGAGACGGCGTATCAATGACAAGATCAATTTCATGCCCCAGAATCAAGTCCAGGATATTTGGAGATTCCTGCTCAAGCTTTCTTGTCATACGCACCTGCACATCAGCCTCCATCAAAGCCCTGGCAGTACCCTTTGTGGCAAAAATGTTATAGCCAAGCGCTTCAAAACGCTTCGCAAGCTCTGCGGCCTCGATCTTATCCGAATCGCGCACGGTCATAATCATGTTTTTATATTTCGGCAGATTGATGCCCGCGCCAAGAAACGCCTTATACAACGCCTCATCAAACGTCTCCGCGATTCCCAGACACTCTCCCGTTGATTTCATCTCAGGCCCAAGGCTGATATCGGCACCACGGATTTTCTCAAAAGAGAATACCGGCATTTTAATCGCAAAATAGTCTGCCTCCGGCTGAAGCCCCGGAGTATAACCAAGATCACGGATTTTGGCGCCCAGAATCACCTTTGTCGCCAGCGGCACAATCGGAATCCCGGTCACCTTACTGATATACGGAACGGTCCGGCTCGAACGCGGATTTACCTCAATGACGTAAACCTCATCATTGCTTACAATAAACTGAATATTAATCAGGCCGATTACATGCAAAGAACGCGCTAGCTTCCTCGTATAATTCTCAATCACACGCTTGATCTTTGCGGAAATACTCTGCGCCGGATACACGGAAATGCTGTCTCCCGAATGAATACCGGCACGCTCGATATGCTCCATAATGCCCGGAATCAGGACGTCCTCACCGTCACATACCGCATCTACCTCAATTTCCTTTCCGACCAGATACTTGTCTACCAGAATCGGATGCTCCTGCGCAATCCGGTTGATGATACCGATGTAGCTGTCCACATCCTCATCATTGATCGCAATCTGCATGCCCTGTCCGCCAAGTACATAAGACGGTCGAACCAGCACCGGATAACCGAGACGATGCGCCACCTCTTTTGCTTCTTTAGCTGTAAACACCGTATCTCCGGCAGGACGCGGAATGTTACACTGCTCAAGAATTTGATCAAACAATTCACGGTCCTCCGCCGCATCCACATTTTCCGCAGACGTACCGAGAATCGGAACGCCCATCTTCATCAGAGACTCTGTCAGCTTAATCGCGGTCTGTCCGCCGAACTGAACCACAGCGCCGTCCGGTTTTTCCAGACGTACGACATTTTCCACATCTTCCGGAGTCAGCGGCTCAAAATACAGCTTATCCGCAATATCAAAATCCGTACTCACCGTCTCCGGATTGTTGTTGATGATAATCGTCTCATAGCCTTCTTTTGCAAACGCCCAGGTACAGTGTACGGAGCAGAAGTCAAACTCAATTCCCTGTCCAATCCGAATCGGCCCTGAACCAAGCACCAGCACTTTCTTTTTACCGCTCGTCTCTTCTGCTTCATTCTCACTGCCGAACACAGAATAATAGTAAGGCGTTGTCGCTGCAAACTCGGCCGCACACGTATCGACCATCTTGTACGCTGCTACAATGCCGTTTTCATACCGCATCGCTTTGATCTCTTCTTCTGTTTTTCCAGTCAGACGGGCAATCACATGATCCGGAAACTCGATGCGCTTTGCTTCTTTTAACAGCTCCACCGTAAGCTCCTTATTTTTCAGAGCCTCTTCCATCTCCACGAGAATCGCCAGTTTGTCAATGAACCAGATATCAATCTTCGTAATATCATGAATAGCCTCGTAAGAAATCCCGCGACGCAGCGCCTCTGCGATCACCCAGATTCTCTGATCATCCACATGTGCAAGCTGCTTTCTCAAATCCGCTTCACTTAAATGTGAGAAATCATAGGACATCAGGCAATCCACATGCTGCTCCAAAGAACGGATCGCCTTCATCAGCCCACCCTCAAAACTGTCGGAAATACTCATTACTTCACCGGTAGCCTTCATCTGAGTCGTCAGGCTCCGGCTGGCGCTGATGAATTTATCAAACGGGAGACGCGGCATTTTCACAACGCAGTAATCAAGCATTGGCTCAAAGCTTGCATACGTCTTTCCGGTAATCGCATTTTTGATCTCATCCAGCGTATAGCCAAGCGCAATTTTGGCCGCCACCTTCGCGATCGGATACCCGGTAGCCTTTGACGCCAGCGCAGAAGAACGGCTGACACGCGGATTCACCTCGATCACACAGTATTCAAAGCTCGTCGGATGCAGCGCAAACTGTACGTTACAGCCTCCGGTGATTTTCAACTCGCTGATAATATTCAGGGCGGACGTACGCAGCATCTGATACTCTTTGTCGCCGAGCGTCTGGGACGGCGCCACAACAATACTGTCACCCGTATGTACGCCCACGGGATCAATATTTTCCATGTTGCAGACTGTGATCACATTGCCTGCGCTGTCACGCATGACTTCATACTCGATCTCTTTCCAGCCCGCAATGCAACGTTCCACAAGCACCTGACCAACGCGGCTCAGACGGAGACCGTTTTCCAGAATCTCCACAAGCTCCTGATAGTTATATGCAATTCCCCCGCCGCTTCCGCCAAGTGTATACGCGGGACGAAGCACCACCGGATAACCGATGCTGTTCGTGAACTTCACGCCTTCCTCAACGCTCTCCACGACCAGAGACGGAGCAACCGGCTCGCCGATTTTCTCCATCGTGCTTTTAAACTCCAGACGGTCCTCTGCTTTTTTAATCGTTTCAGAGGTCGTACCGATCAGCCGCACATGATGCTCTTTTAAAAATCCGCGTTCCTCCAGCTCCATCGCCAGATTCAAACCTGCCTGTCCGCCAAGCGTGGGAAGCACGCTGTCCGGCTGCTCCTTCAAAATAAGCTGCTCCACAACTTCTACGGTAAGCGGCTCTATATAAACCTTATCTGCAATATCCTTATCGGTCATAATCGTCGCCGGATTGGAATTGAGCAGCACAACCTCAATCCCCTCTTCCCGAAGAGAACGGCACGCCTGCGTTCCCGCATAATCAAACTCTGCCGCCTGTCCGATCACAATCGGGCCAGAACCAATCACAAGTACTTTTTTAATCTCAGGATTCTTCGGCATTACGCTTCCACCTCCATCATCTTCATAAACCGGTCAAACAGATAATCAGAATCATGCGGCCCCGGACACGCCTCCGGATGGTACTGTACTGTGAAAATATTCTTTCCTGTATAGCAAAGTCCTTCGTTCGTCCCATCATTCACATTTTCAAACGCCGGCACCGCAATCTCCGGCGAGAGACTTTCCACATCCACAACATACCCGTGATTCTGAGAAGAAATATAAACCCGACCTGTCGCAAGGTCACGCACCGGGTGATTGCCTCCACGATGACCATATTTCATTTTGTGTGTATCTGCACCGTTCGCGAGCGCCATGAGCTGATGTCCAAGACAGATTGCAAAAATCGGCACATCCGATGCATAAAGCTTTTTCAGCTCCTCGATAATTGATGTACATTCTTTCGGGTCTCCCGGGCCATTGGACAGCATAATACCATCCGGTTTTGCTGCAAGAATCTCCTCTGCACTTGTGAGCGCCGGATACACTGTCACCTGACATCCTCTATCTTGCAAACGCCGCACAATATTGCGCTTGGCCCCAAAATCCATGAATGCCACCTTCGCGCCACTGCCCTCCAGCACATATTTTTCTTTGCAGCTTACCTTCTCCACTACCTTGCCGGTCGTATACGCACGAAGGCGCGGCAAAAGCTCGTCTATATTGTAATGTTCATTTGTCGTTATACAGCCATTCATGGTACCTTTTTCACGGAGAATTTTGGTGAGAGCGCGGGTGTCAATCCCTGCAATACCTGGAATATCATATTTCAAAAGAAAATTCTGAATCGTATCTTCGCAGCGGAAGTTACTCGGGAGACGTGATAATTCGCGGACGATAAAAGCATCCAGCCAGGGCCGGTCCGATTCCATATCTTCATAACAGATGCCATAATTACCAATCAACGGATACGTCATTACTACCGCCTGTCCCGCATAAGAGGGGTCTGTCAGCACTTCGAGATACCCTGTCATGGAGGTATTAAAAACAATTTCACTGATGACTTCCCGCGTCGAACCGATACTCTGTCCCGTAAACACAGTGCCATCTTCCAGTATCAGATAAGCTTTCATACTGTCTCTTGCTCCTTTCATCCACTTGTGCTCAAATTGTTTCGATTCTACCATATCCGGTAATGGATTGCAATCTTTTTTTCATAAACTTTCCCACCTCTGTCAGATCAGAAATTCCCCTCTTTTGCAGTAACAAGTCGCCGAAATCTGCATAAAGTAAAAGTAAGTGTACCACAGGAGCACATTTATGAATCACAGATCCGACAGCTTTATGATCCGCACCGCACAGACTGAAATGGTTGATACAGGCAGTCTGCAAATTACCGCCCTGTCTGAACAGAATCTTCCTATTGAAAATGCCACCGTTGATATTTCCTACACCGGAGATCCTGACAGCATTCTCGAAGAAGTACAGACCGGTAGCAGCGGAAAAACAGAGATTCTGGAACTCAATGCACCACCGATTGAATACAGCCTTGCACCATCGGAAACCATGCCTTACGCAGAATACACCATCCGTATCACTGCACCAGGCTATGAGCCGGTCGTGGTCAGCGGAATTGAAGTACTAAGTACGCAGCTTGCTTTGCAAAATGTAAAAATGCGACCTCTCGAAGCCGGAGAGCTTCCCGACACCATCACAATTCCGGATCATACACTTTACGGCATCTATCCTCCCAAAATTGCCGAGGATGAAATCAAGCCCGTAAACGTCAGCGGAGAGATCGTTCTGGATCAGGTTGTCGTACCGGAATACGTAGTCGTTCACAACGGAACCCCACGCGACACCTCTGCCGGAAATTATTATGTCCGCTATAAAGATTACATTAAAAATGTGGCAAGCTGTGAAATCTATGCTACCTGGCCTTATGAATCACTGATCGCCAACATCCTGGCCATCCAGTCTTTCACAATGAACCGCATTTATACAGAATGGTATCGCAACAAAGGCTATAATTTCACCATTACCTCCTCCACTGCCTTTGACCAGAAATGGGTTTACGGCCGAAATATTTTTGACAGTATTGATCAGGCTGTAGACGATGTTTTTCTGAATTATCTTTCCCGTCCAAATGTGCGTCAGCCCATTTTGACCCAGTACTGCGACGGCCGCCGCGTCCAGTGTCCTCAGTGGCTCTCCCAGTGGGGAAGTGCTGAACTTGGGGAGCAGGGGTACGATGCACTTTCCATTATCCGCAACTATTATGGCGATTCGATGTATGTCAATATGGCAGAGGAAGTCTCCGGCGTCCCGGAATCCTATCCTGGTTTTCCGCTTTCTATCGGTTCCGTCGGAAGCGATGTTATGAAGATTCAGGAACAGCTGAACGCCATTTCCAACAACTATCCACTGATTCCGAAACTGACGCCCGACGGAATTTTCGGAGAACAGACTCAGGAAGCAGTCCGCACCTTCCAGTCCGTCTTTGGTCTTGCCCGGGACGGAATCGTCGGCCCGCGTACCTGGTACCGGATTCAGGATATTTACGTTGCCGTAACAAGGCTTGCAGAAAATATCCCATAAAAGCACGTACAGCAAAAAAGCTGACACGGACGCTCTGTTTCAAACACAGATAAACTCTCATAGTTTTCTGAAATCCTCCTGTACAGAACGTCCATGTCAGCCCTTTCAAGTGGCTATTTGACAAATCATCTATTTTTCAACTATGTAATCCCCGCCAAAAGCTGGCAGGCTACCTACAAATATCACGTATAATATGCAATCTTCTGCAATTCTTCCACTGTTGTGATGCCTGCAGCAGTCAGCTCGCCTGCCCTGCGGCGCAGTGTTTTCATCCCCTGCTGCTCTTTCGCATATTCTTCCATTTTCTCAAGCGAAGCCCCTGAAGTAATCATTTCCCGCAACACACGGTCGATCTTTACAATCTCATGTACAGCAATCCGCCCGCTATACCCGGTATAATGGCAACGATCGCATCCCCTGGCTTCTTTCACTTGCTCGGGAATCAGGTCTGCTTCAAACAGATATTTCTCCTCCTCCCGAAGCTTCCGCAGTTCACAGCAATGTGGACAAACCTTCCGCATCAGACGCTGCGCCATCAGCCCCACCACGGAATTCGCCACAAGATACGGCGCCAGCCCCATATCAATCAGTCGCACCACAGATGCCATTGCACTGTTCGTATGAAGCGTGGAAAACACAAGATGCCCGGTAATGGCGGCACGCACGGAAATAGAAGCCGTCTCCGCATCTCTCGTCTCTCCTACCATAATAATATCCGGGTCCTGACGCAAAAGCGCCCGA
This sequence comes from bacterium 1XD42-54, assembly GCA_003612585.1. Classification (GTDB taxonomy): domain Bacteria; phylum Bacillota; class Clostridia; order Lachnospirales; family Lachnospiraceae; genus Choladousia. Next base: position 156,593 of record RAZH01000003.1, read on the forward strand.
AGCCCGGACTCAAACGTGAGCCCTGCTGTAGTATTCACCTGCATCTGGTTCAGCCTCGGCACCTTCTTTTCCACCGGGTTTTCAATTGTGGAAATGTTCACCTGCTCCTTTGCCAGTTCCTCGAGAACCATATAGAGCGTTGTCGATTTGCCGGAACCGGTAGGCCCTGTAATATAAATAATACCATTCGGTGAACGCATGATCTCAGAAAATCTGCGGTAATCCTCCTCTGCCATGCCATACGTTTCCTGACAGTCAATCTGTACATTGTTTGCAAGAAGACGCAGTACTGCCTTTTCCCCGTAAACCGTCGGGATGAGAGACACTCTGATGTTGACCGGTCCTCTGTCCACCCGAATCTGGCAATGGCCGTCCTGCGGAAGCCGCTTCTCTGCAATATCCAGATCTGAAACAATCTTAATTCTGGCAATCAACGAAGCGTGAATCCCTTTTTGCAATGTCACATAGTCTACAATCGTTCCGTCAATCCGCATACGCACCAGTGTTTTATTCTCAAACGGTTCGATATGGATATCGCTTGCATTCGTATTGTAGGCACGCTGTACCAGGCTGTTCAGCAGCTGGATAATTGGAGCATCGCCTTCCCCATCCGGTGTTTCCAGCTCCGGCGCAGGCGTTTCCCGCAAAATCGTATTCGCCTTCTCGGCTGCTTTTCTGGCTGATATTTCTGAGTAATAATAATGGATGGCACGGCGAAGCGGCGCCTCCTCAGAAAGCAGAATCGAAATATGATAACCGGTTGCCTGACGGACATCCTCCACTCCAAAGAAATTCAGAGGATCGTTCATCGCCACAGTCAGATTCTTTCCCTCTATTTTCATTCCGAGCATACAGTACTGCTCTGCGAGATTCTCCGGAATGCAGGCCACAGCATTTATATCAATCTGCGCTCCGGATAGCGAAACCTGCTGCAAATGAAGCCGCTGCCCCAACGCTTCCAGCATCTGGCTTTCCGTAATATAACCGCGCTCAATCAGCACCGTACCCAGACGTTTGCCCCGATGCTCTTTCTGATACTCCAAGGCTCCCTGAAGCTGCTCTTCTGTAATATATCCATATTCCTTCAGCACTTCACCAATTGGAAGGTTCTTCACATTTATCATAGCTTTACTCCAAATTTGCCGCGCCGTTTTCACACATAAACAGCTGCAAGCCGATTGTCAGTTCTTCCTGTTGTTCCTCATCACCGCTGTTTTTCTCCGTCACACGCTGTGCAGCGAACGAATATCCGGTCACAAAAATTGCGGGATTCTCGCGTGTAATAAAATCAATCATCTCTGTCATCTGCGCTCTCGTTCCGGTACACTTTACAACCACATCTGCGGCATAAACCTGATCCTGTGCCACATCCTTCGGCAAATTCACCTGATTCTGCGCCGTTTTCCCTGCAACGCTAGCCTCATCCTGCATATCTACTTTCCCGGCATCCATCTGTCCCTGCATCATTTCCCCGGAAATGTTCTCCCATCCTGCATATATTTTAAGCTCCGACGGTCCTGAAGGCATTGTTATGGAAAGATTTACGATATTCACCCCATATTGGAGAAAAATTCCGGTGATCTCACGGTCAATCTCCTGGCTAGTCTGCATCGAATAATACGGTTCGGATGCAACCTGCAATTCTTCCTTTAACTCCTCGTTTCGTTTTCTTGTTCCTTCCACGGATACCATTTTCAGATTCATTTCATGCTTTTCAAGCTCTGCCAGCTCAATCTCTGTATCCAGATCAAAATACCGTTCCATCTGCGGCATAATAAGCAGGCGAATAAACACAAAAAGAACAATCACTATGGCCAGAAAGCCCAGGAGTTTTTTATCTCGCTGCGTAAGCGGCGTCATCTGCCTTCCACCTCCTCTTTTCCTGCGTCTGACTTCAGATAACACAAAAGGCTGATATGGTATCTTTCATCTGCCTGTAAATATACGTAACCCGTATAATCAATTTTCTGAAACAGTCCCAAATCCTGTAAATCTCCTACAAACTGACTATTCAGATCAGCCTCCTCTGCCGTTGCCTCCAAGGTCAGCAACCCGTCCTTGGCGAGATAACTGCTCACCTGAACTGCCACCTTATCCCCTGCACACGTTTCAATACCCTTTATTACCGACGAATTCATTTCCGGATAAGAGGAAAGCGCCTGATTTATATATTGCACTGCCATGGTCTGATGCGCAAGAAGTCCGTTTTCGAACTCCAATTCATCCAGTTCCTGACATTTTGCCACATTATTTGTATCATTCAGATAACGTTTTACATCGTCCAGCATGTCCTGTTTCATTTGATTAGAAACAAGAAACGCAGCGGTAATCGCGGTGCACCCTACGGTAAGCATAAGCGGCATCCTTGCATATTTCCAGAATTCTGTCTGCTTTTTCTTTGCCTTTTTCTTTTTGGGCATCAGCAGATTCATTTCATTTCTCCGGTTAAATAAAGCGCCCGCCAGATTCAGATACGTTCCGAATGCCAACGCCTTTCCATGGCGAACCTGAACCGAAGCATCCTGTTCGAGACGAAACGCGCTTACATTCGGAACCATCTGCAAGATCGCTTCCTCACAGATCAGAAAATCCTTTTCTGAAATTCCACTCAGATACACCTTTTCGATTCCATGACCATTTTCCTGCGTCAGATAAAACTGCATCAGCTTACTGACAGAACGCGCTACTTCCAGTCCAAACTGAAAACTGCCATATTCCGCAAAAATATTGGTCCCTGCTGCATAAACTGCTTCTTTTCCTTCCCACAGCACGCTTGTAAGCTGTACCCCGTCTAGTACCTGTACAATACTGGTTCCCCTGCGAAGTACATCCACATGTGACAGCCCCTTTTCCAGACAGATGCGGGACGGAAGAAATTGCGCCGGCCGAATCCCAGCCTTCTGGAATACACGCTGATATTTTTCAAGATACGCCCGCGGTACTGCCGCAGCATAAATCTGAAGCCGTTTCCTGCCTCCGGACAGTTTCCGATAAGCAATCAGATCTTCCTGCTCCTGACCACTCAGCTCTCTTTGCAAAGTCTGAAGCAGCTCTTTCTTGCGCATAGCAGGAAGTGCCATCTTTCGCAATGTAATAGGCATGGCGTTGATTACCACACGCACGCGCTTTGCAGAAAGCCCATGCGCTTTCCACACTTTCATGAGCAAATCTACAACTGCTTCTTCTGATAATATATTTCCATTTACAATACACCCTGAAGGAATTTCTTCCTGAAATGCCTGATGGATTTCAATTTTTTTACTTCCTGGTTTCCCAACTACCACTTTCAGAAAATAATCGGATAAATAGACCGCTGTAACCATATGTACCTCCGCATACAAAAGCCAACTCTTTCTTACGCACCTGCACCGATCGCATCATAAGAGGCATAAATCGGTCCAATCACAGAAATGATCACTGCGCCGACAATGACTGCCATCACAACAATCATAAGCGGTTCCAGCATCGCAACCATACGCTCAATCGCCCGCTCTGCTTCAAAATCCAGTGTATCCGCCATGCTCACAAGCATCTGATCCAGTTTCCCCGTCTCTTCCCCCACCATAACAGCCGAAGCAAACTTTTTCACAAAACCATCCACTGTGCGCAAAGCCTGCGAAAGCGGCTCACCGGAGCAGACACCTGAAATCACCTCGTCAAACTGGCGCTCAATACAAGCATTCCCGATCACACGTCTGCTGATCTGCAGTGCCGTTACCATCGGAATCCCGGCCGCATAGAGCGAACTTAACGTCCTGGCAAAACGCGCCGTATACATCGTCCTAAGCAGCCTTCCAACTACCGGAATCCGCAGTTTCATGCGATCCGCATAATACCTTACTTTTGAAATCCCTGCTGCCGCCTTTCCTCCGATCAAAAGCAATACTACCAGTAAAATAAGCTGTAGCCAGTTGTGAATCAGAACATCGCTGATTCCAAGCATGACTCTCGTTGAAAAAGGAATATCTTCTGCATTTTCAAACAATGCCGCAAACTGAGGCAACACGTATGTAAATACAACAAGCACGACAGCGACTGTTATAACCAGCAATATGATCGGATAGACCATCGCACTTTTCACCTTGCCGTTTAACTTATATTCTTTTTCATAATGAACCGCAAGGCGTAACGACACCTGACTGAGATTTCCACTTACCTCCGCCGTACGCATCATATGGATCAGAAGCTCCGGAAACACATTCCCCTGCGCCTCCAGAGCTTCTGAAAAAGAAACACCCTGGCACAGAAGCTCCAACATATCGTTGTAAATAGCCCGCACAGACGGTTTTACTGCCTCTTCCTGCGCTATAATTGTCAGTGCTCGAATAAGCGGCACACCTGCCTGCAAAAGCGTTCCAAGCTCCCTTGTAAACTCAGACAGCTCTTTCGCTTTCATTTTCCGCGAACCGTTTCTGCCGCCCACCGCTTTTGCATGGAGAAGAAAAAGTGCCTTTCCACGCAGCTTTTCATAAAGCTCCTGCTCATTTTCTGCATCCGCATAACCGCGCACGCGTTTTCCATCCTTGTCCTTTGCTGTATAAAGGTACTTTTTCATACCTTGCTCCCACTTTCTTGTCAATATACTTTGTTTCTCCTGCTATGCCTTTAAATAACAAGCAGCCCGAAATACCACTTCAAGACCGGCTCCCCGATAAATACCGCTGCTACCATTCCCACACCGAGAAAGGGACCGAATGCGAAATGTTCTTTTTTTTCTTTCTTTTCGGTCGCAAGCAGCCAGATTCCATAGGTACCGCCTGTCAGAATCGCAGCAAGCACTGCGAACAAAGTCAGTTTCCAACCAAGCATCAGGCCGCTCGCTGCCATCAGTTTGATATCGCCGCCGCCAAACGCATCCTCGATCATAATCGTCAGTAAAAGCATCGGAACACTGACACAGACTGTCCCGATCAGCCTTGAACCAAGATCCGGTTCCATACCTGCAGCCCAACCTGTAATGCCAATTGCCGCGACACCCAGCACAAAACCATTCGGAATCTCCATGGTATCCCAGTCAACACCGGACACCAGGGTCAGCAGAAACAAAAAGGCAAAAGTAAAGGCTGCTGATACCGTAAAACCATATTTCCAATAGCAAAGACAGCTAAGGCACCCGCCCAGCGACTCCACTGACACATACCGAAAAGAAATCTTTGCTCCGCAATATCTGCATTTGCCCCGCAAAAGAAACCAGCCCACAACCGGAATCAGGTCAAATGCTCTCAGCGTATGATTACAGGAAGGACAGATACTCCGTCCCTTCCAGTAGGGAATCCCCCTCTGAAGCCGATAAACAAGTACATTCAAAAAGGAGAACATGCACGCTCCAAATAAAAAACAGCATGCATATATAACCGTATAAGCAACTACTACACTCATCCCTGCCTCTCCTTTCGATGCTGGTATAAAAAAATACCCTCGTCTCCCATACCGCACAGCTCTCTGTACATGGTAAACAAAAGGTACTCCCTTATAGTAACAATCTTTTTCTTTTATAGCACATAAAACAAGAAATTGTCAACGCTTTTTGCAGTACACGGGCATAAATAAAGACCGTTGCAAAGCAATCCAAACTTCTTTGCAACAGCCTTTCATTTATATGGTATCTTTATACCTTTATTCACTCTTTTCTACTGTCCAGGTACCGTTCGCAAGAATCGCGGTAAAACCACCTTTTGTAAAGCTACCTGCCTCTACCTTGTTGCTGGTTACTGTAAAGCTGGCTGAATAATCTCCGGAGATATCTGCAAGCTCTGCCGCCTCACCGTTCGCATCATCGCTGTCTGTGTCGTTTGCGAAACTCAGCTCCTCTATTGTATTACCCAGGCCGTACTGTTCAGAAACAACAGTCTGCGCTGCAAGATAAGCCGTCCTCGCATCAATCACTACCTGTTTCTCATTCGCCTTGTCAATCCACTTTGTCATAGTCGGAACCAAAACAGCAGCCAAAATAGCCAAAATAACAAGTACCACGATCAGTTCCACAAGTGTAAAACCATTTTTGTTCTCTTTCGCTTTTTTTGCTTTTTGAAATAAACTCATATATGTACCCTCCTCTGGTCCGCCCATACTCCCCAATACTTCGACCATATGTTCCCAAAAAAGTTCAGAAGCAAAAAAAATCTGCTGACTATTTCCGGCCGTTTTACTTTTGGAAAATGTAAGCACACTTATAACTGTATTCTATCATGTTTTATTTATTTGTCAAGTAATGGCATTGCCATCTGCAGAACAAAAATTATATTGAGGTTCTATTTTGTTATCCCTTCCTTTTTGCATAAACAAAAAACTCGAAAATACTGTAAACACAGAACTTTCGAGTTTTTTTGAAACAGTCCCTAGGGGAATCGAACCCCTGTTTCCGCCGTGAGAGGGCGGCGTCTTAACCGCTTGACCAAGGAACCTTGCTCAATTAATATACCAAACCTTTTCAAAAAATGCAAGTACTTTTTTTATTTTTTTTAAACTTTTTTCGACAAGCTATTTTTACCCTCAAATTCCATCCCCAAATGGCATTAAATTCTGCGCATGAAATGCCCCTAATCGCAAATGAGTCTCCTATTTCATAATCCTCTGAATCGTTGCGCAAAGCTCTTCTACTGCATGTTCCTCTCCGTTTTTAATATCATCCACCACACACGTTTTAATATGATTTGTCAGAAGAACTCTGTTAAAGCTGTGCAACGCAGACTGAACTGCTGCCACCTGTGTCAAAATATCGACGCAGTAACGCTCTTCCTCGACCATACCCCGAATGCCTCGCACCTGTCCTTCGATACGCTTCAGGCGATTCAGCAAATCTTTGTTTTCACTGTCCTCCCGATGCTTCATACGACATTCACACTTTACCTCTGTCTGTTCGTTCTGACCACTAATCTCCATCTTTTCCCTCCGGAATTTCCTGCTGAATCAGCCTCCAGCACTATGCAGACTATCCTGCAATATCACTGGTTTTGGCCTGTTTCCACACTATCATAATTTTCTCTCTCTGTCAATCAGCGCGGCTTTTTCTGTTTACATCCTCGTCTTTTTCGATTATACTGGCAGTGATTCTAACGACATCGAATCAGAAATACAGAAAGGCGCATTATGAAACGTATTGACCTGCATGTACACTCAAATCAATCAGATGGCACTCTTTCTCCAAAAGAATTAGTCCGTCACGCTCTTTCCTGCGGTCTGTCCGCCTTTGCGCTGACGGATCATGACAATATAAATGGCCTGACGGAAGCCATCAAAGAAGCCGAGCACTGCAATGTGGAGCTGATCCCCGGAATTGAATTTTCAACCGAATACCATGGAACAGATCTCCACATTGTCGGGCTTGATTTTAACTGGAACGATCCGGATTTTCTGCCCTCTGTCCAGTTTTACCAGGAAGAGCGACTGCGCAGAAACCAGAAAATCATCGACAAAATGGCCGCAGACGGCATTGATATTTCCTGGCCGCAAATGGAGGAATCTTTTGGCAATGCCATGTGGACCAGAGCACATTTCGGCCGTTATCTCGTTGAACACCATTATGTCGAAAGCATAAATGATGCTTTTACACGCTACCTGGGTGAAGGGTGCAAATACTTTATTCCACGGCAAAAGGTTTCTCCGTTCGAAGTGATCGCTCTTCTTCACCGATTCGGCGGCATTCCTGTCCTCGCCCACCCGTTTCAATACCGTTTTACTGACGAAGAACTGCGAACGCTTCTGAAGTCCCTCAAGGAATGCGGTTTGCTTGGAATGGAGGTATACTATTCCGGATACACCCATAAACAGGAAGAATATCTGCTTGCGCTTGCCAGCGAATTTCATCTGGCTCCATCGGGCGGATCTGATTTTCATGGCACCAATAAACCAAACATCTCACTTGGCAGTGGAACCGGAAATCTACAGCTCTCCTACGACCTACTGGATGGTCTGAGGCACGCCCGCGCCACATCATCCCATTTTTCACGCCGCAGCTAATCAAAAACATAAAAAACACTGGAGGACATTTTGATGAAATTCCGTGAACGCTATATGCATCATGAAGCAGATTTTGAAGAAATATTTTCACTCACAGATGAGTGGAATTTCAGCGATGAGACCTGTACCCTTCGGGAATACCTGGGCCTGACTGCCGAAGAGGAAGATATCTGGATCAGCGAAAGTGATGAAGCACTTGAACGATTGCTCGAAAAAGAACGAAGCCAAAACACAAAACGCACGGAGGCACACCATGAGTAAAAGAATATTATTTACAGATCTGGATGGTACATTGCTAAATGATGAGAAAAAAATAACGCCTGGCAACCAGGCTGCCATTGATGAGGCACTTGAAAACGGACATATTATTGTAATCACAACAGGAAGGCCTCTTGTCAGCGCCCTTATTCAGGCGGAGCGGCTCGGACTTGTCAAAAAAGGCTGTTATGCGATTGCCTATAACGGCTCCCAGATCTACGATATCTATCATAAAAAAACTATATATGGAAGAACGCTTTCCCGCGAGCTTGCCGCGCCAATCTTTGCGGAAGCTGCGAAACGCCAGCTTTATATCCAAACCTATAACGCCTCACATATTTTAACGGAGCACGACGGTCCGGAACTACAGCATTATACAAAAACAATTTTGATTCCATACCATATTATAGAAAACATCAGCGATGCTCTGACAGAAGATCCCTATAAGTTAATCGCCATAGATCTGAATAACCACCAAAAGCTTCTCGATTTTCAAAAAGAGGTGCTTTCCAAATACGAAGGAACGCTGGACACCTTCTTTTCTGATGATGCTTTTCTCGAGATAGTACCCACTGGGATATCCAAGGGTTTTGCCGTTCGCTGGATGTGTGATTATCTCGGAATTCCATTGGAGAATTCAGTTGCTGCCGGCGATGCACAAAACGATATCTCTATGATCGAAGCCGCCTGTGTAGGCGCTGTCATGTGCAATGCCTTCCCTGGTATTGCGGAGCATGGGAATTACATTACAAAAGCAGACAACAACCATGACGGTGTAGCAGAAATCATTCACCGCTTTATTTTAAAAGACACGCATTAAAAAAGAGCTACCGCATACTTCGATTTGTGCGGTAGCTCTTTTTTCTACGCTAGCATCATCTGAGAATCTTCTCTATTAATGTCGCTTCGATTAATAAGTCTTTCTTCTAATAATGAGTTTTTCTTCTATTAACGAGCCTTTCTTCTCTTCAGGAATACAACCAGAAGAATGATAAACAACAGACAGGAAACTGCTGCAATCGCAACTACGATTCCGATTGGCGTCTCGTCGCCAGTCGCAACACCTGCTGCCTTCGGAATTACTTTAAAAGTAACAGATTTTGTATCTGTTGTGCCATCAGCTGCCCAGTTGCTTCCATCAAAGATTTCTTTGTTGTAAGTCACCTTTAATGTATATTCCCCTGTCGCTTTAATCGTCATAGAAGTCGTATACGGAGAACCATCCCATGATCCCGTTACATTGCCGATCTGATAACCGCTCGGACGATAACGGTAATCACCCGGGTTCGGATTTGTATTTCCCATACCTGCACCGGAAGCTGTAAACTTGATGGATGCGCCGGTATAGTATTCACCGCCTGCCACAAGTTCCAGGATCTGATTGTTGTCCGGGGACGGACCATCCTTATACGTTGCCTTTGCTGTTACGTCACTTGCCGGCATCTCAAACGTGGTTTTCCATCTGGATGCATTTTCAAATTCAACATTACCGCTCGTGGCAACCCACTTATCAAACTCTTTACCACTTGCCGGATAATTGGAGCTGACCGTAGCCTTATCTCCCATGTAGAAATATTTCTGGCTTCCGGTTCCATTTTCAACCGTCAGACGGTACTCTTTATATTTGTAATTTGCACTTACTGTAACGTCTGCCATCGGCATTGCAAAGGTTGTGGTTGCACTTGAAGCATTCGCCAGAGTCGCATTTCCGGAATCTACTTTCCAGTAATCAAATTCCATGCCCTTCGGCGCTTTGTCTGCGGTAATCGTAACATTGGTGCCACTGACTGCAGTCGTATAATTTGCAGAACCGTCATTGACTTTCACGTTATACTGAATTCCCTCATACTGTGCCTGGAAATTCAAGCTCTGGTTAATCGAAGCCAGGGTAAGTGACGAACTCTTCGCATCAAGTCCAAGCACAGCCGGATCAATCTCGGTTCCCTGTGCATCCCGGATTATCCATCCTGTAAATGCCTGACCTGCCGGATTCGGATTTGCATTAATCAAAACTTCTTTATTAGCCTTTACAATATACTTGCTCGGATCTGCAGGATCATGCTGAGACTCCTCGCTTACCAGTGTACCATTTGCCACCAATACGGTATAAGTAATATCTGAATATGTCGCGGTAATTGTCACCGGTCCACCCGGCATATTAAATGTTGCCTTTGTACCAGTTGTTGTAAACTCCACATCCTTAATACCATTTGCACCGTCATCCCACTGTGCAACCCAGCCTGCAAACTGTTTTCCTGCCGGAACAGTACTTGCATCAAGCTCGATCTCCACAGCTGTGCCAACCGCATAAACACCTGTGTCTGATACCGGCGAAACTACTTTTCCGCCCGTTATTGTAATCGTGGTACTTGGCGCCGGGTCCGCATACTCTGCTTTAACGACTACGCCTTCCTCCGGCATGATAAAGGTAGCTGTCGTCTGGTTCGGGTCTGACATCTGAACATCTGCGCTGCTCGTCTCCCAGTTCTGGAATTCCAATCCTTCTTCGCCTTCAGCCTGAACAGTAACGGTATCTCCAGCTTTATAAAAACCGCTTCCCGTTCCGTTTTCAACGACAACTTCATATGTCTCATCATCAAGCTGCGGTGTCTCAGTAACAGCTTCTGTTTCCGTCTCAGTTGACTGTGTTTCCGGGCTTACTGTCTGTGCTTCTGTCTCAGGTGCCTGTGTTTCCGGGCTTACCGTCTGTTCTTCTGTCTCAGGTGCCTGTGTCTCCGGACTTACCGTCTGTGCTTCTGTCTCAGGTGCCTGTGTCTCCGGACTTACTGTCTGCTCCTCTGTCTCAGGTGCCTGCGTCTCCGGGCTTACTGTCTGCTCCTCTGTCTCAGGTGCCTGCGTCTCCGGAATTGCTGTCTGCTCTTCTGTTTCAGAACTTTCCGTCTCAGATACTTTAGTTGCATATGTGGCAGAAACAGTCACATCATTCTTTGGCATAATAAATGTTGTCGTCTCTGACATAGGGTTCGTAAAAATGGAATCATTCCCGTCACCTGAGATCCAGCCTGTAAACTCCTGACCTTCCTCAGCTGCATTCGCTGTAACAGACACTTCTGTACCCTCTGTAAACCTGAGTGTACCGATTTCATCTCTCACGCCTGTTGTCTCATCATCCACTGAACCATTATTCACCATCACTGCATAATAGTCTACTGCTGCCGATGTCTCCGGTTCTGTTTCTGTCGCTGCTTCTGTCTGATCTGTATACGTATCAACCGGTGTATCTGCTCCAAGTGTAATATTCGGGTCCGTCCACTCATTCGCTGCCCCTATAGGCTCTCCTACAGGTGCTTCCGTTGCTGCCTCTGTCGGCTCTTCCACTGGCGCTTCTGTCGACACTTCGACCGGTGCTTCTGTCGGCTCTTCCACCGGTGCTTCTGTTGGCGCCTCTGTCGGCTCTTCTACTGAAACAGCTCCATAAGTCGCGGTAACTGTAGTCTTATGTTCCGGCATAGTGATCGTTGTCTCAGCGCTGGAAGCATCCGCAAAAGATACGTCCTCTGAAATCCAGCCTGTAAAGACCATGCCTTCTTCCGGTTCTGCCGCCTTGATTCTAATGATGTCATCTTTCTCATAGCATGCCACATCTTTGGAATCTGTGTCTTTATGATATTTGGATTCATCCGTGCCGTCGTCAAGGGCTGCAGTACCATTTTCCACTACCAGTACGTACCCTGCTTCTGTCAGTACAATCTCCGTATCTGACACAGACGCACTGTAAACGATTCCGCTGTCTGTATTTGTCCAGCTGCCCGGATTCTCCGCTGATACATCGATTCCGTCCATCATCACAGGAAGCCATGCATTGACCAGCGAATCTTCCGGGAATAAAAGCTTCCCATCCACTTCAGCCGCCTCAATCTGTACCTCCGCCAGCGCCTGCGATACCGGCAGGCATACCAGCAGACATGCCAGCATAACGCCTATGAAACCTTTTTGTCTTTTCTTCATAATTACCCTTCCTCCCGTCTCCCTTTTCAAATATTTGTTTCGTCGCAGATGTCTGTATTTTTATCATCTGTGCACGTGAACGTTTTGGATATCGTGATTATAGCACAGGCGGAAATAAAAGCAAAGGATGGTTTCCCGTATGTTTTCTTAAGACTTTTCTAAGAACCTCATTCCGCCGCATGTTCTATCACATTTCCTTCAAAATTCACGATTTTTAAGTCAAAAAGAACCCCGCATAAAATATTCTTCCCCTGAAAAAATACCTTAAGCGGGATTCTTTTTATAAGCAGGACGATAAGCCGGGTTATGTCGTGAATGGTCATCTATCCAGACCTGCCGTTGCCGGCAGGTTCCAGCAACCTACCTGAAGCTGACGGGCCGCCATATGCTTCGTTTCGGTCTTGCTTCGGATGGGGTTTACATATGCCCCTCCCGTTACCGGGAGGGCGGTAGTCTCTTACACTGCCCTTCCACCCTTACCGGAGCCGCTTGCATGTTCCGTAAAACAGAATCCACAGCACTGCACCGGCGGTTCATTTCTGTTGCACTATCCTTAGAGTCGCCTCCACCGGACGTTATCCGGCATCCCTGCCCTGTGAAGCCCGGACTTTCCTCGTCTGGCACCTTTCGGCCTGCCAGCCGCGACCATTTATCCTACTTACAGTGGCATTCTACCACATCTTTTTTTACTTTGCAAACTTTTCTATCGTGAAATATGTCACTCTTTTATCTCTGTATGCATGCAACAGCTGCTTCCCACTCTTTCTCTTTAAAACCTACCAGTACACAATCCTGCGTAACCAGAATCGGGCGTTTCACTAACATCCCGTCCGTAGCCAGCAAATCCAGTTTTTCATCATCCGTCATGGACGGGAGGCGGTCCTTCAACTTCATTTCTTTATACAAAATCCCGCTCGTATTAAAAAAACGTTTCAGTTCCAGACCACTTTTTTCATACCAGGCAGCAAGCTCCTCCTTGGATGGATTTTCCTGTTTGATATCCCTCAAATCATATGGTACCTTCTGTTCCTTCAACCAGTTTTCTGCTTTTTTACAGGTGCTACATTTCGGATAACATACAAATAAATTCATTTTCACATTTGTCCTTTCTTACAGATCAAAACATCCTCCGCCTATAAACTCCCGAATCAGTGAATTATTCGGTATACTGTCGCTCGGTATCGGCAAAAAATAATCCAGAAATTTCAGCAGTCGTTTCGCTTCCTCATATTCTTTTTCCTCCGGGCTCACAGAAAACAGCAGCGGTTCCGCATACTGTTTTAAAACTGCCAGTTCATAAATCAAAGCTGAATTAAACATAATATCAGCCTCTTCCTGATACGGAAAAATATAGTTTTCTTCACCGCGGCGCACAGATGGCCACATTTCTATGGTTCGCCTTGCATCCGCTCCTCTTGTTCTTGCATCGCGCACAATCCGTCGCAGCAGCCTGCCGTCTGTCGTTGGGATGCGATTGTGCTCGTCAATGTTCAGCTGAGTGAGGGCACTGATATATATTTTAAATTTACTCGCTTTCGGCAGACGGTTTGTTAACCGGTCATTCAGACAGTGTATTCCCTCAATCAGCAAGATGTCGTTTTTCCCCAGTTTTTTATACTTTCCTTTATACTCCCGCTTTCCTGTTTTGAAATTAAAGCTTGGGAGCTCTACCGTCTTTCCTGCCAGCAGATCTTCCATATCCTGATTCAGCTGCAAAATATCAATTGCTTCCAAACGCTCAAAATCCGGCTTGCCCTCTTCATCAAGCGGTGTCTTTTCCCTGTTTACAAAATAATCATCCGCTGCAATCGGATGCGGATGTAAACCATATACGGAGAGCTGCGTGGAAAGGCGGTGGGAAAAAGTTGTTTTTCCTGAAGAAGACGGCCCGGCAATCAATACGATCTTTTTTTCCGGAGAAGCCGCAATCTGAGCTGCCATCTCCGCAATCTTTTTCTCGTGATATGCCTCCTGAATCATAATCAAATCCTTGACCTTATTGTGCACAATATAATGGTTCAATGCACCGACTGTCGGAATTCCAAGCCGCGCTCCCCATTCCATGGATTCTTTCTGTACATGGAAAATCTTTAAGTCCGGTTTAAAAACAGGAAGCTTTTCCGGTTCATAACCGGACGGAAACAGCAGCACAAATCCGTCTAAAAACAGCTTCAGGTCAAAATGTTTCAGATAGGAGGTGTCCGGAAGCATATACCCATAAAAATAATCTTCAAACTTCTCCAGGCTGTAGAGATTAACCTTTGACGCCCGGCGATAGCGAAGCAGTTCGCTCTTATCATACATCCGGTACTCATTGAATTTCCGACGGGCCTCATATGTATTCTCCGTCTTTTTTTCAATTGGAAGCGCTGCTTTTGCGAGCTCCTGCATGCTGTTTTTTACCTGGTCGAGAAATTCCTGCGTAAGCTTTACTTTTCCCTGCATCGTGCAGTAATAGCCGCCGTTTACTGCAAAATGAACGCCTACGCGATCAATCAGACTGTTATCACCAACCGTATGATAGATCGCTTTCAACATCATCAGAACCAGACTTCTCGCATACGTACTGTGCCCTGCCTTACTCTCCGTGGTTAAAAATTCCAGATGACATCCATCCGGCACTGTCTTGTGAAGCTCCCGAAGCCTGCCGTCACATCGTGCAAGTACAATCGGATATTTTTTATCCCTCTGATGCTGCCGAGCAATATCCAGATAACATACGCCATCTTCATAAACTTCCTGCACGTTATTTATCCAAACGGTAATTTTGCCGTTCTCCATGATACTCCCCCTCTTCTCAACAAACAATCCGTCAAACTACGATAAATGGTTCTCTTTCTTTTACTTCTTTGATCTTCAGATCCGGAAATGCCTCCCGCAATTCTTGCGCCATCTCAGGAACAAAAATATGTTCAATACCATAATGTCCCGCATCAATAACCGCCATTCCCTGATCCACTGCATCGAGACCGTCGTGATGGCCGATGTCTCCAGTCACCAGAAGATCCGCATTCGCCGCCAGCGCCGAACCGATCATACTTTTCCCAGAACCCGGTGATACTGCGACGCGTTTGATATCTTTATCCGGACTTCCGAACAGCCTTACAGATTTTAATCCGAACGCTTTTTTGACATATTCGCAGTACGCTCCTGCCGTCATCTTCCCGGAAGCAATTCCAACGCTGCCGATTCCGTAAACGCTTCCGTCATCCCGGATTCCTGTTATTTCCAGAATCTGTGTCTTTTTTAATTTAAGCGCTTTTTCCGCCAGCTCCGTCATCTTCAGAACGTCATAATTCGTATGTATTGCATAGTGTGCAATACCATTTTCCACCATGGCAAGAATTTTCCGCCCTTGAAAATTTCCATCTGTGATATTCCTGATTCCTGAAAGCAAAAGCGGGTGATGGGTTACCAGAAGATCTGCTTCCCAGGAAATACATTCCTGAATCACATGGTCTGTCGCATCCAGCGCTATCATTACTTTTTTAACCGTATGGGAACTCTTTCCAACCTGAAGCCCTGGATTATCCCAGTTCATCGCATAAATTGACGGATAACGCTCTGCAAGTCTGTCAATTATTTTTTCCATTTTCATATTTTATGTCTCCTTATTTGTGTCTCCTGTGTTTTCTTTTTGTGTCTCCTTTTTATGTCGCTTTATTTCCTGTAAATCCTCTGCAACACTTTCAATCAGGGAACCAGCTTCTCCTTCCATAAAAATGCTGTGCTCTTTTCCTCTTATAAACTGGTAGCTTCTGTGTAAAGTGCCAGCACTTCCTCAATCAACTCCACGGTTTCTGCAACCTCCTGCCGCCTGCGGGAAGCCCCCTCTCCTGATTGCCCGGCAAGCGCATCCTGTATCCGCCGATTCATCTGTCTTTCGCCCAGCAGAAACTCCTTCAAAACCGGGTGGCGAGCCTTTATGAGCAACGGACCAAATCTCAGCTGTGCCTCTGTCAACGGCGATGCCAGAACGTCCGTCTTCTCTCTTCGCACAGCCCGCAACATAGGATAAAACTTCTGTTCCTCACAGAGCATCTCCTCACTGACAATCTGCCAGCCCTCCTTTTCAATATATGCACGGACAGCTCGAATATCTGACTGCGGCTGTAAAATCAGCTCTCTGCAACCCACAAGCTTTTCCCTGCCTTCTTCTAAAATACGCACCATAAGCGGGCCTCCCATGCCCGCAATTACAATACTTTCAGCCTCCCCACAGCGCAATGCGGCCAGCCCGTCAGAAAGCCTCGTCTCAATGACTGCTTCCAGGCCCGCCTCCTGAATATGTCTCTGTGCTTTTCCCAGCGGCCCTCTGTTCACATCCATGGCGAGCGCACAGGGAATCTTTTTATTTGACACGAGATAAATCGGTATGTACGCGTGGTCGGTCCCAATATCCGCAAGGATACTGCCGGAAGTTACCATACCGGCAACCGTCCTCAGCCTTTTTGAAATTTGCATATGATAACCTCCTTTTTTAACGAAAACGTATCCTGTCACCAAATTATTTTTATTCAAGATAATCCCGCAGCTTCCGGCTTCTGCTCGGATGGCGGAGCTTTCTCAGTGCCTTTGCCTCAATCTGCCGGATTCGCTCTCTTGTCACGTTAAATTCCCGTCCAACCTCCTCCAATGTTCTCGCACGCCCGTCCTCCAGGCCAAAACGCAGACAAAGCACGCGCTGTTCGCGCTGCGTCAGCGTCGAAAGCACTTCCACAAGCTGCTCCCGCAAAACCGTATAAGTTGCGGCCTCCGAAGGCACAGGAAGCCGGTCATCCCGTATAAAATCGCTCAGATGACTATCCTCTTCCTCCCCGACCGGTGTTTCCAGTGAAACCGGTTCCATAGCGATATTCAGAATCTCCTGTACTTTCTGTACCGGCATATGAAGCCTGTCCGCAATCTCCTCCGGTCTCGGTTCCCTTCCAAGCTCCTGCACAAGAGTACGCGAAGTACGCACCACACGATTCATCGTTTCCACCATGTGAACAGGAATCCGTATCGTCCGTGCCTGATCTGCAATAGAACGGGTAATTGCCTGGCGAATCCACCAGGTTGCATACGTACTGAATTTAAAGCCTTTCTGATAATCGAATTTTTCCACAGCTTTTATCAGGCCAAGATTCCCCTCCTGAATCAGATCAAGAAGCTGCATCCCCCGGCCCGCATATTTTTTTGCTATACTGACTACCAGACGCAGATTCGCTTCTGCAAGCTTTTCTCTGGCTGCCTCATCCCCGTTGCTCATACGCTTTGCCAGAAGAAGCTCATCTTCTGAGGAAAGAAGCGGTATCTTACCGATCTCCTTCAAATACATCCGCATCGGATCGTCCATAGAAATTCCGTCTGATAATTCTGTTTCCGGCTCATCCGGAAGTTCTTCCTCTTCCATCAGCAAAACCGGCTCGTCCGCAGGCAGCTTCTGCCCGATACTGATCCCTTTCGCTTCAAGATAATCCAGGACATGCTCATATTCTCCGGCACCTAACGCCTGACCACTTAAAAAATCCTGAATCTCTTCATATTCCAGCACATTTTGCTGTCCTTTTGCCTTTTCTATCAGTTCGTCAAGTTTCTTTGGTAGGTCGATTATCTGTGTGCCCATCTGATTCCCGCCTTTCCGGTTTGTCCGGGTATTGCTTTTCGTTGATTACTTAGCTATAGTCTGTCCGTGTTACAAAGAAATATGCAGCCTCCCCAACTCCTTCAGTCTTCTTTTTGCATCAATTAATTTCTGAAGCCCCACAATATCAGACGGATCAAGCGCAACGGTCTTTTTCTCAATCCCGTATTCCATCACCTTGTAGAGCGTTTCCTGAATTGCCTTTTCCTGTTCCTTTTCATTTTCCAGCGTAACCGCCGTATTAAAAAGCTGTGCAACGACCCGCTGTTGTTCCGGGTCTGTAAAATAATTCGTAATCCTGGCTGGATTCAGTTCTCCCTTTTCCAGCTGTTCATACAGCATAGAAGCCACCTTCTGATACAGCTCGTCCGAGAAATCCTCCGGGCGAACATAATTCGAAATCATGGAAAACAATGTAGGGTATTCGGTCAACCACGTCAGAATCAATCTCTGAGAAACCAGGATACCATCCTCCTTTTCCGGGCGCTTCTGCTGCCTTACAGGAGCCTTTCGAACCGGAACACCCTGCATCAGTACATTCAAAACCATTTTCCGCATCCCTTCAAAGGAAATCTGAAAGCGTCCAGCGACAGCCTCAATATAATTTTCCCGCTCAAGCTCCAACTCAAATTCCGCAATTCTGGACGCCACAGCCTGAAAAAATTTTGTTTTGCTGTCCGGGTCCTTCATATCATAGGATTTCTGCAAAATTGATAATTCAAACAGAAAACTGTTCTCTGCCGCGTCGATACGCTCCTGAAATGCTTCCTGTCCGAGTGCCTTGATAAATTCATCAGGATCTTTGTACGGGTCCATATGAAGCACCCTGGCAGAAATCCCTGCTGTCTTCAAAAGTGGAATTGCCCGAAGCGCAGCCCGAATTCCCGCTTCATCGCTGTCATACGTCAGGATCACCTCATCTGTATACCGCTTTAAAAGAGAGGCATGCTGACTGGTAAGCGCTGTCCCAAGAGAAGCAACCGCATTCGTAAAACCGGCCTGATGCATGGAAATCACATCCATGTACCCCTCACAGACCAGAAGATACCGCTTTTTCGATGTCCTCGCGTAATTCAGGCCATACAGGTTCCGGCTTTTGTCAAAGATCACAGTCTCCGGCGAATTGAGATACTTCGGCTTACCATCGCCCATCACACGGCCTCCAAAACCGATCACCTTATTGTTCACATCCATAATCGGAAACATGACGCGGTTCCAGAATTTATCATACATCCCCTGTTTTTCATTTACCTGCATCAATCCGGATTCCTTTAAAAGCTGATCCGAAATACCCTGTTTTTTGAGATAACGGTACAGGGCATCACTGTACGGCCCGGCATATCCGATTCCGAACCGCTTTATGGTCTCATCGCTCAGACTCCTGTTTTTCAGATACTGCATTGCCTTTTCCCCCTGCTGCGTACGCAGAAGATAGCAAAAATATCTTGCAGCTGTCTTATTAATCTCCCGCACAGCAGATTTTAAATCCTGCTGCCGTCTTTCTTCCCCTGTATATTCCTGCTCTGGAAGCGTAATGCCGGCCCGTTCAGCCAGCAGCTTCAGTGCCTCCGGAAACGTATAATTTTCGTATTCCATAATAAACGTAAACACATTTCCGCCTGCCCCGCAACCAAAACAGTAGTACATCTGCTTCCCCGGACTAACGGAAAAGGAAGGCGATTTTTCATTGTGAAACGGACAGAGTCCGAAATAAGAGCTGCCTTTTCTCTGCAGCTTTACGTAGCCCGAAATCACATCTACAATGTCATTTCTTGACCGCACTTCTTCTACAATTTCATCTGAATAATACATATACTCCCCGCCTTCTGTTACCTCTGCCACGATTCCGGTACAAATAGCTCTTTGTATTTATGAATCGCATACGAATCTGTCATACCCGCAATATAATCGCACACCACCCGCTCTTGCGGCTCTCCTTTTTCCTGCTTCAAAAACCGATATTCTTCCGGAAGCTGTTCTGGGTATTCGTTATAATAGCGATACAATTCCTGAATCATACGAATCGCCTTATCTTCCTCTCCCTTAGCTGCCTCATTGCTGTATACATGCCGGAACATAAACGCTCTCAGATACTTCATGGCTGATTCCATCCGATCAGACATAACGATCGCACCGCGGCCTTCACTGTGTTCCACCACATCGTGAATCAGCGTATTCAGACGCATCCTCGTGGTCTCACCCATAATCCGCCGGCTCTCCTCCGGAATATCCTCTTCCTGCAAAATACCGGCTCGCTCCGCATCATCAATATCATGATTGATATAAGCGATTTTATCACAATACCGGACAATCTGTCCCTCCAGCGTATGCGGCGTCCCTGACGTACGGTGATTGCGAATCCCATCGCGCACCTCCCAGGTCAGATTCAGTCCTTCCCCGCCTTTTTCCAGCAGCTCTACCACCCTTACACTCTGCTCAAAATGCGCAAAACCATAGGGACAAACCGCTGCAAGAGCCCGTTCACCTGCATGTCCAAACGGAGTGTGCCCCAGATCATGTCCAAGTGCAATCGCATCCGCCAGATCTTCATTCAGTCGCAGCGCCTTTGCAATCGTTCTCGAAAGCTGCGCAACTTCCAGCGTATGCGTCAGTCTTGTCCGGTAATGGTCTCCTTCCGGTATTAAAAACACTTGTGTCTTCTGTTTTAGTCTCCGGAACGATTTACTGTGCAAAATCCTATCCCGGTCTCGCTGGAATACTGTACGGATATCGCAGGCCTCTTCTTCGACCTCCCGCCCCCGGGAATACCGGCTGAACGCTGCATAAGGGCTGAATACGGCAAGTTCCAGCTCTTCCGTTTTCTCACGTATCGTCATGGTTTTTTCACCTCTTTTATTATTATATTCTAAACAGGCGGTATTTTTCCATTATTTTTCAAATTTTTTTCAAATTTTTCATAATTTCCTGTGCTTTTTACAGCAAATGTCTTTCCGTCTGTCGTGACAGAAACCGCGCCGCACTCTGCTGTCACAAAAATATCGTTTCCCGCATGCGAAAGCCTGTCTACGGTCTCCTGCGCCGGATGCCCATATGCATTATCCCTGCCACAGGAAATTACAGCAATTCGGGGCTGAACCCGCGCAAGAAGTTCCTGTCCGGATGCGCCCGCGGAACCGTGATGTCCCACCTTCAGAACATCCGCGTGCAAGTCCGCATCGGAAGCCGCAAGCCTGCGCTCTGCCTCCCCCTCCAGATCTCCTGTAAAAAGCATCCGGAATTGCCCGTAACTCAGCATCAGAACCATAGAATCCTCATTCTTCTCTCCTGTAAGCATGCTTCTTTCCGGGGCCAGACATAACAACTGCCAGGCGTGGGCCGTACCTTCTCCCCCTGCTATTTTACCTCCCGCTTCCATACGTGAAACCTTCAGTCCCTTTGCCCCTGCCATCTGCCGAAGTTCCAGAAAATCCGCCTGCCTGGCACACGGCGGCAGCACGATATGCTTCACAGAAATGCCATGTACATTTCTTCCACCGACTCCGACCTCATACGACGCAATATACTCGGCAATCCCGTTCATATGATCTTCATCCGCATGCGACAGAAAAATATAATCAAGTTCCGCAATCCCATAATATTTCACAGCAGGTCCGATTACATATTCCCATATTTTATCTCTAGAAGAACTTCCTCCGTCAATCAGACAGTTTTCACCGGTCGGTAACTGTACCAGGGCGCAGTCTCCCTGTCCGACGTCCAGGCAATCAATCTGAAGACGCCGCCCCGGACGTACCGTCAGAACTGCCAGACACACCAGTCCCGCGCAAAGCCAGATACTCCGCATCCCCCATTTTCCCAAACAATTCTTTTTCCTCCCACCTCGGGCTGTTTTCCGCGTATGAACTTGAAAGATCTGACCGGTCAGCCAGACTACGCCAAGCAATACCATATAATAAACTACAATTCTCCACTTCTCAGGACGCCCCGTCACCCATACCGGTACCGGCAGCCTCTGCTGAAACCGGCACAGCCACTCAAAACCAGACAGAAGATACCGGACAGGAGCGGCAAAAAACATACCGGCCGATACGGAAACCATACCAACGCACGCTGCAATCAATCCTGATGTCATTAGAATACCCATCAAAGGTACTACTACCAGATTTGCCACCACACTCCACGGCGATGCCTGATAGAAAAAATACGCAGTAAATGGAAGGGTACCAAACCATACGGTCAGCGAAGTACCTACCGCTTTCCCTGCCATTCCCGTAATATGAGAAGATTTCAAAACAGCCCCAGTCACCACCGACAGGGTCAGCACTGCTGAAAACGACAGCAGAAACGATGCCTGGTACAAATTCCGACCGTCTCCGGCCACAAGAAGCAACGCTGCAACCGAAATTGCTGTCAGCATATCATAACTCCTTCCGCACACCTGCGCTCCAAGCCACACAAAAAACATGATACATGCTCTTCGAGCGGAAATGCTGAACCCGGACATAAAAAGATAAAAGGACAGGACTGCGGCAGAAAACAGTGCAGAACTTTGAAAGCTGCATCGAAACCTCCGCAAAAGCCGGAACCCTAACATACCAAGCAAGGAAATATGAAGTCCTGAAATCGCCAGGATATGTGAAATGCCGCCTTCCTGATACTGTTGTTTCCACTCGCGTTCCATCCAGTTTTTTTCACCCAGACTGATCGCGGAAATTGTCCTCGCTGCACGATCCGGCAGTATTTGACAGTAAGATTCCCTAAGTGCCGCCCGCATCTGGTGTGCCCATAATACAGGACCCGAAGACTTTTTCTCAACAAAAAGAATTTTTGCACGTCTTAACTGCCCCACCGTATTTTGTGCCCAATAATAGGCTTTTGCATCAAATTCACCCGGATTTGCAGCGTCGTCATAGCTCCGGAATTCCCCTTTAACGCAGACGATGTCCCCGGGCTGTATTTCCGTATATTCTGTTGTAAATATGAGATTTAAATCAGATAGCAAAGATATAACAGAATTTTTCTTATTTTGAATACTCAGATGATTCACAGACAGGCGTATACCTGTAGATAACTTTTCACACTTGCTCACCGTTCCCCGGATCATAACTGTTCCGCTTTGCCCCTGCGCCTTCAGCAAAGCTTCCGCTGCTTGATCCGGGAAACCGCGGCTGCAGTTTCCCGTTTCACACAGCAAGAACAGAAACAGCAGAACAGCTGTGCAAAATACGCTCAGCGCTCTTTTCAAACTGTCACTCCTTTATATTCTTTCTCAGGCGGCAGTCTCCTCCGTCTGCATGGAGCTCTGTTCAATATACGAACGGTTCATCATAAAAACCTGATTCAGATCAACTGTATTCCAGAACAACACATCACTGTCTCCGTTGATCTCGAACTTCACACCGGAAATACCATCGCACGTATCACAGATCGAATTGACAACTGCATACAGCACAACTGTGGCATCCGGCGGATTCTCTGACGGCATATTGTTCACGCTCTCGTCAAAGTTGATCGTACAGATTCCATTTTGAATGTATACATTCTGAATCCGCACGTCGCTTCCAAGGACTGCCTTATGTCCTGATTCCTCGGGACCCGCAAGAAGCTGCTCAACTACCACGCGTTCCTGTACCATATTACTGGAATAATGCAGGCTCCGCGTCTCCTTCACAAGCTTCTCTCCGTCGCTGTCCGCAAAATACAGAATCAGGGTTGCATATTGATAGGAATTGATTCCACCCTCTTTTGTATCAATGAAGGAATTGGCATCCATCGGCTGTACCAGTTCTCCGGCTGTATCCTTCAGCTGTTCTTTATTTACCGTAATCATAACCTTTGCAACACCGGGAACCTGAGAAAAGGTCTTAACCACCGCCGCACGCAAAAGTACTTCCTGCGTATTGCTCAGCTTATAGTATTCCCCAGAAAAATCAATACGCAGCGCGTCAATACCACGCTCATAACCATTCACCGCCACGCCCTCTGCAAATACACTCATCAATCCCGAGGAACCCACAGGCGGATTCTGAAGCTGTCCGAGCAGCTCGTCCATCATCTCCTCAAACGTCTGCGCCTGCGGATAATAGTCGGACTCCGCAAGCCGTGTTCCGGCCTGATTGACATAATATAATTTATAACTGTTCTCCTTCTCCTGCTTTTTCCCACAGCCCCAAAGCACAAATAGAAATACTGCAAACAGAAGCAGAAGCTTTCTTTTTCTTTTCACCAAATGCCTCCCGTCATCATAGACCGTTTCCTGTATCACGGTACATATTTCAGCGGGATACGCACCGTAAAGGTGGTTCCCTCCCCTTCTTTGCTGTACACCTTGATCGCACCGTGATGCATGAGAACAGCACTCCGTGTGATTGCGAGTCCCAATCCGGTCCCTCCGATTTCTCTGGAATGGGATTTATCAACCCGGTAAAAACGTTCAAATATATGCTCCTGGTCAGATTCCGGAATTCCCATGCCGGAATCTTCCACCTTTACATAGAAATATTTGCTGTCAATATTCAGGGAAACATGCACCCAGCCGTCTTCCTTATTATATTTAATCCCGTTCTCAACAAGGTTCGACAACGCCAGCGTCAGCTTTGTCTCATCCACTTCCGCCAGAATCGGCTTAAAGCTTTCAAGCACCAGATCAATATTCTGTTTTGCGGCAATCGGGCGCAGACGCTTCAAAATCAGTTCAATCAGCTGATTGATATTGGTTTCCTTAATATTCACGTCAGAAGATCGCTTGTCCATCTTCACAAGAGACAGTAGATCTGTAATAATCTTGTTCTCTCTGTCGATCTCTTCCGCAATATCGCCCATAAATTCCTGATAGAGCTCTGCCGGAACATCCTTTTGCGCCAGCAGAGAATCAGCCAGTACTTTCATAGAAGTAATCGGCGTCTTGAGCTCATGCGAGACATTGGAAACAAACTCCTGCCGCGATTCTTCCTGAATCTTGAGCCGCTTCAGCATACGATTATATGCCTCGGCAAGCATCTGTGTTTCCGTGTACTCCGGAATGGAAATTCCTTCGTCATCAATCACGTTTCCCTGCATACCTTCCAGAGAACGTGTAATCTTTCCGAATGGCTTTGTCAGAACCCTCGCCACATAATAAGCAGCCGCCAGAATCAGAATGGTAATCACGACCTGCAAAATCAGAACCGTGTTACTCAGCGCATCCTTACCATCCTTCACATCCTGCGTTGACAGGCTGACGATCATAATTCCTTCTGTAGACTTTGTATCCGGATTTTTCACCGGAAGCGTCAGTTCCAGAAATTCATTTTCTTCATTGTAATTTGTCGAATCGGTGCCAAGAAAACACTGGAGCACCTCCTCTGAAATAATCACTTTGTCCTCATCAATCTCATAAGTATCCCGGACAATGCGAAAGCTGCTGTTTACAATTATCACTCTGCCGTTATAAATGCTCGCAAGCTGTACAAGCTGCTTATCAACCTGCTGGCTTGTCGAAACATTTCTAATATAACCGGAACTTCCGACCTGATCCACAATCTGCTGGCATTGGCTCTGAATCAGCGCACTTTTCTGCTCAATAGACTGTGTTTCATAATTCTCTAAGATTACGTATTTCATCAGAAAGATCGGAATCATACCTACAAGCAGCACAATGACAAAAATCCGTGTACGCAGACTTTTAAAATGTCCACGGAGCCTTTCCTTAATGCTGGAAATAATAACCCACTCCCCACTTCGTATGTACGTATTTTGGTTCACTCGGATTTGCTTCGATCTTCTCGCGCAGTCTCCGAATGTGGACATCCACGGTCCGGACATCACCCGGATACTCATAGCCCCACACAATATTCAGAAGATTTTCTCTGCTGTATACTTTATTCGGATTAAAAACAAGCAGCTCTAGGACATCAAATTCCTTTGCTGTCAGGTTGACCTCCTTGCCTGCTATGCTGACTCTTCTGCCCTCACAGTCAATGGCCAGATCCCCGACCTCTACGATCTTGCCTTTCGGCTCCGATGCAGTCTTCTGCGAAGTCCTGCGGATAATTGCCTTCAGCCGGGCCTTTACTTCAAGAATATTAAACGGCTTCGTGATATAATCATCGGCGCCATACTCAAGTCCCATAATCTTATCCATATCATCGCCTTTTGCCGTCAGCATGACAATCGGTACATCCGAAAACTCCCGGATCTGCTGGCAGACCTCAAGCCCGTCAAGTTTCGGCAGCATCAGATCCAGCAGAATAATGTCATATTCTTTCTCCTTCGCCATCTGGACTGCCTCTTCGCCATCGTATGCACAGTCCACCTCCATATCATCCTGCTCCAGACTGAACCGGATTCCTTTCACAATCAGCTTCTCATCGTCTACTACCAAAACTCTTTTACTCATGGTTTCACTCCTTCACTGCCTATACCGTAATCTGATCCTTTATTTTCGAAAATACAGCCTGCTTAATTCCCGGAATTTGCCGAATCTCCTCGATAGAAGAAAAAGCTCCGTGCTCCGCCCGGTACTGCACAACTGCCTGAGCTTTTGCTTCCCCAATTCCCGGAAGCGTCATCAGCTCATCCACATCTGCCGTATTCAGATTTACCTTACCCTGCTCCTGCGTTTTCCCGCCTGTACTTCCATCTGGCCAAAGCTCGGCCAGATCACAAACGGTACCCTCTCCCCGAACGTCCTTTATCTTCCGGGTCTCTTCTTTTGTATACACATACAGCTGCTGACCATCCTGCATGGGACTGGCCTGATTCAGCCATGTCTCGTCTGCCTCCGGCAAAAAACCGCCTGCCAGCTCCACTGCCTCAAAAATCCGCATTCCGTCATACAGGGGATATACGCCCGGCCGCGATACTGCCCCGCAGACATATACATATCCGGAATAACCCTGTGTCTGCTTCTCGCTGTCAGTCTCCGTATATGACATTTCCGTCTCTGTCGTATGAAGCCATTCGGTTTCCAGCCCGGCTTCATACACCTCATGCCTGCCTCTGCATCCAGTCAGACAATAAAATAACACAAACAATAGGACTGCTGCCAGCCCCCTTCTTTTTTTCTGCATATAATCCATGCAGCCTGCACTGCCGGTTTCCCTTACACCTCTATATTTTAACGAAAAAGTAAAAAATTTGCAATGACTTTTTAAAATTTTCTGCCTGTAAACACCGCGACAGACCGCGGACGCATGATAAATTCACTGGCAATTCTCGTCTCTGTTCCTTCCGGATAGAAATATCTGCCCTGCCCGTCCCCCCAGGTATTCACGCTCAGATACCAGGAACCATTTGTTTTCAGAACCGGAAGCGTAATTCGGACATCCTCCCAGTACGTATTGATTGCTACATATACGAGGTCATCCTCGCCCTTTTTCCTATTGTATCCGGCAAAGCTCAACGCAAATGTGCGGGCATCCGGCGCAATGCTCAGCTTCTCCGCCTGCGTATCATGTATACGCACCGGTTCCATCCCGCAAACGGCATCCGGAAGCCTTTTCCGGATCGCCGGATGTGCTTTCCGATACGCAATCATAAAACGGAAAAACTCAAACAATTCACGGTTTTTTTCAAACAACGACCAGTCAAGCCAGGAGATCTCATTATCCTGACAGTAACAGTTGTTATTGCCGTACTGTGTATTCCCGAATTCATCACCTGAGAGAAACATCGGTGTTCCGCGGCTGCACATTAAAACCGCGCACGCATTGCGTATCATACGGCGGCGCAGTGTCTGAACTTCCGTATTCGACGTCTCTCCCTCTTCGCCACAGTTCCAGCTTCGGTTGTTATTGCTGCCGTCCGTATTATTCCATCCATTGTTCCAGTTATGTTTTTCGTTATAAGCGTACAGGTCATACAGAGTAAAACCGTCATGGCAGGTCAGGAAATTCACACAGGAATTGTATCCGGCATAGCTTCCTCCATCATCCAGATGGAATCCTCCATAGAGATCCTCCGAGCCCGCAATGCTCCAGGCAGCCGGATGGGCTTCCCAGTTGTCGCCCTTTAAAAATCCACGAATCGTATCCCGGTACCTGCCGTTCCATTCCGCCCACCGGCGGCTTGCCGGAAAGCTTCCCACCTGATACATGCCGCCTGCATCCCAGGCTTCTGCGATCAGCTTCACATTTGCCAGCACCGGATCATACGCCAGACTTTTCAGAAGCGGCGGATTGTTCATCGGTGAACCGTCTGTATTTCTGCCCAGAATACTCGCAAGATCAAACCGGAATCCATCTACTCGGTAACTGACCGTCCAGTATCTCAGGCATTCCAGAATCATTTGCTGCACAATCGGATGATTGCAGTTCAAGGTATTGCCACAACCGCTGAAATTATAATAATTCCCGTCCGGTGTCAGCATATAATAAATCCGGTTGTCAAACCCTTTAAAGCTGAAGGTAGGCCCCATTTCATTGCCCTCTGCCGTATGATTGAACACGACATCCAAAATGACTTCTATTCCGTTTTTATGAAGCTCCCGAATCAGTTCCTTCAGCTCCGTGCCTTCCTGATTATACTCCTCCGAAGCCGTATAGCTCGTGTTGGGCGCAAAAAAGCTGATGGTATTATAGCCCCAGTATTCCAAAAGCTTTTTACCATTCACCTCTCTGGAATTTCGCGTCTCATCAAATTCAAAAATCGGCATCAGTTCTACCGCATTAATTCCAAGTTCCTTGAGATAAGGGATTTTCTCCATCAGACCGGCAAATGTTCCACGATGGGCAACACCGGAAGAAGCATGCTTCGTAAACCCGCGGACATGCAGTTCATATATAATCAGATCGCTCAGCTCTCTTTTGGACTGCGGCATATCTCCCCAGTCAAAAACATCCTGCACGACTCTGGCATGATAGCTGTGTGACGGCTGTTCCCCCCAGATTCGCTGCCCTGCCACTGCTCTCGCATAGGGATCAAGCAGAACCTCTGTTTTTTGAAACATCAGGCCTTTTTTCGGTTCATTGGGACCGTCCACACGGTACGCGTATTCAAACTCTTCTATATTCAGTCCAAAAACAATCATCGAATAGACATCCCCGATCCGGTATGTCTCAGGAAACGGCAGAACCGCATACGGTTCATCCTCTTTTTTATGGAAAAGCAACAGCTCGACAGACGTTCCGTCATGCGTATGCACTGTAAAATTCACGCCCCCCGGAAGCGCAGTCGCTCCATTGACATCAAACATTCCCGGCCTCACCGGAAATCCCTCAATCTCTCCCATCGGGCTTACTGAGACTGGAAAATCCAGCCTTGATTTGTGACTGTAAAACTTCAAAACAAATCCTCCTGTCAGCGTTTTTTGCTGCCACTGATTATAGGAGTATTCCCGAACCCCGTCAACCTTTTTTCCATCACATTTACCATTTAAAAATCACGATCCCGACAATTGAGATCGCCATCCCAATCACCTTACGCCACTCAAGCGGCTCTTTCTCCACACCAAACATCCCGAACAGCTCAATCAAATACGCAATGATCAGCTGTGCCACAACGATCAGCATCGCCGCACGGGCCGGTCCAAGCGAACTCATTGCTTTTACCACTGTCACCGTAATAAACGCGCCGATCACACCGGAAAGCAGCATATATTTATGCTCCACCTGCGCAAGTGACATCAGATTCGTCCGGTCCGTAATCAGCCACGCCCCCAGACAGACCAGCAGCGCCGTAAACTGCACAAAAGCAGACGATACCCATAGGCTCGTCTGCTTCGTCACTTCTGTATTAAAGACTCCCTGCACGCTCATCAGCGCACCAGACAATAATGCAATCAGAATTCCCCACATATACCTTCCGTCCTTTCAATGAAATAAATCATATTTAACATCGAAAGTATATGCATATTTGTCAAAATCTATACACGGCACTCAAAACGACTGCTCGAGGCGCTTCACCATCTCATCAATATCCGCTTTTTCAATCACAAGCGGCGGCACCAGCCGAAGCACATCGCTTCCTGCGCTGAGTACGATCAGCCCGTTCTCCAGCGCCTTCTTTACAATCTCTCCGACCGGCCGGCCAGTCACAACAAGCCCCTGCATAAATCCTCTTCCCCGCCTCGCCGCAAGGAAATTATACCTGGCAGTCAGCTCGTCCAGCTTTGCCTCAAAATACGGTGTCAGCTCCTTTACATGCGCAATGATGTCAAGTGTTTCAAACAGATCAAACACTCTGGAAACAGCAGCGCAGGCCAGCGGATTCCCACCATACGTCGTTCCATGATCTCCCGGGACAAGAGAAGCCTTGGCTGTCTTTTCATTCAATACGAAAGCTCCCACCGGAATACCACAGCCAAGCGCCTTGGCACACGTCATGACGTCCGGTTTGGTTCCGTACTGCTGCCATGCAAACCAGCTTCCGGTCCGTCCCATTCCACACTGTATCTCATCCAGAATCAGCAGGATATCCTTTTCATCGCAAAGCTTTCTCACTCCGTCCATAAATTCCTGAGATGCCGGATAAATGCCGCCCTCGCCCTGCACCGGCTCCAGAAGGATTGCACACGTCTTATCTGTAACCTGCGCTTTCACGCTTTCCAGATCATTAAAATCAGCAAACCGAATGCCTCCGATCAACGGCTTAAACGCCTCCTGATAATGGGGGTTCCCCGTCACTGAAAGTGCTCCCATACTCCTTCCATGGAAGGAATGGTTCATCGCAATAATCTCATGATCTGTACTTCCGTCTTTCAGATAAGCATATTTTCTGGCAACTTTGATCGCACCCTCAATTGCTTCTGTTCCGCTGTTTGTAAAAAAAACCTTATCCAGCCCGCTCACCTTTACGAGCTTTTCCGCCGCTTCCATAAGTGGCGGGTTATAGAACAGATTTGAAGTATGGATTACCTTTGAGATCTGATCCTTCAGAGCTTCCTCATATTCTCTGTTGCCGTATCCAAGCGCAAACACTGCAATGCCGGCGCCAAAATCCAGGTACCTCTTTCCTTCTACATCTTCAAGGTACACCCCTTCGCCCTTCTCAAAAACAACTGGGAAACGATTGTAGGTGTGGAGCACGCTCTGCTCCGTCCGATCCATATATTCCTTACTTTTCATAATTTAACATCTCCATTTTCTCTGACGTGCAGTTCGCTCCGCTTCGTTTGCAAACGTCCGCTCCGTCATTCTCTTATTTTGCACGTCTCATTGTTTTCCGAATAGTAGCGTTCTTCGGTGTCGCCGATAATGGCCGTACCGATTCCTTTATTGGTGAAAAATTCCAGAAGAAGGCAATGCGCAATTCTTCCATCCAGAATATGCACCCTTGAAACTCCTGCCTCGATTGCTGCAATGCAGTTCTGAAGCTTTGGAAGCATACCGCCGCCCACATTGCCGCTCTTTAAAAATCCTTTTGCTTCCGGTATTGTCAGCTCACTAATCAGTGACGAGCGGTCAAGCGGATCACGGTAGACTCCTTCGATATCGGTCAGGAACGCCAGCTTTGCGGCCTTCACTGCGGTCGCAATCGCACAGGCTGCATCGTCTGCATTGACATTGTAGGAATTAAAACTGCTGTCAAAGCCTACAGGACAGATAACCGGGACAAAATCATTATCAAGCAGTGTATCAAGCAGTCCGGTATTTACCGTTTTTACCTCGCCTACAAAGCCGATATCCTTATCTCCGGCCAGCTTCCTGTCCACCCGCAGGATTCCGCCGTCCTTGCCGCTGATTCCAACCGCTTTCAGGCCCAAATTCTGCATCATGGACACCAGATCCTTATTGATCTTATTTAACACCATCTCCACAATTTCCATCGTCGGCTTGTCCGTTACGCGAAGCCCGTTGATAAAATTTGTTTCCAGACCGATTTTATTAATCCAGCGGGTAATTTCTTTTCCACCACCATGTACGACGATCGGTCTGAAACCGATCAGCTTCAGAAGCGCAACATCCCGTATCACGCTCTGCTTCAGCTCCTGATCAATCATAGCGCTTCCGCCATATTTTACCACAATCGTTTTCCCATGAAAACGGCGGATATAAGGCAGCGCCTCAATAAGGACATTCGCCTTTTCCACCCACAACTCCATTGTTGATTCCATATTTCTTCCCTACCTTTCACGAACGGTAATCCGCATTGATTTTCACATAATCATATGTCAGATCACAGCCCCACGCCGTCGCATGGGCATCTCCCATTTTGATATCCGCAACAGCCGTTACTTCCTTCTCCGAAAGAATTTTCGTCGCTTCCTCTTCGCTGTAATCTGTCGCCACGCCATTTTCAATAATTTTCACCCTGCCTGCTGCGCTTTGAAAATACAGGTCTACCTTTTCCGGATCGAACTGCGCACCGGAATAACCCATCGCACACAGAATACGCCCCCAGTTTGCATCATGGCCGAAAATTGCCGCCTTTGTCAGGCTTGAAGTCACAATGGATTTACTGAGAATCACTGCCTGCTCTTTACTCTCAGCGCCTGTGACCTGCACTTCAAAGAGGGCTGTCGCTCCTTCTCCGTCTGCCGCCATCTGCTTCGCCAGATACGTATTCACTGTATTCAGCGCCTCACAGAATTTCTGATAGTCCTCTCCTTCTGAGACAATTTCAGGATTTCCTGCCAGACCATTTGCCAGAAGCAGACACGTATCGTTTGTCGAGGTGTCTCCATCCACAGAAACCATATTGTAGGTATCCCGGATGTCAGCGCTCAGCGCCTTCTGCAAAAGCTCCTGTGAAATGGCTGCATCTGTTGTCACAAAGCTCAGCATCGTACACATATTCGGATGAATCATACCAGAGCCCTTGCACATACCGCCCACTGTAACTGTTTTTCCCGCAATCTCCACACAAACCGCGATCTCCTTTTTCACGGTGTCTGTCGTCATAATCGCCTCTGCTGCAAGCGTCCCCGCAGCCTCACTGCCCTCGAGCAGCGGCCGCATCGCTTCAATGCCGGCTTCGATCTTATCAATCGGTATCTGTTTGCCGATCACACCAGTTGAGGCAACCAGTACCTGGTTTTCTTCTATTCCAAACAAAGAAGCTGCTTTCTGCGCCGTCTCACGGCAATAGCGCATCCCTTCTTCACCGGTGCAGGCATTGGCCACGCCACTGTTCACAACAACCGCATGTGCCGTTTTATTTCCGTATACAATCTGCTGGTCCCATTTTACCGGAGCCGCCTTTACAAGATTTGTCGTAAAGGTTCCCGCAACCGCACACTGCGCTGCGCTGTAGATCATCGCCATATCCTTGCGTTTCTTTTTGATTCCCGCTGCAATTCCGATTGCCTGAAATCCCTGTGCCGCAGTAACGCCGCCGCTTCTTTTTGTAACCTGAGCCATATCTGAATGTTCCTCCTCTTATCTGAAAATATTGTACATCAATCTTCTTTATATTTCCTGCATCCTCTGTGCACGCGGCACAGAGTTCTCCATACGCAGAAGATATAAAAACAGCCCTGTATTATGGGAAGATCGGCGCCTGATAAAGTCCCTCTGCCTCATCCAGGCCAAAAAGGAGATTCATATTCTGTACGGCTTGGCCTGCGGCGCCTTTTACAAGGTTGTCCATCGCACCCATCATAATGATTCTGTTTGTTCTTGGGTCAATCTTAAAATTAACATCCACATAATTGCTGCCCTCCACCCATCTTGTCTGTGGACAGACATTCTCCGGTAAAACACGGACAAAACGTTCCTTCTCGTAATACTTGTCATAAACGGCCTTTACTTCCTCATACGTCACATTCTTTTTCAAAGATGCATATGCCGTAACCAAAATTCCACGATTCATCGGAACCAAATGGGGGGTAAAGTTCAGCGTCACATGTTCGCCTGATGCATATCCAAGCTGCTCTTCAATCTCCGGTGTATGGCGATGCCCCGCTACCCCGTACGCCTTGATATTTTCATTTACCTCACAGTAAAGGTTATCCGTCTTGGCA
Source organism: bacterium 1XD42-54 (assembly GCA_003612585.1). Classification (GTDB taxonomy): domain Bacteria; phylum Bacillota; class Clostridia; order Lachnospirales; family Lachnospiraceae; genus Choladousia. The sequence goes on from RAZH01000003.1 coordinate 190,246, forward strand.
CCGCGTCCTGCTCCGGAGGTTCCTGATTTTGCATCAATAATCACCGTTGACAGGTCAATCAGCCCTTCTTTTGCCAGCGGATAAATGGATAAGATGCTGCAAGTCGGATAACAGCCAGGATTGGCGATCAGACGCGCTGTTTTAATTTTTTCCCGATTTATCTCACACAGGCCATAGACCGCTTCTTCCAGATACTGCGGCGCCTGATGCTTTATTTTATACCATTCTTCATAGACTGCTACATCTTTCAGTCGGAAATCCGCACTTAAGTCAATTACTTTCGTACTGGAAAGAATTCTTTCATTTATAAAAGAAGCACACAACCCCTGTGGTGTTGCCGTAAAAATCACATCCGCCTTTGCTGCAAGCTCTTCCATATTATCATCCATGCATGTTGCATCCACAAGCTGAAACATATTTTGATAAATAGACGCATAGCTCTGATCCACATAACTTCGTGAGCCATACCAGACAATTTCCGCTTCTTTATGTCCAAGGAGCAGCCGCACCAGCTCTGCACCGGCATACCCCGTTGCTCCGATAATCCCTACTTTGATCATTTCCAAAGTCCTCCCTCAAATCTTTTTAACTTTCCCTATCATATACCAACGAAAAAAAGTTGTAAAGAACTTTCGCACCGCATAATTATACATTATTTATGAATATTATTCAAGTCTTTTCTGCATATTATACAAAACCAATTTTCTCTATTGCATATTTATGATGTTTGCGGTATACTTGCAGACGAATAGGGTCCTCAGGGATGCCCCATACGGCCAAACAAGGCTGCATTGCCTGAGAAAATAAAAGGAACACGAAAAACCTGGTTTTATAAAATCATTTGGTACTGAGGAGGATTTCATTATGAAAGAAAAAGTAATTCTGGCTTATTCCGGCGGTCTGGACACAACAGCGCTGATTCCGTGGCTGAAGGAGACCTTTGATTATGAAGTAATCTGCTGCTGCATCAACTGTGGGCAGGGTAATGAACTGGAAGGCCTCGATGAACGCGCAAAGCTTTCCGGCGCTTCCAAATTATATATTGAAGATATTGTAGACGAATTCTGTGATGACTTTATCATGCCATGCGTAAAGGCCGGCGCTGTTTATGAGCATAAATATCTGCTCGGCACCTCCATGGCGCGTCCAGTTATCGCAAAGCGCCTTGTGGAAATCGCCCGCAAGGAAGGCGCTACCACCATCTGCCACGGCGCAACAGGAAAAGGAAACGATCAGATCCGTTTTGAACTTGGCATCAAGGCTCTGGCCCCGGATCTCAAAATTATCGCACCATGGCGTATGACCGATGTCTGGACCATGCAGTCCCGTGAGGATGAGATTGAATTCTGTAAACAGCACGGCATCAACCTCCCGTTCGACGCCAGCCAGAGCTACAGCCGCGACCGTAATCTGTGGCACATCAGCCATGAAGGCCTGGAGCTTGAAGATCCGGCGAACGAGCCGAACTATGACCACATGCTCGTGCTCAGCGTCACCCCGGAAAAAGCCCCGGATCAGGGTGAATACATCACCATGACGTTCGAAGCAGGTGTTCCGAAGACGTTAAACGGCAAAGAGATGAAAGTTTCTGAAATTATCTCTGAGCTGAATGTGCTTGGTGGAAAACACGGCATCGGTATTGTTGATATCGTCGAAAACCGCGTAGTGGGCATGAAATCCCGCGGCGTTTATGAAACGCCGGGCGGAACCATCCTCATGGAAGCACACGACCAGCTCGAGGAGCTGATCCTTGACCGCGAAACACTTGAGACAAAGAAAAAACTGGGCAGCCAGTTCGCCCAGGTCGTATACGAAGGAAAATGGTTCACCCCGCTGCGCGAAGCAATTCAGGCATTCGTGGAATCCACGCAGCAATACGTGACCGGAGAAGTAAAATTCAAGCTGTACAAAGGCAATATCATCAAAGCCGGAACGACTTCTCCATACAGCCTCTACAATGAGTCTCTCGCTTCTTTCACAACCGGAGATCTCTACGACCACCACGACGCAAGCGGATTCATCACACTGTTCGGCCTTCCGCTGAAGGTTCGGGCCATGAAGCTTGCTGAGGCAAAGACACAGAAGGCAGATAAATAATAAAAGGCATGATTCACGGACTTTCTATTTTCATTACCATGAATCAAACGCCAAATCAGGCAGGGGATATCCCTGCCTGATTTTATATTTTTCTGATTTGTTACAATCACTTTATCTCCCTGGATTACATAAAAGACAGAATAGTTATCTACCAACAGCCGTCTCATCTCTTTGTTCTGTTCCGGCTCCGATTCCACAATATGGATTCTCTCATCCAATGTATCCAATGTTAATATAGCATCTGCAATCCGGTTGTATTGATTTATTGCGTTTTCCGGTGACTGAAGGACATAAGCAATGTGATTATATAGTTGATCCATATCAGTCAACGCTTCATTTGTAATCTCAACCGTATATCGCTTCATAATCAATGATTCTCCCTGAATTTTGCAAATGCCTCTGCTGCATTCTGTACTCTTCCTGCCGCTATATCATTGTATCCCTTTTCCAGTTTCTGATGGATTTCTTCTGTTGTCATAGCATCTGCATAAATGGATGCCGGCGCTTTTGGTAAAGAAACAGAAAATGGAATTCCACCAGTAAGAGAAATCTGGTTTAAATACATATCAATGGCCGTTGACATGGGGACACCTAACTGAGATAATACTTTTTCTGCCCGTTCTTTGACCGTTGGATTTACTCTTAAATTCAATATTGGTGTTTTTCCATGATCACACCTCCTCGCTTCTGATATTGTAACGCTTTTGTCATTACAATTTAACCGAAAACTTTCCCTTTTTTAAACATCCATCAGCTGTTCCATGCCAACTTGTTTTTCTGTCGGATTCCTTTTCTCCAAAGGCAATATACGATAAAGCATTTGTCAAGTGATCAGTTTATCATTGTCAGAATCTCTCTTGGATTCACCCGCATAATCCTCACACACGATAAAACTGTCACAATCACGCAGAAAATCATGCCCCCCGCTCCTGCTGTAATGACGCTTCCTGCCCGTAAGCCTGCACCCGGAAGTTCCAACACCTCTGCAAGGATGCGGACTCCCCCGTACACAAACGGAACGCAGAGAATCAGACTGCATAAATAAACAAGAAGATTTTCCGCCATCAGTCTGCCCACTATCTGTCTCTTTGAAAAGCCCAGTGAAAGAAGGATTCCGATTTCTCCCGTACGTTCCTGATTCCACATGGTCAGGACAATGACCAGTATAATTAGCCCAAGGAGAAGAACTGCAATCAGCATAGCAGAAAGAATACGGTTCATCTGCGTAAGAGGCGCTGCGCTGCGGTCATAATCCGCGCTGTTCGTGTTGATGAAGTAACTGTCCCAGTGATAGCCCGGAATGGATATCACGTTCTCAAGGCTGGCATCCAGAAGCGCCGGATCCTCCAGCTGCAAAATAAGTCCGTTCGTATACTGCCGCTCAGTCTGCCAGACCTCCTCTGCCACCTGCATTCCGCTTGCTTCATCTACATAGATGTAGTTGGAAAGAATCTCCGGCTCCGCCCTTTGCGGGGAAGCATTATCTGCCTCAGGCGCAACGGTAAAAATTCCCACGATCTCAAAGCGATATGTATTTCCCACACCTGCGCGCGCCCTCATGACGATTTCATCCGTCACGGTTCCGGTTATGGTATCTCCTATCTTCAGGCCGTTCGCCTCTGCCAGATACTCAGAAATCACCGCTTTTTCCGTATCTCCGCTCTCTATCGCACGGCCCTTCGCCAGTTCCAGCTTTCCATCCGTAAACTCCCTGGCAAGGGCGCTTTCTGTGCACGCAACCATTCTTGCCGTCCGGGCGGCTTCCGTTCCTTCTGCTGTAAATTTCCCGGGGCATAAAAAGAGCTCCTTCATGGAGAGGTAAAACGTATTGATTCCGGTCCATTTCTCAGGCTCCACTACCTGCACGACACTCCCTGCAAGCTCCGGCGTCACAACGTTCTCCTCATCAAACGTACACTCCACGGTCACGCAGGCAAAAAACTGCCTGCGCAGCTCTGTAAGTGAATCCTGTACTGCTGCTGTCAGCGTAATCCCCGAAAGCACAAGCACCAAAAGAAGAAAGAAAATTGCAGTAAGAACAGCGGTTCTGGATTTTTTTCTTTTCAAATACAGGACTGCATGCCCCAGAACCAATTTTTTATGATCTGTTTTATGAGTTTTATGATCTGTTTTCATCAGCCGCTTCCTTTGCCACAAAATGTTTGTCCTGAAACTCGCAGAGCACATCCGCCTCCTGCGCAAGGGCAGAGGAATGCGTTACCATAATCACACACCGCCCCTCCTCATGGGCGCTTTTTTTCAAAAGCGCAAGAATGTCCTTTGCCGTATCCTCGTCAAGGTTTCCCGTCGGTTCATCAGCCAGAAGAATGGGCTTATTGCTGGCAATTCCCCTCGCAATAGCCACTCTTTGCTGCTGGCCGCCGGAAAGCTTTAAAACATTTCTGTCCCACAGTTCTTTTGAAAGCCCTACCTTTTCCAAAGCTTCCTCCACCGGAAGCTTTGCGGTGAGCGCCACATTTTCCTTAACTGTCATATATTCAATCAGATTATACCCCTGGAAAATGAAGGCCGCATGGTCCTGCCTGTGCCGGTCAAGGCCATATTCCCGGATATCTGTCCCGTTATAAAGGATTTTTCCTTTTCTGGGACTATCGAGCCCTCCGAGCAAAGAAAGCATCGTCGTTTTTCCGCATCCCGACTTTCCCAGAATCGCATACAGCTTTCCTTGTTCAAAATCAAGATTTACGTCCTCCAAAACGGTATTATAATCCGTGTAAGAATACATCATATCAACAATCTGCAGCATTTTCCCGCCTCCTGTTCTGCTTTTTCCTTTTACTGCTTTTCTCTCTTATCGCTTTTCTTTCTTCTATCTTTCCATTTCTTATTTCGTATATTTTATCGCAGTTTTCCACGTATTTCAATTGATGGGTAATCAGAATTACCAGTTTGTCTCCCAGCAGTTCCAAACCCTCTGTGAAAAACCATTCCTCTGATTCATGATCAAAATTTGACGTACATTCATCAAAAATCAGCACAGGCGCCAGATGAAGCATTGCCCGTAGAAAGGCAAGCTTCTGTTTTTCTCCGCCGGACACGTTTGTCCCGCTCACACCGATCACAGTATCAAGCCCCTGCGGAAAATGTGCCAGCAGCTCTTCCATTCCGGTCTCGCGAAATACGGCCTTCAGCTCCTCGTCTGTGTATCTGCCCTCATAATCCAGATTCTCCCGGACTGTCTCCTGAAAAAGATAAGGAAACTGAGACACCACAGAAAACAAAGCTCGGTACTCCTCAAGGTTAATCGCTCTGCTGTTTTTTCCATTTACCAGAACTTCGCCGCTGTCAGGCTCGTAAAAGCGAAGCAAAAGCTGAATCAGTGTGCTTTTTCCGCTTCCATTGTCTCCCACAACCGCAACCCGCTGTCCGCGGCGCAGCTGCATGGACGCATTTCTGATAACCGGCTTTTTTCCATATCCAAAACAAACCCTCTGTAATTCCAGGGTACGAAATTCCTGTTCCAGCTTACTGCCCCAAATCTGCTCTGTATCAAGATTCCAGAATTCGTTCAGTCTTTTAAAAGAAGGGCGTATCTGCGCAACAATCATTTTTATATTCATCAGCATCGAAATCGGTCCTGTCACATTTCCGCTGTAAGAAATAAATGCCAGTACACTTCCCATACTCATAGAACCGTTACAGACAAAATATCCGCCCAGAAGATAATAAATTCCCGTCATAATCCCCTGTATTCCAGCCTCCGCAGAAGAATGAAAAATATCCAGCATATTTATTTTCTGCTGCCCGCACAAAAGCTTTTCTTTCCGGCATGAAAACTGTTTTTCCTCTTTCTGATACCGGTTCTGAAGCTTTATTTCACGTATCCCGCTGATCCGGTCCGATATCCACGCATGAAAGCTCTGGTTCTCCTGAATATAGTTTTGAAACTGCTCCTCCTTCTTTTTACTCAAAATATGTAAAAATACAAATTTCACAGGAACACATACCAAAATACAAAGCGCCATTTTCCAGTTAATAAAAAACAGCCCAATCAGTCCGCTGACGATACGGAGCGAATACGTAAACAGATACAGAACACCTTTATCAAGAAGTACGCCCGCACTTTCAATATCCGTATTTAACTGATGAATCAGCTCCGTACTGTTTTGTTTTGTAAACTGGCCTATTTTCAGACGAAGCACCTTTTGAAACGCCTGGACATGCAGCGTATGGAGCACATCATTGCGTACCCTTAAAAGCAACCAGTCCTGAAGCGCTTCCAGCCCCTGGACTGCCAGAATCAAAATAATCAACAGGCACGCATAGCCTACAACCCGTCCATATTCTCTTTGAAGCAGCCCTTCATCCGTCAGCTTCTGCAAAATAAGCGGATGAAAAAAGCTTTCTGCCATACACAGAAGACAGGCGCCCGCGATCAGGACAAGGGCCGCCGTATGTTTCTTCATGATCTGTAAAATCTGTATTATTACACTCTTCATAAATCTTCTCCGCCCAGCATCCGGATCAATGTCCTGCAGATATCCGTTTCCACTGCGGAAGATGCACGCAGCGTGCAGGCCAGTCTTCCTTCTGCATAAAAATCTATTTTTTCCCTTCTGCAGTAAACTTCTGCATCGTAAAAAAAGTGTTCTTTTTCCATTTCCTCCTTCTCATAGACAGAGAGCAGCAACGAAACATCAAGATAGCGGTCCATTTTGTTCAGCAATTCTTCGCGTGAACCACTATAATGGTTTCTCCCAAATATCTGAAATCCTTTTCCAAAATCCTCTTCCACGAGAGCGGCGGCCTCAAGGCTGAATTTTTCTGCGAATATGCGGACTAGCTTTTCTGTTTCAAAAATCTCTTCCCGGTTCACAACAGCAACCATCGGGCTTTCAAGAGGTTTGCCCCAGCCTTTTCTTGCAAAGTCCGCAAAAGAAAGCTCAGACTCAGGCGCCCATTCGTCTGCCTGTCCGTTTTCCTTTTTCCTGAGCCGCCGGATCAGATTTCCGGCTGCCACAGGCACCGCGTAACTATTTCCTTTCCAAATACCCTTTTTATTAGGTCCGACTTCCGTGTTTGCCACGTATATTTTCTGTAAAATCTCGTGATACACAGCCCTGCATTCTCCTGGTTTCAGCAAATGATTCCAGTCCATTGCCGTGCAGATTACATTCGGATAGGCGCCCGGAAGCGTCATCTTTCCGTCATTGCTCAGAGACGCCACGACAGTGATTTCTTTTTCCTGTATCTGCTCCATGACCGGATCCAAGATTTCTGCATCGGAAAGCCGCACCGTTCCAAGACTCAGGCAGATCAGATCCGCCTCCTCTTCTATACAGCATTCCAGTGCTTTCCGCAAATCTCTGACAGATAACGGCGACTCCCAGCTTTTTGCGATACGTACATCGAGAATATCATACCCGTCCGCACATTGTTCCAGAAGTCTCGCACAGTCTGTTCCATGCCCGCCTGTCGGCATTTCAGACCCGCCGGTTTTCGCATCCGGAAAAATTATCTTTTGAACCCTCTGTGGGTGCAGAAGCGCCCGTCTGTCAATCCCTTCGTCTACGATAGCCACTCTCATGTTCTTTTACCCTCCATACTATTCTATCATAGACAGTACTCTGATTGGTTCCAGCTTCAGCGTTTTCTTTATCGCTTCGTTAACACTATAATAAACGATCAGAAGCATCATAGCAAATACAAGTAAAGCAGTCTTCACCTCCACCCTGGTTGTCAGCTCCTTCGGCGGTTCTACTCCTGTCCTCTGATTTCTCGACATCTCCGCCACCTTGCTGTTTTCTCCACGAGCAATCGCCGCTTCTATTTCTTTTTCTGTATAAACCTTCTGCTCTCCTCCCTTGTTTACTGCTCCATATATTTGGTTTCCAATCCCTGGCGTGACTGCCAGGCTCACGATAAGAGCAAAGAAAAATGCGGTAAGTCCAAGCGCCAGATGCTCCCCTAAAAACTGCTTTCTGATCTCTTTTCCCGTGATTCCAAGAGACATCAGAATACCAGCCTCCCGCTTGCGCCTTTTCATCGAATGCAGGATTACCAGCATCAGAAGCAAAACGCCCGATGTCACTATAACTACAAGACAGACCGCCATAATTATTTTTAGTGTCCGCAAAGGCTTTACTGCCTGACTGTACAGACCATCATCCTTCACGAGTTCATAATACTTCCAGTCTATCCAGTCAAGTTGTCTTACCTGCTCCATGACCTCGTCAAGTTCTGCCGGATTTTCCACAAAAAACTGGCTTGCACTCAGATAATATGGACGCCCAATTATCTCATCCAGCGCACGCCCGGCTTCATTGTCTGTAATCACCCAGTTTTCCAGAATGTCTATTTCTTCTGTATATTGAGTGACCGTCTGCTGGTAAGTCAATTCAAAAAATCCTACAATCTCCGTCTCTACTGACCCCAGTGATTCAATCGGATATTTCGCACGTACGTTCAAAGAATGAAGGTCAATTTTCAGCGTATCGCCCAGTTTTAAATGATTTCTTTTGGCAAAGTTTTCTGAAATAATGCATTTAAATGCATCGTCCGGCGTAATATGGCGGCCTTGGGTGAGCCGGAATGCACCGTTATAAAACTGGTCAAAATGACAGCTGTTCCTGGTATGATAAGTATACGTTATATACATCATATTTTTAGTCTCTTCTGGATCATAGGGCAAATGATGCTCATGCGTTGTAAAATAATTGTAACTCCATGCGTGATAGCCCGGAACCAGCTCATACTCATACAGCATCACATCAGCTCTGCTCCCTGCCTCATAATCTGTAATCCCTTCCACTTCTTCTGTGATTCTGCGCACCATCGCTTCATCCACATTTGGACCAATATAAGTCCGTACAGGACTATCCATCCCTTCAATCGCACGGTCTTCCCACTGGTTCATATCATTTTTATCGGGCGTAAGTCCAATGCTGAAGCTTGTGCCGTACGTCCTTTCAATTGCTGAGATCGTATCCCTGGATGTATTGTAAATTGATACAGATACCAGCATAAAAAAAAGAAGAAAAAACAGTATTCCCAGTAAAAACATATTGCTCTTTTTCCGGAATAACGATAATAATATTCGTTTTTTTTCTTTCATAATTTATTGAAAAATACAACAGCGGCGACTTTTATTTATTCTTTACTGTAAATTTACATCATCACTCGTAATTTGATACCTTAACATTTTTTCTTGAATCATTTACCAACTTCAAATATGCAGTATAATTCTCCGTATGTGCATCCCAACACGCACAGCTCACGCCCTCACACGGACACCAGCAAACAGACATTGCTAAAACACTATTACTTTTTCTTTCGTAGTTCTTTTTCAGTTTTCTCATCCTGTTACCTCCAATCGCAATAATATTTCTTTGCCCTGTTACACGCCGCCGCTATTGTACTTTTACCCCTCCTCTCTGATTTTTTCTGCGATACCCTTGACTGTAAAAAATTCAAAGGTTTCTATTGCAATCATTTCTGCCAAATTAACCTGGAATCTTCTTTCGATCTCCTGTATCACATATAACCAGTCTACCACAGGAATTCCCAACGTATCATCCAAAAGATTGAGTTCTCTGTCATTTACATGAATCCCTGTATAGTTTTCTACAATGCTCTGCACTGTTTCTTCAATTTCCTCTATATTTATCCTATTTTTATCTTCCATATTCACGCCTCTTTCTTTTAAACGACCTCTGTATTTTCTTCTAATCTTTCCAAAAGCTTATCCATTTCCTTTTCAAAATCCTGGCTGTCCTCCCAAAGACAGACCAGTTGCGCCTGCTTCTCTGTATTTTTCAGGACAACGGAATCTTCATCAAAACACAGATAATCCGCTTTCCTTGTCTCCGGATCCAGTTTCATGTAATGCGGGCTGACACAGAAAAAATCCACCGGGAACTGATATTTGCCCATACAGCTTTCTTTCATATAGGCAAGATATGCATCCCTTCGCTCTGCATCCATTTTGCACACGTTATAATACAGGTTGAAAATCGCAGCATCCACATCCAAAGCACGGGAAACTACTGCCAAAAGTTCTCCAAAATGAAAATGCTCCTTTTCGCTTACCGGGAACATTCCCCCCGGAATCTCCACTACTACAATATCCGGATTTTCTCTGTCGCAAAGCTCTTTCACATACTTATTTAGATTCAGAACTTTCTTTTCAAAGCCTTCTGCTTGGTCCAGGAAAAAGTCCGGAAGCTTCCTGTTACCTGCATTGCATACCGCCGGGTCAACGCCAATGCCCAAGACCTGATATCCCTTTGTCCGGATAAATTCGCAGGCTCTGGCAAATGTCGCCGCTTTTGAACACTGTTCCCCCTGGCCAAGCACCACAAGAACGGGAATCTCTAATTTTTCCATGCCATAATGCGGAAGTTCTTCTGCCTGAAATGGCTGTTCAGGCTCCGGCACAGCCCTCTTCTCTTCTTTCCTGTCCTTGTTTTCCTTCTGGCACTCATTAATCACACAATATTCATACAATTCATTGACAAATGTCTGTCTGCTCTTTTGACAGATTTCTAATTTTTTCTCTGCCGTTACAAAGCTCTCTTTGTCCCCGCCTTCAATTCTCGCAACACATATTTCACAATTCTGCAGGGCAGGGCAGTTGATGCACTGTTTTTCCGTTAAACGCCCAAGGTTCAAAATCGGCTCCATTTTAGGAATACACAGTCCCTCATCCACATTTCCAATCGAAAAAGCGGATTCATTTTCTACTACCTTTTCACATGGATAAAATGTCCCGTCAACAGACACAAAAATTTTTCGCATTCCCGGTATGCACGGCCCTCCATGATGTACAGACTTTCTCATATACCTTCCTTTTTTGAGTCCATCGAAAAATTTCTGTTTCATTACACAGGTAGTTCTGAACATCTGGTCTACCTGTTTCTCTTCCAGCATGCCTGCAAGGTACATCAAGGCTTTGAGATACATGTATTTTCTGTTTAACCGGAAAGCGTTTTGATAATGAACCCATTCCTGATTTTTCAGATTTGTCTCTTCTACTTCATGATACTGTACCGCATGCTTCGGAATCAGCTCTGTGTGATCAAAAAATTCTGTTATCTTTTTCAAATCCACTTTGGGATTTAAGGTAATCATAAAGCCGAGATTTTTCCAGAATTCATAATCCTGCTCTTTTATAACAGCAATATTTTTCATAATCGTATCAAAAGAGCCTTTTCCTGTCCGGAATTTTCTGTTTTGGTCATGCTCTTCTTTCGGGCCGTCCAGACTTATATGAACAGTAAACTGATTTTCCGAAAGGAATTTCACCACCGACGGAGTCAGAAGCGTCCCGTTTGTTGTCATTGTAAAGGTATATTTTCTTTCACCCATGCACTTTTTTATGTAAGAAACGCATTCCCGTATCAGTCCGATTTCCAGAAGAGGTTCCCCGCCATAAAAGGAAAAACACATCTCCCCGATCTCGCTGGAATGGCTAATAGCATAATCAATCGCCTTTTTGGCTGTCTCAAAAGTCATTTTCTTATCACAGTGTTCTCTTGTGAAATAGTTTCCGGAATATGCGCAGTATGCACACCGGAGGTTACACTGCTGAGTCACCTGCAAAACAACCTGCCGTACCCTGCACTTTGCATAATGCTCCAGAAAATCTGTATCCGGGTGGCGGATCTCCTCCACAACATTCTCCTCCAGGATTCCCATATCACAAAATCTCTGCAACGCAGGGCAATGCTCCTGATCTGTTTTCCCCTGCTCATAAGCACGAAACTCTTCGAAGCTCTCTCTGTCAACAGGAATGACAGTATGTGTATTCCTGTCATAAATATAAGTTCCTCCGCATGTTTCTATTGTTTTTATAATGACCTTTTTCATGTGTTCCTCCTCCAAAAAGTAATTTGCTGTCCCAGAGTTTCATCCTTACATTTTATCTGATTCAAACCATGTTTATTAATGATATTTTTTATTATTAGCTTATATTTTAACATCGTCTCAAATTGAAGTCAACTTTTATATCCGTCTCTGCACAATCGAGTAGTGGAATGGCCAGAAGCCAGTTTCTCAAACCACAAAAAGAAAAAATACGCAAAAGCACAGATTTCGGTAAAATCTATTGACGCGAAATATAACATTAGATATAATCCAAAACAAAAAAAGTCCGGTCTCGTTTATGATATGCCCTTGAAAGACTATTTATAAAGAATACCGCCGGAGAAAACCGGGCAAAAGGAATCTCTCTTGCCAATGATATTTGCAGAAATTATCGCCGTGAAGGATTGTTTTTTGATGAAATACTCGACAAGATGAAGAACGAAGGGCAATAATGGACGGGTTACAGCTAAAGTTATGTGATATTCAAGGCAGACTGTTTGAGTTATCTGCCGAAAAGAAGTATGACAGTGCCGCTTTTGTGAAGGCATTTATGACATCCGACACCGCAAAGGCGCTTGACTCCGATTATAACCGGATGCAGTGGGCAGGTGAAGAATATCTGCTTGAGGAAATTGTGTCTGCCGCAAGCAGTTCATTAATCTCAGGCGGAGAAATATACTCCACTGATATTCTGTACTGGATTGGCTACCTCTACCGCTATTGGCATTATTACAGCGGAGAAGACAGCGCAAAAATATATAAACAGGCCCCCGTTGAAACAATGAAACGCAACTATATGATATTTCACACAATGGATCCTGTTCTGGCTATCGAGGATTTAAAAGAGATTCATAATCAAACATGAGGATGGAGGTGCGATATGGCACTTGAAAATAAATTGGGGCTGACCAGTTCTGCCGATCTTGCCCGTGAGGAAGAACGGATCAGCAAGAAAAAGGCTGCGGAACTTTTTGAAAAAGGAATTCTTGATAAATTAGAAGCTGGAAAGTTTTCTGCGCTCAAGGCTATTCATAAATATCTATTCGACGAAATTTACGACTTTGCCGGAAAAATCAGAACAGTAAACATTGCAAAAGGCAGTTTCCGTTTTGCCCCGGTGGTGTACTTGGAAGCGGCACTTGAAAACATTGATAAGATGCCGCAATCAACTTTTGATGAGATTGTAGAAAAGTATGTTGAAATGAATATCGCCCACCCATTTCGGGAAGGTAACGGACGCAGCGCCCGTATTTGGCTGGATCTGATTTTCAAAACCGAGCTTCACAGGGTCGTTGACTGGAGCAAGGTAGATAAAGAAGATTATCTTCTTGCTATGGAGCGTAGCCCGATTAAGGATATTGAAATCAAACACCTGCTGAAAAACGCCCTGACGGATGACATCAATAGCCGTGAAATCTATATGAAGGGCATCGACCATAGCTACTACTATGAGGGTTATACATCCTTTAAGACAGAGGAAACGCTTTAATCAGCGTTTCCTAAAGGACAAAGCCGCCCTTCCTCCAGCTCATACACACGGTCACACAGGACTTCGATATCCTCCCTGTTATGGCTCGCCAGCAAAATCACCTTTCCCTTTTCTTTCATTTTCAAAAAAAGAGTCCGCATCTGGGCAACTCCCGCCTTATCCAGACCGTTCATCGGCTCGTCCAGTATCAGAATTGGCGGATCCTCCATGATCGCCTGGGCGATCGCAAGCCTCTGCTTCATTCCAAGCGAATAAGTCCCTACATGTTTTCTGGAAGAAGGCTCAAGGCCTACTGTTTCCATCACCGACCGAAGATATATGCGGTTCATCTTATTACGGATTCCATATAAAAATTCGAGATTTTTCAGTCCACTTTTATTTCTCAAAAATGCCGGTTCTTCTATGATAATTCCAATTTTTCCACTGATATCATCCACCCTGGCATCATCGCAGGAGATTTCGATTGTACCTGAATCCGGCTGCAAAAAGCCACAGATACACTTGAACAATACACTTTTTCCACATCCGTTATACCCAACAAATCCTACAATTTCCCCCGATTTACAGGTAAATGTCACATCCTGTAATACTTTATTATCCCGAAAAGACTTTTGCAGATTTTCTACTCTGATTGAAACTTCTTTCATTCCGTTTCTCCATTCCATTTGAACTGATTTCGATGTACTCCCAATGATGCGATTCCAATGGCTGCAACAATATAGGCCAAACTCAGGCCAAAAACTACCGTAACAGGCGGCATAGCTGCATAGATATAATTTTTTGTAAAAAACAGCCCGGTCTGCAGCCAGGACACCGGCGAGATCATATGCAACCAATAAAAATTATGTATGCCGAATGCCTGTGAACTAAATGGCAGAACAGCCAGAAATCCGACACACGTCAGAGCTACTGTCCTTCCAAAACAAAGACCAATCCCAAAAAGCAGGAAACCAAGCAATGTAAACACCAAACTATCCAGCCCAAATGCAAGAAGCGCTGCCTGCCATCCGTCTATCTGCTGAAGAAACGAATAGCTCAGGCCAAATGTTACATCGAACTCCTGCGCTGCATTTGTGAGGGACAGCGTATGGAGCATTTTGCCCCAGGAAACCGTCCAGTCAATACGCGGAAGCTGATGCAGCAGTCCCATCAAAAACAAAGAGAGCGTAAAACTAAAACTACTTACCAGGATACTTCCCCGCTGTGCTGCCGCCCAGCGTCTTTTGCCCACCCGAATCATCTGATACATTCCGTTCCGGTTCAGGTAAGGCGCTCCGGAAAAAAGATAGACTGCTCCCAATCCTACGGCCGCACACATAAAATCATTTGTCATAACGCTTAAGATAAACCATGGAGAAGCCGGGTAATCAAGTCCCTTTACTGCACGTGCAAGACCCATATAATCTAAGTCCATTGCCCCAAACAGTAAAATCAATAAAATCCCGGTTCTCATCTGAAAAAAACGATGACGATAGAGCTGAAATGTATACTGAAGCTGTCGCCAGAACTTACCCATTCCGTACCCTCCTTTCCACGCTTTTGCAAATGGCGGTCCCAATCAGAACAGATAAAAAAACTCCCAAAAGGAAAATAGCAGCTACTGTCAGCTTATCATTTCCGAGTGCATTATAGTTAATCAGGAAAAAATGATCCGGATCCATCAGATATTTTCCACTTCCAAACACAACACTGATTCTGCGGATCAGATGATGTGCCATCACCGGAAATGCCAGGACAAGCAACCCATTGGTAGTATACAGGGAAACCAACGCTGCCAAAAGCGCCAAAACAACCGCCCATACACCCTGGCATATACTGTGTATCCACAAATACATAAAATAATTTCCGTTTTCAAGCAGTCCGGTGAAACCTCCAAACACAGATAACATCTCCAGTTCTCCGACACCAGCCTCCCACGGATATCGGCAGCGCAGCAGAAAAATATAGAGCATACGGCCAAATACCATTGAAATCTCCGCCGACACGGCAATCCATATACATTTTGAAATCACATAATTTATGGCTTTTCCCCTGGTCAGCGCATATTTTATGTAGCCCTGTTCCATATCCTCCGCAAAACATCGCCCATACGCCAAGGTAGTAAACAGATACACCAGAACTGTTGCATTGCTTCCCCAAACCCGGTAAAAACTGCGCAGCACTGAAACCCTAACCTCTGAAAACTGCTCTGCTCCCAACAAATGCACTACACATACCCCTATGATTGCTAAAAGCATCTGCCACGAGCCGAAACATCGGTACAGATCCGTTCTCCAATATCTCGTTTTCATGCAACAATCTCCTTTCCGGAAACTGCATCTACCAGCATTGTGATTGTATATTCCCCTTCATCTGATTTTTCTGTAACATGGAAAAGCCAGGCCGGAATCGTAAAATAATCCCTCTCCTTTTCTCCCTGAACCACCGTCTGATATAAAGTGGCATCCATCACAAGATAATCCACCTCGTTCAAAATCGCATTGTATTTATCCGCAACAGTTGCCGTAATCTGAGAAAAATCTTTCAATTGCAACGTCTCTTCTTCCGCTTTAAACCTAAAATAGTAATCAACCTGCAGGTCCTCCAAGCCTCTGCGTGACCAGAGCACACGGATCGGTGCATTCATATCATTATTATCCGGAAACACATATTTGTGATAAACCGGAAGCCCCTGCCACGTCTGATGCATTACATAATAATATGCATCATCCTCTCTAGTCCAGGATTCTTTGTAATACTCACTGGTAATATTCCCCGTATGATCCTCCCATACTTCCTTTTCTTCCATCAAAGTATGCGGCAAGGTAAAGCCTGAAACAAGACATCCTTCCGTCGTTATTCCGATTTTTTGCAAGGTTTCCCTTACTGCATCCAGAGCCTCATTTGCTGACATCCCGTCCAGATCTTCTTTCCCTACATATTCTTCCGGCAAATTATCACGATCATCATAGTGTATAGCCGCACGGTAATAGTATGCGTCTGGCGTATTATACACCACACTTCCGCCAGCTGATAAATTGTAAAAATCCTCTGTCAGCAAATGAAAATACCCCGGCTCTCCCTCACCACCTTTTTCTTCTACCTTCTCCTTTATCTTCTTTTCTTCCAAGCCATCCAGAAAAACAGCTTTTACTGTCTCTACATCCGGAAGCTGAAGCTGCACGCGGCCCGCCTTTAAATTTTCCAGCTGCACGCCGTCCGCTATCTCAAGCCCAGCATCAAATGTAACCTTTTCTATCGTATTTTCATAATGTTCCGGGAACTCACAAATTTCCTGTATAACATCTTCAGCTTGTCTTGGACGGCCTGTACAGCCGCCCAGCAATAATACTGATCCTATAAGTAATAATTTCAAATATTTTCTAGTCATACTAGTCTCCGATTATGGTGTATAAGCTCCTGTCAGCTGAACTCTGGGACCATATCCATTCAAATATTCACCTTCCATATAATAAAGCTCGCCATGTGGTACTGTAGTGTTATACGCTGCTGATTGTGTAGCTCCAACAATAATCATCGTCCCATAAGGAGTATAGTATTGATTCGGCTTATATAAATGTTTTGATTTTGCTATTATCAATGTACTCGAATCTGATGAACTATACCCAGTTACATAAAAGTAATTGTCCTGGTCATATGGATTCTTCTCTGCCCTTTTTGAAATAGGATCGGGAGAGCTCCCTCCCATCGTAATATTAAACGATACAGTTTGGGCCATTACTGTCATTGACATGGTCAAAAGTCCAATAATTGTTAAAATAGCAAAAATTTTTTTCTTCATGTTTTACCTCCCTCGCTCATTCGTCTTTTCTGTTAATTACTTCTTTTTCTAGCATATTTTACACCATTGGTTTCATTCTCCTTTCTTTTTAATAGTAATATTTTTTATTAGTTGCGAATATTCTAATAGTTTTTCTTGAATTTGTTAGCAGCTGATATTTTTTATTGACACTTTTCCCTATTTATTATAAAATTTAAGAAAAACTGATTGGAGGTGAACCTTTTGTGAAAAAGAAATTCGCACTGACTCCCAGCGAAGAGCGTGTCATGGAACTTTTGTGGCAGAAAAAACGTCCCATGACCAGTGTGGAATTAGCGGAGCATGCGGAAGAAGAGCAATGGAAAAGCAGTTATGTCTATATCCTGATCCGTTCTCTTTTGAAAAAAGGCATGATCGAAGTCTGTGGATCTGTCCAATATGCGTCTCAGTATGCAAGACAGTTTCGCCCGCTTCTCACCAAAGAAGAATATGCTGCAAAGCTGGCTCTGTCCCTTAATCTGAATTCCAGCTCTGTCTCAAAGGTAGCTGTTGCACTGGCTGAGGGAGCTTCCGCAGATTCTGAACAGATCATTGCGCAGCTTGAAGATATGATTCAGCAGCTTCGCCAGAAAGCGGAGGAATAGCGTATGGGATTTACATTCTGGTCATTCCTTGTTGCACTGGCATGGTGCAGTATATTTATTCTCGCTCTGACTCTGTTTCGAAAACACGTTACACTATCCGGGAAGCATGGGGCCTTTGCTTTGATTTTGGTGTGCATACTGTGCATTTTACGCATGTTTCTCTCATATGATTTTTCTTTCAGTACGGGAATTCCTATTCGTGGTGTGTATGCTATATTTTCTGACTTTATGTTAAATACTACATCCACATTTGATTTCTTTGCAATTTCCCCCTGGGAAATGTTTTTAATCATATGGGGACTGGGCGCTGCCGCAATGCTGTTTCGCTTTTTTATACAGTACCACGCTTACACCAAAAGCCTTCGTCCATTATCTTCCTGCCAGTCAGAGCAGGTGCAAACAGTCTCCTCGTCGGTTTTACATGACTTCGGAATGAAAATAAATTGCAGTATTCTGTGCATTCCCGAGTTGCACATGCCGGGCGGAATCGGAGTTTTCCACAAAAAAATCCTTTTGCCTGATTACAATTACTCAGATGAGGAGCTCTACTTCATACTGGCGCATGAATACTGTCACTTTCGAAACGGTGATCTGCTCCTGAAATATATGATTCACATTTGCTGCTGTCTGCTGTGGTGGTTCCCGCCCATACGTCTGCTGCAAAAACAGATCATGCAGGCAACTGAGATCCGATGCGATATGACAGTTTCCGAACATTTATCCCGGCCATTCAGGATTCGGTATATGGATGTTCTAGTACAAAGTATGAAGCGTGCCAGTCAAAAAGATGGACACAGAACCGATTTGCCGTATATCATGACATTATCCGAGACTGCATCTAAAAGTACCATGGTCGAACGCTTTAAGATTCTGTCAAAAGCTCCAAAAACTAAAACAGGATCACGCAATACGATCCTGTTCGCAATTATTATGTGTATCTTCTTTTTTGCTTCCTATCTGTACCTTCCGCTTCCATCGTATGAAACGCCTATGGAGGAAATCGAAGGGCATGGAGGCACATACATTGACCCGGAGCTGTCCTGGTTATACATAAAAGATGGAAACTATTACCTGGTAATCAACGGTTCAGATACCGTACAAGTTGATGAAACTATAGGACTTCCTGTCTATATAGGAGCCGGTGTACCCATTAAGGAGGACTCTTATGAAAAATAGAACAACCACAAACAAACTCAAACAGACTGTTCGTGCATTTGTGCTTGCCGCATCGCTTTTTTCTGCGATTTCTGCTGGAGCGGCACCATTAAAAGCCCAGGTTTTCCACCCAACCTCTGATTCTTCAATATCAATACAGGCAACCGACAAAATTGTTATCAAAACACGTTTCTATAATGGGAAACAGCAATACCGCCGCTGGAATGAAACAAAAGCCTGCTGGGTTGACCCTGACTGGATTGACATAGGTTAAGTGTATCTCTATAACTAAACAAAAATTAATCTCTGACATAAAAAGTACCGGCTCCATTTTCAAAATGCCCGGTACTTTTTCTATCCACAATTTTCTCAAATCTACTGCCGAATCGCCTCTTTCATCCTCCTGACATATTCCCCGATATACTCCGGCGCTTCTTTCCCATGCTCTTCGAGCAGCCTGACAATCGCAGATCCCACAATCACTCCGTCGGAAAGCCCTGCCATCTGTTTCGCCTGCTCTGGCGTTGAAATGCCGAATCCAATCGCGCAGGGAACGTCTGTGTTCTGGCGCACCATCTGCACCATGGAAACCAGGTCTGTCTCGATTTCATTTCTTACCCCGGTTACGCCGAGGCTCGATACAAGGTACAAAAAGCCTTCTGCTTCCCTCGCGATCATTGCAACCCGTCCTTCTGACGTCGGCGCAATCAGGGAAATCAGATCAACGCCATATTTACGGCATTCCGGAAGAAATTCCTCACGTTCTTCGAATGGCAGATCCGGAAGGATCAGTCCATCTATCCCAACCTGACTGCACGTAGAAATAAATCGCTCGCTGCCGTAGGAAAATACAACGTTCGCATACGTCATAAACACCATCGGGATTTTCACATCACGGCGGAGCTCCCTCACAAAATCAAAAATCCGGTCCGTCGTCACACCGCCTGCAAGCGCGCGGATATTCGCGGCCTGTATCACCGGGCCTTCCGCTGTGGGGTCTGAAAAGGGAATACCGAGTTCAATCAGGTCTGCCCCGTTTTCCGCTGCTGCACGCACGGCTGCTGCCGTTGTCTCAAGATCCGGATCTCCACACGTAATGAATGCGATAAATGCTTTTCCGTTTTTAAATGCTTCTCTGATGTTACTCATGGATATCCTCCCCTCTGTAGCGCGCAATGGCCGCACAATCCTTATCTCCTCTTCCTGAAACGGTAATTACAATAATTTTATCCTGCTCCAT
This sequence comes from bacterium 1XD42-54, assembly GCA_003612585.1. GTDB lineage: Bacteria > Bacillota > Clostridia > Lachnospirales > Lachnospiraceae > Choladousia. The sequence continues at coordinate 210,456 of RAZH01000003.1, forward strand.
GGTTGGCGCCAGCTTTCTCGCATAAGCAACCGCGTGCGCAGACTCGATGGCCGGAATAATCCCTTCTGTCTTTGAAAGATATTCAAAAGCCTCCACCGCCTCATCATCCGTGACCGGAACATACTCTGCCCTTCCGATATCGTAAAGGTGGGCGTGCTCCGGACCCACGCCCGGATAGTCTAGCCCTGCGGAAATTGAATAAACCGGGGCAATCTGGCCATATTCATCCTGGCAGAAATAGGATTTCATGCCATGGAAAATTCCGAGTTTTCCGGTATTCACGGTAGCTGCCGTCTCCCACGTATCAATCCCGCGTCCGGCCGCCTCACAGCCGATCAGCCGCACGCCTTCGTCCTCAATAAAATGATAAAAGCTGCCGATTGCATTGGAACCGCCTCCGACGCAGGCCACAACGGCATCCGGAAGCCGCCCTTCCTTTTCCAGAATCTGTTCCTTGATCTCTTTTGAGATTACAGCCTGAAAATCGCGCACAATCGTCGGGAACGGGTGTGGCCCCATCACGGAACCCAGACAATAATGGGTATCTGCAATCCGGTTCGTCCACTCGCGCATTGCCTCTGAAACCGCGTCCTTCAGCGTAGCCGTGCCTGCCTTTACCGGAACCACCTCTGCGCCCAGAAGACGCATCCGGTATACATTAAGCGCCTGGCGGATTGTATCTTCCTCCCCCATAAACACCACGCATTCCATTCCCATCAGCGCTGCGGCTGTCGCCGTCGCAACGCCGTGCTGTCCTGCTCCCGTCTCGGCAATCAGTCTCTTTTTTCCCATCTTTTTGGCAAGCAGCGCCTGGCCGAGCACGTTGTTAATCTTGTGGGCGCCTGTATGGTTCAAATCCTCACGCTTCAGATAAATTTTCGCCCCGCCCAGGTCCTTCGTCATTTTCTCCGCGTAGTAAAGCCTTGACGGACGGCCTGCATAGTTGTTAAACAGCTCCGTCAGCTCCCGGTTAAACTCCGGGTCCACTTTATACTTATTATATGCCTCTTCCAGCTCAATCACAGCATTCATCAGCGTCTCCGGAATATACTGCCCCCCGTGAATGCCAAAACGTCCTTTTGGATTTGTCATCTTCTCTCGTCCTTTCCGGCAGCGGCTCTCACGGCTGCTGCAAACTTTCTCATCTTTTCTCTGTCTTTTACGCCGTTTGTCTCAATCCCTGAACTGACGTCAACCGCATATGGATGCAAAGCCCGTACCGCTTCCTCTGCATTCTCTGCATTCAGGCCTCCGGCCAGGAAATACGGCCTTTTCACACCTGCAAGCACGTTCCAGTCAAATGTCTGCCCTGTTCCGCCTCCCGCAGAATCAAATAAAATAAAATCTGCCTGGCTGTTCTTTGCCTTTCTGACTGTTTCCCCGCTGTCTGCGTCAAAGGCCTGTATCACCGGCTTATCTGTTTTTGCCCTAAGGGCTTCCAGATAGCTCTCATCCTCATTTCCATGCAGCTGTGCTATATCAATCACACCTTCCTGCAACAGCCGCGCTATAAAATCCGGCTCTTCCTTCACAAACACACCCACTGCAAGGATATCAGGATGTAAAAGAGCTTTCAGGGCCGCCGCCTTTTTTTCATCCACATACCGGCGGCTCTTCGGAGCAAACACGAAACCGATATAATCCGGCATCAGCTCATTGGCTGCCGCAATATCGCAGGCTCTGGAAAGCCCGCAGAATTTAATCCTTGTCATAACGAATCCTGCCTTTTCCCTCCAGTCCTATCAGGCGCCCCTTTCAGCTCGGCAAGCTTCGCTGCCTTATCCTCTGCCCGCATGAGTGTCTCCCCGATCAGCACTGCATCCGTACCCGCTTCCCTGAGGGCTCTGATATCGTCTGCATCGCGGATTCCGCTTTCTGACACATAAATCACTTCCGGCGGAATCAGGCTGCGAAGCCTTCTGCTGTTGTCTGTATTTACCGTAAAATCCCTGAGATTCCGGTTATTGACACCAATTACTCTTGCCCCCGCCCGCACAGCGGTTTCCACCTCCGTCTCGTCGTGAGCTTCAACCAGAGCAGACAGGCCCAGTTCATCACAGATATGGATATATTCCCGGATCTGCGCCTCCTCAAGAATGGAACAGATCAGCAGCACTGCCGATGCACCCAGCAGCTTTGCTTCATATATCATATACGAGTCCACCGTAAAATCCTTCCGCAGGCAGGGTATCTGCACCGCCTCTGCAATTTCCCTCAAATAGGCATCACTCCCCAGAAACCACCGCGGTTCCGTGAGCACGGAAATGCAATCCGCCCCCGCCGCCTCGTACTCCCTGGCAATCGGAAGATACGGAAAATTTTCTGCAATGATCCCTTTTGAAGGCGATGCCTTTTTACATTCACAGATAAACGCCATATCCCCCTTCTTCAGAGCACGCTCAAAAGCAAAGTTCCCGCGTTTCATCGCCATTGCCTGCCTTCGCAGTTCATCCTGCGGTATCTTTTTCTGAGCCAGGGCCACGCGCTCCTTCGCGTGATCTGCAAGCTGATCCAGTATTGTCATAGTTCCTCCTTTATTCCCGGTTGCTGACCTCAATGAGTTTTTCCAGCACAGCCGCTGCTTTCCCTGAATCAATCAATTCTCCTGCCAGCAAAACCCCATCCTTCAGCGTTTCCGCTTTGCCGCACAGATAAAGGGCAGCGCCTGCATTCATCAGCACAGCGTTTCGCCTAGGGCCCTGCTCGCCATTTAAAACCGAACGCGTAATTCCTGCATTCTCATCCGGCGTACCTCCCACGAGATCTTCTTTGCGGCAGCGTTCGAAACCGAAGTCTTCCGGTGCAATCACATAAGACCTGAACCATCCGTCTTTAAATTCACAGATCTTCGTCGGCGCGCTCATTGAGATTTCGTCCAGTTTATCCTGCCCGTATACTACCATTCCCCGCTTCACGCCAAGATTGATCAACACCTGAGCCAGTGTCTCCACCAGATATTCATCGTACACGCCAAGCAGCTGAATGTCCGGGCTTCCCGGATTTGTCAACGGCCCCAGGATATTGAACACTGTACGGAAACCGAGTTCTTTCCGGATCGCTCCGACGTATTTCATCGACGTATGATATTTCTGTGCAAAGAAGAAACACATCCCTGCTTCTTTTAAAAGCTCCACACATTTGTCCGGATCCTGATCAATCTTTACGCCAAGGGCCTCCAGACAGTCTGCTGTTCCGCACTTTGAAGAGGCTGCCCGGTTCCCGTGCTTTGCCACTTTAATGCCGCCGGCCGCCGCCACAAGAGCTGACGTTGTGGAGATATTAAAGCTGTGCGCATTATCTCCGCCTGTGCCGACAATCTCAAACAGCTCCATTCCCGTCTCAACCTTCACTGCATGCGCCCGCATTGCCGCAGCGCATCCTGCAATCTCGTCTGTCGTCTCGGCCCTCGCGCTCTTTGTCGACAATGCTGCAAGAAATGCTGCATTCTGTGTGGGTGTGGTTTCTCCGCTCATGATTTCATTCATCACACAGTATGCCTCGTCATACGTAAGGTCTTGCTTATTCACGATTTTTACGATTGCTTCCTTTATCATGCCAATGCCCCTTTCTGATCTTGAATAATAGAAAATGATAGAATCGAAATATCAACCACGCGTCACTTCTTCTGTGATGATAGATTTATAAAATTTTTAAGCATCTGTTTTCCTTCCGGCGTCATAATAGATTCCGGATGAAACTGTACCCCGAAAATCGGATATTCCCGGTGCATAACTGCCATCACTTCACCCTCCGGTGTCACGGCTGTCACCTTCAGTTCCTCCGGCAGCGTCGCCGGGTCTACAGCGAGTGAATGATACCGCGCTACCAACGGCTCTTCCGGACATCCTGCAAAAAGCGGGCAATCCGGCTTAAAACGAATCCTGGACTGTTTTCCATGCATCAGCCTGCCTGCATACGTGACTGTAGCGCCAAAGGCCGCACAGATCGCCTGATGGCCCAGGCACACACCCAGAAGCGGAATATTCCTGCCCAGTGCCTTTACCGACTCTACAAGAATCCCGGCGTCCTCCGGCCTGCCCGGCCCCGGTGAAAGAATGATGTGATCCGGCTGCAGTGCGGCGATCTCCCGAACCGTCAGTTCATCGTTTCGAATCACCCGGATATCCGGATTAATCTCTCCTGCAAGCTGGAACAAATTGTAGGAAAAGCTGTCATAATTATCAATCAGTAAAATCATAGCTCTCCCTCCCCTGCAAGCTGCAGTGCATACAAAACAGCCTTTGCTTTGTTCATGCATTCCTCAAATTCTTTCTCCGGTACCGAGTCTGCCACAATCCCGGCGCCGCTGCGTACAAATACTTTTCCGTTTTTACGGTATGCAATGCGGATTGCAATACACGTATCCATATTTCCGGTAAAGTCAATGTAACCAATCGCTCCGCCATATATCCCTCGCTTATTCTTTTCCAGTTCCCCGATCAGCTGGCATGCCCGGATCTTCGGCGCTCCGGAAAGCGTGCCGGCCGGAAGCACTGCCTCCACGGCATCCAGCGCGTCAAACTCTGCCCGAATCTGCCCTCTCACCGTTGAACCGATATGCATCACATGCGAATAGCGTTCAATCGAATGCAATTTTTCCACCTGTACAGACCCGAATTCACTGATCTTTCCAAGGTCATTCCGTCCGAGGTCAACCAGCATGTTATGCTCTGCAAGCTCCTTTTCGTCTGAAAGCAGCCCCGCCTCAAGCATTCGGTCCTCTTCGTCTGTCTTTCCCCTTGGCCGCGTCCCCGCAAGAGGAAATGTGTGCAGCACTCCGTCCTCCAGTTTCACCAGCGTCTCCGGGGAAGCGCCTGCTATCTCTACATCCGTCCCGGAAAAATAAAACATATACGGGGAAGGATTCATGGTCCTCAAAATCCGATAGGTATTAAAAAGGCTTCCCTCAAACGGTGCGCTCAGACAATTGGAAAGCACAATCTGGAAAATATCTCCCTCCCGGATGTAATGCTTCGCCTTCTCTACCATATCGCAGTACGCCTCTTTTCCAAACAGAGGCTTTACCTCCCCCATCAGACGTCCGCCCGGCTCCTTTTTCTTCTGGCCGCTGCGCAGAAGCGTACACAGCTGTTCCAGTTCCATCACAGCTTTGTGATATCCGGTCTCGGGTTCTTCCAGGGACATATTTACAATCAAAATGATCTTCTGCCGGAAATTGTCAAAAGCAATTACCTTGTCAAACAACATCAGATCCATATCTTTAAATGCTTCCGCATCTTCCACATTCCGCTTTACAGACGGCTCACTGTAGCTGAGATAATCATAAGAAAAATATCCCACAAGTCCGCCGGTAAAAGAGGGAAGATAAGAAAACCGGGGACTTTTGTAATCTTCCAGAAGCTGCCGCAAAAATACAGACGGGTTCTCTGTCCTGATTTTTATACTACCTGCCTTTATCTCGCCATCCGTACACGTGACCTCAAGCTTTGGATCAAAGCCCATAAACGTATAGCGTCCCCATTTTTCATTTTCTGCAACAGATTCCAGCATATAGCAATGGGTTGATACATTTTTCAATATCCGCATCGCCTCTATTGGCGTACAGATATCGGAAAGAATCTCGCAGCTCACCGGTAATACTTTGTAAGATTCAAGCGCTGCAATCCGCTTTACTTCTTCCAGTTCAGGTAAAATTTTCATTCCTCTGACCGCTCCCTTCTGCAAATCATAAACGTCTGCCAGAGGTTTTTATCGCATGGGAGACGAATATTCCTTTCTTCTCCGTGTGCAATCGAGTAGGGAAGATTTATCTTCCCTTACTCGCCGTGCGGGGCGCATGCCGTGAAACGGCTAATTTCCATATGCGCCCCTGCACATAAAAAAATCCCTGACAGAACAGCTCTCAAAAAAGCTTCTGTCAAGGACGAATAATCTTCATATCCGCGGTGCCACCTTGAATTCACGGAACCTCCGTGCCCTTAGCAGGATACCTATATATCCCCGGCAACTGACGTATGCCCAACACGTTGCAGAATACTTTACCAATCCATGAATTTCTCTTATTTTTCAATCCGGCATTTGTTCTGCACCCTCAGCGGTCCATTTGACAGTCCGTTTCTCACCCGGTTCTCAGCATCCCAGGCTCTCTGTAAAGTCCTTTACTGCCTTTATCTCCGCTTCAACAGTTTAAAACATTCTACTATTTCATACCATGTTTGTCAAGAAAATATATTTAAAATGCACGAAAAAATAGTGCAAAACTGCCTCTCTCCATTGCCTGCCGCATTTCGAACCAAACCCTTTTCCGCATAAAATCTTACATTTCGTGCAGACTATTTTCCAAAACAGATCATTAGCTGTAAAAAGGAGCTCCTATGTTAATCATCAACGGACGTATTTATACAATGACCAGAGAAAATCCTGTCATAGACTGCGGCTATCTTCGGACAAACGGATCTAAAATCACAGAAACAGGGACCATGGACGAACTGCCAAAAGAACTTCTGCATAAATCGTCTCTGATTGATGCAAAAGGTGGCTGGGTGCTTCCAGGTCTCATTGAAGCGCACTGCCATATCGGTATCACAGAAGAAAAACAGGGGCTCATTGCAGATGACTGCAACGAACAGACGAATCCATCTACTGCGTCACTGCGTGCAATTGACGCAGTGAATCCCATGGACCCTGCCTTTCATGATGCCATCTGTGCAGGGATTACCACAGTCATGACAGGGCCAGGAAGCGCAAATGTAATCGGCGGGCAGTCTGTCCTAATGAAAACCCAGGGACGCTGTGTAGATCAGATGATCCTTCTCGCTCCGGCTGCCATGAAAACAGCGCTCGGAGAAAATCCGAAAACTGCTTACGGTGATCAGGGCAGCTTTCCCTCAACACGCATGGGATCTGCCGCCCTGTTGCGCCGGACTCTGTCAAATGCGCGTGCCTATTATGATCAGAAGAAGAAACACTGTCTCACAGAAACCGATTTTTCTCTTGAAGCATGGATTCCTGTGCTTGACCGGAAAATTCCCATGAAGGTCCATGTCCACCGGGCAGACGACATCCTGACCGCCATCCGCATCGCCCGTGAATTCGATCTTGATATCACCATCGACCACGGCACGGAAAGCCACCTGATTGCAGATCTGATCAAAGACTCCGGTTTTCCTGTCATTGTCGGTCCAGGCCTCACCTCCCGCTCCAAGCTAGAAGTCCGGTACCTTGATTTTAAAACCGCAGGTATTCTGCAGAAGGCCGGTGTCACGATTGCGCTTACCACCGACCACCCGGTATCGCTCATCCAGTATCTCCCACTCTGCGCCGGTCTTGCCGTAAAAGCAGGCCTCCCACTGCTGGAAGGCCTGCGCGCTATCACCTCCGGTCCCGCCAAAATCTGCCGCGCCGAAGACCGCATCGGGACACTTGAACCCGGCAAAGACGCCGATATTGCGATTTTTTCCGGAAATCCGATGGAGGTTTTCACCAAAACACTGTACACCATCATCGACGGTGCAATTGTCTACCAAAATCAGAATAAGCCCTAAGAAACCTCGAACACATACAATTCATGCAGAGCCCTTGTGGCGCTGATATACCGAAATGCAATAAAAAAGTCATTCTTTCGGTCTCCACCCACCACAAATACCTGGTCAAATTCCAGACCTTTTGCCTGATAAAAGGTTGTAACTGTAATGCCTTTTTGAAAAGCAGTACTGTCACGGTCAATGTAGAAAACCGAGTTCTCCCGCTCTTTCAGATAAGCAAAACATGCTTTTGCATCCGCCTCTGTCATAGTCAGAACTGCCGCTGTTTCATACCCTTCTTCTCCAAGCGCACTGCAGCGCAGTACCTCCTCCATTGCCTCCTCCATTGAGGAAAAACCACTCTCTGTCACCGGCTTTCCATGTCTTTTCAGATATTCAATACCGGTAAGCCCTGTCAGCTTTTGCGCGTAGGAAGCGATTTCGATTGTGTTGCGGTAACTCTTATTCAGCTCAATACACCGCACTGTCCTTCCATAAATCTCCGGAAGGAAACGCTGCACGTCCTTTGCTCCCCCGTCAACGGTCTGCGCACGATCACCCAGAATCGTCATGCTACAGGAAAACATCTGTCCCAGGATGACATATTGTAAATAAGAGTAATCTTGCATTTCATCAATCACAAGGTGGCGGATATTTTTGCGGTTTCCGGCTCCCGAAAGCCGCTGCTTCAAATACAGAATCGGATAGACGTCCTCATACTCCAGTATTCTCTGCTCCCGCGGCGCCCATTCCAGCACCGGCAACCCCTGTTCCTCCAGAAACCAGTTGTAAATTTTGTAGATGTCGGTCGTTACATACAGACCCATAAAACGTTCCCTCAGCTGCTCCAACGCTTCTTCCGCAAGGGTCTTACCACGCAGTGTTTCATATTCATCCACAAAATAATCCATGAGCGCTTCCATTCGCTTCAGAAGCGGTGTATCCAGAAACTTGTAATAAAAAAGTCTCGTAAGCTCCTCGGCGCTTTTTCCGAATCCTCGGTATTCGATCTCTGCAAAATCCACCAGTCGATCTTCCAGTTCAATCAAAAATCCTTCCACTGCCTGCATATACTGTTTTGACTGTTTCCACTCATAGTTTTCGGATTTTCCATGACGAATCTGATGCTCAATATAATGATAACGGTCTTCACAGTCGGATGCCACATCCTGCAACTCCCGATATGCAAACAGATCAAAGCTCATTTCCTGAATATTTTCTTCTCCCAGCTCCGGAAGCACATGTGAAATATAGTCCGAAAATACGCTGTTTGGAGACAGTACCAGGACGTTAGATGACCTGAGCCGGTCCCGGTCATGATACAGGAGATAAGCAATCCGGTGCAGTGCAATCGAAGTCTTCCCGCTGCCTGCGGCTCCCTGAATCACCAGAATCCGATCCTTTGTATTGCGGATAATTGCATTTTGTTCCTTCTGGATTGTCCGGACAATATTTTTCAGCTGCGTGTCGCTGTTCGCCCCGAGCTCCTGCTTGAGAATATCATCGTCGATTTTCGTATCACTTTCAAACTCATATATCATCCGGCCCTCCCGGATTTTATACTGCCATTTGGAAAGGATTTCTCCCTCTAACCGCCCTCCCGGTGCTTCATAGGAAGCCGCGCCTTTATCATAATCATAAAACAGCCCACTAACCGGTGCTCGCCAGTCATAGATCAGAGGTACACGCCCCGTTTTTTCTGAAAAATTCCCCAGTCCGATATAAAAATGCTCCGGCTCCTCCTCATCCTCGTACACAAAATCCACACGGCCAAAAAACGGGGACTCCAGCAGTCGTTTCATGCGCCGATACATCCTCTGATTTTCCGTATTCGCATTGACCTGTGCCAGAAGCGCCTTTTGATTATCAAAATTTTCATACCCATACTGGTCCATTTCCGTATAATTTTCCCAGTAATAGTCATGCATATGTTCAATATCCTTCTGCACTTCCCGGATTTTTGCTCCGATCTCCTGAATCCGTTCTTTTAAAATGCCTGTCACAAATGTAAGATACTCGGTTCCTCTGCTCATATTTTCTGTTCCCTCATGATTATTTCTGCATTTCCTTTCACGCTTATGCTTTTATTCCGGTTCTTTCAGCAATACCAGTCCCTGCCCTGTAAGTAAATATCTGCTGCTGCACACCTCTTCGATGTATTTTCTGTCATGAGAAATGCTGATAATTGCTCCCTGATACGCCTTTAATATCTCACGGATTACAGGCCCGGAAAGGGGTGAAAAATTCCGCGTCGGCTCGTCGAGAAGCAAAACGTTTGCACCGGACATGCTCATCCTCAGCAGCAGTACCTTCGCCTTTTGTCCGCCGGACAGCTCTTTCATAGGATGCTCCATTTCATCCGTTGTATACCTCATTGCTCCAAGATAAGTACGCGCTTTCGTTCGGTCCTCTCTGCTGCCAGATGGCGCAAGATACTCAATCGGTGTCTGTTCCATTTCTAGCAAGTCCTCGTAATTCTGCGGCATATAAGCCACCGAAATATCCTTCCGGCCGAGCAGTTCCCGGGCAATGCGTTTTAACAGTGTCGTCTTTCCTGTTCCGTTTGTTCCGATAATACAGACCTTCTCCGGCCCTCTTACCCGTAAGGAAATATGCTCTGCCAAAATTGTGCCGTTTTTCTCCGCCTGCAGACGCTCCAGATATAAATCCAATACCATTTTCCCGGAAGGTAAAGAGGTTCCCTCACTCATCTTCAGGAAAACAGCCCGTTCCTCCTCGGGCATCTGTGTCATCGCCACGGCTTCCCGCTCATAACGACGCTCCATAGATTTCACTGCCTTCATTTTTTTCTTCAGAAGCTGACCGCCGTGCGGGTCCTGACGTGATATGTTGCGCTGCTCGTGTTCTACTCTTTGTTGAATTCTGCGAAATTTCTCCTGCCGGATCTCTTCCTGACGCCTGTCGTTTTTTGCCTCCCGTTCCTGCGTCTCAAACTGTGACGCCCGCTGCGACAGATATGTCTGATAATCGGTACGTACGATTGTATAACGGCAGACCGTTTTTCTGCGGATTTGCTCTATATGAATGATCACATTCGCCGTCCGTTCCAGCAGCGTCTCGTCATGTGAAATATACAGTACACTCTGCTGCGTACGAAGAATCAGCTCTTCCAGCCACTCAAGCGTCTCTGTATCCAGGTCATTTGTCGGCTCATCCAAAAGCAATATGGTTGGTTCCGCCATCAGAATCCGTGCCAACTGCACCTTGATCTTTTCCCCACCGGAAAGCGTTTTCATTTTCTGTTCCCTATAAAAAAAGTCCGGATTCATCCTGAGTCTTCCTGCCATCTGTGCAAGTGACTTTGGATTCTGCATAAAAAACAGTGGCTCCTCACAGAAAAATTCATATACGCTTTTTTCTTTTTCTTCTACGGGAAGCTCCTGCGGCAAATATCCAATCCTCTCTCCCCTGCAAATCCGTTCACCTACCGTCTCTACATACGACTCAACCAGCAGCGGATCTGCAATCCATTTCAGCAGCGTTGATTTACCGTTTCCCTCTTCCCCGATAATGGCCGCTTTTTCCCCTTTCTGTAAGGTAAACGAAAAATCGTCCAAAATCGTTCTCAAATCTTTTTTGTGTACAATATTTAAGTTCTTAATCTGCAGCATATACATTCCCCCTGTCGTCTGCCTGCAACGCCATATCCTGCCAGATTTTTTATTGTATCGGACAAGTCCCAATACGACAAAAAATCTGCTTCCGTATCCGAAAACAGACCCCTGCACAAAAAGAACCCTCTATCATTCATATAGCAAAAGGCTCCGAATGTCCAGTCCATCGTCTTTTCCAACGATATCGTCTATTTGGCATACACAAACAACACCTGCCGCGCAGGCATCTAAAACTGTTTGTCTGTTTCCAACCAAATAAGACTATCTGAACATTTCCTCACCCGTCCGTGCCTAACAAGGCACGTGCCTTTCTTTTCTCATTTCTATCACTTCTGTGATACAAGCGTTTGCCATTATATCATATGTATTCCGTAAACGCAATATATTTCCAATCATACGCGGAAAATCGCAGAAAATATAGGACTTTCGCCTAAAATTCAAAATAGTGTTGATTTTTGCTCCGAAATCTGTTTATCTATTATAGTAAAACGAAATGATATTGAAAACCAATCATATTTTAGAGCGAGGTACACAACATGAAGCCTATCAAAGAAGGAAAAGTCCGCGAGATTTATGACAACGGCAACAGTCTGATTATGGTGGCAACGGACCGTATCAGCTGTTTTGACGTTATCCTGAAAAATGCAGTAACTAAAAAGGGAACAGTTCTGACACAGATGTCCCGGTTCTGGTTTGATCTGACAAAGGATATTCTTCCAAATCATATGATTTCCACAGATGTAAACGATATGCCGGAATTTTTCCGTACAGCGGAATTTGATGGCAACAGTATGATGTGCAGGAAGCTGAACATGCTTCCGATCGAATGCATCGTCCGTGGTTATATCACCGGAAGCGGCTGGGCCAGCTACCAGAAAGACGGCACCGTATGCGGCATCAAATTACCGGAAGGGTTAAAAGAGTCTGATAAGCTGCCAGAGCCAATCTATACACCGTCCACAAAGGCTGAAATCGGCGACCACGACGAAAATATCTCTTATGAACAGAGTATCGCCCATCTTGAAAAATATTTTCCGGGCAAAGGCGAGGAGTACGCTGCAAAGCTTCGCGACTGTACCATCGCTCTCTATAAAAAATGCGCGGACTATGCAAGAAGCCGCGGCATCATCATTGCAGATACAAAATTTGAATTCGGTCTCGATGAAGACGGAAACATCGTAATCGGCGACGAAATGCTGACGCCGGACAGTTCCCGTTTCTGGCCTGCAGATGAGTACGAGCCGGGGCACGGCCAGCCCTCCTTTGACAAACAGTTCGCCCGCGACTGGCTCAAAGCCAATCCGGACAATGATTGGACGCTCCCGGATGATATCGTTGAAAAGACGATTGGGAAATATCTCCAGGCATATGAAATGCTGACCGGAGAGAAGCTCGTATAATTAAAATAAAAATATAAAAAGAACAGAAAATTCTTCTTAAAAATTGCCGCACAACAGATCTGAACCATTCAGAATCCTTGTTGTGCGGCAGTTTTTTCTACTCTTCTGTATAAACGATTTCCGACTCTTCTTTTAACTGCGCGAGGCGTTCCTCCATCCTCGCGTTCGCCTTCTCTGCATAAATCTCACTTCGAAGCGCCTCGGCCAGATCCTCTGAAAGCTCCACCACGCCCTCAGGAACGTCCTTCAAATAAGATTGATGTGCCAGACGCTCTGAAACATATTGAAATTCCGAAACTGACACTTCAGCCTCTTGTAGAAAATGCGCTGAACCACGGCTACGACGGCATAAACGTACTCTGCATCCTTTCTGTCACAGGAAAAATCCGCAATGAGCAGCTGATTCTTGAAATTTGTGATAATGGCACCGGATTTTCTGATGAAATTCTGCAGAACCTCCGCCAGCAAATCAATGATATTAATTCCGGCAAAGGTTCCATAGAAATTTCTCAAGGATGTAACCGGCTCTGAAATCCCTCCTATATTTTTTCAATCCCCATCATGCTCACAATAATGCTTGCAAAGAAAAACAGCAGGAACCATACAGAGGTAATTGTATATAGATAATATTTTTTATTTTCTAAGCAAAGTCCGACTTTTTCCTTCACCTGTTTTCGCTCTTTTATCAAAACGAAAACGGCAAGCATGAAAAATACTAGTATAATTCCCCATAAGATACAGGCCTGCATGGACTGTGGTAATTCTTTTATCATCTGAGTCAGCACCTGGCTAAACAAACAGTTATTTATAATATGCAAGAAGATAGACCATCTTATGGAATAATTCATCGCCACATAGCCTAAAACCAAACCTGCAAACATCGCGAACACAGATTGAACCGGCTTCTGATGCATTATCCCAAAGAAAACGGAAGATACCACAATAGCGAAAGATCTCCCGTATTTTTCCAAGCTGCGCATTACAAATCCTCGATAAATCAATTCTTCGACAATCGGCCCTATCAGGCTGACATAAAAGAACATCATTATGGTCAGGCCGGCAGAAGATGCTATCATTTTTCCGCCTGCTGCCGTATATCCAAATTGATTTAATCCTAACTCTAGCACGATATACAACAGATTGTTCGGCAGCTGGATTCCCATAAAAATAATTGCGCACTTAAAAAACGAATGCACATTCATTGGCTGACATTTCCCAAAAAGCTGTGCAAAAGACACCTTTTTTCTCATAAACAACCAAACAGTCAAAACGCCCAGCAAGCTAAACAACAGATATTCCATACCACTTTTGGCTACTGTTTCCCAGAATTCATTATCTTCTATCACTTTATCCAAAAACTGCGTGGCATCTGAAATATCGGATTTCATCATTGCAGCAATCAGACGTACAACTATGCTGACAGTGAAAACCACCATCATAATAAGTGAATTTACAATGCCCGTAACAGAAATTCTGTTTATGTCTGATTTTAGCTGTTTTTTAGGAGCTTCATTTTCAGTATACATTTCTCTCAACCTCAGAATTTCAATCTGTCGCTTTGTTAATCAGCCCCGTGTTTTTCTTCAGGCCTTTTCATGACTGTTACCTGTCATATAGGTTTGCTTTTGAAATTTGCTATTCCTGAACAGCCCCGATCAGATCTCTGATGCATGACACCTTCTGCTGTCTCATATATTCTTCCATCCCGTCAATGATCTCAATCGTCGCCATCGGATTCCGGAAATTTGCCGTTCCGACTGCCACAGCCGTTGCCCCGGCTAGTATAAATTCCAGCGCATCCTCAGCTGTCTCAATGCCGCCCATGCCAATAATCGGAACAGACACCGCCTGTGCTGTCTGATAGACCATACGCACAGCAATCGGATGTACCGCCGGTCCTGATACGCCGCCTGTTTTATTTGCAATCGCAAAGCTTCTGCGATTTACATCAATTTTCATTCCGGTCAGCGTATTAATCATGGAAATCGCATCTGCGCCTCCTGCCTCTGCCGCGCGCGCAATCTCCGTAATATCCGTTACATTCGGGCTCAACTTCATGATCACCGGCTGCTTTGCATGACGCTTTATTTCTTTTGTAATTTCCTCTACAGCCTTGGGGTCCTGACCGAACGAAATCCCTCCGCATTTTACGTTGGGACAGGAAATATTGATCTCCAGCATGTCAGTACGAGCTTCATCTGCCAGCCTTTCCACTACCTCACAGTATTCCTCTGTCGTATGTCCGCAGACATTCACGATCACTTTCGTATCATACTGCTCCAGAAACGGCAGGTCTCTCTGACAAAACGTATCTATCCCCGGATTTTGCAGACCGATTGCATTCATCATTCCACCGCGAATTTCTGCAATCCGCGGTGTCTGATTGCCCGGCCACGGCACATTTGCCACACCCTTTGTCACCACCGCGCCAAGTCTCGAAAGGTCCACAAAATCACTGTATTCCATTCCGGACCCAAAAGTCCCGGAAGCCGTCATCACCGGATTTTTTAATTCTACACCGGCTATGTTTACTCTCATATCTCCCATACATTCTCTCCTGTTCCCTGTCTCCTTACGGCATCTTCCCGCAAATTATCGTATCTAAAGCTCAATGTCTTCTGCTCGGAACACAGGGCCCTCTTTACAAATACGTTTGTTATGCACCTTCGAATGCGCGTCAACCTCTTTGGAACCGCAGACGCAAGCCAGACATGCGCCAATCCCACAGGCCATTTTTTCTTCCATGGACACCCAACACTCAATCTCATTTTTCTCTGCATATGCTTTGATCGCACGAAGCATCGGTGCTGGTCCACAGGCAAAAATCACATCTGCATGAAGTCCATGTTCCCTGATACAGTCAAGTACGTTTCCCTTTGTTCCGGCGCTGCCGTCCTCCGTTGCCACATAAAACATGCCGTGGGCTTTCAGTTCATCGGTTAAAAACAATTCATCCCGATAGCCTGCTACCACCTGCACCTCACCTTCAAGCTCCTTTGCAAGCTGAACCATCGGCGGAATCCCGATTCCTCCTCCGATCAGAAATGCCTTTTTTCCCTGTTTACACCGCTCCAACGGAAATCCGTTTCCAAGCGGCCCCAGCACGTCAAGACAATCCCCTGCCTTGCACTGGCTGAATTCTTCCGTCCCTTTGCCCGCTACGCGGTATACAATGCGAAGCCTGCCTTTCTCTTTATCTGTTTCACAAATACTGATCGGACGCGGAAGAATCCGCCCGGAATCATTGCTGTAAACAGAAATAAACTGCCCCGGCACAGCATATGCTGCAATCTTTTCTGTCTGAATCCACATGCTGAAAATCTGTGCTGCGATCTGCTCCTGAGAGAGTACGACTGCCTGTTCTCTGAATTTTTCTGCCATTCTATGCTCCTGCCTCCGCGGGCATTGTAAGCCCGTCTTTCGTATCTGTTTTTACCTGTTCTGCAATGCGTGGTTGATATCTTCAATCATATCAATCACAGCCTGGCGGCTTGCCTGTGCAAAATGCTCTGCTCCAAATTTTGCATATTTTTCCTGTTTGTAAGCTGCAATAATTCCTCGTGAAGAATTCACAATAGCACCCAGTCCGTCCTCATTAAAATAGTGTACCAGGTCTGCTGCCTTTCCTCCCTGTGCACCGTATCCCGGCACAAGAATAAAGGACTTCGGCATCACCTTACGCAGTACCTTGCCCATTTCCGGATAGGTTGCGCCTACAACAGCGCCAACATAACTGTAATCCTCTCCCATACAGGATTCTGCCCACTCAGCTACCTTTTCGCCCACCAACTCATACAGGGGCTTTCCGTCCACTAACCGGTCCTGAAACTCTCCGCTCGACGGATTTGAAGTTTTTACCAGAATAAACAATCCCTTTTTCTCTTTCTGGCACACTTCGAGAAATGGTTTAATTCCGTCCGTTCCAAGATATGGATTTACCGTCGCAAAATCTTCCCCAAACGGCGTCAGAACCTGGCTTCCAACCTGCACATTCCCAAGATGTGCCGCTGCATAGGCGGCTGAAGTAGAGCCGATGTCACCGCGCTTCACATCGCCGATCACAACAAGCCCTTTCTCTTTACAGTAATCAACGGTCTTTTTAAATGCCTGAAGCCCAGGTATGCCAAACTGTTCATACATCGCAATCTGCGGCTTTACAGCCGGAATCAAATCACAAGTTTCATCTACAATCGCCTTGTTAAACTGCCAGATCGCTTCCGCCGCCCCTTCCAGCGTCTCTCCATACTCTGCAAACGCTTCTTTTACAATCGGTTCTGGCACAAAACCCATCATTGGATCTAGGCCTACCACAATCGGTGCATTCGTTTTTTTCATGTTTTCAATTAATTTCTGTATCATAACTGTCCTCCGTTTTGTTTCTAATCGAATTTTCTGTTGTATTGTTATTATTGCTTTATTTTATGTTTTACATCTTTTTCTTTTATTCAATGTACCCTGTACATACGCTCTCCCATATTTCCACAGACCGTTTACCGCATAGGTGCAGAACAAAATGGCAGCGCCAATAACTGAAAAACCTGCATACCGGTACGCCCGGTACGTCATCTCTGCGGATTTCAACTTATTGCCCGATTTTCCGTCTGACGTCAGCCGATATTTCAAAAGGGGCTCATTTATCGCTGCTGCCCACCTGTATTTTTTTAAAATCCCAAGCCATGCAATGTAATCCTCATGGCTGTCCTCGTGTTGCATCGGAAACTCCCGCGCCACATCGGTTCTTACTAAAACAGAAGAACAGTTAATGCAGTTGTGCAACAAAAGCATCCGGTACGTGATATGCTCTGAAACCCCGATTACGCGCCCGGTTCCTTTTCCTTCCGGCGTTATCAGCTCTCTCCCCGTCGCACACAGTACCACCTGCCCGTCCTTCATCCTGGCAAGCTGCTTTGTCAGCTTGTCCTTTTCCCACCAGTCATCTGCGTCCAAAAATGCAACATATACGCCGCGTGCCAGGGAAACACCACGATTCCTTGTCGCCGCTGCTCCAAGGTTTTTCTCGTTTTTCAGATAACGAATCCTTGGTTCCCTGCGATACGTTTCCATAATTGCATCCAGATCATCTGGCGAACAGTCATTCAGAACAAGAACCTCCAATGCCACATCCTGTATCAGCGCAGAATCAATCGCATGACAGATCGTCTCTGCACAACCATACGCAGGAATAATTACAGATACAAGTACGTCATCCTGCTCCTTATTTCCCATAAGCTGACCTCTTTTGTTTCTTCCTATTCACAGATTTTTTCTGATCTGTCTCCTGTTTTTTAATACAGACAGGGGGTTCTTCTTCGTTCCCCGACTTTTCTTTCTCGAAAACGGCATCCCCGGCTTCTGTCTGCACAGTCGTATTCACAGAAGCCGCGGTTTTCTGCCACTGCTCTACACCCTCGGTATTTTCTTTCTGAAACAGAATTTTTACCGTTGTCGCAATGAGCTGCAAATCAAGAACAAAGGAATAATTTTCTATATAGGTCAAATCCAGCTTCAGCTTATCATACGGGGTCGTGTTATATTTGCCGTATACCTGTGCATAACCGGTCAGTCCTGCTTTTACCTTCAGGCGATAAGAAAACTCCGGAATTTCTTTTGCATATTCCGCCGCAATCTCGGGACGCTCCGGCCTTGGCCCGACAAGCGACATATCTCCTTTTATAATGTTCAGAAACTGAGGCAGCTCATCAAAATGTATGTTGCGCAATACTTTTCCTACCGGAGTCACCCGGCTGTCACCCTTCATGGCCAACCTTGCTCCCTGCTTTTCTGAATCCACACGCATACTGCGGAACTTGTAAACCATAAATATCTTTCCGTCCTTGGTCAACCGCTCCTGCTTGTAAAATACTGGGCCACCATCATACGCTTTGATCAAAACCGCGATCAGCAAAAAGACCGGTGACAGAACTGCAAACATGAAAGTAGAACAAATCACATCAAAAATGCGTTTGATCACCTGCTTTTCCACCGTCAGTCCGCAATTTCGGAATAACAGAAGCGGTGTATCAAACATGTGAATTTTCTCCGAACTCATAATCATAATATCGGATATTTTGGGCTGACAGTAACAGCGCTTATTATTCTCAAAACAGTATTTCAAAAAGACATTCCGATCATGTGAAGGAATATCTCCAATCACAATGGCCTGATATTTTAAAATTTCTTCTTTGATCCGCTCCACGCCTTCCTGCAGGCAAATCGTTCCGGAAATAAGATACTTGTCTTTACGGCTCTCCATTTTTTTAATCAGCGCCTTTGGACTGAATTTTCCATAAATGAGGAGCACCTCATGCGGCGGATAGATCCAGGAATAGATTACGCGCATAAAAAATACCCACAGAATCACTGCCGCCAGATTAAACGCCGTTACGCGCAGCATTGGCTCCACATACTGCAAAAAACGCCAGCGCCCGATCAATGCGAGCTGAAGATATGCCACGATATTCACCAGAAGCACTGAAAAAATCTGTGACAACAAAACATCCAGCACCCGCTGATACCCGACTTTAAAAGCTGAAAAAAGCTTGGAAATCAAAATCACCATCAGCGCGTAAAGAACAATCAATGCCCAGTGCCCCCAATAACCGTATCTTCTTCCGATAATCTCTTTTACATGATATTCATGAAACCATGCATATGCGAACGCGCCTGCCTGAATCGCCACAATCGAAACAGACGCCAGGAACATAATCAACCGTTTATAACGTTCTCTTCTTCTCACTCTGCTCCACTCCTCTTTGGTTTCAATTATTATAGAACACTTCTTAAAAAATAACAACTACAAAGGGGGTTTTTATCTGAAAGAAAGAGTGCAGAAAAATTATACTATTTGTTTAGAAAAATCTTAAGATTTTTTCTCCTTTCCCTTGCTTGCATTCTTCCCCCTCACTGGCTATAATGAGAAAAAGAAATATCTGTCAGGGGTAGAAATTTGTGGTTCTGCCCTTCAGCAATAAGGGGAGGAAATTATGCGACTTAAGAAAATGATTTCAGCGTTCTGTCTCGCAGTGGGGCTTACTCTGGCTGTTCCCGCAATATCCGCAACATTGGGTATGCCGGATACACTGTCGACCGTATCTGCAGCAGAGGGTTGGAATACAGATGAGAACGGTACCTATTATATGCAGGGTGATTCACGTCTGCTCGGCTTTCAGGACAACATCGGGGGGGCCTCATACTACTTTGACCAAAACGGGTACCGCGTTGATGGACCGGTTCAGATGGGCTCCAGCGTCTATCTCTTCCATCCGGAAAACGGAAAACTCTGTACCGGTTTATCCGGACTGAAACAGATCGGCTCAGACACCAGTACACTCTACTATTTTACAAGTGGAAGAGACGGTCGTATTTCTACAAAGAAATGGATTAAGACCAAAAGTAAGTACTATTACGCAAATGAAAAAGGAGAGATAAAGCTCGGAACAATCAAAGTTGGCAAAAAACTTTACCATATTACCCGTTCCGGTCGCCTTACTTCATACAAACGTTCATCTTACGACCAGAAATACTACTATGCCACCTCAAAAGGTGTTCTGAAGACAGGCCTTCAAAAAATAAAGAATAAAAATTATTATTTCAACACAAAGACCGGTGCCCGACAGACTGGAAAGGTCAAGATCGGTAAATACACGTACTATTTCAGCACCAAAGACGGGGCATCGAGAACCGGCTGGATCAAAGGAAACGGCAAATATTACTACTACAGTTCCAGCGGACGAAAGTCGACCGGTTTCAAGACAATCAATAAAAAGAGATATTATCTGGATCCGGAGAACGATGGCGCAAGAGTACAAAGTAGTTGGAAAAAAATCGGTAAGTATTACTACTATTTTAACAGCAAAGGAGTCATTCAGACCGGATTATTCAAAGTTGACAACAAACTGTACTATGCCAACTCAAAGGGTATCCGCAAAACAGGATGGCAGACCATATCCGGACGCAAATACTACATGGATAAAAAGACCGGAGCCGCCAAGACAGGATGGTTCACCTACAGCGGTAAAAAGTATTACCTCAATCCGGTGAAATCCTCTTCCACCTATGGAGCTGCTAAAACCGATTTCGTTAAGATTTCAGGCAAATGGTACTATTTCAATGAAAACGGCACCATGCGGACCGGTTGGCTTACCCACAAAGCAAAGTTCTACTATTTTGACAAGAGTACTGGCCAAATGTACACTGGTGTTCATGTGATTGATGGTAACAAATACGATTTTGGAACCAGTGGTGCATATAGCAAACCACTCAGTGGTGCATGGCGAGTTGAAGTGAACCGTAAGAAATGTTTTGTAGTCGTATACCGTGGTGACACACCGCTTAGAGCTTTTGTATGTTCCACTGCACGCGACCGTGTCAGTACACCAACAGGTACATTCCAAATTCTTGATAAACTACGTTGGCATACGTTAAACGGCCCTACGTATGGACAATTTTGTTCCCATATTACCAGTGATATTTTGTTCCATTCTGTACCTTCCGTCGTAAATGCCCGTCCTTATGACAACCATACGTTGAATGCTTCTGCCTACAACAAATTAGGGACTCCGGCATCAGCAGGATGTATCCGTTTAACTGTTGGTCATGCAAAATGGTTGTATGACAATGTTCCGGTAGGCAGTAAGGTAGTCATCAGCGACAGCATCGTTGCACCGAAAGATGTAAAAATCGAAACAGTGAAACCGATTCCGCTTACTCAGAATTATGACCCGACGGATCCATACGCATAAAATATAAACCTAAAAATTAATCAAAAAATATTTAAAAGAAAACACTACGAAAAAATGTCTGTTCTGAAAATCACAGGACAGACATTTTTTATTGAAAACCTAAAATAAAAAATGTCAGGATGTATGATTTTTAATCATCACCCCAACATTTGTTTTAGATCTCCTCTATTTAAGGTAAATAAGGAAACTTCTGCTGCTTTGGTCAGACCGCTGTCTCAATAAATGCCGCGATATGCTCAGCAGCCTCCTGCTCATCGACACCAGCGCACACCAGAACAATCTCATCCTCCTGCTGCACACAGGCACTCAAAATACTGAGCAGGCTCTTTGCATTAAACTCTTTGTCACGAAACCGAAATATAATCCTGGACTCGAATTTCTGTGCCTTTTTACACAGTTCTCCGGCTGGTCGCATATGCAGCCCAGCGAGGCTTTTTACTGTCATCTTTCTCTCTATCAAGCTATTTTCCCGCCTCTTTGTTATTGGTGTCGACTGGCTGCTCGGCTGCAGTTACTACCAGCTTCACATCAGAAACCAGCTCATAGCCTTCCGGCAATTCGATCTCCACCGGAATCTCATACGTATCTGGAACTGAACAGACTCCCAAATCAATTTTTGCTTTAATATCGCTTACTTTAATCGTACCTGAACCGTTTGTTCCATGAACCACGACTGTAAGCACATCTGCCGGTGAAAACGACAAATTCACATTCTCCGGACGATTTCTTACCTCAAGACTGGACAGAGGCAACATCAATGTCTGCTCTCCTGACTTCTCAATTTTAACAGATACAGTCACAGTAGGATCAGAATCTTTGACAAGCCGGATTCCTTCCATCTCTGACAGCGTTTCTGTCAGATCAAAATCCTGTGTAAATCCTTCTGTTGCTCCTTCTACAGAAATAACTTCTTTTAATGTAAGCTTTCCTCCGAGCGCCTCCAACGCTTCCTCCGTACCAACCAAATTTACCTCAGCCGGTATAGTTGCCAGCCCTGTATAACGATAACCAGTCGCAGACGTTCCCGTTACCGGCACCACCAGCGGTACACCGTTCATCACACGCCACAGCACAACGTCAACCATAATCGTATTTTCTGAGAGCAATACCCCATCAGCATCCTTAATCTGCAAACGGCTCATCTGCGTTGACGTAAAGGCCTCTCCATTTTTATCTATAATCTTGAGTTTCGATGCAAGCCTCTGATCTGCATTAATTCGGTTTACTTTAATCTCTGCCACCACCTGGTTAATCCGGTTCAACATACTCTCCGGCCCTGCAATCAGCACAGTTTTCCCCTGCACGACTTCTGTTTTACCAACCTCATAGCCTTTTTCCGGATCGCCTGAAACAGAAACGTTCACCACAAACTCACTCTGCTTTCTCTGTTCCAGTTTCACTTTCATAGACGGCGGCGAAACTTCTATATCATCCCATGAGACCGCAGGATTGCTGCAGATCACCGTAAGTGGAACGGAACCCATCTCATTCAGATTTTCCATATCAGCAAGCACCGTAAAATCATCGCGAGTCAGGCTGTTCAGTATCCGGCGTCGTTCCGTTACTTTCAATATGACAGTTTCATCAGAGATAATATCAAAAGCCTTGTCGATCTCCGTCACACTGTCTTCATTCATTAACTGAATCCCTACCTGAAACAGCCTGGACTTCGTCGGGTTGTCAATATTCATAACAAGAAGCCAGATTAAAAATGCCACAACCAGAGACAAAAGTTTAAGACTCAGGTTGCCGGTCCATTTATGCTTCATTTTTATTCCAACCTTTCCAGAATTTGAATTTCTTTTGACCCACTGACTTATTCTGCAAAATGACAAGCTGCTCCTTCAAAACCTCAGAAGGTACGCCGCGCATCAGTTCTCCCTTATAGGCAATGGAGATTTTACCGGTCTCTTCTGATACGATCACAGTCAGCGAATCCGTCACCTCACTGATACCAACCCCCGCTCTATGCCTTGTACCTAGCTCTTTGCTCAGCATCATATTGTCAGAAAGCGGCAGATAACAGGTCGCAGAAGTAATGCGGTTGCCCTTGATAATTACTGCTCCGTCATGCAATGGCGTATTATGCTCAAAAATATTAATCAGAAGCTGGCTCGTAACAACAGAATCCAGGGTAATACCGGTCCGCTCATACTCATCCAGGCGGATATCCTGTTCAATCACAATCAGCGCTCCCGTCTTTGCCTTGCTCATCTCAGACGATGCCTTGACGATTTCATTCAACGTCTTGTCACTGAAGCGTTCTGAAACCTCTCTGTCTGAATCAATAAGCGGAAACAGAGAAGAAACAATCCTCTTTTCTCCGATCTGTTCCAGTGCCCGGCGCAGTTCAGGCTGAAAAATAACAAGCGCAGCTATAATCGCAACATCAATCGCGGAACTTACGATAAACTTCAGCGTGTCCATCCGTAAAATATACACAAGAGACACACAACAGACTAAAACTACCATTCCTTTTAAGAGTGTCCACGCTTTGGTATTTTTAATCCACAGAAGAACATTGTATACAAGCAAAGCCAAAATGAGTATTTCCAGTATGTTCGTAAGCGTCAGATCTTCAATCGGGTCAAGAAACAATTTCATGTATGTATTCACCCATACCTTTATTGAGCTCATTCTGCCTTCTCCCTTCTTCACGTTATTTGAAGTTTATTATATCACATCTTTTCTTCCGTGCATACTGTCATTTTCCTTTTCCGATGCATAAAACAACAAAAAAAATCTGCTTTACCCCTGCTCGTTTCAAAACATCCGCAATCTCATCCAGCGTACTCCCTGTCGTGTAAACATCATCCACAAGCAAAACGCGGGCAAATTGTTTCTGGCATTCTTCCGATACAGCAAAACACCCTTTCAGATTTTTCCTGCGATCTTTACGGCTCAGCATTTTTTGTTCGGAATGCATCCGCGTACAACGCAAAACATTCTTCTCTGCACGAATTCCGGTAAGACGACTGATTTCTTCCGCCAAAAGCTCTGCCTGGTTATAACCTCTGCAGCGTTTTTTCCTTCGGTGCATCGGAACCGGTATCAGTATCTCCGGTCTCCATACAGAAAGAACTGTCTGCAATACGCCCGTCATTTCCTTCGCATAAAAAGACAGATAGTCTCTTCTGTTCTGTCTTTTCATCCGGTACACGGATCGCCGCAGACTGCCTGTATAAGTAAACGCTGCAATTCCTCTGTCAAAGATATGCGCATATTTCCTGCAATCGTCGCAATATTCCTTCTCATTGGAAACAACCGGCTTTCCACACTTCATACAGACAGGTCCCAGAATTCTCGGCAGCCTTGCATCGCACTGCGGACAGCATCCATCCTCCAGCCTGCCAAGAAGCGCGTCACAGCAGACACATCTCGGCGGATATAAAAGCTTCTGAATGATCCGCAGTACTTGATTTACCCCAGTAAACATCTGCAATATCGTTTTGTTTTGAAGTATTTTCTGACATTTCTTGTTTTTCCCCTCAGAAATTCTGATCTTTTTCAAATATTTCCCCTGGTCTCTCCCCAAAATTCAAGATTCCAGCTATCATCCCGTCTGTTACCCGCATCATGATCCGGGCGCTTTTTCTTTTGTCCCTCATATGATTTCTATTATTCTTCAGCCTGTGTATCCGCCAGTTCCCGAATCCGCTCATCCAACGTTGTAAAGCGCTTCTGCTCCACCGTATTGTCAATCATCTGATCAAACGTCAACACATCTCCCACGACTGTCACACATTTTCTGGCTCTTGTCACAGCTGTGTACAGAAGATTACGATTCATTAACATCCGTGGTCCACTGAGCAGCGGAATCACAACGGCCGGATACTCGCTTCCCTGGGACTTGTGAATGGTTACCGCATACGCCAGGTCCAGTTCTTCCAGTCCGGCATACGGATATTCCACCATGCGCTGTTCATCAAATTCGACCGTGATACGTTCTGTGTGTAAATTAATTTCCCGTATCACTCCCAGGTCTCCGTTAAATACGCCTACCCCTTTCTCAATCGGAATCCCATAGCGCCCGCGGACTTCCCACTCGATCTGATAATTATTTTTGATCTGCATGACCTTATCGCCCTCGCGGAAAATCTGCCCTCCCTGTTCATGCTCTCTTTTATTGCGATCCGGCGGATTCAGATACTCCTGTAAAATCCGATTCAGGCGTTCTACGCCCAAAAGGCCCTTTCGCATCGGCGTAAGCACCTGGATATCATACGCTGTCGCATCAACATAACGGGGCATTTTATCTCTCACAAGCTGGATGACAATACTGATAATAACATTTGCATCGCTTCTTTTTAAAAAGAAAAAATCCCGGCTTTTATTATCCAGAGAAACATGCTCTCCACGATTGATTTTATGTGCGTTAACGACAATATCACTCTCCGATGCCTGCCGAAAAATTCGTGTCAGCCGCACAACCGGCACCTTTCCTGACTCAATGATATCCTTCAGGACACTGCCTGGTCCGACAGATGGAAGCTGATTCCGGTCTCCTACCATAATAAGACGTGTCCCGACCGTTATGGCATCCAGCAGCGCATGCATCAGATAAATATCCACCATCGACATCTCATCTACAATAATCACATCTGCATCGAGTGGATTCTGCGCATTTCTCTCAAAACCGCCTCCGGCTGTACTTCCTTCCTGAATCCCTGAAATTTCCAGGAGTCGGTGAATTGTTTTTGCTTCATAGCCGGTTGCCTCTGCCATCCGCTTTGCAGCGCGCCCTGTCGGAGCGGCAAGTAAAATTTGCAGTCCTTCTGACTCAAAATAGGATATCAGCGTATTAATTGTCGTAGTTTTTCCGGTACCTGGCCCTCCTGTGATAACAAGCAGACCACAACGCACAGAGGCAATTACTGCTTCTTTTTGTTTTTCATCCAGATAAGTACCCGTCTCCGCTTCAATTGCTGCAATCTTATGCAGAATTACAGTCTCATTGACTTCACCGGTAATATTCAAATCGCAAAGCATACGCGCTGTGCTCATTTCCATAAAATAGGAAGATGCGCTGTAAACCCGTTCCTGATTCTCCTCCTGTTTCACCACAATCCTGCGTTCCACTGCCAGGTCCATCAGATATTGATCAATGTCTTGCAGCGGTACACCCAGCAGCTCTGCGGCTCTGTAGGAAAGCTGCTCTTTCGGCAAAAAGACATGCCCTTCTCCGCCCGCCTGCTGCAATACATAAAAAATTGCACATTTTACCCGGTACTCCGAATCTGCCTGAATCCCTGCGCGCATTGCAATCTCATCTGCAATCCGAAAGCCGACACCGCCAATATCATCTGCAAGCTGATATGGATTTTCCTGAATCACGCGGTAGATCTCCGCTCCGTATTTTTCGTATATTTTTACAGCAAGCGATGTGGTGATGCCAAGCTGTTGTAAGAAAATCATTGCTTTGCGCATATCGCGCTTTTCATACACCTGCTCCGCAATCTCTCGGGCTTTACGGTCACTGATTCCCTTGATCTCAGCAAGCCGCTCCGGCTCTTCCTCTATAATCCGAAACGTATCGCCGCCAAAATGGCGTACAATTCTGGCTGCCAAAGCCGCTCCGACTCCCTTAATCGCTCCTGAACCGAGATAGCGCTCCGCGGATTCCTCATCCTCCGGAGTCTGTATACTATAAGACTCAATTTTGAACTGCTCTCCGTAAGATGGATGAGCAATATACTGCCCGGTAAGCGCAACCTTTTCCCCTTCCCCAATATAAGAAAGTGTTCCGGTACAGGTCACCTCTCCATCCTGCGTCACTAAAACCATTACCGTATAGCCATTGTCACTGTTACGGAAAATGATGTGGTCTATGTATCCCTCTAACCTTTCCATACTCCTCCATCTGTCTCCCGGCGAATCTTCATCGTTTTCCCTTCTGTTCCAAGCCATGCCATAACCGGAAAGGGACGCTGCCGCCCTGGCCTCGTCCCTCTATGGGTCTGATTTACTTTTCCATCATCCTGCTATTTCCCGCCATAAGCTCCACAAACTGGCCTGTCCCAACTGCCACCACAGTCATCGGATCTTCCGCTGTCATCGTATTAATCCCTGTGCGTGCCTCGATCAGTTCCTCCAAACCGCTCAGCAATGCGCCTCCTCCGGTCAGTACAATTCCACGGTCGACCACATCGGCGGCTAACTCCGGAGGCGTCTTCTCAAGAACACTGTGTACGGCATCTACAATCTGGCTCGTCACCTCTTTCAAAGCATCCCTTGTATCCTCTGAGGTAACTCGTATTGTTTTCGGAAGTCCTGTCACAATATCACGCCCTTTTACTTCCATCACCTTCGGTTCTGGCTTTTCAAACGCAGTTCCAATTGTAATCTTGATTTCTTCTGCTGTCTGCTCTCCAATCATCAGACCGTATTTCTTCCGTACATATCTTACGATGGCGTCGTCGAAGTCGTCCCCGGCCACCTTGATCGAAGTACTTACCACAATTCCATCAAGGGAAATCACTGCCACATCGCACGTTCCTCCGCCAATATCTACAATCATATTTCCGCAGGGGCGTGAAATGTCAATTCCGGAGCCAATGGCAGCGGCGATTGGTTCTTCTATAATATGAACCTCACGCGCACCGGCCTGATACGTCGCATCCTCAACAGCCTTTTTCTCCACTTCTGTCACACTGCTCGGAACACAAATGCTGACCCTTGGCTTTCGGAATGACATTTTGCCGATTGCTTTCTGAATAAAATACTTCAGCATCTGTTCTGTAACGGTATAATCCGAAATAACACCTTTTCGCATAGGGCGAACCGCAACAATATTCCCCGGCGTTCTGCCAAGCATCAACCGTGCTTCTTCACCAATCGCTTTGATTTTATTCGTATCTCTGTCATATGCAACGACAGACGGTTCCTTCAATACAACGCCTTTTCCCCTGACATAAACTAAAATACTGGCTGTGCCAAGATCAATTCCAACATCCGTAGCTGCCATTTTTATACCCCTTTCACAATTCGGTTCAACCTCTGACTTCAGGCTTTTTCTGCCCGTAAAGCCACCTTTGTATAGTATAATATAAAACCCCTTAAAATGGAAATAACTTTTTTATTGTTTTAGAATTGCAAGGATTTCTTAATTTTCTTTCCTGTTTTTTTAGAAAGTAGACATATTTTGAACACATTTATCTTTTATAGTATAAACATATTAGCAAACAGCTAATATATTTCATAACTCACACCTGGCAGCCCCCACACGCTGCCAGGTACTCCCTCAAACATTGATCTGTATGAGAGAGTTTCATAATACTTATGAAGATTTTCTCTTACAGGCAAAACATTTTCAACCCAAATTTTTCTCTTTCCTGAAAAAGTCTGACTTTGGTCAGACTTTTTCTTTGTGTGCAGAGAGCAAAACCTAATGCTTTTCACTCTCTGCTGCCGCATTGTCTGTGAGATACTTTGCCACATACTTGCCTGTATATGACACCGGACATTTCACGATCTCCTCCGGTGTTCCTTCTGCGATCACAGTGCCGCCCCGATCACCGCCTTCCGGCCCGATATCAATGATATAGTCAGCTGTCTTGATCACATCCAGATTGTGTTCAATTACAATTACTGTATTTCCACCCTCTGTCAACCTGTGCAGAATTTCCACCAGTTTATGGACATCGGCAAAATGCAGACCAGTTGTCGGTTCATCAAGAATATAAATCGTTTTGCCGGTACTTCTCCGGCTCAGCTCTGTTGCAAGCTTGATTCGCTGTGCCTCACCGCCCGAAAGCTCCGTAGATGGCTGCCCCAGTCTGATATAAGACAGCCCCACATCATTCAGGGTTTCGATTTTACGATGAATGGAAGGCAAATGTTCAAAAAACTTCAGCGCTTCCTCTACCGTCATATCAAGAATATCATAAATACTCTTTCCCTTGTATTTCACCTCAAGCGTCTCTCTGTTGTATCGTTTCCCGTGACAGACCTCACATGGTACGTACACATCCGGCAAAAAATGCATTTCGATCTTCAGAATTCCATCGCCTCCGCACGCTTCACACCTTCCGCCTTTTACATTGAAGCTGAAACGGCCTTTTTTGTAGCCACGCGCTTTCGCATCTGCAGTTGCCGCAAACAGATCTCTGATCTGATCAAAAACTCCGGTGTAAGTCGCCGGATTAGAACGAGGTGTTCGGCCAATCGGAGACTGATCAATGCTGATTACTTTATCCAGTTGTTCCGTACCCAAAAGAGCCGTATGCTTTCCCGGAACAGTCCGTGCACGGTTCAGATCGCGAGCCAGACGCTTGTACAGAATTTCGTTAACCAGAGAACTTTTTCCGGAACCGGAAACTCCTGTCACACATGTCATTACGCCCAGTGGGAATTTGACATTAATCTTTTTGAGATTATTCTCCTGTGCTCCGCGCACCTCAAGCCAGCCGCTTGGCTGCTTTCTGGTAGAAGGAACAGGGATGGATTTCCGGCCGCTTAAATATGCTCCTGTCACAGATTCCTCGCACGTCATAATATCCTGTGCCGTGCCTGCTGCAATTACCTGACCTCCATGTTCTCCGGCTCCTGGCCCGATATCTACAATATAATCCGCCGCATACATCGTGTCCTCATCGTGTTCCACTACAATCAGAGTATTTCCAAGATCTTTCAGATTATTCAATGTAGCCAGCAATTTATCATTATCCCTCTGGTGAAGTCCGATACTAGGCTCGTCCAGAATATACGCTACCCCTACCAGCCCTGAACCAATCTGTGTCGCCAGACGGATACGCTGCGCCTCACCGCCTGATAACGTACCTGTAGCTCTCGCAAGACTCAGATATTCCAGACCAACGTTTACCAGAAATCGGATTCTTGCCCGGATTTCCTTCAGGATCTGATGGCCGATCAGCCCCTGCTGCTGCGTCAGCTCCATATGCTCCATAAATTCCTGCAAGTTCCCGACCGACATGGATGTAAGATCAGAAATATTTTTATTGCACACAGTCACAGCCAAAGCAGACTTTTTCAGCCTTTGGCCGCCACATGCTTTACATGGAGTAATCTGCATAAAGCTCTCATATTCCTGCTTCATCGTATCAGAACCAGTCTCCCGGTAACGGCGCTCAACATTTTTGATCAGGCCCTCAAAAGCAACATCATAAACGCCTTCTCCCCTCTGCCCTTTATAATGTACCTTGACTTCCCGTCCATTCGTCCCTAAAAGCAGGACATCCTGAATTTCCTGCGGATACTGTTCAAATGGCGTGCTGAGGTCAAAATGGTACGTCTCCGCAAGCGCGTCAAGAATCGCCCGCGTAAAGCTGCCCTTATCCGCACAGGACTGCCAGCCAGTCACCACAATTGCACCATCCAGAATACTGAGACTCCGGTCCGGAATCATCAGTTCAACGTCAAACTCCATTTTGTAGCCAAGCCCGAAACAATCCGGACATGCCCCAAACGGATTATTAAAAGAAAAACTTCTGGGCTCAATTTCATCCACGCTGATTCCGCAGTCCGGACAGGAAAAACTCTGACTAAAGCTCAAAACCCCCTGATCCTGTACTTCTACAAAAGCCAGTCCATTGGCCAGCTGCATGACATTTTCCAGCGAATCGGTCAGTCTTTTTTCAATCCCTTCTTTTACAACAAGACGATCCACTACGATTTCGATGTTATGCTTCAGATTTTTTTCCAGCTTGATCTCCTCGCTGAGTTCGTACATATTTCCGTCAATGCGGACACGCACGTAGCCGCTCTTTCTGGCCTGTTCTAGGAGCTTTACGTGTTCGCCTTTGCGTCCCCGCACCACCGGAGCTAAAAGCTGGATTTTCGTCCGTTCCGGAAGCTCCATAATCTGATCCACCATCTGATCGACACTCTGCTTTTTGATCTCTTTACCACATTTCGGGCAATGCGGAATCCCGATCCTGGCATACAGCAGACGAAAATAATCATAAATCTCTGTCACCGTTCCAACGGTAGAACGCGGATTTCGATTCGTGGACTTCTGATCAATAGAAATCGCCGGAGGCAACCCCTCAATACTCTCTACATCCGGTTTTTCCATCTGCCCGAGGAACTGACGCGCATAGGAAGAAAGCGATTCCATATACCGCCGCTGTCCCTCAGCATAAATCGTGTCAAACGCAAGCGAAGATTTTCCGGAACCAGAAAGCCCTGTCAATACAACAAACTTGTTTCTTGGAATATCCAGACTGATATTTTTCAGATTGTGTTCATTTGCACCACGAATCCGGATATACTGCTTTTTATCTCCCGCCACTGTTTTTTTCTCTGTATTCATTCTGTCCATAGCTACCTCTATTGTAAAATTTTATGTCTCTTCTTTCAGATATTTTTTCAATTCAATCATCCGGTCACGGAGCTCGGCTGCTGTCTCGAAGTCAAGCTCGGCTGCTGCTTTTTTCATCTGCTTCTGTACATCCGCAATCAGCTTTTCAAGCTCTTTCCGGCTCATAGATTCCGGATCTTTTTCCAGCTTCTTCTCTTCTTTGGCAATTGCCTTGGAGATACTAATCAGATCCCGCACTGCCTTCTTAATCGTCTGCGGCGTAATTCCATGCTCCTTATTATATGCCTCCTGAATTTCCCGACGGCGCTGCGTCTCAGACATTGCAACCTGCATCGACTCTGTGATCGTATCTGCGTACATAATTACATGCCCCTGTGCATTTCGCGCCGCACGTCCGATCGTCTGGATCATCGAAACTGCAGAACGAAGAAATCCTTCTTTATCCGCATCAAGAATCGCGACCAGAGAAATCTCAGGAATATCGAGTCCTTCTCTCAGAAGATTGATACCCACCAAAACATCGAACACATCCAGACGCATATCCCGGATAATTTCCGTCCGTTCCAGTGTATCAATGTCGGAATGCAAATAGCGGACACGAATCCCCACTTCTCTCATATAGTCTGTGAGATCCTCCGCCATCCGTTTCGTCAGTGTCGTCACAAGCACTTTATTTCCGGCCGCTGTCTCTTTATTAATCTCACCGATCAGGTCGTCAATCTGCCCCTCTACCGGCCGCACTTCCACATTCGGATCTAAAAGTCCGGTCGGCCTGATGATCTGTTCTGCCCGAAGCAGCTCATGCGCGTCCTCATATTCTCCCGGGGTGGCAGAGACAAACAGAATCTGATCCAGCTTGTCCTCAAACTCCGTAAAATTCAGCGGTCTATTGTCTTTTGCAGACGGCAGACGGAATCCATAATCTACAAGTGTCGTTTTTCGCGACTGATCGCCTGCATACATCGCCCGCACCTGCGGAATCGTCTTATGCGACTCATCAACAATCAACAAAAAGTCGTCGCCAAAATAGTCAATCAACGTATGTGGTGTCGCCCCCGCCGGAAGCCCTGCCAGATGTCTTGAATAGTTCTCAATCCCGGAGCAAAAACCAGTCTCCCGCAACATTTCGATATCATAATTCGTCCGCTCCGCAATTCTCTGTGCTTCGAGCAACTTATCCTCGCTTTTAAAATAAGAAACACGCCCTTCCAGTTCTTCCTCAATCGCTTTTGCTGCTGCCAGAATCTTCTCCATAGGCACTACATAATGAGACGCCGGAAATACTGCGATAAACTCCAGACTGCGCCGTATCACTCCTGTCAGCACATCAATCTCTGTAATCCGGTCGATTTCATCTCCAAAAAATTCGACCCGATAGGCGTAGTCGTCTGAATTGGCCGGAAAAATTTCGAGTACATCACCGTGCGCCCGAAATGTGCCACGATGAAAATCCATCTCATTGCGATCATACTGAATATCCACAAGCGCCCGCATTACCTCGTCCCGGTCCTTCTCCTGTCCTCTGCGCAGATAAACAACGAGCTCCTTGTAATCAGACGGGCTACCGATTCCGTAAATGCACGACACACTTGATACAATAATCACATCCCTCCGCTCTACAAGCGACGCCGTGGCTGACAGGCGCAGCTTGTCAATCTCGTCATTGATCGAAGAATCCTTCGCAATATACGTATCTGACGAGGGAACATAAGCCTCCGGCTGGTAATAATCATAGTAGGACACAAAATACTCTACTGCATTCTCAGGGAACATCTCCTTGAATTCTCCGTAAAGCTGCGCCGCAAGCGTCTTGTTGTGGGCGATAACCAGCGTCGGCTTCTGCAATTGCTGAATGACATTTGCCATGGTAAATGTCTTACCGGAACCTGTAACTCCCAGTAAAGTCTGGAATTGATTACCCTCCTTGAAGCCTTTGACCAGCTCTGCGATTGCCTGCGGCTGGTCGCCTGTAGGCTTGTAGGGGGCTTGTAATTTGAACTCTGGCATAGGAAAATCCTTTCTTTCGCGATATTGTTATGACTACTATAAGCCACATAATTCGTGCAATTTCAATAAAAATGTGTGTAACTTTCCATTGTAAGGTTGATCTATAGGCAAACTTTTGTGATTACACGAATGCAAGTCACAAATTTGTAGTCATAACCATTTGCAAAGTAGTTTGTTACATATCCTGTATTATGAGCTTAACAATAGCTTTTACCTATCACCATCATAAATCAGTTGGTTTCTTTCCAACTCTCTCTGTAATTCTTCTACTGTCGGTAAAACTGTCATATATTTTGAAGCAAATATTTGTTGACTCTCATGTAACACAGAATATTTTACAATTGTTTCATCCTTATCCGTGCAAAAAATAATACCTATTGTTGGATTATCATCTTCTCTTCTTTTTAGATCATCAAACATCCTGACATACATATCCATTTGCCCTATATCCTGATGTGTCAGCTTTTTTGTTTTTAAATCAATAACTACGAAACATTTCAGAATATAATTATAGAAAACCAAATCTATATAGAAATCCGTTGTTTCAGTACATATTCTCATCTGTCTACCTACAAAAGAAAATCCTTTTCCCATTTCCAGCAGGAATTTCTGAAGATTATTTATAATTGCTGTTTCCAGATCACTTTCCAATTGACTGGTATTTTGAGTAACTCCCATAAATTCTAGCACAAACGGATCTTTCACAAATTCTAATACTTTATTTTCTTTATCCGGCAACTGTGTAGAAAGAATTCTTTTATAATATCCACTTTTGATATTGCGTTCCAAGACTCTTACAGACCAATTTTCAGTCATAACTTCATTTAAATAAAAATTTCTTTCCTCTTCATCGGAAATACGCATTATACTTCTTAAATGAGACCACGGAATTTTACCAGCCATTGAAAACCCATATGAATCCTCTGGAAATACCAAATAAAACTGACGGCAGTTTCTCAAATTTGCCATTGAAAAGCCTGTTCCAAACTCATCTGATAACTGTTCTGATAAATTTTTTATCAAATAGGAACCGTATTTTGTCTTCGTCTCTCCATATTGTTCCTGCTCAACAATTCGTCGTCCCACATTCCAATAAGCATATGTCATGATACTACTCGCGCTATTATATGCTTCTTCCCTTGCCCGTTGTAATATGAAACGCACATCTTCATAGAATTGTTGTTCCTTTGTTATTAGAATTTCCGCAGATTCTCGCTTTAATAATTCATTCTTTTTCTCCATCTTGCCTCCGCAGATTCGCTACACGCGTGTAGCGAATTACTCTATAGTTTCATTAGGATATAATTATCCTACTATACATATTTTTTTCATATATCTAGAACCATTATAAACTTTCTATCTCGACACCTATCTGAATCAGAATATCCTTTGTCAGTTTTGATAACGGCCTATTATGCATATATTCTTCATTATCAGAATACGAATATAAGGTTTCCACAATCTGCTTTTCATTAACGAAAATTCCTGCAAAATTTTTTAATAAAATGTCTTTATGCGTTTCAGAGTAAATATATCTTTTGCGTATCATCTCTTTTACATATTCCTTAGAATGATTATATTTCTTTTCCAAATGAAATGTTTCCTTGGAATTTTTCATTCTTTCACTCAATTTTTTCTCACCATTGCTATGCAGCTTGATTTTAAAATTGTCTGAAATCCCTTGCCAGACCGTAGAATCAAATCTTTTTTCTTCTATATCTTCAATAGGCTCCTCGTATACAATATCTCTCGTATCATTACTATCATAAACTTCTATAGAAAAATGATATTCATCATTTTCATTGTCGTAAAATGGATAAAATGTTCTTTTTGTTGAATCAGACTTTTCATGATTACATACCTTACAACTTGGAACAAGGTTGAAAAAAGAAAGCACCAGTGCTGGGATTTCCTCTTTTGAATAATAATGATCCAAATCACCTTTAAAATATGCCTTCCTTTGTCCGTTCTCTTTACGAGTAACATAATTCTCTACAAAATTACGGTTGCAATATGGACATACTTCCACCCCCATAATCTGGACAATTTTTACTAATTTCATACTTTTGCGATAACTATCATAATTCTTCAGCAAAAAATATTCTGTATTTTTCAGCACCTTCTTCTTGTATTTAGAAATTACATATGCTTCATCAGATAAATCATCGAAAATGTATTTTATGATTTTATCTCTCCATATATTATTTTTAATTGCAGATAAATTTGTATGATATTCACTTTTCCACTCGCTGAACTCTTTATTGGACGTAAATATCATTTGTCGGAAAACAATATCATCTTCCAAAATATCCATCAGCTCTTTGATTCTGTCTTGCCTAAAAAACCAACTACTCCAAAGCTGTTTTATCTCATTTATCTTTTTATCGTCAATTCTAATCCCAATCATGTTACCTATCCTCTAACATCTCCAAATAATCTTTTATTCTCTGTTTGTCATCTTGATTCGTTATCATTTCCAAAATTCTGTTTTTATTATTTAATAATTTTAATCTTTGTTTTCTATCTTCTAATTTCTTTTTCAGTATTTTTTGGATTACCGACTCACCAATTTGGTCAACAAAATACTCTATGTTTTTAATATTTTCTTCATTGTCACGACCTAATTCTTCAATTTCCCTTGCTAAATTGTTAAGTTTCTTTGTGGCAAATTCGCCTACCGTATTTTCCATAAAAAATTGATTTTTCATTAAGTCATATACATTTGCTCCAAAGCAACTGTTTCCATTCATCTTATCCATTCTCTGTACGCTTAATTGTCTTTCAACGCCTGACCTTTCCAATAAAAAAACATTTGATGGTAAAATATCTGACAGTAGATATGGGGAATGGGTTGACATAATTAATTGTATATCACATTCATGCTCTGGCTTTCCCAAAGTCTTCACCATGATATCAATAAATCTCCTAGCCCACTCGGGGTGCATAGCTTGATCTGGCTCATCCATAATAGCAATCAGCAATTTCGTTTCTTTATCTTCTACAACACAATCCTTTATTTTTGCAATGGTATCAATAAAACGCTCTTCTCCTTCTGACAAAAGCCCAAAATGCACCTTGAATTGATTTTCAATATCTGAATGCCAATCCTTTTTTATTTTCTCCCACTCACTGTATTTCTTTAAAAATTTTTTCAAATAGAGATTAGACTCCTTAACTACAAGAAACTCAATCCCATCCTTTTGGAAATATTCCTCAGGAATATCAAACATTTCTTCTGTCATTTTTTCCAATATATCTACATATCCAAAGTCATTATTATCTTCTTCCCCATGAATTCTGCTCCCAACATACCTGCCCAGTATTCTCAAACCAAATATTTCTGCTTGCTTATATTCCTCTTTCAACCATGAAATTAATATTATGACTCGTGATAATTCTTCTTCATAGTCTATTGGTTTCCCCAACTTATCATAAGAACTCTCATTAGACTTAAGACTCAAAATATATTCCATATGATACACTATATCAATACGGGCTTTATCTCCACTGTGCCTTCCCCTTTCCCCTTCCTTACACAAAGAGTATAAACCGTTCACAAGCATATCCAATATGTATCTTGCATATAAATCCAAAATATATTTTTCTCTCTTATTTGTTTCCTCAGCCTTCTTTTTCTTATTAGATAATATATTAATTTTTTTCCAAAGTGGCAACATTTCTTCTATTTCATTTATTGTAGCTTTATACCTATCCTTAAAATTATCATCCGTCCACACCGGATACTCATAATCTATTTCATCATATAATTTCACTTTAACTTTATCAAAATAAAAACCCTCTATATTATCCTCTATGCATTGACATATTACCAAATACTTAGTATAAACATTGGAACGAGAATACATTTTCCTCCCAGCAATATAGTCATCATATCTAGGATTATAAATTCCATAGTGCTCATTTCTTTGACTATACCGATAGCTTTCATTAATATAAGCGTAACGAATCAGATCACTTAATCTGTCCTCTTTGTTTTCTTCCATCTCATTAAAGAAATGCTTTCCCATGCTTATAAAACACTCGTTTTCATATCTGAATACAAGTCCTATAGAAACCTTCGCCTTATCATATCTGTCATCATCATCGCCCCTGTCATAATTTGTAAACATATCATAAAACACATTGGAACCTAACACTTCAATTCCAAATAATTCTTGCCCATAATCATTTTTTCCAATATAGTACAATAGTAAATATTCATCATCAACCTCATTCTTTTTCACAGATCCCCTAAGTCTATCATCCCTATTCATACCCAAAATGTCTAATAAAGTTGTCTTCCCTGAACCATTTTTTCCAACAAGAACAGATATATTTTTTATGCCATCGCCATAAAAATCTTTTAAATAATTCTTTTTTTCTCTCACTGTCAAAATTTTATTCTCCAAATGGACTTCAAAATCATTTGAAAATTGTATGCTTTGGTCATGAATAAAGTCCCCAAATTTTTTTATATATGCAAATATTAACTCCATCCTTGTCTCCCTTTATGTACTTATTCAATTCACGGCAGTCCATCCAAATCTTTTATGAAAAATTTGTCTCAAATCTCAGATTTCTCATATAATGATATTTTATATTATCCCATCCATTACACGAATCCAGGTCACAAACTCCACCCATCCGCCTAGTGTTATTTCGTCCATAATCCCCCATCTTGTCCACAAAATACGGTACAATCAACACCAAATAACACTAAATAATGCGATTTTCACCCTGTCCCCAAATTAGGAGACAAAATACTCCACTGCATTCTCCGGGAACATCTCCTTGAATTCTCCATAGAGCTGCGCAGCAAGCGTCTTGTTGTTGGCGATTACCAGCGTTGGCTTCTGCAAGGCTTGTATCACATTTACCATTGTGAATGTCTTGCCGGAACCCGTAACCCCTAGTAAAGTCTGGAATTGATTGCCTTCCTGAAAGTCTTTCACCAGCTCGGCGATTGCCTGCGGCTGATCGCCGGTGGGCTTGTATAGGGCATGTAATTTAAAAGCATGCCCGTCCTTTGGGCGGCTTTTATGAGCAAGTAGCTGACTGCTGTCAGCGGATTGCGAATGTCCTCTTTCTTTTTGCATATGAAAGCCTCCATATTGTGATTCTTCAATAAACTCTCAATGCTATTGAGAACTTTTGTTTTTACTGATATCATCTTTCTCTATTTCTAGCAACATACGATCAAAATCACTCTGATACAGTTGATCCTGTCTTACCCGGTATTTCTCAAATTCACTTAACGCATACTGCTCTGCCATTTTGGCAGAAATAGTTCCTGCATGTGTCAATATTTCCTTTTTTGACAACTTTAAAATCCCCTCAAACTGTTCCGCCCAATCTTCCATCGTCATTGGAATCTGTTCTTCTGCACGCAGTTCTGCAAGATCTAAGTATGCATTTACAATTCTTGCCATCGCTGATAACTCTTCCTCAGTCAGATAATTTTTTGCCACAACAACATCAAACCTCTGAATTTTTCCATTCGGAGAATCTTTCCATGTCTGGAGTCCCATATGTTCTTTCTCACTGTCCGCTCTATGATAAATCATTTCCGCCGCTGTTTCCCCATGAATTGCCCAATGCAGCTGATTCTGCACTTTCGCAAAAAACTGCCTGGTAGTTTGCGCTTTGGAATCATAGTCGATGCTTGTAGCATATATATCAGTAACTTTCTGATAACCGAATCTCCCGAATTCTTTGTAACTGTTCTTCAAAATAGTCTTTCGTCAAAACCGTTCCAAAATTTTTCAGGCGTTCATCGTCCATTGCAAATCCTTTAATCGTAAATTCCTCTATAACTCCATTTGCCCACTTTCGGAATTGAACTGCCCTCGCAGAATCAACTTTATTTCCTACAGCAATGATGGCCTTCAAATTATAATGATTTATATTATAGCATTTTCCGTATGATAGATATTTCCTTTTTCTGTTTTACTGATTTGTCCCTCTTAAAATTAAAGTTTCACTACACATGTGTGGTGAATTTATTCTTCAGATTACTCAATATTATTCCACCTCCGTAATATCAACATCATATTTTGTCTTGACGAATTTTTATCGCAAAATCCGTATTTTCCCAATCCTCTTCAGAACATTTGTTCTTTTGACAATTCTAGCAGATATTATCGACAAATACAAGGGCTAAATTTTCTTTACCATCTATTTTACCAACTTTTTTCTACTCGAAAAGGGATGGCCGTTCATGCCATCCCTTTTCGAGTGTTTTCTTGTCTCTTATCCTACTTCTTACGATAAACTTCCTCGCTTTGACCACCATTACTTTGTTTTTTCTAAAACTTCTTCGAAGAGGATGGCAGCTCATTCGTCGGCGGAAGACATCTGTGGTCCTTACATACATAATACGTCGTTCGCCCATTCAGCAACGGATATTCTGCTGTCTCCTGCTCCCAAATTTTGATATCCGCATAAAGCGGCAGACGGCTCAGAACCTCCGCTTTCTGTTCATACCCCGATAGCACAGCAGTAATCTTTTGGGGAGGATCGGCGTAAATCAATAATGCCAGCAAAAACATGCTGTGCCCGGTCGGATACGCCTGCGCCTCTGCGGATAAAAAGGCAAGCTGCTTCTCTGCCGCCTCCCGGTACGTTTCTGCCTCGTCCATTAGCTGCGACAGCCTCACCAGACAGTAAGCCATCATAGAATTACCGCTTGGCAAAGCCCCGTCATAGGTTTCCTTCGGTCTTGTAATCAGGCTGCTGTTCTTCGCCCCGTACAGAAAATAGCCCCCCGCTTGATCTGCAAACTGGCTCATTGCCTCCCGGATGATTTCACCGGCCCGTTTCAGATATTCTAATTTTGAAGTCACTTCATACAAACTAATCAGCGCTCCGCCATAGTATGCATAATCATCTAAAAATCCTTTCGCCAAGCGTACACCGCCGCGACAGCCCACATACAGAAGAGTCCCGTCCGTAAGGTTTTCTTCTATAAACTGATAGGCTCTTTCCGCTGCCGAAAGATATTGTCCAGCTCCCGTCACTCGATACAAAACCGCCATGGCACAGATCATAAGTGAATTCCAGGAAGTTAGGACTTTATCGTCAAGATGGAGCTCTGCCCGGGATTTCCGATACTCATACAGCCTTTTTTTCTCTTCATCAAAATTTTCTGCTGCTGTCTGTTCGTGCAAAAGATTCAGGATATTTCTGCCTTCGAAATTTCCTTTTTCCGTGACATTGAAATATCGGCAAAATGCCTCTCCCTTTTCCCTCCCAAGGACGTGTAGGATCTCCTCATAGGCCCATACATAATATTTTCCTTCCTCGCCCTCGCTGTCCGCATCCTGGGCGGAGTAAAATTCCCCGGTCGGACCTGTCATTTCCCGAAAAATATATTCCGCGGTCTTTTCCGCCGTATCCAGAAAAAGACGCTGATCTGACGCCTTGTACGCAGCAGAGTATGCCGCTATCAAAAGCGCATTGTCATAAAGCATTTTCTCAAAATGCGGAACCAGGAAATATTCATCCGTGGAATACCGCGAAAAGCCATATCCGATCTGATCAAAAATTCCGCCCCGGCGCATTGATTCCAGCGTCAACCTCACCTGAGAGAATGCCTCCCGATCCTCATGGATCTGCGAATAAAGCGTCAAAAACAGCAGATTATGCGGAACAGGAAACTTCGGCGCCCGGCCAAAGCCCCCATACGTTCGGTCAAAGCTTTCTGCAAAAACCTTCGCCGCCTTTTGGGGAAGCCTTAAATCAAGCTCCGATTGGTTTTCATAAGTCCCGTTCGCAATATGCAAAAGAATCTGCTCTGCTGAGGCCATGAGCCTGTCCTTCTCTGTTTTCCACTTTTCTGCAATGGCGAGCAACAGGTCACGAAAGCCAATGATCCCGTAGCGGGAATCAGGCGGGAAGTAAGTTCCTGCATAAAATGGTTTTTGCTCTGCTGTCATAAAAATACTCATAGGCCATCCCCCGCTTCCGGTAAGCGCCTGGCAGACCTCCATGTACACGCTGTCTATATCCGGGCGCTCTTCCCGGTCTACCTTGATGGCTACGAAATTCCGATTCAAAATCTCCGCTACTTCCTCATTTTCAAAGCTCTCATGGGCCATCACATGACACCAATGACAGGTGCTGTAACCGATACTTAAAAAAATCGGCTTGTCCTCCCTTTTCGCTTTTTCAAATGCTTCCTCACTCCAGGGATACCAGTTCACAGGATTTTCCGCGTGCTGTAACAGATAAGGGCTGCTCTGGTTCTTCAGATGGTTGCTCATGCTTTTGCCTCCTTCCTGAGATCTCCGTTTGCCGGATTATTCAGCAAGATTCCCTCCTCATCAAACCGTGAGCCGTGACAGGGACAATCCCAGGAATGCTCCGCTTCATTCCATTTCAGGGCGCATCCAAGGTGCGGGCAGCGTTTCTTTGATATGGTAAGCAGATTGACGGCAGCCTCCCAGCCATTGATGAGAAGCTGAGGTTTGAGCATATTTCGCGACGGATGAAAGACTGGGGCGTAACTGTTTTCTTTTTCCAGCACCAGGTCTGTCAATATCATTGCGGCTGCCATGGAAGAGGTCATTCCCCATTTATGAAAGCCCGTTGCCACAAAGCATCCGGGCATCCGTTTCGAATACGCTCCGATATACGGAATGCCGTCCAGCGTCATACAATCCTGCGTCGCCCAAAAGTATTTCTCACGTACGTTTGGATAATGCTCTGCGGCAAAATCCCGAAGCTCCTTCCAGTTTCCTCCCCTTTTGCCCGTCCTGTGGGCTCCGCCGCCCAGCAGGAGAATATCTTGATAACAGCGGAAGGATAGACCGCCTTTCGCCTCATCCACATACAGGTTGCGAAGCTTGGGGGCATTTTCCAGGGCAATTACATAAGAACGATGCTGATACATTTTCAGAAAATACATTCCGTGTTTGTTATCTATAGGAAAGTGTGTGGCAAAAATCAGTTTCTGAAAAGCAATGTTGCCCTTCTCCGTGACCGCCGTGTGTTCTGCGAGCTCTTTGACGAAAGTATGCTCATAAATATTCAAATTTTCTGCAATTTTGGCAAGAAACTTCAGTGGATGAAACTGTGCCTGATTTTCAAAGCTGACTGCACCGGCTGTCTGAAAAGGAAGCTCCTCTGTTTCTATGATTTCTGCCGGAAATCCCATCTTATACAGCGCCGCCACTTCCCTCTCAAGCTTCCTCTTGTCATCTATGGAGTACACACAGTTTGTCCTTTTCTCAAAATCGCAGTCAATATCCTCACAGAGCTCAAAATATTTCTTCACAGCATTCTGGTTTGCATCCAGATACATTTTTGCTTTCTCGATTCCGACACGATGCAAAAGCTTATCATAGATCAGCCCATGCTGGGATGTGATTTTGGCTGTTGTGTTTTCTGTAATTCCAGAGCAAATGGTATTTCCTTCCACCAGAACATAGTCCACACCCTTTTCCCTGAGGAAATATGCACACAAAATCCCTGCAATCCCCCCGCCGATGATCAATACATCTGTAGTTACACTGCCCTCAAGCGTGTCAAAATGTGGCAGAGAAGCACTTTCTTTCCAAATAGAATTCATGTATTTTCCTCCGGAGTCTTTCTGTTCCGAATAGTATGCGCAAAGATGGCATTTTCATACATTCTTCCATTTTAGAAGTTTCATTCATCAAAACTGAAACGCTACTTTGAAATCCCCATATTTCCCCGATGCATACTCAAATGCTTTTTCCCACTCGTCAAGCGCAAAGATGCTTGACACAACACCGTCTGTCTTCAGGCTGCCCTCCATGATTTTTTCAATTACGAAAGGATATGCATAGGGACTCAGGTGCGCCCCCAGAACATCAAGTTCTTTACGGTCGCCAATTACAGACCAGTCGAAGGTAGTCGGTGCGCCAAATACGCTGAATTCTACAAAACGTCCCAGCTTGCGAATCATTCCCATGCCCTGGATTACACTGGATGGATGACCCGTTGCCTCAACGTAAACATCGCATCCGTACCCCTCTGTCAATTCCAGAATTGCTGCCTGAACATCTGTATTGCCCGGGTTCCAGGCAATATCAGCACCAAACGCAAGCGCCTTTTCAAGACGCGCATCAATCATATCAAGTGCAATCAGTTTTCTGGGATTTTTCATTCTTGCATAGGTGATCATCCCCAGTCCCAGCGTCCCGGCACCGGAAATCACCACTACATCCTCATTGGTGATCTTCCCCCTATCAACAGCATGTTTGGAGCAGCCGTAAGGCTCAATGAGCAGCGCCTCCTCTATCGTCATATCCACGGGCACTCGGCTGATTACAGCATTTTTCGGAAACCTCACATACTCCGCCATTCCTCCGTTGTTCGTACTCTGAAAACCAAAAATATTGTGTGGCTGACACATCCAGTAATGACCATCCCGGCAAAAGCGGCATGTTCCGCATGGCACAATCTGATCAGCAATAATCCTATCTCCCAGCTGATAACCTTTTACATTTTCTCCCATCTGGACAATATGGCCGAAAAATTCATGGCCTGGGATAAACGGAGGCTTTACCCACGCAGGTTGTGTCTCGTCTCCCCAGAACATTGCCGCACCATGGCTACACTTTAAGTCGCCGGCGCAAATGCCGCAGGCCTCTGTTTTAATCATGATATCATCCGGCCCGCATTCCGGCACCGGGTATTCCAGCTCCAGCCTGTAGTCACCTTTCCCGTAGGCCACAAGCGCTTTCATTGTCTTTGGAAGCTCCTTCCTTTCCGTCACTTTTCTTTCCTCCTCTCAATCCTTCCTGCTTTTAAAACGTTCTATTTTCTCACAAAGATAAACTCCCATATCATGAATCCATCTTGCCGCAGTCGGGAAAAAATCCGGCTCAAAATTTGCATAAAACAGGAACGCTTCAAATGTAAAAACGCCATCATAATCAATTTCTGCCAGCGC
This sequence comes from bacterium 1XD42-54, assembly GCA_003612585.1. Taxonomy (GTDB): domain Bacteria; phylum Bacillota; class Clostridia; order Lachnospirales; family Lachnospiraceae; genus Choladousia. Next base: position 254,920 of record RAZH01000003.1, read on the forward strand.
CTTCATCGTCTGATTCCAGTCAATTTTTCCAAGATAAGGAAGCGTATGTCGGTCGAGTACAGCATCATTATCATGAATATGCAGCGCTTTCAAACGGTCATGACCTAAGGCGCGAATCAGCTTGGCCGGTTCCTCTCCAAGCATGCACGCATGTCCCACATCCACACAGGCTACCGCATACGGACTGTCCAGCTCATCCAAAAACCGCACAAAACGTCCGGCATCTGAGAATGCGTCCGGCATCGGCGACATACGTTTATTAAACTGAAACATATTTTCGAGGGCGAGTTTCACCTTATATTTTTCTGCATAGGGAAGCAATGTTCGATAAAACTTCATATTCATATCCCAGATCTGTTCCTGATTATATATGTAAACAAGATGATGCAGCGGATGAACAATCACCGTATCAATTCCCATAACAGAAGCAATTTCCAGGCATCGAATAATACGCGGAACCGCAATATTTTCCAGAACGTTTTCTTTTTCCCATTCAAATTCAAACGGTGCATGCGCCTGGTGAAAGGTAACTCCAAGTTCCTTTGCATAAGATAAAAGTCCGGCTGCGTACTCCCGGTAATCCGGTGCATTCAACGGTGAATCCTCTTCTGTCATGTGATCCATCGTATAATCAATACAGTCAAACCCCGCTTCGGCAAGAACACGGATAGTCTCGCGGTCACCAAGATATTTTCTAAGATACAGAGTTTCTGCTGAAATTTTCATACCATTCTCCTTTTCTTATCCGTAAATCAGATCCGGCAGTAAAGTTACAATCTGCGGCACAAACATCATCGCCAAAAGCAGTAACATAAGAACCACAATGTAGGGCAATGCCGCTTTCACAAAATCCGGAATTGACACATGCAAAATGTTGCAGACCACATACATGACTCCTCCAAGCGGAGGCGTCAGGCTACCGATCGAAGCATTCACAATCATCAGGATTCCATAGTGGACCGCATCTATTCCGAAGCTCTGCGCAATCGGAAAAAAAATCGGTGTCATAACCATCAGCATTGCCGTACCATCAAGGAACATGCCCATAATCAACAACAAAATCATACTGATAAAAAGGAACACATATTTACTTGTTGTAATTGTCATAAGCCATGCAGCAACATTCTGCGGAATACGTGCCCACGACAAATACATTCCGAACAGCAGGGCGGCAATAATCATCAGCATAATCGAACTTGTGCTGTGAAACGCCTCCGAAAAAATCTGCGGAATCTGGCTGAATTTCGTCTCTTTATAAATAAATAATCCAATCATGAAACAAATCGCAATCACAAGGCAGGCGCCTTCTGAAATAGTGAAAAATCCCATGCGGATTCCTACAACAAGCAGAAAAATCACAAGAACTGCCCAGAAGGAATCCAGAAATGCTCTGATTATTTCCCGCAGGGATGCTCGCTTCTCCCTTGAGGGCGGCAGCTTGCACTTATGGGCTGTCACGGCAACAATCGCCATTTCCGACACACACATCAAAATCCCCGGGATATATCCCGCAATAAACATTTTTCCGACAGAGGTCTCTGTCATGATTCCATAGAGAATCAGACCAGCGCCCGGCGGAATGATCGGGGCGATCAGCCCGGAGGCCGCTGTGATTGCGGCACAAAATGGAAGCGGATATCCGCGCTTCGTCATTTCCGGCACTAAAATCTTACATTGCATGGCTGCATCCGCTGTACCAGAACCACAGATTCCTCCATTTACCGTAGAGAGCAGCACATTTACATGTCCAAGTCCTCCCACTTTATGTCCCACCAGGCTGTCGCAAAAAGCCATCAGCTTATTTGTTATACCTGCATAATTCATGACGGTCCCGATCATCATAAAAAGGGGAACTGCCAAAAGCGTACTGGACATATTGGAAGACACCAGCTTCTGAACCACCATGGTAAGCGGCATGGTATCCGTAACAAACGCAAAATAGTACAGAGAACCTGCGATCAGCGAAAAAGCTACCGGAACATTCAGAAACATCAGTGCAAAAGCAATGATAATCGGCAAATAATCAGCCATTTTCTTTTCCTCCATTTCTGACCATCCAAATAAGTCTCATGACAATATATAGCGCCAGCGTAAAAAAACCGATGACAAGCGCAAAGTCTATGAGCGTATAAGGAATCCGCATAACAGCCGTCGTTTTATTCATGGATTTTGCCGCCAAAAGCCACGACTGGTAAAACATGATACAGGAAATCCCAAGCGTAAAGAGATCTACAAAAACGTCATTTACCTTTCTCAGCTTTTCAGGCAGCAAATTCACCAGAAAGTCCACATGCATTTGCTCGCCGTTCTTATACAGCACTCCCATCCCCACATAAGTCACCCATACAAAAAACGACTGTACGATCTCATCCAGCTGCGCAAAACGTTTCCCAATAGTCCAGTCAGACAAAACATTTCCCATCGTAAAAACGATCATCAAAGCAAAGGCGACGCAGCCAATTACTTCAATACAGATATCCAGTTTTTTCAGGATCTTGTCCAAAAAAAGCCCCCCCTTTTCACAGTACGGAACATTTCCCATACACCAAATATCGCCTTACTGCGCTTCACGAATCTCCCGCACCTTTGCCGAGATTTCATCCCAGTCTGCCATTTTCTCATTCATTCCCGCTACCGCATCCTGGAACGATGTTTTATCCGGCACCTCTACAATCGTAATCCCAAGATCTTCGATTGCTTTCAGATCCATTTCTGCATTATCATCAACCGTTTTATTGATTGCTTTCGTGGATACTGCTATTTCTTCCGTAATGATCTGCTGATATTCCTCCGGCAACGAATTCCAGAAGCCCTCGCCACACCAGATCCCGGCCAGATTTACCATATGGCAGTTCAGTGAGTAGTATTTATCCCCTTTCATGGATTCATCCGGACGTAATCCGACCAGGTTGCCGGCTGTGATTTCCACTGCGCTAATCATGCCCGTCTCCAGCGCACTGTAAACTTCCGAAAACGGCAGACCCTGATAATTACAGCCAAAAGCGTCAAACGTATCCACATAAATTTCACTGCCCGGAACACGGATCGCAAGCCCCTTGCAGTCCTCCACAGACGTAATCGGCTTGTCTGCCAGAATATGACGCGTGCCTACAACCGTCAACGGTGAAACTGCATGAAGATTCTGTGATGCCGCTTCTGCAAGGATATTTTGGTATAATTCTGACTCGTTAAAAGTCTCGACCTCTGCATAATTTTCCCACAGATACGGGGCGCAAATTGTCTTCAGCTGTGGACAGTAGTCCACAAATAATGACGGATCTGTAAAGTAAAACACTGACGCGTCGCTCATAACAGCCTCAATACCTTCATCGTAAACAAGCATTTCCCCGTTTCCGTAAAACTGAATATCCACATGTCCGTCTGTCCTCTCCCTGATCCGGTCTGCCATTGCAAGATGCTCTGTGTGCCATACAGTAGTGCCCGGGTCCGTTGACGTCATTTTGATCTCGTATACCTTTTCCTGCGCCCCTGCTGTCATTCCTGCCCCGCACATCATACAAATGCAAAGTACAGAAGCAATACGTTTCCTTGTTTTCATACTTTTTCTCATAGTTTTTCTCCTTTTCTGTTTGTTTTTCTTTGTGAGATTCTCTATCGTTCGTCAAAACCGGCTTTAACGACTTAAACAAGACCGAATCCGGCAGAATGACCGGACGAGATCACTGTTTCACTGAAATAAACATGAGGTTAGCGCTGCTGCCTGCACCGGCGGAATAGTTCCAGCAGCAAAAACGACGCCACGGAAACTGCTCCCCATATCAAAAACATACTTTTAAATCCAAAATACTGAATCAGCATACCAAAAATCAGAGAACCGATACCTGCGCCCGTGTAGGTGAGCAGATCCATTACGCTCGCTGTAAACGACAGACTCCCCTTTGCCGAAAACATAGTGGGAAATATAGAAAGCATATGCGTATTTATCATAGCAACCATCGCTGACAGCACCCCGAGACAAACCATTGCTACCAAAGCAGAAACACCATCCGTGCAAAGAACGGCCGCAGCCACAGCACAACACAGAAAAGAAAAACCGGAAACCATAGAATCATTTTTCAAAATCCGGTAAACTGCAGGGTACAGCATGCGTCCCAATAACGCAAACACCGGAATAATAAACACATACCCTGCCACCCGCTCCAGATCAATCTGAAACGTATCAATAAAATAAACGCCCAGCCATACATTGATATTGTCTTTTATCATTCCATGTGCTATGGCCGGAAAAATTATCCGGCGAAACTCTGGTTCTCCCCAGACATTTCGAAATGACTGTCCAATACTACCCTTCCTGCTCTTGGCCGCTCCGGCCGCATCCGCGAAAAAAAACTTCACCACAAGAGCCATGACAGCCGTCACACACCCCGGAAGCAAAAAGCAGAAAGCTGCGCTTCCATACGATGCACAGTATGTCGCAAGCCAAAGACCAATAATACTGCCTGCGGCCACAGAAGAAACTAAAAACTGACTGACCTTTTTCGCTTTTTTCTCTTCACAGCACTCGGAAAAAGTACGAAGCATAGGCCCCCAAAGCATGGATTGCCCATATGCATTTACCCCCCACAAAGCTGCAATGCTCCAAAACCCTGGGAACCATCCTATCAGGAGATTGCTGACGCTTACAATCATCAAACCGATTACAATCACCTTTCTGCTTGAAAACCGATCGCCTATATAACCGTTTGGTATTTTTGAAACTGCGTATGTAAAGGAAAAAATACTCCCGATTATACCAATCTGTGCTTTGTCCAAGATACCGCCTGCCTCCAAAAGCGCAGACGCTACCGAAAAATTAAGTCTTGCTACATAGATCGCGCTGTAAGCCAGATATCCTATCAAAAAAATTAACAGAAATGGTTTCTTTTTTCCCTGCGTCATACTGTAAGCTCCTGTTCCTTTCTGGAACTGTATCAGTTTATCGACTCACGATGCTGCTCGTATACCTCCACTCTTTTGTCCAGATAGACAATCGCTTCGTTGCTGATCCGATTCGTCAGGCAATCAATCAAACAGTCTCCAATCATCAGCTGCGTCAGTCGGGCAGTCGTTGATTCGCGGTAATCCTGCGCCTCCATTGATACTGAAACAAGCGTCACATCGCTGAGCTTGGCCAGCGGACTGTTGGGATAGCTCGTAAGACCGATCACCTTCACACCAAGACTGTGGGCCGTCTGGGCCACCATCAGTACTTCCCTGGTCCGTCCGGAATTTGAAACAGCAAAGACTACATCATTTTCCTTCATCTGTGTGCTCATCGTCCCAGCCAGCAATGGATCTGTCTCCGCAATCGCCGGAAGCCCAAGCCACATCATGCGAATCGATATATCTTTTGCAATCACCATCGAATGCCCTACACCAACCACTACAATCTTTCCCGCTTTGCTTAAGAGATCTGTCGCACTTTGCAGCTCCTGTCCAATCGTATCGTATGTACTTTCAAAGGATACAATAGCCCGGTTAATCAGTTTCCGCAAAATCTGCTTTGGTGAATCCTCTCTTGTCACCTCATCATGTACACTGTAGGTCGATACATACTGAGCCAAATTAATCTTCAGCTGAGAAAAACCCTTATACCCAAGAGAATTGGAAAAATTAATAACACTTCCCTCTGATACTTTCGCTTTCTTCGCGACATATACCAGCGGCGAATTCATCACCTTTTCCGGCTCAGCAAGAATACAGTCTGCAATCCGCTTTTCTACCGAAGACATACCTGCGTATCGCTGTCGAATTAAACTAAGACAATTCATATTTACACCTCATTCTATAAATATTTTTTGAATTTTTTTCATTATAGAATGATATTGAGTAAATTTCAATCAATTTTCTTCATATTACCACCGGGTTTCGTTTTTGTCAATGAGTTTTTTTTATTTATTTTTTATAATAATTGAGTTATACTCATTTTAAGCAAAAGGACTAAAAAATACTGATTCAAACCGGGGAAACAAAATGGGGTTGTTGCAAAATACAGCGTTCCTACAACATATGGCCTTGGTGCCTCTTACCTTTATGCCATATACCGTGTGGATTCGCCGTTTTGTAACAGCCCCATTCAATATTGTGCATGCAACAATCGGTTGGCATGCAGCCTCTATCCTCTCTACATATATCTTTCTGTGAAAGCACGTATATTCTTTATTTTTGTACTTCTAACAATTTATCAAACGCCATTTTCTCACTTCCCTGGAACATAATTTTACCGCATTTTTCAAAGCCATTTTTGATCAGAACATGCTGCATACGCTCATTGCAGAAATCTGTATCTACTCGGATGTAGTAAATGCCTTTTTGGACGCACAGTCTTTCTATTAATGTAAACGCAATCTCTGTCAGCCCGATTCCTCTGAATTCTTTTTGAAATGCCATCCGATGGATCACTGCGTAGGGTTCTTCTGCCCTCCAGTTTCCTTGAATATTGGCATATGCAGGCTCTCCCTCAAAATCATTACACAGATATCCGGCTATACTGTTATCCATTTTTAAGACATAGCCTTTTGTATTTTGAATATCGCTTCGGATGGTATCTATGTTAGGATAATCATCTGTCCACTGTGTAAATCCCTGTTCATTCTGAAATCTCCTTCCCTCATCAATGATGCCCATACAGATTTTAATCTCCTTCATTTGCGCCAGTTCAAGTACATTCCGCATTTTTCTTCCCCGCCTTCTTCGTTTTCTGCCGCTTGCTGCTTGTTATATCGTATCTTTGCTGTTACAAGACCATTGTTAATCACTTAAATCAAATTAATGTTTTTAAATAAATACTTCAATATTATTTAATAAAGGGGAAAGATTATGGAACTAAAATACTTGCAAACGTTTCAGACAATCATAGAGGAGGTATTGCTGTCCATTGACAGGCTGCGCTGCTTCGAAACTGATCTGGGTGAATATAAAGGAAGTTTAAGAATGGGTATTGGAGAAACCCTGCTCTGTTATCGTATGCCCTCTGTCTTAAAGGATTTTCATGAGCATGCCCCTAATACAAAGCTGTTTTTACAATCCATGAATTGTTATGATATCCGCGATGCGCTTCTCAAAGGCTCTTTAGACTTGGGTATTTTTTATGAAGAGGTCGGTGGATTTGGCAATAATATCACAACATTTCCGTTTGGAAAATACGCTCTGACATTAGTAGCCTCTCCCGAACTAAAACGATTATATCCTGATTTTACCACTCCAAACCAAAAGATTCCGGTGCCCTTTATTATAAATAAGCAAACCTGTATCTTCAGACAAATTTTTGAGAGATATTTACAGCAAAAGTCAATAATGCTTGATTACACGATCGAACTATGGAGCATACATACCATCAAAAGTTTGGTGAAACATAACGTAGGAATTTCCTTCCTGCCAACCTTTACAGTACAGGAGGAATTAAAGAATGGCGACTTAGTGGAGATCAAAACAGATATTTCAGAGGCTCAAATCTCTGCGGTGTGTGGATACAATAAAAACAAATGGTGCAGTCCTGCAATGGATTATTTTGTTAAATTGATCCAACCTTGTAATTAAATGAATACAATTAAGTAAAATTAAATAAATATTTCCTCTTATTTTACAGATTCCGGTATTGCTTCAGATATTGCTCTGCATCCGATTCCTCAATCTGCAGTTTTTGTATCAATTTCTGCTTTATTTCGGCTTCCGCCATTCCTACTTCCATGTAGGTCTCAATCAGCACAGAAACCACCTGCGCAATACCTTCTGTTTTGCCTTCTGCGATGCCCTCCGCTCTGCCTTCTTCCCTTGCTTCCTCTCTCTCGTAATATCGTTCTTCCCATGCCTGCATATATTTCACTCCAATCTCTTCGCTGGACTTTACCTTACGTACACGTTTATGAAGCCTGTGTATCCGTTCACTCTCTGAACCATTTGCCACAGCATCTGTCGTATGCTCAAGATAGTGCAGCAAATGTACAAGTTCCTCGGATACGTCTTCTGCATTTTCCCCACGGGTATTCAAAAAAATCCGCACTGCCCCGTCGTTCAGCCTGCAATCCGCCACTTCTTCACACTTCGATGTAAAAGTGTAACAATATTTCCCATATCCGAACAGATCGAATGTCATGATCATAATCAGGTAGGTCTGATTCAGGCAATTATAATTGGGAATTCCCGGTTCCAGGAGCGAGGTATCCATAAGTGCCTGATAATACCGGCTTCGTTTCGCAAGATCATTTCTCTTTTTATCCTGCATTTCTGTATTATAAACCGTTTCCTCTTCATCCACAGAAAAAATATCCATACGAACAGACCGGATTAAAGGAGACAGCCGGAATTCTTTTTCTGTCTCATTCTGCTGCAGAACCGGTATCTCCCTCCCGAAAATAATACTCAGCATATCCTGCTGCGCCTGCGGATCCTCCATCACCTCATCGAACAGAAAACGGCTCGTAAGATTCAGTTCCTTTAGTGGTATCATATTTTTGTTTTTACTCATCAAATCCTCCTTTTATCATAGCAGATTTTTTCTGTCCTGAACAGGGTAGGGAACAACTTTTCACGAAATGCTACAAAATTCCTTGATATGATTCAGAATTGCTTTCATGATATCACATATTATTTATGATTTCAAGTTTTATTTTTTAAAAATGAAGTGGTGATAACCATTCATCAATAATCAAAACTTTGTAATTCCCAAGCCATTTCCGATACCTGACCTGCTCCCGGAGATTATCCTTGTGGTTTTGAAAATGGCTCAGCATATCAGGCGTTCTGATATAATAGGTACGCAGAGTCTGTTTACATGTTTATTGCCCTTGCCTCGCAGTCGAGTGTTTCAAGACTTGCATTCGGATACTTCAGTTCTGCATTTTTTGTGAATCTTGCAATCAGACGGTTCAGTCTTTCTGTTATAAGCTCCGCAAGCAGATGCTCCAGCCCGTCATTGTAGTTCAGCTCTACAAGCGATACATTTTTCTCCTGACTTTCTATAACCGATACCAGATCGCCCAGTTCCAATACTGTTAATTGTTTCTTTAGTTCCATATTCATTACTTTGCACTATCCTTTCTGTAATAATCCGCACCTCGCACAACGCCATATTTATGCTTTTTTATATTCCCAGGCTTTGCTTCATTCTTTCTGCTCTTTGATATTTCCTTTATGCATGGCATCAGCGTGTTGTATGTGACCGTATAAAAATCCTTTAAAGCCTTTCTGCTGGCTTCTACCAGCATTTCCTCTCCATATATGTCTGCTATATCAAGAACTGTCCTGACATCCATAAGAGCCTTTTCCTTTATTTTTGCATTATCGTACATTCTGCATACTATGGTTTTTATATTGGAGCCTATTTTTTCAGCTTTTGCAGTGGTTGATTCTACGGTTTCAGGAACATATAACAGATAAGGAAGGTGGGATGCCTCTGTACGTTTACCATTTTTTATGCCTGCCGGAAGACGCCAAGAACACCATATCAATATATACTAATTCAGCCACTATTTATAGTGGTGGCTCTCAAGCGGGATAATACAGTAGATTTTAGTGGCTCCCAAGTGTGAACACAGTGGCTTCCAAGCGTGATAATAATCAAACAAATGCAAGCCTTTTTGAAAAATATATCCCCTGCTCATTTCCATGCAGCAGCCGCTGTTTATTTCACTGCCTCAAACGCTGCTTCCAGCGCCGCAATCAGATCCTCTGCTCTTTCGATACCGATGGACAGGCGAATCGTATTTGGTTTTATCCCCTGAGCGAGCAGCTCTTCCGGCGTGCACTGGCTGTGCGTTGTGGTCGCCGGATGGATAACCAGGGATTTGACATCCGCCACATTTGCCAGCAGAGAAAAGATCGCAAGATGATCAATAAAGTTTTGCGCTGTTTCTGCGTTTCCTTTTATCTCAAACGTAAAGATAGAACCTCCCCCGTGTGGCAAATATTTCTGATACAGTTTATGGCTCGGTTCATTCTCAAGCGACGGATGATGAACAGCCTCCACCTGTGGATGTTTTGCCAGATAATCCACGATTTTCAATGCATTGCTCACATGCCGCTCCACGCGTAAGGATAAAGTCTCCAGCCCCTGCAAAAAGATAAACGCATGAAATGGCGATAACGTCGCGCCAGTATCCCTCAAAAGAACTGCACGGATGTATGTCACAAATGCCGCTGCACCTGCTGCATCTGTAAACGATACGCCGTGATAGCTTGGATTGGCCTCTGATATCCACGGGTATCTGCCTGAAGCATTCCAGTCAAAATTTCCGCTGTCAACAATCACACCGCCTATCGCTGTTCCATGTCCACCGATAAACTTTGTTGCAGAATGCACCACGAGATCTGCCCCGTACTCAATCGGCCGAATCAGATACGGTGTCGCAAACGTCGAGTCCACAACAAGCGGAAGCTGGTGACGATGCGCAACCTCTGCAAGCTTTTCAAGGTCTGCCAGATTCGAATTTGGATTTCCAAGTGTCTCCACAAAAATGGCTTTTGTATTTTCTTGAATAGCCGCCTCAAAGGAGCCCTCCGCTTCCGGATCCACAAATGTTGCAGTGATACCGTTTGTCAGGGGAAGGGTGTGCGCCAGTAAATTGTAAGTCCCTCCATAGATGGTCTTTGAAGCCACGATATGCTCGCCCGACTTTGCCAGAGCCTGAAACGTATACGCAATGGCTGCTGCTCCGGATGCTACCGCAAGCGCTGCCGTTCCGCCCTCCAGAGACGCGATGCGCCGTTCAAAAACATCCTGCGTCGGATTCGTCAGCCTGCCGTAAATGTTTCCGGCATCGCGCAGCCCGAAGCGGTCCGCCGCATGCTGTGAATTGTGGAACACATATGAAGTCGACGCATAAATCGGAACTGCCCGCGCATCCGTTACCGGATCTGCCTGCTCCTGTCCGATATGTAACTGCCTTGTCTCAAAGCCCCAGTTTTTTGAATTTCTGATATCTGCCATTTCTTTTTCCTCCTCTATGATATTTCCTGATTGTTCTGACCGGATTTCTCCTTGCGTTTCTGTTTCCTGTGTTTTTTCTTTTGTAATCCGTTGAAAGCATAGTATCACGATCGGTTTTATCTGTCTAATATTCAAAAAAAATATCCGGCTATAGATTTTTTCTATAGCCGGATAACAATAAAACCAGATACACTGCATTTATGGCAGGCAGCACTGAGGTTTCCATTCATCCAGGACTTTACACACCTCCTCTGCCATGCGCTCATGCCCTGCGGCAGTGGGATGCAGGCCGTCCTGAAACAGCTCCCGTATAGCTTCGCCCTTTTCGTCCAGAAACAGCTTTCTGAAGTTAACTGTCTGGATTTTTTTCTCTGCACAATAGTGAAGCAGCCAGTCGGCATATTGCCCGCACTGTCTTTTTGCACGCGCGTTATCCCGGTCCGGATCCCATGCATGCACCGCCATGTCCTCCGGTGCAACCGGGAGCGGTATGCCAACGATTACCGTGATTTTCTGCATCTGCGCCTGCTTGATCATGGCAATCATATTTGCACACGCAAGCCGGTAGTTTCCGGTAAAAATGATGTCATTGATCCCGCCCAGCAAAATAAGGATATCCGGTTTTTCCGGAAATACCTGTACCTGGCACCGGGCAAGCATACCTGCCGTCGTATCGCCGCTTATCCCGCAATTTATGACCTCATGCCCGCTTCTTTTGGCTGTCAGGTCGCTCCAGCGCCTGGAGGGTTCAACGCCCAGCCCATATGTGATGCTGTCTCCCATGCAAATAATCTTCATATTGCTTATGCCTCCAGTTTTTTCCGGAATACCTCGCCGATATCGTGAATGGTTCTCAGCCAGATTGGAACTACTTCCCGATCCAGCCTAGTCAGTTCCATCTGACGGAATGTCTCAAAGCTTAGATTTCCATTATAGCCCACTTCTTTCAGGGCGTCCAGCACATCCTTCCAGATAATGCTTCCGGTATAAGGCGCCAGATGGTCGTCATTCCATCCTCTGTTATCATGCAGATGCAAAATTTCAATCCGGCTGCCCAGCGTATGGATAAAGGTTTTCGGATTTTTCCCCAGCACGTTGAGATGGCCGGTATCCAGGCAGAAAGCGAAACACTTTTTTCCTGCCTTTTCATTCAGCCTGTCAATATATTCAACCGCCTCTTCTGCTACAGAGCAGGTTCCCTCCATGATCTGATCGCGATAACGGCTGAACAGATTTTCCAGGCAGACCACAACATCCGTTTCCAGCAAATCGGGGATCAGGCTTTCAAATAACCGGTAATTACGGCTGCGCATCGTCTCTTTTGTATCCAGCCTGTTTTCCACATTCAGAGAGCTTCCATGAATAACCAGCCATCTGACCTTCGCATAATCACACATTTTAATTGCCGTCCGGTACGTCCGGAGGGCAAATTCTGTAGCCTCCGCAAAACCGGGCACATAAGCCGGCGAGGGAGCGTGTGCCTGCATTGGCCAAAGGCCGTAACGCCTCATGGTATCCAGCTCGGGCTGATATACCTCCAGTACCTTTTCAAACGGTTCATCAAAAATACAATAGGGTATTTCTTTCTTTTTTATCAGTTTTTCTTTATCCCAGATCGGACCCCAGTTCCAGTCAATCCCGGTAAACCCGGCCTCGCTGATTAGCCTGTACCCGTCTTCTATTCCCCAGAAATCTGTCATGCCTGCATTCTGTATTACAAGTTCCATCCTGCACCTCCCGTTTCTGTCTCCTGCGTTCTATCCCAAAAAACTGCCCTCTTCCACCAGCTGTGCCTGCAGCTTTTTTATGTTGACATTACGGACCAGACACTGTTCCTTTACTGCCATGGCCGCCGCAACCCCCGCCGCATGCCCCATTTCCATACAGGGCGGCATAACTCTGACCGCCCCGGCTCCTTCTGATGTAGCGGAAATACTTCTCCCGGCTACCAGCAGCTGCTCGATATTCAGCGGAACAAGACAGCGGAACGGAACCCCGTACCATTCGCCGTTTTCGATTGTAAGATATTTCGTTCCCGCTCCGCCGACTGTCCCATGTACATCAATGGAGCTTGAGGTCAGCAAAATCACATCATCCGGAATCCTTCCCTCCAAGACGTCCTCGGCACAGAATACCGCTTCGCCTTTAATATGCCGTGTTTCCCGTATTCCAATCGTGGAGCCGCTGGCCAGTAAAACCGCGTCCTCACATCCCGGAATGTATTTCTTTAAAAACCGGAAAATTTCCTCCACCTGCTGCCGGCCGATTACCTCTGCCTGCGACAGGCTTTCGGAATCCGTCCCGTTCACATTTCCGATTCTTGAAATATTGACGCTCCATTCGTCCTTCTTTACGCCGCGGTAGAGCCCGACCACCCACCTGTCAATGCTGAAATCCCCGTTTTTTTTCGCCTCCTGGATTTTCCAGTGGAATGCGCCGTGCCTCACTCCGTCGATATACAGATCAATTCTGTCCTTATTCGCCTCAATTTCTGCGTTCAGCCTGTCGCTGTCCACATTTCCAATACGGAAAAACATGGTCGCCGGCTGCATGGTTCCCTTTTTTCCGTCGCCTATCATGCACGGAACCCCTGCCCGGTAGGCGACATCCGCATCTCCACTGGCGTCAACCACAACCTTTGCCCAAATGCTCTCCATTCCGTTTTTTGAGGAAACGATGATCCCTTTCATGCAATTTTGTTCCGTGACCGGTTCCACAAAGCTCGTATGATAGAGTATCTTTACGCCCGCTTCTGTAAGCATCTCGTCAATTACCCGTTTCAGGATCTCCGGATCAAACGGCGCGCAGTGGTCATGCCCCCGGAAATGGTAGCCTGCCTCCGGCCCTCCCGCCCGGCAGTATTTTGGATGAATTGCGCCTCCCTGCTCCACCAGGCGGTTGATCACCTCCTCAAACATGCCGCGCACAATCATCCTGGTTCCGGATTTATTATAGGACGTCATAAACGGTCCTACCAGCGCGCCGGTTGCCATACCGCCGCAATAGCCATTTTGTTCTACCAGAACCGTCCGCGCACCGTTTCTTGCAGCTGCCGCTGCAGCGCAGAATCCGGCCGGCCCGCCCCCTACTACGACTACGTCACATTCACATTTTAGGGAAATGTCCATCGGTTTTGTGAATTTTTCCATCCTGTTCTCCTTTATACTAGTATCAGCCTTTTACACCGCTTGTTGCAATACTCTCGACAAAATGTTTCTGTGTGAACAAAAACAGAATAATGATAGGAAGAATTGCGCTGGCTGCCGCTGCCATCATCAGATTATAATCATCCGTCAGCTGCAGGAACCAGCGGATACCCTGAGATACTGTATACAAATCATACGTTGGCAGGAAAATCAATGCATTCAGATATTCATTCCAGGAACTGATAAATGCAAGCACGATCACTGTAATCATCGGCGTTTTGGTCAGCGGCAGCATTACCTTAAGCCAGATGATGTAATGGCTGGCGCCGTCTACCCTTGCCGCCTCCATCAGGTCGTCCGGCAAACCCATGTAGAACTGCCGGAGAAGAAAAATGGACGTTACATTAAACCATGACTGCAGAATCAGAGCCCAATGCGTCCCATACAGCCCGATTGCATCAAACAGTATGTATCTCGGGATAATCAAAGCCTGCGCCGGTATCATCATCGTAACCAGGATAAGGATAAACACCAGATTTTTTCCCCTGAATCTGATTTTTGCCAGCGCATAACCGGCCATGGAAGAAATTAAAAGCTGACCGGCCGTACCGAGTATGGCAATCTTAAATGAATTTAAAAAAAGCTTCCAGAAAGGAATCTCCGCGTTATTCCAGACTCTGGCGTAGTTCTCCCAGCGGATTACTTCCGGAATCCAGTGGAAATCCAGGGAAAACACCTCGTGCCCCGCCTTTAACGATGAGGAAAGCATCCATAAAAGCGGGCAGAGAAAAATAATTGCTATAGCGCCGACCCATATCGTATTTATAATTTTAACGGTTCTATTCTTTTTCTTCATCCTGTCACCCCCGCATTAATAGTGAACCCATTTTTTCTGTCCCCACATCTGAAGCAGGGTGACAAGCAAAATAATGGCAACCAGTACCCAACTTGCAGCGCTGGCATAGCCAAAATTGTATTTTCCAAACGCCTCGTCGTAAATAATCTCCACGACGCTGACAGCCCCGCCATTGGAATCCATCACGTTCACGGCTGTAAAAATTTTAAATGCCGCAATCAGACGGACAATCAGGAGATAAAACGTCGTAGACGATACAAGCGGCAGCGTAATCTTAAAAAAGCTCCTCACTGCGCTTGCCCCGTCGATCTGCGCCGCTTCATACAGCTCGGACGGTACCGCCTGCAGCGCTGCCATATACACAATCACGCAGAACCCAATTCCTGCATAAATCATAACCAGAATTACCGGGATGCGGCACAGGCTTCCATCTATCATCCAGTTTGGCACAGGATCCATGCCAAATACTTTTCCCAGAATCAGATTCACAGGGCCGTCTGTACGGAACATATACCGAAACACTGCCGCCAGGGCTACCATACTTGATATATAGGGAATAAAAAAACACATGCGCAAAAACTTTTTCAGATATACTTTCGTATTCAGCATATGCGCCAGAAACAAAGACAACGCGACCGTTGTCGGGGCAATTGTGATTGCATAAATAACAGTGTTTACCAACGCCTTTTTGAATTTTCTGTCTTTTGTAAACAGCTTTATAAAATTGTTCACCCCTGTAAACTCAATCCCGGAAAAACCCGAAAGAAAATTCCACTTTGTGAAAGAAAGAATAATCGAGGAAATAACCGGTATCAATACAAGCGTGAGAAAAATAAACAATGCAGGGGTCATAAAAAGCCATCCGGCCACTGCCTCTTTCTTTTTATTCATTCAACTCTCCTCCTGTCCGCACAAATCCGAAGCCGCATAAGGAAAGATCCGCTGATGTTTTCGAAACAGCGGATCTTCCTGTATCAAATACGGCGCATATTTACAGCTGCTCTTCAATTGCCTCGTCAGCGTACGTCTTCAGATCCTCCAGCATCTCTTCCACCGTCATTTCCCCGGACAGAACATATCTTGAATATTCTATAATCATATCGTAAATGTCCGTATATGCCACAATATAACTGTCTGAATAAGCCGTTTTCCCGGCTGAAACCACGTACTCGTTGAATGTATCCGCATCCACCCATTTTTCTGCTTCTTCTGTGCTTCCAAATACAAGCTCCAGGATTTCATCCCCCTTATTTCCTGTCCATTTTCCGGCGTGTCCGGATGCATACATGTACTTGTTTCCAAGCGTTGCCGCAAATTTGGCAAATGCGTACGCAGCCTCTTCATCCTGGCAGTTGGATGCAATTCCGATATGTGAGAACGGCACCGGCCCGTCTATATAATTTGTCTGTCCCTTTTCCCATACCGGATACGGCGCATAGCCGATCTTGAAATCGTGCTCAATCGATGTAATAAACCTGGTCAGAATACAGTCAATGGAGGTGGCCACTCTCCCTTCCAGGAACAGCTGGCGGTTTCTGAGATTATCCGCAATCATTTCCGTCTTTCCATACCAGATCCCTTCCTCCTCTGCATCCACTTCAAGCTGCAGCGCTTTTGTCCAGAGCTCACTGTCAAAATCAGAAAGGCCTTCTTCATTATAATATCCGTTCTCGCCCTTCACCTGGTTTACACGGAGCGTCCACGAATCAACATCCGAATAGTCAACACCTCCGTATACTCCGTCCTTCGTCATCGCCCGGCATGCTTCCAGGTATTCGTCCCAGGTCCACTCTTTCGGGAGCTCGCCAAGCCCTGCTGCATTCCACATATCCATATTAATCGCTACATAGTACGACATAGCGCCCGACGGAAAGCTGTAAATCCTGTCGTTCAATTTATACGTATCAGTTCCCCATTCTGTTATAAGATCGAGATTGTCTGCAGCCAGCCTGTCGGTGATATCTAGGAACATATTGTTCGCCCAGCGGTCGGCTGTATTTGATACATTAAAGCTCAGCAGAACGTCTATTACTCCGCCCATCATCGCAGTGTCAGCCGCAATATTTCCATCTGAATTATTCTTGTATACGGTCGGAATCACTGTTACGTTTGGATAATACTCATTAAAAGCTTCAATCAGCGCGCCTGTCCCTACTTCCTCGGCAAACGCCGTATAGAAACGCACTTCTCCTGTAAGCTCTGCAGCATTTTCATTGATATACACGGGATCTGACCCTGCAGCAACAGCCGTCTGCGCCCCACCCCCTGTAAGCGGCAAAATCATTGTAAATGTCAGCAGCCCTGCAGTTACATGTCTCAATATCTGTTTCATTTTGTTACCCTCCTGTTCCTTCTCTTTTTGGTATCTGCATTATAAAACTTTATCAATTCTTCGTCAATAGAGTTAAAAATATTGACAATTTTTCATTTTACGCTATGCTATATGTATGTTTTTTTCATTTTATTTATTCAAAAAGGAGTAATAATGAACAAAGAACAACGTCAAAACGAAATATTGGAACTGGTGCTGAAAAAGGAGTGCTGCAGCGTAAAAGAATTATGCGCCGCCCTCTACGCCAGCGACGCCACAATCCGCCGGGATCTGCACTGCCTTGAACAAAAAGGGCTAATCCGGCTTTTATACGGCAATATTGTTCCGCTGATGCAGGAGTCGCACGACCATCCGCTCGCGTTTCGGGAAAATCAGGCAAAAGCAACCAAGCGGGATCTGGCGCGCTATGCCGTAAGCCTGATTCCACCGCACGCCAGCGTCATGCTGGATTCTTCGTCCAGCGCCCTGTATCTGGCGGACTATCTGAATCCGGATTATAAAATCACCGTTTTTACCAACTGCATCAAAACGGCCACAAAGCTTCACGAAAAGAACATCACTGTTTTTCTTCTGGGCGGCCAGCTTGACAGCCACAGCCTTGTCACCTCCAGCGTGTGGACCCTGGAAAATATCCGGGCCTTTCATGTAGATTATCTGTTTTTTTCCGCGCAGTCTTTAAGCAGCGACGGTTTTATTGCCGGAGCCACTGATTTCGGCGTCCATGTGCGGAAATACATGCTCCGCCAGGCAACGCAGTCCTATTTTCTGTGTAATGCAGAAAAAGTCGGCACGCATTCCACTTACACGCTTTGCCACGCCAGCGAGATTACCGGAGTTATCACAAATACTGATCTGTCTTTTCTTCCAGATGTAAAATTTATCAATATCAGCACCAGGATCCATGACTGAATATTTCGAAAAAAGTTTCTGATACGATGAAAAGAATGCGCAAAAGCGCATTCGCCGCGCGCGAGCGGTGCTGCTTGCAGCTGATTTCTTCTCCGCGAGCTGCGCATCCTGCCGGAGGCTTTTATCGTATGGGAGACGAAGTTTCCTATACGATAAAAAGCATAGTACAGATAAGCGTCGAAGCTTATATACACTATGCTTTCATTTATTTCCATTCACGTTTCCAGTCTCTACTGTTCCAGCTCGTATTCAAATGCCTTCCACGGTACGTCTACCGTCTTTCCCTGGTTGATCAGTTCATCCACATGCATCAGCAGGGGGAAATCTTCTGTCCTGGCTTTCCCGGACGCTGCCAGGGTCCGGATCGCAGCTGCCGCCCTTGCAGCAATTACGACCGATTCCAGCGTCACTCCGGACAGCTTCTTCATCGCCTCTTCAAAATGCATCCCGGTTCCAAGCAAAATACCGATTTTTCTCGTTCTTCCGCCAAATACCGTAACGTATAAATCTCCGGCTAGCAGGCGCACGTTCGACGGATCCCCCGCACACAACTCCAGAATCCGAAGCATCTCCACAACAGCCTGCCCAAACAGGGCCGCCTGTGAATTATAATGTTCAAATTCCCTGCCCTCCCGTTTGTACGACATTCCGATTGCAAGGCTCACGCCCAGCGCATACGCATTTTTCATTGCTACCGCGCACTCGACGCCGCGCACGTCCGTAGAAAGGCTGACATTGTAGTACTCTGTCTCAAACAGAGACTTCAGCCAGCGCAGCGTCTCCATATCGCGTCCGCAAAAGGTCACTTCCGTAAAATCCCTGTCCGCCAGTTCGTAGCTCGTACACGGTCCGCCGATTGCGTTAAAGGAAATCTTTTTCCGGGAAGCTTCCTCAAAAATTTCCGGATAAGATTTCAAATACCCGTCTTCTGTATTTATCATTCCCTTTGTGACAGACAGAACCGGAAGCGTCTCCGGAATGAGGGGAAGCATTTCCTGCAAAAACCAGTCAAGGCCAAAGCTGCTGACTCCATTAATATACAAATCAGCGCCTTCCATGGCCTCCCTTACTTCCTCCGCAAAATACCAGGAAACCTGCTCCGGCATCTTCCGTTTCAGTGTCAGATGCTCATTTGTCTTTTGTCCGTGTTCAATAATTTCCCGATCCAGCGGCGAGCCAACCAGGCGCACCTTATGTCCGTTTTCACACAGCGGAACCGCAAGCGCTGATCCCATCATCCCTGATCCGACAATTACAATTGTACTCAAATTACCCGTCCTCCTTTTTCTTTTTTTCTTGATTTCAAACTCTTACAGGCATATAATTACTATACTTTTCCTCTATGCAAGCGTCAACGCATGGCGGGCAAGTCGAAAAACCGTCATCTTTTCTTTGAAACTTTTGCAAACTTTTGCATTCCATACAATTTTCACATGCTGCGATACAGGCAGGAAAGGGGCGTACCGGTATGCTACAGTGTCAGCGTCAGGAGGAAATTCTTTCCATCCTTGAAAAAGAAAAAACCATCCATATTTCCGATCTTGCAAGGCTGCTTTTTGTCAGTGAGGCCACTGTACGCCGCGATTTAAACACCCTGGAAAAGCTCAGCCTTGTAAAACGCGTATACGGCGGCGTCATGCTTTCCAAATATGCCAGCTCGTCTGATCTTCCGCTTTCCCTGCGCGAGCACGAAAGCCGCCCGCAAAAGGAGCTGATTGCCGCCAGGGCTGCCGGACTGCTTCACAACGGAGCCACCATCCTCATGGACGCTTCCTCCACTGTGCAGCATATGGTTCCTTATCTCAGAGAATATACGGACCTTACCGTCATTACAAATTCACTTAAAATCATTGACCAGCTGGACGGTTCCGACGTCCGCGTCCTGTGTACCGGAGGCCAGCTTATTTCCCGCAACCGTGCCTTTGCCGGCTCGGCCGCCGTTGATATGGTGAAAAATATTTACGCTGATTACCTCTTTTTTTCTGCTCAGGGACTCTCGCTGTCAGGCGAAATCTCTGATTTTTCAGAAAAAGAGACCGATCTTCGAAGAACCATGATAACCAGAGCCACACAAAGCTACTTTCTCTGTGATTCTTCAAAAATCGGCCAGTCTTTTTTATTCAAGGTCTGCGACAGTACGGATCTCGACGGAGTAATCTGCAATATCCCGCTCCCGGAATCCATCCGTACCGTATAATGGCAAGCCTGCTTTTATGATTCAAAAGGGAAGCGGAACTGCGACAGTCCAAACTCGTCCCGCAGTTCTATGAATTCCTTCTGTACCGCTTCCGTTATCGGAACTCCCTTTTCCTTCCTGTAAAGCCATACGTCATATTCTTTCTCACCCGCCGTATAGATCCTTTCCTGTCCCGGCGCTTTCTGTGACCCGCGCAGTTCGCGGAGAATATCGCCGCACGTCTTTTTAAATGTCTCCGCTCCCAGAAAGGCTTCCGTATCAATCGCCATAAAGAAGTGTCCGAGGTGGTACGGCCGTTTCCCGCCGTTTTCGTCTTTTCCATCCAGAGCGCGCAGGAAAATTCCTGACTGCAGGGCTGCGCAGAGGATTTCGACTACCGTAGCGTATCCATATCCCTTATAGCCCCCCAGCTCTTCTCCTATGCCGCCAAGAGGAGCCAGAGCAGCCTTTCCAGAACGCATATCTTTCAGGATCTGCCCGCTGTCCGTCATCGTTAGTCCGTCACGGCCGATCACCATACCGGCCGGAGTATCTTTTCCAATCCGCGCATAATATTCAATCTTTCCGTTCTGCGTAATGGAGGTCGCACAGTCAAGTATAAACGGAAATGGCTCGTCCGTCGGCATCGCAAACGTCAGGGGGTTCGTGCCCAGCATGTTTTCCACGCCAAACGTCGGCGCAATCGACGGCCTGGCATTCGTCCCCGTAATTCCGATCATATCTTCCTTTGCCGCAAGCCCTGCCCAGTAGCCTGCGATCCCATAATGGGAGGAATTGCGCACCGCAACCATACCCATACCGTATTTGCGCGCCTTCTCAATGCAAAGATCCATTGCTTTTTTACTGGCAACCATACCCATGCCATCGTTCGCATCCAGAACCGCCGTCGTCGGCGTCTCTTTCAGAATGTCAATTCTGGTGACCGGATTCAGGATTCCTGCCCTGATGCGGTCAATGTAAATCGGTTTGAAACGATTACAGCCATGGCTCTCAATCCCGCGTCGGTCACTCTCCAGAAGAACATCTGAGCAAAGCCTTGCCTCTTCTTCCGGTACTCCCACCTTCATCAGAACAGCCGTCATAAAATCGTCCGCCAGCTTCCAGTTCACATAAGGTCTGTTATCAAATTCCATTTTCGTTTCTCCTCCTTTATATCAAAATAATTATTCTTTGATTACAGCGCCCTGCTCCGTCAGAATCCGGCGCAACTTTTGGACGTCAACTTTCTCCGGTGCGATACCTTCCTTCACCGCCAACGACGCCGCTGTTCCTGCCGCCTGTCCCATTGCCATGCAGGCCGGCATCACCCGGTAGCTGCCTGCCGCCTCTGACGTTCCGCTGATACAGCGGCCTGCTACCAGAAGATTTTTGCAGTTTTCCGGAAGCATACAGCGATAGGGAATCGTGTAATATCCGTTTACCGTAGTAAACGTAACGCCTCCGCCCTCCGAATGGTGGATGTCAAGCGCATAAGCAAAGGTACAGATTGCATCCTCAAAATGCTTTTTTTCCAGAATATCCTCCGCCGTCAGCTCATACTTTCCTTTTATATGCCTGGTCTCGCGTACGCCCAGGACAGACGCCACCTGCAGCAGCTGTGCATCTTTTCCGCCCGGAAGATATTTTCGGATAAACGCAAGCACCTCCTGCACCTGCTTTCTCCCCTCTACCATTGCCGCGCTGATCTGCCTTGTATCCGTCGCATTGACATGTGGCATGCGGGTTGTATTTACTTTCCATCTGCCCGGTATATTCTGCTCATACATCCCGATTTCATTTTTATCAATACTCCAGTCTCCGTTTTTTCTTGCCTCTTCAATCATCCAGGAATAACAGTTTCCCATGTGGTCATCCAGCGCTTTCTTTCTCTCTTCCAGCCCGGCTATATAGGCGTTCCGGTCAATATGATCTACTTCAAAGAATAGCGACGCGGGCTGCATGGCGCCGCTGCCTTTCTCTCCGAGCCGCACCGGCACGCCGGCCTTTACCGCAGCATCTGCATCGCCGCTGCAGTCAATGTAGCACTTTGCCCTGATTGCCTCAAGCCCTTCCTTCATCAGAACCACCGCATGTGTAATCCTTCCGTTTTCCGTTATAACATCAGCCAGCTGAGTGTGGAACAAAACCTCCACGCCAGCCTCCTTCGCCATTTCATCCATCACAATGGCAAGGATTTCTGACTGGTATGGCGTTACATGCTCATGGCTGCGCAGATAATAGGACGAATAAGAAGTCATTCCGCGAATCTTCGAAGGATGAATTGCTCCGCCCTTCGCCTCTGTACGCACGCAGAGCTCGTCGAAAATCCCCTTTACAATCTGCTCGGTGCAGTCATCGTCATAGCAGGTCATAAACGGGCCTACCAGCCCGGCCGTCGCCATTCCGCCAAGTACGCTGTTTCTTTCAATTAAAACTGTTTTAGCCCCGTTACGTGCAGCCGCTACGGCTGCTCCGAAACCTGCAGGCCCGCCGCCGATTACCAGCACATCTGCTTCTGTTATTTTCTGAATTTCGCAGATATATCTCATCTGATCCTCCTATTGTATAATTTTATTGCTAGAATCACTATATTCTTTTTTTAATAATCCAGCAATAGATGGTGAATAGATCGAATTTTTTTCATATTTTTCCTGAAAGTCTTGCAAACTTTTGCAAAAAAACGAGCAAAAGCCTGTTTTTAGCTCTTGCCCGTTATCCATCTGAAATCCCCAGATACGCCTTCAGCTTCTCCACATACCGCTCCCCCATACGCGAAAGTATGGTATTCTCTCTCACAATATAACCGATTTCCATTGTACTGTTCGGGTTCTCTTCATCATCCTGAAACGGAACTGCAACAAACTCACTGCCGTTCAGCTCCTCGCATATGATACCGGAACAGAGTGTATAGCCGTTCAGCCCCACCATCAGATTCAGCATGGTCGCACGGTCATTCGCCTTGATGGTCTGCGGATACTCATTCGCAGACAGAATCTCCTCCGCAAAGTAAAAAGAACTGTTGTCACCCTGCTCAAAAGAAAGGCACGGGTAGCCGCTCAGCTGCTCCATACTGACAGACGCCTCCTTTGCAAGAGGGTGGTGTTTCCAGATATAAACGTATGCCTCGCAGTGAATCAGATGGCAGAATTTCAGTCCTGCAGAGTGCAGAAGCTTTTCCATGCATTTGCGGTTAAAATCGCATAAATACAGCACGCCGACCTCGCTTTTCATTGTGCTGACATCACTGATTACTTCCGCTGTTCGCGTCTCCCGGATTGCAAATTCGTATTTCGACAGATCAAACTCCTTTACCATATCCACAAAGGCTTTCACTGCAAAGGAATAATGCTGCGTCGATACGCCAAATTTCTTTTTGCCGGCTGTTCCCTTCCCGTACTTTTCCATCACACTCTCATACTGTGCGTAGATCTGTTTTGCGTAAAGTAAAAACTCCGTTCCGTCGCCCGTCAGCGTAACGCCGCGTCCGCTTCTGTAAAACAGGGTGATCCCAAGCTCTTTCTCAAGCTCCCGGATTGCACTGGTCAGGGAGGGCTGGGAGACATACAGCAGCTCGGCCGCCTTATTCAGGGATTTTGTTTCTGAAATTGTAATAAAATAATGTAGCTGTGTCAGTGTCATTTTTTCTCTCCGTTTATACGCTCCATACTCAACTGTTCCCGTTGTTTGGCACCGTCTCCAGTGTGACAGAGACACGGGTTCCCTTCCCTGGCTCACTGTTTACTTCTACCGATGCGCAGTTTCCGTAAATTGTCGTCAGTCTTGCTGCAACACCATACAAGCCGGTCATCTTTTCAAGGGCTCCCGCCCCTTTCAGGTCTGCCCGGACTTTTTCAAGCGCCGTACGATCCATTCCCTCTCCGTTATCTTCCACCTGCAAAAACACTTTTCCCCCGCAGGTCTGTACTTTTATTTCAATCCTTCCCCCCTCCCAGACGGTCTTTAAACCGTGGGAAATCGCATTTTCCACCAGAGGCTGCAGCAGCATGGATGGCACCTTCACCTCTCCGTTCATGCCGTCGGACTGAATTGTAAAGGAAATCCGCTCCCCAAACCGCAGCTCCTGAATTTTCATATATTCCCTGGTATGACGAATCTCCTCTTCCAGTGAAATATTCTGGCCGATCAGCCGGATCGAATCCCGCAGGTAACAGGCTATCAGCTGGCTGGCTTCCCGCGTTTGCGGCGCATGTTCAAAGTACGCGAGCCCGGAAACAGTATTCAGGCAGTTAAACAGAAAATGGGGGCTGAGCAGCGACTGGATCAGCTTCATATGTGCCTCGTTGAGGGAAACCTGCATCTGCATATTCTGAACCTGCAGCTCCCGTACCTGCTGATCGAGCTGCATTTTCTCAAGAAGTTCCGCCATCTGGTCACGTATTACCTCTGACATATCCCGGAATGTATTCTCCAGAATCTGGGTTTCTGTAACAAGAATGCTATCCGTTTCCTTCCTCCTGTCCGGAAGAAGCACGGCTCTATCTCTATTTTCCTCTATATCTTCCGTAAAAAATACTGCCCCATTTTTAAAATCCTGCATCTGCTCCGTCAAATCTGTAATCGGCTTTACCAGTCTACGCACCCTCGCGCCGCTGAAAATCAGCAGATAGGCGCTGCAAAGCAGAATTCCCATTGCCATCACGGCAAACTGCCGCATCCAGAGTGAAAACTGTTCATGGTAGATGCGAAACGTAATTCCCGTGCGAATGGAATTAAGCTCATTTTCGTTATCCAGTAAATACCGGTAAAGCTTCTCACACATCGCATAATCTTCCAGAATTTCTGTACTTCCATTTTCCTCATCAGGAAGAATCATGCGATTGTAATAGAAAAGCCAGCTCTCTGTCAGATAATAGTGATCCACAAACTGCGGATCGTCAAACGTTTCCCGCATCTGACGGCTGTTCTGCGCAACATGTTTTCCGGCCTCAATGCACGCAAGCCTCTGTTCTTCCTGCCGTGCATTGACATATCTGCCCAGACACTTTTCTGCCTCGTTTATAGCCTCGTAATACTCTGAAAAAACCGTATTACTGTCAATCGTGCTCCGCATTCTCGTCAGCATGCGAAATTCAATGAACATCGTCACCGCAAACACGATGCACAGAATCAGCACTCCGATCACAACAAGCCGGAATACTTCATATTTCAACCGATGTGTTTTTCCCTCTCTCATTGTTTTCATTCCTTTGTACATACTGCGCTGCAGAAATCCCATAATACAGCCGATATGTTTCATAAAAATACTTTCTGTTCGTATATCCGCATTTCACCGATACCTGCTCCGGTGTCATACCCTGGTCAAGAAGCTCCTTTGCATGGCACATCCGTATCTGTGTCATGGACGTCGAGAAGTTTTGTCCTGTTTCCTTTTTGAAACGTCTACTGAAATAGGCCGGATTCAGGCCAAGACGCTCTGCAAGCGTTGCCTGGGACAGCTCCAATGAACCATACTCTTTTTCCATAATGCGCACCGCTTCTGCAATCACCGGATGAATGGACACATCTTTTTGCTCCGGCTGTGTCAGGATCTCCTGCAGCCAACCGGCCAGACTCTCCATCGGCTTTTTGGCATCGACTGCAAGCAGCCCGTCCATGACATCAATCTCCTCCTGATACTGAAGCACAGCTTTTAAAAACAGATAAACGCCTCCCCACCAGGTCTCCTTTTGCTCAAACATTCCATGAAATACATGGACGGCCCGTTTTGCATTTCCTTCCCTCATGCGCTGCACCGCTTTCGACAGCTTCATCCGTCTGTCATAAGCGCTCTGCTCTCCCATATTCAGTGAAATCTGAAACGGCGCTGCACCTGGAACCGCCTCCATCAGCTCACGGTACGTACTGCACACTTTTGTAAATGTAATCTCAATTCCGATCAGGCAGTCAGCTGCTTTTTTCTCCAGGACACAAACCAGCACAGATGCGGCACACCACACCGCTACTTCCAGCGCTTCTGCCTCATGACACTCCTGCGGTGTAAATACACACAGCAGTTTCCGACTGTCAATCGTCCACAGAGTTCGGAAAAACGGCTGAAAAATGCTCTCCATAGTCTGTACAACTTCTTTTTGCCTGCTCTCGTCAAGCTCTTTTCCAAAACAAAGCCGTACCATCCTCGCCTGCAGATTCCCGTCTGACGGCCATCCGTATGCGTTTTGCATTGCTCTTTCCGGCACATTTCCCCTCAGAAAATCATTCATCAGATACCGCTGCGCATACGAGCAAATCGAAATCATCCCCTCCGATATCTGCTGAGCCTTCCGTTTTTCCTGCACAAGTTCAAAACATTTTTCCATGAATTCTGAAAGTTCTGTATCCATGATTGGTTTTAACAGATATCCGACTGCCCCATATTTCATGGTTTCTTTCGCATACTGAAAAGAATCATACGCTGTTGTAATCACCACATGACCCTGAAAATGATTCTCTGATAATGCTTTCATATATTCAATTCCGGAAATTCCCGGAATATTGATATCAAGCAGCACGATATCCGGATTTTTCTTCTGTGTGAGCCGCAGTGCATCAATTCCGTTATCAGCAGAATAAATGTACGGAATCTGCGGATAGCGGTTCCGAATCATGTCCTCCAGCATCTCTGCCTCCAGCCGTTCATCCTCTACAATCAGCAAACTGTAACTCAAGCGTGTCCCTCCCCTCCGAGTACCGGTATCATATCAATATAAATCACCGGCTTTGTTTTTCCTTCTGTTTTTCCACTCACCAGCTCTTCCACAAGTTCCACTGATTTCCAGCCAAGCTCTTCATTGTCCTGCGTAAACAGCGCATCAATCACACCCTCCTGCGTATAGGAAAACGCTTCCTCTGTTTCTGAAAAACCAACTACAGTCACTTTGTCCGCCATCTTCAGCCGCTCAATCGTCTGTGCTGCAAGAATCGTCGTAGAAGAATTAAAGCAGACCAGCGCCGTCTCCTCGCCAAGCGACAGCAGCTTTTCCTCCAGAATCTGAAAATTATCGTTTCCCTCACCAGTCAAAACCAGCTTTTCGATTTGAATCTGACTGTCATCTGCAAAATGCTCCAGAAAAGCCTGCTCCCTCTGCCTTGTCGCGCCGGAAATCCGCTCTTCGCTGCTTTTTATAATAACCGCTGTCCGGATTTCCCCGTGATTCAGCAGGTATCCCGCACAGTCATGCCCGGCTTTCTCATTGTCGGCTCCCACATAGGCATCTCTGAGTTTTTCTTCCGTATCCGTATCGCAAAGTACGACCACAATCCCTGTCTCCATAGCCTGTGCAAGCAGCTCGCGCGTCCGGGGCTCCGTATACTGATTCGCGCAAAGCAAAATCCCCTCCGGCTTTGACAAAAGCGCTGTCTCCAGTTTCTCGTTCATTTCCCGGGTATCTTTCCCCGTTGCATACCGATACCGTGAAAGGCGTACATTGGCCGATGCTGCACCATTGTCAACCCCGTTCCATACCCCCGCCCAGAAGCTGTTCGTCACATCCGGCATGATTGCGGCAATGCGCACGCCGCTTGTCTGCGTTTTTCCCTTTGATGGTTTCATAAAAAATACTGCAAATATACAAAACACTGCCATCGAAATGGCGACAAATACCTTTTCTCTCAAACTCATAGACCCACCTGATTTTTCCTGAATATCTGTCTGGCTTTTCTGATTTTATCACAGATCACGATTCTGAAACAATATGAAAACCACATAAATCCCGGCAGGAATGACAAACCGGAACTTCATTCGCTTCCCTGTTTTGCCTCGCCTGCCAGGATCCTGATTTTTTATCACAGGCATATGCCTGAGATTATTTCTGACTATTCTTACTTACTCTGCTTCTCAGCTTTGGTTCCTATATAAGCTTATTCCACTTTATCTCAAATAATATTCGGATTATTCTGCCTTCGTCTCCGGCTCAATTCCGAGTACCTGCATTGCATCCTTGTTTCCGAGTTCTGCTGCCAGCCCATAATATTCCTGCGCCTTCTGCGTATCCTGCTCCACATACGTACCTTCTGTGTAGATGTTGCCGAGCATATAAGCTGCCCAGGAATAATCGTTCTTGTTGTGCGCCTTCACATCCACAAGCCACTGATACAGCTCCATTGCCTTTGCTCCATCCTGCTCGATACCGTCTCCGTTATACAGGCAGTCTGCATACAGATGCGTACACGTAAAGTCACCGGCTTCTGCACCTGCTGCGTAATATTCCACTGCTTTTGCCTTGTCCTGCTCTACGCCGTAATCGCCATTGTAATACATGTTTCCGAGGAATTTGTAGGCTTTCTGATATCCCAGCTCAATCGACAGCTCATAATATTCAATCGCCTTGTCGATATCAACCTCAAAATGCCCTTCTTCCACTTTCTGGCCCAGGCCCGGGATGGAGCAGTCTGAGTAAATCAGGCCCCAGTAGTATGCAGCCATCGCATTACCCCGCTCTGTTGCCAGATCCATCAGATGAGTTGCCGTTTCAATATTGTCCTCACCCTCTGCCAGTGGCGCCTTGCCGCAGAAATACCATGCTGCCATCTCAACAAGCGCATTGTCGCAGCCTCTTGCCAGAGCTTCATGCATAAACGTGAGTGCTGTTTTGAAATCACCCTTTTCGCGGTACAGAAGCGCTGCCTGATACAGCTGCTCTCCGGAAAGCGTATCCGAATATGTCACGGACGGAAGCGGTGTAATCTCCGGAACGTCCATTTCACGCGCATCTGTCTTCCACAGATAATCGTCAAAGAAGCGTACCAGTTCAATCTTCCATCCCGGATATCCGTGGCCATACTGGATTTCATTGATGATCTCAAACGGGAGATTAGCCTTGGCCATATTGTAAACCGGTATATAGGCTTTCTCAATGACCGGACGTTCCAGGTTCCATCCTGCATTGTCATACAGAGATACGCCGATCATCACAACATCGTCGCGCAGATCTTCTCTCGTGTAATCAATGTCGCACAGTGACTGAGCCGGTTCTGCCCCGCTTTGTACGATATAGTACTTATAGTCTTCGTTGTGGTTAAAATAAGCAACCCATGTCTGGATGCCGCCGTTCGAGCATCCGCCGATCGCATGCATCTCTTTATCAGAAGATACATGGTAATTCTCCTCCATATACGGAAGAATCTGGTCTGCAATAAAATTGTCAAGAGAAACGCGGTCATAATCATGACGCATATTCTGGCCGTCTGTCCGGTCAAAGTCATTCATGCTCGGCGTCACAACAATCGTAGGCTCCATGCGTCCCTCTGCGATCATATTGTCAAGGATTTCAACAAGTCCTGAGTTAAACCAGCTCGGTTCGCTTTCCCCGCCGCCGTGCACCATCACAAGGATGCGGTACTCTTCGTCTGCATTTTTCTCATAGCCATACGGCAGATATACGCCATAGACAGATTCCTTTCCTGCAAAATCTCCTTCTGCAATGGTCGCCTTCTCATAAAAAACAGTACCGGTCTGTCCGTCATCCCGCGGGCACTGCTCGTCTACGCGGTCTGTATTCGCCTGTTTTTCAGGATCCCACGGAACATAAATGTACGATGTAAAGTAAGCGTGTGCTGACAGGGTATACGGATCCTTTTCCACTGGGCTTAAGTAAGGAACATTGTTCTGGTCATAGGACATATAGCAGCCTTTCACATCATTTACATCCGCATCCACGTCCCCTCCGATATAAAAACGGTATTTATAGCCGCCTGCCGGAAGCGGAACTACAAGAGACCAGCAGCCGTCCTCTCCCCGTTCCATATCGTAGTACGGCGCCGTATGTGTTCCGAACCAAAGCTTATAGCCATCCTGCCACTCCCACGGTGACACGTATTCGCCGGTCCAGATCGTTGAATGCATGGGGTCGGAAAATCCCCATTCACCGTAAAGCCGAACACGCTGTGCTTCTTTGTCTGTGCCGAAATCCGGATCCGTAAAACAGAATTTTACAGAATAACCGGTTGCTGAGGTTTCATCCTGAAATACTGTCGTCTCTTTCACTGCAGCAAGTTCTTCCTGTGTCAGCGCCTGTGCCTGCGCCGCGCCTGCAATCCCGTCTTTTCCGGCTTCACTTTGTGTTGCCGCATTTTCTGCCGCGATTACACTTCCGGAACAAACCGGCGCGCCCAGCATACTGAGGCCAAGCGTCAAAACAGTAAAACGGCCCATCATTTTATTTCTCATTTTGTCCTCCTTCTCCTGCGTAGCAGGAACTTTGTTTTTCGTTATTCAGACTATAACCGGAAATCCTGCAGCTGTAAAAGCTGTTGTTTTTACCTTTCTTTTCCCATTTGGGGGGTCTGAAAAAACGATAGGGGCAAAATCTAAAAAATGTGGGCTGTCTGATTTTAAAAAGTCAAAAAATTCCACCTGCGCAACTGCCTCAATCAGCAAGGTACGCAGGCGGAATTTTTCACCTGTATTCTTTTTTCACATTTTATTTCTTATTCCCGGATCATATCCTTGGGAATCAGATCGTAATCATACATAACCTCTGAATGGTTATCCAGGACAAGTTCCTTCTTCAGGATCTCTCCGCTCTCTTTGTCAATCGTCACTTTATAGATCCTGGAAATCCGGTAATATTTTTCCTTTTCTTTCCGGAAATGGTGATCTTCTTCCACGAGTTCATAGCGCCACGGAAATTCCCGCTCGCTGCGCAGCTCAGCGTGCAGCATTTCTCCTTCGCACCAGATGCACAGCTGAAGATTCTGATCCGTATTGTTTTTAAAACGGTAATCTATGTAATTATAACTGACTGACGTCCCTGAGCTGAACGGAACCCGTTTTCCCGCATCCGGAGCCAGCGCGTCGGAATGGCTGTGGAACTCCGTCACCTCGAGCGGGCTGTGCAGCACCAGCAAATGCAGTGTGTTGCCCAGGTTGCAGAGTCCTCCGCCTACTCCCGGCTTCAGCTTATTCGCATAGATAATTCTTCCTTCTTTGTAACCTTTTTGCTTCTTTGTTCTTCCTACTGTTCTCCAAAACGAAAACACTTCTCCAGGGCGGATAATCATTCCGTTCATTTTACTGCCCGCCAGTCGGATATTTACTGCTTTGTTTTCCTGAAGCTTTAAATCAATGCCCGGCGCGCGCTTGATCATATTCGTACTGTAGCTGGAAACAACATGCGGCAGCGCCTCTTTCTGTATCGTTTTTGCAAATTTTTCAGGACTCTTCAGATCCTTTAAATGCCGCTTCATAATTTCTTTTTGTACTGAAATCGCATAGCAGGCAGGATGAAGCTCACAAAAAAGTTTTTTCTTCTTTTCCGGCATATTCAGACAGCCTCCCTTTTGTATATATCCCCGATCCTGTTCTGACAGGATCGTCTGATTCCGTAAAACCAGAGAATAATTTTCTCCAGATTTCTTCGTATTCCGATCTTCTTTTCATCCGGATACCGCATATATTTCACCAGTATATTATCAATTCCGCTCTTATTCGCGCCATAAATATCCGTAAAAATCTGGTCGCCAATGACAACGGCTTCTTTTTTCTCTATCTCAAGCATATCTATTGCCTTTAAATAGCCTGCCACATCCGGCTTCGCAGCGTCACATATGTACAGCGTATCAATATTTCTCATGAATCTGCGGATTCTCGGCTCGTCATTATTCGATAGCAGAAGTGTTTTCAAGCCAGTCCTGTGAATGCTCCGAAAAAGCTCATCCACCTCCTCTGTAGAGTCTTCCCCGTGATGCACCAGCGTATTGTCAATGTCAAAAATAACGGCCCGATACCCTTTTCGGTACAGTTTCTCATAATCAATCGCAAAAACACTTTCTGCGTACTCGAACGGATAAAGTATTTTAAACATGGATTCCTCCCCTTCGTTCCTTTATCTGTCTGCTTCGCCGCAGGAAGCCGCGATATAATCGCACACCTTATCGATCTGCTCCGCGAACGTTCCGTCAAATTTATTTTCAAAAAACGCCCCGCCGATCGTAAAGGCCCATGCACCGGAATCTTTTATCTCATCCAGCCGCTCGTAGCTGTTTACGCTGCCCGCAACACAGACAGGCGCATTTACTCCGGCCACAAAATCCCGAATCAAAGCAGAGGCGTCTCCCGTATATCGGTAACCAAGCAAATCAAAGCCATACACTCCTCTTTCCAGATATCGGCGCGCTTCCTCAAGCATTTCTTCCACAGTCCCATCAAGAATAGACGGACGTTCTGTCACCTTTCCTACAAACGGCATGTATTTAAGATTGTTTTTCCTGCAAAGCTCAAAGACAGAATCAAAGAAAAATGTACCCATCAGGATATCACATCCACATTCCAGGGCCTTCTTCGTACCTTCCAGACATTCCTCTTCCGTATATGCCACAACCTCCAGAACTGTTGTCTTCCCACACTTTTTCATATAGGCAAACAGCTCTTTCATCTCTTCTTTCGGAAGCCCCTTCTCCTTGAAGCCCCAAAATTTCGCCTTTGAATTCTTACACTCCTCAAAAATCTGACTGGCATTTTTTGATGTACAGTCATTATATGTTAACATTACAATTAATTCCGGACACCCATTCATAACACACTCTGCCTCCTTATCATTCGTGATAGCCCAAAATAAAACACATATTTTTAAGATTATACCAAAAAATTTTTAACATAGTTTAAATATTTTCTTAAATAATATAAATTCGAAGCATGGAAATCACTTTCTTCCTATCTAATTTCACGAATTATAAAATTTAAAGCAGTAATGTAACACAATTTTCTGCAATAGTCTATTGACAAATCATGCCATTTTCCCTATTGCAAAGTCTAATATCTGACCATCAAATATTTTACGGTGTAAAACTATCAAACTGGAAAATAAATTGCTGAAACGCAATACAAGAACGATAAAAACCAGAGATCGAAATTCAGGAGAAACATCATGGCCCTTCCTCTCCCCTCCTGCTTGCAACAGTCAATATTCCTACTTTTTAATAAACGAATATTTCGTATATTCTGGGTAATCTGCAAACATCAGATATTTTGCCGGGACATCCTCTTCCATAGATGGAATACGGTCTCCTGCTGTATGGAACCGGTTGTCGATCGTATCATCGTTTGTTGTCGATACCTCAAATAAAATCACATCTCCCGTTCCCGGCACCCCCTGCCACTGATGGTACTGGCCTGGCATCAGTGAAATGGACTGTCCCGGATGAAGCAAAAGCTTTCCGCCTGCCGGAACTGTGATCTGTTTGCCATCCACATATGCCGTCACCGGCGTATCTGCAAACTGGCCTGGTTGGTGTGCTCTTCCGCCCTCGACATCTGCAAAATCAACCTCCGTACAATTGTATAGCGTAAGCTCCAAATCTCCGCCACCGCGGTTGATGATATCCTCCTGCTTCTCCCAGTGATAATGGAACGGAAGAATCTGCCCGTCCATCACATAAAGCATCTTTTCTGCGTATGGCTTGCAATATTTCTCTTTTGCATAAAAGTTCCCGTTTCGGAACGTAAAAATTGTTAGTCCAACTCTGTCAAAATCGCCGCTTCCAAAATCAGTAATATCCCACCCCAGCATATTCTCGACAAGTTCAATCTCTTCCTCCGGAAGTCTGGCCCACTCCTCCGGTCCATAATACGCAAATGGCGGCAGCGGAAACTGCGCCTTTTTTAATGCATCCATCGTGTACTGAATAATTTCGTTCGCCTTTGACCGTTTCATTCGAATCCCTCCTGTAACCCCCACGTTATACCTATTATTTTTCAAGTTACTGACATAATTATATAATAATTTTAGAAAAACGTTTTTCTAATTGTTATTTTAAAAGAAAAACGTTTTTTTGTCAATTATATTTTTTCATTGCATCATTTTCTATTACAAGTTAAAATAACAGATAGGTTCTCATTTTTTGAAAAGTTTCTTAAATAACAGCAGATCACAAATCTCAAACCTGTAATGCGTGATCCAGAAGTGCAGCACGCTCGTCAAAAAGCAGAAAGGATTTTTATGGCAACAATCAAAGATGTGGCACGAACGGCCCATGTAGCGATCTCAACCGTATCGCATGTCATCAATGGAACGAAATATGTCAGCGAAGATGTCAGACAGCGGGTGGTGTCCGCCATCGAAGAACTGCATTACTCCACAAACTATGCCGCGCGGAGCATGAAAAGTAAACGCAGCATGCAGCTCGGTTTTGTCGCGCTTGATATGTGCGGCCTTTTTTTTCCGTATGTATTAAAGGAAGCAGCCAAAATTGCTTCTTTCAGAGGATATTCTGTTACCATTTCTGATTCCAACTGTGACTTTGAGACAGAGAAAAAAAATATAACTGATTTGATTATGAGACAGATCGATGGAATTGTGTTCAGTTCCATCGTAAAAAAAGAGTCAATGAAAGAATACGCGAATTATCTGCACGATCAGATCCAGAAATCCGGAAAAGATATCAGACTTGTATCGTTAGAACGAGATTTTTCACCGTATGGCATTGATTCGATCTGTGTCGATACGTATCATGGCGCATGTCAGGCCATGCAGCATCTGATTGATGCAGGATGCCGCAGCATTGCCCACATATCAGCTCCAGTTGGTACCGGAGATGATCGTTACAACGCCTATCTTGACACTTTAAAAAAATACAGACTTCCCATGAACAACCGGTTGATTTTAAGCGGCGATCTCTCCCATAACTCCGGATATGAAAAAACGCTGGAGCTACTCAGTCACCAGCTTCCCTTTGACGGAATCTTTGTCGCCAATGACCAGATGGCGATTGGGGTGATGCAGGCACTCTTAGAGCATCACTTCCGAATCCCCGAGGATGTAAAAGTTCTCGGCTTCGACGATGTATTTGTCTGCCAGATGCTCAATCCCCCGCTCTCCTCGGTACACGTGGAAAAAAGACGGCTTGGCAGATCAGCCATGGAGCTTTTAATTGATGCAATCGAACAGGAACCAGGTGACGGCAATGTACGAAACGTACACTGTGAAACGCTTTCCTGCTGCCTTGTACCACGAAAATCCACAGATTCAGATTATAATTCATCCCTTGATCGGACATAAAAAAGCTGGATTCAATAAAACATTGCCGCTTTCTCAGTAACCCCATATTTCATATGCAGTATATGCATGGCTGTAGTGGTATCCCAGTTTTTCCGCCAGTGCAACAGACCATCTATTTTGCGCATCCCAGCTCGGATACCATCCGCGCGCCAGGCACTCCAGGATCAGCCTGGCGCCTGCCGCGTACGCAAGCCCGCGCCTGCGGTAATCCTCCCTTGTGTCAATCTCGATCTCAATGCCGCCCGGATAGCTTGAATAAGAAGACGCTCCGGATACGATCTCATCCCCTTTCAGGACAGCCGCCCCCAGACCGCTCGCGCGATATTTCTCATACGTATCGTACTGCGCAACAAAATCACGGCACCAGGGAATCTGCCTGCACTGTTCAAACAGTTCTTCGTCTATCATCCTGATCTGATATTCTTCCGGAAGTCCCGCAGCCGCCCGTTCCAGCGCCTTGCGGTCAAACAGATCGCCTTCCTTTTTCATGGCATATCGTGTCACTCGTTTTGCCTTCTCCCCATAACACGTCTCAATACACCTGGCCCACGCTTCCTTTTGAGGCACCATAATGATAAAATCCTGCTTGCAGTATTCCGGTTTGTAAGCTGCCAGCTCCGGTTCCGGCACACCTGCCAGAAAACAGAAATCCCCCAGCATCGCCATCGCAGAGTCCGGATGGTCTCTGTCATTTACAAAAATATGCCCCATCACCTGTGAAAGACAGGACCAGATCATTGTCTCCTGCCATTCTCCGAAAATCCGCGCCGTTTTCGCACACTGTTTTTCCTCATAAATCATAAATTTTCCCCTTTCTCCCGCACAAATAGAATACTTTTCTCCCGCTCTTTGCACATGGCATACGCCTCTCATTTCCCTGATTCTGCCTGCACGGCGGGCCTGATAAAATGCAGCAATGCCTTCCCGACTCTTCTGGCATAATGCTTCGGCCCTTCCTGCATACCAGATTCCACCCACCGCTGCAAAAGCAATCCGAAACCACCGGCAGAATAACTGGCAAAGCACTCAATTTCCCAATCTTCTGGACTTTGTTCACTGTTTATACGATTTTTGACTACCGCAGTCGCCGCACGGCCGATCTCACAGTACAGCATATCATCCAGGCCGCACTGATGCATCAGAAGCAATACTTCTTTGTGGCAGTACCAGAACCCGAAATAGTCCTCCGCAACCCGAAGAAAATGATAATTTTTCAAAGCAGGAAATGTCCTTTGATATTCTCGGCACAATCTGCCAAAATATCCATGCAGTACATCCTCTTTCCCTTTGTACAGCCGATAAAAAGTCCTGCGCGCCACATCTGCTCTGTCCGAAAGCTCAGAGACCGTAATCTCGGCAAAAATTTTCTCCCCCATCAGCTGAAACAATGCATCCTCTATTCTTTTCGCCGACTGCTCCTTCTGCCTTACATGTCCGTTCATCCAACCACCCTCATTCTGTCACAATACCACCGGTTATGTAGCACTTTCCCACAATTCCTTGCTTTTTTCCCTCTGCCACGATATAACTTAGTCATCAGTATACTACAAATAGCAGCCCAAAGCACTATAGGAACAATACAACAATAAAGGAGTCCTTCATTTATGAAAAAAACAGTCGTTGTATATGAATCAAAATACGGTTACACCAAACAATACGCCAACTGGATCGCCGCAGCCTTATCCTGCCCCGTTTATGAACGAAAAAATTTTTATCCCGCAAATTTCGCCTCTTATGATGTGATTGTATACGGCGGCGGCCTTTATGCTGGAGGGATAAGCGGACTCAAACTGCTCACCCGAAACTGGGACCTTGTAAAAAACAAACAGGTCATTCTTTTTACCTGCGGACTGGCAGACCCGAACAATCCAGACAATGTTGCTCATATCAAAGAAGCAATGAGCAAAACGATTTCCCCGGAAATCCTGCAAAACATCGCCGTCTTCCACTTAAGAGGAGGCATTGATTATTCCAGGCTGCGTCTGCCGCACCGGATGATGATGTCCATGCTCCGTAAAATGCTGCTAAAAAAAGAGCCCTGCGATCTCACTTCTGAAGACCGGGAGCTCCTTGCCACCTATGGGAAAAGCATGGACTTTACAGATCAGAAAAGCATTGCGCCTCTTGTGAAATATATTCTTTAATTTATTCAAACATTTTCATATATTCCATCAAAAGATCGCTGTACCTGCTTTCGTACACGCACTGCTTGGCCAGCTCAATATCATCCGTGATGATATTGTCCACATTTTTTTCAATCATCTTATGGATGCTCTCCTGCGTATTTACAGTCCACACATAGATCTGTTTCATACCGGCATCGCGAATGATATCCACCACGCATTTTTCAAATTCCGTTTCATGGCCGGTCGGTTTCAGCTCTATATTCAGTTTGATACCGCTTTCCTTTACAAACTGAACCACCTCCGAAAGCAGTGGAATCTTCTCCCCTGCATATGCCGGTTCAAAAAAACTGCCCGCATCCAGCTTCTCAATCTCCTCATACGTCATATCCCAGGTATTTTGATTCACGCCTGTTGTCCTTTGCAGATTAGCATCATGAATCACAATAATCTGCCCGTCTTTGCACTGCTGCACATCCAGTTCAATCCAATCTGCGCCAAGCTCCTTTGCCCCGCGAAACGCTGCCATCGTGTTTTCCGGGTAAAAAGCCGAGGCCCCTCTGTGCGCTGTAATCTCCATAGTCCGGATACTCAATCTGCGGATTCAACTTCCCAGAACACAGCAGATATCCAAGCCCGAAGCTCCCGACCAGAACGATACAACTTGCGATCACATACACGCCGCGAAGCAATCTCACGCTGAACCCTTTTTTGTTGTACGGCGGCGCTTCGCTGTACACCGGCTCCTCTCCTGTTTCTTCCTTATGCTTATAATACAGCACACTCACACAGCCATAACTAACCGGCCCCGCCAGCATACCGGCAACCGTAACTGCAAACAGAAGCTTCATCCAGATCACCGTTGAAGCCACCCACTGAAGCACAAACACACTGGAAAGCAGATTCGTCACAGCCAGTGCAGCAGTCACTACAACAATAAAAAACAATACCAAAAATACGGCTGGCACCAACTGCACCCAAAGCAAACCAAAAAAATCGCGAAATCTCTTTTTCTGTCCGAGCCGCGCGCTCTTTTTTCTCGCCTCCGCAAAAGAGCAGCCCTCCAGCGTAAAATAATGAAACGCATACAGCCATCGCATCATCAGCGCAAGCAGCAGTACCGTTACAAAGCAAAGCAGCAAAGATAAAAATCCATCTGCCGCAATATAATCAAGAATAAACTCCGGTATGGAAATCGTTGTCAAAATACTCGATCCCAGTCCCAAATTCAGAAAAGGAACAAGAAGCAATACTACCAGAAGCAACAGAAAAAACAGAGCAATTATCGTAAACGGCTGCATCAAAAACGGAACAATATTTTCCAGCGTCAGATACGTGTACCCACTGGCCTTCATTATCCAGTCAAATATATTCCACAAAAGCGGCAAAAACAAAAGCCCGGACGCAAACTTATAAATCAGTTCAAAACCAGCAAGCGCTTTCCAGTTGTACAATACAAGCGCCCCAACCTCCCGGATTCTCCTCATCTCTCTTGGCTTCTCTCCCAGTCCTCTTTCGTTAGACACGTAATGTGCTCTGTCCGGATCTCATCCATCAGCGCCCAGTAAATATCTTTGTTCGTGTGATGGTACGTAAATCCGCACTTTTCCTGCACACGCTTTGATTTTTCATTCCCATCAAAATAACCGCACCAGATCTTCGCAAGCTTCAAATCCTCGAACCCGCGCCGTTGCAGCCGCAAAACCGCCTCTGGAATCAGCCCCTGTCCCCAGAACGGCACGCCAATCCAGTAACCGATTTCGCCCTCCGTATCCGGCAAATCCAGATTGCTGTCCTTTCCAACCGTCAGCCCGATACTGCCAACCACTCTGTCATCCTCTTTCAGGCAGACAGCATAAACCTCGGACACCGACAACACATCCCGAATAATCTCCCTGCTGTTCTCCACACTCGTATGCGGCGGCCACCCAGCCACCGGCCCTACCGCCGGATTCTTCGCATACTCATACAATGCTTCCGCATCCGCCTCACACCACGGACGCAAAATCAACCGCTTCGTCTCCAACTGCATTTCTATCACCTATCCTTTCTCACTTTTGTATCATTTGTCCAGGTACGTCCGCATATATATCACGTTGAATACAAATCCCTCAAAATCTGCTCCGCTGTCTTATTCCTGTATTTCTCCGGATCTGTCATCACCGCATCGCCGGAAAGATCCCACCGCATCTGCGAAAACTGGGTCAGATAGGAGCTTCCTTTTGCGCAATTCGGATATTTTCTGTACCATTCCGGGTAATATTTCTTCATATACTTGCGTGCCAGCTTGACTGCCTTGCTCTCCGATTTTCCATTTCGATCCGGTGTTCCAGCCAACTGTACCCCCGGCGGGCTGGAATGTAACAGCACAACGCTTCCATCGCTGCACTGGCCTACTACGAGGTAAACGTGTCCGGATGAGCTCATAATATCTCCGGCTCTGTAATTTTTCACTTTTCCTTTTTGGGTATACGTTCCCCAACCTCTTGAAGCAAAATTTTCTGCCATCTGATCAGCCAGCATGACATAACCTGTTTTTCCGTTTTCCGTATTTTGTATATTGTAAATGCACCACCCGATATAGCCGGAACAATCCAGCCCATTTGCGATCTGGTACCGTGTTTTCCTGTAATCATACGCGCTCGTCTGTTTTTGAAAAAATTGCTTCCATTTTGGGCTGACACCGATCGTCCGCGCCTCCCTGCCTGCTCCCGTATCCGCCTCATTCCAACCGCCGCCCCACACATACATCGTAGAACCAACGGGCTGCAGCGCAGTCTGAAGCAATTTTTTCAGAGTCGATTTCTGTCCGCGAACCGGCATTTTGACTTTCATTATTTTGCTGTAGCTCGTATATTTCGTTTTTCCGTTCTTTTTCTGACATCCTCGGACGCAGAAATAATACGTTTTCCCTTGTTTCAAATCCGTAACAGTCACACGTGTTTTCTTCGTGGTTTTAATTTTTACACGATTTCTGCCAGAAGCATTTGTCCGATACACCTGATATCCCGTCAGTTCTCTTCTTCCGGCCCATGAAAGAGTAATACTCTCTTCGCTCTTTTTCACCTTTAAAGACAGCGCTTTTTTAGAAAATCCTGCCTGCGCTGTCACAGAAATACTGAGCGCCAGAAACAAAAAAAACAGCGCTCCTATTTTGCTCCCTCTTTTTCGAATTATGTTTCTCACACCGTCTATTTCAGCCCCCTACACAAGAACGTTGTTGTACAAACAGCACGACACTCGTGTGATACAACAACTTATTTTCTTTCATTCTACCTAAATTCAATCTCTCTGTCAATTTCTCTGTGTTCCACACAGCGATACAGCTC
The DNA here is from genome assembly GCA_003612585.1 of bacterium 1XD42-54. Classification (GTDB taxonomy): domain Bacteria; phylum Bacillota; class Clostridia; order Lachnospirales; family Lachnospiraceae; genus Choladousia. Next base: position 295,711 of record RAZH01000003.1, read on the forward strand.
CTGCTTTGCATATCCGTTTCTCAAACATGCAGCATGCCGGATAATCCTGAAAATAGAAGAGCAAAAACCTGTTTTATATCCATGTCTATAGTTGAAACCTATATACATTTATGTTACGATACCATCATTATTCTTACCGGTTCTAGATACCGCACGGACATAAACGGACTTCCCTGAACATCACGGGCACCTACAATCTACTGTTCAATAGGTGTTTCTTATATGGAAGAAATATCAGATTCTCGCCAAACATGCAGAAAAATTTTTACAGGCGCTGAAGAATACTCTTGCAGAAATGGAAGGAGACTTGGAACATGAACGTATATTACAGTAAAAAACTGTGGGGACGTGACCGGTATGCCAAAAAACTGACACCGGTTCCGCTTCAAAAAACAATCCTCTGGGAAAAGCAGGAGCTTTTTATCCCCGCTGTTTACGTTGGGAAAGCAGGTGCTGTCCTGGATGTCTGCGAAAAAATTTCAGTGGACGACATGGCTGCATTTCTGAAAAAATGGAACCAGGAACGCCGGCTTTCCCTCAAAACACAGGAAGAGCTGGAACAGTTTGACGCAGAAAATCCAGGCAGCAAAGATTTCATGACAGAGATGAGCCTGAACGACAGCCCGCTTACATGCAGGATCAGCGGAAGCCTGATGTGGTACCCGCCTGCTATTTCGCGGATGACTGCCAACGAAACGGATGCGCCGGACGAGGACCGATCTCCTGCCATACAAACTTCCCGGTCCGCCGACTCGAAGGACGCAGAACCAGCCTCGGATGACGACTGGCCAAATGATAAAATCGCAGAAGAACTGATGAATGCTTACGGCTGCGACCGAACCTGCTGTTGGCACTTCGGACGGGTTTCCTACGAGTGGAAGTCAGAGCCTGTCCTGGCGCCGCAGAAGATTTCCCTGTATTTCCAGATCCGTCCCGTTCCGGTTACAGCCGGGCATTTTATGACAGATCTCTCAAACCGAACTGAAAATATAGAAATCGTTCATCCCATAAGCGGACAGAAATATGATCTGACTATACTGGAATGTGAACAGATGCAACACCATTTAAGCTTTACACAATTCGGACGAAAAGACATCGTCTATCCGGAACATTCTCTGATACTCGCCTACCGTATATCCCCCGAAATCCCGGACAGCCTTTTTACCATCCGCGACTGTTCAGACGGAGACCATCCAAGAAAAGCAGATACCTCAGAGATAGATCAGAAAAATCAGTGTCTTTCCTCCTCTGTGTTCGTGATCGGCAATCACCGCGGTCCCGATCACACAGCAGCTTCCTCCCTGTATTTTGAGCCTGTTTCCACTGTGCAATGGAGGGCAGTCTTCCATATAAAGAAAAAAGCCGATCTTCAGATCAGCTTTTCGGTTCCAGATTAAACGATACCTTTTTCATCGCATACCCTTTTTTCAGCAGATACGGATTCAAAATCCCCTGCGTATTGTACAGCGGAAGCACTTCCTCTTTCAGGTGAATGCCAAGCTCCTCTGCCATATACTGTCTCCGGTATTGAATCCGTCCCCATATTTCGGGATACTTTTCCCTGAGTTCTGTTCGCAGCTGCTCATCTGCAAGCAAAATACCGTCCTCAATATTGCTCGTCGCGTATCCGTGGCCCGGCTCTGGTATGATATCGAGCTGAATCATCTGACCGCTGCAAAACGGAATCTGGGAACCCGGGAAAACCGGTGAATTCAGCCATTCTTCTGCTGCCAGACCGTGCCCCGGATTCAGGCTCCAGCCGTATTGCTCTTTTGGAAAAATCTGCTGCACCAGCGCATAAATCTCTCCTCCGGTCACGCCAATCCCGATATTTTCATACCACGTAACCGCGGCTGCGAAGTAAGGCTTTACAACTTTTTCATAATAATCCCTGCTCTCCTCTGGCAAATCCTCCGGTCCTTCTACCAGATACCCTGCTCTGCAGGAAAGCCCCCCGCGCATTGCCCAGCACAGCGTCAACGGATCGCCCTTTTCCATCTTTTTACCCGACGGACTTACCAGTCCTGTCCTCGTGCGGTGCCCGGAAGAAACATTGCTGTGGCATGAGAGCGGCAATCCCCTGGGATTAAAGCAGGAACCCACCTCAAGCTCAGTGACGCCCTCCCCTAGTTTTTCCCACGCTGCAAGCATCCCGTTTGATACCATCTCTGCCGCGCATGCAAAAACTGCGGCCTGCTCCGCCTCCATATAATTCCGAATCCCAATTCCCGGACCAGCCAGGAACTTTGTGATATTGACCAGACGTCCCGCTTCACCGACTCCTCGGTACAGGCTGTCCAGGATAAATCCAGGAAGGTCAAAGCTCTGCTCCGAGTCCAGCTGTTTCCAGCCCGCACAGCCAAGCTTCTGCCCTTTTTGAACGCCTGCGCTCTGAAATCCTTCGTCCAGCGTATGCCCCTGCATCGGCTGTCCCGGAAGCGACAGCACCGGACACAGAATCCCGCGCAGCGGTACTTTCGCATGTATGGTCAGCGGCAGACATTCGTTTCCAAGCAGCGCCGCACATGTCCCATCCTTCCATACGATTCCAACCGCTTCTTCAAACCAGATATCAATGCCAAAAAAGTATTCAAAGTTCTGATGATGCTCCCTGTCTGCATAAATCACAGCTCCGTCAAGTCCACGCTGCGCAAGAAGCTCTGTCAGTTTTCTGATTCTGTTTCCATATACGCAGGCAGGAATCTCCGGCTGCTCCCCCGCCGCAGTAATCTGCGGCAGGGAAATTTTCTCATAGGAAACCTGGTCTATACCCGTTATCTTCCATTTTGCCATCTTTTCGCTCCTTATCCTTCGGATGCCTGACACCAATCAAGAATCGTAAGTGCCATTGTCTTCGTCGCTTCGATCAGTTCCTCCACCGGACACATCTCGTCGTTGCTGTGCGCCTGGCGCGGGTCACCAGGTCCAAAGTTGATAATCGGGATCCCGGCTTTCTCTACCCAGCCCATATCTGTATGGAAATAACAGCCCTCTACTACCGGTTCTCTTCCGAGTTCGGTCAGATTGTTCTGAATCGTCTGCACGAACGGATGGCGCACATCCGTCTCCCCGCAGTCTGCATTAATCTGCCACTCAAGCACCGGAGGATGCTCCATCAGCCACGGATCTGTCTGGCAGACGCCCTTTATCATATCCTCAATCTCTTTCATAACAAGGCTTCCGCCGCCCTTTTCATCGCGCTCACGCGGAAGGTAGGTTGCATCAAAGTAAATCACAGCCTTGTTAGCGTAGGTCGAAATAAATTCACCCATTTCCACTTTGCCTACGTAAATCTGGCACGGCACACGCAGCAGCGGATGCGTCTTTGTGATCGTCCATTCTTCATTCATGCTGTCAAAATGCTCCAGGAACATCCTGGCTTTTTTAATTGCATCAACCGCTCCGCCTTCTCTCCAGTCCTGGCGCGGGAGCTCAATATGGCCGCTTCTTCCTTCGATTGTGAGCTTGCCCCAGATTACGCCGCGGCAAAGCGGAGCCACCTGAAGGCTTGTTGCCTCTGTCATAATACAGGCGTCCGGGCGATAGCCTTTTTCTACGTAGGCCAGCGTTCCGATTCCAGGATTCTCCTCCGCCACGACAGTCGCAACCGACACATCGCCGTCCAGAGAAATTCCTGATTTTACAACAGCATCCACTGCCATGATCATGGCTGCGATTCCGCCTTTCATATCAACGGCGCCGCGCCCGTAAATGTTTCCGTCCTTCACCTCGCCGCCAAACGGGTCATGCGTCCAGCCGGTGCCCCTTGCCACGGTATCAATATGGCCCATCAGAACAAGGCTCTTTCCTTTTCCGGTACCCGCGCCCTTCACGGTTGCCACGAGGTTCGGCCTGTCCGCAGCATCAAAATCCGAGGAGTATCCCGGATAACCTTCGTATTTTGAGAGAGCTTCCACATCCGGCTCCCACATCTCGACCTGTGCCCCGAGCGCCTCCATATGCTCTTTTACAACCTGCTGCACGCGCCCTTCCTTTGCCTCTCCCGGCTCATGGTCAAAATACGGATTTACCGACGGCGTCTGTATCAGTTTCCTCAAAAATTCCACCACTTCATCTCTGTTTTCCTCAATCCAGTTCAATACCTGTTCTTTTCTGCGATCCATTTCTATCCTCCCGAATTTTTAAAATTATGCTTCCCGCTCCTGCTCAATTCCAAATGCGATTGCAAGCAGGAGTATAATACCCTGTACAATTTTCTGCTGTGCTACGTTAAGTCCCATGATAACAAGTCCGTTTGAAATCATTCCAATCATCAGGGAACCGATCAGCGTTCCTATAATAGAGCCCTTGCCGCCGCTCATAATTGTTCCGCCAAGTACAACGCCCGTGATCACCTGCGTTTCCGCTCCCTCACCGAACGTACAGCGCCCGGTATGCATTCTTCCGGCATACAGACAGCCCGCAATGCCTGCCATCAGCCCGCAGAACAGCATCACAAGAAATTTGATTTTTTCCGTATTAATTCCGCTGTACTTCGCTGATATTTCATTTCCGCCTACTGCCAGCACCTGACGGCCATATTTCATGTGGCGGAGCATCAGATGCCCCAGAACGACGGCCGCTGCCATCCAGATCAGCAGAATCGGTACCGGACCGATATTTCCTGATCCGAAAATATTATTAAACAGCGTGTCCGCAATCGGTACCGGCGAGGACTGCGTTGGCAGAAGCCCGATCCCGTATACAATTCCCGATACAGCCAGCGTGGAGATAAATGCCGGCATTTTCAGCTTTGCATACAAGAATCCGTTGCATGCCCCGACCATCAGTCCAATTCCTGCGCCCCCGAGAAAGGCCAGAAGAATGTTTCCGCCTTCGCGCAGAATAATCGCTGCAATCAGGCTCGACAGGCCGACCGTTGAACCAATGCTCAGATCAATTCCGCCTGTGCTGATTACAAAGGTCAGACCGACTCCCATAATTGTCAGCGCCGCTGTCTGCCTGATAATGTTCAGCGCGTTCGCTGCCGTAAAAAATCCTTTGCCCCTCAGTGTGATGGCAAAGAAAATGACCACCAGCAAAAATGCAATATAAATCGTATATTCTCTTACCACCCGCAGTATTTCTTTTTTATTCATAGCCCTGTATCGCACGCTGCAGTACCTCCTCGCCTTCTATATCCTTCCGCATGATTTCCTGAATCTTTCTGCCGTCCTTCAGTACCAGAATCCGGTCAGAAACAGCCAGCAGCTCGTTTAATTCGCTCGATACAAAAATAACTGCGCAGCCCTGATCCGCCAGTTCACGCATCCGGTAGATGATTTCTGTCTTTGCTCCAATGTCCACTCCTGCCGTCGGTTCATCCAGCATCAGAATCGTCGACTTATTTGCAAGCCACTTCGATATGACTACCTTCTGCTGGTTGCCGCCGGAAAGCAGGCAGACATTTTTCTTCATATGGTCTGTTTTGATGTCAAGATTCCGAATCTGTTCTTCTACAATCGCTTCACCCTGCCGGTCTTTCAGAAAACCATATTTTCTGATCTTATCCAGAACGGTAATCAGTACGTTTTCTTTGACACTGTGATCCATTACAAGACCCTGTACACGCCTGGACTCCGGAATCAGTGCAATTCCCTGTTTCATGGCATCCTCGGGCGCCTGGATCCGGCATTCCTGCCCGTTCACCAGAATCACTCCTGCATCCGGTTTTAATAAGCCGAAAACAGAAAGCAGGGTTTCGGTCCTGCCGCTTCCCATCAGTCCCGCAATTCCCAGGATCTCTGAGGGATACAGAGAAAAGCTGACGTCCCTGACCCGTTCCCGGTAAGTAAGGTTTCGCACCTCCAGCGCCGGAGTTGCCTCCATGGAATAGCTTCTTGGAATCCACTCAAATTTTTTATCCATTGCAGAACCCACAATGTACGATACAATGTGATCCATCGGAATCTTTGACGCTTCATCGCTGATTACGATCTTACCGTCGCGCAGCACCGTAATCCGGTCGCAGATCTGATAAATTTCCTTCATCCTGTGGCTGATAAAAATGACGGAAATATCCATTTTCAGCAGATTCCGGACAATCTCAAATAATGTTTCTGTCTCGTGCTCTGTCAGCGCTGAAGTCGGCTCATCCATGACAAGTATTTTTACATTTTTAGATAATGCCTTCGCGATCTCCACGATCTGCCGGTAGCCCACGCTCAGTTCTTCTACCTTTTTGCGCGGATCAATCTCTATGCCAAGTCCATCCAGAATCTTCTTCGCCTTTTCAACGCACGCCCTGTTATCCAGCAGCATGTTCCGTTTTCTGGGTTCGTGCGCCAGAAAAATATTTTCTGCTACTGTAAGCGTTGAAATCAGGCTGAATTCCTGATAAATCATGCCGATGCCATGCTTCCCTGCATCCAGGACATTCCGGATTTCCACCTTTTCCCCATCCAGAAAAATTTCTCCTTCATCGGCCTGATAAACTCCGTTCAGGATTTTCATCAGCGTAGATTTTCCTGCCCCGTTGCCTCCCATCAGTGCGACAACTTCCCGTCGGTTCACCTGAAAATCCACGTCCTTTAAAACAGATACGCCATTAAAGGATTTTTTAATCCCTTTCATTTCAAGCAGAGGCTTTGCCAAATCATTCCCCCCTTTTATTTGAGCTGGTGTTGCATCTTGGATGCTCCACCAGCTCTTCTTCAAGTTTCCTTCTTTATCCTGCTTTTTTCAAACTGTTTTTATACATGCATATTTTTAGCCGATTGCATCGAGGATCGCCTGGGACGGCTGCTCGCCGTAACACTCTTCCCAGCCTTCCACAACGTTATCATGCGTAACGGCAAGACCCGGTACTGCAACGAATGCCGGAGCTTCTTTCTCCAGGATTCCATAGCAGCCAAGAATAGCCAGCGCTCTCGCCTGCGCCTTGATACGCTGCGCCGCGATACCTGCCACCATATCATTCTGTGCCAGTGCCAGAGCTACGTCCTCGCCGAGGTCGCATCCTGTTACGGCAAATTCATCCTTGCCGGACGTACGGGCTGCCGCTGAAATAACAACGCACGGCTCATCATACCAGCCAAATGCGCCCTTCAGGTCAGCATGCTTCAAAAGCATTGCATTCATGGCGTCTTCACAGTCCACAGCCGCTTCGCACGGAGTTGCCTCTGCAATTTCAATATCCGGATACTCTGCTGCCATTGTATCCATAAAACCGATCTTTCTCTGCTCTACCGGATAAAGATTTACATTGCGGTAGCACATGCCGACCTTACCTTCTCCTCCGATTGCGTCTGCAAGAAGCCTTGCTGCAATCACGCCGTTTCCATAGTTATCAGAAGAAACACAGCCCACATAGTCCGTTCCTGCCGTCATTCCTTCTCCGCTCGCATCCATAAACACAAGCGCAATCCCCGCATCTGTCACCTTCTGCCATGCGTCGCGTGTCCCCACTGCATCCACAGGCTCTCCGATGATAATATCCGGCTTCATGGCAATCACGGTCTCAATATCCGCCACCTGCTGTTCTGTGCTCAGGCCTGCGTCCGTCACAGCCACCACTTCAATACCAACCTCCGCAAAAAGCTCTGTGATAAACTGGGTATGCTTTGTGATATACGTATCGCCCCCCTGATGCCAGCAGATCGCAGCCGTGTAATTGCCCTCTTTCAGCGTTGCTACTTCCTCTTCCGTAAGTCCAAGCAGGGCTGCGGATTCCGGCACTTCCCCGTTCGGTCCTTCCTTTGCCGCTACTTCCTCCGGAAGCGCATCACTCACGATAATTGCATAATCAGCCTCCGCTGCCAGACAGACTGTTCCTGTCAGCATTGCCGCACATAAGGTTCCCGCCAATATTTTTTTCAACTGTTTTTTCATAAAATAATCCCTTCTCTCCATTAAATAATATATACTTATTGAACTGCTACCTCATCCCACTGATTCTTTGCATTCGTCTCTGCCCCAAAAACACTCCGGCGTCCCTTTGCGTTTCCTTCGCAGCGCATTCCTCCTTTCTCTTTTCGGGCGCGCAACTTAATTTATATAAATTATTTTTTTCTCACACTTTCTCTCGGAACAAAAACAGTGCCAAGTTCACTGTAAAGAACCGTCGACAAATTTGCCGTGATCTTATTTGCCAGCATATTGATGCCTACTTTTCCCATTTCTTCTTTAAATACATGTACCGTAGACAGCGCCGGCGAACTGACCGCGCTGTACGGAAGATCATCAAAACCCACCAGCGATATATCCTGCGGAATACTATATCCTGCCTCTGTCAGCGCTTTCATCACGCCGAATGCGATCATATCGTTTACCACAAAGTACGCCTCTGCCGCCTTTCCGCCGTTTTTCAGATACTGCTTCATATCTTCGTAGGATTCCTCCATGGACGGACTGATCTCCACACGGTATTCTTCCCGAATCGGAAGTCCCAGATCCTGCATAGCCTGCCGGTATCCCTTTTCCCGGATCAGGAAATTATCGATCTTCACCTTGCTCTGGATAAATCCTATCTCCCTGTGTCCGTTTTTATATAAATACTTTACAATCTGATAAGATGACTTCTCATTTTCTGTAGAAACTGAAGAAAATGCAGCCTGGTCAAACCGATTGTCCAGAATAATAACCGGCGACGGTATCCCCTCAAATCTCCGGACGTCTTCTTCTGACATTTCCGTTGCCAGCAAAAGAATCCCGGCTGACGCATCCCGGCTGATCTCCTGCAGCATTGCCTCATAATCGGAACTGCGCTCATCCAACGTATTGATCTCCAGCTTCATGCCATTTTCTTTACAGGCTGACTCAATTCCCTCGAACAGGCAGGAAAAAAATGGTGTGTCATCTAAAATTTTTCCATTTTTTTTATATAATACCAGACGAATCTTTTTTGTCTTTTTTGACTGCAAATATCCCATCTCATTCGCTATCTTCATAATCCGCTTTGCAGTCTCCGCATTAACGCCTGCTTTTCCGTTCAAAACATTCGATACAGTAGCCAAAGAGTATCCTGTCTTCCCACTTATCTCTTTTATGCTTACCCTCATTTCCCGTCCTCCTGATTTAATTATATAAAATTTTTGTATTTTGTCAATATATTTTTTATATAAAATTTAATCAATTATTTTATATATTTTCATTCTTCTTTATATGTATTTTTCTTATGAATATTTTACACATATTTCAGCATTTTTCCAATGTTTTTTTCAGGCACAAGAAAAACCCTCTCCAATCCAAAATTCAATTTTGGACTGAAAAGGGTTTAACCACCAGCCTGCAACACCCGGGCGTTTTCTTATTTACTTTTCCGCCAACACCTGCAGCGCCTGGCCTTTTTTCAGCAGCATTGGCCTCACATACCCGCAGATATCGCTTAAAGGCAGTGTTTCTTCTTTTAAATTGATACCCAGAATCTTTTTCATATAGTTTTTCCGATTCTGTATCCGTTTCCACGTCTCCGGATAAGTATTCCGAAGTTCTTCCCTCAGATTCTCATCTGCTATCGCAACTCCATCCTCTGCACTGATTCCTGTATATCCGCTAAGGTGCGGGGTAATATCCATTTGGAGCATCATACCGCTTTTTACCGTGACACATGAGTCTTTAAAAAAAGGAGAGGCCATCCACTCTTCCTGCCCTGTCAAATGCCCCGGATTCAGCGTCCATAAATATCGTTCAGGAGGCAGCATCTCTCTGACCATCTCATAAACTTCTGCGCATGAAACGCCAAGCCCGACCATCTCATACCAGCTGACCACTGTTTTAAAATATGGAATAACCAGCTCTTTCATATACTCTGTTTCCGATACATGGAGATCTTCCTGCCCCGCAGCTACATACGCTGCCCTCGATGTCAGCCCTCCACGTAATCCCAGAGTTATTGAAAAAGGATCTCCGGCCAAAATTTCCCTGTTTCTTGGAAAAACAACTGCGTTTGCAAACCGGTCTCCGGATGCGCAGATCGTCGTCACTGTAATCGGCTGTCCTTTTACATTCATCTTTTCCGCAATTTCCATCTCCGTCTTTCCCGGTTCGACCGAATTCAGTGCATCCAGCACCAGGCCAGATGCCATACCACTCCCAAATTCATAGTGTGCCAGCTCATTCGCATTCACTGTGATACGTACTCCATTCTGAGGATCTATAAAAATGGAACAGGCATTTACAACCCTTCCGTTTGGATTGCAGGCACGTACTGCATCCAGTATAAATGCCGGCAAATCGATCAATTCCTCATTCTTCTCATTCCGGCTGGTAAACAGCTTCCAGCCTGCGCATCCTATTTTCATGTTATCTGTGATTCCGGCTGCATGCATCAGCTCTTCCATCGTATGATCCGGCAGCATGGGCTGATATGGCAGTGAGAAGTGGGGAACATGTATAACCCGCGCTTCAAGGAAGCTGTGCCGTGCCATTTTTAAGTTTTCATTTCCTAATAAGACATACCTGTCTCCATTTTTATGAAGAACCAGAAGACTTTCTTCAAATCTCGGCTCATACCCGGTCAGATATGCAAAATTAGCTCCGTGCTCACGGTCGGCATAAATAAGCAGCGCATCCAAACCGGATTTTTGAATTGCAGCCATTACTTTCTGGTAATGCGTTTCCATCGTTCTTTCATTTAACTCAACAGGTACATAATTTCGATGTAGCGGCGGTTGGGCTACAGCTCCATATACAATTCTCATATTTATTCTTCTTTCGCAATCAAATAAGCCGGAATTGCCTCTGAAACAGGTTCTGCCTCAATATCAATTGCTTCGCCCTTTTCTACCACTTCCAACATAAGCTGTAACGCTCGGGCGCCTACTGCTCCCGGATCCTGGGCAACCGTTGCGGCCAGCTCTCCGGCTTCAATTGACGTTACCGCCTCTTCATTTCCATCCGTCCCAACAATTATAATATCCTCGCGCCCTGCTTTTTTTGCAGCCTCTACCGCCCCAAGAGCCATTGTGTCATTGCCGCAGTAAATTGCCTTTAATTCCGGATGCTTGCTAATATAATTCGTTGTGACATCGTAAGCTTTCGTTCTGTCATAATCAGCCGGCTGCACGTCTACAACCTCAAGTCCGGCTTCTTCCATGGCGGCAATTGCTCCATTGCAGCGTGCTTCACCTGTCGGATTTCCTGCTTTCCCGGCAATAACCGCCACCTCGCCGCCAGCCTCGCCAAGCTGCTTCGCAATATACTCTCCGCCCAGACGTCCAATCTGATCATTATCTGACGCTACAAAGGAATAGATCGCCCCTTCTAATCCCTTTAAGGCTTCCAAATTTACCTTTTCATCAATATTTACAACGTAAATACCCTTTTTTGTTGCTTCTGCAATCGGCTGCACAAGGTTTTCAGAAGTAATCGGTGCAACGCAGATCGCTTTATACCCTTTGGAAATTACATTTTCCATAAGGGTAACCTGCCCTTCCACATCCTCCTCCGTATTCGCGCCATATACATCTACTTTTACCCCCAATTTCCCGGCCTCTTCCAGGATACCGTCCTGCATGTCGGACCAAAACTGATTAGAAAGCGGTTTGATTACAAATGCATATTCCGCTTCCTCCGCCGCATTTACAATGCTCCCATACGCCATACCTGACAAAAGAACACACAACCCTAACCCAATACCACATACCTTTCCTTTTTTTCTCATACCTGCATCTCCTTTTCTTTTATTTTTTTGTTTCTATAGACAACCGCACAGTTCTAAACGCCCACTGCACAGCTAACTATCAAAATCTGCTTTGAATCTCTACAGCGCTTCCATCGCCAGGCTGCTCCAAAGCAAGCATTACCTCTAAAACATGGTACGCAAAATCTCCATTCGCGCAGTGTAACCGCTTTTCCTCTATCGCATTCAACATATCAACCAATCCAAGCCCACGGCTGTTATCGCTGTTTCCAAACAGATAAGGAATCTCAAACCACTCGTTTTTTTCCAGGTCATGGTGTATCCTCTCCAATCTTTTATACCGCACCATCTTCCCTGCCCCAAACGTATCAGGATTTGGAATAACCAGCGTTCCATCCGTCCCCATAATTTCCATATCAAGGCTTGCTTCGCTGCATGCGTCAAATGTGATAATAATTGTGGATACTGTTCCGCTTTCATGTTCCAAAATTCCTGATATATAGGTAGGAACCTCTACTTCTATTTCCTGTCCGTACCGCTCTTTGCATGTCATTTTTCGAATTCCATACGTCTTTTTTGCAACACTTGAAACACGCCTCACAGGTCCGAGCAGATAGGCCAGCGCGGATATGTAATAAGGCCCCCAATCCAACACAGGCCCGGCTCCTTTTTTATAAAAAAACGCAGGGTTGGGATGCCATGTTTCCGGGCCAAACATAATAACATTGCATCTTGCTCCGATCGGTAAGCCGATCCATCCGTCTTTTATCAGTTTATGTCCGGTCTGTATTGCCGCTCCCATATATGTGTCCGGCGCGCAGCCAATATGCAGTCCCTTCTCACGTGCAATTTGAACTACCTCTGCCGCCGCTTTCAGATCAGTACCAAGCGGTTTTTCACAATATGCGTTTTTCCCTGCCAGAAGTGCCTTCTTGCACAGTTCTGCATGCGTACCGGGCGTCGTTAATACAACTATGGTTCTGATCTCCGGGTTTTTGCATAACTCATCTGCATTATCATACACATATGGAATATGATACGTTTCTGCAGCCCGCTCAGCGAGTACCCTGTTCGTATCACAGACTGCGCATACCTCAACTCCTTCGAACTGTTCCCGGAGATTTTTCAAATAAACAGCGCTTATATTCCCGCATCCTATGATTCCTATTTTTCTGTTTTCCATCCTTCTCTCCCCTTCTTTCCTACTCCGGAACTATAATTCCCTTCAGGTACCCTGCCGGCGGATGCTCTAATGCTTCAAATGCTTTCTGTATCTCTTCAAGCTTAAAACGGTTTGTAATCATATCTTTCGTATTTACTTTACCGGCAGCCAGCAATTCAACGGTACGGCGCAGATCGTCATGCTGGTCTGATGAAAGTCCTCCATGCGCAACAATAAGTACTGCTGACTTTCTGACGCCTTCCCGCAGATCCAGTTCCTTTGTTATCTGTTCATGCGAACTCATCATTAAAAGGCGTCCACCGCCTGACGGCCGAAGATAACGCAGACAGTCGTTTAAAACTGCCGGAATCCCGGTTCCTTCAATCACAAAATCTGCCAAATGCCCGTTTGTAATCTCCTCCAGCCGCTCTTCAACCTGTTCCTTCCCGGGATTGATCGTATGCGTCGCCCCATACTGCTTTGCAAGTTCCAGCCGTTCTTCATTAAAATCAATGGCAGTCAGCGTTGTAAGAAGATTACCCTTTAAAAGCTGGGCCGCCCATAATCCCATACATCCGCAGCCGACTAAAACCGCATGATCGCCTGCTTCCGGTTTTGCCTGACGTATTACATTCAGTGCGCACATCACCGGTTCACAAACCGCTTCTTCCATTGGCACATTCGGAGGCAGCTTCACACAATGTTTCGCTGTTACACAGAGATAATCCGAAAATCCGCATTGTTCATCCGGTTCGAAAAGCGTCGTGACGCGATCTCCGGCTTTCAGATTCGTTACCAAAGAACCAGTTGCGACAACCTCACCGGCAACCTCATGTCCAACCGGCTGCGGAAAGGTTCCAATCAGCCCCTTCCAGTGATTCAGTTCATAATGACATAATCCGCAGACTGCCACTTTAATCAACACCTGCTCCGGTCTGGGCTCAATCTCTGCCTTTTGAAGCTCAAACTTTCGTATTCCTGTCAAAAAAGCTCTTCTTGTCTCCATATACATCCTCCCTATCGTTTATTTCCTGATCCAAAGAACCGGTCTAATGTAACAGCCGCTATGATCAGCACTCCCATTGCAATTGTCTGATAGTAAGAAGAAAGTCCCACCATGTTCAGCCCATTATTGATTACGCCTATGATGAGTCCCCCCACAACTACTTTGGGTATCATTCCCTGCCCCCCAAAAAAGCTGGTTCCTCCTATGATGACTGCTGCAATTGCATGCGTATCATACCCTGTTCCGGCAGTTGGTTCTGCCGCCGCAAGCCGGGCTACATTTACCATACCTGCCATACCTGCACAAAGCCCCGATATCATAAAGGCCAGCAAAAAATGCTTTTTTACGTTAATTCCCGCATACCATGCCGCCTGCTGATTTCCGCCTACTGCATATAGATTTCTTCCAGCCTGTGTTTTCATCGTAAAAAATATAAAAATTCCGGCTGTAATCAAAACAATAATGATTGGAATTGGTATCAGATCAAAAATTCTTCCCCCCACGCACTTGGTAAACTGAATTGGAACGCCGGAAACCGCGCGTGCATTTGATACAATCATCGTCAGCCCTCGCAGAATTGACTGCATGCCTAATGTGATGATAAATGGCGGTAAGCCTGTGACATTAATCAGAAAGCCATTTACCCCTCCAATCAGAATGCCAAGAAGGATTGTCCCGATCAATACAGCCAATGCCGGAGGCATTCCAAAATCTACCATAAGTTTTGCCGTAACCACTCCGGATAACGCAAGTATTGATCCGACAGACAGATCAATTCCTGCAAGCAGAATTGCAAAAAATTCACCGCAGGCCAAAAGAATTGTAATAGAGCTCTGCTCGATAATCTTAATAAAATTTGACCCTGTCATAAATGCCTGCGGTTCCAGGATACCAAATACAACGACCATAAGAACCAAAATGGCAACTGTGCTGTATTTTTCCCAATAATCCGTAAATGTTTTTTTCTTTCTCACATTCCTGTCTTTTTCTGCTGACTTACTCATCCCGTCTCCTCCCGCGTTTACTCTATCGCTGCTTTCATCAGTTTTTCCTCTGTCGCCTCTTCAATAGAAAATTCACCCTTTATATGCCCTCTGTTCATAACGATAATACGGTCGCAGACAGATAAAAGTTCCGGCATTTCAGAAGAGACAACAATGACGCCAATTCCTTTTTGTGCCAGGTCCTGCATCAGTTTATAAATCTCGGATTTCGTACCAACATCGATTCCTTTTGTCGGCTCATCAAAAATCACCAGTTTAACCCCGGCGCTCAGCCATTTCCCAAGAATCACTTTCTGCTGATTTCCTCCGGACAGTTCCGTAATATTCTGTTCCAGGGAAGCGCATTTGATAGACATCTCCTTTTGCGCCTTTTCTGCAATTTCCTGTTCTTCTTTCACATGTATCATGCCAAGCAAACCGCCCATCTTTGTTTGCATAAGCTGTTTCGCAATTGAAATATTACGTTTTATCGTAAAATTCCCAAAAAAACCTGTTTCTCTTCTGTTTTCGCTTACCAGGCCTATTCCCTGTTTTAACGCGTCATACGGATTACGGATATGAAGCTTCCTGCCATTTAACAGGATTTCCCCCTCTTTGATCGGTGAAATGCCATATATTGCGCACATGAGTTCACTTCGCCCTGCCCCGATCAATCCGGAAAATCCCAGTACCTCGCCTTTTCGAAGAAAAAACGATGCGTTTTGAACCGTATGGTCTTTTCTGGTTAAATTTTTCACTTCAAAAATCACTTCTCCGGCCTCGCCGGCTGTTCTTCCCCCCTGATATTTATTTTTCAGTTCGCGGCCCACCATCAATGTGACAAGACCGTCCACCGTGCTTTCTTTCACCGGATAGGTGCCTACATACTGTCCGTCTTTTAACACAGAAACACGATCCCCAATTGCCATGATCTCGTCCAGCTTATGCGAAATATAAACAATCCCTTTCCCTTCCTTTTTTAATTGCCTGATCTGTTTGAAAAGCCTCCCGGCCTCCACTTCACTTAAAGAAGACGTCGGCTCATCCATAACAATCACTTTGGCATCCAGCGCCAGCGTTTTGGCGATTTCTACCATCTGCTTTTCTGATATGTTTAAATTCGCAACCGTCTCCCCAGGATCGCGTTTCAATTCAACACTATCCAGAAGCGTCCGGGCTTTCTCCCGCATTTGCGTATAATTAACCACACCGATACCGCCCTTTTTCCTGGCTGGAAGAGCTCCGAGAAATACGTTCTCCATTATGCTGAGCTCATTGATCACACTTAATTCCTGATAAATAATTGCGATTCCATTTTCCTTTGCTTCACGTGGCGTAAGTTTTGCATACGTTTTCCCGCCAATTATGACTTCCCCCTCGTCCGGCTGATAAACACCGCTTAGAATTTTCATCAGCGTCGATTTTCCGGCGCCGTTTTCTCCCAGCAAAACATGGACCTCCCCCGGCATAATATCAAGCGTAATGTCCTGGAGAGCCACAACACCTGGAAACCGTTTTGTAATATGATTCATCTGCACCAATGCTTCCATCGTTTACACTCCTTTGTCTGTCAGCTTTCCTCTGCTTTCTTCAAGTACATTTTAGCATCAAATAACGCATCCGAATCAAAGGGAAATACTGGATGCTGAATCCTCTGATACTGCAGTTCTTCTATAAAATGGTACGAAGTCCCTTTTGTAATCGCCATGAAAAAATCTCCTGCAAACGGCCTCAGCTGTGCAAACAGATATCCCTGTTTTAATATGACAATGTCATATTCCTCCAAAGGCGTCCTGGATGCTTTGAAATGGTTTTCAGAAATAGCGGAAGCCGGCACATTACAAATCATTACGTCTGCAAATTCATTTCGGACTGTGACGCAATGGCCGCTGACATCTGTTTCGCAATTCAAATACCCGAGAATCTCCCCTTTTGATAAAATCGTCCCCTCAACTAATACCGGTTCTGAAAAAATATCCCTTCCTGTACCTATCCTTACGCTGACTGCTTCTCCCTCCTGCTTATCCCGGCAGCCCGCATATGCTTCCGGATCATACAGTGTGGTAATCAGAACCCGTTTTTTGCAGTTTCCCATATCCAGAATCAACCGGAGTATTTCTGTACTGTCGCCGACAGCGCCACCGGTTGTATTGTCTCCTGTATCTGATATGAAAACAGGCCTTTTATGGCTTCGATATGCTTCCTCCAAAGCTGTCTTTGGCGACATAACCGGTATCTCGAAATCAAACTTTTCACGCGCGGCAAAAACCTTTTCCGCAAGCTGAATACACAATTTTTGGGCCAATTTGTAATTTTCCGGTTTTTTGGGCGTAACGCTGACTGATAAATGTGTGTTTGGGCAATCGCACCAGGAATTTCCGATATAAATAGATGCAGCAGCTACTTCCGGCAATGTTTCATAATAATCCGCTTCTGCCATCAGCTGCTTCAACGGTTCATGATTGGCCAGCGCCTTCTCTCCCACCAGAATCATTGGCAGAGTCACCAGAGCAGTCCTCGTTCTTGTTTTATTTTTCATTAAACCTACTAATTCTTCCGCTGTTTTTCGTTCTGTCTCAGCCTGATCTTCATGCGGTATCGTATGGTATCCTCTCATAATATCAATGTATTGATTTAAATCAGGCGCATTATTAGCATGTGCATCCAATGTTATTGCAATTGGCACATGTTCACCTGCAAGCTCTCTTAGATTCTTTGCCAGAATCAGCTCCCCGGATCCGATATTTTCTACCTCCAATGCGCCATGCAAATGCAGCCAGATACCTGCAAGCTCATCCTTCTCCTTCTTTACCGTTTCAAGTATCTGATCAGCAAAAAACCAGTAATCGGTTTCTTTCAGAATCCCGGCCGGCAACGCGGAGGCCACAATCGACGGAACAATTTCAAAACCCGCGTTTTCAAAAATGTCAGAAACGTGGAGGTAGGTCAAAGCCGTATCCCCCGTTGAAACAATAAATTTCTCTTTCGTAACAAGCTCCGGATTGAAGGTATTGCATTCCAGATAAAACATTCCTGTAATGACTTTCATTCTTTTTCTCCTCTTTAATTATTCTTGTGATGTTATTATTTTCCTTCTTGTTTCCCGCTTATTTACGGTTAATTATAAACATGGTGTTATTAATTGTCAAGAAAATAATGGAGAAAAATATATTTTAGTACAATTACAACACATTTTCTCCATTATTTTTGTTTAAATATCACAATGCTCTCTCAACACTTTTTCGAGATGCTTATCCATTGCAATCAAAGCGCTTCCAATAATTGCCGCATCCTGTTTTAATTCAGAACGATAAAACTTAAGAGAAGGCTTCATTGGTCCGTACATAACAGCATTACATTTGTTCAGAATATATTCGAACAAAAACGGGTAATTATCAATCAAATCCCCGCCTAACATAAGATTGGGCGGATTCAGCATACACACCACGTTATTAATCGAGATTGCCGCATAGCTGCAAATTCTTTCCATCAATATTCCGGCCCATGGAACCCCCGCCTGAACAGCAGAAATAATATCATCTATCGTTTTAACATCCGGGTTATTTTTTCTCGCATCCTCTATGATTCTTTCTTCACTGATATACGCAGTCAGGCAGCCGCGCCGTCCGCAGTAACACAATCTTCCGTCCGTATGGTCAACAATCATATGTCCGATCTCACCTGCAAAATTCACAGAGCCACGCGCAATTTTGTTCTGGCTTAAAATAGCGCTTCCGACGCCGCGTCCATAGCTCAGCAGTATCATATCGTCAATATTCCGGTACTTTTTCTGAGACAATTCCCCCATCAGCGCACAGTTCACGTCATTATCCACATAGGCAGGGATGCCGAATCTTTTCTCAATCATATCGCCAATCGGAACATTTACCCATTGCAGCAAATCTCCATATATAACTGTCCCCCCGGCCGGTTCCACATTACCGGTAATACCAATTCCAATCGCTGCAATCTTCTCAGCCTGCAGTCCGTTTTTTTCCAGCAGTACCAAAAACATTTCATACAATTTCTCTACCAGTTTTTCCGGGCTGGAATTTTTCTCAATCTGGGCCTCCCCTCTATCCGATAGCAGTTTCCCCGAAAAGTCAATAAGACGCATACGGATTTCTACGTCTGAAATGCTGATTCCAAAGCAATAGCATGCAGCGGCCCGCGCCGCTATCATAGTTGCCTTTCTCCCGGCACCCTTGGTATCTTCATAACATCCTGTGTCTTCCACAAAATGCAGCTCTTCCAGCTCACTCACGATCCTCGTTGCACTCGTTGCACTCATTCTCATTTTTCTTGCTATTTCACTTCTTGAAATTCTTTCATTATCCCGGATAATATCCAATACCATTTTCAGATTATTGTATTTAAGCGTCCTCTGATCCTGTATTGTCATCTTCTCCATTCACCCCATATCTCCCTTCGCTTCATATTTATCCAATTTTTCACATGATGTAATTATTTATCTTATTCTACAATCATTTTTTTTAATTGTCAAATGTTCTTGCTTCAAGTCTACTGGGGCTAAAAGGCTACTCCTCCGCAAGCAGCGCCCTCGGAGCGATTTTTCTGATTTTCAATGACAGCAGGCAGACCGCCAGAAAAGCAAACAGCACAAGTCCCACGCCTGCGGCTATGTTAAATCCAAGCGGGACGTGAAACGTACATTTTACGATTCCGATCCCTTTTAAAAACAATGCCGTCAGAGGATTGATAATCAGGCTGCACACAGTCAGGCCGAGCAGCACAGATATGAGGAGGCTTGGCATAAATGACAGAGAGGTCTGCAGGATAAGCTGGCCTGTTGTAAATCCAAGTGATTTCAGGATACCGTAATCCCGCTTTTTGTTATTCAGCATCGTGCGCACAAGCAGGTACAGTACAAAACTGATAATAACGGCAGACAGCACAAGTGTGGCAATCACAATGATTGTCATAAGAGATACGTATACGCTGGCCACGCCCTCTATGGTTGTTTCTATGTTTATCGTTGTATTTACACTTCCGCCAAACTTTTCTTTCATTTCCAGGTTAAACGCATCAATATCTGTCCCATCGTCAAGGTTGAGGTAATAGCTTGCATTCGTAAGTCTCCCCAGCCTCTCATACCCTGCCCGGGTAAACAGGCAGTCCCTGCCGAGATTGTTGGAAATCTGTGTATAGCCGCAGATCAGATATTTTTCCTGTTTTCCGTTTACCGCAATCTCTATTTCATCTCCGATCCGGAACCCGTTCTCTTTTGCATATTTGGCTGCGATCACGATTTCATTCTCATATTTTGGAAATCTTCCCTCAAATACAAGCTCCTGATTGTTGATTTTTGAGAAATCATCGCAAAGCGTAGCCATAAGCTCTGCGCCTCCGACGTGGGATACATTCAGGGAGGTATACAGATAGCTCTTCTCCACACGGCCGTCCCCGTCCATTTCAGCCAGGAAGCCATCCTCTGCCTCTGTCCTCACACTGATACAGCTATCCGCAGTTTCTCCTACGATCAGGTTCAGAAACGGCGTCATATCGGCAATTACATTTTCAGTCATCAGACCTGAAAACACAACAACAAGGGAAAGAGCAAGCATTGTAATGCCGACGGTAAGGTTATGCTTTACGCCGGAAAGCGTTGTTTTTAACGCAAGGGCAAGGCTTAAGGGAGCCTTCGTCCTTTCAAGCGGAATGTGGTTGCATTTAAAATTATGCGTCTGAATCCCAGAGCGAAGCGCTGTAATGGGCTCTATTTTTCTGATTCTGCGCGATGCAGACCATACGGCAAGCACAACGGTACCGCCCAGTACTGCAAACGAAACCAGTAAGGGCGCCGGCAAAAAATGAACGGTATACGGAATGCCCGTCTGCGCAATCATCATGGTATTGACCGCAGGAAACAGAAGGTAGGAAATTCCGGCTCCGATGGCCGCCGCAAGGAAGGTCAGGCACAGAAACTGCAGTAATAACGAAAAAATCAGCTGGCCTGACGTATAACCCATGGCTTTCAGCGCGCCAAGGCTTTTCATATTCACCTGTATATAATTGATAATGTTTGAGACAATCACCACAAGCGCAATTAAAAGCACAAAAAACGCAACAGCGCTCATAATTCCCGAGCAGATCATCTGAGCAATGTACCGGGACTGTGAAACAATATCATAGCAATTGCTCACCATCGTGATATTCGGATAATGCTCTGAAACTCTGCTTTTCAATGCTGCCTCATAATTCAGATTTTCCGACCAATCCGTCAGCCTTACGGAACATAAGGTTGCCTGCGGCGCACAACCGATTCGCTCCAGTTCCTCATATTTGTCCTTTGTGAGAACAATTTCCGTCAGCGCGCAGTTATGGGACCCCATCATAATGCTGTTAAAAAATCCGCAGACTGTGTAAACCACTTTCTGGCTTCCGATGGAAATTTCAACCTCTTTTCCTACCGCAATATCCTCTGTTTTATAGAGAATCGGCAGGTAAATGCCGCTTGTCAGGCTGCCTTCCTCAACGATTTCCAGATTTCCGATGGAACGCGTCATTGCTGCCTGCTTTTCCAGAAAAACGAACCAGCCGTTCATCTCCCCGCCATTGTACGGAAACGTGCCAACCATATGCATACAGGAATCCAGCCGGTATTCCTCAGTACGTTCGTCACTTTCGACCGTCTGCGACAAAAAGCTTTGAACCTCATCCGTATTGCCGTCTACCGACAGCGTAACATGCTCGGCATGAAATCTGTCGTGGTATCTGTCAAAATTTTTCCTGTAGTCCATAGAAAGCATCAGCCAGAGATTGAGCATGAGCGCGGCAAGCAGGATCAGGACAATGATGGTGACGGTCTGTCCCTTTGCCTTTCGGATATTGGAGCGGGCAATCAAAAAACTCTTTTTCATGCTACCACCCCATCTCTTTCAGGAATGCGGAAAGCTTTTCGTGCCTCTGGATATCGCTGTGCGAATATCTGCCCAGATCACATTCTCCTAAAATCATGCCGTCCTTTAAGTACAGAATACGGTTCCCCCGGCAGGCGGAGCGCATATCGTGCGTTACCATAACCACGCTCTGGCCCTGCTCATGAAAGCCTGTGAGCGTATCAAGCACGTCAAGTCCTGTTTTACTGTTGAGCGCGCCTGTCGGTTCATCGGCAAAAACAATTTCCGGCGAATTGATCAGCGCACGGACGATTCCCACGCGCTGCGCCTCACCGCCGGAAAGCTGCGCGGGAAATTTCTTTTGTGTTTCTTCTGAAATATCCACTGCGGCAAACAATGCTTTTGCCTTTGTCACAAGCGCCTTTTTGTCCCTGCTCACAAGCAGCCCGGCCGAAAGCACATTGTCCATAACGCTCATTCCGTCAATCAGATAAATCTGCTGGAACACAAAGCCGCAGTGCGCGCGCCGGAACAGGGCAAGCCCGTCAGAATTCAGGTCAGAAATCACCTTTTTGCCAAATGTAATCGTCCCGAGCGTAGGCGTATCCATTCCCGACAGTGCATACAAAAGCGTGGATTTTCCTGCGCCGCTTGCGCCCATGATAATGGTAAAGTCGCCCCTGTAAAGCTGCAGGTCAATATTTTTCAGAACGTGCTGCATGGTACCGCCGTTTGAGAAGGATTTACTTAATTTCTCAGTCTCTAATAAAATCTCTTTCATGGAAAATACCCTCCTTTTCACACGTCCTACTGTACACTTTCAATTCTTAACAGTCTTTATGCAATTCTTAAATCTCCCTTAAATCCCGCTGCTAAAAGCGATCCGGACAGTTGCTTTCAGCCCTGTGGAACCGTTTTCAATGCTGAGCTGCCCCTGCATTTTTTTCATGCAATAATCAGAGATATACAGCCCCAGCCCCGCGCCTTCCGTGTTCCTTACATTGCTCCCCCTCTTAAACTTCTCTTTCAGTAGCGGCAGCTCCGCCTCGTCAAGCCCGCCGCCGTAATCCTCAATACAGACTGCCAGATAATTGTTCTCCAGCGATACTGTTACGTTTATTTTTGTGTCCGCATATTTATAGGAATTGGCAAAAATATTGTCAAATACCTGCTGCAAACGAAGGCTGTCCGCAGACAGTAAGCAGTCCGGGACAGGCGGTATGACGGCTCGGTGCAGATAATCCGCACTTTCCAGCATCGGGCGCAGCTCAGCGCTGTTCAGTTCTGTCGGTATCACCGAAAGCTCCTGCAGCTCCTCCAGGGCAGCAGAAAACAGATTGTTTACCAGCGTATTGATCTGGTCTGCCTTCTGAATAATCTGCCCGTAATTCCGCCTGTTTTTTTCATCCTGCGACAGCGCTTCCCCCACCTCAGAGGCGGCCTTGATGCTTGCAACCGGCGTTCTGATATCGTGCGACAGCTTTGCCACCAGTTCCTTTTTACTCTCGTTTGCAGCAGCTTCAGCCATTCTTGCCTTTTTTAATTCAGAACGCATGATATCAAAGCTCTCTGTAAATGCCCCGAACAAATTTTGCCGGTCCATTTCCAGCGGAATGTCCAGATTGCCCTGCGCAATACGCTCTGCAAATTTTCTGAGCCTTTGGAACGGCTTTAAAACCGTGCGCTGCACATAAAAAAAATACCCCGCGCAAATGATGCACTGTAACAGCACAGCTGCCGCTACCGCGAAAGCTGTGCGCCGTTTTTCGGATTGAAAAATGACGGCGCTGTTGTTGTACACAATCAGCTTGCCTGCAACTGAATTTTCAACTTTAATATCCAGTATGGTATCTCTGTGGCCGACTGCCGCGTTTATGCTCTCGCTAAGCCCCGGATTTGTCCTGTACAGAACTTCTCCGGACAAATCCAGCACAACATAATCAAGGTCAGTGCAATTTCTGTGCACCTCCAGCGAAGCCCAGTCCCGCTGCACTGTCTGCAGAGCCTCATTGACTGCCGTTGTATCCTGAAGCTTCTCTGTCTCCGGGAACAAAAACAAAAGCAGTACGGCAAGCTCCATGAGGAACAAAGCAGCCACACTCCCCAAAAATATGCGGCTTTTCATGATTTACCTCCGGCAAACCGGTACCCGTTGCCCCAGACTGTAATAATATATTCCGGATTTCCCGGTTCCCGCTCAATGGCCTCGCGTATTTTCCGGATATGAACATTCAGTGTGCCGTCCCCGGTAAATTTATCTCCCCAGACCTTTTCAAAAAGCTCCTGCTTTGCCACCATACGTCCTTCACTTTGTATCAGATAGGCCAGCAGCTTAAATTCAAGCGACGTCAGCTTTACCAGGGCGCCGTCGACAAATACCTGCCTTGTAGAAAAATCCACAGCCAGCCGCCCATTGTCATACCTTGCTGCCTCCCTGCCTGCGCAGCGTTTGAGCACTGCCCTGACCTTTGCCAGCAAAACGCCAAGCGAATACGGTTTTTGGATGTAATCGTCGCCGCCGATACTCAGGGCAATAATCTGGTCGTCATCACTTGTGCGCGCTGAGATAAACAGGATGGGGATTTCCAGGCTTCCCCGCAGTTCTTTGCACAGTTCAAATCCGCTTCCGTCGCCCAGGTTGATGTCAAGCAGCAGCAGCCTGGCTGTATGCTCCCTGAAAAAGTCCCGGCACGCGGCGACGCTGTAGACAACCGCGGTTTTCACGCCGAACAGATTAAAATATTCCGCCGTGCTGTCTGCAAGCAGCTTTTCATCATCTATAATCAAGCAGTCATATGTCATTTTTTTCTCCTCAAAAAACATACCGTTAGTATGTAAGATAACTTATCATACGAACGGCATGGCTGTCAATGGGAAGCTTTTCAGGCCAGTAATGATCTGCAATCTCCGGCGCACAGCCCGGATCATGCAGATTAAAATCTACAAATTATGAGGTCACTTCATATGAGCCCTATCATACACCAGGCACCCTGCAGACACCAAAAACATAATCCCTTCTGCAGCCGGCACAGCCAGCCATACGCCGGTGATACCCCAAAGCTTCGGCAACAGAAGAATACCGCCTGTCAGCAGTCCAAATGTCCTTAAAAACGAAAGAATTGCCGACAGCTTTCCATTTGACAGGGCTGTAAACATAGCAGAAGTAAAAATATTCAATCCACAAAACAAAAAGCTGTAGGAAAAGACAGAAAATCCGCCTGCTGCAATCCTGTATATATTTGACGTCTCAGGCGCAAAAAGCCGTACCATATAAGAGCCACAAAACAGGGAAACCGCAAATACCAGCAGGGATGCCACTGTGATAAAGCCTATACAGCTTTGAACTACCTTCTTTTGCCGGACGTTGTTTTTATTTCCGTAATGAAAACCAATCACCGGCGCAACCCCCATCGAAAAACCAATATACAACGTATTCAGCAAAAACTGTGAGTAAATTAGAATTGTGATAGCCGCAACGCCCTCTTCCTCCAGCAAAGCCATCATTGTACTGTTGAACAGAAATGTTGTGACAGCCGTTGCAAGCTGACTCACCATTTCCGACGAACCATTGAAGCAGCTCTCCTTCAGCACCGCCCATTTCCACTTTGGCTTGGTAAAAGAAAGCATTCCCTTACTTTGCTTGAAAAAAATAATTCCAGCAACGGTTGGAATCAAATAGCCACAGCCTGTCCCCAGCGCTGCGCCGCAGATACCAAGGCCACAGATGACGATAAAAACATAATCCAGAACAATATTCGCAAAGCCAGCGAAAACAGACAGACCAAAACCCATTCCAGGTTTCCCCGCAGTTACAAACAGGTTAGAGAATACAGTCTGTATCATATTTGCAGGTATAAACAGAAACAGCACACTCAAATAGTCTTTGCAATAAGAAAAAAGTAACTCGCTCGCCCCCAGCGCATACACAATCTCATCGATCCATATGGTTCCGATTATCAAAATGACACATCCGATGACCGCTGCCGCTATTATGAGCAGTGTAAAATCCTCTTTTGCTTCACAAGCCTTCCCTTCCCCTATTTTTCGGGAAACAATCGCATTGCCTCCGGTCGCAATCATCGTTCCAAGACCAACTGTCATATTTATAACGGGGCACACAATATTAATCGCGGAAAGTGCATCTGTATGAACAAATCGAGCTACAAAAATCGTATCTACGACTGTATAAAGCCCCATAAATATCATCATAACTATGGTAGGAAATGCAAAACGCAAAAGTGATACCATACTCCATTTCTGATCAAAAATATTGTCATTCATGTGAATGCTCCTCTTGTTTCGGGTATAAAATCAGCCGTTGTGTAGGGTAACCAAACTCTGTCAACAGCTCCGCTTCTGCAAAGCCAAGCTGTTTATACGCTGCCCGTTGTCCTGTATCGGCCTTGTCCCCCTCCCGGAATGTCGTGATACTGATTTTTCGGCCTGTAAACAGGTTGCACAGAATAAAATCGAGGAATGCTTTCGCTATATCATGTTTGCGATACTGTGGATGCACGCCTAAATAATCAATACTCCCCGTCTTTCGTGAAAATGCAGCTGCCCCGACCACAACCTTTTTATCCCGTATCATCAATGCCTGTTTTTGTGCAATACAGAATTTAAGATGCTCCAGGTGCTCCGCCTCGTCAAACCCTGGAAACCCATCAATTACAAGTCTGGCAAAATTCATCCAGTCCGGAATATCATCCTGCGTAGCATAGACAATATCTGAAACCATGATAGCGGGAGCAGATGCGTTTTTGTTTAAGGTAAACTCCAGCTGCAACGGATAAAATGCCTGATTCTCTCTGTATTCCAAAGGCGTACGCTTATACATGTCCTTAAAAACGCTTGTAAAAGCCTGCTGACTTTCATATCCGGCAAGCAGCGCTACCTCAAGCAGTGGTTTTTGTGAAAATACCAGCAATTTCGCCGCCTCGGTCAGCTTCCTGCGACGGATATACTCATGCAGCGTCATGCCAACTGTGTCTGTAAACATACGATGCAGATAGTATTTCGAATAGTGTACTGCATTTGCGACTGTCTCCAAATCTAACTTCTCATTCAAGTGCTCCTCAACGTATGCGATTACTGCCGTAATATGCTCAACCTGTCTGTGTTCCATGTCATCCCCGCCTTTCTCTGATATTGTATCACAAGCTAAAAAGGATATTTTTATGATTCTTGCGGTATCTGTTGATCATTCCTGCCTCCTTGTAAATACATAACTCAAAAATTTATTATACGAAAAAAGAGCCCTGAAGGAATTATCCCTCAGGGCCTATCTTTTCAATTAATTATTTGTGCAACAAAGCCGGATCAGACATGCCGTTTGCTTCGAATGCCTTCTGACGGTCGATACACGTACCGCAGTGTCCGCAGGGATATTCCCCGCCCTCGTAACAGCTCCAGGTCAGCTCATAAGGAACCCCCAGCCGCAGTCCCTCTTTCACTACGTCCGCTTTATTACAGTGAATAAACGGCGCTTCAATCCGCAGCGCTTTTCCGCAGCCTTCATACACTGCCTGATTCATGCTGTCAAAAAATGCTTCGCTGCAATCCGGATAAGCATTGCCAGCCGCATCATCCCTGTGCGCTCCATAATAGATATAACTGCATTTCATAGATAATGCCATACTGGCTGCGGATGCCAGAAAAAGTCCATTTCTAAACGGCACATAAGTACTTACCGGCACGCCACCCTGCCCCTCAAGCTGGCTGGCATAGGACCCCTCCGGAATCTTTCTGCCGGAATGTGACAGCAAAGAGCAATCACTCTCGGCAAAAATCGGCGTAAGATCCAGTTCCATCCCTTTCAGACCATAATACGCGAGAACCTTGCGTGCCGCCTCCATCTCTTTTTCATGCTTCTGTCCATATACAATTGATAATGGAATCACATTTTCCTTGCCAAAACGATCGATCGCCACACCCAGACAGGTGGTACTGTCCACGCCCCCGCTGAATAATACCATCGCTTTTTCTTTCATCTTCTCCTCCTGCCTGTTACCGGTTGTCTATCTTCTCCGGATACATGTCATGGTGCGTCAGACGGTCAAGCGCTACCTGCTCCCAACAGGTTCCCGGTTTGCCATAATTGCAGTAAGGATCAATCGAAATTCCTCCACGCGGAGTGAATTTCCCCCATACTTCAATATATTTCGGGTCCATCAGCCGAATCAGGTCTTTCATGATGATATTGACACAATCCTCGTGAAAATCTCCGTGATTACGGAAGCTGAACAGATACAGCTTCAGAGATTTGCTTTCCACCATCCGGGCTCCCGGCACATAGGATATGTAAATCGTCGCAAAATCCGGCTGGCCCGTCATGGGACAAAGGCTTGTAAATTCCGGACAGTTGAATTTCACAAAATAGTCGTTATCCGGATGTTTGTTTGGAAAAGTCTCCAGTACCTCCGGAGCATAATCTGTCTGATATCTCGTCTTCTGATTTCCCAGCAGCGTGATATCCTTCAATTCTTCATGCGTTCTTCCCTGCATATTTCTCTCCTTTCTGTTCGCTCATACTGCTTACCCTTCCTATGCTTCCTGCGTCTTTACGGGTCTGCTTCCAAAGACCCGTTCCAGAACCTTTACCAGCAGTACGCCACACACTGCCGGTATCGCCTGTCCGACACAAAGGCTTCCTGCCAGCGGAAAATACGGCAGTTTCAGAAGATACGACAGCCATGTGGACACACCAAATCCCGGCACCAGTACAATCGGAAGTACCATCAGCCAGCGGCTCCAGTGCATCTTACGGATACCGACAATCAGTGCAGTCGTCACAATACCCACGACACACCCTCCGAACATATCCAGAAGACCAAGTCCTCCGAACAGCATATTTGCTATGAAATTAGCGAGACCAAGGGGAAAAACCAGGAACGGAAACAGATAAGAAAGAGCATACAACGACGTTGCAATCCGGATCTGATAAGCTCCGAAAGAAAAGCTCTGAGTAAAGTACAGCACTGTTACATACAGTGCGATTACCATGGCAGAAAACGTCAATTTCTGCACTCTGGTCATATCTCTATTTATCATATTCGTTCACCTCCAAATAAGTACACAACAACGTGAAAAGTTACACTGTTGTCCCTAGTTTTGTTTTATGACAGGATGGTCTCGAACTGTCAATTTCATATTCGGAAGCTGCACTGCTTTGTCAGCAGCCTGGTAAAGTATATAATATAATCAAAAAAAATGCAATCAAAACCTTATTGCCTGCAAAACTTGACACAGAAATTTTCCGAAAAAATCACCCAAGCTTATTGCAAAACATTCGGCCTATCCTTCAAAACCACAGAATATGTGCTTTGTACCAACTGCAATCAGCAAAGAAACCGCGCCTGAAAATAAAACGACAGCAAACTCAAACCCTTCGCATGCTTCAAACAACACCCCATATAGCGCATTCCCCAATGGCTGCGAACACATCGAAACAGTCAGAATAACCGAGATTACCTTACCAATGAGATGAGACGGGGTTTCTTTCTGCACAAACGACATAATCTGTACGATGAAAATCGTAGAAAACACCATAATGACAAAACAACATAACGCCAGAACCACGTAACTCACCCACGAAGAGGATGACAAGAACAGTGACACACCGATTGGAAACACGCAGACAGAACATGCAACAATCAAATTTCCTGATTTTCTGATCGTGAATTTTTTTGCAAAAATGCCGGCGCAGACACCTCCCGCGAGGCCGCCAGCTGCCAGGGCACCTTCCGCAAAGCCATACAGCTTATTTGCCGCATCTCCCAGCTCCAGTACCTCTGTAATCAGATACGGCATTCCGACAATCAGCATTGCTGACAGAAACAAATTCACCCCACAGATCACAAGCAGCCCCTGTCCGATTGCCGGTCTGTCCTTCCTGATAAACCGGATGCTCTGCGTAAAATCTGCTTTTGCCGTTTTCCATATCCCTTCTCCGACATTCTGTTTTACTTCCGGCATTTTAATAAAAAGTTCCATAACCGCTGATACAAAAAAGCATAACATGCAGACCCGCAGTACCGGGACCAGTCCATATGCACTGTATAAAATTCCTCCAAGAACCGGCCCGATCAGACCCGCAAAAGAACTGATCGTGTTAATAACAGAATTTGCTTCCATAAAATGGTCCGGGCTTACGAGTGCAGGTATGCTCGCCTGCACAGACGGCTGATACGCGCCGGCAATCCCATACAAAAGCATCAGCATAACCGTCAGCAGCAAAACAAGATCCACACGATTCATCAGCAAAGCAAATCCCAGAATAAGCGCTGCCGTGAAAAAATCCAGAGCTACCATAATATTCCTCTTATTCACCCGGTCCGCAACAATCCCGCCGACCGGCGACAGCAAGATTGCGGGAATAAACGCACAGGCCGTAACTGTCCCATAAAGCGCCGAAGACCCAGTCTGATTCAGCAGATACAACGGCAGCGCAAACCTTATCGTCGCATTCCCAAACAACGAAATAATCTGCCCGATCACTACCAACATAAAATTCCTCGAAAACAACATCTGATTCATAAAAAAAATCCTCCCATCTCACAGTCCCTGTAAAAAATACTTGCAAAAATCTTCTAAAACACATCTTTATCAAACAATACCAACCGCCGGTATGTATTGAACCCAAAAAATAAAAGTAAAGTATTGCTGCAAAGTCAGCCCCGCGGCACCCTACCTCCTATTTTTTCCTCTGATAGATCGCCGCCAACGCTCGCACTCTCTCAATCATCTCCTGATCCACAATATCCAGGCCAAATCCTCTCATCATTTGCTGAAATATCACAAATTTATGAAACGTCTTCTCTTCGGAACTGTCAAAGATCATTGGATTCGTCCAAACATTCGCTACAAGTATAATCAGCTCAGCCAACTCTTCCGGGTAATCTGTACGAATGGAACCGTCTGCGATCCCCTGCTCGATAATAGGCATAACATAGTGCGGAGCAGCATCATAAATGGTGTCCTGCAAGAGACTGAACAGAAGCTTCGGATTTTTGCTGAAATCAGGGGCTACCGTGAAAATTTCATCCTGTACGGGACGATTCAGGGATGCCTGAAAAATCATTTTCAGTTTATCCTTTCCGCTTAAATCAGAGCGATCCCGAATGTCGGCAAGCATCTGATTCGACTCATACGTCATTCTGTCCGTAACTGCAATCAGAATATCTTCTTTGGATTTAAAATGATGATAAATTGCGCCCTTGCTGAGCCCGCCCAGCCCGTTAATGATGTCCTGAATCGAGGTAGCTTCGTACCCCTTTTCCATAAACAAACTGTAGGCAACATCCAATATTCGCTTAACCGTCTCTTCCGGATGTTTATTCCTTGCCACTTTTCCCCCTCCAAACATACCATTAGTATGTTTTTTATTCTATCATACCAACGGTATGTTTGTCAACTCCGTTCTATCGTCCCAATCCGACTATTTTTCTATCTCGCGAATCAAGTTTACCATCTCAATCGCGCCTACGGCACATTCATAACCTTTATTCCCCGCTTTTGTACCAGCCCGTTCAATTGCCTGTTCGATATTTTCGGTCGTCAGCACGCCAAACATCACCGGAATATCCGCCGCCAAAGAAACTGCGGCAATGCCCTTTGATACCTCGCTGCAAACGTAATCATAATGACTCGTGCTTCCTCTTATGACCGCCCCAAGGCAGATCACCGCGTCATACTTTTTACTTTTCGCCATCTTAGACGCAATTAGCGGAATCTCAAACGCTCCCGGAACCCACGCCACATCAATGTCTTTTTCCGCAACCTCATGACGCACCAGCCCGTCAATTGCTCCACTGAGCAGCTTTGAAGTAATAAATTCATTAAAACGCGCCGCCACAATTCCGACCTTAATACCACTTGCCACTAACTTTCCTTCCAATGTTCTCATAATTTTGATTTCCTTTCTTCAAAAATTGAATACTTCTGATGTTAAAACTTAATTTCAAATGCAATCCTCTGTAAAATATACCTCACAATGTTTCGCAATTACCTATCCTTCATAATTGAACAGATGCCCCATACGTTCCTGCTTTGTCCTCAGATAAAACAGATCATGCTTTGTCGCCTCCATCTGAAGCGGCACGCGCGAGGCAATGTCCAAGCCAAATTCTGAAAGCTGATATACTTTATCCGGATTGTTCGTCAGCAGACGCAGGCTCCTGACGCCCAGGTCCCGCAAAATCTGCGCCCCAATGTAATACTCTCTCTCATCTCCTGCAAACCCAAGCGCCAGATTCGCCTCCAGCGTATCCATCCCCTGTTCTTGCAGCTCATAGGCACGCAGCTTGTTGATCAGGCCGATGCCGCGCCCTTCCTGACGCATGTAGAGCAAAATGCCGCGCCCTTCTTTTTCAATCTTATGCATCGCAGCCGAAAGCTGCTGGCCGCAGTCGCATCGCAGCGAACCAAACGTATCTCCGGTCAGGCATTCGGAATGCACCCGGCAGAGCACCTCACGCCCGTTGCCAATCTCCCCCTTAACAAGCGCAATATGATGCTCTCCATTCAGGCGGTTCACGTATCCATATGCCTTAAAATCGCCGTATTTTGTAGGCATTTCTGCTACCGTCACACAGTCAACCAGCTTTTCCCGCACCTTGCGGTAATTTTGCAGATCACGGATGGTAATGAACTTCATGTCCCACTGTTTCGCCAACTCTGCCAGCTCCGCAGTGCGCATCATCGTTCCGTCCTCCCGCATGATCTCACAGCAAAGACCACACTCCTTCAGTCCGGCAAGACGGCACAGATCTACGGTCGCCTCCGTGTGCCCGCTTCGCTCAAGCACCCCGTTTTTCTTTGCAATCAGCGGAAACATATGCCC
The DNA here is from genome assembly GCA_003612585.1 of bacterium 1XD42-54. GTDB lineage: Bacteria > Bacillota > Clostridia > Lachnospirales > Lachnospiraceae > Choladousia. The sequence continues at coordinate 328,143 of RAZH01000003.1, forward strand.
CGGCCGTCGAAAATCCTCCGGTCCGGCCGTTTCATCCGCACAGTGCAGCGCCGTAACAGAACGTTCGGCAGCCGAAATTCCCGTCGTTGTTGTCACATGATCAATCGATACCGTAAAAGCCGTTTCATGGTTATCCGTATTTTGCTGTACCATCTGCCAAAGCCCCAGCCTGCTGCCATACGCTTCTGACATCGGCATACAGATCAGGCCTTTTCCGTGCGTTGCCATAAAATTAATGTTCTCCGTTGTCGCAAACTCAGCCGCACAGATAAAATCCCCCTCATTTTCCCGTTCCGGATCATCTGTAACCAGAATTATGTTTCCCTTTTTTAATTCCTCAAGCGCTTCTTCAATTCGATCAAACGAAACCATGTTCTCTCCTCCTTCAATACCCGCATCGGGCCAGAAACTCTTTTGTCACCGTACTTTTAGGCTGGTCATACGCCAAAGGCGCCAGCAGCCGTTCCACGTATTTTCCAATCACATCATTTTCGATATTTACCAGATCGCCGCTGCGCCGCTCTCCCAGAGTCGTCATCTGAACCGTATGAGGAATGACCGAAACCTGAAATCTGTCCGTATTTACCCCCGCTACTGTCAGGCTGATTCCATCGACCGCAACGCTCCCCTTTTCGACTATATACCGCAAAAGATGCGGCTCCGACTGCACGGTATACCAGATAGCCGTATCATCCCTGCGGATCTCTGTAATTCTTCCAACCCCGTCCACATGACCTGATACCATATGTCCGCCGAACCGTCCATCCGCCCTCATGGCGCGCTCCAGATTGACCCGGCTTCCACTGCAAAGCCGTGCCAGAGAAGAACGGTTCAACGTCTCGTGCATGACATCTGCCGAAAATCTGTCATTTGCGAGCGCTGTCACCGTCAGACAAACGCCATTTACACAAATACTGTCGCCAACCGCAGTTCCTTCCAGTACCTTTCTGGCCTGCACGGTAAGCACTGCGCTGCTCCTGCCTTTTTGCACCCGCTCAACCATACCTGTTTCTTCAACAATCCCCGTAAACACCGGTATCCACCTCACTCTCAATTAAAATATCCGTGCCAAGCCTGAGTACCCTGCTGTTTTTCAATCGGACTGCCTGCTCCAAAGAGGAAAATCCCTTCCCTTCCGCCGGTGTCTTCGCCTCCCTGCCGCCAAGCAGTTTCGGGGCGATATAAGCCTGCACCTTCTGCACAATCCCGCGTTCCAGCGCCGACCAGTTCAGAGTACCGCCGCCCTCCAGCAAAATACTGTCAATCCCGCCATCCCCGAGCTTCTTCATCAAATCCTGTAAATCCACCTGTCCGTTTTCGGATGCCACGCTCAGGACATAACAGCCTGCCTGCTCATATGCCGCTGCCTTCTTTTCGTCAAGACAGCAGGTTGCAACAACTGTGGGAATCTCTCCGGCCGTCTGAATAACTCTTGCATCCAGTGGTATGCGAAGTCTGGAATCACACAGAATGCGGACGGGATTTCTCCCATGCTCCATCCGGCATGTAAGCAATGGATCATCAGCCAGTACCGTACCAGCCCCGACCATGATGGCGCGGTATCTGTGCCTTTGCAGCTGTACATGCTTTCGCGCCTCCTCCCCTGTAATCCACTTCGAAGCGCCCGTGTACGCCGCAATTTTCCCATCCATCGTCATCGCATATTTCATCGCAACAAACGGAAGTCCTGTCCTGATATAGTGAAAAAACACTTCATTCAGTTCGTCGCAGTCACCGCGCAGAACACCTTCCGTCACGCGTACCCCATGCTCCCGCAGCATCCGTATTCCATTTCCCTTCACAAGTGGATTCGGGTCCTCGGAACCGACTACCACATGTGCAATCCCGGCCTGTAAAATTGCATCCACACAAGGAGGCTGCTTCCCGTGATGACAACATGGTTCCAGAGTTACGTACATCGTCGCTCCCCGCGGCGACTCAGTACAGGCTGCCAGAGCCTCCCGCTCTGCATGAAGCCCGCCAAATTTCCTGTGCCACCCCTGCCCGATGATACGCCCGTCCTTTACAATTACTGCTCCCACCATCGGATTTGGTGCTGCCCAGCCACAGCCCTGTTGCGCCAGTTCAAGCGCCATGCGCATAAAATTGTTCTCATTCAACTTTTTTCACCTCCAAAACGCCATACGCATAAAATCATTCTGCCTGCTTATCTCTGTACATAAAAACAGCCCTGAACGAAAATGTTCAGGGCAGACTGCAAGGATTGAATATTCTCCGATCACCGTCAAATGCTATGCAAACATAGCGATCTGACTCGCCGCATTCGCCAAATACCTGCTTTGCAGCCATCTGGCCATTGCCTGCGGAAATAAAGAAAAGCTCCGGAATGCAAAAACACATCCCAGAGCAAAATCTCTTACCTAAAATCAGATTATCGTATCTTCTCTCATCCAGACTATACTGTCGGCCTCGGAATTTCACCGAATCATGCCTTGCGGCTCGTGGGCTATACCACCGGTAGGGAATTCTCACTTATCGAACTGTCATGGTCCGATAAAAGTCACCCTGCCCTGAAGATCTTATTCAGTTTACGCAGTCAGTATATCCAATACCGGCTGTATTGTCAAGAAAAAGTGGAGAAACGCTTATTCTGCCTCCAGTTCCACGTAATCGTCCGGAATCTCAACTCCCAGTCTTTCGCAGATTTCTTTGTTATATTTCTTGGTAAATGCAGGCGCATACTCAATCGGCATCTGGGAGATATCTTCTCCGTCTACCAGGATTCGAGCCGCCATTTCTCCTGTTGCATAGCCGAGATCATAGTAGCTGATCGACAACGTCGCCGTACCGCAGATCTTACACGGACCTTCTTCGCCGGTGATGATCGGCACGTCTTCCGTACCGCAAATATTTCCGATCAGCTCCGCATTCGACGCCGCCGTATTGTCTGTCGGGATATAAATCACATCACTCTCCGATGCCGCTGTCGTCACAACAGAAGAAATATCATTGGAATCCGAAAAACTATAGGATTTACATGTATAACCTCTTGCCTCCAGCTCCTCGGTTACCACATCCACCTGATACTGGGAATTCGGCTCTGCAGAACAGTAAAGCAGTCCCACGGACTCCTTGTCCGGAAACAGCGTTTCAATCATAGCCGCCTGCTCTTCCAGCGGCGCCAGATCTGACGTTCCTGAAATGTTCCCGCCTGCTACTCCGTCAAAATCATCAAGATCCAGCGCCACGCCATATTCCGTGACGGAAGTTCCCAGAATCGGAATTTCTCCGGTCGCAGTTGCCGCTGCCTGCAACGCAGGCGTCGCATTTGCCAGAATCAGATCCACACCTGCTGAAACAAATCCGTTTACAATTGTCGGACATGTATATGCATCTCCCTGTGCATTCTGCTCATCAAAGGTCACCTGATCCCCCAGACGCTCCGTCAGCGCATCCTTAAATCCCTGCGTCGCCGCATCCAGCGCCTCATGCTGTACAAACTGACAGATTCCTATCGTGTATGTTTCTTCCGCACTTCCTGCCATACCCAAACTTCCCGCCAGAAGTGCAGCAGCCGGAAGCAATGTCCAAAACTGTTTTTTCATACTTTTATCCACCCTTTTCTAAAGATTTACGTCTTCTGATGGAACCAGTATAATTCATTCATGTTAATTTGTAAAATTGATAGTAATAATAAAGTCCATCAATATTTTCGATGGACTTTGTAACATCACACGGCGGACGCTATCCCACTCCACGCAATGATAAAACATTTCAGGAGTAAAACGCCTCAATCGCCTCCGCGACAAATGCAGCGGCTCCTTCTCCGTACTTCTCATCAAAGCCTTTCCGGACTCGCTCCTCCCGACAGTCTCTAGCTATTGACAACATCACTCCTTTTTCTGTTTTTACCTGCATCAACTGCTTCATGACAAAACCATATTCTCCGATGATCTCCTTCACCTCGAAAGAATGCACGTCACAGCCGCGTTTTGCAAGCAGCTTTTCATTGATCCCTGCCAGACGCTTTTGAAAACTCTCTGCCACCTCTTTTGCAAGCGGATGTTTCACAACGTCCAGGTACTTCTCTTTTCCGCCATACCATTCCACGACCTTCGCATAGCCTTTCTGCATTTTTTCCGTAGATACTGCCGCGAGATAATGCTCCCGCCATGCATCCAGATTTCCGAATTCCTGAATCGATATCTGCTTCATGTTCTCCGGCATACGCGCTACCATAATCTCAAACATTTCTTCCATCTCAGACCTGTTGAAAACTGAAAAATCCATACGGTTCTCTCCTTTCAGAATGTCGTCAATGCTGGAAATCAAACGGGCAATCCGTTCTCTTTTTGCTTCCAGCATTCCTCTTTGCATCTGCAAAACCTGATTTCTGTCAAGGTTCGGAGTATCCATGATGGATTTGATTTCCTTCAGAGGAATATCAAATTCACGGAAGAACAAGATCTGCTGCAAAGTCGCCAGGGCTTTATCGTCATAAAGCCGGTATCCCGCCTCACTTTTACCGGTAGGCGAAAACAATCCTATTTCATCATAATAATGAAGCGTGCGTACGCTGATACCTGTGCGTTTCGATAATTCCTTCACTGTCATCATGTTATCTGGCCTCCTTCTCCCTGATAACGTCACTCTAACCTATGACGTTACGTGAAGGTCAACGGTTTTTTCAAAATATTTTCAGGAAATTATTTGAGGAAACAATATTCTCTGTCTGAAGAGCGTTTTGCACAAAACTGATAACCCAGCCGGTCAAACTGTTTCATCTCTTCCGGATTCTTGATTTCATACTCTGCCATAAAACGAACCATCTCGCCTCTCGCCATTTTTGCATAAACGCCTTTCTGTACGATTTTTTCTCCTTCCAGCTCCCCGAACACACAGGTAATATAAGTATCTGTTTTCGTCAGATATTTCTCAATACATCTGGAATACTCTTTGGACGCCAGATTGACAATCACATGACTGTCATCCACTACTTCCCGGTAAAGCTTATCTCCCCAGTATTCGTAAAGATCCTTCGAACCGCCTGTCTTTGCCTTTGCCTGCATCTCCAGCCGGTACGGCACAACCCCGTCCATGGGCCGCAGCACTCCGTAAAAGCCGGACAGAATGCGAAGGTGATCCTGTACGTAAGCAAACTGCTTCTCTTCAAACACCGACGGCGCCATATACTGATAGGCAATTCCATCATAAGACAAAAGCGCAGGCGTCAGCGCACGCGCAGGCTCCATATCCTGAAAACGTGCAAAATTCTGGCCTGCAATCTGATCATTGCAGGCCAGAAGCTTTTTCATTTCTGCATAGGAAAGGCCCCGCAGCCATGCCAGAATCTGTTTCGTATCTTCGAGAAATACCGGCAGTCCAAGAGGTGCAAGATCGTCTGTATGCTCCCTCATCTTTTTCGCCGGTGAGAGAATGATTTTCATCTCTGTTCCACCTCCTGACTCAGTCAATTGGGTACATTATAGCACTTTTTTCACACCAGTGACAATGGAACAACAGATAAAAATTCCCCCTCTTCATTTTTCAGATTACTGATACAGACATCGACCTCAAAGGCCTGTCTCATATTTTCCCGGTTTATGATTTCTTCCGTCCTTCCAAATATACTGGTACCGTTTTTATCCAGCAGCAACGCCCGATCCGCAATCTTCAGCGCATGATCCGGATAATGTGTATTAAAAATACAACACAACTTTTCTTCCGATGCCAGACGTTTCATCGTTTCCAGAATAATCAGCTGATTTTTAAAGTCCAGATTGGACTCCGGTTCATCCAAAATCAGAATATCCGGTTGTGCGGCAAGCGCACGTGCAATTAAAACCATCTGAAGCTCTCCGCCACTCATCCTGGAACACAGTTTCTTTTGAAGATGGCCGATATTTACCAGCTCCATTGCCTGATGCGCTTTCGCATAATCTGCCTTTGTTGGCTGCGCAATCACGCTCAGGTGAACCGAACGCCCCAGAACCACCATCTCCTCTGCTGTATAGGCCATCGGACACCCCTTCGCCTGCGGTACATACGCCATGCGCTTCCAGAGCGCTTTTCTGGACAGCCTTTGCATATCGGTTCCATCCAATAGCGATTTTCCCTTTGCCCAGGGAAGCAAACCCATCATGCATTTGAGCAGTGTTGTTTTTCCAGCTCCATTAGGCCCAAGAACTGCCAGAATTTCTCCCCTGTCCGCCTGAATGTTAATATTGTTTAATATCATTCTCTGGTCATACCCGAAACAGCCGTCTTTTACTGCAAAAATCATGCTTCTATCCCTCCCGTTCTGCGCAACAGAAGAATAAAGATCGGAGCGCCAATAAAGGCGGTAAGAATGGAAATCGGCAATTCCACCGAGGTCGCTGCCCTGGCCAGGGTATCAATCAGCAAAAGAAATACTGCGCCCAGGCTGATCGAAGCAGGCACTACATCTCTGTTGTTATTTCCAAACAGCATCCTGCTGATATGTGGAATCAAAAGTCCAACCCATCCTACCTGCCCGCACAGGGAAACACACGCCGCCGTGATCATGGTAGCCGCCAATGAGATTACCATTCGCATTGCGTATAAATTTACTCCCATCGCCTTCGCTTCATCCTCCTGCAAAGACAAAATGTTCAGCTTCCACCGCATCAGATAAATAATCAGAATCCCTCCAAGAATAAAAGGAGCGGCAATCGCCAGGTTTCCGTAACTGACATTTGCAAGGCTTCCCATCAGCCAGAATGTAATCGACGGCAGTGTGGAGTCCGGATCTGCCACGTATTTGATCACAGACAGGCCCGCCTCGAACAAAGATGCCACTACCATTCCCGCAAGCACCATCATAATCACGCTTAGTCTTCCCTTTCGATTGCTGATAAAATACGTCAGAGCCACTGCCAAAAATCCCATCGCCAGTCCCGACATCTGCACCGTAAACAGATCAGCTCCCAAAAGTAAAGCCAGCGCCGCTCCAAAGCTGGCTCCTGCTGATACGCCAAGCGTATCCGGCGTAGCCAGCGCATTCGAAAAAATACTTTGGAATGCATTTCCGGAAACGGACAGGCCCGCCCCACACAGAGCTGCAAGAAGAATTCTCGGCAGACGCACCCGTATGAGTACACTGTAAATCTGTCCGTCTACCGACTGTGCGCCATAAACGACGATCCGATACAAGGACCGTACAATCTCAGTCGGTTTAATCGATACTCTCCCGATCCCCATACAAACAATTGCTGCTGCCACAGGCAGCAGCAAAAGCAAAAGGGAACGTATTGTTTTCTTCTCCCGTAACTCTTTCATTTTATCCTCACCAGTTCGCAGCAGATTCCTCTGACGGAAAATAAATATTCAGCAGCTCTTCATCCGTCACTTCAATTCCATAATACTTCTCATAATAATCTCTGATTTCCTGATCCAGATCAATCTCACTGTATACTTCCGGATACATCGTTGACGCCATCCACATCAGGCTAAGCGGTGCATCCGATGACGGCGGATACCAGTAATAAGTTCCCAGCGGAAATTTGTATACGCGCTTGTCCTGTACCGCTTTCACACTGCTCCAGTCCTGCCCTTCTCCCGCAGTATTATTATAAAAATCCTCCGGAGTATATGCGGAAAAACTGCTCAGATAAATGACGTCCGGATTCATCACATAGATACTTTCCATATCCAGCTCTGCTGTAAAGCCTGCGATATCATCCGTCATATAATTTCCGCCAACCGTCTCGCACCAGTATTTGGAAAAACTCTGTCCGGCCGCTGTAATCGTGTTGTCATTATAATTAGCCAGAACAAGTACATTCACCCGATCTTCCTCCGGTATTGTACTGGCCTTTTCTCTTACGCTGTTTTCCACCTGTTCCCCGTACGCGATCATTTCTGACGCCGTATTATCAATCTCGAGTACCTCGGCAAGAAGTTCCACCCATGCATTTAAAGTCTTGATCACATTGTAATCCTCATCCGCAAAGAGATTCGGACTTACCTGTACGCACGGAATGCCCGCTGCTTCACACGCTTCGTATTGATCCGGAATTGCCGCATGCGTGAACACAAGATCCGGTCCCAGCTTCAGAAGTTCCTCCGTATTAATCACATCCTCTTCAATAAAACTGGTCGGAAGCTCTCCAAGTTCCGGAAACGCCCTGTTCATAATCGAATGCACCGCCGCATTCTGCGTATAGGAATCAATCCCAACGAGCTTATCCGTAGAACCCGTCAACATACAATACACCGATGCAAGCGGCGTCAGTCCGACAATCGCAATGCGGTCAATCTCATCCGGCAGTTCTACTTCATTGCCAGCGTGATCCACAACTGTCCTGGTCTCCTTTTTCTCCTCCGCGGCGTATACCGAACATGTGGCTGACGCCAGGCATGCAAGTGCTGTAAATACTGTCAAAACCCTTTTTTTCATCCTTTTCTCCTCATCTTTCTTTCAATTTCCTGTGCAAACAGTTCTGCCCGTTCCCCGATCAGATTCCACTGCCCGTCCCTGTACACTTTACTGGACACAGCCTGTATCGGAAAATCCAGGAACGTATCTTCCTGCATCCCCGGTATGAGTCTGTGGAAAAGCGGATCTCCGATCACCAAAGCACCGTTTTTCTCTCGCATTGCTTCCGCAATTTCCTTTTCCCCATCAGCATGAACATCCCCGGGCAGCATCCATTCCGGATGCGGTGTAAAAATACTGCAAACCTGAATTCCTGAAATCCCATGATCGGCAATCAGACAGTTTCGTATCGAATTTGCCATCACCCTCTCTCCTAAAATCAATATCCTGCCTCCGGCTGCCTGAGGCTGTAGAATTACATTTCTACAGACATGGTCGAAAGCTGACCGTTTCACAGTCTCAAAAACCAGATCGGATGCTGTTTTTCCGATCGGTATTCCAGTCACGTACGGAATCTCAAACTTTTCATACAAATACTGTGCCGTCTGCAAACCGCTGCCGGAAACGACAAGATTCACCGAGACGGAGCATATCTCCCGAATCTGTTCTGGCGAAGCGTCCATACATAACGATGCCGTCACAGAAAATCCTCTCTTTTCACACTCTCTTTTCAAATCATAGAGCATTTCCCTGTGAGAAAAATCAATCGCGTTTACGCCAAGAATTCCTATCGTATTTTCCTTTTGCGTCTGAATTTTTCCGAATTTCTTTGTGTACGCGAGCATAGCAGCCGACGCGCCCGCATCATAGTACGCAAACCCTGTCGTAGAAATGCCAAAAGACGGAATCCCCGTTTCATACTCTACTTCTGCCGCAATCCCTTTAAAATCAGTGCCTGTCATCATCGGAATCGGTGTTCCTGTAATGCAGATAAAAGCCGGTTTACTCCGTTTCGCAGCTTCTTTTATCTGACTGATCAGCCTTTCCTCATTGCCGAGAATCGCGTCAATTTCCCTGAGTCCGGACCCGACGGTTTCCACATCCGCACCAAACCAGCGCGGTTCGTCATAGCCCGTATAGTTGCCGGTACACCCCTCCGGACCATGGATCACTGTCATTCCGCCCAGTCCATACAAAACCGAGCATACGCCGGAATAATCCGGAGCAAACGGCGGAAGAATTTTATTCAATCGATTCATATAATCAACACACTTTCATCAATTAATTTTTCCAGGCTTCTCTTTTTCTCTGAAGCTGCCCTGAGTCGTTCCGCCAACAGACGGATTCCTTCAAAGCCCCACAGCTCTCCGTCTGCTGCCAGCGTTACCACGTATGGCGACTGTTCCAGATACGCAGCCTCAAATCCGATACAGATGACATCGGTTTGTTCCTTTTCGTCCCAACTGCGCCCTTTCACATAAAGATTTGGTACTACAACGTCGACCCCTCTGGACTTCAGCCATTCAAACGCCTCTTCCTCATAGGATGCACATGCGTCTGTGTAAATCCTCGATATCGCAAAACCTGCTTCCATCAAAAGCTTTGCCATCGAAAACGGTCGATACGTTGCTTCATAATCAATCGCGACCTTCCTTCCCTTAAGCGCCGTGGCCACCTCAGAAAGCACCTGATACGCTTCTTCTGCTTCCCTGGAAAAATCGGCCATTTCAAGCCCCAGTCCTTCACACACACGCCGATATTCCTGCAAAATTTCGGCTTTGCTGTAACACGGTATACAGTCTGCAAATTCCATGCCCAGCCTTTCCTTCAATTCTCCTGCGGCAGGCAACGCAACAGGGGCTGCAACCAGATTCATCCGACTTTGAGCCATTGTCTGAAACCCCTCAAATGTGTCAAACTGCGAAATATGTTTCACTGCGATCCCATTTTGTTTCAAATAGCGAATCATCTCATTTTCATCAGAAATCGCAACATTATTTCCGATAAAGTTGACGCTGTTTTCTTTTTGCAAGTTCTTCCGCAACAGACCATACATCGTACTTTGAACAGCCGTTCCCGGCGGCTGCAAAGAATCGGCCATGATTGGATTCATACGCGCAACAATGAACCGCGTTTCCCTGTATTTTTCATTTAACGGCCCAAGAAAGGCTTCAGGATCCGTCCCGAGCAGGCTGTCAATACATGTCATAAAAATCATCAGAACCTTCGGCTTCGGCTCAAGACTATCCAGCAGTTCATCTGCTCCTTCATAAATCTGTTCCTCATAGGAGCCAAGGACAACATCTGCTTCTTCCAAATGCAGGCAGGATACCCGTTCTGCCACACCCAGCTCAATCGAGGACAGAACAATATGACGCATACACGCCGGTGCTCCAATAAAAAGCTGGTAACATTCCGGTACAAGCAGAGCCGTTCGCACAATACTCCATCCGCCCCGTGCCGGAGAAGCATAATTCAGACAACTGCAAAAAACCGTATCACTCATCTTTCTGCTCCTTTTCCCTGCAAATCTTTAAAACGAGATCCGCAAGACTGTCATATTCCCGGCTGATCTGACTGTCCGGATATGCTTCCACAACTGTTTTCTGCATATCTTCCGCACTTTGAATCAAAGCGTCTCGCGGAATAATCTTCTGTACTTTTGTCCCGATTTCTTCGGCAAACTGCTCCACTATTTCCTGCTCACGTTCAATATTTCTGGAATTCAGGATGAGCCCCTCCAAAGATGCATACCCCCGCCTCTTAAAATTAGAAATTGCTTCTGCTATATTTCCGGCAGCATACAAGGCCATACGTTCTCCCGAGGTCACGACAAAAACATGTCTCGCATAACCGTCACGAATGGGCATCGCAAAACCGCCGCACACCACATCCCCAAGGACATCATAGATCACAATATCCGGCTGGTAGACGGAAAATGCATGTAACTCCTCCAGCTTCTCAAACGCTGTAATAATCCCCCGACCGGCACAGCCTATTCCCGGCGTCGGCCCTCCCGCCTCCACACATAAGATCCCATGATAGCCTTCTTTTACAATGTCCTCCAGTTTCACCGCGCTTCCCTTTTCCCGAATCGCATCCAAAACGGTGGGCATTTCCTTCAAACCGCAGATGTTTCTCGTAGAATCCGCTTTCGGATCACAGCCAATCTGCATCACGCGATAGCCTTTTTGAGCAAGCGCTGCTGATAGATTCGCAGAAGTTGTTGACTTCCCGATTCCGCCTTTTCCATAAACTGCAATTCTTAACATAATCTTCCCCTTGCTGTTTCATTTAGTTAGTTACACCTAACCATAAGTCAAAAAATAAGTTAGCCTAAGCTAACCTATTTCAAAGTAACAAAATTCGATAAACTTGTCAAGACCTTTTTTGCATAAAGAATCAAAATCCAGGAAATTCTTTTCCTGATTTTCTGATAAAATCTCAGCTCACGCCCCAGTCACCGGATTCCACTGGAACTGCTTCATGTTCTGTGTAAACTCATCCACTTTTGCATAATACTCTTCCCTGGAAATCCCGATGGTTCTGCCATCCTCGCCTGTATGGTAACATGCGCCATCCCGCATTCCGTATTCCTCGATCTGCTGCGGCTGCGTTCCCTGCGCCGGCAGCGTATAATAGCACACGCTGTTTGTCGCCGCTCCACTGCTGCCATATACGGCAAAGCTGTTATCTTCGTATACGTTCAGATTCGAACGGTAACCCAGAGTACTGACCTCAAAAACAGGAACCACGTTCTCTCCGTCATTCGTAAACATGTCATAAAGTACGACGCTGTCTCTATTTACGCCTCCCCCGATAAAAAACTCCGGAATGTCGTCCTGATTGATATCAAAAATCGTGTAATACACATCAAAATGCATATCATCCTCAACAAAACGTGCATTATTCAGCAGCTCAATATTTACAAATTCACCCTTCGCACTCCAGTCGCCAGAATCAAAAAGATCTGCGTACATATTGTTTGCCTCTGCTTCCCGGTACTGTGCAACCACCGGCCAGTATACAGAATCCTCTGTAATCTCTGCCGTTCCTCCTGCATTCTGCTGCTCTGTTTTTGTTCCCACCTGCTCCGTTTCCTGCGCCGGCTGCTCTGTTTCCTGTACCTGCTCCATGATTCCTACCATCTGCACCTCAGCAGCCTTACTTTCTCCTGTGCCGTAAGCTCCTGCTGCCACCGCAACGCCAGCAGCCATCATCACAGCTCCAATCCAAAATTCTGCCTTTCTCCTCATCCTTTTCCCCCTCTATTTTTCTCCAATCTGACGCAAGGCCATTTTTACAGTTATTTTATCACAGAATCCAGGCAAAAACTCAAAGGAATTATTAATTCTTTTATTCTATTTTCGTAATTTCCAACCATGTAAACGGTTCCCGGGCAAAATACAGCATTGTCCCGGCTACTGCTCCATCCCCGTAAAAAAATTCCACACTCGTAACGTCAAGCAACAGTTCAAATTTTTGTTCATTTTCGCGAAATGGATACTCTATCCTGCAAATTTCCCCAAATTCTTTTCCGGCGCTCTCTGCCAGACACCCCGTCCGGTCCATTGAAATGACCTTGTTTTGTACATCAATTTTGATTTCCAGCCGCTGCGATCTATGACACAATGTCAGTTTCCAACCATTCACATGATTACAGCAGAACCTCAGCCTGACTGCTTCTCCACTCAATTCAAGCCTTTTTTCGCCATCCAAAAAAATAGTTCTCCCGGCAATCATCCTGCATTCCTTCACCGGCAACTGAAATAAACGCCATCCATCAGCTGTTTTTCTCAGCTTCAGTTCCCGCGGAATTGTCATCACCCCGCGGAAACCACATTCCGGAAGTTTCTGTGCATAAGCCCAGCAATTCATCCACCCTTGTACGATCCGACGGCCGTCCGTCTGTCCGTAAGTCACCGCCGCATAATGATCTCTTCCAAAATCAAGACGCATCGGCTTCTTCTGTTCTTCCGGCACAAAAGAATGCCCATCGAAATCCCCAACAAAATACAGGACGGCTGTATATCGGTAATCCAGCGTATTGGCGCTCAGCAGCATCACCCACCGTTTTTCGCCGTCCTCCGTTTCCATCTCAAAAAGATCCGGACATTCCCATATTTCATTTTCCCGTCCGCCCGTAATCGTGAAATCAGACAGATACTCCCATCTTTTCAGATTCGCTGACCGAAAAACCTTCACACACTGCCCTGCAACAACCACCATAATCCAGCACCTTTCTGGCTGGTACCAGAAAACCTTCGGATCACGAAAATCCTGCAAACCTAAATCCAGCACCGGGTTTCCTTTATATTTTTCAAATGTCACTCCTCCATCCAGGCTGTATGCCAGACTCTGTCTCTGCAAGAAACTTCCATTCTTTTCATAATGATGTGTAAACACAGCCACCCACGGAGCTTCCCCCTCCTCTCCAAATCCCGATGTGCGTTCCGTATCACACACGATACTTCCGGAAAAAATCTCGCCGAGTTCATCCGGATAAAGTGCAATCGGAAGTACCTCCCACTGCAACAGGTTCTTCGACCTCGCATGCCCCCAGTGCATCGGGCCATGCACCGGACCATTCGGATAGTGCTGATAATACATATGAAAAAAACCTTCTGCATAAATCAGCCCGTTTGGATCATTGATCCACCCGCCCGGACTTGTAAAATGCCAGTAAGGACGATACCTTTCATAACGCTGCTCCAATTCCCTTTCCCTTTGCACGATCTGTACTGCGCTTTGCGTTTGGTTCTTTTCCATCTGCCTCATTTTCTATATTCTCCTGCTCTTTTCTCTTTGTAATTCCTTGACTGATTGTTCCTTAATCCGTTATTCCTTGATTGCCCCGGCAGCCATGCCCGCTGTCAGCTGTTTTCCAAAGGCAAAACAGACAACCAGAATCGGCAGGAGCACCAGAGAAATTGCGGCAAATGTGCTGCCCCAGTCCACGGCTCCCTTCTCGCCCACAAAATCATACAATCCAACTGGAATTGTTTTCAGCGCATTGTTACTGATAAATGTATTGGCAAAAATAAATTCATTCCAGGTAAAAACAGCGTTCATGGTAACAATCGTCGCAATCGTATTGCGCGACATCGGCAGCATGATCGCCAAAAAACTTTTTTGCACAGACGCGCCGTCTATGACTGCCGCCTCCATCAGTTCATCTGGAATAAAACGATAAAATGCCGTAAACAGATAAATCGACATGGGGAGATTAAAACCGATCTGAGGCAGAATCAACGAAATATGCGTATTCAGAATCCCTGTTTCCCTATAAATCTGAAAAAGCGGAATCAGCGTTACGTGAATCGGAATTGTAATTCCTGCCATGAAAAAAGCGAGAACCAGTTCCTGTCCCTTAAACCGCAGCTTTTGCAACGCAAACGCACTGGTAGAAGACAAAACAATCAACAGAAAAATCGTCACCATTGTGACAAACACACTGTTTTTAAAATATGTAAGCAGATTTGACTCTTCCAGCACTTTCACATAATTATCCAGACAGAATGACTTTGGCAGCGCAACCGAGCTGCCCCACCGGATTTCCTCCTGCGTTTTCAGACTCGTAAGGAAGGTCCAGACTACCGGATAACATTCTATGATAAGGACAATACATGCTGTACAATACAGCGCAAACGTTTTTGTTTTTTTCTTTCTCATAATCAACCTCCTTTTCCGGAACCTATTCCTGATTTCTCTTTAAAATAAACTGTAAAACAGATACGAACACAATACATTCCAAAGCGATCACGACCGCGATTGCACTGCCATATCCATACTTTGCACTGCTAAATGCGGTCTTATACATATAGGTAGCCACCAGCTCCGTTGCATCCCCCGGCCCTCCGTAGGTTGTAATATACGGAATATCAAAAGCTTTCAGCAATCCGTTTACAGCCATAATCAACGCAGCCCCGAGAACATTTTTCAGATACGGCATTTTTATTTTCCAGAACATCACCCAGCCTCTGGCGCCATCCATTTTGGCAGACTCGATCACGGAAGAAGGAATCGAGATCAGCCCCGCATATAAAATGACAAGATAAATTCCCATATTTTTGTAACATTCAATCAGCGCTACACTGCCAAGCGCCGTATCCATATTTCCAAGCCAGACTCTCTGAAATTCGCCCAGTCCTATCGCCTGTAAAATCAGGTTAAACAATCCCGGCGGGTCCAATGCATAAAAATTTTTAAACGCCTGACAGACTGCCACGCCAGACAAAACCGCCGGTGCAAAATACAGTGTTTTAAAAAACGTATTGCCTCGCTTGATATGTGACAGCAAAAGCGCCAGGACAAGCGCGACTCCCAACTGCCCGATCAGATTCACAATTAAATAAATACCATTATGAAAAAACGCCGACGCAAAATACGGGTCCTTCATTAGATTTGTGAAATTTTCCAATCCGACAAACCTCATTTTTCCGATTCCATTCCAATGAAAAAGACTGTAATAGCCGGACCACAGAATCGGCAGAATCACCGTTGCACTGAAAATAATAATTGACGGCAGCAAAAAAAGTGTGATTGTTTTTTTGTTGCGAAGCATTCGATCCATAAAAATCCCTCCTGTATTTTTCTGTTTTTTTATTATAGCAAAGGGATTTTCGCAATTATATTCTAAATACTTTGTTTTATGTCAGCAATATTTAGAAGATTTCCGATAATTTTTATGACAGATACAAGACATCTGCATATTCAAACAATAACGCAAAAAACCCAAAAATAACTCTATTTACTTCGGAGATGTCCACAGATATACTTGAATTATCTTCAGGAGCTCCTAAGTTACGAAATTTGAATTTTGCAAGACAGTTTATTACAAACACAGTAAAAAGGAGGGTAACACATATGAACCGAAATTTGAAGAAAATCGCTGCACTTCTGATGAGCGCAGCCTGTACCTTTACAACAGCCGGAGCGCTCGCCTGCAATGTATCTGCAGCGGAAGAACATCCGGAAAAACACGTTACCTATCTTACCGTATTTACGCCGCAGCATTCCTGCTACATGAATATGGAAGACGTTGTGAAAAAGTATCAAGAAGAAGTCAACCCAAACTTTACGGTAGACTTTCAGTATGTACCGGACCGTGCCGCCTATCTGCAAAAGCTGAAAATATTGATTTCCAGCAACGACGTACCTGATATGTGGAATATTGATACCGATCCGTATGCCATTCAGCTTTTAAATGAAGGCTACGTGCAGGAACTGACACCTACCATTGAAAAATATAATTTACAGGATGTATTTCAGGAAGCGCCTCTTGCATGGGGCCGCACCCGTGACGGCGCTCAGCTCGGTATTCCGAATGATTTCCAGATCGAAGTATTCTGGTACAACACAGAGCTTTTTGAGCAGGCCGGTGTGGAACCGCCTGAGACATGGGATGAATTCATGTCTGTCTGTGCCACACTGAAAGAAAAGGGAATCGTACCGATCGCCACCTCCGGCGTAGAATCTCCGGTACTGCTCCGTCTCCCGCTGCTGATTACTTATTGCTACGGCGGAAATGATTTTCTGCTTGATCTGGCAAGAGGAAAACAGAAAATGAACAGTGAAATCGGTCTGAAAGCAGCACAGTTCCTCGCTGATCTCGGTACAAACGGATATTTCCAGGAAAGCTTTGCCAGCGACGATTACACGACCAGTCGCGACTACTTCCTGGCCGGAAAATCCGCCATGTACTTTATCGGTACCGGCGATTTCGCAAAATTTGTTGCAGATGATCTGAGCGACGACGTAAAGGGCAAAATTGACTACTTCAAGATTCCGAAGGCAAATGAGGGTGAAACGCAGGTTGGCAATCTGGCCTTCATCTCAAATTCTTCAACTCCAATCGGTTTCTCCGCGCAGTCCTTTGACGAAGAAATGGAATCCTTTATTAATTTCTATGCGCACAACATCGGCAAAGCCTGTGAAGGCCGTTCCTTCCCGTGTGTCGCAGACGGAAAAGCGCCGTTTGACAACGAGCTGGCAAACAAAGTAGTAGCTGATATGGGAACTGCAGATGGCGTCATCAATCTTCCGGACCTGGAGCTTGATCCTACCACAAACGAACTGCTCGGAAGCCAGGCCGTCTCCCTCTGCCTCGGTGCTATTACTCCGGAAGAATTCGCAGACGCCATTGATGCCTCTATTGAAGCCAACGCTGCCGATTACTTCGGAGCTGACGAATAAATCATGTACCACATTTTTTATAAACCGGACACTTCCTGGGCGGGCGATATTATCCCTTATTTTGAAAACGGGACGTTCTATCTTTATTATTTAAATGAACGGAGAATCAACGGCATTCCGGCAGAAAAAACCACCTGGGATCTCGTTCTTACAAAAGATTTCTTTCATTATGAAAACAAGGGAACGGTTCTTCCCACGGGAAATGAAACAGATGCGGACCGAAGCTGCTATACGGGCTCGGTGATTACCGGCAAAGATGGAACATATCACCTGTTTTATACGGCTCAAAATTCCGCCCATCCTGCTTTTATGCAGGATGGGCGTCCGCTTCAGTACATTGCACATGCAATCGGAAACGATCTCATTCACTGGCAAAAGGATACTGCTTTTCTGATGCAGGCCTGTCAGGGCTATGATGTGTTTGACTGGAGAGATCCCTTCGTCTTTTACTGGAAAGAACGTGAATGCTATCTGATGCTGCTGGCAGCGCGGCTCACAAACGGCAGCCTGCGCAGAAGCGGCTGCCTGGCCTCCATGGAATCCCGCGATCTGCTTCACTGGACTCCCGGAAAAACCTTCTATGCTCCGGGCCTTTATATGACACACGAATGCCCGGACTGTTTTCAGTATAGAGACTGGTGGTATCTGATTTTTTCAACTTTTTCTGAAAAATATACCACCCATTACTGCATAAGCCGTTCTCCCGATGGTCCCTGGCTCACACCGGCAAACGACACCTTTGACGGCCGCGCCTTTTATGGCGCCAAGACAGCCGGAAATAATAAAGACCGTTTCATCTTCGGATGGATTCCCACCAAATCCGGTGAAAACGATTTCGGCAAATGGGAATGGGCCGGCAATCTTGCCGTACATCAGCTACACCAGGAAGACGACGGCACACTATCCGTCAGGCCACCGCGTACACTGCTGGAACATTTCTGCATACCGTTTCCACTGTGTCCGGCAAGGACATCCGGCGGCACAGACATCACACGCTGCGCACTTCAGATAGAGGGCGCTGAAAAATTTTCTTCCGTTTTTTTTGACCTGCTTCCACGCTGCTGCCGTATAACCGGAGCGCTTTCCTTTTCTTCTGGAACCGTTTCCTTCGGCCTGCAGCTGCACACAGACGTTACCGGTGACTGCGGATATTTCTATCGCCTGGAACCTCTGTATCAGCGCGTCGTTTTTGACCAGTGGCCAAGAAGTACTCTGACCGAACCGGTCATTCCGAATCACTTTGAAAATGACCGTCCCTTCGACGCCGGTCTGGAACGCCCGGTGGCACTGCTGCCCAATCAGCCGCTTTCGTTTACGCTTCTCGTTGATACCGATATCTGTATTCTGTACCTTGGCGAAAAAACGGCGCTTACCGCAAGATGTTACCAGCTGCATCAAACGCACTGGGGCTTCTTTGCACACGGAGGAAAGCTGACTGTGACAAACCTTTCCTGTATGCTTCCCGAAAAAATATAAAAGCGCTTTTCGCGCACTCCCGCGCTATAATACCGGGCAGTACCGTTTTTATTCCGCCTGCACAGGCTAATAAAGGAGCTGACACACCATAACATTCGTGTCAGCTCCTTGGCTATTTTTTATTTCTGTATTCCACAGCCGTCATTCCCGCTTTCTTCTTAAACACCTGACAGAAATATCTCTGATCCGGATACCCGACTGCCTTTGCAATTTCAAATATTTTCAGATACGTCGTTTTCAGGAGATGCTTCGCCTCCACAATTCTGCGTTCTGTAATATAATCAAACAGATTGCTCCCTGTTGCTTTCTTAAAAACATGGCTTAAATAAGTCGGATTCATATTCACAGACTCTGCCACTGTTGTCAGCGTAATCGGCTCGCCCAGATGCTCCTCCACATACGTTTTGCACCTGTGCACCATCCGCTGCTGATAATAAGACTGATGCATTTGCAACCGTCGGTTCACCAGTTCATAAAAGGAAAGTATTTTGTTTTTTATGGTCTCTAAATTTAAAAGATCTGAAGACTTCCGAAAGTAATCTGAATCATCCTGCCCCTGCTCAGAAAGTAAAATTTCCGGATACTCTTTCTGGTAATGGTATTTTAAACTGTAGTACAGTTCCAGACAAAGACCCCTGATCTGATTCGGTGTATAGCCGGATTCTGCAGCTCCCTGAAAAAAATCCAAAATCACCCGTTCTGCTTCCCGGCTCGAATCCGTGCACAGAATTTCCCTGGTTACAGATGGAATCATATCTTTTTGTTGAAAATCCCTTTCCCTGCCTCCACACTCTTCCTGGTGACCACAGAAAAACTCATGCATTTCCACCCGGTCGGCCGCCTCTGTATAAGCATTTTCAATCTGCTCTGTGCCACACACGCCCCTGCTCTGCGCCCAGTACAGTTTTTGTGGCACTTCCTCCGCCAGAAGTTTCAGATGTTCCGCCAAAGAACGCTGCCTTCCCTGCGTCTCTCTTTCATTTTCCCCCGCGACAAGAATAACCAGTTCTTTGCGGTTTTTCAGCACAATATACTCCTGCTCTTCCGTCATTTCTTCAGACAAAATCGACACAATTTTATCGCCAATCTCTGTTGCCAGATCGCGTGCATAATGAAGTACTGTCACACAAAAACGCTGTGTTTCCCGAAAGAAACTCTCTTCCGGCTTTTTTCCATCTAAAATAGCTTCCAGCCATTCCCGCCTTCTGACACTGTCCGGATTCTGAGCTGCCTTCATCTGCTCAATCTGTTTTTGCGCCTTGCAGATCGACGCTTCGATTTCGCATAGATTGACCGGCTTAATCAGATAATCAACTGCCTTCATCTGCAATGCCTTTTTTGCATATTCAAACTCGGTATATCCGCTGAATATAATAAATGCGCACGGATGTTCCGACTCCATCTGCTCCATCACTTCCAGCCCGCTTTTTTTCGGCATCCGTATATCTGTCAGAATAATGTCCGGCTGAAGCCTGTTTATCCTTTCCAGCGCCTCCTCCCCATCCTGGGCATAACCGACTACCTCCGATTGCAACTTTTCCCAGTCGATGCTTCGAAGCATCCCATTAATCACCTTAAACTCATCATCTGCCAAAAATATTCTGTACATCGTTTCATTGCTCCTCTTCCCATACCTTCAGCCTGAGCAAAATGCGGCATCCTGCCGAAACCTCCGGATCCATAAAGATTCCGCAGTCCTCGCCATAGCATAGCTTTATCCGCTCTTCCACATTTTTCAGCGCATACCCGTTTTGGAGCGCTTTTTCAAAAGTTCCGGAAAATCCCTGACCGTCATCCTCCACAGCTATGTTCAGGCAGGCGCCGTCCTGTTTTGCCGTCACCCGAATCGTACCTGCCATCCCATTCTCCGCCAATCCATGCAAAACCGAGTTTTCCACAAGCGGCTGTATGATAAATTTCAGAATTTTTACCTTTTTTAATTCTTCCGGAACGTCAATCTCTGTCCGCAATGCACTTCCAAAACGCATTTTCTGAATCTCCAGATAATTTGTTACCAGATCCAGCTCTTTTCCCAGTTCTATGAATTTTTCTCCTTTGTTCAGGCTGAGCTTAAACACATTGGAAAGCGCAACTACCATTTCTCCAATCTCCTGCGCATGATATTCCTGCGCCATCCAGAAAATGGAATCCAGCGTATTATACAGAAAATGCGGATTGATCTGTGCCTGTAACGCCATAAGCTCCGCTTCCTTTTCCTTGTACATGGACTGGTACAGGTTCTGCATCAGCCTGTGATTTTCCGAAACCACCCGGACCAGCTCATTTCCAACCATGCCGACTTCATCTCTGGAGGAGAACGTCACTTCTGTACCTGTATCTCCCTGCCGCAACGCCTCCACGTAATTCCTCAGCTTTTTCAGCGTTCTCGTCATACCGTGGCTGAAGAAGCACATCAGCAGAACGCCGGCCAGAAAACAGCCCGCCGCAATGGAAAAAAAGAGTCGGCTTGACCCCATTCGCTCCGCCTGAAATTCTTTATAAGGCACGACACTTGTAATCTGCCAGCCGGAAAACCGGTTTTCGATATGACGGACATACACTTTTTTCGAAATATCCACAATGCCATCCGAACGGATCAGCCTTCTGTTCTGTTCCTGCGTCAGGGAGGAGAGGAACTCATCTTCCGAAGGGGAATACTCAAAAATAATCTGATCATTCTGTGAAATCAGGATCTTCGCATTAAAGTCAACCTGCTGATCCGAAAATATCTGTGAAAAAGGGGATTCTCCTATTCCAACCAGTAAAATTCCGATCGGCCTGGGATTGTTCATGTTCAGAATCGACTTCGCATAAATCAAAAGATTATCGGTAAAACCCGGAATCTCATCTCCCTTATACCAGACGCCTTTTCCCTTTTGCTCAGTCAATTCGCGATACCAGTCGTTTTCGATCATCGCCTCATAGCTTTCAATCGCCTCCGAAGCAATACTGCTTCGATATTTGTTCACTGAAGTATACTGATTGCCCAAATAGACTGTTTCAAAAAAGTCTTTATTATTCGTTACATTAATCAGAAGATTTTTTACCGCCAGCT
Organism: bacterium 1XD42-54; assembly: GCA_003612585.1. Taxonomy (GTDB): domain Bacteria; phylum Bacillota; class Clostridia; order Lachnospirales; family Lachnospiraceae; genus Choladousia. The sequence goes on from RAZH01000003.1 coordinate 350,168, forward strand.
CTTTCTCCCGGTATTCCAGCTTATACCTTTCCGGATCTTTCTCCAGCAAGAGCGCCTGAGTGGATCGGTTTGTTGTAATCAAACTAGCCGTGCTTTCCACGTCGCGGATAATATAATCAATATTTTTATCAATCAGTCCAAGTGCCGCATCTGTCATCTGCTCCAGTTTCAGATTAACTGCTTCTCCATAATTTCTCGATGCAAAGCTGGCAAAAATCACCAGAGGAAACAGAAAGGTAACCGACGCCAGAATCACAAATCTCCCACCAAGCGTTAAATAAATTCCATTTTTTTTCATATACTTTTTCCCTTTACCAGGGTATCTGCAATATTACTATTTTCGTAATTTCCAGATCCCCGACAACCGGTCCAACGCCTCTGTCAAAGTCTGATCCTGCTTTGCAAAATGCAGCCGGATCAGATGGTTCACATCCTCCCGGAAAAAGCTTGAGCCCGGAACGGCCCCTACGCCCACCTCTTTTGCAAGATCCACACAGAATTCCTCATCATCCACATAGCCAAATTCGCGGATATCCACCAACACATAATATGCGCCCTGCGGCTTCGTGAAGGACAGTCCGATGTTCTCCAGCCCTCCCGTAAACAGTTCCCGCATATGTGTATATTTGTCCTGCAACCACTCATAATAGGAATCCCCAAACTGTAGCCCAACAACCGCTGCTTCCATCAACGGCGCCGCCGCTCCTACTGTCAGGAAGTCATGAACCTTTTTCACCCGGTCGATCACTTCAGGACAAGCAATCACATAGCCAAGGCGCCAGCCTGTAATTGAATATGTTTTAGAGAGCGAATTGCACATGATTGTACGCTCTCTCATCCCTGGCAGTGTCGCCATATACACGTGCTCATACGGCTTGTACAAGATATGTTCATACACCTCGTCGGTGATCACAAACACGTCGTATCGAATCGCCAGGTCTGCAATTACTGAAAGCTCCTCCCTTGTAAACACTCTGCCGCAGGGGTTCGACGGATTGCAAAGAATCATTGCCTTAACCCCCGGCTGCTTCATCGCTTCCTCCAGTTCATTCGCATCAAATGTAAAGGCTGGCGGCTTTAGCGGAACGTAAATAGGGTCTGCTCCGCTCAAGATCGCATCCGCTCCATAGTTCTCATAAAACGGTGAAAATACAACTACCTTATCCCCCGGGTTGCACACAGACATCATAGCGGCCATCATCGCCTCCGTGCTTCCGCATGTCACCACGATCTCAGTCTCCGGATCTACCTTCATCCCGGAAAAATGCTCCTGCTTTTTCGCAAGCGCTTCACGAAAATTCTGTGCGCCCCATGTCAGAGCATACTGATGCGGTCCCTCTGCCGCCACTTGCGCCAGCCGGTCCGTCATCTCTTTGGGTGGTGCAAAATCCGGAAACCCCTGCGATAAGTTCACAGCCTCATACTCATCGGATACTCTTGTCATTCTTCGGATCACGGAATCTGTAAATACTTCAGTTCTCTTTGATAGTCTCATATGTTTTATGTCTCCTTTAAAATTTCTTCAATTGCCCTGCGAACCCTTGAATTTATGTGTCTCTATCTTTCCGTTTTTATCATAGCACAGGATATTTAAAGTATAAAGTTTCTTTTGGTCATTCATCAAAAAAGCGCCTGTCATTCTCGACAAACGCTCTGCGCCAAACTTTCAGTTTCTAACTTCTAACAACCTTCTTTGCTTTTCTTTATCTCCCGGTTTTCTACTTTTTTTCTCTCATATCTTCAGGCTCGCTTTAAAAAAGTCCGCAGTTTCTCTTTGCATGGCAGCCCGTCGTTATCTCCCGGACTGGAGATTATAATTGCTCCCATTGCATTGCCTCTGCGCACAGCTTCCTCCAAAGAGGTGCCTTCCAGAATCCCACTGATCACACCAGCAGCAAACGCATCCCCTGCACCTACCGTATCCACGATATCGTCTGTATGAAATCCACGGATTGTCCTGTAATTTTCCGGTTCAAGCAGACATGCACCTGCTGCTCCAAGCTTGATGATCACTGTTTTCACGCCCCTGTCAAAATAAAACTGCGCAATCTTCCCGATCTCCTGCTCTCCTGTCAGTATTTTGGCCTCTCCAAGTCCTGGCATAACAATATCACTTTGAAATGCAAAGCCATTGACCGTTTCGATCATCTCTGCCTCCGTTCTCCAAAGCGCTGGTCTGAGATTTGGATCAAAAGTAATCCGCATCCCTTTTTTCTTTGCAAGATGCACCGCCTCCTGCAAAGCTTCCCGCATGGATGCGGAGACTCCTGCCGAAATTCCTGTGATATGTAAAATTTTGCCTTCCTCAAATCCGGTTCTGACATCTACACAATGATAAGTGGAAGCCGCGGAATCCTTTCTGTAATAAAAAATGTCCGGGTCCCCTTCCTCCACCCGTGCTTTCAGATAAGAACCGGTCAGGCGTGTCTCATCCCATAAAATATGTCCGGTCCCGACACCTTCTCTGTTTAAAAAATCAAAAATCATTTGACCATACGGATCTCTTCCGAGCTTAGTAAGATAACTGACTTTATGACCAAGCCTGGCCAAACCTACGGCAACATTCAATTCAGCTCCCGCAGCCGCGCGCCTGTATCGTTTCGCACTTCTGAGATCTCCCAGTTCTTCTGCAATGTATACAGCCATCGGTTCTCCAAGTGTTATCACCTCTGTACTGTACTTTTTTTCTTTTGTCATGCCGGATTTTTCCATCTCATTTACACCTCTTGCCGTGCCCTTCCTTCACTTTGTATCTTTCGTATTTCTTCAGAAACAATGGACTTACCCTCTCGGCCAACGCTTCCTTCCTGAATCAGCCAGCTTCCTCCGCAGGCCAGAACATTTCCCTGGGCTAAATATTGTTTTACATTTTCTGAATTGATTCCTCCTGTCGGAATGAAAACAGCTTCTGGAAATACCGCTGCAAAAGTCTTCAGAGCCTCAGTTCCCCCGCTTTGCTTTGCCGGAAAAAATTTAAGAACCCGGATTTTGCACTCCAATGCTTCCATAATCTCTGTGGCCGTAACACATCCCGGAATATAGGCAATCGCTCTTTTCTCGCATACTTCCGCCACTGCTTTGGAAAATCCAGGAGAGACAAGGAATCTGGCGCCGGCCGCTATAGCCTCCTCTGCCTGCGCCCCATTTAATACTGTCCCAGCACCAAGCTGCATCTCCGGGAACTGCTCCGCCACTGACCGGATAGCCTCAAGCGCTGCCTCCGTGCGCAGAGTAATCTCCATACTGCTGATTCCGCCTTCCAACAATGCTTCTGCCAATCCCGCCGCATGTTCCGGGTCTTGAATCGTGACAACCGGAAGCAGCTTTTCTTTTTTTAATACACTCCACAGTTTATTCATTTTTCCACATCCCTCCGCCAGGTGCGACAGTCTCTTTTTTCATTTTTGCTACAACAGAATATGCGCTGTCTACCATATTTCCGATATACAGCCCAGCGTCCATTGTAATCGCCTGATACGCTTCTTCCGACGTCCATCCAAATTCCTGCATCCACTCAATCATCTCACAGCACGCGATTCTGGCTGCATCCTCCATCGGTCTTGCGCTGCCGATGCACATCATTTCCCGATCATTTTCTATTCTCGGCCATTTTATGTTTTTGCCCCGGACCACCTCTGCTGTCAGGGTTACTTTTGCTGCAATCTCAAGGGCTGTCCCGCACGCTTCTCCCTGCCCCTGTCTGGCGTGGCAGTCTCCGACATACAGGTAAGCCCCGTCCTTTTGAATCGGTAAATAGATTACATTTCCCGGTTTCACATCCGGAACATCCATATTTCCGCCCTGCGCAAACGGCGTCAGAGCAGAAACTGCCTCAATTGCCGGAGCCGTAGCAATCGTCCCAATAAACGGTTCATAAGAAAACCTCAGCCTGTCATTATACACGTATTCATCGCCCTCCAACCGATATAAAAAAACTTGATTTTTCAACGGTTCGTTCAAAATCCGTGTCGTATGGGTACCACCCAGCGCTCCAAAATGTCCCTGAATGCTGCTTACACCCCAGTCACGCAACGGCTCGATTCCATGAATCGTAACTTTCAGTGTATCGCCTGTTCTGGCACCATCAATATAAATCGGGCCGGTCAGCGGATTGAAGAAAGGAATCACTGTTTCCGGATTTTTATCCTCCCGGTCAAGCTTTCCTGCAAACGCATCCTCTGTCTCAATCTCCAGGACATCGCCTGATTTTACGTATGCAATCGGTTCTTCATACGGACTTATAACATACTTATACTCTGTCGTTTTAATCCTATGTTTTTTCATTGTGCCCTCCCTGCTGCAAAGTCATTTCTCCATCACGCAGCACTTTTCAAATTCAGACTCCGAGATCAGCTTTCTCAGCTCCATCTCCACATCCTCCGGGATCTCAACAAAAACAGAATTTTTCCGATAATTCGCCCATTCCATCTCTCCTGGCATCAAAATAGACGTATCGGCAGTTCTTGTGCGCGATGCTTTTATGTAACGCTCCAACTCTTCCGTTTTGTCATAAAATGCTTCCAGACCGGAAAGCTTCTCAATATCTATCGCAAAAAATCCATGGCTTGCCCTGTTCTTTTTATCCAACTCAAAACACCAGCTCGGGACATCCCTGCAGATCTTCCCTCCTGACAGAACTGAGGTCAAGACCTCAACCATCACAGAAAGCCCATAACCCTTATGCAGGCCAACTGGCTGAAGCGCACCTCCTTTTCCATACCACCCAGGCTCCGTCGTCGGATTTCCTTTATCGTCCAAAAGCCAGGTGTCGGGGATCTGTTTTCCCTCCATTTTCGCTTTGTTAATTTTCAGCGCAGCTGTTGCTGACAGTGCAATATCAAGAAACACAGTCTCCCCGTTTCTTCTCGGATATGCATAAGCAAACGGATTATTTCCAATCGTCATGCCGATTCCGCCCGGGACTGCCATATTCGGGTCTGTGTTGCTCATAGCCATTGCAAACATCCCCTGTCTGGCCGCCAGGTTTGCATAAATGCCTCCTGCCCCAAAATGGCAGCTGTTTCTGACGCAGCAGTACCCTGCTCCATATTTTTTTGCAAGTTCTATCGCAGTTTCCATCCCACGCACAGCCGCTACCATCCCCATACCATCGTCTGCATCAAGTACCTTCGCTGCTTTGCTTTCATATACAACTTGCAGTTCCGGCCGCGGGTTTAAAGTACCGCATCTGATTTTTTGTACATAATTATTCAGGTTTTTTAATCCGTGTGAATGAATCCCCATCGCCTCTGCTTCCAGAAGAACATCCAGCGTAATTTCTGCATCCTCCGGCTGCATACCTTCTTTTCTGAGCGCCTCTGTCCCGAGATCTTTTATTTTTTTCCATTCCACTTTCATATCAGTCTCTCTCCTTATTTTTTCCTGGACGTCAGCGTCTGAAGCAAAACAGCCAGAATTATGATAATTCCCTTGATTACATCCTGCGGATAAGACGGCACTGCCATCAGGTTCATGATATTCCGGATCAGGGCCAGTACAAATACACCGATCACGGTTTTAAACACGTCGCCTTCGCCGCCCATCATATTAGCTCCGCCAATTACACAGGCCGCGATCGCATCCGATTCGATCGCCACACCTACTTGAGGCGTACCGATTCCGGTTCTGGAAACAGAAATAATTCCCGCCAGTGCAGAACATATGCCTGCAATGATATACGTTCCTGTCCGGTACCATTTTACACGGATTCCGGCCAGATACACCGCTGTATCGTTGCTTCCGACCGCCAGAATCATCCGCCCGAATGTCGTATAATGCTGGATAAACCAGAACACCAGTACAACGGCAATCGCCAGCCAAATCAATACCGGAAGCCCGAGAAAAATACCGGAAGCCAGCCCTTCCACTGTATCCGCCGGAGCCAGCACCGGATTACCATTTGAAATCATAAATGCCAGTCCTCTTACCATGATCTGAATCGCCAGAGTAACGATAAATGGCGCCATATTCAGCCAGGACACGAGTACGCCTGACAAAAGTCCAAACAGTCCTCCGAGAAGCAGCGGAATACCAACTGCTGCTGCCATTCCCATTTCATGCGTTGTAAGGCAAAACGTAACCATGACACTGGACAGCGCCATAACCGAACCGCTTGCCAGATCAATCCCACCCGTCATAATCACATACAGAAGCCCCATGGAAATCATCGTAAGTCCGGCCTGCTGCCTGCCGATATTCATCAAATTGTTTCCTGTCAGAAAATCCTCTGACAGAAAAACGCAAACGACCAGCAAGGCTGCAAATATGACATACATATTGTTGTGTTTGATAAAACTCCTTACATCCCATTTTCTTCCTGTCTTTTCCATGTCACGATACCCCCATCGCCAGCTGTATAAGCCTCTGTTCTGTGATCTCTTCTTTTTTCAGTTCTCCCGTAATCTTTCCGCAGCGCATAACCAGAATCCGGTCGCTGATATTCATAATCTCCTCCATCTCAGAAGAAACGACAACAATCCCGGTCCCTGCCCTGGCCAGCTCGTTGATAATACTGTAAATTTCCCGTTTGGCTCCAATATCAACGCCGCGCGTAGGTTCGTCCAGTATCACAACCTTGCAGCCTGCTACCAGCCATTTGGCCAGAGCCACTTTCTGCTGGTTTCCGCCGCTCAGACTGTTCGCTGCATCCTCCAGGCTCCCATATTTCGTATGCAGATCTTTCAGTGCTTTTCGTGCAACTTCCCGCTCGCGTCTGTGGTTGTGAATCCCCCAAAAACTGAAGGTTTTGATATTTGACAGCGTCGTATTCCAGCGAATCGGAAGCTTCAGAAGCACCCCTTCCTTCTTGCGATCTTCCGGAAGCAGGCCGATGCCGTTTTTCACTGCCTCCGAAGGATTTCGGATCTGTATCTTATTGCCTTCCAGTCGGATTTCGCCCTCCTGCAACACATCCGCGCCAAAGAGCGCCCGCATCGTTTCTGTCCTTCCCGCACCAACCAGCCCGTAAAATCCCAGAACCTCTCCTGCCCGAACCTGAAAACTGACGTCATCCACAAGTGATCCGGCTTTTAAGTGCTCTGCCCGCAGCACCTCTTGCCCGATATTTATCTCTCGTGGTGGGTAATAATTCTGCATGGTTCTTCCCACCATAAGATTGACCAGATCTTTTTTCTCCATCCCCCGCAGTTCATACGCGCCGACCAATGTCCCATCCTTTAAAATCGTCGCCCGGTCACAGATTTGAAAAACCTCTTCTAGCCTGTGTGAAATATAAATAATTCCCCAACCCTCGTCCCTCAGCTTCCGGATCACCTGGAACAGCTTTTCAATTTCATGAAAGGTAAGAACCGCCGTCGGTTCATCCAGTATCAGCACCCTTGCCTCTCTCGATAATGCTTTGCATATTTCTACAATCTGCTGGTATGCTACCGGCAGATCTCCTACCTTTGTCATAGGGTCAATGTTTTCAAAACCCATCTGTTTCAAAAGTGCTCCCGCTTTTTGGCACAGTGCTTTCCAGCAAATCAGCCCTTTTCTTTCTGACAGCCTGTCCAGAAAAATATTTTCTGCCACAGACAGCTGCGGCGCCAGAATAAATTCCTGATAAATCGTAGAAATCCCCAAATCCCTACTTCTTTTTGGGGAGGTTACAGATACCGTTTCACCATTTACCAGAATTTCTCCGGAATCCATAGACTCTGCACCGGACAAAATTTTCATTAATGTTGATTTCCCAGCTCCATTTTCACCGAGAAGAGCCCGCACTTCCCCCTGATACAAGTGAAAATCAATCCCTTTCAGTGCTCTGATACCGCCGTAACTCTTTGTGATCTGTTTCATTTCTATCAATGGTTTATCCGTCATATCTGACCTCCCTGTTTTTCATTGCCTGAAACAGCACTTAAAAATCTGAATCCGGATCGTAGAACGCTTCTACATTATCAAACGTAACAACATTAGCCGGAGTCATCACAACCGCCTCATAATCTTCTGCCGTCTTTCCCTCCAAAACCACTTGTCCTGCGATTTCTACTGCAAGCGCCCCAACCTTTGCCGGGCTATTTTCACCAGAGCATCTGTACTGTCCACCCTTCATAATCTGTTCATAGCCTTCCTTCTGACCATCGGCTGCACAGAAAATCTGAATCTGTTCTGTCTTTTCGGATGCTGTAATTGCCTTCTGCGCTCCCAAAGCCATATCATCGTTTTCACTGAGCAGACAGTTAATATCAGGATTTGCCACAAGAAGATCCTCCATGCCTGTAAGTCCTTCACTTGCAAGCCAGCTGCCATAAGCCTGCCCAAGGATCTCAAACTTCGCCTCTTCGTGCCGTGCTTTTCCGGTAGAAATTAACGCGTCATCAAATTTTCTTGCCTCCTCGAAAGCATCTTCCTCACTTAATCCGAGTCGTGTCCCGATAATACCTGCAATCATTCCCTGACGCCGCTCAGTTCCTCCGGTATTGCCCTTTCCACCACTGAGCACAACGCTGCTGATCCAGTCCTCCCCGTAAAACTGAGGAATGTACTGACCTACCATATAAGCAGTTGTGATGTTATTGTTGTACACCGTTGTAATCACCTCCGCACTCGCGTCAATCGGTGCGTCTACTTCAATCACAGGAATTCCGGCCGCCACCGCCTGCTTCACCAGTGCAACGCCGCCAAGCGGATCTATCGCATCCAGCAAAATGACATCCATGTTCTGGGAAATCAGTGTCTCCATATTTTCCTGTTCTCTGGTCAGGTCACTGTTTGCATCGAGCACAACGCATTCCCAGTCCTTCTCTGCACACGCCTTTTCCACCCCAGTCGCAAGTGCTTTGTAAAAAGAACTACCTGTGGATTTAATCGCGAATCCAATTTTCACTGTATTCTCATTTGCGGATACCGATACGCTTCCAAAGATTGCTGCTGTCATCAACGCTGCTGCACTTACGCCTATCATTGTTCTTCTGTTCATTGTGTCCTCTCCTTCTCTCTTATGTTTACTGTGATATTTAACTGATATATCAGAAAAAGCATTTTTTATGGGTCTTTCACACAAACATTTTTTGCACCGCTGCATACCTCGCCTGTTTTCTTTGATGCAAAAAATTCTGCCGTAAACAGCCCCTGCCCTACCGGAATATGTCTTCTTCTGATATGATTTTATGAAATACAGTACCGCCCATTTGCCTGCAGAACCCGTGTAAAGTCCTCCCGCGCTTCCTGGATATGGCTTTGCATCGCAGCTTTTGCATCCTGTTCTCTTCCCTCTAAAATACTGTGAATAATATCGAGGTGCTCTGCGTACCCCTTTTTCCTCCTTTCTTCATATTTGGATGAGATAATGCGTATCCGCTGAGTCTTTGCCATCAGACTGTCCATAAATTTCACCAGCATATGATTCCCGGTACACTGTGCAATGTACATATGTAATTTATTATCCAAAATAGAATACTGATAGATATCCAGCGTATTCACATTCTGAAACTGCTCCAGCAGCTCCGACATCACGGTTTGGCTGCTCTGTCTGGCCGCAAGCGCCGCACTTGCCGGCTCCAGCAGTTCGCGAAGATCGTACAGGTTATTGATATCCTTCATGGAAATCTGTGAAACAATAATCGCTCTGCGCGGCATAACATCGAGAAATTCCTCCTCTGCCAAAACATTCAAAGCTTCCCTGACCGGAGTGCGGCTCATATTCAGTTCTTCGCATAATGCTCTTTCGTCGATAAAATCCCCTGGCTGATATGCGCAGGTAATAATCCGCTCCCGTATTACTTCATATGCTTTTTCTTTTAAACTCTTCATATGCCTCTCCTGTGATATATTAGTAATATATTACCAGATAGGTCAAATTTTGTCAATTAATATTTCTTTACAAGCTGCGAAATCAACGCCCTGCAAGTATGCATCTGTATACAGGCATAGAAATCCTCCGTTACTTCTTTTCCTTTTCCTATCGTTGTAGCATGATTCGCGTCTTCTTCTGTTTCCCAGAGAACAAAATCCGTCCACACATTCCCCTGTAAATAATGTTCCCAGGAAATAAATCCTTTCGCCTTAGAAATGACCTCATCGTGTAACTTTTATGTTTTTTCGATAAACTGTTCCTCACTCACATTTTTCTTCAGCTTGTATGAAAAAATCCATGCTGTCTTTGCCATATCCGTTTCTCCTTTTTCATTTTAATTCAGCAAACAACTTCAATTACAGGCATTTGATGTAATTTTCTGTGCTTACAAATAGAATCTGTTAGAATCTGTTTGCCCGGTCACCCAATCCTGTCTGATTCCAAACCCGCATATCATAATCGAAATTTGTTTCAGAATCATTTTTGCATTAGTTGCTGTAACTACAACGTTCGTCACCGTATTGTAGACCGACAACCTCCGGTCAATCTATTCCGATACCGTTTCTCCAGTCCAGTCAATTATACCACCAAATTCTACGATATTCGTATAGCCCAAAGCCACTAACTTTTCGGATGCCTGTTTACTGCGGTTTCCGCTGCGGCAGTATACCAAAATAAGCTGATTCTTGTCTGGAAGTTCTGATATTTCTTCCGAACCAATTGTTTCGTTTGGAATATTGATTGCATCAGGGATATGTTTATCATCGAATTCTTCCACAGTCCGGACATCCAGGATGATGTAATTCTGCTCTTGCTCCATCATAACAGCTGCTTCGTCCATTGTAATCTGACGATAGCCCGCTTTCTCATCAGGCACACCATAGCCGCCTAAAAGAAGCAAAGAAAGTAACACGATTATGTAGCTTTTCATATGATTCCTCCTAGTATAATAATGATATAGCTACAAGAGCTATAGAGTTAATAAGTTACAAGGTCATATCTGATGAATAA
>RAZH01000004.1 GCA_003612585.1 bacterium 1XD42-54
GGATTTTATATTCCATGTCGTATTTCCGTTGTTTTTTTGCCATTGTAGTTGCCTCCTTATTTCTCTTTGATTATACATCAAATCCTTGAGTGTAAGGTGTCAACTAAAATGATACAACATCAATGCGAGTAAGTGTAATAGAGGGCAAACAGTTTTTGCTAGTTTTTATCAACGAATTTTGAAAGAGGGTTACATTTGATCTGTTTTAACAAGTATTTAGCAATCAAATATTATGTTACTTTTAATTTTGGATTTTGGTATGAAGGAGAAAAAATGGAGAATATTAAATGGCTTGAAGGATGGTATTTGAATAATTGTGATGGGTACTGGGAGCATTGTTATGGAATTAAAATTGCTACTTTGGATAATCCAGGATGGTCCATAAAAATCGATTTGCGGGAAACAAATTATGTAAATGCAAAGTTCATTAGACAGATGCAGGATTTGAGCGATGAAGATTGGTTTTGTTGCTTTTTTGAGGATGGGATATTTAATGGGGTGGGAGATCCTCATAAATTAGATATGATTATACAAATATTTAGAGAGTGGATCGAAAGTCTTTGAAAATAGCTGGTAAGAAAAGAAACACACAGCGCCGGAGAAACCCGCGCCCTCACCTATCTCTATGATGAGGCCCGGGAATATGCGCAGGTGCTTACGGAAGAGTCAGATAAAGGGACGTCCTCGTATACGTACGGAAGGGAGCGGATTGCCGCATACCAGGAAGGGACGCGCCTGAAATACCTTTATGATGTGCGCGGGAGTGTGGCCGGGACAATCAGGCAGGAAAATATTCCGGAAGGGGTAAAAACACAGGCAGAGTCTGGCGGACACGCTGTTTTGGCTGGCTATTTGGGAAAGAGCAGTTACCGCTATACACCGTTCGGGGAATTGGTCTGCGCAGAAGGCGAAAACGCAGGGGAAGGGTTCCTGTACAATGCGGAAGCCTATGACGCGGTGAGCGGAAGTTATTACCTGAGGGCAAGGTTTTATGAACCGGCTGCCATGCGTTTCAACCAGCCGGATACCGTGCGCGGGGATGCAAGGGAGCCGCAGTCCTTAAACCGGTATGTGTATGTGCAGAATAATCCGGTCATGTATGAGGATCCAAGTGGTGAGATCCTGGTTCTGGTTGGTATCGGGATTGGCCTGGCAGTTGGAGGGGCTTATGCTGGTTATAAATATCAGAACAACAGGAACAGACAGCAGGGGGTATCCGGAGCAAGGACAGGGACGGGAACGAAAACACCTAAAAGTACGGCCGGTTATACAGGTACGGCAAAACAGAATAAAAATCAGAGTAGTAATCAGGGCAGTTCTTCTTACCAAAGCACTGGCAAACAGACCCAGTCGAAAAACTATGGGTATACAACTAACACAGGAAGCAGGGGCCTGTCAGGATCTCAGCAAAAGAATGGAAGTGTTCCGGCAGCAGCAAGAAACAACCAAAAGATTGGGACTGTGCAAAAAAATAGTGGGACAAAGAGTTCTTCAAAAGCATGCAGTGCATCAAAAAATTCAGATTCGAAGAAAAAAGCGGTTCTGGTGCCGAATAAAGCAGTCAAGACTGGAACCGCTATAGCGGCTCCGGTGGTGGTAGAACTTCTGCCACAAGCATGGCCCTGGATTGTGGCAGGTGGCAAGGTTTTTATAAGCGCATTAGCCGGAATGGGAATTGTCACATTGGTTGGAGAACTGCTTGAATCCAAGGGTGATGAAAAGGAGGAAAGAGTCGAGCCGGAAGGGGAGGCGTATGAGGAAGAATATGAAAACACTCACGCTCGAAGGGGTGAGAAGAAAAAGAAAAGAAAGAATGATAAAAATAAAGATGGGGATAACAGTAAAGCGAATTGTGACAAAGTTAATGAGTCCTATTTAGAAGATAAAGGAATAGATGCCCATAGGTTGAAACGTGATATATTAGGGAAAAAGACGCAAATAGCTCATTATGATATTTATGTAGACAAAAATACAGGAGAGTTGATTATTTTTCTCAAAGGAGGGAAAGGAGTAGGAATTCCAACTGGTGAATTCATAAAATAATATGGAGAAGACAAACATTATTGTGGAATTAGCGCTAAAGGGTGACAAATTTGATGTTCAGGAAATAACAAATGAATTAGGAATAGTCCCAGCACAGACATGGAACAGAGGAGAGGGCATAAGACAAACAGGAAGAAAATATAAGTATACACTTTGGGAATATGATATAGGTCCAATTTATACATTGGACATAAGGGTCGCTGTAAAACAGTTGGAAAAATTGTTTCTAAATAAAGCTGATAAGTTGTGCGAATTAAAAAGAAAATATAATTTAGATATTTATATTGAGTTTGTTATCAGGATCGCGCAAAACCAAATACCAGGAATATCTTTTGAGCCTCGATTTATTAAATTTGTCAATAAAATAGGAGCGGTTATAGATATTGATATGTATGTGTATTGATAACAGAATATCGAAATTGAAATGAATGCTAGAAAAGATGTTCCAGATGTGCAGGCAGAAGAAGTCATATATGTAAAATTTCGCGAGTTCAATTCTACCTGATCTGGAATTGAAAAAGATATGCGTGTACTGGTGGGATAAAGGTGGGCATCTGAAAAGTTGCTGGAGATGTCTGCGCAGATGGAGAGGGAAATAGGGGAAGGGTTCCTGTATAATGCGAAAGCTTTTGACGCGGTGAGCGGAAGTTATTACCTGAGGGCAAGGTTTTACGAACCGGTCTCTATGCGTTTCAATCAGCCGGATATCGTACGCGGTGATGCAAGGGAGCCGCAGTCTTTAAACCGGTATGCGTATGCACAGAATAATCCGGTCATGTATGAGGATACAAGCGGTGAGATACTCGTTCTGGTTGGCATCGGGATCGGTCTGGCAGTTGGCGGGGCTTATGCAGGTTATAAATATCAGAACAACAGGAACAGACAGCAGGGGATATCCGGAGCAAGTGCCGGGACGGGAGCGAAAACCCCTAAAAGTACAGCCGGTTATACAGGTACGGCAAAACAGAACAAAAGTCAAAGCAATAACCAGGGCAGTTCTTCTTACCAAAGCACCAGCAATCAGAATGCGTCGAAAAATAATGGGTATACAACTAATACAGGAACCAAGAGCCTGTCAGAAACTCAGCAAAAGACTGGCACTGTGCAAAAAGACAGTGCGACAAAGAGTTCTTCAAAAGCATGCAGCGCAACAGGAAATACAGGTGTAAAGCAACCATCCAAGGTGCGGAATAAAGCAGTCAAGACTGGGGTAGCTTTAGAGGCTCCGGTGGTGGTGGAGCTTCTGCCACAAGCATGGCCTTGGATTGTGACAGGTGGCAAGGCTTTAATAGGTGCATTAGCCGGAATGGGAATTGTCAAATTTGTAGGAGAGATGTTTGAATCCAAGGGCGACGAAAAGGAGGGAAGAGTTGAGCCGGAAGGGGAGGCGTATGAGGAAGAATATTGGGAAGATGAAAGTCCAAGAAAAGAAAGAGTAGGAAAACAAAACAAAAATACACCAAGAGATAATAAAAAACAAAATAATCAGGTAAAGAAAGTAGCCAAAAAATTAAATTTAAATAAAGATCAGCAAAGGCAATTACATGATGCTATACATGGTTTAGGATACGGGTTTCAGGAAATATATGAACTGGCGGTAGATATGTTTGGAGAAAGGTAGGCGAATAAGAAATGAATCAGAAAAGTGTTTTTGAGTATCTTGATTTATTGTTAAATAAGAAAATAGATGTGATAGGAAGAGCTGCTAATTTATTATGGATTGGTCTGGGAAAGCAAATAACAGTTCTGGATTGGAAAAAAAGAGAGGTACAAAAAAATGAAATGGCACTACATGTAGAAGGAATGTGGAGATTTATAGGAAAGGAAGGAATTTTGTTTGCATCCGAAGATATGTATATTCCTAAGAGTTCTATGGAATATTCTGAAGACTTTGAGTGGGAAGTCACAGGAAGTAATTTATTTGATGAAAAATCAGAGCAATGGATAAATAAAGAGGGAGCAGTTTATATTGTAAATTATAAATTGAATGAGTTAAATGACTTAACGATTTATTTATCAAATAAGGAACGAATAGAAATATATGCCAATGCGTCAGATGATTCGGAATTCTGGAGAATTTTTAAATGTGGAGTTGATGAAAAACATCTTGTAGCAACGGGATTGGGCGTAGAATTTCAATAGATGTAATCGCAATTGTTTATCTGAATTGTAACAGATAATCTTTTGGTATACATTGATTCAAGTGAAGAATTTATATCAGCTATTGGGGGAATAGGAGACGCAATTTTAGCGGCCGGAGGAAAAATGAACCGTAACCTATCTCTATAATGAGACCCGGGAATGTGCGCAGGTGCCTACGGAAGAGTCAGATAAAGGGACGGCTTCGAATCAGGCAGGAAAATATTCCGGAAGGGGTAAAAACACAGGCAGAGTCTGGCGGACACGCTGTTTTGGCTGGCTATTTGGGAAAGAGCAGTTACCGCTATACACCGTTCGGGGAAATTGGTCTGCGCAGAAGGCGAAAACGCAGGGGAAGGGTTCCTGTACAATGGGGAAGCCTATGACGCGGTGAGCGGAAGTTATTACCTGAGGGCAAGGTTTTACGAACCGGCCGCCATGCGTTTCAACCAGCCGGATACTGTGCGCGGGGATGCAAGGGAGCCGCAGTCTTTAAACCGGTATGCGTATGCACAGAATAATCCGGTCATGTATGAGGATCCAAGAGGTGAGATCCTCGTTCTGGTTGGTATCGGGATCGGTCTGGCAGTTGGCGGGGTTTATGCTGGTTATAAATATCAGAACAACAGGAACAGACAGCAGGGGCTATCCGGAACAAGTACCGGGACGGGAGCGAAAAGCCCTAAAAGTACAGCCGGCTATACAGGTACGGCAAAACAGAACAAAAGTCAAAGCAATAACCAGGGCAGTTCTTCTTACCAAAGCACCAGCAATCAGAATGCGTCGAAAAATAATGGGTATACAACTAATACAGGAACCAAGAGCGTGTCAGGAACTCAGCAAAAGACTGGCACTGTGCAAAAAGACAGTGGGACAAAGAGTTCTTCAAAAGCATGCAGTGCAACAGGAAATACAGGTGTAAAGCAACCATCCAAGGTGCCGAATAAAGCAGTTAAGACTGGGGTGGCTTTAGAGGCTCCGGTGGTGGTGGAGCTTCTGCCACAAGCATGGCCCTGGATTGTGACAGGTGGCAAGGCTTTTATAAGCGCATTAGCCGGAATGGGAATTGTCAAATTTGTAGGAGGAATGTTTGAATCAAAGACAGAGGGACAGGAGGAGCGAGTCGAGCCGGAAGGGGAGGTGTCTGAGGAGAATCAGTCTACGGGGAAAGCAAAGGAAAAAGATAAGAATAAAGAAAAAGATAAAGCGAAGAAAACACCAAATGAAACGGTCGATGATAGAAAACTTGATGAATTGACTCCGGAAGAAATTAATAAACTTAGTCCGGAAGAATTAAAAGAGAAGTTACCGAATGATTGGAAATATGAAGAGCATAATGGCCGTATTCATATTAAAGATCCAAAGGGGAGAATGCGACTTCGTATAGATCCGGCAGATAAGATGATACCATATCAGCATATGCATTTATACGATAATAAAGGTAATTTGTTGGACATCAAATGGGAACCCAGTTCCATCAAAATCACCTGATGGACACATTTTTTATCAACCGTAAGAACGTATATAATATTTTAGGCTGTTCAGGTTGTTTTTCATGGCAGTTTTGTGTTTCATGTAGAAATATTACTCCTTTTTGGATTGCAATTGGCCAGTACCAGATTACTCATTGTCTATTCAATCTACTGTGGTGTATACGAACGCACCCAGAAGGTGCTAAAATACGGACGCAAAGTCCAAGAAAGTCGATATACCGATTGCTCTATCATTAATACAGCTTAAGTAATAAGATGCATAATATCCTAACTGGTTGTTAGGGATATCAACCATAAATATATTGTAGTAGAAAGGACTTAAAAATTTATGGATATTAAAAAAATTCAAGAAAGAATAGATGAAACGGAATATTGGGATGTAGAAATTTTAGATTTTCAAGTTTCTTTTTTTGGCGATGAAATAACTATATATATTTATAACGATGAGATTAGCTGCTGGAGAATTGTTTTTTCTGTATGTTTTAAAGTGAATTATGAAACAGATGCTTATATTCGCTCAATAGATCATGTGAAAACTATGAGGGGCAGACAATTATGTTATTTTGGACAGGATATAACTTTGTCTAGAAGTGAGTATAAAGGCTTTTATAAAGTAAAAATGTGTCTGTCAGTTTTAGATGTTGAAATAGAATGTAAAGAAATAAAAGTTGAAAAGATAAATAGAAATGAAGTGAAATTTTTTTGGGAAGATTAAGAGTATGAGAAACCCTAAAAAGTTAATATCATTGAAATTAATATGAATCTTTAAAAATTTGATTAGTTTGATAAAAATTTGTGAATGGGTAGAGCCAGATTTTAGGGGTCTACCCATTCCTGTACTGTAGATTCGTTTTTGACAGTAAAGCTTACGCTGCAGTGACGGGAAGCTATTATCTGCCGACAAGATTTTGCGAACCGTCTTCTGTACCATTAGCAGGACAGTATCCGTGGGAATGCCGAAGAGACGTGGCTCCTGAACTGGTATGTGTATGCATGAATAATCTGGTGCGTATGATCGGGAAGAAAAACAGTTTACATAAAGAAAAACGGAAAATTTTATAATATGGTAATTACAAATTCAAAAGGACAAGTAGTGACGGTAGTAAGGGGAAACACGAAGGCATTAAAGAAATGGAAGGGTGTTGTATAAATGATCAACAATAACGGAGGATTTAGCACGGTGTCATATTGAACAAGTTGATATATAGTTGGTTATATGTTAAAGGGATATAAAGCAATTATATGAAGGGAGGTAATGTACAATGGCGGTATTAAATAACGATGAAAAAAATTTAACATTGGAAATATGTTTCATAAATGTGTTGAAAGAGATCTATGAAAAACCACGGGACGATTATGAAACATGGATACCTTTTATATTATGTTTGTGGTAGAGATTGAATTTTGAATAAAATGTAGCAAATCAAACAAATGGGAAGCTCTATGGATATGAGGAAGGAGTACGATTTGGTTCGGTTAAAGAAGATATTTTGAGCTTCCTGACAGAATTAAAAAAAGAATTTGAAGATGTTAATCGCATTATCGCACGATCCTTATAATATAACAGAATTTGTATTTCGACTATCAATTACGGAAGGGGAAAAAGGCAAAAACTGTTTTTGGGATGGATAATACTTTGCTGAAAAACTTATTTGTGGATGCTGAATGCCGTCCAAAATGGGCTAAAAATACTGGGGTGTGTATAAACTCTGGAACTTGTATCTAGGGCAAGACTGAATCAGAAGATATATCAGTCTTCATAGTAAGTGTCAATAAGCGCTGATTGCTAATTCCATAAAGAACTTTTATGTTTTTAAATTAAAGTTTTCTAAAAAGATGCTTGAAAATGTAGATTATAGTGTAAACTGGCAGGGGGGTGCGGACAAAAAACTGGACTACCATAGGACTCCGAAAGGAGTCTTTTTATGTATTCCAAAGAACAAAAATCAACTGCATTAAAAGTATTTCACCAAACAAATTCCGTTTCAGTAACAATACGGATTTTGGGATATCCAACGAGAAGACAATTATATACGTGGATAGCTGCGGAAAATATGATGAAAAGAGAACGTAAACAGCTTCCTCGGTTTGCAAATCCTCCAGAGCATCCAAGAAATCCTCCATTGGACGTTAAACTTGATGCAATTAAGCGTTGCTTTGAACACGGGGAGAATATAAAATATGTATCAGAAGATATTGGTTATAGTAGAGCCAGTATTTATCAATGGCGAAAGCGTTATCTAAAGGAAGGTACATTAGGTCTAATGAATAACAAAAATATTCCACCCGGAGAACTTAAGGAAGGGACTAAACCAACGGAATCAAGCGCTTCATCCTCTCATGAAGTGGCAGAGCTTAAGAATCAAATGCTTGAAATGCAAATGGAAATAGATATCCTTAAAGAAACAATTAATGTGTTAAAAAAAGACCCCGGCATCGATCAGACAGCTCTCAGCAACAGGGAGAAGGCAGTGATAATCGATGCCCTAAAGACTAAATACTCACTGCCACGGTTATTGGAGACGCTGAATTTATCAAAAAGCAGTTATTACTATCAAGAAAAAGTTCTGTCTTAACCGGACAAATATTTTTCCTTACGGATACGCATCAAGGAATTATTCACTGAAAATAAAAACAGATATGGTTACCGCAGAATACATGCTCTACTCAAACGTGAAGATACCATTGTTTCCGAAAAGATTGTCCGTAGGATCATGTATGAAGAAAACCTAGTAGTAAAAGTAAAAAGAACGGCTAAATATAATTCATATGCAGGCGAAGTAACACCATCTGTTCCAAATGAAATAGAAAGGGATTTTTCTGCTGAAAAGCCAAATAGTAAATGGTTGACTGATATTACTGAGTTTGCTATTTCGGCGGGGAAAGTATACTTATCACCAATCGTGGATTGTTTTGACGGATTATTAGTTTCATGGAGAATAGGCACATCTCCTGATTCCACCCTTGTAAATACGATGTTAGATGATGCTATCAGTCAATTATCCCCTGGAGAAAAGCCTATAGTACATAGTGACAGGGGTATACACTATAGATGGGCTGGCTGGATAGAAAGAATGGATAAAGCTGGGCTTACAAGATCCATGTCAAAGAAAGGCTGCTCGCCAGATAATTCTGCATGCGAAGGAGTATTTGGAAGATTAAAAAATGAGATGTTTTATAACACCGACTGGACAGGTATAAACATCTCAGATTTTATAGATATATTAAATAATTATCTTGTGTGGTATAATGAAACCAGAATAAAAAAATCATTAGGATATATGAGTCCTATGGAGTACAGACGAAGTCTTGGGTTAGTAGCTTAGCCAGTCCAAGAAATCGTCCTCACCCCTCAGTGTGAAATTTTTTCTGTAAATATGTAACCGAAAGGTTCTTCTATGATAAAATCTAATTCATAGGAGGACCTTTTATTATGGCAAGACAGAAGAAACCTGTACATCGGGTACAAATGACAGAAGGAAAACGTAACATTATCCATCAGCTCCTGGAAGAATACGATATTCAGACAGCTGAAGATATTCAGGATGCTCTGAAAGATCTTCTGGGCGGAACGATCAAAGAAATGATGGAAGCAGAAATGGATGATCATCTTGGGTACGAAAAATTCAAGCTACGTTGGGGAGAAACATAGAAGATCTCAATAGACAAAGGAATTTTGTACATAGCTATGGGAATGGCACTATTCATTATAGTTATCATTCCCCAATATTGAAAAAAAGAGGAGCAATAAGGGCAGTATATTGTACAAATACTAAAATTAAATTCAAATCTTAATTAAATGGCGGCTGATGATTTGGTAAAAGATGTATAAGGAGTGAGCGTATGATAAAATGGAGTCAAAAAGAATTAAATAAATATCCAGATATTATTTTAACAGATTGCGATATAACTGGATTAGAAGCAGAAAAAGACAAAGTAATAATTGAATTTTTAAATGATAGTTTTTTTTTGAAAGATTGTAGTAGTGGAGAATACTTTCGGACCAATAAAGCTTGTGTGATTATTCATGGGTGTAATAAGGATAGTATTGAGATATTTTCAGTAAAGTGGAAAAAAAGGGATTCGGGAAAATGTTATGATATTACTCCGCAGAAATTTTATAATAAACTTAAATCCCAAAAATGGAAATGCGTAGTATTGGAAGAATATTATTGTACTGGAGCAGGAATGTTTGTCGTGTGGATTAAGACAAAGAAAGAATCCTTCCGGTGTTATATAAGTTTAAGGTTTTCTAATATAGAATATTTATGGGATGAGATTAATTATGCAGCTCCTCTTTGATTAAAATAATGGAGCGTGTTTAGTTTTTTCAGGATATAGTGTTTTAAAGATGCTTTTGATAAAATAAAAAATATAGGATTTACACAATCTTTAGGATACGTTTATTCAGACCTTAGTTGTCTTTGGGAAAGTGGTTTATGACTGTATACTTGCAATTACAGTGTTGATTTTAAGGTATGAAATTTTGATTGTGCTTTACAAATAGCAATACCATCAAGAAGATGCTCCAGGTTCTGCTGAATAATGCGGAGTGAATTTTTTCAGGATTGGGAATACGCGAGATCCCGAGTGTCCGTAGTTCATGCAAGGTAGAATTATGCAAAAGATATATTCAGCATTATGTTTTTCATGGTATGCTTTTTTGTTGCTAGCATTTTTTTGCCGAGAATAGTTTTCCTTCAGTGCCGGTACACATCACAATATTTTGGTATTTGATATTGGTCTGTAATTTGAGAGTAAATGTTATTTATCTTCGCATCGGCGACAAAAAGCGCCGCTGAAACATCAGAAATATGATGCTGAAAAAAGCTCTGCTTACAGGAACAGATCATTATTATAAAAAAGATCGACCAGAGGGAGGAAATCCTAGAGAAGATAAACTTGTCAGAAAAGATAAGGAAAAAGTAATGATTTTAAAGAATTTTTGAAAAAAGAAGGAGAGAATCCAAGCAATTGGAAAAGGTAATGGAAACTTAATAGAAAGAGCGAAATATTAATGAAGAGATTATTAGATAGTTATATAGAACAATATTTATTAAATGAAATTTCAAAAGAGGAGCTCTACAATCAATGCGTAAAGTTATTACATAAAATATTAAATGGAAGTCTTATGGATCTAAAAAATTTAGTATTATGGGGAATTTTAGTAGAGTTAATGGAAATTGAAGATTTAGATGGGGAAAGTTGTAAAGAACTGTTAAATAGACTAAGTGCAATATTAAAGGGAAATATGTGCGGCTCGTTTATGTTTGTCATGCGGATTCCAGAAAAATTTATAGAGAACAATTTACAGTCTTTGGAATGCTCCATTACGAAATATTTAAATGGCGAAAGACTAATGAATTCAGAAATTATGTCATTACATGATATTTATGATAAAAAAATGGAGACGCCTCAAACGATAAATAATATTTTAGAAAGAGAAATTCTAGAATTAGTAAAACTGGGGTACGAGTTTGATGAAGAGTATTTTAAATTTGATATAAAACATAAATTGTTTGTTAATACAATGTTATGGACTGAAAAAGATTTTTTAAATAAGATATGTACCCTAATAGAATGTTACAATGGTAAAAGAGAGTTTTTTGTTCAGGTAATATTTGATAAAGGTGATGGAACAGTTTCAGTATCAGTATAATGTAATATCTAATCAAAGAAATGTTCTCGGATGGCGAGTCTGTTACATATGATAGCTCTTATTAGGAACGCGAAAACAAAAGAATTTTGACAAAACACAATATGCCCTATTTGTTCCACAAAATGCTAACAGACGAATAAGGAACAGACGCAATAGCGGCGGTGACGCAGCCAATCTCTTTGGGGCATTTAGTCCCAAAGAGCCGGGGGTGGGGAGGCTCCCCAACAAGTATTTTTGCGGGCCAACGGGCCCAGCCAAAATTTCGGAGTGTGGCCATACCCGAATTGCTTGCGGTTTGTGCACTCCCTCCATAATCCGATATAAATACTGAAAGCTCATTAACATACAGATTGTTTGTATGTTATAATATCGGTAATAATTCATAAGGAGAAAACGGGCATGAAACATAAAGAGCATTATAATGATGACTATATTTTTAGTCTTGCTCAAAAGATACTTTTAGTGATGCCAGACTTTGACGAAAAAGCCTTTTGTCATTCTTTAATTGGCAGACTTGACGACAAAGAGTTATTTGCAAGGTTCGATTATATTGTGGATGCTATGCAAGAAAGCATGGCAGATGATTACTCAAAAAATATTCAAGCATTTTTCAATATGCTGGGGCCTGAATTAGAACAGTCTGAAGGAATGTTTAATTTTGGATGGTGGCTATGGCCTATTGGCAGGTATGTTGAACGATATGGAAATGAAGACTGGATTTTATCACTTTCATTTTTGAAAGAATTAACAAAACGATTTACCGGAGAATATGCTATCCGCCCGTTACTGCAAGAGCATCCAAAAGAGGTGATGGACGAGTTGATAAGTCTTTAAAAAATAGGGCAGTGTTGATTCATTAAGAGGGGAGTACAGCGTTTTGAATTGGCGGCTTATTGACTGCAGCTGCCGTTTCACAATCCTTTAATTGTGAAAGCAGCAGCCCCGAAAATCAGCAAAATCTTGGATCTAATTAATAATAAATCACACGAACTTTTTTGACCCCGTCCACGCTGCGGATCAGATTGATCAGTTCCTCACCCGGCATGGTGTCGCAGTCGATCAGGGTATAGGCAACATCTCCGCGGCTCTTGTTTGTCATGTTCGGGATGTTGATGCCTGCATCGGAGAGAATGGAGGAAAAGCGGACAATCATGTTCGGCTTGTTTACATTCATGATGCAGATACGGCAGGCGCATTTCTCCGGCGGGAGAGAGCAGCTCGGATAGTTCACAGAGTTACGGATGCGGCCTGTTTCCAGGAAGTCCTGAAGCTCATCGACAGCCATAACCGCACAGTTTTCTTCTGATTCTGAAGTGGAAGCGCCAAGGTGCGGCGTTGCGATAACATTGACCATGCGGCCGGTTTTCTCGTTCGGGAAATCTGTCATGTAGCGTTTTACCTTGCCGCTTTCGAGTGCCTCTGCCATATCATCATCGTTTACGAGAAGATCGCGCGCGTAGTTGAGGATTACGACGCCATCCTTCATGGATGAAAAGGCTTCTTTGTTGATCATACCGCGGGTGGAATCGAGAAGCGGCACATGCAGTGTGATATAATCGCAGTTTTCAAAAATAGCAGAGGTCTGCTCAACGACCTTTACATGGCGGGACAGGCGAAGTGCGCCGCTTACAGACAGAAACGGGTCATAGCCATATACGTGCATACCGAGGGAATCAGCTGCATTTGCTACTTCAATACCAATCGCACCGAGACCGATTACGCCGAGCGTTTTTCCTTTGATCTCTGTTCCGGCAAAATTCTTTTTGCTTTTTTCCATATCTTTGGAGATATTTTTGTCGTCTTTATTTTCGCGGACCCAGTTGATTCCGCCGTCGATGTCTCTGGCAGCCAGAAGCATTCCTGCAAGCACCAGCTCTTTTACGCCGTTTGCGTTAGCCCCTGGGGTATTGAATACAACAATGCCCTGTTCGGTACATTTGTCGAGCGGAATGTTGTTTACGCCGGCTCCGGCGCGGGCAATTGCCACAAGACGATCTGACAGCTCCAGTTCATGCATGTTTGCGCTTCGTACGAGAACGGCGTCTGCATCCTGAAGGCTGTCTGTCATTTCATATGTTTCCTTAAGGTTCTGTGTTCCCACTTTTGAAATGGAATTCAGGCAATGAATTTTTGTCATAATGTACTCCTCTTTTTCTGTAATGGCCGTGTGCGGCAACACAGGCCGTCACGACAAAGCTTTAACGCATATCTTATCATAAAATTTCCCAAAAGTACATATGCTTTACAACAAAAGTGTTGTTTTATATTTTAGGATGAGAGGAAAAAATCATGGCTGGAAAACATGTACATAACACAACACGCCGGAAAAAAGAGTCCGGTGAAAAATCGCGTTTGAACGGATTGGTTCGTGCCATGCAGCTTCCGGAAGATTTGACAAAAGGGAATATTCTTGTTTCCATGCAGGGACAGGAACGTCTTATTGTGGAAAATTTTAAAGGGATTTCCTCTTATACGACAGAAGAAATCCGTCTGATCACCAAGTGTAGAAAAATCTGTATTACAGGACGGCGCCTGGTGATTGAAAATTATTCAAAGGAGGAAATTGAGATTTCTGGTTTTATTGACAAAGTAGAGTATCTGTGATTTTCAGGGGGAACATATGGAAAAACGCATCACTGATTTTTTTCGAGGTTATGTCCGGATACGGATTGCTGGCAATCATTACGACCGTTTTTTAAATCTTTGTGCTTATCATGACATTGTACTTTGGAATTTGCTTCCTGTCGGGGAGGCATATGAAGCGTTTATTGCCCGAAAGGACTTTAAAAAACTGAAAACAATTGTCAGGAAAAGCCATGCAGCCGTTAAAATTACTGAGCGTCATGGCCTTCCTTTTTTTATACATCGAAACAGAAAACGGAAAGTATATGTTCTGGGAATTGCGGCAGCTATGGCCTTTTTGTTCTGGCTTTCCGCGCATATCTGGAATATTTCCATAGATGGGAATCTGTCGCAGACAGACGATGTGATCTTTGAGTATCTGAGCAATGCAGGGATATACCACGGCATGTGGAAATCACAGGTGGATTGTAAGGAGCTTGCCGCTGATATCCGGAACTGTTTTCATGAGTTTGCCTGGGTGGCCGCAGAACTGAAGGGTACGCGGCTTGTAATCCATGTAAAAGAGGGAATTCTAAAAGAAGAGTCGGAAGAGGATATCCAAAACAAAACAGAACCTTCCAGTCTGGCAGCTTCCTGTTCCGGAACGGTGGAATCTATTTATGTGCGCCGCGGCACGCCGCTTGTAAAGGTAGGAGATGAGGTGGAAAGAGGGACAATTCTCGTTTCAGGCGCATTGCCGATTTACAATGACAGTCAGGAAATTGCGGCGTATCAGTATGTGGCTTCTGATGCGGATATCGTTATCAAAACACAACGTACCTATCAGGATGAATTGCCCCTTGTTGGAGAAGAAAAAGAATATACAGGGCGTGAAAAAATCAGCTGGCTGTTTCGCATCGGCGATACACCGTTTTCATTGCCGGATTCTTTCGGATCTTTTGCACAGTATGATACTGTGTCCAGTCTGACACAGCTGCGTATTTCGGATAACTTTTACCTGCCGTTTTACATACAGAAATTTACGGCAAGAGAATATGAAAACAAAGAAATCCAGTATACGAAGGAGCAGGCAAAAGAGATTCTTAATAGAAATTTCAGGTATTTTGTGCAAAATTTAAATGAAAAGGGGGTTCAAATATTTGAAAATGATGTTAGAATAGAATGGACTGAAAAGTCTGCCATCGCGTCAGGCATTCTGACGACCGGGGAAAATGCGGTCAGCCGGGTGAAAACAGACAGCATGGAGGAGGAATTACAGCAGAATGAGTATGGTTGAAATGTCGCTTCGTATTCCAGCGGAGCACGTTCAGAATATATTTGGTCAGTTTGATCAGTATGTAAAAAAGATAGAGAGGGCCTACCAGGTGACGGTTTTGAACCGCGACGGGGAAATCAAGATTCTGGGAAGTCCGACAGGAACGGTCCGTGCCAAGAAGATACTGGAAGGCCTGTATGAGCTTTCCGCAAGAGGCACACAGATCACAGAGCAGAATGTCGACTATTCGATCGCATTATCTATGGAAGAAAGAGAACCGTCGCTGGTGGAGATCGACAGCGACTGCATTTGCCATACGATAAATGGAAAACCGATCAAGCCGAAAACCCTGGGCCAGAAGGCATACGTTGACGCAATCCGCAAAAAGATGATTGTATTCGGAACAGGACCCGCTGGTACTGGAAAGACTTACCTGGCGATGGCAATGGCCATTACGGCCTTTAAGAATGATGAGGTCGGCCGCATTATTTTGACTAGGCCGGCAATTGAGGCAGGAGAGAAGCTTGGGTTCCTTCCTGGAGATTTGCAGAGCAAGGTTGATCCGTATCTTCGTCCGTTATACGATGCATTGTATCAGATTATGGGACCGGACAGTTTCATGAAAAATATGGAAAAGGGGCTGATTGAGGTCGCGCCTCTGGCTTATATGCGCGGTCGTACGCTGGACAATGCGTTTATTATTCTTGACGAGGCGCAGAATACATCCCCGGCACAGATGAAAATGTTTTTAACCAGAATCGGTTTTGGTTCCAAGGTGGTTGTGACCGGAGATTTGACGCAGAAGGATTTACCGGTGGGAGCGCCTTCCGGTCTGGATACCGCAATCAGAGTGCTTTCAAAAGTAGATGATATCAGCTTTTGCACCATGACAAGCCTTGACGTTGTGCGCCATCCGCTGGTGCAGAAGATTGTAAACGCATATGAAGCATATGAGAAGAAAGAACAAAGCCGGAAAAACCGCAGTGACAACCGTACCCGGACAAATGGAAAGGGCGGAAGACAGTAGGATATGTATCGGCAAAGAGGTGAAGTATGACGGTAGATTTTGAAAATGAATACGGACAGGATCTCGGGCTTGATCTCAAAGAGATTGCAGAAACAGTTATTTTCTGTTCGTTAGACTATATGAACTGTCCATATGAAGCGCAGGTAAATGTTCTGATCACCAATAATGACGAAATTCATCAGATGAATCTGATGCACCGTGAGATTGACCGGCCGACCGATGTGCTGTCATTTCCTATGGTTTCTTATGAGCATCCTGGGGATTTTTCTGTTCTTGAGGAGTGTGGGATGGATTGCTTTGAACCGGATACCGGGGAGCTTTTATTGGGGGATATCGTTATTTCTGCGGATAAGGTTCTGGAACAGGCAAAAGAATATGGGCACAGTACAAAACGGGAGTATGCTTTTTTGCTCACGCATAGCATGCTTCATCTGATGGGGTATGATCATATGACCGAGGAAGAAGCACGAGAAATGGAGCGGCTTCAGGAAGAAATATTGACACAACTTGATATTCGAAGATAAAGGAGGAATGGATCATGAAAAAAGGATCTTTAAAAAAAGTAGCGGCAGGTGTTATGGCTGCTGCGATGGCAGTTTCTTGTTTTGGTGGCGGGATCAGTGCAGGGGCGGCTGAGACCAATGGGATGGTACGAAGCTATCTGACCGGAAAACTGGTGCCGGAGACAGTGGGAAGAGTGCGTCCGATTTCTGTAATGTTAAATAATATTTACGATGCGCTGCCACAGTCGGGCATTGGCAATGCAGATGTGGTATATGAGGCCCCGGTAGAAGGCGGTATTACGAGACTGATGGGTATTTTTGAGGATTATCAGGATGTGGAGCGCATTGGTTCGATACGAAGCTGCCGGGAATACTATGTATATTTTGCCCGGGAATTTGATTCTTTTTATATGCATTTCGGACAGGCATGGTATGCACTGGAGCTTTTATGGCGTGACGACACTTTGAATTTATCCGGACTTGAGGATGCCGGAAAGGGAGAGGGGGATCTAGTATACTACAGAGGCGATGATTTTCCGGCTCCGCACAATGTATTTTCCAATTATGATAAGATTCAGAAGGGGATTGATTTCAGGGGATATTCGAGAGAATATAGCGATACTTATACTGCGCAGAACGGACATTATCAGTTTGCGGCGGATGGTGCGCCGGTTCTTCTGGAAAATGGACAGGACGCCGTAGTATTTTCTCCGGGGTATGATTATAATAATGCATACTTTGTCTATGATGAGGCAACAGGAAAGTATACAAGATATCAGTTCGGGGAGCCGCACATTGATAAAACAACGGGCGAGCCGCTGACCTATGATAATATTCTGGTTCAGTATTGTTCCTGGAAAACGCAGGTGGACTCAGACACCTATCTTGACGTTGATGTTGTAAGCGGAGGCAGTGGAAAGTACATCACCAAAGGAAAGGCAGTGGATGTGACCTGGCGCAAGGATGAGGGTGCGACGACAGCAGATCCGTTTGCAACCGCGAATTTCAGCCCTACACGCTACTACGACGCAGACGGGAATCAGATTACCCTGAATCAGGGGAAAACGTGGGTCTGCATTGTACTGGATTCTGAGAGCAGCAAGGTACAGTGTTACCCGGATATGGCATCCTTTACGGGAAATGCGAACTAAGAGCTTAAGAGGTCTGACGTGAAAGAGAAAAGAAAAAGTCGAAATAACTTTTTGGTGCAAGGGACCATTTTGGCGGTGGCGGCGATACTGGCTAAGATTATCGGCATGGTATACCGCTTTCCGCTCCAGAATGTCCTGGGGAATGAAGGAAACGGTTATTATTCTACAGCGAACGAGATTTATGCGATCGTTTTGATGATTTCCTGTTTTAACTTACCGCTGGCCGTATCGAAAATGGTTTCAGAGAGAGTGCATAAGGGAGAATACCGCAATGCACACAGGGTTTTCCTGTGCGCGGTGCGGTTTGCGCTTTTGATCGGAGGCTCTCTTGCACTGATTACTTATGTGTTTGCCGGGATTATCACAAAATATCTGATGTCTTTTGAACTGGCGGTGTATGGCCTGCGCGTGCTTGCTCCGGCCATCTTTATTTCTGCGATTATCGGTACCTTCCGCGGATATTTTCAGGGCTATTCTACCATGGTTCCGACAGCTGTTTCGCAGGTGATCGAGCAGATTGTAAACGCTGCTGTGACATTGATCTGTGCCAATATCATGTTTGACTACGGAATGTCTCTGGCTGCGAAAGAGGGAAATGATTCTCTTGGTCCTGCCTGGGGCGCTGCTGGTGGAACGTTTGGTACGGTGGTCAGCATTACGGTTGCGCTTCTGTTTATGATGGCTGTTTACAGTCTTCAGAAGGGGACGCTGCGGCGGAATATGCGCCGTGATCAGAATTCAAGACCGGAATCTATGCAAAAAATTTACCGCGAGCTGGTTATGACCATTTTGCCGGTCATTCTGAGCGCGGTTATTTATAATATCAGCAATGTGGCGGATCAGGGTATTTTTAACAAGGCGCTGCTGGGTCAGGGATATACGGACGCACAGTATGGAGCTATATGGGGAATTTACTCCGGCCAGTTTCGGGTACTGATGAACGTTCCTCTGGCGCTTGCTTCAAGTATGGGGCCATCAATTGTTCCGACGCTGACCGCAGCCATGGCGAATCGCAACCGCAGTGAGGCAAGACGGAAGATCCGGATGTCCATTCGGTTTACGATGCTTCTGACGATCCCATGTGCAGTCGGTATGGCTGCCTTGTCAAAACCGATCGTTCTCATGCTGTTCCGACAGCAGACAGGGGCGGCACTTTCTGCCGGAATCATGCAGGCCGGTGCATTGATGATTATTTTTTATTCTCTTTCTACACTGACTACAAATATACTGCAGGGACTCGGGCAGCTCCGACAGCCGCTCATTAACTGTAGCATTGCGCTTGGGTTGCATTTTGTTTTGCTGTATTTCCTGTTGACTACGGTTAATCTGAATATCTATGCAGTAGTGTATTCCAACATTTTCTTTGCATTGGTGGTCTGTATACTGAATGCAATGTCGATTCGGCGCTTCATCAGCTACCGCCAGGAATGGTATAAGACATTTGTTGTACCGGGTATCGTATCAATCATTATGGCAGGAGCGGTTTATCTCGTATATTTTGTATTCAGCCTGTTTGCCGGAAATACAGTGTCAACGGTTATCGCTATTCTTGTGGGAATTGTCGTTTACGGAATCGGTCTTGTTTCATTTAAGGGCGTTACGATTGAGGAGATTTCTTCCTTCCCGAAGGGATATCTGATTGTTCGGATGCTTCGAAAAACAGGGCTGATCAAATAAGTGGAATATATGAGGAAGAGTATGAACTACAGAGAAAAATTAAAAGATAAAAAACGAATCATCATTAAAATCGGAAGCTCTTCAATTACGCACAGCGAAACAGGAGCTTTGAATCTGACAAAGCTCGAGATTTTGGTGCGGGAGCTCTGTGACATAAAAAATATGGGAAAGGATGTCATCCTGGTGTCTTCCGGAGCAATCGCAGTGGGACGCCAGGCCATCGGTTTCCATCACAGGCCGGTCAAAGTGTCTGAGAAACAGGCTTGTGCGGCGATTGGACAGGCGCAGCTGATGATGATCTACCAGAAGCTGTTTAGTGAATATGGACACAGGGCGGCTCAGGTACTCATGACTAAAAATACAATGACGGATGAAGTGAGCAGAAACAATGCCTGCAATACATTTGAAGAGCTTCTGGCGCTTGGGACGATTCCGATTGTAAACGAGAACGATACGGTTTCTACATATGAAATTCAGTTTGGCGACAATGATACGCTGTCTGCCATTGTATCCGCGCTGGTTGGCGCAGATCTACTTATTCTTCTGTCAGATATTGATGGGTTATATACCGACGATCCGCGGAAGAATCCAGGAGCGGAGTTTATAGATTTAGTGGAAGCGTTGGATGAACGGCTTATGCTTATGGGAAAAGGCAGTGGAAGCGACGTCGGCACCGGGGGAATGGCGACAAAGCTCTCGGCTGCGAAAATTGCGACTGCTTCCGGTGCAGATATGGTGATTGCAAACGGCGGGGATTTCCATGTGATACACCGCATTTTACAGGGAGCGGCTATCGGAACGCTGTTTCTCGGCAAAGATTGTGAATGATATTTACAGAAAGCAGGTTGGAAGAAAGTATGGATAACAAAAAACTGGACAGAATCAATGCACTTGCGAGAAAAGCAAAGGCGGAAGGTTTGACAGAGGCAGAGCGAAAGGAGCAGGCAGAGCTCCGATCGGAATATATTGCGGCAGTACGTGCAAATCTGCGAGGTCAGCTCGATCAGATTGATATTGTAAACAAAGATGGAAAAATTGAAAATCTGGGTGAAAAATATGGAAAAAAAGGACATTAGAAAGCTGGTTGCAGCAAAGCGAAAGACACTTTCTCAGACGGAAGTGGAAACAAAGAGCCGGATCATCTGTGAGCAGATCATGAAAATGGAAGCGTTTCAGAAAGCTTCCTGTATTTTTGTTTATATGGGGTGCAAAGGTGAGGTCTCTACAGAGCCGTTGATTGAGGAGGCATGGAGACTTGGAAAGAAAGTGGCGGCTCCGAGGGTATGCGGGGAGGATATGAATTATTATTATATAACTTCCTATGAAGATACCGCTCCGGGTTACTTTGACATTCCGGAGCCGGTTGCTGGTACAGCAGAGGCAGCAGATGAAGAAGCGCTGCTGATCGTTCCGGGTGTCGGATTTGATCAGCAGCGCCATCGTTGTGGCTATGGAAAAGGGTTCTATGACAGATATCTTTCGCAGCATCAGAAGCATACAACACTTGCCGCGGCATTTGAATTCCAGATGATGGAAGAAGTGCCTGCGGATGTCCACGATATTTTTCCACAGTATCTTATAACGGAAGAGCGTTTTTTCGCTGATTCGAATGTTCTTTTGGAATCAATTGGACAGGCTGCAAAAGAAACGGAGCCTCAGCTGCGAAAGCTCTCTACGGCAGCCAAAAATCAGGCTCTTTTAAAAGCAGCGGAGTATCTTGAACAGTACCGAGGAAAAATTCTGGACGCAAATGCACAGGATATTCAAAAGGCAAGAGAAAACCAGATGCCGGAAGGACTGGTGGATCGTTTGTTACTTAATGACAGCCGGATCGAGGGAATGAGTGAAGGGCTGCGGCAGATCGCGAGACTGGATGATCCGGTTGGCGAGATTATGGAAATGAAAAAGCGTCCGAATGGCCTGATGATTGGCAAAAAACGGGTTCCGCTCGGCGTGGTCGGCATCATCTATGAATCCAGACCAAATGTGACGGCAGACGCGTTCGGACTTTGTTTTAAAACAGGAAATGCAGTGATTCTCAAAGGGGGAAGCGATGCAATCCATTCAAACCGGGCAATTGTGGATGTCCTGTGTCACGCGCTTCAGGACTGCGGCATACCGTCTGCCGCACTGCAGCTGATCGGGGTGACGGACCGCGAGACAACGGCCCGTTTTATGAAACTGAAGCAGTATGTGGATGTTCTGATTCCACGCGGCGGTGCCGGGCTGATTCGCGCGGTGGTGGAAGGCAGTACAATTCCGGTAATTGAAACAGGAACCGGAAACTGCCATATTTACGTGGATGAAACGGCAGATCTTGAGATGGCGGCAGATATCATAAACAATGCCAAAACACAGCGAATTGGCGTCTGCAACGCATGTGAGTCGATCGTTGTCCACGAAAAAATCGAAAAAGTATTTTTGTCTGTACTGAAGCAGAAGCTCGATGCGCATAACGTAGAACTGCGCTGTGATAAGCAGGCGCTTTCCTGTATAGATGGAGGCGTGCCTGCTTCAGAAGAGGACTGGGGCAGAGAATATCTTGATTATATTCTTTCTGTAAAGACCGTATCGTCGATTGAGGAAGCGATTGCGCACATCAACCGTTACAATACCGGGCATTCGGAGGCGATCATAACAAAGGATTACGCAAATGCCATGCGGTTTCTCAATGAGATTGACGCGGCAGCCGTCTATGTAAATGCATCCACGCGGTTTACGGATGGATTCGAATTTGGTTTTGGAGCTGAGATTGGCATCAGTACGCAGAAGCTCCATGCGCGCGGTCCGATGGGACTTGAAGCGCTGACAACCACAAAATATATCATTTTCGGAAATGGACAGACGCGGTAAAAACTGTTTCTTTTAAAATTTGTATGGCAGAAGGGATAAAAGTCAATAAACATGTACAACGAAATTGATTTAGACAGAATAGATCTGACCCAGGAGGCGCCGGCACAAGAGCCGGTACGGCAATATTATTTTATGGCGAAATGCCGAAAATGGGTACAGGAATTTGAAACAAAGAACAAGAGGCGTCCAACCGCATGTATTCAGACCTTTGGTTGTCAGATGAATGAACGTGATTCAGAAAAAATGCGCGGTATCCTGGAAAATATCGGGTATGAGCTGACGAAAACGGAGGAGGCAGATTTTGTTCTGTACAACACGTGTACTGTGCGGGAAAATGCAAATCTGAAGGTATATGGACATCTTGGTTATCTCTCAGGTCTTAAGAAAAAGAATCCGCAGATGGTAATCGCCCTTTGCGGCTGTATGATGCAGGAGCCGGATGTAGCAGAGAAAATCCGGACAAGCTACCGTTATGTAGATCTTGTATTTGGAACCCACAATATTTTTAAATTTGCAGAGCTTCTGGTGACTGCGCTGGAATCTGACCGCATGGTGATGGATCTGTGGAAGGATACGGATAAGATTGTGGAGGATCTGCCAGCAGAACGGACCTATCCTTTCAAATCAGGAGTCAATATCATGTTTGGCTGCAATAATTTTTGCAGCTATTGTATTGTGCCGTATGTGCGGGGCCGGGAGCGGAGCCGGAAGCCGGAGGATATTATCCGGGAGATTGAAGGTCTGGTGGCAGACGGGGTAGTTGAGGTCATGCTGCTCGGACAGAACGTGAATTCTTACGGAAAAAATCTGGAGGAGCCGGTTTCGTTTGCACAGCTTCTTCAAATGGTAGAGCAGATCAATGGACTGAAGCGGATTCGGTTTATGACTTCGCATCCAAAAGATCTGTCGGATGATCTGATTGCAGTGATGAAGGATTCCAAAAAAATCTGCCGTCATCTGCATTTGCCGCTGCAGTCGGGAAGTACTGAGATTTTGAAAAAGATGAACCGCCGTTACACGAAGGAGCAATATCTGGCTCTGGCCGCAAAAATACGGGAAGCCATGCCGGATATTTCCATTACAACGGATATTATTGTAGGATTTCCGGGGGAGCGTGAGGAAGACTTCCAGGAGACGCTGGACGTTGTGCGCAAAGTGCGTTATGACAGTGCCTTTACGTTTATCTATTCCAAACGAACCGGGACACCGGCTGCTGCGATGGAAAATCAGGTGCCTGGCGATGTTGTAAAAGACCGTTTTAACCGGCTTCTCGCACTGGTGCAGGAGATTTCAAAAGAGCAGTCAGAAAAAGTGCAGGGACAGGTTTTGCCGGTTCTGGTTGAACAGCAAAATGAGCAGGATGATTCCTTGGTCACAGGACGGCTCAGCAATAACCTGCTGGTCCATTTTCCGGGTAATAAAGAGATGATCGGAACGATTGTAGATGTACATCTGAAGGAATGCAAAGGATTTTATTATCTTGGAGAATCCATGATTCAATAATTCACAGAAACCGGGGCTGTCTGCATGAAAAAATTTTTATTGCAACAGTCCCCATACAGAAGGAGAAAAAATGGCACAATTAACCCCAATGATGCAGCAATACATGCAGACAAAGGAGCAGTATCGAGACTGTATCCTGTTTTACCGTCTGGGCGACTTCTACGAAATGTTTTTCGAGGATGCGCTGACTGCATCAAAGGAACTGGAGATCACTCTGACCGGCAAGGACTGCGGTCAGGAGGAGCGCGCGCCGATGTGCGGCGTACCGCATCATGCGGTGGATGGATATCTGAACAAGCTTGTAGCAAAGGGCTATAAAGTAGCGATCTGTGAGCAGGTCGAGGATCCGAAACAGGCAAAAGGAATCGTAAAACGCGAGGTGATCCGCATTGTCACACCAGGCACGAATTTAAATACGCAGGCGCTGGATGAGACGAAAAATAATTATCTGATGTGTATTGTATACATGGCAGACCGGTACGGGATTTCCGTGGCTGACATTACAACAGGAGAGTATTTGGTGACTGAGCTAGACGGTGAGCGGAAACTTTTTGATGAGATTATGAAGTTTTCTCCGTCTGAGATTATCTGCAATCACTCTTTTTATGTCAGCGGAATTGATCTGGAGGATATGAAAGAACGTCTGGGGATTACCGTGTATGCGCTGGATTCCTGGTATTTTGACGACGCGATGTGCGCCCAGCTCCTAAAGGAACAGTTTCACGTCTCCGCGCTCGACGGGCTTGGGATATCCGACTATAACTGCGGTGTGATTGCTTCTGGCGCACTCTTGAAATATCTGATGGAAACACAGAAAACTTCCATTGCAAATCTTACACAGCTTACCCCTTATTCGATTGGCAAATATATGATTTTAGACAGTTCTACGAGACGTAATCTGGAGCTGTGTGAAACTTTGCGCGAAAAAAATAAGAGGGGATCGCTTTTATGGGTGTTGGATAAGACAAAGACAGCCATGGGAGCCCGTCTGCTGCGCAAATATGTAGAACAGCCGCTGATTGAAAAAGAGGAGATTCAGGCGCGACTTGATGCAGTGGAAGAGTTGAAAAACAATGCCATTACCAGAGAAGAGATCCGGGAATACCTGAATCCTGTTTACGATCTGGAACGTCTGATCAGCCGTATCAGCTATCAGAGCGCAAATCCGCGTGACATGATTGCGTTCAAGACTTCTCTTTCCATGCTTCCGCACATCAAGTATCTGATGAAAAGCCTGAAAGCGCCGCTGCTTTGTAAGCTGGAGGCAGAGCTGGATGAACTGGCTGATCTGTGTCAGTTGATTGATGCGTCGATTGTCGAGGAGCCTCCGATCGGAATCCGCGATGGAGGCATTATCAAAGAAGGCTACCATGAGGAAGTAGACAAGCTGCGCAATGCCAAGACGGAGGGAAAGAACTGGCTGGCTCAGCTGGAAGCGCAGGAGCGTGAAAAGACAGGCATTAAGACTTTAAAAATCAAATTTAACAAGGTGTTTGGCTATTATCTGGAGGTCACAAATTCATACCGTGATATGGTTCCGGATTATTATACGCGCAAACAGACGCTCGCGAACGCGGAACGCTATATCACTCCGGAATTAAAAGAACTCGAAGACATGATTCTCGGAGCAGAGGATAAGCTGTTTTCATTGGAATACGGTCTTTATGTTGAGCTTCGAAATAAAGTGGCGCAGGAGATTGTGCGGATTTTGCAGACTGCAAAGGCAGTGGCGGGGATTGACGTATTTGCATCCCTGGCGCTGGTGGCAGAGCGCAGCAACTATGTCAAGCCGTCTGTGAATGAAAAGGGCTTGATTGACATCAGAGGCGGACGGCATCCTGTTGTGGAAAAGATGATTCCGAACGATATGTTCATTGCCAATGACACGTATCTTGACAATACAAAAAGCCGTGTTTCGATCATCACAGGTCCGAACATGGCGGGAAAATCTACTTATATGCGCCAGACAGCCCTGATTGTTCTTATGGCGCAGATCGGCAGCTTTGTACCGGCAGCCAGTGCCAAAATCGGTCTGGCAGACCGGATTTTTACGAGAGTTGGCGCTTCGGACGATCTGGCAAGCGGACAGAGTACATTTATGGTTGAAATGACTGAGGTGGCGAATATCCTGCGCAATGCGACCAGAAACAGTCTGCTGATTCTGGATGAGATCGGGCGTGGAACCAGCACGTTTGACGGGCTGAGCATTGCCTGGGCAGTTGTGGAGCATATCAGCAATCCAAAGCTTCTCGGGGCAAAGACGCTTTTTGCCACGCATTATCATGAGCTGACCGAGCTGGAAGGCAAGCTTCCGGGCGTGAACAATTACTGCATAGCAGTCAAGGAAAAAGGGGACGATATTGTTTTTCTGAGAAAGATTATCAAGGGCGGCGCAGATAAAAGTTACGGTATTCAGGTGGCGAAGCTGGCCGGAGTACCAGAAAGTGTGATCGGGCGTGCAAAGGAACTTGCGGAAGAGCTGACAAATGCGGATATTACAGTCAAGGTACAGGAGATTGGCGCAGACAGTCAGAAGGCCCAAAAAGCAAAACCGAAAAAATATGATCCGGTCGATATGGACCAGATGTCACTGTTTGATACAGTCAGTGAATCGGATGTGATCCGGGAGCTGCAGGAGATCAATGTGTCGAATCTGACGCCGATTGATGCGCTCAATACAATCTATCATCTGCAAAATAAGCTGAAAAACAGGTGGTAATACCGGGAGGAAACCATGAATCAGATTACACTTTTGAGTCAGGATACAATTGATAAAATTGCAGCGGGAGAGGTTGTGGAACGTCCGGCTTCGATTGTAAAGGAGCTTGTCGAGAATGCGGTGGATGCAGGAGCGAACGCAGTTACGGTGGAGATACGGGACGGTGGAATTTCTCTGATTCGCATCACAGATAACGGAAGCGGGATTCCGAAGGAACAGGTACCGGTGGCTTTTTTGCGCCATGCGACGAGCAAGATCCGTACCGTAGACGATCTGCTTACCTCCGGTACGCTTGGATTTCGCGGAGAGGCGCTATCGAGCATTGCGGCTGTCTGCCAGGTTGAGATGATTACAAAAACAGCGGGAAGTATCACCGGTGTTCGATATGTGATTGAGGGCGGCGCAGAAAAATCTATGGAGGAGATCGGCGCTCCGGAGGGGACTACGTTCCTGGTACGGAATCTTTTTTACCACACTCCTGCCAGAAAAAAGTTTTTAAAAACAGGGGCAACAGAGGCCGGTTATGTCAGTGATCTGATCGAGCGGATGGCCCTCTCTCATCCGGAGATTTCGTTCAAGTTTATTCTGAATGGCGCTTCGAAGCTGCATACGTCGGGCAACTGCAATCTGAAAGATATCGTGTATGGTATTTATGGCAGGGAGATTGCGTCAAATGTGATAAAAATTGACACGGAGCAGAAAAATGGGATTCAGATCAGCGGTTTTATCGGAAAGCCGGTGATTTCACGCGGAAACCGCAATTATGAGAATTATTTTGTCAATGGCCGCTATGTAAAAAGTGCGATTGTGTCACGGGCAATTGAGGATGCCTATAAGCCGTTTATGATGAACCATCGGTATCCATTTACTGTTTTGATGGTGCAGATTGATGCGCAGCAGGTGGATGTAAATGTTCATCCGACGAAGATGGAGGTGCGGTTTGCCAGTCAGACAGACGTCTATGACAGGGTTTATCAGACTGTAAAGGATGCGCTGGCCGGAAAAGAACTGATACCGGAGTTTACGGTTGAAGCGCTAAAACAGTCGGGAGCGCCGGTCGCCGATATCCTGAAAAGAACAACGGAACCAGTCGAGACATCCCCCAAAATGGATTTAAGCAGAAGTTCGGAAGCGGAGCGCACGAAAAAGATGACGTATCCGGAGCCGTTTGAAAAAGTTCGCAGCCAGCTGATTGCAGAAGCCAACAGTCCGTATGAGCTGAAATATCCGCGCCGGGAGGGGACATTTCGGCCGGTAACCGGAAATATCGGGTATACAGCGCCCGTACATCCGGATAAACAAGTGATAGATACGAATGCGACAGTACAACAGGAGCATCCAGAGAGTCAGCCGCATCAGATGGAGCTTTTTGAAGACAGGCTTCTTGATGCCAGAAACAGAAAACGTCACAAGCTGATTGGGCAGATCTTTGATACGTACTGGTTGGTGGAATTTGACGAAAAGTTGTTTATTATTGACCAGCATGCGGCGCATGAAAAGGTATATTATGAGCGGTTTATGGAAAAGTACCGCACCAGACAGCAGACAACTCAGATGGTAACTCCACCAGTTATTGTCACGTTGACTCTGCAGGAAGAAAACGTTTTGAATCAGAACAAAAGTTATTTTGAAGAGGCCGGGTTTGTCATTGAGCATTTTGGAGGCCGCGATTATGCGATCAGCGGCGTGCCGGGAAATCTGTATGGGATTGCCGACCGGACGCTTTTTACGGAAATACTGGACGGACTTATGGAGACAGGCGGAACAACGTCGCCGGAGTCGGTGCTGGAGAAGATCGCGTCCATGTCCTGTAAGGCAGCTGTGAAAGGAAATAACAGGCTGTCAGTACAGGAAGCGGATCATTTGATCGGAGAACTTCTGACGCTGGAAAATCCATATAATTGCCCGCATGGCAGGCCAACGATTATTTCCATGACGAAATATGAGCTGGAGAAGAAATTTAAACGGATTGTATAGCAAACAGGCAATGTTGCTTTGCGTGCCGTAACATATCAGAAGTTTTGAACGAATGAGTATTTTCATGAGTTTTATAAATGTGGAAAGGAATCTGGTGCAGTGATGTCAAACGAAAAGAATCCTCTGATTATCCTGACAGGACCGACTGCGGTAGGGAAAACAAGGCTTTCTGTGGAGCTTGCAAAACGGATTGGAGGGGAAATTATTTCCGCAGATTCTATGCAGGTATATCGCAGAATGGATATTGGCTCCGCAAAAGTGCGGCCGGAGGAGAAGCAGGGGATTCGTCACTATCTGATTGATGAATTTGAGCCGAATGAGGAATTTCATGTCGTTCGGTTTCAGGAATATGCAAAAAAATATATACAGGAAATCAGGAAAAGAGGGAGGCTTCCGATTCTGGCAGGCGGTACCGGATTTTATATTCAGGCTGTGCTGTATGACATTGATTTTACAGAAAATGGAAGTGATCTGTCTTATCGGGAAACGCTTCAGGAATTTGCCAGGGAAAGGGGAACAGAATATCTCCATAAGCTTCTGGCCGATGTGGACCCGGAATCAGCCGCAGTGATTCACGCAAACAATGTCAAGCGTGTCATCCGGGCACTGGAATATTTTCATGAGACAGGAGAACCGATTTCGAGTCATAACGAAAAAGAACGTCAGAAGGCTTCCCCGTATCAGTTTGCTTATTTTGTATTAAATGACCGGAGAGAACAGGTTTATCAAAATATTGACAGGCGAGTGGATCAGATGATCGCGGAAGGGCTTCTGGATGAAGTAAAGGCACTTAAGAACGAGGGATGTACCAGAGATATGGTTTCCATGCAGGGACTCGGCTATAAAGAGATGCTGGATTATCTGGATGGCCTGTATTCTTTTGAAGAGGCAGTGCGCGTTTTAAAGCGTGATACACGGCACTTTGCCAAACGTCAACTTACCTGGTTTCGCCGGGAACGCGATGTGACCTGGGTGGATAAAGATAAATTTGAAAATACGGATGAAAAAATCCTGGAATATATGATAACAGAATTGGAGAAAAGAGGCATTTATCATGGAAAAACTGTATGAAGCTCTGGGAATCAGTCCTGAGGTATCTGCGTATGCGCAAAAAATTCTGGCAGGACTTTCGGAGCGTTTTCAGAAGATTGATGAGACAGCAGAATATAATCAGCTGAAAGTAATAAAGGCGATGCAGGATGCAAGAGTCTGCGCAGAGTGTTTTCAGGCCACAACAGGCTATGGGTATAACGATCTCGGTCGGGAAACACTGGAAAAGGTATATGCAAATGTGTTTCACACAGAGGATGCTCTGGTGCGTCCGCAGATTACCTGCGGGACACATGCGCTGGCCCTGGCCCTTTCGGCAAATCTTCGTCCGGGAGATGAAATGATCTCAATTTCCGGAAAGCCGTATGATACGCTGGAAGAGGTGATCGGCATCCGGCCATCCTGCGGTTCGCTTGCAGAGTACGGTGTGACTTACCGGCAGGTAGAACTTTTGCCGAACGGGACGTTTGATCTGGAAGGAATCCGCAGTGCACTTGGTGAAAAGACAAAGCTGGTTGCCATTCAGCGTTCCAAAGGCTATCTGACGCGCCCGACGCTTTCTGTAGAGCAAATTGGGGAGGCGATTGCTTTTGTGAAAAAGATGAATCCGGAAATCATCTGCATGGTGGATAACTGCTACGGAGAATTTGTACAGCAGATGGAACCAAGTGATTTTGGCGCAGATATGGTAGTTGGTTCCCTGATTAAAAATCCGGGCGGCGGCCTTGCTCCGATTGGGGGATATATTGCCGGAACGAAAACATGTGTGGAGCGTGCGGCTTATCGTCTGACCTCTCCGGGGATTGGAAAAGAAGTCGGTGCCACGCTTGGCGTCATGCAGTCTTTTTATCAGGGATTGTTTCTTGCTCCTACGGTGACAGCGGCTGCGCTGAAAGGTGCCATTTTTGCAGCGAATCTTTATGAGTCTTTGGGCTTTCCTGTGGTGCCGGGCGGAAAAGAGGAGCGCTATGATATTATTCAGGCAGTAGAATTTGGAAAGCCGGAGGGTGTGATCGCCTTTTGTGAGGGGATTCAGTCAGCTGCTCCGGTGGATAGTTATGTGACGCCAGAGCCGTGGGCGATGCCAGGCTATGACAGTGATGTGATTATGGCAGCAGGTGCTTTTGTGCAGGGTTCTTCCATTGAGCTGAGCGCAGACGGACCAATCAAACCGCCGTATGCTGTTTATTTTCAGGGCGGACTTACGTGGCCGCATGCAAAGTTGGGTATTTTGAAATCTTTGCAGCGTCTGTATGAAAAGGGACTTGTGACATGGGAAAACGCGTAATCATAGCGGGCGGTGGAGCCGCTGGTCTTACAGCGGCAGTTTTTGCGGCACGCCAGGGAGCAGAAGTTACCGTGCTGGAAGGCATGGAACGCCCAGGGAAAAAGCTTCTTCTGACAGGAAACGGACGCTGCAACCTGACGAATCTGGACGTGGCGTTATCCGGAAAGTATTATGGAAGCGGGGCGGCGGTTGCCAGAAAGCTGACAGAGCAGTTCGGAGCTTCAGAAGTACTTTCATTTTTCGAAGAACTTGGGCTTTTGACGACAGAAAAAAACGGATACGTTTATCCGTACAGTCTGCAGTCCGGGGCAGTTTTGGGCGCATTGCTATCGGAAATCCGCCGGCTTCGTGTGAAGCTCAAGCTTGGGGAAAAAGTAGAATCTATTCAACAGGAAGAGGAGCGGTGGAAGGTAAAAACTGCTTCCTGGTGTTATACGGCAGATGCTCTTGTTCTCGCCTGCGGCGGAAAAGCAGTTCCGTCTACCGGTTCTGACGGAAGCGGTTACGCGCTTGCACGGATGTTGGGACATTCTGTTACTGTGCCGCGTCCGGCACTGGTTCCGCTTGAATGCAATGGCAGAATGTATGAACGGCTTTCTGGTGTGCGATGCCGGGCGGCGGTTTCGTTATACAGAGCAATATCAGAAAAAAATAAAAACGAGGTTCAAAAAGAGGCAGTACTTCTGAAAAAGGACATTGGAGAGCTCCAATGGACAAAATACGGCGTATCCGGGATCGTTATTTTTCAGCTGTCGCGTTTTGTTTCAACTGCCAGCCATCCGCAGCAGATGTATTTGGAAGTTGATTTGCTTCCGGATTTTGAGAAGGCATATCTTGTTGCATTTTTAGAACGGCGCGCAGCTCTGTTCTCGAAGGAGCGTACCGTAGCGCTTCTTAGCGGTCTTTTGCACGAAAAGCTGATACCAGTTCTTTTAAAAAATGCGGAAATCCCGGAAAAGCTATCCTGTGGGGAGGTTGATGCAGTGCAGATAGAAAGGCTGGTTGTACAGGCCAAAAAGCTGCGGCTTTCCCTTGCAGGTACCAAATCTTTCGATGTCTGTCAGGTATGCGCAGGCGGTGTGGACTGCCGGGAAGTCTCAGATAAAACGTTGGAATCAAAAAAATGGAACAATCTTTTTTTTGCAGGAGAACTGCTTGATGTGGACGGACCGTGCGGCGGATATAATCTGCAATGGGCGTGGACGAGCGGATACGTGGCGGGGATGTCTGCCGGGAAAGAAAAGAAGGAAGAAAAGGGGACAATATGATACTGCGAATCAGCGAATTGAAAATGCGTCCGGATCACACCAGAAAAGAGTTTGAGAGGGAACTGCGGAAAATACTCCAAAAGAAAGACGGTCCGCTGGAATATGAGATTATGCGGCGGTCGATTGATGCGCGCAAAAAACCGGATCTGTTTTATGTGTATACGGTCGACGTAAAGGTTGAAGAAAATGCAGGTCTTTTAAAAAAGATCAAAACGAAAAAGGTGGCAGTAGTCAATCCTTTGGAATATCAGTTTCCGTATAACAGCCAGAGACGGAAAACAAAGAACAGTCTTCGTCCTGTTGTTGTCGGTTGCGGGCCGGCCGGTCTTTTCTGTGCACTTATGCTCGCAAGAAGCGGACTTTGCCCGATTCTTCTTGAGCGCGGCGAACCGGTTGAGCAGCGAATGGAGACGGTAAACAGGTTTTGGAAAGACGGTATCCTGAATCCGGATTCCAACGTACAGTTCGGAGAAGGAGGAGCCGGAACTTTTTCGGACGGAAAGCTGAACACTATGATCAAGGATCCGGATGGCAGGATTCGCTTTGTTCTCAAAGAATTTGTCAGAGCAGGCGCAGATCCGGTTATTTTGTACGATCACAAACCGCATATCGGAACGGATGTGCTTGTAAATGTTGTGCGGAATATAAGGGAAGAAATTATTGCTCTGGGAGGAGAGGTTCGTTTTGACAGTACCCTGACTGGAATTACAGCTTTGGAGAGCGGAAGTGGATACAGTCTTGCAATAAACGGACAGGAACGTGCATTTACTGCGGAACATGTGGTTCTGGCGCTGGGGCACAGTGCCCGCGATACGTTTTTTATGCTGTACAAATTGGGACTGCCCATGCAGGCAAAAGCTTTTGCAGTCGGATTTCGTATGGAACATTCGCAGGAAATGATTAATGAAGCCATGTATGGGAAAAACTGCCCTTATGAGCTTGGTGCGGCACCTTATAAAGTGACGTACAAATGTGAAAACGGGAGAGGTGTCTATTCCTTTTGTATGTGTCCGGGTGGCTATGTGGTAAATGCATCGTCAGAAGAGGGGATGACGGCTGTGAATGGTATGAGCTACAGCAGCCGAAGCAGTACAAGCGCGAACAGTGCAATTGTTGTGACGGTTACACCGGAGGATTACAGCGAGGATTTGCAGAATCCGCTTGCCGGCATCGCATTTCAGCGCCGTATTGAGCGGGCAGCATACGAGTGCGGCAATGGCAGTATACCGGTTCAGCGCTTTGGCGATTTTTGTGAAAGTAAAAAAACGGAGCTGTCTGGAACAATCATATCACAGTGTAAAGGCCGCTATGAGGCGTCAGATCTGCGAAAGATTCTGCCAGAAGAAC
Source organism: bacterium 1XD42-54 (assembly GCA_003612585.1). Classification (GTDB taxonomy): domain Bacteria; phylum Bacillota; class Clostridia; order Lachnospirales; family Lachnospiraceae; genus Choladousia. Next base: position 33,536 of record RAZH01000004.1, read on the forward strand.
TGAATGTTTCTCTGATCGAGGGGATTCATGGGTTTGCCCGAAGGATAAGAGGGTTTGACGATCCGGATGCCCTTTTGCTGGGGGTAGAAAGCCGTACTTCCTCGCCGGTTCGTATTTTGCGTGGCGATAACCTACAAAGCAGCCATCCTGATTTTACGGGTATTTATCCGTGCGGAGAAGGAGCGGGCTATGCAGGCGGCATTACTTCTGCTGCAATTGATGGAATCCGTGTGGCCGAAGCAGTCTGCGCTGCTTACCAATAGCTGCATATTTATGAAAAATTAATAGACTTGGGTGTATACTTTCCAAAAAAGTTGTGCTACAATAACTCAATGGCTCAACCAAAGGGTAGAGAGTATCTGTTTTTTATATGAGCGATACTTTATTATTAGATCAAAATTATGATACTGCTTCAAAGACAATGAAAAGTATCCCAAAAGAGGAAAGGCCTTATGAAAAGTGTCTTGCACACGGAGCTGGCGTGTTAAGCGACGCGGAGCTTCTGGCTGTGATACTTCGCACAGGGTCAAAAGGTGAATCGGCATTGGAACTGTCAAGGAAGGTACTTGCTCAGCATGGGGAAGGAAGCGGACTTCTGGGCATTTATCACATGTCGATTTCTGATTTAACGAGGGTAAAAGGACTCGGAAAAGTGAAGGCTATCCAGTTAAAATGTGTGGCGGAGCTTTCAAAGCGGATTTCGAGGCAGACGTTTTCAGACGGGATTAGTTTTAAGGACCCTGCAGCAGTTGCAAGATATTATATGGAAGAGATGCGCCATCAGGAGCAGGAAATTCTGATGCTTGCGATGCTGAACAGTAAGGGACTGCTGATTGCAGATCAGGTGATATCAAAAGGTACTGTCCGGGCAGCGATGTCATCGCCGCGTGAGATATTCATTGAGGCTGTGCGCCATCATGCTGTCAGCATTATTTTGCTTCACAATCATCCGAGCGGAATTCCAGATCCCAGCAGGGAGGATATTTTGATGACCAGGCGTGTAAGGGATGCCGGGCGGCTATTGGGAATTGAGCTGCTGGATCATATTATTATAGGTGACTGCCAGGCTGTCAGCATGAGGGAGCAGGGCATCTGGCAGGAGTAAGGGGAATCTACATGTTATTTCAAAAGGTTTGTGGGATTGATCTGGGCACAGACACGATAAAACTGCGTGATAAGAGCGGAAAACGCTTTTTATACAGCAAGAACCTTCTTGCCATGCGGCAAATTGGCAAACTGTTGGCAGTTGGTGATGCCGCATATGAAATCTACGAAAAAAATCCGGAAAATGTCAGAGTCGTATGGCCTATGGCAGGTGGTGTCATTGCCAATCTGACAGAGATGGAGATTGTTCTTTCGCATCTTCTGAAAAGCTTTACCGGAATGTTGCATACCGGAGCTTCTTTATGCATTGCAGTGCCAAGTGATATTACCCAGGTGGAAAAACGCGCCTTCTTTATGGTTATGCGCAGCAAAATAAATGCCGGAAGTATCCGGCTGATTGACAAGGGTATTGCAGATGCGGTCAGTGCGGGCCTTCCCGTCTTATCATCACGCGGACATATGGTAGTTAACATCGGAGCAGATACGACGGAGATTGCAGTGATTTCTTCCGGAAGGGTAATCCTGAGCCAGACGCTTAAAACAGGTGGCAGGAAACTGGATGAGGATATTGCAACCATGGTACGCCGGAAGTTCAATCTGAATATTGGTCAGAAGACCGCAGAATCACTGAAAAACAATCTTGCATTCATGATCAACGGTCCCCGTTTGGAACAGAAAGTATTTGGTATCCATACGCTTTCGGGCCTTCCGAAATCAGACCTGATTCCATCGCTTGCGGTCAGCGTGGCAATTATTGATTCCATTGATTCGATTATTGAAAGCATGAAAGCCATCTACAATCGTGTTCCGCCTCAGATTATGAAAGATATTACCAGGGAGGGAATTTACCTGACCGGAGGCGTATCCATGATACTCAATCTTCCTGAATATATCCGACGGGAAATCGGAATCCCGCTGCATCATATTCAAGATCCGAAGAACAGTACCATCCGAGGTCTGGTGGAAGTTTTGAACAACAAAGATCTGCGGCAGTGTACGTATTCACTGACAGATCTGACAGGAATGAGATAAAGGCAGGGGAATTATGAAAAAAACGACGAATGACAATTTAAAAAGCAAATACCTGCTTGCAGGACTCAGTGTGTTCTGTGTTGCGTTGATTCTTATTTCTTTTCTTGATAGCAGTGCGGTTGCGCCGGTGAAACAGGTGAGTGGCTTTTTGATCACGCCGGTTCAGAAGGGAATTAACGGTTTTGGAAGCTGGCTTTCCGGGTTGACGGATAATTTCGAGGATGCGGAAACACTTCGGAGGGAAAACAAAGAGCTGAGTGCGCGCGTGGACACGCTGACAGAGGAAAACAGCCAGCTGATCCAGGACAGGGAAGAACTGCGCAGGCTGAGAGAACTTTTTGATCTGGATGAGCAGTATGATGAATACGAAAAAGTAGGAGCGCGCGTTATTGCAAAGGAAAGCGGCAACTGGTTTCAGCTTTTTACGATTGACAAAGGTTCCAACGACGGGATTCAGCCGGATATGAATGTTATTTCAGGCGGCGGCCTTGTCGGAATTGTGACAGAAACCGGCCCGAACTGGGCAACGGTACGCTCAATTATTGACGACAACAGCAATGTCAGCGCCATGGTTTCCACGACTTCTGACCGGTGTGTTATTGCCGGAGATCTGCGTTTGATTGACGAGGGATCATTGAATCTTCTGAAACTTACAGATGCAGAGAATAAAGTTCACGTAGGAGATAAGGTGGTTACATCTTATATCAGCGAAAAGTTTCTTCCGGGTATTTTGATCGGCTATATCAGTGAGCTTGAAAATGATGCCAACAATCTGACAAAATCCGGGTATATCACGCCAGTTGTGGATTTTCGTCATTTACAGGAGGTTCTGGTTATCCTGGAATTGAAGGAATATTCCGCGGATGATCTGACGGCAGCGCCTGGAGGAAGCGGTGTTACGGCAGAACCTGGACAGACCGAATCCGGACAGACAGAGGCAGAGCAGACGGAACAGTCTGAAAGTGAGACGGTTGAGCCGCAATAGGCGATCGCTGCATTTGCCGACGTATCCCCAGGGCAGGAAGAGTACGCACCGAAAGGAGAGTTTTATGCGACGCAAGATGGTAACGGCATTGTTGATTCTGGTTTGTATCCTTCTTCAGTCAACGGTCTGCCAGATGATTTCGATTGCTTCGATTAAGCCGAATCTTCTGATTATCCTGATCGTTTCTTTTGGATTAATGAGAGGCCGCAGAAGCGGCATGATGATAGGCTTTTTCTGTGGTCTTTTGACTGATCTGTTTTTTGAGAGTGTTCTTGGATTTAATGCAATTATTTACATGTGGGTCGGTTATTTCAGCGGTTATTTTTATCGTATTTTTTACGATGATGATATCAAGACACCGTTGTTTCTGATCTCCGTCAGCGATGTGGCTTATGGGATTGTACATTACATTTTCCGATTTCTGCTGCGGGGACGGATTGACTTCTTTTACTATTTCGGGCGTATTATCCTGCCGGAGATGTTCTACACATTGATTCTGACCATTATCTGTTACAGAGTGCTCTATATGATTAACCGAAAACTGACGATTGCCGACAAAGGAGGAGTTGACAGCTTTGTTTGATGAGATGAAAAAAAGCATGAAAAAAGCAGTAAATTCACGTGTTGTTGTTTTAGTCGCCGTGTTTGTACTGCTATGTGCTATACTTCTGGAGCGTTTATTTCAGCTTCAGATTGTATCGGGAGAAAGTTATCAGAATGATTTTTCACTTTCAATTATGAAAGAACGTTCTCTTCCCAGTTCCCGTGGTAACATATACGATCGAAATGGAAAACTGATAGCATACAATCAGCTTTCCTATTGTGTCACTTATGAAGACAGTGGGACGTATGCGAACACGCATACTAAGAATCTTTCAGTGAACAGTGTTTTATATCATGTGATTAAACTGATTGAAGAGCAGGGAGATTCCATTGTAAATGATTTTAAGGTTATTCTCACAGACGACGGAACATACGAATACAACGCTTCCGGATTTACCTTAAACCGTTTTAAAGCGGACTTGTTCGGTGAAGCTTATATTGAGAATCTGAAAGAAGAGCAGCTCAATATTACGGCTCCTGATCTGATTGAACTGCTTTGTAATGAAAAGAATTACGGAATCCTTGACCCAAAGATCACCGAAAAAGAACGTGAGAAATACGGGCTTCCGGAAACTTATACGGATAAAGAAATTCTTCAGCTTGTGTCACTTCGTGCTTCGATTGCAGCATACAGTTTTCAGCGCTATCAGACAGTAACAATCGCACGTGATATCAGTGAACAGACCATGGCGAGACTTCTGGAAAATATTGCTGATTTTCCGGGGATCGATATTTCAGAAGAATACAGAAGAGTTTATACAGATGCAGAATATCTGGCTCCGCTGATTGGGTATACCGGAAAAATATCAGCGGAAGAGCTGGAAGAGCTTCAAAAGGAAAACAGCAATTATACAGCAAATGACATTGTTGGAAAAACGGGTTTGGAAAAGGTTCTTGAGACCACACTGCAGGGTGATAAGGGTTCAGAGGTGATTTTTGTCGATAATCTTGGTCGTGTGCTCAGCGTAGATTCCCGTGTGGAGCCTCAGGCAGGAAACGATGTGCGTCTGACGATTGACATGGATTTGCAAAGAGCCGCTTACAATATTCTGGAGCAGTATATTGCAGGTATTGTGTATGCCATGACGATTAACGAGGAACAGTTTAAGGAGTGGCTTACTTCTGCAGACCAGGTACGTATTCCGATTTATGACATTTATTATGCACTTTTTGAGAATAATGTACTTGATGTCAGCCATTTGAAAGCAGCGGATGCGTCCGCAAATGAAAAGCACGTATATGATGCGTTTCTGGTAAAAGCGGCAGAAATTTTCAGTATTATTAAAAATGAACTTTTATCCGATCAACCGACTGCATACAAAGATCTGAAAGAAGCGTATGAACTGGGAGAGCAGTATCAGGTATACATGTCCTACATTGTAAAGGACATGCTGATGAATGGAACCGGTATTCTGAACGAGTCTGCGATTGATAAAACAGATCCGACGTATATTGCCTGGACAGAAGAGGAAAATATCAGCCTCAAAGAATATCTGACTTATGCAATTTCCAAGAACTGGATTGATATTACGAAGGTTGCAAGCGATACACAGTACATGGATACACAGGAAATGTACACGGCTCTGGCTGATTACATTGCAGATTATCTCTATGAAGACGATAATTTCTGTAAGCAGGTGTACCGTTATATGTTGCAGGAAAACCGTATTTCCGGTGCGGAAATCTGTGTGCTTCTGTTCGACCAGGGGATTCTTGAGATGGACACTGAGGATTATGAAAATCTTCTGAACGGTTCTCTGAGCGGATACGATTTTATTCGCGAAAAAATTTACAATCTGGAAATTACGCCTGCACAGCTTGCCGTGACGCCGTGTTCCGGATCAATTGTACTGACTGATCCAAATTCCGGAGATGTACTGGCGTGTGTGACGTATCCGGGATATGACAATAACCGACTGGCAAATGAGATGGACACTGCCTACTTTAACAAGCTGAATATGGATAAGTCGTCTCCGTTCTACAGCCGGGCAACGCAGGAGGCGATCGCTCCTGGTTCTACGTTTAAGCTGGTATCTTCAGTTGCCGGAATTATGGAAGGTGTTGTCAATATTGGAGAAGGCATTGGATGTACCGGAAAGTTTGATCTTTTACAGGATGAACATCCGGTCAACTGCTGGAATACATGGGGGCACGGTGTTTTGACGCTGGAGGGTGCGATTAAAGAATCCTGTAACTACTTCTTTAATACGATCGGATACCGACTGGCTACAGTGAACGGTGATTACGACGATGACACCGGTGTTGCAGCGCTCACAAAATATGCAGCTATGTTTGGTCTTGACGAGACATCCGGTGTGGAAGTACCGGAAAGCTCACCGCATATTTCCAAGAAAGACGCTGTGCGTACGGCTATGGGACAGGCCGACAACCTGTTTACAACGACACAGCTGGCACGTTACGTCGGGGCAGTGGCAAACAGCGGGACCTGTTACTATCTGACTCTGGTAGATTCGATCACGGACTCTGCCGGAAGTGTTCTGGAAAAGAACGAGGCTAAGATACGGGATGTCATTGAACTACCACAGGAGCTTTGGACAACCATTCATGCCGGTATGCGCGGCGTGGTAACCAATCATGCAGTGTTTAAGAATTTTACAGGAGTTGCAGTTGCCGGAAAGACAGGTACTGCTCAGGTTAGCACTGATGTGCCGAACCACGGAGTATTTGTCGGATACGCACCGTACGATGGAGACCCGGAGATTGCGATTGCAGTTCGTATTGCCAATGGTTATACATCCGCAAATGCAGCGTTGGTGGCAAGAGATACGATTTCTTATTACTATGGCCTTCAGCCGGAGGATCAGTTGATTATCGGACATGCTTCCACCGCATATGAGAATTATGACGTTAACGATTAAGGCTTGAAGTCTGTATTTTCACAGGGAGAAGAGTTATGGGGCAGAGTGCAGTTATCATTAAAAGCAATCCATATGGGCTGGTTTTGATGCTGAATCCCGATTTGCCGTTTGAGGAATTGCTGACGGCAGTGGGGGAGAAATTCGGCGCCTCTGCCGGGTTTTTCAAAAAGGCCAGCCTTGCCCTTACCTTTCGGGGAAGGGTTCTTACAAAAGAGCAGGAAAATGCACTGGTCGAAGCGATCGTGCAGCATTCCGGTATAAACGTAATCTGTATTGTAGATGAGTCAAAAGAAACAGAAGCATATTACAAAAGGGCTGTGGTACATGCCATGGAGAAGAAACAGCAGGAGGACGGGCAGTTTTACCGGGGAACTTTGCGCTCCGGTCAGGTGCTCGAAACAGAGACCAGTATTGTGATTATCGGAGATGTCAATCCCGGAGCCCAGGTGATTTCAAAAGGCAATATAGTGATTCTGGGTTGCTGCATGGGTAATATTTATGCGGGGGCTGCCGGAGATTGCGGTTGTTTTGCGGCAGCACTTACGATGAAACCGATGCAGGTGCGTATTGCTGACAAGACAGCACGCAGTGCGATTGTCAAAAAAACTGACACCGGGGAATATCCGATTGATCCGAAAATTGTTTATATCAAAGAGGACCATCTCCAGATCAAGCCGATCACAAATGAAACGTTGATGGATTATTTCGGCTGATTACCGGAGAGTTCCAAAGCTCCTTATGACAGTTTTCAGGTTTGGGTACCGAAACTGATAAAGTACAGAAGATGGCTACGTTTTAAGGAGAAGTGGGAGGAAAAATTCATGAGCGAAGTAATTGTTGTTACATCAGGAAAGGGAGGCGTCGGTAAGACTACCTCCACGGCAAACATCGGGGCAGGCCTTGCGCGTCTGAATAAAAAAGTAGTTCTGGTGGATACGGATATTGGTCTACGCAATCTTGACGTGGTAATGGGGCTTGAAAATCGTATTATTTACAATCTGGTGGATGTGGTGGAAGGCAATTGCCGCATCAAACAGGCGCTGATCAGGGACAAGCATTATCCACATCTTTATCTGTTGCCATCTGCACAGACTAGAGATAAAAGCGCTGTGACACCGGAGCAGATGATTAAACTGGTGGATAGTCTCAAAGAAATTTTTGATTATGTACTTCTTGACTGTCCGGCAGGAATTGAGCAGGGATTTCGAAATGCAATAGCAGCCGCAGACCGTGCGATTGTTGTCACGACTCCGGAAGTATCAGCAATTCGTGACGCAGATCGGATTATTGGACTGTTGGAAGGTGCCGGGATCAAAAAGATTGATCTTGTTGTAAATCGTATTCGTATGGATATGGTGAGACATGGGCAGATGATGTCTGTGGAGGATGTTATTGATATTCTGGCCGTAAATCTTCTCGGGGCAATTCCGGATGAGGAGAGTGTAGTGATAGCGGCAAATCATGGGGAACCGGTCATCGGTAGTGATACGATATCGGGACAAGCTTATTTGAATATTGCAAGAAGGGTGCTTGGGGAAACCGTTCCACTTACTGATCTTGATGCAGGCTCTTCTTTGTTGCACCGGATGGCTGCACTTTTCAGGAAGAAGTAGGAGGCCGTCATGAGAACATTTCAAAAGGATTTTTTGCGGACTTCCGGTCAGATTGCACGAGAGAGAACGAGGCTGACGGTCGCATCGGATCGACTGTCCTGTAATCAGGACGAACTGCGGCAGCTTCAGAAGGAAGTAATGGGTGTCCTTTCGAAATACATGAATTTGGATAAAGAGGCTTTGAAAATACGCATAGACATTGTCAGCGGAACAAAGCGAGGAGTACACGATGTTAAGACAATACAAATTAAGTGATTATCGGTTTCGGCTGATTTTATGGGTAGTAGTTCTTTCTACACTGGGCATTCTCATAATTGGCAGTGCGAATAGTGAATTTCAGACAAGGCAGATGCAGGGAATGATAGCGGGTATCGTAATCATGTTGATTGTATCTTTGTTTGACTATACATGGCTGCTTAACTTTTACTGGCTTATCTATCTTGCAGGCTCCGGACTTTTGGCAGCAGTTCTTTTAGTCGGGACGAATGTAAACGGTGCGACCAGGTGGATTAACATCGGTTTTCAGTTTCAGCCGTCAGATATTGTAAAGATTATGCTGATTATGTTTTTTGCAAAGTTTTTTGAAGTGCACGAAGATAAGATAAACAGTTTCCGGATTATTGTCTTTTCCGTGATTTTAATTGGCGTTCAGCTTTTCCTGATTGTAAAAGAACCGGATCTTTCTACCACGATTGTTGTGGCGCTTCTGTTTTGTGTCCTTATTTTTATGGCAGGACTCAGCTATAAAATTGTGGGAGGGATTTTGATCGTATGTATTCCGCTTATGGTTATACTGATGAGCCTTCTTTTGCAGCCGGATCAGAAACTGGTAGACGAATATCAGATGAAACGTGTTTACGCATGGCTTCGGCCGGAAGAATATCCGCAGGATGCTTATCAGCAGCAGAATTCCATTAAAGCGATTGGATCGGGGCAGCTTTACGGAAAGGGGCTGAACAACGATGCGGTTGGTTCTGTTAAAAATGGTAATTTTATTGCGGAGCCTCAGACCGATTTTATTTTTGCAGTTGCGGGCGAGGAGCTTGGTTTTATTGGCTGTTGCATGATCGTACTTCTTGAGTTTATCATCGCCATGGAATGTCTTATGATCGGAAGGAGGGCAAAGACACTTTCTGGAACACTGATTGCTTCCGGCATGTCTGCATTGATTTTTTTCCAGAGTTTTGTTAATATATCAGTAACGACTGGCATTATACCAAATACTGGAATCACCTTACCCTTTGTGAGCTACGGATTGACGTCTCTTGTCAGTTTTTACATCGGGATCGGGCTCGTGCTGAATGTCGGACTTCAGACAAGAAAATATTAAGGAGGTAGGCTTCATGAAAGTAGCGTTTATTGCACACGATACAAAGAAAAAGCTGATGCAGAATCTTTGTATTGCCTATCGAAACATTCTGGCCAAGCATATGTTGTATGCAACAGGGACGACAGGCCGGTTAATTGAAGAAGTTACGGGATTGAATATTCACAAAACTCTTGCAGGGCATATCGGCGGAGAAGAGCAGATCGGGGCAATGATTGAACAGAACCAGATTGACCTCGTAATCTTTTTTCGTAATCCGGGGAGTGCCAGAAGCAGTGAGCTGGATATCAATAAAGTGCTTCGCCTATGCGATATTCACAATGTCCCTCTGGCAACCAATATTGCATCCGCAGAGCTTTTACTGAAATCATTGGATAGAGGGGATCTTGAGTGGCGTGAGATGTACAGATAGTTCTGATTTACGGTCTGGATATTCAGAACGTGAATGGATGAGGATTCAGGCAAAAGAAGAAAAAGAACAGAAAAAACAACGACAGCTGATCGGGATGGCGGTTATTTTATTCCTGATTTCACTGCTGTTATGTTTTTTTGTTTATTATTTTGTGTTACGGTCACATGATTATACACTGACACAGCCATATGACAAAGCGGATATGGTGCTGGGGATCGGAAATACCTTGTCTTCCGGAAATGTGGCAGAACCATTTGCCGGAGAACTATGCGTGGCAAACGGCGAGGTCAACACGCAGGCTCTTTCATTAAGCGCGTACTCGGCCGGACTGTTTGATATGAATAAAAAGCAGACGATTTATGCAAAAGATATTTTTACAAAACGCGGCGAGGCCAGTATCACAAAGATCATGACAGCACTTGTTACGCTGAAATATGGAAATCTGGATGATATCATAACTGTGACGCCCATTGTAAAGGATATTGAGTACGGTTCTTCTGTTTGTGATATCAAAGAAGGGGATGTGCTGTCTCTGAGACAGCTGCTCTACGGATTGATGATTGCTTCCGGAAATGACGCTGGTATGATGATTGCCGAGCATGTGGGAGGATCTGTCGACAATTTCGTAAATATGATGAACGAGGAGGCCCGACAGATCGGAGCAACCAATACCCATTTTACAAATCCGCACGGGTTGACTGATCCGGATCACTATACGACTGTATATGATATATATCTGATGATGAATGCAGCGCTGGAATACGAAATTTTTCAGGATATTATCAGCAGAAAAAATTATTATGCAGAGTATTCGAGAATTGACGGTTCTCCTGTAGCAGTTACCTGGGAATCGACGAATCATTACTTTACCAATGACGCTGATGCACCAGATAACGTCACGGTATATGGTGGTAAGACAGGAACAACAGACGAAGCGGGTAATTGTCTGGCCCTACTTACAAAAGATCCGTACGGGAATCCGTATTTATCAATTATTTTGCATTGCGATTCAAAAGAATCTCTCTACGCAGAGATGAATCAACTATTATCACTAATCGAGAGCTGATCAGAGAAATTATGTGTAAATTTACCCCTGAAATTTGATTTAGGTGTTGTAATTTTCTGTTGAATAGACTATAATAAAGCATGAATATATATCCGCTACTATAAGGAGGAGATTGGCCATGATACAGTTAATCGTAGGTGAAAAGGGAAAAGGAAAGACAAAGGTTCTGCTTGATAAAGCGAACACAGAAGTAAAGAATGCGCATGGGAGTATCGTTTATCTGGATAAAAGTGCCAAACATATGTATGAGTTGAATAATAAGGTTCGGTTGATCGATGTTTCCGGATTTGATCTTCAGTCAAGTGGAGAGTTTCTTGGATTTATTTACGGTATTATTTCTCAGGACCATGATCTTGAGCAGATGTATCTTGACAGCTTTTTGAAAATATCTGCGTCGGACGAAGCAACAGTAAACGAGCTGCTTGAAAAGCTTGTACAGATTGGAGAAAAGTTCCATGTGACCTTTGTGATCAGCATTTCTGTCAATGCAGCAGCGATTTCTGAAAATCTGAAAGAAAATATTATTGCGGAATTATAATAAAGTTACATACAAACGCCTGAAGTATTCTGGATTTTCCGAAAGCTTCAGGCGTTTTGCAATGTATTCTATTCTCTTCCCATTTCTCTTACCCGGCCATACAGGCTGAGCAGATACAGACCGGCCAGACCGACCAGAGCATAGATGATTCTTGAAATCCATGTCATATTTCCAAAAAGCAGATTTACAAGATCCAGCTTGAAAAAACCAATCAGGCCCCAGTTGACAGCGCCGATAATGACAAGCGTCAGAGCTGTATAATCAAAACATCTTCCCATGTCTTTCCCTCCTTTTCAGATTAGGATAGGCTTAGTCTTCCCTGAAAATTGGTTTTTATTCAGAACAAAGGTTGTATCACAAAGAGGAACATGGTAAAATAATCGGTAAGACCTTTTATGAAACACGCAGGAGGGCCCTTTTTTGAGCAAACGGAGTAAAAAGAAAAAAATTACAAAATATAAAAAATATTCGTTTTTTAATATAGGTACGCTTCTGTTTGGAACACTATTTATTTATATGGTTATTTCCACTTTTATGTATATGACAGAAACGCATATCACGTCTTATGAAGTTATGAAAGGGACAATCACAGGAAATTACCGTTATCATGCGCTTTCCCTGCGCACGGAAGAAATTGTTACTGCCTCACAGTCAGGGAGTGTTCGTTATTTTGAGCGGGAAGGAAGTAAGGTTTCCGCTGGTAGCACCGTTTGTTCTGTCAATGAAACCGGATCACTGGACCCGGTCCTGATCAGTGATTTTGTACTGGACGATAAAGAAGCAAGTAGGCTTCGTGATACGATGTCCAGTTTTACGATTAATTATTCAGGGAGTGCCTTCCAGAAAACGTATGACCTGAAGGCAACCATGGAAAGTTCTATTTCGGAAATTATCGAACAAAACTCTACCGGTTATGTAAATGTGCGAAATCAATGCAATGCGCCCACCTCCGGTTTTGTAGTTTACAATATAGATGGAATGGAGACGTTAAAAGAGGAGCAGCTTACTTCAGAAGTTTTTGATCAGACCAGATACAGCTCAACAAAGCTTCGTAATCAGAAAAATGTCAGAGCTGGTCAGCCTCTTTTTAAATTGATTACAGATGAAACATGGGCTTTGTATTTTCCCATAGATCGAAAGCTGCTTACGGAGCTTTCCGATATGAAAAAAATCCGTTTTCGTTTCCTGAAAGATAACCAGACTTTTACTGCGCCATTTTCGGTGATTCAAAACGGCGAGGAAGCTTTTGGTAAAATTTCTCTGGATAATTCTCTGGTGCGTTATGCGACAGATCGTTTTTTAGAGATAGAGCTTGTAATGAATAAAAAAAGCGGGCTTAAGATACCTTCCTCTGCGATTGTTGACCGGGCTTTTTACAGGATTCCTGAAGAATATGTCATCAAAAATGCAGATACAGACAAAGAAATTGCTTTGAAAGTCGAACATTTTGCAGGGGATGGTTCCTCAAAGGTTAGTTATATTACGGCAAACGTTTATCGGTACGAGAATAATGAGTATCTGATTGATCAGAAGGTATTATCGGAGGGCGACTACATTCAGCTGGAAGATTCCGCAAAGAGGATACAGGTGCAGGAGAAGAATCTGGAGACACTGCACGGTGTATACAATATTAATAAAGGATATGCCGTATTCCGTGAGATCACAGTGATTGATGAAAATGAAGAGTACTGTATTGTGGAGAGCAACAACGTATACGGTCTGGCGGCCTATGATTATATTGTACTTGACGCTTCGCTTGTGAAGGAAGATCAGATTGTATATTAGAGGTTGCGTTTGGACGTATCTTAGCGATGCACAGAAATAGTTGAGACAGAAATAGTTGAGACAGAAATAGTTGAGATAGAGGAGATTATGATGATCAAGGACAATTTACAGGAAGTGGAACGGCGGATTACGGCTGCCTGCGAGAGAGCCGGACGTAACCGCGATGAAGTTTTGCTGGTTGCAGTGAGTAAGACAAAACCGGTAGAAATGCTGCGCTGTGCATATGATGCTGGAACGCGCAATTTCGGAGAGAATAAACCTCAGGAAATAAAAGAAAAATATCCGCTTATGGAAAAAGATGTGAAATGGCATATGATTGGCCATCTTCAGCGCAACAAGATAAAATATATCATCGACAAAGTCTGTATGATTCATTCCGTGGATTCAGTGCGTCTGGCTGAGGCAATCAACGAGGAGGCGGAAAAGCATGGAATAGTTATGCCGGTTCTTGTAGAGGTAAATGTTGCCAGAGAAGCGTCCAAATATGGTATTATGCCGGAGGAAACAGAGACATTTATCAGGCAGATTAGTGTATTTTCGCATATTTGTGTACAAGGTCTGATGACAATAGCTCCATTTACAGAAAATCCGGAAGAAAATCGCGGCTACTTCCGTGATTTATATAAATTATATGTTGACATCAAAGCCAAAAACATTGATAATGTGAATATGTGTAATCTTAGCATGGGAATGACCGGCGATTACGAGGTAGCAATTGAAGAGGGCGCAACGATGGTCCGTGTAGGAACCGGTATTTTCGGTGAAAGATTTTACAGCCTTACTTAAGGGCGGATGGGAGACTTTTTTATGGGAGTTTTAGATAAGTTTTTGAATGCAATGAAGATGAACGACGATGAAGGTTTCGGTGAGGATTACCTGGACGATGATTACGACGATTACGATGAATTCGAAGAAGAGAAACCAAAAAGACGTTTTCTAAACAAATATGAGGAAGAGCCGGAAGAGGAAGAGACAGGAAAACCAGTTACGTCATCCGGAAGCGCACCGCTCACGCCTGTAAAAATGAAAGCGAAAACTTCTGCCAGAAGTAACTCAAAAATTGCACCGATGCGTACCAAAAAAAGCAGTGGTATGGAGGTTTGTGTGATTAAACCAAAGAGCATGGAGGATGCACGCGAGATTACGGAAACGCTGCTTGAGGAATGTACAGTTGTCCTGAACATGGAAGGCCTGGATCTGGATGTAGCACAGAGAATTATTGATTTTGCATCTGGTTCCTGTTATGCAATTCATGGAAACCTGCAGAAGATCAGTAATTACATTTTTATTATCACACCAGAAAGTGTTGACATTTCCGGAGACTTCCAGGAAATTCTGACAGGTGCTTTTGATGTTCCTTCCTTTGGAACAAGATTCTAGTGGGACAAGGTCTGAACTATATAGATTTTATAATGGAAGGAAAGTCTGAAAGAACGGATTTTAATCTATGAGTGAGGAAGAGCTGCTGATCAAACGCTTTCAGGAATTGGCAGGTATGGCGGACCGAAGAGGTTTTGTCTCCTTTACTGATTTTCTGAATCTAAATGAACAGAATATTTTACACCAAACGATGCAAAAGTTTTCCTGGATGAAAGGGGAAACTTTTGGTGGTTATAAGGGAGCGGAGCGTCAGATTGCGGCATTTGTACCTGACGCTTTTTCGGGTTACGACGACTTTTCAAACTGGCAGGAAGACACCTGGGAGTATCCGATTGCCTGTATCCGGATTCGTCCGTTGCATGCAAAGTTTGCAGAAAATCTCGGACACAGGGATATTCTTGGCGCGCTGATGCATCTGGGAATTGAACGCAGCAAAATGGGAGATATTGCATTGTGTGGTGAAGAGTTTTATCTGTTCTGTTGTAATTCTATGGCAGAGTTGATCTGCCGCGAGCTTACCAGAATCCGCCATACCTCTGTGTGCTGCGAGATTTGCAGTCAGGCGGATTTTGTTTATCAGCCTGAGACGAAAAGTATAACGGGAAGCGTTGCATCCGTGCGTTTAGACGCAGTTATGGCACTGGCATTTCAGGCTTCACGTAGCAGCTTGTTATCCCTGATTGGGGATGGCAAAGTCTTTGTAAATGGAAAGCTGATTACGACAAATGCGTATGCATTAAAGGAGATGGATCTTGTATCTGCCAGGGGATTGGGACGTTTTCGCTATATCGGTGTACTGGGACAGACCAAAAAAGGACGATGCATGGTCGAGCTCGAGAAATATATCTGAATAGGTAGAAATTGAGTAATGGTATTCCAAAACTCAGAGTAAAAGATTCAGCCGGAATCTGGCTGACATGTCAGAGAAGCAGCCAGGAGGATTTAAGAAAATGAAAAAGAACGAAGCAGTAACAAATATCACAGTAAAAACAGCCGGGAATGCACCGTACGATATTCTTTTCAGAGATTCCTTTGAAGCGCTTTCTGGCGCATTGGAGGCAGTGGGATGTAGTGGTCACCGGCTCTGCATTGTGACAGATTCTAACGTTGCGCCACTGTATCTGGAAGAAGTCAAAGAGCTGGCAGAGAAAGTTTGCAGTCAGGTAGAATGTTTTATTTTTGAAGCAGGAGAGCAGAATAAAACGCTGGCAACCGTTCAGTCTATTTATGAGAAACTGATTCTTGCCGGTTTTGACCGAAAGGATTATCTTCTGGCGCTTGGCGGTGGCGTAACCGGGGATATGACGGGTTATGCGGCCGCTACTTTTCTGCGCGGTATTCGGTTTATTCAGGTGCCGACGACGCTGTTGGCCCAGATTGACAGCAGCATCGGAGGAAAGACAGGAGTCGATTTCGATCAGTATAAAAATATGGTTGGAGCATTCCATCAACCGGCACTTGTATACATTAATATCAATGTTTTAAAGGCCCTTCCAGAGAAACAGTTTGCAAACGGAATGGCAGAGTTATTAAAGCACGGGATCATTTTGGACGCTGATTTTTACGAGTGGACGATTGCGCATATGGATGAAATTGAAAGCCGCAATCCGGAAATATTGCGTGCAATGGTGGCGAAATCTTGTCAGATCAAACAGTATGTGGTTGAGAAAGACCCGACAGAAAAAGGAGATCGTGCTTTGCTCAATTTCGGACACACGATTGGCCATGCGATTGAAAAACTAAAACATTTTGAGATGCTGCATGGGGAATGCGTTGCACTTGGCTGTGTTGCAGCTGCTTACATTTCCTGGTGCAGAGGCTTGATTGATGAGAATGAATTTTATGAAATACGGGATATGAATGTGGGATTCGGGTTACCGATTTCTTTTGATGGTTTGGATTCTGAGGCAATTGTGGAAGCAACCAGAAAAGATAAAAAAATGGATGCCGGCAAAATTCGATTTATTTTACTAAAAAAACTGGGACATGCATACATAGATATGACGGTGACGGAAAAGGAAATGCTGGATGCCGTTAATTTTCTGAATGCAGACGCGTAAGAACCAAAATAATTCTGAAAGGTCAGATACGGAGAAAGGCGGCAAGAAGATGGAATACCAATATGAGAACTGCAAAAAAAAAGGAAAACGGTGCATGTTTGGCGCACTGTCCGTTTTGTTGCTTTTGCTGTTTGACCAAATTACGAAATATTCCGCACAGAGCCTTCTTGCAGGAAAGAAGAGTGTTTCAGTTATTCCTGGTGTATTTCAGCTGTTTTATCTGGAAAACAGAGGCGCCGCCTTTGGAATGTTTGCGAACCGGCAGGCCTTTTTTATCCTGGTTGCTGCTGTGATGACGGCTGTTGCGGTATTTGTATATCTGAGATTGCCTCAGGAGAAACATTATTATTTGCTGCGCTGTGTCTGTGTTTTGATTGCCGCAGGCGCCGTGGGGAATATGCTAGACCGTATATTACATGGGTATGTAATTGATTTTTTATATGTATCACTGATTGATTTCCCGGTATTTAACGTTGCAGACTGTTATGTCTGTATCGGAGCTGCACTTGGCGTTGTGGCCATCTTTACCTTATATAAAGAGGATGATTTTAAATTTTTGAATCCATTTGGACAGAACAACCGATCAAATGGAAAACCAGATTAAAATTTGTATCCTCGATATTGGAATACAGATTTGGATCGAAATAGCGAACTTCAGATGGGAATAAATGAAACGAGGGAACAGTGGATAAAATTATCGAAGCATATAAATGGGAGCAGCCAGATGGCGACAGTAGTGTTTTTTTAATTACAGAACAGATGACTGGCCAGAGAATTGATCGTATTTTGGCAGAGCAATTTCCGGATGTTACACGTTCTTATCTGCAAAAGCTCATTCGTGAGAAGTGTGTAAAGATCAATGAAAAAGTGATAAAGGCCAGCGCAAAGCCGGCAATAGGAGACCGAGTTTCCGTGTTTTTTCCGGAAGCAGAGGAATTGCAGATTGTACCAGAGGATATTCCTCTGGATATTTTATATGAGGATTCGGACCTGATTATTGTAAATAAACCAAAAGGAATGGTCGTTCATCCTGCGGCAGGGCATTACAGCAAAACGCTGGTGAATGCATTGATGTACCACTGTCAGAACAGCCTGTCCGGCATCAATGGTGTCATGAGACCCGGAATTGTTCACCGGATTGATCAGAATACGACCGGTTCCCTGATTGTCTGCAAGAATGATATGGCACATCAGGCGATTGCACAGCAGCTCAGCGTGCATTCGATTACAAGAAAATACCGTGCGATTGTGTATGGACGGCTGACTGAGGACGGTACTATTCGTACGACGATTGGTAGGCATCCCCAAAAGCGCAAGGAGATGGCCGTCAATGTCCCCCAAGGAAAGACGGCTGTCACCCATTATCACGTTCTGGAGCTGTTTGACAAATTTACTTATATCGAGTGTCAGCTGGAGACAGGGCGTACGCATCAGATCCGAGTGCATATGAAAAGCATCGGCCATCCAATTCTGGGAGACGACGTGTATGGTCCGTCCAAGTGCCCGTTTTCAGGTTTGCAAGGGCAGACGCTGCATGCTATGACAATTGGGTTCCTTCATCCCTCTACAAAAGAGTATCTCGAGGTGGAGGCGCCTCTGCCCCTCTATTTTACGGATTTACTGAATAAGCTTCGATCTGTCTGAGAACTGTTTGGCGAAACCAGATGTCAGGTTGTCGGTACACTGGATATTACAGATTTTGTCCGTTGTTTTTTGGGAACACGTACTTTCCAGGCAGGAAGTTCGCTGTTTAAAATAGCGGTAAACATGCGTTCTTTTGTCCCAGGGTGTTCGTGACTGAGCTGCACAATCAGATCTTTTGCGTATTCACGCTGGGTAAAACCGTCTGCAGGACAGGGATTTTTTGCAATCGGAAGGTGATACAAGTTCATAAAGCCTTTTACATCTGCCTCGTCTACGTAGATCAGAGGACGGATCAGCGTCAAATCCATCCGGTCCAGATAAGTAACCGGTGAAAACGTATGGATACGGCCTTCCAGGATAAGGGACATCAGGAGCGTTTCTACCACATCGTCTTTATGATGGGCATATGCAAGCTTATTGCAGCCCAGTTCTTTTGCTTTTTCGTTGAAGGCACCTTTTCTCATTTTGGCGCACAGAGAACATGGATTTTCTTCTTTGCGTTCTTTAAAAATAATGTTGCCGATTTCCGTTTCAACAATTGTATAGGGCACGTCCAGCTCCTGGCAGAGTGCTTTTATTGGCTCCAGATGAAAGCCTTCAAAGCCGAGGTTGACTGTTATTGCCTCAATCGAAAAAGGGGCCGGATAAAAGCGTCTGAGCGCGCTCAGAGCATAGAGCAGTGTCAGGCTGTCTTTTCCGCCGGAAATACCGACCGCAATTTTATCTCCTGGCTGTATCATCTGGAATTCATCTATCGCTTTGCGTGTCAGGCTCAGCAGTTTCTGTAATTTCATGGAAAACTCCTTTTTTCACTAATATTTTTCTTTTTGTTTCGGCTTTTATCATAGCTGAAATAAAGGCAGATGACAACCATGAAAAATGAAAAATAAAGTATAATTGGTTGACCCATACGATGTTTTCAGGTAGACTAATTGTAGAATAGTATCATGGATTTTTAGGACAGGAGATAGGATATGAAATTAGTAATTCAGAGAGTTTCAGAGGCCAGTGTAACCGTGGATGGACGGACAACCGGTTCCATCGGAAAGGGATTTCTGGTTCTGATCGGAGTGGGACAGGCAGATACAAAGGAGGATGCCGATTTTTATATTCGGAAAATGTTGGGACTTCGCATTTTTGAAGATGAACAGGGAAAAACAAACCTTTCTTTGCGGGATGTAAACGGAGAATTGCTTCTCGTATCGCAGTTTACCCTGTATGCCAATTGTAAAAAGGGAAACAGGCCAAGCTTTGTTGATGCCGGAGCTCCGGATATGGCAGAGGCACTTTATGAGTACATTATTGAAGAATGCAAAAAACAGGTGCCAGTAGTGGAATGTGGAGAATTTGGCGCAGATATGAAGGTTCGTCTCTGCAATGACGGTCCGTTTACTGTGATACTTGATGAAAGTATCCGGCATTAAAAAACATTTACAGGTAATTGCGGACAAGTTCGCAATCCGATACAAACAAGGAGGGAATTATGGACAATTTTACATTTTACAGCCCAACATATTTTGTGTTTGGCAAAGGAACTGAAAATGAGGCGGGTCATTATGTGAAACGCTTTGGAGGAACTCGAGTATTGCTTCATTATGGCGGAGGCAGCGTGATACGCTCCGGTCTTCTGGACCGCGTGAAGGCCTCACTGGAGAAGGAAGGGCTGTTCTGGGCAGAGCTTGGAGGTGTTCAGCCAAATCCGAGAAGCGGCCTGGTTTATAAAGGAATTGAGCTTTGCCGTAAAGAAAACATAGACTTTATTCTGGCTGTAGGCGGCGGAAGCACGATTGATTCATCGAAGGCAATTTCCATCGGAACACCGTATCAGGGAGATTTCTGGGATTTTTATGCCGGAAAGGCAGAAGCAAAAACATCGCTTCCCGTTGCCTCTGTGCTGACGATTGCAGCGGCAGGCAGTGAGGGCAGCGATGGTTCTGTAATCACGCAGGAAAACGGGATGTACAAACGCGGGTATGGCAGTGAGCTGATTCGCCCTGTTTTTGCAATCATGAATCCGGAGCTTACGATGACACTGCCGCCGTATCAGACGGCCAGCGGCTGTACTGATATCATGGCTCATGTCTTTGAACGCTATTTTACCAATACGAGAAACGTTGAGATTACAGACCGGTTATGTGAAGGGATTCTCAAAACAATCATCAAAGAACTGCCAAAGGTACTGGAAAACCCGAATGATTATGAAGCGCGTGCAAATATTATGTGGGCAGGTACTCTGGCACACAACGATGTTTGCGGCGTTGGAAGAGAGCAGGACTGGGCAAGTCACAATCTGGAACATGAGCTTTCTGCCCTGTATGACTGCGCACATGGCGCGGGTCTTGCAGTCATGTTCCCTGCCTGGATGACCTATGTGATGCGTCATGATGTGAACCGCTTTGCGCAGTTTGCCGTGCGCGTCTGGGGATGCGAAATGAACTTCGAAAATCCGGAAGAGACAGCAAAAGAGGGCATTGCGCGTACCAGAGCCTTTTTCCATTCCATCGGAATGCCGACTTCTTTTGCAGAGCTTGGCGCAAAAGAGGAGGACATCCCGAAGCTGCTTGAAACGCTTCAGATTGAGGGCCGGACAGAGGGCTTCTTTATGAAACTCGGCCCAAAGGAATGTGAAGCGATTTACCATCTGGCTTGCAGAGAATAAAACTTCATAAATGAAAAAGCAGTCAGAATAAGTTGACGTAATAAAATTATGTTAACTTATTCTGACTAAAATCTAATATTATGATTCACGGAGTCGTACAGCAGAAGCTGCCTTTCTGCGGCGGTCTTCGTCCATGGCTGCATAATGCTTTCTGGTCGTATTGACATCTTTATGACCCAGTACATCCGCAACCAGATAGATATCCCCGGTTTCTTTATACAGGCTCGTGCCATACGTACTGCGCAGCTTATGCGGCGTGATTTTTTTTGTGGTCGTAATTTCACGTGCATATTTTTTGACCATATTTTCTACGGCCTGTACGCCAATTCTTTTGCGCTGGGTAGAATAGAAGAGCGCATTCTCATTTCCGGCTACCGGCGTGATATTTTCCCGAACTTCAAGATAGTTCAGAAGAGCTTCCTCAACCTCCTCGCCAAAATAAACCATCATTTCAGATCCGCCTTTTCGGACGACACGGATTCCGCCGTTCTTAAAATCAATATCGTTTACATCAAGGCCAACACACTCGGAAACACGGATTCCGGTGCCGAGTAAAAGTGTGACAATGGCCAGATCACGTAACTTTGTTTTTTCATAATACAGTTTTTTCTGACCGGTCAGATGATCGCCGCAATGCTCAATATAGTCAAGCAACTCAGCCGTTTCGTCCGCATCCAGACGGACAATGGTCTTATCGTGGAGCTTTGGCATATCGACCAGAAGGGTCGGATTCGTCTTAATCATTTCACGCTTAAAATAATAGGCATAAAAACTGCGCAGCGCTGACATTTTTCGTTTCAGGCCGCGTTCCCCGTTTGTCAGAGTTTTATCGTCCGTCTGGTAGACTTTTAAATATTCCTGATATTCCTCGATATCCACAGCCTGCAGCTGATCAAGTACATCTACAGTCAGATCCGTGACAGACTTATTTTTAAAAACCGGATTCTCTGAGAAAAGAAATTGAAAGAAAATGCGGATATCGTAGGCATAGGAAATGCGGGTCCGCGTGCTGGTTGTCGGTTCAATGGCACGAAAATAATCCTTCGCAAACGGAGGCAGTGTTTTCAAAACCTCACGCAGACGAAGGATATTGTCGATGTTTACCTGTTCATGATAAGAAATTTGTTTGTCCATAATGCGTATCTGAAAAATCCCTTCCCATCTATTTGAAAAACATGTGTTTGTCGTATAGATGTATTTTAAATCAGTATACTACTGATCCGGGGATTTGTCAATGAATATACGTGTTTTATCGCTGCTTCCCAGCTTTTACAGATCTTTGAAAGAATAAATTACGGAAACAATTAAACTTCTATATGAATGCGGTTCAGATCGTTTGCATGCAGCTCGCCTTTTGAACCGACTACGCCAACCAGGTAATATTCCTTGGTAATCGGATCTTGCGTAAATTCATGAAGCAAAGCAAAATTTTCAATTTCACCGGTTGATCCAATATGCATACGCGGTCCTGTGCAGTGATAAATGTCGTCGCCGATCGAAATGTTTTTATCATCTACATAAGAAATCGGCAGATCTTTTTCAATTGCCGCTTTGATCTCCTTTTCCAGTTCGATCAGATTTACGTCAGGTTTTGTGTCAAACACTAAAATAAATCCATGCTTTACATCCCTGTGTGAAAAACGTGAAATCCCGTGTGATTCGAGGATATGGCCGCACAAATCTTCCGCAGAATGTACCATTTTGCGGTCGTGAATTGTGTGGAATACGCTCTCAGCGATATCCTGTGGCTCGGGGCCGAACATATTGGGCCGCGTGATAATAATCTCGCTGCCCACACCGATCAACAGGTGTGCATTTACCCCTAAAAGCGGATAAATCAGGTCAAAATGTTCCACCACAACGCGTTTTCCGGCATTGATTGCCTCTAAAATTGCATCCTTCAGCTGCCACATTTGCGTAAAGGCAGATTCAAAGCGAATATCAATATGATAGGTGTGCGGACTGTAAAAGGCCCCGGAATCCTGTGTCAGAATCGGAAGCGGACGTATGTTGACGCCTTCATCATCATTGGTCAGCTCAAGGCCGGGGAACATGCCTTTTACCAGCATGCTCTTCCCGGACCCGGCTTCGCCGACAATGCCAATCAGTTTATCAAAAGGGCTCAGATACTGCTGCGCGATCTGCATCCCGAGATCACTCATACGGGTACGCCCACGTGGAGCAAAATAAACGCTGTATAGATGATTTTGTTGCATTCGTGCAGAGTATGGCATAAGAATCCCCTTTCTATGTTGTCCTTCCTATTCTCCTGTTATTTTAAGAAAGAAAACGACTTCTGTCCAGAATGATTTCAGATATCGACTACAATATCAAGCAGCGGCGCATGCTGCTGGGCTCCATATACGTCTGTTTCGCCGAGATCACCGGAACAGATCGGGCGTTTGATTGTGACTTTGATTGATTTTGCCGGCTTAAATTCAATAATATTGATAATTTTATCCGGTGTAATTTTATAGAGATCGCAGATGAGCTCTTCATTGATCGCTCCGGCGGCGCATACTCGCTCAAAATCGTCAAATGTTTTGAACATAATGTCCAGAGTCAGCTCATAAGGGCCGGAGTTTTTACTGCGCACAACATCAGTAATATCGGTCAGTCTTGTTTTCATGGCACTTCTCTCCTCCTTAACCTTAAATAGAAACAATTTCGATCGGGAACAGGGCCGTCGGGTCTTCTGTCTCGATAATATGATACATGCTGAAGACGTAAACGCGTCCCGCATGGAAATCACTCGGTGAGAATGGGAAAGCCAGGTTGCCTGCTGTTGCGCGACGGCCTTCATATCCATAATGCAGCATCGTGGAACGGGCAGATGCGCAGATTGTATCAGCCTGCTCCTGTGTCTCAGCCACTACCTCAATCACAATACCAAGCTCGTGCGGCTGTGCATTTTTGATCGGTTCCAGATCTCCCATGACGCCGTTTTTCCCGTATATGGTGAAATTCAGGCTGTATTTATAACCTTTATCCCGATAGTTGTCAGTAACGCGATCACGAACACCCTGAACGATGTCGTCTATTTTCTGAATCATAATCGGATCGCGCGTGCCGGCTACGGACACGGTGCGATAACCGATGCATTTTGCACCCTCGAGTTTCACGGTGTATTTCGGAGCTGTCACATAACGGCTGCCTTTTACTTTTACTGTATTTTCCGAATCCTGCTCAAATGTGGTGTCAGTCAGATCAAGATGACCGCCCGGACCGGGCAGAATATACGGATTTGTTTTTTCATAAAGCGTATGTGCGGCCACGGACAGCGTGGTACATTTGCGCACAGAGGACAATGGCTCTACGCGGAAATAGTCTTCTCCGAGATATCCAAACATACAGTCAGAGCCGCTTCCCGGTGTCGCG
Source organism: bacterium 1XD42-54 (assembly GCA_003612585.1). Classification (GTDB taxonomy): domain Bacteria; phylum Bacillota; class Clostridia; order Lachnospirales; family Lachnospiraceae; genus Choladousia. Next base: position 58,001 of record RAZH01000004.1, read on the forward strand.
CAGATGGATGCACATTCGAGAATTTTGCCAAGGTGAATCGCCAGGCCTTTATCGTAGCCTTTGCGGATTGCCGGGGCTGCAAATACAGTCGGATCATAGGCACGTCCGGCTAGTACCACCTGCACTTCTTCATCAAGTGCCTTCATGATCGGTTCTACGCCCATCTGGCCGACAATATGCGTCGTGCTGTCAATGTCCTCTTCTGTAAGAGGCGGAGCCGGATCAAGCGGAGTGATCTTTCCTTCCGCCAACGCTTTTTTCATCTTCTCTTTGTCCATATCAGCGTGAATCAGCGCCATTTTAAAATGCAGATCATGTTCGCGGGCAATCTCACGGATGATATCCGCACACCACTCCAGATGCGGCTCTGCGCCGGAGCCTCCGGCTGTGCCAATGACAACCAGGATTCCTTCCTTGACACCGGTACAGATCATGATTTCCAGGTCACGTTTCACTGCGCCGCGGTCTGTAAAGGATACGCCCTCTCCCAGATAAAACGGTCCGGGATCCGTAGAACCTGCATCTACCGCGATCAGATCCGGTTTGCGTTTCATTCCCTCTTCAAATGATTCGATCGGAAATCCGTAGCCCAGAATGGCTGTGGCTGATAAAATTCGAAACTCTTCTCTCACAATGCCGCCTCCTTATTTTAATGCGCTGCGTACGGCAAGAATACGCTGCATTTCGTTATAAACGATCATATACCCTTCATCTACGCCCATACCCGGCTTTGCCAGAATCTGATCTGGCTGCACGGCCATCGCAATATTTACACAGACCTGAGCAGACCGGTCTGTTTCGTTGCACGTGCCGCCCTGGTAAGCGCCGATTCCTTTTTCCTTGCAGTACAGTACGGCCTCTGCAATATTATTGATGCCGCCAAGGTCAGGCGTTTTAATCTGTACCATATGGCCTGCCTTGTGATCGGCAAAATACTTGATATCTTCGAGTGTATTGCACCACTCATCCGCTACCAGTTCCACATCAATACCGCGCTCGTCAACAACACGTGTCAGCTCTGCAAGTGCTTTCATCTGCAGCTCACGGTCCTCCACATCCATCGGACCCTCAATGCGAAGATGGAATGGTTTTGCAATCTCCTCGAGTTTTGCCAGATAATCAGCCATTGCTTCGTAATTATCGTTGCCGAATGCCGCACCGATGGTACCGTATACGTCAATATGGAATACCGGGAGATAATCTTCGCGTGTGCGAAGCTCCAGAACGCGGTCACGCAGCCACCCTACATACTCTTCGAGCAGCTCTCCGTGCTCTCCCAGTTTCGTCTTTACATTGTTGATCAGAGCATGCGGAAGGATATCTGCCTGCTTGATGATCATCTTGTCTGAATTTTCATAGCGGTTATCGCCGGACTGCGTAAAAATCGGAATCTCTTTCTCAGACACAGTAGTATCATATTCTTCGGCAATCACGTCGCACATCATTTTATGCTGCGCTTTTGCAACAGCGTCCAGAATCGCCTGTGTCACACCGTAACGGATGGCGGTATGGAATTTCTTTCCGGCCTTCTCCGGGTGGTCTACCATCTCAGCCAGGCGCCGGAAACTGTCTGCCTCCTGGCCCACCAGCATCGGTTTGATTTCTGTTTCAATAACAGGAATAAAATCCTCTGCCAGAAACAACGGGTCACGTCCGCCGGCTCCGGAATACTGAACCGCGGCGCAGTCACCGTAGGCAATCTGGCCGTCTTCCAGCACGAGCATAACAGAGATTGCCTCTCCTGCCTGCCGGATTGCAGTAAATCCGTCTGTTACAGGCGCTCCTTTATAAGCAGCGCCATCGGAAACAGCCCCTTTTTTAATGGCTCTTTGATCGTCAAAGAAAAATCCAGTTCTGCCTTTTGCGCAGATCATGTTTACAATTTTCATGATATTAACAACTCCTTTTCATGCTTACATTGTCCTGATGACGGGCATTTGCAAGCTCTATGTACTGTTATCATTTTTAACTATTTTTTGCTTTGTTGTTTGTCTTGTCAGCCTCTCGGTCTTCCTACAAGCCGGCCTTTGCTGATGGCATAAACATCGTCAATTGCCATCTGGAAAGAGGCTTTTCGCTTTTCAAATTTTGCTCTCTCTTCTATTTTTCCGTGATTGAAATCAACAAGCTCCTTTGTAAACGGTAGATTTCCCATTGTCAGAATGCGGACCGCTCCATTGTTGTCACGTACCGGAAGCATCTGACCTGCATTATAGCGGGACGGCGCAAACGGAACATCGAGTACACCTGCCTGGAATGCGCGCACTGTGCCAAGCGCAATATCACCTCCGCCGAGTTCAAAGCATTTATCCATAAGACATTTTGTCTCTGCTGTGATAATTTCTTTTTCTTCCTGAAGCGAAACTTCATCGACCGTCTGATCACGCAGCATAGATATAATCTGTTTTGTACAGCGCAGTCCCTGTGCATTTGCCTCCGCGGTTGGAATCCCCATCGCCTCGTGCGGTGTTTTCACGATCACCTTTGTTGCGTGAGAGAGAGCTGCTGCGGCACTTCCCCAGGAAATTACACCGAATGCCTGCGCTTCATCCTGCGGGAATCCGCCCATCCACTGATGTAAAACAGTAGTAACCGTTACGTCGGTGTAGCCGTACTGATGCAGGTACTCTTCGGTCAGAGTTTCCAGCGTACGAATTGCAGCGACATCCTGAATCAGATTCCCGCACTGACCATATCCGACTGTAATATTCTTAACACCCTGTTCTGCCGCCAGCAATGCTTCTATAATTGCAACCGTATGGGAAATACACGGCGGAACAAGTGTTCCGGTCAGGGGACCGTAAGGCTCACGGTTGATGGAAATGCCTGCCTCCTCATAAATGCCCGTCAGCCGGTCACAATACTGCCAGTCTGCAATGGTACGCTCAATCGGAACGCTTTTTGCATAAGGGATATTGTAGGAAATGCCGCCGCCTTCATAGCTTGTAAATCCTGCGGCGTAAACAATCTCCGTCAAAAGGCGTGCATCTGGCGTACCATGACGAATCTGAAGCGGTACGTCGATCGCGTCAATTACCTGGCGGCATGCTGAAACGCCGTGGTTGACAGCCGGAAAACCATTCAGCATGGATTTATCCGCTTTGATTGACTCTTCGATTCCGACTGCTGCTTCTTTATACCGGTTCTGACGCGTGTAGCTGTCAATCGTCGTCGGGAGTAGGTCTGCTCCGCCGCTGTTTTGCAGATGAGTCAGCAGTTCAATATGTTTCTGGATCAGCGGAACACCTGCACGGGGCTGTACCAGTGTCGTTCTATTTGCTTTTGCCTCATTCAACTTTTTGCTGAAAATCTTTTTATCCGGCAGAGATTTGTGAAATGCAAAAGCTTCTTCCAGATTCACTTCCTGTCCGGTTGGCCACTGATTCAGGACGTCCTGGCGGATACTGTAAAATTCTTCATCCGCCAAACGTTTGTTTTTGATTTCCATTTAAGTTCCTCCTGTTATCTGGTCGCTCTGACCAGTTCTTTTTTCATGATCTTTAAAGCTGTATCCGGGTAATACTGCCCAAGCAGTCCCATTGCTGCCAGAATATAATTGCGGTCTACCAGAAATTCAGCGCGTACCGGGCGCAAAGAACCAGGGTAATTTGGGTCCTGCAAGCTGTGTGCTGCGATTTCTCCCGTTCGTTTTGTGTGAATGATCGCGCCTCCGGTGACAACGACATTTCGGACTTCGGTCAAATCCTTTCCGGCCTGTGAATAAGCAAGCCCCATCGGCGTATATACAGGCTCAAGCGTTCCTGCATGACGTGTCATCGCCGTCTCGACTGCAAGGGATGCCAGCGCAAAATCAAGCCGCTCCCACTCTTCATCGTTTGGAAGCTGTTCTGTATTTTCAGAAAGAAAACGAATCATTTCCTCTGCGCGCCTGGCATCAATTCCGGACAGTCTGCTGATACGCTCTATACCGGATGCTTCCACAATTCCCCAGATGCTATAACGCATTCCGATGTCACCTTCTACTGTTCGTTTTGCGTAAGGCTCCATCAGACCTTTGACAATCGTATTTGCCTGAACGGGTCTTCCGTCGGCAATCGAGTAAACATCCGTCGTCGCTCCTCCAAGGTCGATAGCCGCAAGCTCTCCGATTCCGGATTCGGATTCGGTTCCTTCTGCCAGAAGCTGCATAGCTGCCATCATAGCCGCCGGGGTCGGCATCAGGATACCCGAAATCAATTCAGTGGCTTTGCTGAGGCCCTTTGCCTGAATAATTCTGTTTAAAAAAATCTGGCGTATTTCCTGTTGTGCCGGCTCAATATTCAGTTCATTAAATTTTGGCATTACATTTTCACAGACATGTGTTTCCCAGTTTTCCAAAAGCTCCTCACATTCATCCGCACAGTTGCGGTTACCGGCAATTACGACAGGACAGAACGGCTCTGTCTGAGAAAGCTTTTTTGCGTTGCTCAAAATACATTTGCTGTTGCCGCCGTCTGTACCCCCCACCAGTAAAATCATATCAGGCCGACTTGCAGTAATCTCCGCAATATCTTTTTTTGTCAGCTCATAAGAATAGACCCGGATGACCTTCGCTCCTGCGCCAAGCGATGCCTGTCTCGCTGCTTCCGCTGTCAGCTCCGGCACCAGACCGCTCGTTATCATCCGCAACCCTCCTGCTGCTGAAGAACACGCATAACGCTCTGCAAAATCCAGTTTTCCGGTTTTCTGTTCCAAAATATTCAAAGCTTTCTGAAGGCCTTCCCCGATGTCAGTCTGCACTGTCGTATAGCTGCTGGCGGTTCCAAGCAGCACTTCCTGCCCAACATCGACGGCAGTCACCTTCGTATATGTACTCCCAAAATCAATCAGCAATACCGGTTTCATCGTACCCTCTCTTATTCCTCATATTCTTCGGGAGGCTGCACGTTCAAATCCTCATACAGTGCCTCGATTGTTGTTTCAGGTGGTGTGCCCGGTCCAAATACACGGTCAAAGCCCATCGCCTTAAAGCGTTTTTCCACTTCATCAAAAACCTGTTTTCCGACTACGATGTTGCCGCCCACGTAGAGCAAAATGCCTTCAAGCCCCGCCTCATTACATTTTTCACGCATACCGCGGCAGTCCAGCTCTCCATGCCCATACAGAGAAGAAACCACGATTGCATCAGCATTCGCTTCAATTGCCGCATTGATATACTCTTCCTGCGACACCATTACTCCAAGGTTGACACAGTTAAATCCCGCACCAGTAAATGCATGATACAAAATCTTATTGCCAACCGCATGAACGTCAGCGCCGATGACGCCCATGACTAAAGTTTTCTTTTCCATAGCACACCTCTTATTGTTTTGTATGAATAGTTATAATTGAACTATAACTTTATACTAATATATGATTCAATAGGTGTCAATATTTTTTTGAAACTTTTATTTTTTCTGTATTTACTGTATATTTTCCTCTTAAATTATTGGAATAATCTTTTTAAATTGATATAGTACAAATAGAAATTATTAAAAAAAGTAGTTTGATAGCAATAACCATTCGTAGATAAATGAATCGATTCCACCTATCAGATACATGCGTTTCAACCTCCGACAAGAATGCCCCTCCCAGGCTGCTGCCGTTTTCATTTCCTTTGCCGGAACCTTTATAAATAGGTCGGATTTTCATTAGGCTTACCATGCTGTATCTTACCAAAGTAGAGATAGTTGCTCAGGAACTTATAGGAATCATATGGCTCATCCTCGAGGCCCAGATAATACTTAGTAAACAGGAAACCGCCTGTTCTATTCTTGGTATTCAGAGAACCGATGGCACTTGCGCTATTCTTCTCCACATTGTTATGTACAGCGATTACGCTCTGAGGATTGGACGAATATTCCTTACCACGAGCAATAACATACATCTCATTGTACTTTTCCCATCAGCCGCGGCGCTTCGGCGCTTCTGCTAGTGCCTGCGCATCGGACGCCTGATAGCCAACCTGAGCTGTGTAACTGCGTACCTCTGACTGGAAGGACTCATTCAGCAAATCGGAAACTGCCAGATAAAAGCATTATTTCCGGACTAATTCGTATTATACATAACATAATTCATAATTTTATATTGTGACAAAACTCAGACAAAATTGGATAGAATTTAGATATCTTTGACTCAATCAAAGCCTACTATTCGTTTAACGGATGGTTTTTTTACAATTCTCGCCAAATCAGAATTAAAAAAACAGCCGGAAGAAAGTATTTAACTCTCTTCCAGCTGTTTTTCATGATTTTATATTACTCAGATAAAACATAAGGTGCTTCATTCACCTGTGCATACATCCAGTCAAGCACTGTCGCATTGGTGTATGCTCCATTCCATCCCCAGTGAGCTGCATAGCAAACGGAACCCGGAATGAAAGAAGTCATCATATCATTGGCTCCCATTGCTTCTGCTGCTGCAATCTGATCCAGAGCCAGCTGATCTGCCGCTGCGCCTCGCAGCTGTCCATTCCACATCAGTTCGCCTTCTTCTCCGTAACCATCATAAACAGGTATGCCATACTTTTCCTGTACATCTGCCGCACTGATTGCCAGACGCTCACCCTTTAACCAGGTATCAATGCCTTCTGCCGCTGTTCTGGAATTGTCTTCATAACCAGTGAACCACCAGCAAGGCATTTCTTCAAAGAACATGGCCATCTTTTCTGCTGCTACTTCTCTATCCTTATATATTGTATACGGATCATATGCTGTGGACATCTGAGCAGCAAACAGATCCATATGCGCCTCCATCATAGAAAGCATCGGTTTTGCACCGGAAGCCAGACCTACTGCATAGATACGGGAGGTATCTACATTGTAATCTGAGATAATTTTCTCAATGATACCGAAATATTTCTGCTGAAGCGGGCTTGTCGCAAAGTCCATATTTCCCCAGCCTCCTTCCGGATCACTTGCACATGCCAGAGTTACAACAAAGGACGGATTCTTTTCCTGATTTTCAGGCATTCCCCATACAACACAGTCCGGATGTGTAAACAATGCTCCACGGTATTTTCCTGTCCAGTCAGAGTAACCGTAATCACCTGCGGAAAAATGTACCACCAGCGGAAGGTCTGCCAGATTTGCGTCTTTGGCATCATATCCTTCCGGAATATACAGCAGATATCCGATATTTTCATAGTCAAAATATGTAAAATCATCTGTTCCTATACAAATTTCATTTGTTGTGGAAACAAAACAGCTATGATCCCCTACCGGAGCAGATGCCGGAATAATTGCGCCCGAGCAGGTTTCAATATCATTTACCTGATAGAACTGGAATTCCGGAATCTGATCCCTACGATTTGCAGTCGGGTTGAACGTAACGTAGGAAGTATAAGAGAAGTAGTTCTCGCTCTCCAGGCCCAGATTCAGGAACACGTACTTTCCTTTCACCTGCACATCATCCTTCTTGCCACTGTTATTTACATATACGGATACAATATCACGGTCGTTCGCCAGCATATACGTCACCGTTCCAGGATACTGCATATTCTGCGGAACGGAAATTGCCGGAATCTCCTCTGAGTACTCCAGTCTCAGCGCGGTTACCGTCTCACCCCACTCCAAAACCTCAGTTACAATGCTCGCCTCCACCAAATGAGGCCCCTGTTCTTCTGCTTCTGATGCGCATACATTCATTCGCAGAGCAAACATCAGCACAAACATAACCATCCATCTAAAACGCTTCATTTTTTCCTCCTGCTATTTTATTTTTTGTCTTTTGACCAATTTATTATAGCAATTTTCCACGTTTTTGAGATTTATCAAAATTTGCGTTTAGATTGTAAATTTTTGTTCTTCGAATAAATGCTGCCCTCAAATTTTTCAGCTGTTGTTTCTGATTCGGTTTTATAAATATCTTGCCGTTTGTACGCTCTCGATTTTCTCCTGTACATTTAAAAGGGAACCACCGTCGATCTGATAATTATAACGGATCACTGTTTTTCCCTGTTGTTCTGCTTTGCGGATCGCATCTCCTTCTGTACGGTTGCAGAACAGAAGGTAATCGTTCGGAACAATAATGACATCTTTGTATTCAAGGAAGACCTCAAGCTGTACCATGCTTCCAAACAGATACGTCTCCACATTTTTGCAGGACAGCTCCAGATTTTGCATACTTCCGCGGATAATGTTGGAATATGTCTCACTTGCACAGACAATACCAACAGATTTTCCGCTGATTAAAGCCATTTTGGCCACGGTTGGACCACTTGGCGCTGTCACAACCTGAATCAGCTTCTCTTTATTCGATACAACGCTGCCAAGCTGCGCTGCATGTGTGGAAGTTGTGACAATCAGATCAGCAAAATCATCCATAACGAATGGTTTCTTTAAAGCATCTGACAGAAGCAGCTTATGTGCTTCGATATTCGGAAAAACGGAAATCTGATTGATGATATTCGCCAGGGTTTCCGGATTGCAGTCAATAAAAATAATGCAGACATTATTATCGCGCTCCATCCGTTCACGAAGCTTCAGATTGAAAAACATCTGAATTTCCTGGTGCGAAAAGGAAAGGGCCTCCATTTCATCCAGAAGGTCTTCAATTGCGGCGATTGCCCGGGCTTTGGAGCTGCTGTTTTGTGTGGCTAGCTCCTGTACAAAGGTACCTCTCCCACGGGTCATTTTGAGCATGCCTTTTCGTTCCAATTCTTCATAGGCATGTTTTACAGTTCCCCGGGCAATACCTGTCTGTTCTGCCAGTTCGCGAACCGTAGGCAATTTCTGACCTGATGGAAGCTCACCGTTTTGTACTTTATCTGTAATCTGGCTCACCAGCTGCTGATAAATAGAAACGGAACTATTTTTATCAATGAAAAAATTCATACTATCACCCTCTGGATCAATTTTCCTTTCCTGCATATAAAAAGGCTTTTTCATGTATATGCTCTTACATAAATGCTCTCAATGCCACGATTCTGAAGCATTGAGAGCATGCTGATACCTATTATCGTACCGTTATCGTATAATCAATCGTATTCAGCAGATTGCCATCTACCGCATCATAAAATGCTACCTGGAAAGTAGTCTTTCCTGCTGCATAAAAGGTTGCATTAAAAGAACCGGAAGCATAGAATTCTGTAGTGTCAAAACCAACCATATTCGGATCTGTATTTTGAATGACTGCATAAGTGGCCGGCGTACCATCCATCATAATCTGGCCGGACGCAGTAGTTCCTGCTGTAATACCGGCAGATGTTTCGGATTTGTCAATATAGAAACCATACTCTGTTGTCTGAATGGTCCAATATGGCTCAGAAAGAGCTTCTGAGTGTGCGCTGCCATCGGTTGTCATAAGTGAATCCTCTGAGAGCGTTACGTAGTAATTGGATGCCTGACCGAGTGGCTTGCTCAGATACACTGTGATCTTTGTACCTTCTGTCCAGCTCTTTTCCATCAACTCTTCGGAAGTCATTGGCTGAATGAGAACTTTGGATGTATCATCGAATTCTACTGTTTCAAGTACAGAATAATCAGCAGAATTATTTACGGAAAGGGAACCTGTACCGGCTGTAATATCTGTTCTTGGAAGATAGATATTCAGCTCATTCTGGCCGGCAAAATAGGATGCATAGTTGTTTTCCGCAGATGTCATAGGGGCAAATACCATTTCTGACGTATAAATTGGCTGAGCAGTCTCATCCGGCGTCTCAACACCGATATCAAAGCCTCCGTCCAGCACACCGTCATCCGTATTCGGAAGTTCCGCGTCCGGAGCCTGTGTTTCCGGTTCAAGTGTAATTTCGCCGTCCGGAATCGGAGCCTCTGTATCCGGGTTCAGCGTGATCTCGCCATCAGTAGCCGGGGTCTCTGTATCCGGATTCAGTGTGATCTCGCCATCAGTAGCCGGGGTCTCTGTATCCGGATTCAGTGTGCTTCCACTGCCATCTGTAGCCGGAATCTCAGGATTCGGATCACTGTAGGAGTCTGAATTGAAAATCTCAAATCCGCTGCTCGGGTCCGTCTGTGCAGGAGCTTCCGTTTCCGGAACAGTCGTCGGATCTGTCGCGTCAATAATCACGCCGCCGCCAAGCGCATCATCGTTTGTCTGATTCAAAATACTGTCAGGAGCTGCTGTCTGAAGCGTCTCTGTTTCATCCTCTTCCGGATCAGACTCCTCGTACTCTTCATCGCCTTCCTGCTTTGCAAGAAGATCGTTCATATTGGATTCCACTCTTTCAAGTGTCTCCTTCATCTGCTCGTAATCATAATCCTGCTGAGCAATCTGGGTGAGAAGATCTCTGAGCATCTCGCGGTCTTCTTCACTGAGACTGATGTTTTGCTCGTCTGCTACTTCGTTAATAATAATATCAATGTCATTGTCGCTGATGACATCTCCCTGTATTACCTGCTTTTTGCTTTCATTAACGATTTCTGTTGCCTGAATCTGACCAATATTGTTTGCAATGTTGGTTGTAGTGATCAGCTCTTTTGTGGCAACTTCTTTTTTGGTCGTGTCGAGGTTGATGCCTACGGCTGTTTCGTATGCCATAATAATACCGGTGAGTGCTCCAGTACCGGATACTTCAAACGGAGCTGCCGCAAGTACATCACAGTTCACAACACCAGATGTGGAAAGGGTGGTGGCAATCATATTACTCGTAACCCATGAGAGGTTTGCTGTCTTTACCTGAATACCGCCTGAGTTTGTCGGACTGACAAGAGCACAGCTATATGTACGTGTGCCAATCTGCTCAAGCGGAACGTAAGATCCGAGATGGTTTCTTTCATCCTGATTTGTAATGGTAAGTGTCTGGATATTCTGACCATTTACACCAAAATAATTTAAAATGGCTGTTCTCTGCTGGTCATTCAGATCTGCTCCCAGAGTCAGCACTTTCCGACCGTCTGCATAAACAGATGTAGACGGAACAGCTGCGGCCAGGCAGATTACGCTGGTAAGCACTGCTAAAAATTTTCTTTTCATATACTCTCCTCGCTTTCTGAGCTTTCTCTTTTCTGTGAGCCGATTGGCAAAAGCCCCGCTCTTAGGAAAGATTATAACACCAGTTGTCTGGTAAAACAAGAAAACAAAATGTATGGAATTATTAACCTTTTATTAAAGGAAACATTTGTTTGCTTTTTTTTGAAAGATATGATATACTGAGGGAAACATATGTACGGGAGGAAATACCATGTCCGATAGAAAAATTACAGCAAAGCAGGAAGAGATTCTGGCATATATAAAAAATGAAATTCTCAAGCGGGGGTTTCCGCCTGCAGTACGTGAAATCTGTCAGGCAGTAGGCCTGAAATCGACTTCATCTGTGCACTCCCACCTGGAGTCACTTGAGAAAAACGGTTATATTCGCCGGGACCCCACTAAGCCGAGAGCGATTGAGATTTTGGATGATTCGTTCCAGATGGTACGACGAGAAATGGTCAATGTGCCGATTATAGGTACCGTTGCTGCCGGCCAGCCAATTCTGGCTGAGCAGAATATTGAGGGCTATTTCCCTGTACCATCTGAACTCATGCCGAATGCGCAGAGCTTTATTTTAAAAGTAAAAGGCGAGAGCATGATAAACGCAGGCATTCTCAACGGAGACAGCGTCATTGTGCAGCGGCAGTCCACCGCACGCAACGGTGAGATGGTCGTAGCTCTCGTAGAAGATTCTGCGACGGTCAAAACCTTTTATAAAGAGGACGGATATTACCGTCTTCAGCCGGAAAATGACACGATGGAGCCTATTATCGTAGAGGATTGTCAGATTCTTGGAAAGGTATTCGGAGTCTTTCGATTTTTTAATTAAAGCAAAAAAACGGAACTGCCACAATCTGATGTTATGATGTGACAGTTCCATTTTTAGTTATTTATGCCTGGAATCTCTTCAATAATCCTTCCAGCAATGCCTTTGGCATTGCGATATGGAATCCTGCCGGATTCAGCATATATCCGTTGGAATCTTTAATTAAAAGCTTGGAAAGCTCTGCGAATGGCACAGACAGAGCCTTAAAACGATTGTCCTTGTTGAACTTGGCAAGTTCTGTGGCGTCCGTAAAAATCGGCTGCATAATCTCTTCTTTTTGATTCTTGAGAATCGGCAGCTTGTATTTTCGATTCTGAAGCTTCTCCGTATCACTCTCGGGCCCTTCAAGCAGCTCGATCGGTACGATATAGCGACTCTTTACCAGATTGGCGGCAAATTCTTCTTCCAGCTCTTTCAGATTTTCTTTTTCTTCGTTCGGAACCGGCCGTGCTGCTTCCTGCATAAAATACAGACCGGTAAGCTGAAGCTGTTCATTCTGAAGCGGCTGCTGTTCTTTTGGAAGCTTGGAAAAATCCGGTTTGCGGATAAGCTCAGAAAGCTCCAATGTTTCTTTACCGCCCTCTCCTACAAGTACAAGCTCGTTTACGCCAATTGTATAGAGCATGGAAAAGAATCCAAGGAAACTTGGGTTTAGGTATTTCATTCCTTTTAACAGAACCTTTTTTTCCGTGTATGGCTTCGCAAATTCCTGAAGCTGTGCTTCATCGTCAAAAATCCATACCTGGTCATTGAAGGTCTCCGGATCACATACTACGAGGGGCATATTTGTGTAAGCACAGTATGCGACAATCATGCTCTCTTTTTTCTGGATGCTTTTAATTAAAAATGTTTTATCCATAGCCATTTCTTTTCTCCTGTCATTCGTTTAATTCATCAATGGTGGTTTGTTTGCCGTCGCACCAGATGCGTTCCAAATCATAAAACAACCTGTTTTCCGAATCAAAAACATGCACGATAATATCGCCGAAATCCTGTAAAATCCAGTTTGCCGTGCGGTACCCTTCCGTCTGTTTTGCCGGATAACCAGCTTTGTGGAGCGCCTCATCTACATTGTCTGCAAGTGCTTGTACCTGATTACGGTTTGTTCCGGAAGCAATAATAAAATAATCCGCCAGAACAGAAACTTCCTCGATATTGATAATTTTAATATCGACTGCTTTTTTATCCTCAAGCGCGTGGTATGCAATACGCGCCATTTTTTTGGCTTTCGAATCTGTCATGTTATGCCTCCTTTTTTTCGACAAGCTCTTTATAATAATTATATGCTACAATGGTCTGATTATCAAGACAGCTTTTTTCTTTTTCGAGATACATAATGGTATCGCGCATAGTCAGATATACAGCGCGATCAATATCCCGAAATGCCAGAGAACGGATTTCAGGAAGATTGGCGGCTTTGTTCCGCATTGGCTCTATATAATCTGCAATAAAAATAATCTTTTCCAGTAGTGTCATTTCTGCTTTTCCGGTTGTGTGGAATTCAATCGCGCTGAGGATCTCCGGATCTTCTACATGATATTTTTCTCTTGCAATGTATGCACCGATACGTGCATGTAAAAGATAGGGGGATTTCTGCTCGATTTCAGAGACCGGAATGTTTTTCTGCGCACACAGCTTTAGTTTTTTTGTGTTTGGAATACATTTTGCGCAGTCGTGGAGAAGGCCAGCCACCTGAGTGCGCTCGATATCCTCCCCATGGCACATTGCGAGTGAGGCGGCCGTGTACATCACTCCGAGCGTATGATGAAAACGCATTTCATCAATATATTTTTTCAATTTTTTCTGCATTTTCACGAGATTATAATTGGACATGATACCTCATCCTTTGCGCATAATAATTGTTGAAATTATTCAGTATCCTGATAGATCTGTTTTATTTTTATATAGTCTAATACCGGATCTGGCACAAAATATCTGACAGACCGTTTCTGACGCAGGCACTCTCGAAGCTTCGTGGAGGATATATCAAGATTTGGTGTGCCAAGTAGAAAGATTCTGGAACCAAACTTTGCATGAAGCTCTTTCATTTTTTCCTGCATTTTTTCTGTTTCAAGCTGATCACGGACTGCAACTAAAAGAATACAGCTGGCACTGATGAGTTCCGGATGTTTCCAGCTGTCAAATGACATCAGGGAATCAGCACCCATAATAAAATAGTAATCTGTATCCGGGTGCTTTTCTTTCATAAGGCGCAGCGTTTCGCAGGTGTAGGTAAAACCATTTCTGAGCATTTCCTCACAGTCCAAGGTGAAATGTGGGTTATCGCGAATTGCAAGCGCCGTCATATCCAGACGTTCCTGGTCAGAGGCGCCATCGTGTCGATGTTTTTTGTGAGGAGGATTGCCGGAAGGAAGAAAAAGCACTGACTCAAGCTGAAACTGCTCATACGCGCATTCCGCCAGAATCAGATGTCCGATATGAATTGGATCAAAGGTTCCTCCCATAATACCGATACGGTGTCTTATTTCAGAATTCATGTGACTTCCTCTTACAGATTTGCTGTACGACCGGTAAATTTAGGCTGGCAGCTTTTATTTTTTTCCCGCTTTTGGCAACTCAATTTTTTTCTTATTCTCTTTGCCTTCTTTGTACAGAACAATTTTCTTTCCTATAACCTGAACAACCTGAGCATGAGTCCGTTCTGCCACTGTCTGGGCCAGTTCGTTCGGGTCGTCCAGACAGTTCTGAAGTACGCTGACCTTAATCAACTCCCTGGCATCCAGTGCTTCCTGTATAGCAGCTGTATTTTCAGGCGTAAGACTGGACTTTCCTATCTGAAAAATAGGGTCCATTGTCATAGCGAGACTTTTTAAATATGCGCGTTGTTTGCTTGTCATGATATCCTCCTTCGCGCTTTCTACTCTTTATAATAATCAAATTGAAGTCCATACATTTTTACAGTATCTCCGTCCTCGATGCCGAGCATTTCTAACTGTTCCAGAATTCCAAGGTCTTTGAGGAAGTTCTGGAAAAACCGGAATCCCTTTTCTGACTCAAGATTTGTATATCCGAGCATCTTTTCAATCCGCGGCCCTTCCACGATATAAACACGCGCTTCCTCCTCGGATTTTTGTACAGTAAACGGCAGATTTTCTCCGACGAGTTGTACTTCGGGATCGTATTCCTGCTCAAATACAATCCTCTCCTGTGGAAGCTCACGAAGCATTTGCTGTACATGGTATAACAGCTCTTTCAGGCCCTGGCCACTGACCGCCGAAATGGCGAATACCGGAATTCCCTGCGGTTCAAACACTTCCCGCAGCCGCTGTACCGGATCTTCCTCTTCGCTGTAAATGGCGTCAATTTTGTTGGCGGCGATCACCTGAGGCCGCTTGGCGAGTTCTTCTTTGTAGGCTTCCAGTTCTGCATTGATTTTTAAGATATCATCAACCGGATCGCGTCCTTCCACGGAAGCTGCATCTACCATATGAATCATGACACGCGTCCGTTCAATATGCCTCAGAAATTCATGGCCAAGCCCGACACCTTCGGAAGCTCCTTCGATCAATCCCGGAATATCCGCAATCACAAAACCGCCGCCATCCAGATCGACAACACCGAGGTTCGGCGAAAGTGTCGTAAAGTGATAATTGGCAATCTTGGGAGTTGCGTTCGTAACTCTCGATAGAAGTGTGGATTTTCCAACATTCGGAAAACCGACAAGGCCGACATCTGCAATCACTTTCAATTCAAGAAAAACTTCCAGCTCTTTGGATTCCTGGCCCGGCTGTGCATATTTGGGTGCCTGCATGGTGGAGGTTGCGTAATGCATGTTTCCGTTTCCACCACGGCCGCCTGTCAAAATGATCTGGCGTCTGTTTTCTCCGGACATGTCGGCAATCACCTGACCGCTTTGCGCTTCTTTGATTACCGTACCTTCCGGCACTTTCAAAATGATATCTGAGCCATTTTTGCCGTGGCATCTGCGTTTGCCGCCCTCCTGGCCATCCTGTGCCGAAAATTTTCTGCGGTGTCGGAAATCAACGAGTGTATTCAAACCATCATCCACTTCAAAAATAACGTCTCCGCCTTTTCCTCCGTCACCGCCATCCGGGCCGCCATCCGGCACGAAAAGCTCTCTGCGGAAGCTGACATGCCCGTCTCCGCCCTTTCCGGAACGTATGATAATGCGCGCTCTGTCTGCAAACATCGTGTCACCTGCTTTCTGGTAAAGATTTACTCCTTTATTTTTAGTACTTTCTGATAAAGCGAAGGCTTCAAACCACATGCGGATTTGAAGCCTGCGAAAATTATTCTGCTGCTACCGGATGTACAGAAACCTGTTTTCTGTCTCTTCCTTTTCTTTCAAATCGAACAACGCCGTCTACTGTAGCAAATAAAGTATCATCACCGCCACGTCCGACATTCAGACCCGGATGGATCTTTGTTCCGCGCTGTCTGTAAAGAATATTTCCAGCTTTTACGAACTGTCCGTCTGCTCTCTTTGCTCCAAGTCTCTTGGATTCGGAATCTCTGCCGTTCTTAGTAGAACCAACTCCCTTTTTATGAGCGAAGAACTGAAGGTTCATCTTTAACATAGTTACACCTCCTCAACTCTTAAGGTAATATATTCATTTCCGTAATCAGCCTCAATGTTCCTGATTCCAAGAACAAGGCTGTCCATCAGCAGGGATACTTTTTCGCCCGGCTCTTCCGGAAAATAAATCCGGAGAAAGCCGCCGTCCTCTGCCTGCTCCAGCTCGTACGCATCTTCGGTAAAACACGAAATGGAATTTACCGCATTAATGGTAAGAGCAGAAACCGCAGCACAGATAATATCATCTTCATCCATCGCTGCATATCCGGCATGACCGGCACTCTCAAAACCCCTGTACTGATCTCTGGATTTCCACACTGTGAATTGAATCATGTCAATTAGCTCTTTTCAATCAAAAATTAATCATTTAAGCATTAATTTTTTAAGCATTGATCTTTTCAATTTTAACCTGTGTGTACTGCTGTCTGTGACCGTTTTTCTTGTGGTAACCGGTTTTTCTCTTATACTTGTAAACGATGACTTTCTTCGCTTTGTCATTCTTGACAACGGTTGCGGTAACGGTTGCGGCTGCAACATCTGCGCCAACCTTCAGTGCGTCATCTTTTACTGCAAGTACCTGGTCAAAAGTAACAGTTTCACCAGCTTCAACACCCAGCTTTTCTACGTTAACGATATCGCCTTCGGCTACTTTGTACTGTTTACCACCTGTTGCAATAATTGCGTACATATGGCACCTCCTGTTTATCATTACTCGCCAAATTCGGTGGTCCGAGGACACTTGTACCTCTTTGTGCGGCATACTTAAATAAAATAGCATATATTGTAGGCAGAGTCAATGTTTTTTCAAAGAAACAACAGGATTTTTTAATTTCTCCATGCAATCTGCTGCGTTTTTTCCAGAGGATATTCGAGAAGGCAGCTCTGATCAAGGTCAACCCAACGCAGACATACTGCATTGATTTGATTGTTATAGTATGTTTTGTAGTAATTGATGCCTTCATCACAATCCATACAGCAGGAATAAGTTGTTGTAAGACATTTTTTGTCCTGATTATAAACACTGCCCCGCACCATAGATACATTGTCTAAAATATGAAAAAATTGTGCGACACTGCTCTCTTCATCACTTTCACAGGAAGAATTCATTTTCAGAAAGGCCGCTTTGACAAAACGGGAAGCCGGAGAAAAGTCTCCAGGCAGACCGATTCCACCAAACCCCTGTCCAAACGGGCACAAATCGAGTGCAGTACTGAAACAATTTTCCGGATATCCGGAGCTGATGGCAAGATATTGACGGAGATTGAGCATTTGAAAACCGAAAGGCGGATTATTTGTCATAACGCCGACCGGGTTTTCATAAACCTGCATCCCATCCTTGGTACATTCCAATACAATAGAATCGTTCCGGTCTGCGATATGCCAGTGCAGCGGTGACAGGGGAATATCTTCCCGAAACGGTATGTCAATCAGATGCATCTCTTTGATTTGTTCGCGAATTTCAGCTACACTGCTGCAACGCCCGAGCAGCCAGGGGGCCAGCTCAAATGGAGAAATATTATTTTTAAAAGGTTCTTCTTTTTTCGGATAGTAAGCATTGTCTGGAAAGTTCAAACCTGCAATACAGACGCCCTTTTCATTCATGGCATCTGCGTATAAAGGATAACCGTCAATAACAGAAGCCATACCAATCATTGCATAATGACTGTGCAGAACACCTGCTTTGCGAAAGACAAACGGAAAATGTCGCGGCGTAATGACAACCCGTTCATTAAATGAATATTCGAGATCAAGATTTCGGCCAAAATAGAAATGTCCTGTTTGCAATGTAAGACTTGTACACATAAAATACCTCCTGTAAATGCTATGTACGGCAGATGGCGTTTCAACGCACCACAACTTCGGTATTTTTTCCCTGTCTGAAACAGAATTTTTTCCTACTGGTATCAGTATATGCAAAATCAGTAAAATAATTAATAAAATATGAAGATATCGCACAAATGGATTCGGATATCTTCATAAAAATTTCTATTTTGGAACCGCACATTCACGGCAACACTGTGCCAGAGATTTTTCTTTTTTCTTCCGTGTAATTTCTACCAGGGACAGTTTTGTCATATCGACAAGACAGGCTGGAATCGGATCTTTTCTGAGTTCATTTTCCAGCAGAGAAAGAAGCGTCTTTTTAGAAGTCTCTTCTTTCATATTAATAAAATCAATAATTATAATTCCGCTGATATTTCGCAGTCGGAGCTGTCGTGCAATTTCTATGGCTGCCTGAAGATTGATTTTTAAAAAAGCATCCTCTGTTTTTTTCCCGCCCTCAAATTTCCCCGTATTCACGTCAATTACGGTCAAAGCCTCGGTTGGCTGAATCACAAGATATCCGCCACTGTCCAGCCAGACTTTTTCGCGCAGTGCCTGCTCCAGGCGGTGTTCGAGCGAATACAGTTTCTGCATCGGAAGCATGCGGTCCTCATACCGTACCAGTCTGCCCAAATCCCCTGGCTGATGGTGGGTGAGATATTCACTGATTTCCGAATACAGCTTTTCATTGTCTGTCAGAATCTGCTCTGCATCAGAATCGTAGAGATCAGCCAGTCTGGAAAGGTAGGAAGGAGGTGTACTGGAGAGACAGGAAAAACAAGTGCGAAATTTTGCCTGAGACAGGAGTGTTTCATAACGCTCCCGCAAAGCTGTAAGTTCTGCCACAATTTCCCGTTCAGAGGCGGAACCTGCATTCGTCCGGACAAGCCAACCGAATGGTCTGCGCTGGTGTTCTGAATTTTCCAGCTCAGAATGTTGCGATGTGCCACTGTGTTCCAGCTCGGAATATGGTGATCCGTCATCGTACCCTGCTCCTTGAAGATGCAAGACGGTTTTGTTGTTTTCCCAGTATTCCACGAAATTCCGAAGCTGTTCCCTGCGCTCTCCCGGCAGCTTTGCCGATACGGATATTGCCGTATTCCCGGTAGTCAGAAGTACATATTTTCCATGGAACGTCAGATTGGTTGATACGGACGGATACTTTGTCTTAATTCCTTCACGGGATACCTGAACCAAAAGCTCATCTCCGGCCTGTGGCAGACGGGAGGCTCCTTTTTTTGTATAAATGGGAGATTGCATATCCTTGAGCGCCAGATGACAAACCTGCCCTGGTGCAATTTCAATGAAAACTGCCCCGATATTTTTTGCTATATTTTTGATTCTCCCGATATAAATATTGCCGAGAAGCCCAGCCGTTGCATCCGGGTCACAGTGGATTTCAACTGTTTTTTGGCCATGCAGCAAAAATGAAAATACGCCGCCCTGCATCCGGGTAATCAGATACTGTTTCATATATTTTTTCTCCATTTTATGGTAAATTGTACGACGTTGCCAGACGACGGAATTTCCTGGTTCTCATTATTTGATTTCTGTTCCAAGCGCACCAAGCGCTGTCAGTTTTGGTCTTCCCTCCGGGCCAATATCTGCATATACTTCGCATCGGTGAATTTCGTATGCGAACGGTTCAGGAACGATGCCAAGCGTTTGCAGATAGGTATCCATGACCAGCTCCGGCTTCAGGTTTGCAGTGCTGCCAGAAGCAAGCTTCATAAACACAGTTCCGCTATTTACCGACATCTGATAAATCATAGGCCGAATGTCCACTTCTTTTTCAGATTTTTTTGTTTTTTTCATCACTAAAATAGATTTTTGAGCAAAAAAATGCGAGATATCAGACTGCCAGTCCATGCGAGGCTCATGCCCCTTTCGGAAACGCAGTTCATAGTCAGCCGCTGCCACCAGTGTCATGGCTTTGCTGGCTTTTCCTTCCGGTATCTGGTAAAAGCCGGTTACACGGATTCCTTCTACACCGACGCGGTTCAATGCGTCGATCGCTTCTGAGGAAGAAATCGGCGTTTTGATTTCAATATCCATATATTCGCCGTCGCTTGTCAAACCGACTCCCAAAGGCGAAGCAAATGACATGACCATATGGGGGCTAAGTCCTTCCGTATATACAATGTCAATTCCGGCCCTTCGGATTGCTTTCTGAAAATAACGCATAACGTCCAGATGACCGATGAATTTCATAATGCCATATTTTGAAAATTTAATTCTTACTTTCATCTCAGAGTTCCCTTTCCAAGGATTTTCTGTTCCGTTTTTTAGATCGCAGAAGTGTGCAAAATATATTTTTATTAAAATGTAGCGCTGCCCGTCTTTGTTTCTATGCAGATACCAGTCTGATACGTTCCGGCTCCGCAGCCTGAACACTGCATACGGCAGTTCGGCGTTACCAGTTCCTGATGGGCGGTCTGCCATTCTTTTTTCAAAAATGTTTTTGTCACTCCAATATCAATGAAATCCCACGGGAATATTTCATCAAGTTCCCGTTTTCTCACCGTATAAAAATCCATCTGGATGCCGCAGGTTTCAAAAGCCTGAAGCCACCTGTCATAATTCCAGTATTCGGTCCACGCATCGTACAGTGCGCCCTGGCGGTACGCTTCCAGAATCACGCTGGAAATTTTGCGGTCTCCTCTTGCGAATACTCCCTCGAGCAGAGTCACGTCTGCCTGGTGCCAGTTATAGCGAATGCTTTTCTGATTCAGCATCTCTTTGATCTCGTGGTTCACTGTTTTGGCAAAGCCGAGGTAATCTCCCGGCTGATGCATCTGCGCCCACTGGAAGGGGGTGAATGGTTTCGGGACAAAGAACGATGTGCTTACTGTGATCTGACACTTTCCGTTCCGTTCCTCTTTTGGAATTTCATAGTATTTTACTGCAATCGCATTTGCCAGATGTGCAATCGCTTTCCGGTCCTCTTCTGTTTCCGTTGGCAGTCCGAGCATAAAATACAGCTTGACCTTATTCCAACCGCCATGGAACGCTTTATCGGCGCCATCCAAAATCACTTCCTCTGTGAGCCCTTTATTGATGACGTTGCGCAGCCTCTGAGAACCCGCTTCCGGTGCGAAAGTCAGACTGCTTTTCCGGACATCCTGCACTTTGCTCATAACGTCCAGGGAAAATGCATCAATTCGGAGTGACGGAAGGGAGATATTGATATTCTGATCACGGAACTCGTCGATCAGGAAATTCACAATTCCCGGCAGATCACTATAGTCGCTGGAGCTTAAGGAACTCAGGGAAATTTCCTCATGGCCTGTGCTTTTCAACATCTGGTATGCATGCTCTTTCAGGACTTCTAATGTACGTTCCCGCGTCGGACGGTATAGCATCCCTGCCTGACAGAACCGACAGCCACGGATACAGCCGCGCTGGATTTCCAGAACCACACGGTCCTGCGTGACCTTGATAAACGGTACTACAGGAGCCTCCGGATAGGGAGCCTGTGTCAGTTCTGTCACAGCCTGCTTTTTGATCACAGCAGGAATTCCAGGAACCTTTGGCTCAAAAGAACCGATGGTACCATCTTCTTTGTAAGTCACCTCATACAGCGACGGCACATAGATGCCTGGAATCTGTGCAGCTTTTTTCAGGAAATCGTTCCGCGTTTCCCCGGCTTTCCGGCTTGTCTGATACAGATCAAGAAGTGCGTCATAGACGGTTTCGCCTTCGCCAATATAAAACAGATCAAAAAATTCAGCCAAAGGCTCCGGATTGTATGCACATGGCCCGCCGCCGATGACCAGAGGATATTCCTCGCCGCGCTCCGCAGCCAGAAGCGGGATTTGCGCCAGATCAAGAATTTGTAGAACATTGGTGTAACACATTTCGTATTGAAGTGTGATTCCCAGAAAATCAAAGTCTTTTATCGGGTCCTGAGATTCAAGCGCAAACAGCGGGATTTTTTTCTCCCGCATTACTTTATCCAGATCTACCCACGGAGAATAGACGCGTTCACACCAGACATCCTCTCTGCGGTTGAACATATCATAAAGAATCTGGATGCCGAGGTGCGACATCCCAATTTCATAAACGTCCGGAAAGCACATCGCAAAACGAATGGCTATCTTGTCTTTGTCTTTCATAACGGAATTTACCTCCCCGCCAATATAGCGGGCAGGCTTTTCCACAGACAGTAAAATTTCATCACTTAATGCTAGTTTTCTCATATTCCGTTTCCTTTTGCAAGTTGCAATTTTGCAGTATAATTACCCCTTAATCCGCAGCGCCTCAATGTTTCTTGTCTCTGCGCCATTCGTACGGGACATCCACGTGACAATTACTACCTGGCCCTCAGAAAGGTTGTCTCCCATCTCCATGTCCGTATTTTCTATGAAGAACGTGCGGTAAAGTCCATCAGAACCGCTCAGCTCAAGCACAGACGGGGTGCATGATACAATGACGCCTTCCACTGATACAGAACGTGCTTCGTCAGCGTCATCGTGAATCGTGTTGTTTCTGATCAGGGAAGCTGTGTAGGGCACACCGGCCCCTGTGTAGTAAACCTCTATCCAGTCGCCGGTATAGATGGTATCTTTCAAATTCATAACAGCATAAGTTGTATTGAAAATTGCAGTACCAAGGCCATCATCCCGCTGGATGGTAAGTGTGCCAAAGGACGCATCTGTCACGATTCCGGTCAGATAGCCGTTCTCCACATACGTATCAGAAACCGGCTCTGACCAGGACAGATAGTCTGCATAAACGTACCCGATGTGTCCGTTGTACTTCACGCGAATCCAGTTATTGTCTGTCATACCAGTGATCTCAATCCCCTGTCCTTTTTGCAGCGTACCAAGAATCAGTCCGTCCGAAGAATACGTATCGCGGACATTGACCGCAGCCGTTGCGTACATGGTACCGCTTCCGTCAGAAGTGCGTACCGGCTTACGGGTACTGGTATAATCGCCCCAGATATATCCGGTAGCGCCGTTATACTGTATCTGAATCCAGCCGTCACTCGTATACCCTGTCTCTGTCACACCACTTCCTGCCGTAAGACCGCCCAAAATCACAGCGCTCAGGCTTCCTGCCGCCCGGACATTAACGTCAGCTGTCACATAAATAGTACGTTGCAAAGGAGTAATTGTTGCAACAGGCTTCTCGGGCTGTATCTTCTGATAGGAAGAAAGATCCGGAAGCTCAACGGAAACCGCCTGACCATTCTGTCTGAACTGTGCTTCTGTCTGAACCATAAATGTTTCCTGATTATCGCCATTCATGACCGTATAGATCATCTGAATGGTTCTCCGGATTACATTTCCCTGTGCATTTGTCTGCATGGAGCCCTGCAACCCGTCAATCACGATTCCCTGGCTTCCGCCGGAACCTTCAAGAAGCCGCTTGGAATAGTCGCCGAGTGTTTCTGCTGTTGCTGCAAAATAATAGGTGACATTACCGTCAGGGGCCGTCTCAGAATACAGCATCCGCAGATAATTACTCGTCATATTCATATAAATCTCTGAATTGATCATATCCCAGATGGCAGTACGGTCCATTTCACGTTTTTGTTCCTTACCGGAAACAGTCGTATAGTAATATCCATTCTGATAATAGCTTTTTGTCGTACCCTCATCCGTATCTACCTGAATTTCCGCTTTCAAAGAACTGCCTTTCATACCGGAAACTTTCAGATTCACCGTTTTGTTTGCAGAGATGTTTGTGCTGGAAGAAACTGTTTTTTCTTTCAGTACTACATCCAGACCATCAAGAGCATCCTGCCCCTGCACAGCTGTGTTGTAAGCCGCTTCCACGCCCGGCTCAAAAGCAGCCTGTGTGAAAACAGTACAGGACGTGACGGTCAAAAGAACGCTAAGTAAACATGCTGCCGCTTTTTTCAGTCTCATAGAGGTTCCCTCCTTTTTATCTGCGAGCAAGCTCCTGTGTGATATCCTCCCAGGATACGCCGCGCTCTGCCATCAGAACCATTATATGATAAAGGAAATCAGAAATTTCATACTTGATCTCCTCGGGATCTGGATTTTTAGCTGCAATAATAATTTCCGTTGCCTCTTCTCCTACTTTTTTCAGAATCTTGTCAATTCCTTTTTCAAAGAGATAATTTGTATAGGAACCTTCTTTTGGATGAACCCTACGGTCAAGAATTACCTGAAATACCTCTTCAAATACTTTAAGCGGATTTGTATCGTCGAATTCTTTTTTCAAAATTGTCCGGTAAAAACAACTGCGGTTTCCGGTATGGCAAGCCGCACCCACCTGAAATACCTTGGCGAGCAGCGTATCCTGGTCGCAGTCGATGCTGAGTTCTTTCACATACTGGAAATGCCCGGAAGTAAGCCCCTTTACCCATAATTCACTGCGGCTCCGGCTCCAGTAGGTCATGCGCCCTGTTCGTACAGTCGTTTCAAATGCTTGCTGATTCATATAGGCAACCATCAAAACCTCCTGCGTCTTATAATCCTGAACAACGACAGGAAGCAGTCCGTCCGTTCCGGTCTTGATATCTGACCAGGAAAGAGACGCCTCAAACGTGTTCACCGGGATGTCTGCAACGCGTAGCGCATGTTTCATTGACATAAGATCCGGAAGCGTTTCCGTGTGCATAAAATCAGAAAGGCCGAGCCCGGATATCTGCGGAAGTGCAAGAATACGCTTCAATGACTCTTCTGTATACGCTTCCTTTATATAGTATACGGTAAATAGATGATCTGTTTCCTGCTCTGTCAGCTGATCCATAAGAATTGTATCGAGTGCAAGAGCCTCCAGCATAACAATGCCTCCCAGAACCGTAGTATGGGCGACAGCCTCCAAAAGTGCTTCCTTGGTTCTTGTGCATGCCAGAATCTTTTCCACACCAAAACGGCTGGACACTTCGTGTGCCAACCGAACGTTTTCTTCTTTTGCAAAATTCAGGAACACTTTCCGACAGCCGGCATAAAGCAGTTTTTTTACATCCTCCATCCGGCGGATATTTCCCCCTCCATACAACGGAATATCCACAGTCCTTGCAATTTCTTTCATCAGCGCAATATTTTCTTCGTGTTCACTGTCTCCTTGTGACAGATCAAAAACGAGCAGCCCGTCTGCGCCGGCATTGTCATAAGCTGCCGCCAGGCGCAGTGCATCTCCGTCTTCTATCATGGTATGATCTTTCAGGCCAGTCACCGCTTTTTTGTTTTTCAGATAAAGCGGTACCAGCAATTCTTTATAGCTCATGCTGTTCTCCCTGCACTCTTTCTATTTATGCCATCCTATTCTTGATTGCATCCAAATATTTTGTTTCAGATATACTTTTTATGGTATAGCTTTACTATACCACATCTATTCCCAAAAATCTTCCCTAAATAATTCCTTTTGTCGAAAGGACGTCTGTAATGCGCGTATCAAAACTTACAGCCTCATCAAGCGCCTTGGCAAAGGCTTTAAACATGCCCTCCGCCATGTGATGGCTGTTCCCGTTCTCCAGCATTTTAAAATGGAGATTCATTGCAGCGGAATAGGAAACGGCATAAAAAAATTCACGAACCATTTCCGTATCCATGGACCCGATTCGTTCTGACGGAAATACGGCATCGGAACGATAATATGGGCGGCCGCCAAGGTCGAGCGCGCACAGCACAAGAACTTCGTCCATGGGAAGAAGTTTGCTGCCGTAACGCCGGATTCCTTTTTTGTCCCCCACAGCCTCCCGGATTGCCTGGCCAAGCACAATTCCGGTGTCCTCGATCGTATGATGACAGTCTACATGCAGATCGCCGCTGACTTTTATTTCCAGATCAAACAACCCATGACGGGCAAATCCCTCCAGCATATGATCAAAAAAGCCGATACCGGTCTGAATCTGATACTGCCCGCTTCCGTCCAGATTCAACCGAACTGAAATCTGTGTTTCTTTTGTATTTCTTACTATTTCACAAATCCGTTCCATATGATCCTCCTGCTCTGATTGCTATGATTCCGCCTCTTCTTCGAAACGAACCCTGATGGAATTTGCGTGTGCGGTCAGCTGCTCTGCCTCGGCAAATGCAATGATATCTTTATGAATCGGCTTCAGGGCCTCGCGTGAATAATACACAATGCTGGATTTCTTTACAAAATCATCGACGGAAAGCGGTGAGAAAAATTTGGCCGTACCGTTTGTTGGAAGTATATGATTCGGCCCGGCAAAATAGTCTCCAAGCGGTTCGCTGCTGTATTCTCCGATAAAAATCGCTCCTGCATTGCGGATTTTTGTCATGACCTGGAATGCATCTTTTGTTACAATCTCCAAATGCTCCGATGCAATTTCATTCACAGCGTCAATCGCATCCGCAAGGCTGTCTGCCAGTAAAATAAACCCGTACTGATCCAGCGATTTCCGGATAATTTCCGCTCTGGAAAGCGTTTTCAAAAATCCGTCAATCTCCTCGGAAACTTGCTTTGCAACCTGTTCGCTGGTTGTTATAAGAATTGCGGAAGCCATCTCATCATGCTCTGCCTGTGAAAGCAGGTCGGCGGCAACGTAACGCGGATTTGCCGTTTCATCTGCCAGTACCAGGATCTCACTCGGTCCTGCAACGGAATCTATGCTGACATTTCCATAGACTGCCTTTTTTGCCAGCGCCACATAAATATTTCCGGGGCCTGTAATCTTGTCTGCTTTCGGAATACTCTCTGTGCCGTATGCCAGCGCTGCAATGGCCTGCGCCCCTCCTACTTTATAAATCTCATCCACACCGGCTTCGTGTGCCGCAACAAGCGTGGATGCCGGTACCTTTCCGTCCTGACCTGGCGGCGTAGTCATCACAATGCGCTCCACACCGGCTACTTTTGCGGGCACAACATTCATCAAAACAGAAGACGGATACACTGCTTTTCCTCCCGGAACGTAAACACCAACCGTTGCAAGGGGCGTAATTTTCTGTCCCAACATGGTTCCGTTCTCCGAACTGTCAAACCAGCTGCATTTTTTCTGCTTCTCGTGGTAGCTGCGGATATTGACAAGCGCCTTGCGTATTGTCTCCAGCAGCGTCTGGTCTACGTTTCGATACGCTTCCTCGATTTCTTCCTCCGTCACGCGCACCGTTTCTGCTGTAACCGTAATACCGTCAAACTGCTTTGTATAGGCAAAAACTGCTTCATCGCCCTGTTCTCTTACGTTTTGGAGAATCGTATTTACACGCGCTTCAAATCCCTGGTAATTCGCAGGGCTTCTCTTCAGAAGCTGGTCCAGAATGTTCTTTTTTGTCTCATCGGTTAACCGGACAACTTTCATGACTTATTCCTCCTGTGCAATCACACGGTTTAATTTTGACAAAAGACCGGTGATTCGTTCATTTTCCATCCGCATGCTGACCGGATTCACGACAACGCGCGCGGAGAGCGGGCAGATTTCTTCTAATACCACAAGTCCGTTTTCTTTTAAAGTAGAGCCTGTCTCTACTATATCCACAATGACCTCCGAAAGCCCAACAATGGGTGCGAGCTCAATCGAACCATTCAGCTTGATGATCTCCACGGTCTGATTTTTCTGATTGTAAAAATAATCCTTTGCAATATGCGGATATTTAGTTGCCACGCGGATGAGTTCCTGACCGCGCAGCTTTTCACGCGCAGATTCCGGCCCGCATACGCACATCCGGCATCTGCCAAAACCAAGATCCAGAACCTCGTATATTTTTCTGCCTTCCTCCTGGATGGTGTCGCGTCCCACTATTCCGATATCTGCTGCTCCATATTCCACATAAGTCGGTACGTCCGGACCTTTGGAGAGGAAAAACTTCAATTTTAATTCTTCATTCACAAAAATCAGTTTCCGGGAATCCGGATCTTTCATTTCTTCACAGGAAATGCCGATCTGTTCGAACAGTTCCATTGTCTTTTTTGCAAGACGCCCTTTTGTAAGGGCAAATGTCAAATATCTTGGATTGTTATTTCCTTCACTGCTCATAGTTCTGACTCCTTTGCCTATTACAATTCTACAACGAGCGTACAGTTTTGTGCTTTGGCATAAGCCCTGCAGTCCGTTCTGCTGCGTTCTGCCGATACACGCACCAGTTCTACATCAATTCCTTTTTGGCGAAGCTGCGATGCTTTGGCGATCGCTTCTGCCTGTTTTTCATTTTCGTAGATTATCATACAGTGACTTCCGGCAATGTCCTGCTCCACATTCTGTCTTGAGAGCGCGCTGAGTAACTGATCTACAACAGCCACAAAACCGACAGCCGGCGCGTGCTTTCCGAAATGTCCGAGGAGTCCGTCATATCGTCCGCCCTTGATCACGGCATCTCCGGTGCCAAAGGTATAGCCTCTGAAAATGATTCCGGTGTAATACATATAGCGGCTCAGCATTCCGAGATCAAACGAAACGTATTTGGATACTCCGTATAGCTTAAGCGTCTCCCAGATACTGCGCAGATAACAAATTGCATCGAGTGCGCCTGCGCAGTCTGTCAGCTCCTCTGCCCGCGCAAGGGCATCTTCTGTTCCAAAAAGACCGGTCAGGGAAGAAAATGCCGTCTTTTGCTGTTCACTTATATTCTGGCCGGATAAAAGCTTCTGGACGCCAAAGGTATTTTTATTTGTAATCAGTTCTTTCAGCTCATCCGTCAGACTTGCCGAAAATCCTGCTTCCGATACGAGCGCCTGGAAAAATCCGACATGGCCGATGCTGATCTGAAACTCCTGAAGGCCTGCTGACAGGAGCATCTGAACAACAAGCGCGATCACCTCAGCGTCTGCATCTGCGCTTTTATCCCCGATCAGCTCTCCGCCGATCTGAGTCGTCTCTTTTAAACGCCCCTGATAACTGGAATTGTTGACAAAGGTATTTCCAAGGTAGGTGAGACGTATCGCCATATTTTCGTTGAGAAAATATTTGGCTGCAGCCCGCGCCACAGATGGCGTAAAATCAGGACGCAGTACCAGAGTTTCTCCCTCGCGGTCAAAAAATTTGTACAGCTCCCTGGAGGGAATCGTACCAATCTCTTTGCTGAATACGTCAAAATATTCAAACGTCGGCGTCTCAATGTCACGATAACCATACGACTTGATCACTGTATGGAGCTTTTGCTGCAACGCAAGCTTCTGCTCGCACTCTGCGCTGTAAATATCACGGACACCTTCCGGTGTATGTAAAATTTTCTGCATAAACAAATTCTTCCTTTCCGGCAGGACTGTCTTATAGCAAGAATCACAGTTAAAAACAGTTCTGTATGCGTGTTCTTCTTTTCTATTTCTTGTTTTTATATGTATCGCTAATACTTTATCACTTCGCAGTGATAATTCACTACCATACAAAAACATTGAACAAATTATAAGAGATAGCTCCTGTAATGTCAAGCAATAATATTTACGGCTCATCCCGCTCGTCAAGATCTCTCTGGAGCGTTTCCAGATACGGTACCAGAATGCCTCCCTGGGGATGGATATAGTAATCCTGATCGAGCTCCATATAACGAAAGCTTTTGCGTCCGCCCTCCTGCGCCCTGTTCCAGAATCGCATCATGTGCCGGTACGGCAGATAAAAAAGCTCATTTCGCATGCTAAAAAAAAGAATCAGAAATGCGATTCCACCCTGCTTTTCAAACTGTGTCATAAACTCAACCTGATGCGGATGGATATTCTGCAAAGCAAACGTATCAATCGTACATTCTTTTGCATCAAAACAAACCGGAATTCCCTGGACCACACCGATATAGTCCACGGTACTTTTCTGTTCAAAATAAGCCAGCGTAATATGGCGGCTGTCTTTGTCGATTTTAATCGGAGTAATTGGAGTCGGAACCTTCTGGATCAGCGCCAGACCTTTTTCCAGATATAGTTCATTCGTGCGGTTGATCAGCTCTTCCAGCGTGGAGCCGCGCAGACCGCGTGTATTCCACGTAGCCATAATGGTACCTCGTTTTTACTTTTCTTCTTGATTCATTTTTCTCGATTCCAGATAAACTATATCATATATAGCCGGCAGCTCTGCGGAAAAAACCTGACCGGACAGATAGCCAAGCGCTCCGTCCATTTCAGGAAACTCAAGGCGGAAGGCATGGAGCAGCTGTCCGTAAAGATTATATTTTTTCCGGTAAAACCGATTCAGCGTTTCATCCCCGTATTTGGCATCTCCGAGAATCGGATGTCCGATAGAGGCAAGATGCGCGCGAATCTGATGGCTGCGTCCTGTGATCAGATGCACTTCCAGCATGGTCAGCCCCTGTGCGGAACTGATTACACGATACTGCGTCTCAATCGGCTTGTCCTCTTCTGTGCGCGGCGTCTGCGAAATTGTGACACGATTGGATGCAGTGTCTTTTGTCAGATATCCTTTTAAGTGCTGCTCTCCTGTCATGGTTCCTTTCACAATACACCGGTAATATTTGCGCACCAGACGCTCTTTTAAGAGGCGGCTCATTGTCTGCAATCCAATCAGGCTTTTTCCGGCAATGACGAGTCCGGAGGTATTCCGGTCCAGACGGTTGCACACAGCCGGATGAAAAAGCTGAAGCGCGTCCTGGGTAATACTTCCGTTTTCCAGAAGATATACCGTCAGATATTCAACCAGTGAAACGTCCTGCGGCTTTGCTTTTTGAGAAAGCATACCGGCTGGTTTGTTGATCAGAACAATATGCTGATCTTCATATATAATCTTCAACTGGCAGTGCGCTCTTTCCAATGCTGCGGTTTTTCTCATTTTTGTAGAGGATTTTACCGGCTGAGGCTGTACGCCCTGGAATTTTACAATGGTATCTTCGGAAAGAAAGAGTTTCACCTCATCCCCGACACAAAGCAGTTCTTTGCCCTGCGCTTTTTTTCCATTCAGCGTAATGTTTTTCTTTCGCATCATTTTATACAGAAAGCTTGCCGGAGCCTCCCTGAGATACTTTCCAAGCAGCTTGTCGAGTCTCTGGCCAGATTCATTTTCTGTGATTTTAATCTCTCTCATTTCCCACCGTCCTACAGGGAAATCGCGAGCAGTGTATGATAAATCAGCTCTTCCCTTGATAAATCCGGATATCGTTCATCGGGTGTAAACGAAATATCTTCCCGATAATGTCCCTGTTTCTGGCAGATCTCGGATGCCCTCTGGCAATATTTTTTTAATTCTGTCATAACTTTCACCTGCGCAGACGGATAGCCATTGATGGTCAGAATTTTGGAAATGTGCTTTTCCAGGTAAGCGGTGTCTGCTTTTTCATCCGGCGTGTAGCATACAACCTGATCGCCGCAGACAAGCAGCGCATTGACCGGCGTGGTGTGCTCATAAGCAGTAAATACCAGTTCGTAGCCGGATACCAGATTTCCGTTAGCCTTTTTTGCCGCTTCATAGGTAGCGGTGTCTATTGATTTTTGCATCATAATCATAATCAGCCCGACCAGTGATTTGCAGGCAGGAAGACAGCCCAAAATAGCAACAAAGGTAAAAAGATTCAGCTTTGTTTTTGTCTGTATATATCCGGTCACATAAATAACCAGCGGTATCAGGAACAGAATAAACGTAATCAGGAAGGTTTTCTTTTTCTGGTATTTGATATAACCATAGGTTCCTTTTTTTACTTTCTTCATGAGGTCATCCTTTCTTCTTTTTATGAACGTTTCGTATGGTTTTCTTTCTGGCTTTGGACGATTTCTCAGGTAGTGCAGTGTGTTTCTTTCTCATAGTTCCACTTTCTTTTGGTCCTGTCCCGGGGACGTGTATCTCCTGGTTTTGCTGCCTGCGCGGTCGAATCAGGCATTTCGGGCCAAACCCAATCAGATCCTCACGGCCTGCAAGTTTCAGTGCTTCTTCGACCATCGCATAATTTTCAGGCTTTCTGTATTGGATCAGCGCGCGCTGAAGCGCCTTATAATGCGGATTCTTTTCCACATACACAGGCTTCATCGTGCGCGGGTCAAGACCAGTGTAATACATGCACGTTGAGATTGTGGATGGCGTCGGATAAAAATCTTGTACCTGTTCCGGCATAGATCCAAGCTCCCGCAGATAACAGGCAAGCTGAACGGCCTCTTTCATAGAGCATCCGGGATGTGAAGACATCAGATACGGCACAAGGAACTGATTCATCTTGTATTCCCGGTTCAGCCGGTGATATTTTTCTGTAAATTTAAGATAAACACTGTGAGGCGGTTTCCCCATCGTGTGAAGTACAGAATCTGCCACATGCTCCGGCGCAACTTTGAGCTGTCCACTGATGTGATGCTTCACAAGTTCCCGAAAAAATGTATCGTTCTGGTCTGCCAGAAGATAATCAAACCGAATTCCGGACCGGATAAATACTTTTTTTACTCTCGGAAGCGCACGGAGCTTTCTCAGAAGCTCCACATAATCGCTGTGGTCTGCACGCAGGTTTTTACACGGCGAAGGGAACAGGCACTGCCGATCCCGGCAGACGCCCCTGGTAAGCTGCTTTTCACAGGACGGCTGACGGAAATTAGCCGTAGGCCCTCCTACGTCATGAATATAGCCTTTAAAATCAGGTTCTTCCGTCATAGCCGCCGCCTCCTGCAGAATGGATGCATGGCTGCGTGTCTGGATGATACGCCCCTGATGGAAGGTGAGCGCACAGAAATTGCAGCCACCAAAACAGCCACGATTGCTGACGAGGCTGAATTTTACTTCCGATATGGCCGGAATCCCGCCTGCTTCGTCATACATCGGATGCCACGTTCTGCAATATGGCAGGTCATACACATCGTCCATTTCCTGTGTTGTAAGTGGTTTTGCCGGAGGATTCTGTACCACATACACCGTTCCGTATGGCTCGACAAGCCGCTGCCCGGTAAACGGATCTGTGCTGCAATATTGCCGGTAAAAGCTTTCTGCATAGTTTCGTTTTTCCCTGCACAATGCTTCGTAATCCGGCAAAAGAACGTAATCATAAACCTGTTCCAGATGTTTGGTCCGGTAACAGGTCCCATCCACAAAGGTGATATCGGAGATTGCCATCCCAGAGCGCAGAGCGTCTGCAATCTCTACAATAGAACGTTCCCCCATACCGTAAGAAATCAGATTTGCTCCGCTGTCCATCAAAATAGAACGCTTCAGAGAATCTGACCAGTAATCATAATGCGCCAGACGGCGCAGACTTGCCTCAATCCCGCCTGCAATAATCGGAACATCCTTATATGCCCGGCGGATCAGATTGCAGTATACAACGACTGCGTAATCCGGCCGCCGCCCCATGACGCCGCCAGGCGTGTAGGCGTCTGTTTTGCGGTGTTTTTTCGACACAGAATAGTGATTTACCATGGAATCCATGTTTCCGGCCGTTACCAAAAAGCCGAGCCGCGGTTTTCCAAGCGCTTTTACACTCTCCACGTCCTTCCAGTCAGGCTGTGCCAGAATGCCGACCGTGTAGCCATGAGCTTCCAGAACCCGGCTGATTACGGCATGTCCAAACGACGGATGATCTACATAGGCGTCGCCTGTCACATATACAAAATCAAGCTGTTCTATCCCCCGCTTCTGAAGCTCTGCCATAGTTGTCGGAAGAAATCTTCTGTTCATATTTATTTCCTCCATCTGTCTTTAGGGAGTCTCTGCGAGCGCCTCATATGTACCGTCCGCAATTTCATCATACGATCTGATATAATAATCTGCCAGGCGCCGGATTTCCTGCTTTAGATGGGCCGAAAAAGCATCTTCTACGGCACATACTTTCATTCCCGCATTTTTGCCTGCCAGAATCCCCTCTGGGATATCCTCAAACACGAGACAATCCTGTGGCTGTACACCGAGCGATCTGGCTGCCAGCAGGTAAACATCCGGCGCAGGCTTGCCTTTTGGCACATCACAGGAAATCGTAATGCTGTCAAAAAAATCAGCAACATGATTGGAACGCAGGCATGCCGTAATCAGTTCCCGGCTGTTGCTGCTTGCAATCCCAAGAGGGATTTTCGCCGCTCTTAGCTCTTGCAAAAATGCCGCTGCTCCGGACTTTAAGGTGACATGTTTTGCATACTGCTCATACGCCAGACGATTCCATTCTTTTTTGATCTCATCAAGTGACTCTGGAAGCTGAAAACGTTTTTTGAAATACTCGGCGGTCTCGGTAAAGCTCATGCCGGCAATGTCATCCTGCAAATCCTCCGGAAGCGTCTGTCCGTATCTGCCTAGATACTCAATATCAATATCAGTCCAGACCCACATAGAATCCATCAAAGTTCCATCCAGGTCAAAAATAACAGCATTTATTCCGGTTAACATTTCTGTCAGCATCTTTTCTCCTCCTGTTTCTGGCCCCATCAAGGCTGCAGAAGCTTGTCTTTTTCATCCTGTGTCAGTTCTCGCCACATTCCTGGCGCAAGCGCTTCATCCAACGCAATTCCCGCCATGGAAATCCGCTTCAGATATAAAACCTGACCGCCGCGGGCTGCAAACATCCGCTTGATCTGATGAAATTTTCCTTCACGCAAGGTAACTTCAGCCTCGGAAATTTCACCGGATTTTAAAATATGAAGCCGTGCAGGCAGTGTGGGTTTCTTTTCCCCGATTTCCATGCCTTCTGCAAAAGCAGTCACATCCTCTTCCGAAAGAGAACCGTTTACCCGGACAAAATACGTCTTTTCTACATGATATTTCGGAGAAAGCATACGATGGGCCAGGTCTCCGTCATTCATCAGAATAACCAGGCCTTCCGTATCAATATCAAGCCGCCCCACCGGAAACAGCTCTTCCTTACGCGGATGGTCGATATAATCCAGAACCGTTTTCTGCAAGCGGTCTGAAGTAGCTGTAATACACCCGCCTGGTTTGTGAAGCATCAATGCCACAAAACTTTCGTATTGCAAAAGCTTTCCCTGATATGTAATCTGATCTTTTTCCGAATCAATTTTCTGTTCCGGTTTTTTTACCGTTTCACCGTTTACCTGCACCATCCCGTTTTTCAGGTACTTTTTTACCTCACTTCTTGTTCCGACGCCGGCCTGGGTCAGAAACCTGTCCAAACGTATCATTTCCATTGTCTACTGAAGCCTCCAGCCGGGATAATATTTATTTCTGACACTTCCGTTTACGTATTTTCCCCATCCAAGGCCAAAGCCATCTACACAGATGAGTATCCATCCTTTTTGTTTCTGCGCTGCCTCTTCTTCTGTGGTCAGCTCCAGCGTTTCTCCCTTCAGATACCGAAGTACCCTTGTGTCTGAAGCACTTAAATTCAAAACACAGGGAAAGGAGGATGCGTCAAGCAGCATCGCGAGAGCCTGGGAAGGTTCAAAACGTTTGCTTTTGAAAGTTCCGAGAAGGATTCCGGTGCGTAGATATCGAATCTTTTGCGGCAAATGGTATGGCGGCAGTAGGAAACACTGTTCTCCAAGCTGTGCAAAAACAAAGCTTTTTTGAAATTTTTCCGGCAACTGCTGCAAAAAGTCTCTTACTTCCTCTGGTATTTTACTGTGATTTTTACGCAGCTCACTCTCTGAATACAATGCAAGAGACGCATTTTCTGTATGCTTTTTTGTATGAGATTCCGTTGTCTGGTTGCTCTGTATTTCCGCTTCCGTCAAAGCGGAACGCTTTCTCATAAGCGCAAAAAAATGGCCTTCTCCTTTGATCTTATGCGGCCAGAGTCGAATGCTCTTTTCACATGGCGCTTTCCCGGATGAAAATCCGTCCGTCAGCTCAGGCTGTACCAGTTCCAGCTCCGGGTATCGCAAAAGCACGGCAGCGACTGTTTCTTCATCCTCGGCCTCTGAGAAGGTACACGTTGAATAGGCAAGCAGCCCGCCCGGCTTTAGCATCTGCACCGCACAGTCAAGAATCTCCAGCTGTAAAGGTATGTATGTCTCGGGCCCCCGTTCCTCCCATGCTTCCATGAGGGAATGATCTTTGCGGAACATTCCCTCTCCGGAGCAAGGCGCATCCACCAGAATCTTATCAAAGCAACAACCAAACTGTTCCAGTAGTTTCTGAGGGGTTTCCGCTGTGATACAACAGTTGGCAGAACCCCAGACAGCAAGGTTTTTCACAAGCGCTTTTGCTCTGCTGGCGCTGACGTCATTTGAAATCAGAAGTCCGCTTCCCTGAAGCCTTGATACCAGTTCCGTTGATTTTCCACCCGGTGCTGCGCACAGATCGAGTACAATATCTCCTTCTTCGATGGGAAGTCTCGCAGCCGGCAGCATGGCGCTTGGTTCCTGGACGTAATAAAGTCCTGCAAAATAATACGGATGTTTGGTTGCATGTTCGTCTTTGTGATAGTAGAAGCCGTTTTCGCACCATGGTACTGGTGACAAGTGAAATGGTATCTTTGATAAAAAATCTTCTACGGATATTTTTCCGGTATTTACCCGGATTCCACTGTATTCTTCATCGGAAAAACAAGCCAGAAAAGAATCAAATTCCTCTCCGAGCTGTTTTTTCATCCGATCCATAAAAGTCTTCGGAAGTACTGGTATCACTTACGTTTCCTCCATTGAGAAGGACTGCGCCCGGTAGCCCTCCGCGATAATATCCAGCTCTCTGCCAAAGCGATTCAGCTGGTCAATGTCATTCAGTTCGTAAATGCGATAAAATTCATCCTGGATTTTCAGTACCTCCCGCTCATTGGCGATTCCGTATAGATTCTGAAGATTATTCAGAATATCAGAGACCAGCTTTGTATGTATTTGGAAGGAATTCTGGGCATCCATAATCTCACTGCGCACAAAGGACATTTCATTGTCAAGCGCAATAATTGCATTTGCCGCATTCATCAGTTTTTCACGGATATGATCCGGGATATTTTTCTTGTATTTATACTGTAAGGAGTGCTCGATGGTAGACCAAAAATTCATGGCCAGCGTGCGGATCTGAATCTCGACTTTTATCTTCCTGCTTCCCTGCAACGTCTGTACCTCATAATGGACGATCATATGATAGCTGCGGTATCCGCTGTCTTTCATATGATTGATATAATCGCGCTCCTTGATAACTTCCATGTCCGTTCGCCTGCGGATAATTTCCACAACCTTTTCAATATCCTCGACAAACTGACAGATGATGCGGACGCCGGCTATATCGACAAGCTTATCTTCAATCTCGCTGATGTAAATTCTTTTCTTCTGTGCTTTATCCAAAATACTAGCAATTGTTTTTACGCGTCCCGTTACCTGCTCAATCGGGCAGTACTGCCCCTGGTTCCGGTGTTCTTGCATCAAATGCTCAAATTTTACAATGAGCTCTTTTACCGCCAGATCATATGGAGTCAATATCTCACGCCATAACTGTATTTCCATAGGTTACCTCCAGTCGGACTGTGTCCGCATCACTTACCCGGTGATCCCGGAATCGTGGTTAGCCTTAAATAAATATAATAACATATTTATACACAAGTTGCAATGAATCGTTTACACCTCAATACAGGCCTAAATCTTCTTAAAAATAATTTTTAACCAATTACTTGTTGCCGGTATTTTACAAATATTGCCGCACATAATTCAAAATCCAGTAAGGATTCACACTGAGTTCCTCGTACTCCTCTGTGCAAATATAAATCCCAAGATGCAGGTGTACATCGAATTTTCCCCTGGTTCCCTCCGGACCGTAGCCGGTATCTCCCATTTTGCCAAGGACGGTTCCGGCCGTGACCACATCTCCTTCCTGAAAATCACGGCTGTATTGGTCAAGATGTGCATAATAAAAATAACCGCCGGAAGGACTTCTTATTCCAATCCGCCAGCCTCCCTTTTCCAGCCATCCGACTTTTTCGACAACTCCGTCCGTCATACTGACAACCGGATAATGGCCTGGTATATTTTCGGAAGGCATTAAATCAGTCCCCTCATGGCCACGTTTTCCACCATAATTTCGTTCAAACATCCAACTGTTTTCAAATGTAATATCATTTGACGGAACCGGAAAACATTCAATATCATTCCAGATTGCGCCATATGCAGATGCAAGTTTTTCATAACCTTCACTGTTGTATTTCAGCATCTGATACTTCCATTTAAGATACGCGGATTCATCCAAGCCGTATTCTCCTGAAAAGGGATGTCCCGGTGAAATACAGTTCCCGATCAGCATCAGTTCTCCGGGTGTCAACTGAGAGTTCTGTGACAGCTCAAAAAAAGGCTGCAGTTCCATTTCTGCCAGCCGCTGTTCACGAAACGAGGAAGCATCCGGCGCCACATAGGTCAGCCTGATTGCGATACTCTGCTGATATATAATTTGTGAAAGCCAGGAGGAAGTCAGAAACAACAGAAAGATCAACAGAAGGTAATGCAGAAATTGTTTGAAATTTTTCATTGCCAGGTACTCCGAAAAGGCTTCCTTCTATATATATGAACGGGCACAGACAGATAGACCATGTATATTCTTGCTTGTTTCCTACATATGTTAAAAGGACATGATCTTTTGAGGTTTGCCATGCTCCTGCCAGGCCTTTTTATTTTCTTTCTCTATCTTCTCTTTTTTCCGGAAAACGCACTGGAAAGTACGCGTGCCGGACTGCTTTTATGGTATCATTCTGTACTTCCTGTATTGTTTCCTTTTATGCTGGTAAGCAGCCTCCTTCTGAAATTTGGTCTGATGGAACATGTCCCGGCCAGACTGACCAGGCCCTTTGAGAAAATTCTTGGTGTGAGTGTACACGGAGCATTTGCAGTATTAATTGGTTTTCTCTGTGGCTTTCCCATGGGAGCAAAAATAACTTCCGATCTTCAGGCAGAGGGAAAAATAAGTGAACGTGAAGCACATTATCTGTATGGTTTCGTCAATAATGTGAGCCCGGCTTTTCTTTTGTCGTATGTTTCTGTCAGTCAGATGGGGCTTCCGCAGTATAAATTACTTTTTTTGATGAACATTCTCGGTACCGCGCTGCTTTATGGATATGTTACCTCAAAAAACCTCAGAAAGGGCCATTCCGTGTCGCAGCCTGTTGTTCTTCATGCACTTGACCTTGCCGGAACCTATGAGATCATTGACAGCTGTATCTATTGCGCTGTTCTAAATACCGTAAAACTGGGCGTTTATATAACGGTATTTAAAATTATAAGCGATGCGGTCCTTGCTGTTCTCCCTTCCGGTAATCCGATCCTTCTGTTTCTTGGCGCATCCATTGAAGTGACCGGAGGCGTTCATCTGCTTGCTGTCTCACAGTTGTCCGTACATGTAAAATTTGTTCTGGTAAATGCACTCTGTGCATTCGGCGGACTGTCTGCTCTGGCACAGACCGTTTCCATTGCCGGACTGAAAGAAAAAACACTTTTTTATTATATAAAAAGCAGGGTAATGATTACCCTGCTCACGATCGCTTTTTCAATTTTTTCGATTCTATTCCTGAGGATCTTCCGGCTCTGACGGCACAGAAGTATAACTTGACGGCGCTACCTGCGGTGAAAGCTCTGCACGGTTTTTGCTGACAATATCGTAACAGGACTGAATGGAATTAATAAAATTATTATATTTACTGCCGGCAGCTTCGATGGAATGGCTCATGATCTTCTCAAGATTGTCCAGCATCTCGTCTGTATAGTGAATCGCGCTCATACGGATGTTGTTGGAATCTTCCGTGGCTTTGTCCATAATCTCCTGTGCCTGTGCATTCGTCTGTTCAATCAGCTGATTAGACTGTTGCAAAGCCACCTGCATCACTTCGCTCTCGCTCACGATCTTCTGCGCCTGCGCCTGTGCTTCTGCGATGATGTTATCAGCCTTCGTCTGTGCATCTTCCAAAATAGCATCCTTATTGCTGATAATCTTCTGGTAACGCTTAATTTCATCCGGTGTTTTCATCCGAAGTTCTCTGAGAAGTTCCTCCAATTCCTCTTTATTTACCACAATCTTTGTGGACGAAAGAGGCTGAAATTTACAGCTGTCGATAAATTCCTCAATTTCTTCAATAATCTGTTCAATCCTGCTGCTCATAGTGCTCTCTCCTTATTAATTATACTTTACTTATACCCTTCTTCTTTTGTTCAATTTTGCGGTAGACAAGCTCTGCAATAGAAAATGGAACAAAGCCTGATATGTCTCCTCCATACCACGCCACTTCTTTGACGATTGTTGAGCTTATGTACGCATAGTTCAGTTCTGTTGCAAGAAACAGTGTATCTACGGTATGATCAATGCTCCGGTTTGTCTGAGCCATCTGCAATTCATATTCAAAATCAGTTACGGCACGAAGTCCTCTGACGATGAAAGAAGCCTCACATTTTCTGACAAATTCAACAGAAAGACCGGAAAAAGACTCTACCCGGACATTCGGAATATGGCTGGTCACATTCTCTAACATTTTAACACGTTCCCCAACGGAAAACAACGGTGTTTTCACATTATTGTTCAGTACACCGACCACCAGCTCGTCCACCATTGCTGCTGCACGCTCGATGATATCAAGATGACCTTTTGTCACAGGGTCGAAACTTCCGGGATATACCGCACGCTTCATGAACGCTCCCCTTCCAGTATTTTTAAAAAAACATGCATGTTTGTCTTATATTCTTTTACACGCACCACTTCAAATCCCAACTGTGATGCATAAGAAAAATCAGTACCGAGCGACGCCTCTGCGATAAACAGTGTTTCCTGATTGACAAAGGTCGGCCGATGCATGGAAAAATATTCTAAAACATCCCGTTCCAGATTTTTTCCGTAAGGCGGGTCCATAAACACGATCTGATATGGCGCCTGTCCGGCCATTCTGGAAAAAGCAGAAAATACATCACATTGCAGCAAATCTGCCTGTGCATCCAGATGCGTAAAGGTCAAATTCTCCCGAATACATTGTGCCGCCGCTTTATTCTGTTCAATAAAGCAGGCATGAACCGCTCCACGACTTAAGGCTTCTATCCCGATCCCTCCGCTTCCACTGAAAATATCCAGAAAACGGCATTCATATATATCATTTTGCAGTATATTAAACAGAGTCTCTTTGATTCGGTCTGTGGTTGGCCTTGTATCCATTCCAGGCACTGTCTTAAGCGGAAGTCTCCGCGCTGTTCCAGCTATAACTCTCATATATCATCCTTAATGTATAGACTATTCTGAATTATTATAAAGATTCCTACGAATCATGTCAATACGGAACAGACATTCTGCCGATTCACGTTTTTTTCATGAAAAAAAGAATGAAAACAATTTGCAACAATTTCCAGTTTATATCTTTCACAGTTGCATATACTAGAAGTGCAGTAAAGAACTGCATTAAAAAAAATCGACAGATAAAAAAAGAACTGAAAACAAAGGAGGCGTTTGATATGTCATCAACAAACACAACAGCAGTACCGGAAGCAAAGAGTGCATTAGACCGTTTTAAATTTGAAGTAGCAAATGAACTGGGTGTGCCGCTTACAAACGGCTACAACGGAAACCTGACATCCAAGCAGAATGGTTCTGTTGGCGGATATATGGTAAAGAAAATGATCGAGGCGCAGGAGCGTCAGATGTCCGGTAACACTCAGATGTCCGGAACTACTCAGACATCCGGCACGATGATGTAACTTTCTTAAAGTACAAAAAAGAAGCAGTCACAACAGGGCTTTTAAATTAAAAGTTATGCTGTGAGAAAAAGACGGAGCAAATACTTCCTGTATCTGCCCCGTCTTTTCAGTGTCAGGAAAAGGATTAGATACCAATGCTTCCTGTCACATCGTTATTCAACACATAATAAACCATGTTCTCTTCCGGCTTCACATAAAGCGTTACGGATTTCAGGTCCCCCGTTTTCTGCTTCATATCTTTCGTCCAGATTTCTTTTACGCGCTTCATCAAGTCGTTCTGATTGATCTCTTTCCCAAGATACTGAAGATAGACCGTTTCCTTTACTGCTGCTTTTTTGGCCGGAGCTGCTTTTTTTGCTGCTACCGCCTTCTTTGCCTCAGTTTTTACTTCCTCCGCCTTTTTTTCCATAATCTCTGCTGCTCCGGCTACTGTTTCTGTGGCAGCTTTCACTGCTTTGCGTGTCACTTTTCTGGCTGTCTTAGGCGCTTCCTTTACTTCGGCAACTACCTTCTCCGCAGTTTCTTTTGCTGCAATTTCTGCATCTTTTACGATTTTCTTCATTCTAAAAATCCCTCCTGAAAGTGAAGCTTACGACTTCTCTGCATTTCCTTTTTTAGTATATGCGCAAACTCAGCTTAATTCTTTCCTTTGAATCATAAACCAAAAACGGGAGCAGTGCAAGTCAAAAATACGGACGATTCCATCAAAACTTCGTGACATATAGCCAAAACAAAAGGGACAAAATTGGTCATTATTGCCAATGATTTTGCCAATATAAACCAGATCATATCAGAAACAGCATCCCGATAATGAACACAGGCAAATCTCCGC
Source organism: bacterium 1XD42-54 (assembly GCA_003612585.1). Classification (GTDB taxonomy): domain Bacteria; phylum Bacillota; class Clostridia; order Lachnospirales; family Lachnospiraceae; genus Choladousia. Next base: position 100,334 of record RAZH01000004.1, read on the forward strand.
GCAACAGGCAAGATCCGGAATCAAATACGTTCCATAATCGGTTCTGTTGTCACCTGAAGGCCAAGCTTGCGCAGCGTACTCAAATCCACCTTGGAAAGTCTGGTAGAACAATGAAGCTGGCATCCGCGAAGCATGGGGATGCAGTCGAGTGCACGCTGCGCCATCGCGCTTTCTGCGGCGCTGATCGAAAGTGCGATCAACGTCTCATCCGTATGAAGGCGCGGGTTTCTGCTTCCAAAATACTGAGTCTTCAATTTCTGAATCGGCTCAAGCGCTTTTGCCGAAATCAGAAGATGCTCATGTTCAATACCGGCCAGTTTTTTTAATGCATTCAAAAGAACGGCAGAACAAGGTCCGAGTAGCTTTGAAGTCTTTCCGGTCACGATACCTCCGTCAGCCAGCTCAATCGCTGCCGCACTTCTCTGCAGCCGGTCTGCCAGTTCATTGGCCTCCTTTGCACATGGTCGGTCCTTTGGTGTCATACCGAGCTGCTGCAGGAGGAATTCAATTTTAAACAATTCGTCATCAGTCGCTTCCATGTCAGCTTTTCGAAGCATGGATTCGTAGTAACGCCTTATAATCTCCTGCTTTGACGCCTCACAGCAGGCCTCATCATCAACAATACAGTACCCCGCCATGTTGACTCCCATATCTGTGGGAGAATTATAGGGGCTTTTTCCGAAAATACGCTCAAACATTGCATAAAGAACCGGGAAAATCTCAATATCCCTGTTATAATTTACCGTAGAGATCCCGTAAGCGCTCAGATGAAAGGAATCTATCATGTTTACATCATTCAAATCCGCAGTTGCTGCTTCATAAGCAAGATTGACCGGATGGGAAAGTGCAAGATTCCAAACTGGAAAAGTCTCAAATTTTGCATAGCCGGCGCGTATTCCACGTTTGTGCTCATGATAGAGCTGAGAAAGGCAGGTGGCCATTTTTCCACTTCCCGGTCCCGGGGCTGTCACGACAACGAGCGGACGGGTTGTTTTGATATAGTCGTTCTTTCCATAACCCTCTTCACTTACAATCAGAGATATGTTTTTCGGATATCCTTCGATTTTATAATGGCAGTAAACCGGAATTCCCTGATTCTCAAGTTTGGTTTTAAAGGAAATAGCCGTTCCCTGATTATGGTATCTGGTCAGAACAACACTGCCAACGTAAAGTCCGTGGGAGCGGTAAATTTCAATCAAACGCAATACATCGAGATCGTAGGTAATTCCAAGATCTGCACGAACTTTGTTTTTTTCAATGTCTTCTGCGTTAATAACGATGATAATCTCAGCCTGCTCCCGGAGCTGTAACAGCATCTGAAGTTTACTGGAAGGCGCAAATCCCGGAAGAACCCGGGAAGCATGATAATCGTCAAACAGCTTTCCGCCAAATTCCAGATAAAGCTTGTTGTCAAACATGGAAATCCGTTCTTTGATCTTTTCAGATTGCATTTGCAGATACTTTTGGTTATCAAATCCTGTTTTCATTCTGTACCTCGTTTTTAATTTTGTCTCATAAATTGGATACGGTTTTGGCCACCGCATCCTACTCTCTGACAGTATACGACATTTTTAACAGAATAGCCATCGCTTTCTTTCAGTCATTATTCCTAAAAAAAGCAAAATAATTATTGATTTTTTAGAAATTTCTGATATACTTAATATGTATAAATTTGGTTCAATATATTTTGAAAGGTTTGATGAAAATGAATATCGGTTTTATCGCACACAACAACAGAAAAACTCTGATCGAAAATTTCTGTCTCGCATACAAGTATATTCTTTCAAAGCACAGGCTCTATGCGACAGGAACTACGGGACGGAGAATTGAAGACGTTACAAATCTGAAGGTTTACAAATTCCTTCCGGGAAGCGTTGGCGGCGACAAGCAATTCATTGATATGATCGAACGAAACTGTATGGATATGGTCATCTTCTTCTACAATCCGCTGGAGACAAGTCCAAATGCGCCTGATATTTACGCGATCACCCGCTGTTGTGACGAATACAACATCCCCATTGCAACGAATATTGCAACCGCAGAATCTCTTGTTTTGGGGCTTGCACGCGGAGATCTTGACTGGAGGCTGAATATCCGCTCGGATGATTTTTAAGTGTGAACTCTGCAATGTCTTAAATATAAAAAATAAAAACGCACAAACAAAAACAGGCAAAGCACTTTTTAACAACAAAAAATGTTTTGCCTGCTTCTATTTATAAATTCAGATGGTCACTCTGATGCCGGATGAGAAGGTCAAAATGCGTGCGCAGTCTCTGATGTCCTGGCTCTTTCAACTCAGGGTCCTCTGAAAGAATGATTCCTGCCGCTTCGTTGGCCTGCTGAAGCGCCTCCGCATCCGTATAGATATCCGCAAGTGTAAAATCCAGCATACCACTTTGTCGTACGCCAAACAAATCTCCCGGCCCGCGCAGCTGCATATCACGGTTTGCAATTTCAAAACCATCGTTTGATTTGCACAGAATATCAAGCCGCTCCCGGATCGCTTTTCCTTCTATTGCATGCAGAAAAATGCAGTATGACTGATCGCAGCCTCTGCCAACGCGTCCACGCAGCTGATGAAGCTGCGCAAGTCCGAAGCGCTCTGCATTTTCAATCATCATCACTGTCGCGTTCGGTACATTGACCCCCACTTCTACGACTGTCGTTGATACAAGCACCTGAATTTCATTTGCAAGAAAACGGCCCATGATCTCATTTTTCTGAGAAGGCTTCATTTTTCCATGCAGATATTCCACGCATATTCCATCCGGAAGTTCACGCCGAAGCACTTCTGTGTAATTAATCACATCTTCTGCCTCAATCGCTTCACTTTCATCTACCATCGGACAGATCACATATGCCTGATGGCCCTGCGCTACCTGATTTTTTATAAATTCGTATGCCTTTTTCCGGTATCCTGTATTTACCACGCAGTTTTTAATCGGCAGGCGGTTCGCCGGCATCTCATCAATGACCGATATATCCAGATCACCGTACAAAATTACGGCAAGCGTCCTCGGAATCGGCGTGGCGCTCATAACGATAGTATGCGGCATTTCTCCTTTCATGGAAAGCAGCTCCCGCTGCCTTACGCCAAACCGGTGCTGTTCGTCTGTAATCACAAGCGCCAGATTTTGATAAATCACTTTTTCCTGGATCAGCGCATGTGTACCAACGACAACGGATGCCTCTCCGGATGCAATTTTAGCATAAGCCTCCCGTTTTTGCTTTGCAGTCATAGAACCGGTGAGCAAAACAACTTCAAAAGAGAACCCATTTTTTGCAAACAGCTCCTGCAATGAGGTATAATGCTGCCTTGCAAGCACCTCGGTCGGCACCATCAATGCACCCTGATATCCGCTGTCCGCAGCCATCAGAAGTGCAAGAATTGACACGATGGTCTTTCCGGAACCGACGTCTCCCTGAATCAGCCTTGCCATCACAGTATCTCCGGTCATTTCCTGTTCCATTATGTTCCAGACCCGAAGCTGTGCGTTTGTCAGTTTATAAGGAAGATTGTTGAGCAAAACCTGTGTTTTTTCACTTTTTTTAATCTGAAAGTGATTTGCCGCTTTTTCCCGGACAGATTTCAGACTCCGAAGCTGCAGAATAAAAAAGAAGAATTCATCAAAAACAAGCCGTTTCCTTGCCAGCAGCATAGCATGATAGTCTTTCGGAAAATGTATCTGTTCAATTGCAAAATTATATTCTGAAAGCTGATAGCGGCTGCGAATCTCTTCCGGCAGATAATCCGTCAGTAAAGATTTGTGCGCAAGGACCTGACGCACTGCTTTTTGAATCATCTGGCCTGTTAACCCTTTGACAAGCGTATAAATGGGCAAAAGTGCTCCAGAAAGTCCTTTGTATTGTTCTACATGAAAAACAGCCGGCTGCTCCATGAGCAGCCGATTGCCTTTTGTTTTTATTCTTCCCCGGAATATGTAGGGAACTCCGCTTCGAAGCTGGTTTTTTAAGAACGGCATATTGAACCAAGTTGCCGCCATGACCTCATTTCCATCACTGCATAATGCGGTGGAAATAGAAAGCCCGCGAATGTACCGTGTGGCAGGAGGCGCTGTAAGCTGCACAGCCACAGCTGCCACCTCTCCCTCTGATAGTGCGCGAATTTCTTTTGGTGGTTCGTAAGCTTCATAGGTTCTGGGATAATGTGTAATCAAATCTCTTAAATTTTCAATGCCGGTTTTCTGAAAAACCTGCTTCGTCTTTTCCCCGATCCCTTTCAGGCAATCGAGGGAGTCCTCTAATTCCATAGTCGTATCCTATTCTGCTGAAATAATATAATAGTAAATCGGCTGGCCGCCGAAATTCAATTCGATATCAAAATCTCCGTACTGCTCTTCCAATTTGTCGCGCAGTACCTGTGCTTCTTCCTCACCGATATCTTCTCCGTAATAAATACTGATCAGCTCTGTGTCATCATCCACCATCTGAGCAACCGTATCAAGCGCCACCGCATTGATTTCTTTGCCAACAGATAAAATCGCATGATCACCGACGCCCATAATATCTCCGGCATGGATGGTCTTATCATCTATGTGTGTGTCTCTGACAGCATACGTAAGCTGTCCTGTTTTCACACGGGCAATCTCTTCTTCCATGACCGCCGCATTTTCCTCTGCGGACTTCTCCGGTACATAGTTGATGACTGCCGTAATTCCCTGCGGAATGGTCTTTGTAGGAATCACAATGATATTTTTGTCCTCCGTCAGTTCTTTCGCCTGATTGGCTGCAAGAATAATATTTTTATTGTTCGGAAGAATGAAAATATTATCTGCGTTTACTTTTTCGATTGCATTCAGCATATCCTCTGTACTCGGATTCATCGTCTGGCCGCCTTCAATCAGATAATCCACACCAAGATCCCGGAAAATATCAGCAATTCCCTCGCCGATGGAGACAGAAATAAAACCGGTTGCTTTGCGCTGCGTGCTTTCAGCCTTTGCCGGAGCTGTCCGGGCTGTATCAGCTGCAGCCTGCTTCTCTGCTTCTTTGATTACTTTTTCCTGATGCTCCTCACGCATATTGTCAATTTTCATTTTGGTCAGAGAACCGTAGGTCAGCGCTCTTTGAATTGCAAGCCCCGGATCATTTGTATGCACATGAACCTTCACAATGTCGTCATCCGATACAACTACGATAGAATCGCCGATGGATTCCAGAAACGCCTTAAAGTCAAGCTCTGTATTCTCTGTGTACTCTTTTTCGAGCATAATGATAAATTCTGTACAGTAACCGAATTTAATATCAGCTGTAGAAATCTCTGACGACTGTGTGCTCGAAGCAACCGGCGCACCTGACTGCGCTTTTGTATCTTCAATCAGGTAGTTTACTTCTTTTCCTGCAAACGCATCAGCGGCGCCCTTTAGTACCTGCAATAGTCCCTGGCCACCGGAATCTACCACACCCGCTTCTTTCAGGACTGGAAGCATCTCCGGTGTCCGATTCAAGACTTCTTCTGCCCTCTTTATCACTTCTGAAATCAGCACGTCCAGTGTTGTGTCCGGATTTTCTTCCAACAGTTCCACTGCACGGTCAGCAGCGCCTCTGGCAACGGTAAGAATCGTTCCTTCTTTTGGTTTCATAACAGCCTTGTAAGCTGTCTCTACTGCTTTTTGAAATGCAGCTGCAAGCGTTGCCGCATTGATTTCCCGTTCTTCCTTAATGACCTTCGTAAAGCCTCTGAGCAGCTGGGATAAAATAACGCCTGAATTTCCTCTCGCACCGCGCAGTGAACCGGAAGAGACGGCCTTTGCAAATGTCTCCATCGTAAGCGTTTCGAGTGCAACTACCTCACGCGCTGCGGACATAATCGTAAGAGTCATATTGGTACCTGTATCTCCGTCAGGAACCGGAAAAACATTCAGCTCGTTAATCCACTCCTTTTTTGACTCCAGATTTTGGGCACCGGCCAGAAACATTCTGGCGCAAAGAGATGCATCTATCGTATTTATACTCACTGGTAGTTCCTCCTTAATCAATCACTCTGACGCCTTCAACAAACATGTTGATTTTCTCGACTTCCATACCGGTAAATTCTTCTACACGATATTTTACATTTCCAAACAGATTGTCTGCTACAGCAGAAATACTGACACCGTAAGATACGATAACATGAAAATCTATTGTAATTCTGTTTTCCTCAATCCGGACACTCAGACCGCGTTCAAGGCTGTCTCGTTTGAGAAGCCTAACCAGTCCGTCTTTCATATTAACAATCGCCATACCTACAATACCAAAACATTCTACTGCAACACTGCCTGCATAGGTAGCGATCACACCAGGATCGATCACGATCGATCCAAGCTCATTGCTCATACGTCCTTTCATAAACAAGAACCTCCATCTATTTATTGTCTCGTTAATCACAATGTACTTCTGAGGATAAAAGCCTGGCATCAAAATGGCACAAAACTCCCTGTCATGCCCTGCTCTCTACGTATTCTAACAGAAAAGCAGGCGCTTGCAAAGATAGTTTTTTCCAATTATTAAAATAATTTATGATTTTCGCATTTTCCGCTTGCAAAATATTGTTATATCTGGTAGAATAATCGTGCTGTGAGTCTATATCGTGAGGGTAGACTTAATTTATTTCAAGGAGGTGCGGTCATGGCTAAATGTGCTATTTGTGATAAAGCTGTTCATTTCGGAAACAATGTGAGTCATTCTCATAGAAGAAGCAACAAAATATGGAAAGCCAATATCAAACATGTAAAAGTTAAGGTTAATGGTGCTGCTCAGAAGATGTATGTTTGTACTTCTTGTCTGAAATCCGGCAAAGTTGAACGAGCTTAATCATGTTTTATGCGTGGAATTCAAAATGATTTTATAAGATGTCCCGTCATATGAAATTTCAGATTTTGAAGTTTGATATGACGGGGCATCTTTTTTTCAAAAACCCTTTTTTCAGAACCCGTATCATAGGAAAATGGACAAATCAAGGGGCGATTTTTTATAGCCCACCGTTTTTGTCCATTTCCGTGATCTGTTCGCAGTTCAGATTCCAACTCTATGCTACGAGCATTTATATAGTTTCCTACACTTAACATACAAAAAGATTATATCCGAGCAGCAACAGAAAAAGTATCAACAGTATACTGAAAAAGATACTTTCAATAAACAGTTCGATTACCATTCCCACCGCGATCCAGAATAACGTATAGCCGATCAGCCTGCGCATATGATACTTTTCCTTTTCTTATTATCATATGCAGCGATGCATGATTTTAGAAAGTTGTCTCTTCTTTGGAAGCATTATGAATTGCCTCATCCACATTGGGGTTGGTCTTTGGCTCTGATTCCGTGCTCCTTCCGGCTGCGAACTTATTTACAAAATCAGGAACCATATCAAGAATTTTCGTCACACTGTCCTGATTTTTTACATTGACCAGCTTTGTCGTTCCATTTTGAATTACAAGAACTGCGCTTGGAGAAATTTTACCACCCATTCCTCCACCGCCATTGTTTTTTCTTTCTTCGGTTTTTGCGGAAGCTGCGACACCAAAAGAAACGTCCACAAGCGGAAGAATGATCGTCTCACCAACCGTGACCGCATCTCCGACCACCGTTTTGGTTGTAATAAAATTCTCCATTCCTTTAAATAATGATTCTACCGTATTCTGAAAATTTTCAGCCATATTTTTTCTCCTCTCATCTGACCCTATATTTTGAAAATTACCAATCATTACACTCGTTTTTTCAAATACCGGATGATTCGCCGCAGCTTTTTATCCCGAAATGCTTTCCATGCAGCATATACAAGATGGCACATGCGGATTCTTCCCCGAACATCTATCTGCGTCTCAAAAACTACTTCATCGAACGTCGGCTGTATCAAAAAATCATCTGCTTTGGCCGGAAGGATTAAATACAAAATTCCTGTCAAATATGCAGTAATCATAGGATCTCCGGTACCGAAATGCATAAAGCCTTTGATTCTGCGCGGTTTATAATGATGCAACAGATATTTTACATATCCGGCAGCATTTCCAAAAACTTCCCGCGCCTCCAGCTCTTCCATAAGTTTCAAAGTCTGCCCTGGTTTCGCGACGATACTGCCGATTTTCGACCACAACCGCCGAAATACGTTTATCGTTTGCCGTATTTTTTCCGGCAGGGAAGATAAAAAAACAATTAAAGCTCTGATATTTCCGTAAATGATTTTAATAAAATCCCGGATTTTCTGCCAAAGGGACCCTTTTTTATCTTCTGATCTATCTTCTATATCCTCTGCCTTTGAAAGAAACGTATCAGCTGTATGATCTATTTTAGAAACAAATGTCTCTGGCGTATTGCTATTGTTTGAAATCGGTGTTTCTATAGCATCCTTCTTTTCCAAACTGAAAGTCTCTGTGGTATCGTCTGTCTCCGAAATCAGCGTTTCTGTCAGATTAATGGATTTCGAAACAACCTCTGCTTCCTTTTTCTGTGATCTGTATTTGCGTTGTTGTCTTTGCTGTTTCGTCCTTTTGCGTTTTTGAGCTTTGCGAACCTTTTTATTTCCAGGAATAGGCAACCGCATTCCGAACAGCCGAATGGCCAGCAAGAATCTCCTGGAATGATCTACGGAAAAAGTCACACTAACCACACGAAACAACCAGCTTATTTTTACTTTGCCTTCTGTCCTGCCTGCCTGCTTTTCCGCTTGTACCTGATATCGGACAGAACAGAAAAGAACTACAAACAGCAAGACCAGAAGAAACAGGAGCAGGAATCCCAGAAGAATCCCGATCACTTTTAGTATACCCAGAATAATGTGCAGCATATTCTCCTGTACCCTCTCTTAACTCAGTTATTTCCAAAAGTTACTGTTTCCTGTCAAATTTTGATATGGTACGTTCAAAATATCCTCGCAGATCTGCGCCGCCCGTCTGCCTAAATACCTCTTCTGTAATCTGCTGCAACAACTCCAGCATCTCCGCTCTCCCACAGCCAAGCCCGATAATCATAGGTACCATCCGTTTCTTGTACCAGAATTTTAAATTCCATGCCGGAATAATTTCAAGCTGATTTTTTTCTCCCAAAGGCAACGTGAGCAGATACGTATTAGCTGGAGTCTTCCCAGTTTCAAGCTTTCGAATCAAAACTTCTCTTTTCTTTTCTGCTTTTTTCCCCACATACAGGTTCGGATACCAGTTCATAGTTTACCTCTTCTATCTTAAAGTCTCAGATATTTTTTATTTTTATTTATTCTGACATCCTGTGTGTTTAAAATGCCGACATTCCGCAACAGGCGAAATCCCGGCATTCAGTGGTCAAAAGTATTTTTTGCTTCCCCAGAGATTATTCTTTTTCAAATTCAGATACTCACTGTAGGCTTTTTCCAAAATCATCTTCTCGTTTGTAAATTTCAGAAGATGGTACGCCTCGTGATACTTATAATACCCTGAGTCAATAAAATACTCCTCTCGCTGTGGTTTGCTGTAATAGCTGTCTGCCATCATCAGATACCAGTGGACATCCTTCGCTACGGTATCTTCCGGAACATTAAACGTATACTGGCTCTTGCCGATATATTTAATGATGGAAGCCCGAACGCCAGTCTCCTCTAATACCTCCCTGGCAGCCGTCTCCTGGAACTCCTCGCCTTCCTCTACCGTACCCTTCGGCAGCACCCAGCCTTCATACTTGTTTTTATAGCTCTTGTACAAAACAAGTATCTTCCCCCTGAATATCACCACACCGCCACAGCTTGTTGCCTCAATCATTGCAATCCCTCCTGTTTGCGTTGTGCCACAAATGACTGCAAACAGTATAACTCTTTTTCACAGATCACGCAACAGGAAATAAATTCGCCTGATTAATATCCAAAAATATTGTAATACATTTCAAAAATTTTAGCAGCAATCGGTACAGCCGTTTCACTTCCGGTTCCACCGTTTTCTGCAATTACGGCAACTACCAGATCCGGGTTCTCCACATTTGAAAAGCCTACAAACCAGGAATGCGTACCTACGCTGCCATTTGACACATACTCTGCAGAGCCGGTTTTACCGGCCACTGAAAAATTATACCATGCAAGCGAAGAAGCCGTACCATTGTTTACTGTCTCCTGCATATACTCAGTCAGAAACCGCGCTTCTTCCGTCGTCATAAGCCGCTTATACTTGGAAGGGCTTGTCTTTGACACCGTGTCCCCGTCATACGTCTCAATCCGTTCTACACAGTATGGGCGCATCATAATTCCGCCATTTGCGACCGTTGCAGTTAAAAGCGCCATATGAAGCGGTGTTACAAGCGTTTCACCCTGGCCGATCGCTGTTGTCATCTGATCCCCGTAGGAATCATTTGCCTCAAGATTAAACTGTGAGGTACTGTGCTGCATCGGGGCTGGAAGGGTCCGATTGAATAAAAATTCCTCGCAAAGTGAACGGAAATCCGTATTATCCAAATCCATCCCGATCGATGCAAAAGCAGTGTTGCATGAATGGGCAAAAGCACTCTTCAGGTCTTCTGTCCCATGCACCTTGCTGTTATTACAGTTAATCGTAACATTATCTACCGTGATTTTGGAGGTACAATCATATTGGAATCCGCGAAATTCCCCCGGCTTCTGACGCATATACGCCAAGGTTGTGAGAATTTTAAAAGTCGATCCCGGCGGGTACAATCCCTGGGTTGCCCTGTTTAAAAGTACACTGCTCGTATTGTCTGTGACAAGACTTTCCCATATTTGCGCAATGGAGTTCGGATCAAAATCAGGTTTGGAAACCATAACCAAAATTCTGCCTGTATCTGGTTCCAATGCAACCACCGCTCCATTATAAGAACCAAGCGCTTCATAGGCCGCGTTCTGTAATGCTGCATTCAATGTAACAACCACAGAATCTCCACGCATCTTTTCATTTTTTGATTCATCTTTAAGCTGCGTCAGCACAGAAGCATGGCACGATAGCAAATCTGAATTACAGCTTGCCTCCAGGCCAGACCTTCCATTGGAAGAATACCCTATAACGTGTGAAAAAACATTAGCGTACGGATATACACGCGTTTCTTCACCGCTTTCTGACACCTCTGTTTTTGCCAAAACGCTTGCGTCCGAGGATATAATAGAACCACGGATATATTTGTCAATATTTGCATCCTGTTTTGTATTATAAGAACTGGAATTCAGCTCATCAGCCTTGAAAACATTCAAATAGGAAAGATACCCAATCATCAGTAAAAAAAGAAATACAAAGGTATACGTCACAATACCAAGTTCCGTGTTGCGGCCCTTTCCCGTTACAGGCTCAGGCTCCTGCTCAAAGTAAACTTCCTTTACCCTGAGCGGTATTTTTTTCCCACTGTGTGCCTTTTCCGTTTTATCTGTATGGTGTATCGTATCCGTCGTACTCGAACTCATCCCACGTTCCTGCGTATCCGTCGTCTTCGAACGCTTCCGGGTTTCCTGCGTATCTGCCGTCTTCGTACGTTTCCGGCCTTCTTGCGTATTTGTTGTGCGCGTTCGTGTTCTGCGAGCCTGGGTATCCTTCCTGTCGGAATGCATCGCGCATTCCTCCGTATCCCTCATCCGCGTACGTGTTTTCCGCTCTTCCATATCCGCTGTCTGTGTACGTCTCCTGTTTTCTTCCGGGTTTCGGTCGTCCATACGCATTCTGCGGGTCTTCGTATTGGTTTTGTCTGTATGGTCCCTGTTCCCTGCCATATCGGTTTCCTCCATATCTGTCATATGATGCATTCGGATCTTCATATTCATGTTCGGCATATTCGCCCGTATAGGCTATGTTTTCACCATACGCGCCATAATAGCCTCCATTTTGCTGCTGATAAAGCTGTTGTTCCTGTAACATGCGCTTTTGCTCGCTTTTTACTTCTTCATCCCGCTGCAGCATATACAGTCCTTGCACGATAGAAAACATAATTAATGTGCTGAGTACGGAACTGCCGCCATAGCTGACGAGCGGAAACGTCACTCCAGTCAGTGGAATCAGCTTAATCCCGCCTCCTACAGTCAGAAACACCTGTGCCGCGTACGTGGAACCAAGTCCAACTGCCACCAGACGATAAAAACGGTTCGTGAGCTGCATAGATATATTTACAAACATAATAAAACAGCTCATACACACGAGAATCAGGCAGATACTGAAAATACTGCCAAGTTCCTCTGAAATTGCAGAAAACATCATATCCTGTTCCACAAAAGGAATGGCGCCTGGTGATCCCTGTCCAAGACCTGTGCCAAACCATCCTCCGGCGCTGATTGCAAACAGTGACTGGCAGATCTGATAACCGCCACCTTGATAATCTTGAAACGGGTCCTGCCATGCCTCAACTCTGACACGCACATGGTTAAAAAGAAAATAAGCGCCGACCGCAGCCACTGAACCAGACAAAATCCCTGCCAACACATAAAAGGGATTCTTCGTAGAAACAAACAGCATCACCAGATACGTAATAAAAAAGATCAATGCACTTCCCAGGTCTTTTGATACTACCAGAATCAGGACATGGAGCGCTGCTAGTCCTGTTGCAATTACAATGCGCCGGAAATCTCTGGCGTGAGTCAGAAGCCCTGCAATCGCAAACACATAGATAATTTTGACAAATTCCGAGGGCTGAATCGAAATCCCGCCTATGGTAAATGACAGCTTTGCCCCATACGTTGACCGGGCGGCAATCGCCACAAGGGCAAGCAAACCAATCCCTACCAAGGTATACAGCCAGTACATTTTTGTAATAAAACGCAGTTTTCGAATAATAACCGGAATTAACAACGCAACTACAGTAGCAAACACGGCAATCTTAAACTGCTTGATGCTCTGATCGTAGGACAGCCTCGTAATCATAATAAAGCCCACACAGAGCAGCATACACATATTATTGATCACAAGCCTCGATGCAAGCGGGTAAAGGTTTTTAAACAGTACCAGAACCGCTGCCAGATAGATTACCTGTGCACCATAAAAAAGAAGCACCGTTGTCTCTGAGATGTTCAGAAACAATACCATAAACGCCACAAAATGCATCATAAACATAAGCATATTCTGCCGCATAAAAAGGTATTCTCTGGCCTCATCATCCTTTTTGTGAAATACTGTATAGCTTTGAAACGTATACAGGGCCATCAGAATAATAATAAGATATTTTGAAACCTGAATGATAAGATTCGTCATATATTACTCTACTCCCCTTTTGAAGTGTCCTCGCGTACCGGCTGGCATCTCATCGCACATACCGTTCCCGGAAAACAACAGCCTGTGATACTGCTTTAATATCTGCCTTGTCTCCTCAGCAGATTCTATGGTAAAAGATAACCGCACAAAAGCCAAGGACAATTCTTCTATCTCCTTGCGGTACCCGCCAAGCTGAAGCGGAATGCTGTTGTATATCGTATTACAACAAAACGCACATCGGTTTTGCACAGGAAAGCGCACCTTTTTTCGATCTTCCAGCAAAAGAAATCCAGGTACTTTTGTGCAACCAAATATATTTTTCTGTACACACTGCGCGGATTGCATCAAAGGCTGATAGCCGTATACAATCAGTTCCCGGCCCGCACGACCCGACTGCTTCAGCTCCCGTACATTCAGTTCCGAGGACATCACAGTTCTCTCAACGCCGTATGTATGCAGAAACTTTTCTGCCCGGTGATTGTAGGAATACAGATTGTCATCCGCAACAAGCACCGCACCACAATCGGCCTTCCGGATATAAGCCCTGAAATAAGAAAGTTCATCTATCGTATGAACAAGAAATCCATCCAGCATTGCCATTAGCCTGCGCATCACCGGATGTTCAAAAAAAGAACGCTCCTGATAACGATAAATGGGAGGACAATTTAAAAAACAGCGCATCCCCGCAGATTTTACAGACTGAATCATCTCTGAGAGATTTGTAAATGCTGTGTGCAGTTCTGCCTCATTTCCGAAAAGTGTGGTATCCAAATACAGCGTGTCCACTGCAATATCCTGTGACGCTTCGAGAACTGCCATCAGTTGCACGCGGCTCATAACAGAGATATTCAGTGCATATCCCGTCGTTTCCAAATCAGAAGTCTTCTTCTGCAACGTGTTCCTTTCTTTTGGAATATTCGCTTTTTGCGGTACACACCCGGGGGCTTTACGCCGCGCTGACGCCAACATCTGCTCTTGCAGCTGCAAAAGTCCTTCTCTTCTCAGTTCATTCAATGCCCGGACAGTCACAAACAGGCCGTCCTCCATCCAAAGATCAAGAGAATCAAATACAAATGGCGTATTTCCCGTTTTCATCATCTGTTTTCGCACTTGTTCTGGAGTGGTTGGCTGGTTCGTTGCAGGTTCTGCAATTTCTGCGCAAACGGTAGTGGAAAAATGCCCAATTTCTACCTTTAGTATAGCAGGTGAATGCTCAAAAATCCTTAATTCACCCTTAATTTTTTCTTTATTATCTCTTTTTATATATGAACCAGACAACTCCTGCAACAATTTTTCATTTTTTGTCCGGTATAGAATACTTCCAGGCTTTATAGAAGGCCCCTGCCTCCTGATCTGAAACAAAGAGCCCTCAGCCGTATTCTCCGTCAGCGTCATTGAGCTTCCGTCCGGAAGTTCCAGAACATCGCCTCTGTGAAGTTCCTCAGCAGCTATCGCAGAAACAGTATTTTTACCGATATTTTTTATTCTGGCGGCCTGTGTCCCCTGATGATTCGGACGTGCCAGTGCCATCATGGACTTGCCATTATGCAAATGATAATACCCTTGTGAAAATCCTCCGCGATTATACAAATCCAGAAGAATTTCTCTGTCTTCCTTTGATACACAGAAATTTCTGTCGCCCTGTTCCTGATACAGATCAATATATTTGCGGTAAATGTGCACAACACCGGCCGCATATTCAGACCGTTTCATGCGTCCCTCTATTTTCAGAGACGCAATTCCAGCCGAAAGCAGTTCCGGAATCAGATCAACCGTGCACATGTCTTTCATGCTGAGTGCATACAAAGGCTGCTCATGTTTCCCCTCATATTTCGTGTTCCGGCTGTTACGGAACTGCTCCGCAGTCGGATAACCTGTACTATCTCCGTTTCCTATGACGCGATATGGAAGCCGGCATGGCTGTGCACATCGGCCTCTGTTCCCACTGCGGCCACCGATCATACTGCTCATCAAACATTGACCCGAATAGGAATAGCACATTGCTCCGTGAATAAAGGTCTCAACCTCCAGCCCTGTCTCGTCTACAATTCTCCGTATTTCATCAAGAGAAAGTTCTCTTGCCGGTACTACCCTCGTAAAACCGGCCTCTTTTAAAAGCTGTGCGCCATCCACACCGGTCACAGTCATCTGCGTACTGGCGTGAAGGTCCAGTCCTGGAAAGTATTCCTTCAAAAAGTGAGCCACACCAAAATCCTGCACAATCACACCGTCCAGACCTGCTCTGTAGTACGGCAACAAATAGTCATACAGTTTATTCTCAAGCTCCTCTTCTTTTAACAGAGTATTCACAGTCATGTAAAGCTTTCGTTCACGAAGGTGGCAGTAATCAATTCCCTGCAAGAGAAGCTCCTCGTCCGGATTCTCCGCATATGCTCTGGCACCAAACATCGTACCTCCAATATATACCGCATCTGCCCCGGCATTTACCGCAGCGCAAAGTCCTTCATAAGAACCAGCCGGCGCCAGTAATTCAACCATAATTTTTCTTTCAGGGAATGCTACATTTTGCAACACCCTTTTTCCTTTCTCCCAAATATCACTCTAATATGAAAAACGACTGCAACATCTCCATATCTTCTTTTTCCGCGAAACAAAAGTATATGCAAATCATTGCAGCCGGACGCTTAACGTTTATTCTGATTTTTCAGCCGGGTATCCAGCTGAATATTCTCTTTTTGTAACTGAACATTTTTTTCCTGAAGCAACTGTGCTTCCTTCTCTGCATTCTCCAGCTTAATCTGCGCTGTGATCAGTTCATGTTTAAAATCATACAGCTCTTTATCTTTTTCAGAGAGCTCACGTTCCAGCTCCTCCACCTTTTTTTTCATCTTAAAATAGTCGTCTGCCGTATTCAGATTCAGCAGAATATTTCTGAGATCCGGGGAAAGTCTGACATACCCGTCCATATTTTTAAGCTCTGAAATCTTTGCATTCAGGTATGTTGCAACACGCTGCAGGTACTCCTCGCTCTCATAGCCGCTGAGCGTATAAATTTTTCCGGCTATGATTACCTGTGTGGTATTTTTGGATGACATATAGGAACTTCCTTTCCATTTATCTTCAGACTTAAAACTTCTTACATTACCAAAACTAATACAACAGACTCGAGAAAATGTTACACATTTTCCCTCGTTAAGATATGCTTCGCATATTTTACATTACAAAACCTCTACAATTAGACTCGAGAAAATGTTGCACATTTTCCCTCGTTAAGATATGCTTCGCATATCTTATATTATAAACAAATTATACATAATTACAACAACTATTTCTCGCGGCCCAGATGTCTGTAGGCAAAATCGGTCACTACCCTGCCCTTGGGAGTCCGATTGAGAAAACCGTTTTTGATCAGATATGGCTCATATACGTCTTCTATTGTACCGGAATCCTCTCCAATGGCAGCTGCAAGTGTTTCGAGTCCTACCGGCCCGCCTCCGAATTTATCAATCATAAGCTCCAAAATTCCCCGGTCAATACGGTCCAGGCCATAACGATCTACTTCCAGCAGATCAAGTGCTTCTGACGCAATGGCCCCTGAAATACTTCCGTCATAGCGCACCTGTGCGTAATCTCTGACACGCTTCAGCATACGGTTGGCAAGACGCGGCGTGCCGCGCGAACGGCGCGCTATCTCAAGTGCGCCTCTGTTATCCATGCATACCTCCAATACCTGAGCAGAGCGAAGCACGATTGTCTGTAACTCTTTTTCAGAATAATACTCCAGATGGTTTACCACACCGAAACGGTCGCGCAAAGGAGCGGACAGCATGCCTGCCCGAGTCGTTGCTCCGACCAGAGTAAAATGCGGCAGATCCAGGCGTATCGAACGGGCAGCCGCCCCTTTTCCAATCATAATGTCAATCGCAAAATCTTCCATGGCGGGATAAAGTACTTCCTCAACCTGACGGTTTAAACGATGTATTTCATCCACAAACAGAACGTCTCCCTCCTGAAGGTTATTGAGGATTGCTGCCATTTCTCCCGGTTTTTCAATTGCCGGTCCAGACGTGATTTTTATGTTGACCTCCATTTCATTTGCCACAATACAGGCAAGCGTTGTCTTTCCAAGTCCGGGCGGACCGTAAAACAAAACATGATCCAGAGAATCTTTTCGTTGCTTTGCCGCCTCTATAAAAATCTTTAGCGTACTTTTTACTTTTTCCTGTCCAATATAATCCTTCAGAAGCTGCGGACGAAGTCCGGTCTCCAGCCGAATATCTTCTTCCGTCGTATCTGTTGTGATAATTCTTTTTGCCATATACTTTTTCCCTCAATTATAAAAATGCCATCTGCTTCAGTGCAAGCTTCAGAATCGTCTCAGTGTCCATATCTTCTGTAAGGTCTGCTTTGCTTACCGCCTTCAGTGCATCGCTGTTTGAATACCCAAGTGCAGTAAGCGCCTGAATTGCTTCTGCTTTTGCTGCGGAAGCCTCACTGCCCGAAACATGCGCGGCTTCTGTATGTTGTATCTTTTTTTCAAATGCATCTTCCAGACTCAGCTTGTCTTTTAGTTCCAAAATCAGTTTTTTGGCTGTCTTGGCTCCGATGCCAGGCGCCTTTGCGATCGTCTTCGCGTCATCCGAAAGAACCGCAAAACGCAAATCATCGGCTGTCAAAACAGACAAAATCCCAAGCGCCGCTTTCGGCCCGATGCCGTTTACTGCAATCAGAAGCCGATACATCTCCAGGTCATCCTGTGTAAGAAAACCAAAGAGCTGCATCGCGTCTTCCTTGACATTCATATATGTATAAATCCGTACTTCTTCGCCTCTCCCCGGCATCTCCTGCGCATCCCGCCCGGAAATAAAAATCTGAAACCCGATGTGGTTTACATCTAGCACCACTTTCGTTTCCGTCACTTCTTCTACAATCCCCTGTACATATGCAATCATTCTTTTTCCTTCCTCTTTGAACTTCTGTTCGATAAACACAAAATTTATTCAAAATAATTTGCAACCACTTTGCTATTTGCACGATTCTTCTAATGAATTTATCCCTGATTCATCCAATATCTTTGCCGGAATCCGCTTTACAACCTCCTGGCTCACCACACCGACAACCACACCCGCCATAGCACCGGAAATCAATAAGACCGGCAGATAGTACAGAACAGATAGATTTTCAACAAGCAACATAGCGATCAGTAGCTGTGCGATATTATGCGATATCCCGCCTGCAATACTGGTGCCAACAATGGAAAAAATATCTGTTTTTTTCACCAGAATCATAACGGTCAGACTAAGCAGTGCCCCTCCCAGACTATATAAAACAGAAGCAACATTTCCAAACAGGATTCCGGTCAGAACAATCCGAATCACGGCTGTCAAAAAAGCTGCCTGATAGCCCATCAGGTATAAAACCGACAAAGAGATACTGTTCGCTATTCCGATCTTCACACCCGGTATTCCTCCCAGAAAAGGAAAAAGTGATTCGATATAACCAAGAATCATAGCCAAAGCTGTAAAAATGCCCAAATATGCGATTCGATTTGCTCTCATCTTTCCCTCCGGCTTTTTGCCTTATTAAGATACAATGACATCCGGCTGTTCTTCCTGGCTTTCTTTATCTTCCTCAACCTGCACAACAACACGATGGGGCAGACAGACAATCATTTCTCCCTCTGTCTGAATAATACCCTGATGCTCACACAGATGATCCGGGCAGTCAGAAAAGATCATCCAGACTTTATGATCCTGAATCCTGATACGATTTCCAGTGCCGATCCAGATCTCCTGGTTTTTTGACAAAGGAAACGCTCCGTAAGCTCTGCCATCCTTCTCTACCACAACAAGTGCTCCATCCTTTTGAAAAAAAGAACGGGCCGCAAGCAAAATAATAGCAGCGGTAATGACAGATACACCTAATATAATATCTGCTTTTTTCACGCTAAACCCTTTCCTACGCTTATTTTCTGTAGGTTCCATGTACAATCATCGCAAAATCTTTTGAACTCAATTTCTCAAATGATTTATTCCGATTACCCGGCACAACTTATCATCTATCCTGTTTTGCAATTACTTTCTGCATTTTAACATAAGAAAAGGATAAAATCAATCATACGTTCGATTTTATCCTTTTCTTTGAAATTGTTCTTAACGCTTCCATACTTCAAAAAATACGTGATCCCCAATCTTCTGATATTCAGAAACAAGACCAAGACTTGTGTATGCCGGCAGTGTCATAAAAAACAGACAATCAAACGGCTTCTTTTTTCCATCCAGCTGCAAATAGATATCGGTACCTGCCGCCCGGCAGGCCTCAAATCTTGCGATGACTGTTCTGGCCGCCTTTTTCGATTCCGGATCAACCAGAGCCGGATTTTTCAGTGCCCGTGTAAGACTTCCGTCTCTCGCAGGAGCAAACTGCATGTCCTGATAAACAACCTCACGCAGCACATCTGGGAACAACGGACTGTATAAGCGATTCAAAAGCACAAGCCCGACAGCCACCTTTCCGGTATAGGACTGATTTCCGGATTCACAGTATATAATCGTGGCAAGAAGTGTTTCATCGTCTGTGAGCGGATCCGTAAAATACTCGTTATGTACCTTGACACCTGCGGTTGGCTTTGGAGCTCCATTCTCAGAAACCTCTGTTCCGATACCATTTCCGTCAAACTGATACGTTTTTCCTTCAATTGTCAGTTTTACATTGACTGTTTTCTTGTAGGTTTTGGGATCGAAGTAATAATAATCGGTACCTATTTTCTGTAATCCAATACACGCCTTTGTATTGCTTCCAAGATAACAGTCATCCTTCCAGGTATTTTTCAAACGGAGTCCGGTTTTGCCTACATAGTAGCGGCCAATCCATTTGTTTTTTACCATGGCCCCATCTGCGCCGTAGTAATAGTATTTTCCATTTGTCTTGACCCATTTATTTTTTACCATGCGACCGTGCTTGGACTCAAAATAATAGATCTTCTTGTTGTAGGTCAGTCGGCCCTTCTGAACTGCTCCGCGTTTGTCAAAGGCGTATGTATATCCATTTGGAGCCTTTTTCATGCCATTCGCGTACACGGCACCATTGGAGCCTGCATAATACATATTATTCTTGTATTTAATCCATTTATTTTTTACTAGCACACCGGTCTTTTTAAAGTAATACCATTTCTTTCCTTTGTAGAGCCAGCCTGTCTGACGGACTCCCTTGGAATTGACATAGTAAGACTTTGACCCTTCTTTGATCCACTTTTTCTTTACCTTTTTTCCTTTTAAATAATAGGAATAGGTGCCATTCGAATTCTTTTTCCAGCCTGCTTCTGCACGGACACTCATACAGGAAAACATGAGTAAAAACAATATGACTGTAACAAATAGCATCCGTCTGTTCCTGTGTTTCGTAACCATCACTTTCTCCTCTGGAACTTAATAATTTCGATTTGTTTTCGTAACATTTGATTCATATTATATGATAAATATTACACTATGTCAAACAAAACCTGGCGCAAAATGAAACAATTATGTACAAAAAACCATATTTTGTTACATTTTGCGCGTACCGCTTAATAAAATTGCCGGGTTGCAGGCTGTTTATGGTTACTATACAAAAACAATATGATTAGAATATGATGCAGATAATTCTTCCCTTAGATTCATTCACAATTTTTTTCATCGTATCCTGAAGGCGCTGCTGACTTTCTTCACCAATTGAGGAAAGTTTTGCCTGAATCCCGTCTTCTACCATCTGTTCAATAGATTTTCCAAAAATCAGCGTGTTCCAGGCTCCTTCTTCAGAATTTTCATTCTCCCGCATGTAATTAATCAGATCTTCGGCCTGAGATTCACTCCCCACAATCGGTGCGATTTCAGTCTCAATATCCGCACGGATCAGATGAATCGAGGGTGATGTAGCTTTGATCTTTACGCCATATTTATTTCCCTGTCGGATGACCACCGGCTCATCCATCTGAATTTCTTCTTTCAGCGGCGTGATCACGCCATAACCGGTCTGTCTCACTGCATTTACTGCGCTGGCTACTGCTTCATATTCTTTTTTCAGGGCTGACATCTCCCTGACGATGGAAATCAGCTTGTATTCGCTTGCTATTTCCGTCCCTGTCATCTCGCTCAGCACCTGATAATACAGTGAATCCTGCATCTGGATATCAATCTCTGCATTTCCGTTTGACAGGTCGACCGCTTCAAGCTTTGCTTTTTTGATAAATTCGCTGTTTACGCCGAGCGAGTCCGCATAAATATCCCGTACCGTATGAAGCTTTTGCATTGCATTCTTTGCAGCTGCAAATAGATCCTGTTTCAGCCAATGGCCATTTTCCAGTGTTTCCGTCCACTTGGGAATCTGAAATACAACCCTGGTAAGCGGAAATTCCAGCAAAAATTCTTCAAATACAGTCTGAATTTCTTTTGTTCCAATCTGTTCACAGTTCAGGATCATACTGGAAACGCCATATGTATCATTCAGATACGCAGATGCCGCCCGTGCTTCTTCACTGTAAGGCTTTGCGGAATTCAAAATCACAAGAAACGGTTTCCCGAGCTGCTGAAGCTGTGTAATCGCTTCTTTTTCTGCCTCAAGAAAACTTTCCCTTGGAAGGTCTCCGAAGCTTCCATCCGTAGTAATTACAATCCCCACGGTTGCATGATCTGTAATTACTTTCTGTGTTCCCATTCTGGCTGCCTCGCCAAACGCCATAGGCTGTTCCTGCCATGGTGTTTTGACCATACGTGGTACACCATTCTCTTCTGTTCCCTCGGCTCCCGGCACAAGAAATCCGACACAGTCCACCATTCGTAATTTCATAACGGTGCCATCCCCTATTGCAATCTGTGCGGCTTCTCTCGGAATAAATTTGGGTTCTACTGTCGTCACTGTCTTTCCGGTTGCACTGGCAGGCATCTCATCTTTTGCCCGGTCATGTTCCTGTCCTTCAAGCTCCGGCAGTACCAAATGCTCTACTACTTTTCTCACAAAGGTAGATTTCCCTGTCCGCACAGGGCCTACGATGCCCACGTAAATATCGCCGCCTGTCCTCGTCTGAATATCCTTGTATAAATCAAATTTTTCCATCAAAAGACCCCCTGCATATACTGGTTAAATATATGCAGGGGGAATGGACCTCAGAACGCTTTTAAAGAAATTTCTTCAATCATATGAAAACGAAGACATTTTTGCCTGTATGGTAGCTTGCTTTCTAAAATGAAAAGGCGTAGCCTTTCTTTGCATTGCGGACTGCAAAAGGCTACGCCGGTCGTACAGATCAGCTTGCGGAACGTCATCTGTACGCAGCTCCGAAGGCTTACTTTTATAAAAAGCTGATGCCAGCCAGAGCACAAGGAGGTATGTTTGTGTATATCTCCATTGCCTTGAGACAACATTCCATTTTTTCTTTGTCTGACTAACCCAATACAGACAACCGGCAGCCAGCCGGTGCGGAGTGTTTTGCTTTACTCGGAAGCACTTCTCTCATATCAAGCAGGTTTCCTGGCTCACAGATCATCGCCTGCTTCTCCTTCTCGCGCTCATTGGGTACGCAATGGACTTTGAAGCTCACTCCCTGTATACAGTGACCGGATCGCTCAGGCATCGCACCTGATTCCCTTTTCAGATAAACTGCACTTGATACGGCAATTTCTCATTACACGCTAAAAATATAGCACGGTTTCTGAAAATCGTCAACCGTTTTGTGCCTTGTACACGGTCAGGCACAGCTATTCCGTTGCATTACAGTCCTGCTTTTTTTGCAGCTGCATCTACTACATGGCTTACAAGTACAGAAGTCGTAACACTGCCTACGCCACCCGGAACCGGTGTGATTGCATCTACAATCGGTTCTACCGCAGCGTAATCCACATCGCCGCAAAGCTTGCCCTCTGCGTTAACGTTGATACCTACATCAATGACCACCTGACCAGGTTTCACGTACTCAGCGCCAACTACGCCTGCACGGCCTGCGGCAACGATGATGATATCTGCCTCTTTTGCAACTGACGGCATATCTACTGTTCTTGTATGACAAACAGTAACGGTCGCATTTTTCTTGATCAGCATCATGGCTGCCGGTTTCCCTACTACAAGACTGCGGCCAATTACAACCGCTTTCTTTCCGGTACAGTCGATTTCATAGTGATCAAGAATTTCCATACAAGCCTGAGGTGTGCATGGCGGGAAACCAATTGCCTTTCCAGTAAATACACCGGACATGGAACCGTCTGTCATACAGTCTACGTCCTTTGCCGGATCAAGCGCATTCTCAATCACGCTCTGATCCAGGTGCTTCGGAAGCGGACGGAACAGAAGTACGCCGTGAATTGCGTCGTTCTTGTTTACATCATCAATAACTTTCAGAAGCTCTTCCTGAGAAACATCACCCGGAAGAAGAATTTTTTCACATGCAACACCGAGTGTTTCACAGCGTTTTGTAGCGCCTCTCTCATAAGAAATATCACTTTCATTTTCTCCGACACGAATGATTCCAAGCGTCGGTTTGATTCCTTTTGCCTCAACCTCTGCTACCTTTGCTTTGATTCTTTCGTTCAAAGCAGCGGTAACCTCTTTACCAAGTAACTGTTTTGCCATTGTTTTGCTCCTTTCATCCGCGGTCATCCAAATCCGCAGTTTCTCTATTTCAGACGTCCAAGTACGCTCTCAAAAATTTCATCAGCCATCGGCGGATATTTCGCCAGCATTGCATCCGCTTTTGCATTCAGCTCTTCTGCATATTCTCTGTTTGCCATGGATTTTGTATTAATATAAACATTCAGACTGGCTCCCATCAGAGCTGCCTTGCAAAATGCAGCGCCCACGCCTGCATCACTGATTGCTAACGCAGAACCCTTTGCGGCAAACTCTTTGATCAGTTCGATTGCCTCACAGCATTTCTCCATGATCTCCATCGGAACAGAGCATGCATCCTTCAGAACAATCTCCATCACACGAGCTTTCTCTGCCTTTTCTTCTTCCGTTGCCCTCGGCATTCCGTATGCCTTGGAAAGCGGCTCAAATACTTCCGCATCACGCTCTACCAGGGTCAAAAGCTCTTCCTGAAGCTTATCGCATTTTGCCTTCAGTTCATACATCTCTGCTTCAACATCAGCGTACTTCTTCTTGCCAACGGTCAGGCTTCCCACCATATTTCCAAGCGCGGTGCCCACTGCGCCAACCAGTGCCGATGCGCCGCCGCCGCCCGGAACCGGAGCCTTAGAAGCAAGTACTTCAACAAATTCATTACATGGTACTGTTGAAAATCCCATTTATTCTATCTCCTTCTAAATTTTTTTAATTTCCAAATCATTCACAAACACAATAACACCTATTTTTATGATAAAATATGTTATAATTTGTAAATTATTATCGAAGTCAGCTCCCTGGCAGAATACCTGTCCGCGAGGTGACTTCTTTGTCGGAACCCCGCGGACAGGTATTCTGCCAGAGGGCGTCCGATCATCACACACTCTTCATTGTCCCAATCACCACATCGCAGGCGACAACAAGATCTTCCGCGTGAAAAGCTGCCGGGAAATTGTCGCTGAACAGAATCTGAGAAGACGGCGGAAATTCTTCGTCTCCACCCCATATCTGAAACCGAATAAAAAATCCGTCAAACAGCTCAACCTCATATCCGGCATCTCCGGCCTTGATGGGCTTTGCATGCATTTTCTCAAACGCAGAACAAAATGCATCAATTCTACTCCCGTAGGAGAATGCCAGCCGCGCCATACACCGACCGCTGAACTGTCTGTAGTACACTTCTCCCCACGGAACCTCGCGATAGGTCAGAAACTTTCCTGTTCCGGGAACCTGGCAGCCGTGGGTCAGAAAACGTATCATCAGAATCTGCGCCGCCGTAATCGAAAGTAACGGACAAAAACCATCCTCCTCCTGCGTCCGGACAACGGAAAATTCAGGAAAAGAAACTTCATACTCTTTTCCAAGAAAACGGACAAGAAAGCACTTTTTTTCTTCCAGATAAGGAAATCCCGTACGCCTGGAAATCTCAGAAGGATTCATGCTCCGGTATTCTTCTTTGTAGTGTTCAAAGGGGACGCGTTCCTTGTTGTCCTTTTCGTATTCGATATTCATGTTTGTCTCCTTGCTCTGTCAGATCTATTGCATTTCCATAATTTATTTCATTTCCAATGAGGGAAATAATCCTGCATCCGTATGCGGCAAGAAACAGCAAGCCACAAATTCATCCATATACGTCGGCTCATTGCTGAGCTCCAGATACGTCATATTGTGAGCAACCTCAGCCACCTTTTCCTCTGCCGAGACAGAATACAGCATCGTATAAGCACCGGACAGGGATGAATTTCCAATATATAAAAACTTTTCCAACTCAATATCCGGGAACATACCTATGCTCACTGCATTTTTCATATTGATACCACTTCCGATTCCGCCCGCAACAAGCACACGATCAATCATACTCACGTCGAAATCAAGCGATTGCAGCATCACACGGATTGCTGAGAAAATAGCGCCTTTTGCACGGATAAAGTTATCAATATCCACCTCGGTCAGCTCAATATCCTTAACCGATGCCGCTTCTTCTTTAAAGGCCAGCACATAGCTTCCCATGCCATACTCATCGTGGCGAATCCGTTCACCCTCGCGAATAAACTTTCCTTTCGGGCTGATGATTCCGCATCGGAACAGCTCACTGATGATATCAATAATACCGGAACCACAGATGCCGACCGGCTTCTGTCCCGCATCTCCAACTATTTTGAACGTTGGTACCATCGTTTCCCGATCGATTTCACAGGCTTCAATTGCTCCGTCCGTCGCACGCATACCACAGCTAATATCGCCGCCCTCGAAAGCAGGCCCTGCGGAGCAGGCACAGCTCATCATAAATTCTGCATTTCCAAAAACCAGCTCTCCGTTTGTGCCCAGGTCAATGAACAGAGACATTTCCTCACTGTTCCAAATGGTACTCGCCAAAGTACCAGCCGTGATATCTCCTCCGACATAGCTTCCAATATTTGGCGCCATGATGATTCGGGCGCGCGGATAAATATTCAGACCAAGATCCTGTGCCACCAGAGAATCTGTCTCAAAAAAGGTCGGGATAAACGGCTCCATACGCACCGGATCTGCATCCACTCCAAGCAGCAGATGGTTCATTGTCGTATTTCCAGCCACGCACATCCGATACACCTGCTTCGGTGAAATCTTCGCAGAACGGCACATCTCGCCAATGAGCGGATTCAGAGTCTCTTCTACTATGGCATCCTGCAATTTCTTTCTTCCACCGTCTTTTTGCTGCTCAATAATACGGTTAATCACATCCGCTCCGTAACGGATCTGTGCGTTTCCGGTAGAGGCTTTTGCCAGAATCTCTCCATTTTGCATATCAATAATGAGCGCCGCAACAGAAGTGGTTCCAATATCGACAGCCAGACCGCATACTTTTGCTGCCTCACCTGCCGGAATGACATCAAGAACCTCAATTTTATCTCCTACACGCTGAATCACACACTGTACTTTAAAAGAGGACTTTCGAAGCGTTTCTGCCAGCTTTTTCAAAGCAATATAGGTAATGCTAACATCAGAAGCGCTGCCTGCATCCTTCAATGCCCAAATGAGACGTTCGTTATCCGGCATCGTATTGTCAAGAGACGGTGCTTCCATTGCAACTATCATAACTTCTAAGTCATTTTTGAATTCAATTCCAGCCTCCATGACGTCAGCCTTTGTTTTTTCAAAAATATGTAATTCCTCTGCGGAATCAAGGTCCGCAACTTTCATCCTGCTACGGTATGCAGATGCAATATCCGGAACCAGTACTTCCACATCTGCAGTTACTTTACTCACACAGGACAGTCTCCACCCCTGTGCATATTCCTCGTCTGTGATATGATGCGTCTTCGGAGACTCAAGTTCACCGCCAACGAGCTTTACCTTACACTTTCCGCAAGCCCCATTACCTCCGCATGGTGCGTCGATAGCCACATTTGTTTTCTGCGCTACCTCAAGAAGATTCTCACCGGGAACGGCGTACGCCGCTACACGGTCGCCATTCTCAAACTTAAAAGTTACTGTATACATAATTTACCTCATGCTCTTATTTTCAGATCATCCTGCCTCTTTGGAATATTTAATGATACACCCGGAAGCAAATGGTTACCTCCGGGTGCTGTAAAAATTTCTGACTTAGATCTCCAGATAGGAATCTGCGTACAGCGTATTGTTCTTGAATACATCACAAGACTTAATTGTTTCCATCAGACGAAGGTCATTCGGGTTTACGATCGCTGAAGTAAGACCCTGCATCATACACATTGCAACAAGTGCGGAATCCATGATCGGACGAATGTGCTTCGGCATACCATTGGAGTTGTTGGAAAGTCCGCCGGTAGAATTCAGACCCATATCAGAGAACATCTTGATACACTCAAGAATTTCAAGCTGCTTGTCCTGCATTCCCTTTACTACCAGGAACAGCGGGTCAAACCACAGATCGGTCGGCTCCATGCCATGCTCAAGACCTCTCTCGAGAAGTGTCTGGCAGTATGCCATACGCTCATCATTATCCTTAGCAATACCTTCGCCATTGCAAAGTGCAATAACGATTGCATCATTTGCAGCTGCAAGGTCTACATACTCGATTCTTCCAGCTGCATCTGCAGAGTTTACAATCGGTTTTCCTTTGGAACGGTTGTAAACAGAGATACCTGCCTCAATCGCTTTTTTGTTGGCTGTATCCAGTGCAAGCGGAACATTATCGCACTCGCTCTGAAGAAGCTGAACTACCCACTTCATCAGATCTTCGCCATCGCTCTCAGCCGGTCCAATGTTTACATCAAGATAAACTGCTCCAGCAGCAAGCTGCTGTCTTGCACGCTGCAGAATCGGCTCCGGATCTCTTTCTGTAAACGCCTTGTTCACAGACGGAGCTGTGGTTGAAAGTCTTTCACCAATCGTAACAAATTTTGCCATGGTTTTATCTCCTTAAATTTTTTATTCACCAGTTTACTTACGCTGTAATATCCTTCATAAATTTCACGAGCTGAACTGCCTCTTTCGGAGCGATGATGATCTCCCATCCCGGAAGTTTTGCTTCCAGTTCGCCCTTCAGTACAGCAACCTTACCCGGAATGATAAGCTTTCTGCTCTTAAGTTTGCCCTCGATATCCTGCTCCTGGAAGAATTTTGCGATGGAACCTGCTGAGAACTTGCCTGCCGCCCAGGATGTCAGTACGGAAAGTCCGCCCGCATCATTGATGATCAGGTTAAGCGGTACACCGGAACGCTCCAGCTCGCCAGATACCACGAAGTATGTAAGAGCAAAGTCTACCGTCGTTACACAGATGGAATTCTCGTCTGCGCCATTCAGCGGATAAATACCCGGCTCTACCTTCATCGGCTTCTGCGGATCTGTAAATACATTCTGTCTCAGACCATAAAGCGGAAGTGCCTCTGCATAAGTCATCTGCTCCAGTACAACAATGGAACCATACTTCATTGTGAACAGAGAAACAAGTGCTGCCTGAAGATGAGCGTTGCCCTTTGCAAGCTGATCCACACGCACGATAGACGGATAACCGCAAGTACGGTCGCTGTCCTTGATTGCTGCTTTACGGAACTGTACTGCAATTGCATACGCTTCTTTTACAGAATTTACGCCACAGTCAATCAACAGATTTTTGTTGCCAAGCTTTTCAAGTGCAGCAACGGTATCATACAGTTCATTGGCATCTGCGCCCTGTACGCCAAGTACAACGCCTGCGGCAGTAGCCACTGCGCTCATTGCCTCATAGTTGGATGCATTTGCTCCGTTCAGAACCGGCTTTCCTGCTTTTACAAGCTCAAGCGCTTCTTTTGCAACATCCGGATCTGTACATCCAAGAATCAGTACACGTCCAAGTCCCTCTGCTTTCTTTACGAGATCAAGGTATTTTTCTTTTCCTGCGTCTGCACAGTAATTCACATATACCATTTCAACGAACATACGCTCGCCGATACGCTCGTAATCTACCTTCGGAATCTCAGCCAGTTTTGCTTCGATTGCCGCATCATCCATGCAATTGCAAAGGGAAACGGCATATCTTGTTTTATTAACAAATGTTTTTTCATGACGGAACAGAACAGTTTCTCCGCCAAGAACCATCTCGCTGTCTCCTGCGCCAACCTTGATTGTCTTCATTGGCGGTGCAGTAGCCTCGTTCAGCTGAGCTTTTGCATCCTCTGAGAAATAAGGGCAGGCATCCACAGATACTGCGCCCTGCGCAACCTTCATAGAAAATGCCATACATGTCGGGCTGCCGCACTCTTTACAGTTTTTCTTCGGTGACAATTTAAAAATATCAAGACCTTTTAATGCCATTTTGATTTTCCTCCTTATGCTTCACTTATCTATACTAATTCTGAAACCAGTGTCTTAATCGTCTTAACTGATTCCGGATGTCTCAGAATAACAGCATTGGAACCGGAAGCAAGAACTGCTGCTGCAGTTTCGATTTCCATATCAATTCCACGCTCTTCCTGGCATCCCCATTCCGGCATGTCGGCCTCAGAAGCCATCGCTTCTTTTACGCCCCATACCTCTGAAGCTACCGGAGTGATGATCGGCATCTGAAGTGTTACGTCACCCTGCTGAAGTGCTGCTGCTTTGATACGGTCCATCGTGGACACTACGTATTCAAAACCATAACCAGCGGCTGCTGTACCAATATTCATTACAACATTCTTTCCGTCAACGCCAAGCTGAGTAAGCAGTACGTTCAGCTGCTTTGCAAGGTTAATGTCAACGGCTGACTCAGCGCCGACAACCTGCTTGTAAGCCAGACCTGCTGAAGCGCCGATGGTCTTGTAGTTCTCTTCTTTTGCTGCCAGAATAAGAGCATTTCTGCCCTCCAGCGCTGCTGCTGCCTTGTCTAGAAGCTCAGAATCTTTTTCTACGTTTTTGGAACCACAGATTACAAGCGGAACATCAACAGCGTCTGCGATATCCTTTACAAGCTGAATCAGCTCTTCCGTCGGTTTGTTCTGTCCGTTCGGGTCTCCGCCCTCTAAACGAACGCTGAGGAAATCAACACCCTCAAAAGAAGCAGCCTTTTTTGCCATGTCAACAACAGACTCACAACCTTCGTAGCATTTCTGAATGCATTCCGGCTCAGCTGCCACACCACCATCCGTAATTTCGATACCTACCTTCGGCGCGTTTTCAATTGCATCGTCAAATGTGTAAAACGGAAGAACATTTTCTCCGCCCATTTTGATCGCTTTATCGCCGGTACCGATTTCTACGGTATTAATTTTTGCATTAAACTTTCCTGATTTTGCAGTAAACGGCATTTCTTTTTTACCTCCTTGTGTTTACATACCGACACAGCGAAGCCGCAAAACAGCGCTGCATCGCAGTATTCTCTTCAAGATATATTTTAAAATTCGGATGAGATAGCATCCGGACTACCGCACATAATAAATTTCAGTCTAAATGATTCACTTCGTTTATCACTTTCAGACTCAGAAAAATGCACAGCATTTTTCTTCGTTAAAGAATAAGTTTCTGTACTCACAGGGATTCTCTGCAAGCAGGAATCCCCTGTTTCGTACATCAATAGATATCTCACTTCGTTCGATATCCAAAACTGCTCCGCAGTTTTTATTCTTTACATCATCGGTTCCATGGAGAGTGCCGGATGGCCCTTCTCTGTCAGGAACTCAAGCAATGTCTCCGGATCTTCTGCTACAGTCTCGTCACCGATCATATCAGTAAAGTTGTCGATTCCGTACAGCTCTTTTGCCGTAGCGTTCAATCTCTCTGCAACCTGTTCTTTCAGATCCTTCGGCATCCATACGATACGCTCAATACCACCCTCAGCTTTCATGAACTTCTTGGAAGCAATGAAATGCTTTCCATGTCCCATGAAACCAGGTGTCTGAACACCGCCGCCTGTCATGGAAGCGAGTTCCGGGAAGGTCATACCGATCGGAGTCATACCTGCGTACTCACGGTTTGCAATACATACGCCGTTGGAAAGCGGCTCAATACCACAGATACACTCGAAGCATCCGCAGGAGGTCATCGGCTTCTCGATGATGGAGTACAGAGATACATCCTCAAGGGCACCCTGGGAGAACTTCTGAACTGCCTCATTAACGTCTTCGTATTCACCGATTCTCTCGTCAATCACTCGTTCTTTTGTAATAACCTGGCACGGTCCCTGCGGATCGAGCTCGTTGGTTGCCTTTGCATCCAGCCATGAAACGGCACCGCAAAGTCCAAGTCTTTCCGGAGTAACCACACATACGTGGCTCGGGGAGAATGCCTGGCACATGATACAGCTGTAGTAAACATCTACGGACTCGTCAGTCAGAGTAGTCAGACGCTCGTCACGCTTGTCGAACATCGGCATTGCAACCTCATGACGGATCTTTGTACACTCAGCCGGATCTGTGTAGATCTTCACCTGACACTTATCAACAACGGCTGCGAACTCGCTCTTTACCTTTGCGTAAAGCACTTCACCGATGTGCTTTGCACGGAAGCCTGCGTTGAAGGTGTCTTTGCTGATACGGATACGGATCATATCACGCTGTCCGGTGTGCATCATACCCTCTACACAGTTCAGATAAGAATGGAATTTACGCTCAAATACCGGCTCAAAGTCAGACTGCATCGTCTTTCCAGCTACTTCTACCACGTAAGCAATGCTCTGCTTGCTTCCTTCCGGCATCTCATCGAGATCCGGTCCGATTACTTCAATCTTGTGATCTTCAACCTCAGAAGCCTCGCAGGTGCGAACCAGCTCACAGCAGTCTACTCTGGAACCGTCAAACTCTACCTGCATATCGCCACGGCGGATGATTTCACCCTCAAATGCGGATGCAAATGCTACCGGGATATCAATATTTGTAATCTTGATCTTAATGTCTCTTGCTTCAAGAGAGGTTGCATTGAATTTAGAAACATCCGGCTGTACGATCAGGCTCTTCGGAACCCTTACGTTCACTGCTTCTGCAGTTGCAACATCATTTGTCACTACCGGGAAGCCAAGTGCGATTGCACCTGCGCCGCAAGCTACGATAACCGGATCAAGCGGAGCGAATGCGTTTACGAATGCCGGTACACGTTTAAAGGTATACTCCATCAGACCAGCTGCATCGCCGCCCTGAATATTACCAAAGATAAGCGCTGCTCTTACTGCAACAGATACTACATGGATTACAGATGTTACATCCTTACCAAGCGGAATGACACGTACGTTTGCACCTGTCTTGTAACCCATCTCTTCACACTGGTCAATGATTCCGCCAACCAGAGTAACCAGGATACCCTGTGCCTGATAGCTCTTTATAAGAGCAACACCTTCCTCAGCGCTCGGAGCTGAGCCAAGGATAACTGCTACGCCAGGAATATCGCCTGTTACAAGCGGTACACCAAGTTCACGGATGATTGCATCGCCAAGGTGTCCATAGCACGGCTCTGCATACGGTGTAGCGCCGTCCATATATTTCAATACTTCGATAAACTCTGCGCAAAGAGCTGTGGCAACACCGGACATGAATGCATCATTCAGTCTCTTCTGTCTTGTCATAAGCGTTTTTACTACGCCAAGAGCCTCTTTTAATTCACCAAGATTTCCAACCTTGGTTCCTGTCACGCCATAGTAGCACGGCAGGCTGTATGCGGTATCCGGAAATGCAACCGGCTTGTCAGCGCCGTATTTCTCAATCGCGTCATTGATGGCTGACTCTGTCAACCCGTATACCGTATCGTTTCCGCTAAAAACAACATCAAATAAAGTCACTGTTCTACCTCCACTAAACTTTTAAAGTTATAATCTCAACACAGACTGCTGTCAGTTTTCCTCTGCTTTGTCGATCAGTTCCTTGATCCGCCTGATTTCCTCCACAGCAGATTTACTGTAATCATACGGAGAAGCGCCGTTTCGGTCTGCGTCTATTACTTCTGTATTGTAATGGACAAAACCGAGCAAATCTTCCGCTGGAATCCTGGAACGGACAAATTCTTCGTCTTTTTCATCCCGAACCTTATTGGCCACCACACGTACCTGCTTTACGCCAAGCTCACTGGCCAGACGTTTTACATTGCGGTACGTCTGAATACTTCTGGCTCCAGGTTCGATCACAACAACAAACTGATCCATTCCGCTGGTCGTGCCGCGTCCCAGATGCTCAAGTCCGGCCTCCATATCAAGAATTACCACGTCCTTCCGATGGAGCACCAGATTATTGATAATCCTTTTCAGCATCACATGCTCCGGACAAACACACCCGCTTCCGGCTGTATCTACCGTTCCGAGCACAAGAAGTCTCACTCCGCCGAATACCTTTCCATAAGTATCCGGAATATCACTCACTTTCGGATTCAGACTGTAGAACTGGTTTCCCTGTGTCACTCCGGTCCTTTCCTCGATCAGTTTGCGCATTTTGGTAATCGGTACAATCTGCGCAAGCTCTTCTTCTGAAAATCCAAGGGCCAGTCCCAGATTTGCATCCGGGTCCACATCCGCGGCAAGAACCTGACGTCCTTCCTCCGCGTATAATCTTGCCAGGGTCGCAGCAAAGGTGGTTTTTCCCACCCCGCCTTTCCCGGTAACAGCAATCTTCATGTTTTCGTCACCTCATAATCCGCCCGGACTGATGATTAGATTCCGATCGCTTCACGCTTCTCTTCGATTCTCTCAATCATCTTGTCAACAAGCTTTTCAATATCTGTCTCAACTGTATAAGCAGCCTCTACCCAGTCTCTGATACCATTTGTCAGAAGACCTGCCACCTGATCAGAACCGCTTACATACGGGTCAACGCCAAGGAAGGTATCAATACCTGTACCTACTACGTAGTTACCGATGGATACGGCCTTCTCAGACATCCACTCCGGAGCACAGCCAACAACCGGAAGCTGAGAAATATTCAGTCCGGAATCCTTTGCCAGCGTAGCAACCAGAACCATCATACGGCTGATATCAACACAGGAACCCATGTGAAGTACCGGCGGAATGTCTGCCAGCTCACATACCCTCTTCAGACCTGCGCCGCAGAGATCTTTTGCTCTCTTATCCATAAGACCTGCTTTTGCCGCTGCCTGTGCGGAACATCCGGAAGCAACCACGATAATGTCGTTTGCGATCAGCTTCTTCATCAGCTCAATGTGAGCGGTATCCGGACGAATCTTCGGATTGTTACATCCTACCATAGCAACTGCACCACGGATAACGCCGGAGGTAATACACTCGATGAGCGGCTTTGTCGTACCTGTCACGTCTACCTGTGAATTTGTAACGCCGTCAAGCGTCTTAACAATCGCCTCTACCGAGTAACCAACTGTAGCTTTCTGTTTCATATCCGGAATATGTACAAGCTCCGGCTTTCTGTTCTTGAAGTTTTCAATCGCCATCTTTACGATAGACTTTGCATTTTCAGCAGCCGTCTCTGCTGAAAAACGGATATATTCAGAATCCGGCATCTGTGCAATCGGAGAAGTTGTGACGAATTTTGTATGGAAGCACTTAGAAAGAGGTCCGAGTGCCGGGAAAATACACTGTACGTCAACAACGATCGCCTCGCAGGCACCTGTCAGTACAACATTCTCCTGCTGCAGGAAGTTACCTGCCATCGGAATACCACGACGCATTGCTACTTCGTTTGAAGTACAGCATACACCAGAAACAGTGATGCCCTTTGCGCCCATTTCTTTCGCATATGCGATCATTTCCGGATCATCTGCAAACTCACAGATCATCTCAGAAAGTGACGGATCGTGTCCGTGTACAACGATATTGACATTCTCTGCTACCATAACGCCAAGGTTTGCTTCTGTGTCGATTGGCTTCGGAGTACCGAACAGTACGTCAGAGAACTCCGTACCAGCCATGGAACCGCCCCATCCATCAGCAAGACCTGCACGCAGAGACTGACGAATCAATGCTTCCGGCTTGGAAGAACATCCCATATGGGACATATGTAAGGAACAGGAAACCTCACGGTCAATCGCACGCGGAGCAACTTCTTCTCTCTTCCAAATTTCCTGTGTATGCTCCGGAAGACGATTCATGAAGTTCTGGAAACCGAATACCTTTCCGTATTCTTCCAGTCCCTTGTATGCCATCTCATGAGCCAGATCATAGATATCCTTGCCTTCTGTCTCAACACCCCATTCTTTTGCGATGCGAACCAGCTTCTCAGGATCTTTTACCTTGTATGCGCCATTCGGATCTGCACAGTACAGAGTATGGCAGATCTCACGACCATGGTCAGAGTGCGTCGCAGCTCCGCCTGCCGTAAATTTCAGATAGTTACGTCCAACGATACCATGAGCGTCACAACCACAGATTCCTCTCGGAGCCTTCGGTGTGATACGGCATGGTCCCATAGAACAGATTCTACAGCAGATACCCTGCTCGCCAAACTTACAGTGCGGCGTCTGATTTTTTACACGATACTGCCATGCATCAGCTCCAACCTTTTTTCCGGTTTCCAGAAGTCGTTCGGTAGCCGCTTCAAACTCTTCCACCGTTGTTAATTTAAAATCTCCCATTATAAACCTCCTTGAATATTTAAATAAAATGGGTGTATCTCTGTGTTTCTGTATTTACAGGGAAAGCTTGTTTACAATCTCTCCCAGCGCCAGGCGCACTGGTGAATCCTCCGGCAGTGTAACTGTCGGTTTGCCATCACAGTCATACTCGTACACCTGGTCATCATGGGGTACAACGCCGAGAAGCGTCAGCCCCTGATTTTCGATTTCCTCTAATGTGCCCTGATTCAGTACGCCGCCTGGTGCGCGGTTTACAATCAGCCCCATGGTTTTGGGATTCAGATTACAATCTTTTGCAAGCTGTGCAATCCTTCCTGCCGCCTGCACGCCGCGTCTGGAACAGTCGCTGACCAGAATCAGCGTGTCAACCTTCGGAAGAATCCCGCGGCTGATATGCTCCATACCTGCCTCATTATCCACAACCATAAATTTATAATTCGGAAGCAGCCTTTGCATCTGCGCCTGAAGCAATCCATTTACATAACAGTAGCATCCCTTGCCCTGGGTCCTTCCCATCACAAGGAGATCAAAATCATCATCCTCCGCAAGGCAGCGCTGGAACATGATTTCCGTATAATCTGCCTTTGATACACCGGCCGGAATCGGATTTTTCACGCTGTCCTCCGCGCGTTCAATCTGCTCACGCACTTCGCCGAGTGTCATTTCTACTTCCACGCCAAGTACCTCGTTCAGATTGGAGTTCGCATCTGCATCCACTGCCAAAATCGGGCGTTTCCCCATCCGGCCCATATACTGGATCAGCATACCGGAAAGCGTTGTTTTTCCAACTCCGCCCTTTCCTGCAATCGCTATTACCTGCGCCATGTTGTTGCCTCCTTATTATATCAATATTAAATCCATGTTGCTAATCACATTGAATCTTTACGACTCCTCCGGTCAGATCTACCATCACAACCGTACCTTCGACCGTTTTGCGGTCTCCCATCACATCTGTAAGCGTAACCTGTTTTCCGTCGATGTCAATCCGGCTGACATATTCCATGATAATACTGTCAGGTTCATTTGATTTATATGCAGTTGACAGACACATGCGTCCACCTCCCATATCGGATTTGAATTCCCGCTATTGCTTTGTCAGCACAAGCTTAATGCTCTAGCTCTCTTTTACCAGCGAAAGAGCAAGGTTTAAATACAGATTGCCCTTCTGAAACTCATCAACTGCTTTGCGCAGCTGGTCTGCTGCTGCTCCCTTTCCTGCACTGCGCAGCTTCTCAGCCACCTGGTCAAGCTCTGCCGCATGGTGCTCGTTATGCTTCAGCATATAATCCAGCAATGCCACAAGCTTATCTCCCTGCGGCTCCTCATGCGTATGACCGCCACAACCACTGCAACCGCTCTCACAGCCGCTGTGTGTATGACTGTGCTCATGATCGTGCTCATCCTCATGGCCATGCTCATGACTGTGCGTATGAGTATGCTCATAAGTATGCGTGTGAACATGCTCGTGGTCATGACTGTGCACACACAGATTTCCATTTTCATCATGAATCAAATGCATGCGTATTCTCCTTTCTGGAAAAGTTTGTTATTTTTTTCACATGTCTAGTCATTCTACGACATTTGGTGGTATTATACCATATCTTGTTGTCATTCACAACAACCGTCGTGTATTTTTTTTAGAACTTTCCCTTTCCAGTTTTTCACTTTTCACAAAAACGCCGCGGAAAAATGAGCCCTCATTTACTCCGCGGCGTTTTTTGTCACAATGCTTTCATACACCTGTTGTATTCTCTTTATATCTCCCATGGAAGCAGGGGATTCTCCTGCTTATTGTCGCGCAGCATCAGATCTGAGACTGCTTCTTTTGGATTTTTACCTTCAAACAGCATCTTGTTTACCTGTTCGATTATCGGAAGTTCCACTCCATATTTCCGTGAAAGAAGTATTGCAGATTTGGCAGAATAGACGCCTTCCACCACCATATTTACCTCTTTCATGGCTTCTTCCATCGTATACCCCTGTCCGATCAGAATACCGGCTCTGCGATTGCGGCTGTGCATGCTGGCACAGGTCACGATCAAATCCCCAATCCCAGTCAGGCCGAAAAAGGTTTCCGGCTTTCCGCCCATCCTGACGCCAAGCCGTTCAATCTCTACCATGCCACGCGTAATCAGCGCCGCCTTTGCATTGTCTCCATATCCCATGCCATCCGCAATACCGGCAGCCAAAGCGATCACATTTTTCAGCGCTCCGCCAAGCTCAATGCCAAGCATGTCCGGACTGATATAAACACGGAAAACTGGACTCATAAAAATCTGCTGAAGATACCGGGCTGTCTTTTCACATCTCGCTCCCACCACGCATGTCGTTGGCAGTCCCTTGGCCACCTCCTCCGCATGGCTCGGACCAGACAGAACAGCTGCCTCTGATTGCGGAATGAGTTCCGAAACGATATCCGTCATGCTCGCCAGTGTGCTCTCCTCAATTCCTTTAGAAGCGCTGACAATCACAGTTCCAGCCTCAACATAACTGCTCATTTTCTTTGCAGTTTCCCGCACACAGTGCGAGGGAACCACAAGAATCAAAATATCCTTTTGTGCAGACGCTGCCTCCAGATCTGACGTCACCTGAATCGCTTCCGGAAGCCGGACCTTTGGCAGCTTGGAAACCTGACGCGTACTGCGAATCTGCTCCGCCTCTGTTTCGCGGTGAGACCACAACGTCACTTCATTTCCATTTTCATTTAAAAGAATTGCGAGCGCGGTTCCCCAGCTTCCCGCTCCGATCACACCTAATTTCGCCATCACTTTACCCTATTTTTCTTTTTAAAAAGATATGTTTTCCGTTCCTCATGATGCCACAGACGCTGGATATTGGAGCGGTGCATCCAGAAAGCAAGCACCGTCAGTACCGCACCGACTGCGTACATTTCATTCAGATAATTCTGCGCCATCCCAAATTCGCCCCGCTGTCCCATAATAACCAGCTCAATCATAAATCCGACGTATACCAGTAGTGAGCCAAGGGAAACATAGTGCGTCAAGAGCAGCGTAAGCGCAAATGTCAAAAATCCAAACAGCGTCAGATACCAGTTCAGGGACAAAATAAGTCCTGCTGTTGCCGCAATCCCTTTTCCGCCTCGAAAATTCAGATAAAAAGGGAAATTGTGTCCAAAAATCACACCCGCCGCTGTATAGAAAGACAAAAGCGGAAGCATGTCTGCATGAGTGGCATGGAAAATCAAACGAATCACCCATACTGCCGCTACACACTTCAGCGCATCGCCAAGCAGCGTAATTGCGCCCGCCTTCGTTCCGAGCGTACGCAGCATATTAGTCGTCCCAGCGTTTCCACTTCCATGCTTACGGATATCAATTCCGTGCAGACGGCCATAGATATAACTCGTCTGGAACAGTCCGAATACGTACCCGACTGCCAGACAGATCAAGCGTTCCATCAGTTTTACTTGTCCTTTCGTTCCCGAATGATAAATTTGAGCGATGTTCCCTTAAATCCGAACGTATCCCGGATCTTGTTTTCCAAATACCTGGTATATGAAAAATGCATTAGCTCCTTGTCATTGACAAAAATCACAAATGTCGGCGGCTTGACGGAGACCTGTGTAATATAAAACAGCTTCAGACGCTTGCCCTTATCCGAAGGCGGCTGCTGCAAAGCCACTGCCTCTGCCATGATCTCATTGAGCACACCGGTCGCAACGCGCAGCGTCTGATTCTCAATAACCATATTGATCGTCTCAAACAGCTTCGGCAGACGCTGACCAGTCTCTGCGGAAATAAAAATAATTTCAGCATACGGCATATAAGAAAGAACCTGCCTGATATCATTGGTATGCTTGTAAATGGTCTTGTCATCCTTTTCGATCGCATCCCATTTATTTACTGCAATAACAATCCCCTTACCACGGTCATGGGCGATCCCTGCGATCTTCGCATCCTGCTCTGTCACGCCTTCTGTCGCATCAATCATAATCACGACGACATCCGCACGCTCAACTGCCGTCACGGTACGGATGATGCTGTAGCGCTCGAGCTCTTCTTTTATTTTATTCTTGCGACGAAGGCCCGCTGTATCAATAAAGACATACTCCCGGTCCTGCCATGTCACCGCTGTGTCGACTGCATCGCGCGTTGTCCCGGCAATATCTGAAACAATCAGGCGTTTCTCACCGAGCAGTTTATTGATCAGTGAAGATTTTCCCACATTCGGCTTTCCGACAATCGCGATGCGCGGCCGGTCATCCTCTTCCTCGTCCAGCTGCTCCGGATTGAAGTGGGCAATCACCGCATCGAGCATATCTCCAAGTCCTGTTTTGTTACCCGCGGAGATTGGATACGGATCGCCGATTCCCAGATTGTAAAATTCGTACACATCCGCGATATATTTCTGATAGCTGTCCACCTTATTTACCACAAGGACTACCGGCTTGTGTGAACGTCGCAGCATATCAGCCACCTTCGCATCCGAATCCACCAGCCCCTGTTTGCAGTCCGTCATAAACAGAATGACATCTGCCGTGTCAATCGCAATCTGCGCCTGCTCCCTCATCTGGGAAAGAATAATATCGCTGCTGTCCGGTTCGATTCCCCCCGTATCAATCAGCGTAAAATTGATATTCAGCCATTCCACATCAGCATAAATACGATCCCTGGTCACACCGGGCGTATCCTTAACTATCGCAATGTTTTCTCCGGCCAGTGCGTTAAAAAGTGTGGACTTTCCAACATTTGGCCGACCAACAATCGCTACGATCGGTTTACTCATCCGCTTCCTCCTCTTCTATGGCAACCTCCTGCCCGGTCACTGCACGGACAAAATCATATCCGCTTGATTTTACAATACGAATTCTGATTTGTAAAGCCTTTTCCAGCTCCTCCACTGTCATGTCATCCAGAAAAACCTGTTCCCCGCTGCGCAACATACTGACCGGCAGCAAAAGCTCGCTTCCAAGTACCTGGCCTTTGAGCTGTGCAAGAAGATCCTGTCCTGTCAAAAGCCCGGAAACCGTAATTTTCTCACCAAAGAAATCATTTCGAATCCCGTAAATATGAAGCGTAACCTCGGGCGTATACGCGCGGATCTCCTGATAGAGCCGTTCCAGATATGGTGCCGCCAAACGCCCTGTGGCAAGCGACAGTTCCCGCGGCAGTTGATTCTGTATGCCTTTGCGATTCTGCATTTCGGAGAGCGCCGCACGCGTCTCCTGCGTCAAAAGCCGCAACATTCCCACGCCGTTTTCCAGCTGCAAATACCCGTCGTACCGCTCTTCTTCCGGAAATGGTCTTCCCGCAAGGATATACCATTCGTCAGAAGCATGAATAAAATGTATACCATATTCATCATAGATCTTTTTCTGCCAGGCCTCAATACAGTCAATGACCACACAGGCGTCTTCTTTTTCAAATGCTTCCAGCGGATACAGCCCGTCCCGAAATTTCGTAAGCCCTACCGGAACCACCGATACACTGCGTAGATATGGCAGATAATCCGTTAATTTTTGAATCGAATCCTCAAGCTCCGCTCCATCATTAATCCCCTTGCACAGAACGATCTGTCCGTTCAGCTCAATACCTGCTTCTGCCAGACGCTTTACCTTCGGAAAAATGTCTCCAGCAAAACGGTTGTTCAGCATTTTGCAGCGCAGTTGGGGATTCATTGTATGGAAAGATATATTGATCGGCTCCAGATGATACCGAATAATCCGGTCAATATCATGGTCGCTCATATTCGTAAGCGTTACGTAATTTCCCTGCAAAAAAGAGAGGCGCGAATCGTCATCTTTAAAATACAACGTATCACGCATGCCCTTTGGCATCTGATCGATGAAACAGAAAATACATTTGTTACGGCAGGAACGGTATTCATCCATCAAAGAATTCTCAAAAGTAATCCCGAGATCCTCCTCAAACTCTTTCTCGATCTCAAGCTCCCACTCTTCTCCGTCTGCCTTTCGCACCAGCACTGTCAGATATTCTTCATTGATATAATAGTGATAGTCAAAAATATCTTCAATCTCCTGCCCGTTTACTGCGAGAAGCACATCACCCGGCTCCAGCTCCATCTCCTCCGCAATACTTCCCGAATAAACGCTTTTAATTTTATGTTCCATGCAATTCTTTTTCATCTTCTATTTTAACTCCTGTCATGTTCGCAATCTGTTTCAACGTTATCATATCCTTCCGAAAAATGCAACCCGGGCCACGAATAAGCTGGTATTTTAATCCGCTGGTATTCGGTGTACGCAAATAGAAAAGCTACCGCAAAGCAGAAGAAAGTATATTCTTTCCATCTGCTTTGTAGCAGCCCACAAATTCATCTTTTCATTGTTGCAAAGTACTTAGGAACCGCATTTGGGTAAAATATGTGCGATACCAGTAATTACTCTACGTTCACGGTCAGGCTGTTTTCACCTACGGTAATCGTATGCTCTCCTGCGCCGTCCAGCGTTACTTTCATTGTGACGATTGCGAAATCTCCGCCTTCCACGCTGACAACCTGAGAACCTACAACCTGATCGCCGTCATATGCTTCTGCGAAAATTGTTCCGTCTGCTCCGGCATTTTCTGCGATCATATAGATATCAAATGCTTCGCCGGATTTTTGCGTCTTGTTTACTGCAAGTGTAACTTCCTGCACACCTCTCATAGATTCACGTTCCACGGTTGCAAGCTCTGTATCCATGATCAGTGTATTTAACTTAATATCAGCCGCCTCACCGTATTTCATGCCAAACTCAGCCGGATACAAAACGTCACCCATATTGTTTGCGAGCTCTGCGGTCGGATTCTGTCTTACCGTTGCTGCCATGTACAGTCTTGTTGTCGGGTCTACGCCAGTGTCATAAGCAAGCTCGCCCCATGCTGAAAGTGCATCCTCACTATTCCGTGCGATTTCGTACATCAGTTTTCCTGACGGTTCGCGGTCTCCAAAGAGCATCTCTGCCAGTACAGACGGTAGTGTATGTGTAAAGAAATTGCCCATCGTGGAACCATGATCCGGCTGTGCATTGTAGGTAAGCATCAGCAGCGCCGCGCTGTTTTCAGCAGTCAGCGTATTCGGCTCCACAGAACCGGTTGCAAAGCTTCCGTTCGCCGCTTCTACTGCAAGGATAAGCGGTTTGCCTGCTGCGTTTGCTTCCTCAATAATATACTGTGCACTTTCTTCTACATCGCTGATACGTGAAATGACAACATCTGCTTCCTCGATGGTCTCCACAACTTCGGTGTATGCTCCGATTGCAGCCTTATCCATATCCTCGGTATCAATGTCTGTATCGTATACAAACACCTTTGTACCTGCTGATAACGGAAGGATGTTATTGTCATTCTTTAACAGTACCGTTGATTCGGTCTGAAGTTTCTTTTCCATCTCGTTCATCTCATCGGTGCGCGCCGCATAAACATCATCAATAGCAGTCAGTTCAAACTGATCTGCCTTATATGCTTCGCTTGCGCAAAGATCAAGAATCTCCTCCGCGCTGCGATACGGATCCTCGAACAGCCCCAGGACAAATTTATTTTTCAGTACCCGACGGCAGGAACGGTCAACGAGTTCCATACTGATTGTACCGTCCTCAATGCCTTCTTTTACAATTTCCGGCCAGTGCATCAGCATACGTCCCGGATAATTCTCATCAATATATGCCTGACTGCAATCCGTTCCGTCAGCTGCAAAGAAACCGCCGTACTGGTCTACATCTGCTTCCAGAATCGTTGCGTACAGTTCTTTTGCGGACATCTGAGAAAGGTCTCGGCCATCCGGTGTAAAGCCTGTAGCGGACGGCTCAGCCATGAACAACGGCCAATCTGTTACGACAATTCCATTGTAACCAAGGTCATTTCTGAGAATGCCCATTGTTTCTGCATCATAATTTACATTACACTCATTTTCGCCATAGCCATTATTGAGCATGATCCAGGATGTTCCTGCATCAACAGCTGCTTTCCAGCCTACCATCCAGCTGTCAAGCAGGTTTGCCGGACTCTTTGCCCCTGCATAATTAGAACGTCCTCCGCGGGCAATAAAATGCTTGGTACATGCATTTACACCATTCTCTTCATAAGCTTTCGTCTCAACAGCTGTATATTTGGCAATGTTGTTCACTTCATCTCCGTACCAGCTGCCGATTTCCACACCGTATGTATGGAACGGTACGTGATAACCGATTGCAGCTTCCTCTTTCGCATACTGTGCAACCATATTGTAAAGAAGCTCTTCATCATGTGCAATACCGAATGCATAATTTGCCATATTTACCATACCGGCCCATGTATTGTAAGAACGGTCACAGCTGAGCACAACCGGAATACCGAGACGCGCGCTTTCCGCAATCTCCTGAATCTCATTGATTTCCTTCTGCTGTTCAAGCGGCGTACCATTAACGTTGTGAAGGAAGGTTGTATTATAATCAGAAATAATCTGATGGTAAATCGGCGTATACATATCTCCGTTTACTTCAATCTGATCTTCGTTGCTGTACATAAATTCTTCCGTGTACGGATAAAGGGAAGTAAAGGTACCGCCGGTTGTCATATGAAACAGGGTTCCTACCTTTTCATCCAGAGTCATCTGGGACAAAAGGTCTTCCACACGGTCATTCACATCTGCCCGCCAGTCTTCGTAAACATCGAGTTCTCCGTCACCGTCCAGATCCTTAAATTTCAGACCATCCACTTCGATCATCTTTTTTGTGTGCGTTTCCAGTCCCACCTGCTCGCCTTCTGCCTCTACAATTTCCACCTGAACTTCAAACGGAACCTCATAAGAGCCATCTGTTTCCTCTGCTGCAAAAACAGACATCGGCACGGAAGTTACCATCATCCCAAGCGCCATCAGCATTGCAATACGTTTTTTCATTCATCTTCTCCTTTTCTATCCTTTTTGTTATATAGCCAGTTCCGGAACTTTTATGGACAGCCCTTATAAAATGTACAGAAAAATGGGGAACTTGTTTGCAACCCCGCTTTTATACATTTACCAGGAACATCCACTTTCATAAATATTCCGCAACAATCTGCTATCTAAAGCATGGTGCAGTCTATTCGCCTGCTTTTACAGAAAATGCTGCACAGGATTCACCGGCCAGCTCGAGAATCTGCTCCATCGGAGCCCCGTCCAGCGGATGTTCGCTTGTACTGATCCAGCTCAGCACACCATTCTGCGTTTCCAGCTCTGCGATATCCAATTCTTCATAGGAGCAGCAGGAAAGTACGCCGTCTTTCAAGGCAATCACCGTCCCGTTTGTCTCCCCGAAAACAAAATAATACATGTCTGCTTTCGCATCATAATATACCGGTACATTTTTCTGGGTCACCTCCGGCATTTCCTCGTCCTCTTCCCACGGAAGCTCACACGCCTCAATCCCGTTTCCATCCGCATTCACTT
The DNA here is from genome assembly GCA_003612585.1 of bacterium 1XD42-54. GTDB lineage: Bacteria > Bacillota > Clostridia > Lachnospirales > Lachnospiraceae > Choladousia. Next base: position 145,328 of record RAZH01000004.1, read on the forward strand.
CCCAGACACCAACCGCTTTTGTACGTTTGCGGGTAACGTAAGATGTGACTACTTCCAGACGGCCGTTCCCATCCAAATCTGTGAGGACATAGCTGCCTCCCTTTGTTGGCTTCCAGGTTTTTACATTTGCAATAAGAATGTTCACCTGTTCCGATGGCGAGAGCGCTTCCGCTGCATACGTGGAGCCCACAGACATTCCAACTGCAAGCGCCGCTGCCAATCCTGCCATACAAATTTTTTTGTTCATTTTATCCACCTCCTGCATTTGATTGACATCGTCTGTAACTTGTATTACAATAGCATGCAAGCAAAAAAAATACCAATATCATGCTGTGAAATGACCGTTTTTGTGGCCAAATGCACAAAACAGATGTTTTTATTTTGCGAATGGTATCCCCCCTTTCATTTCATCTCAGGAGATTAATCAATGGAAAACATTAGAATTGCTATTTGTGATGACGAAATACTACTTCTTCCGCATTTGTCAGCGATGATCCGAAGGTATTTCACCACGCAAAATTTGGAGTGTGAAACCGTACCGTTTTCCTCCTCTACAGAATTGTCCGAACATATCCAGAAAAATAATTTTTTTGATCTTTATTTTCTTGATATTGATATTCCGGAGTTAAACGGTATTGCACTGGCAGAAAAGATCAAGCAAAAAGACAGCAACGCTCTGATTATTTACGTATCAGCTAAAGAAGACATGGTATTTCAAACCTTTAAAACACAGCCTCTGGCCTTCGTACGGAAAAACTGTTTTTCTGATGATATGTTGGAAGCTATGAATACCATCATCAAATATCTGAAAAAACCACAGGAAACGATCGTGACGCTCGAGGACTCTCTCGGCCATCCGGTCCGTATCCATGTAAACCGCACGATTTACATTGAAGCAAAAGATAATTATCAGTATATTGTAAGCGCCAAAAAACAGGAAATGGTCCGTTGTTCCATAACAGAACTTGAAAAAGCGCTGACGCCATATCGCTATATTCGTGTTCATCGAAGCTATCTTGTCAACTATAAATACATTCGCCGGATTAATCCCGATCATATTCTGCTGGACGATGGGCGAACGGTACCCATGAGCCGGCTTCGCAAAAAAGAAATACGACAGCTGTTTATGGAATACGATCTTTCTTAAAAATTCAGCAATACTTATTACATATTCATACGTATCAGGAGATTATTATGTTATCAACTGCTCAATTACCAATGATCGCATTTATTATTCAGAAATCCATTCATATCCTTGGTCACATCGCAGATGCCGGACTTTTTGTCTATCTGGTGAACTGTTATTTTACACCAAAGAAAAAAATTTCCATTCCCAGAAATGCTGCTGTCGTTACAATCCTTGCTGTCACACTTTATCTCACCGATATTCTCTCCCATTACAACTTCGTCCCATATATAACAGTAATGATCCTTCTGCCACTTCTTTACAGTATCATTTATTTTCGAGGACAGCTTATTACAAAAGCAGTGCTTTGCTTTGTATTAACCTACCTTGTCATAAGTTTTGAGGCATTGATTATCCATCTCTGCCCTCGGGGAACAGACATTTATGCTTTGAACTTTGCGCTTTCTCTGTTCCTATTTTTTATGCGGCGGATTGGGGTAAAACTTATTTTATATTTCATCATTCAAAAGACCCTGTGCTGGCCGAAAGAACTTAATATCGAGCTTCCAGTCTCCTACTGGATCCTGCTTTTCCTGCTTTCCTTTGGAGGCTTTCTGTTTGATGCTATTTTTGCAATACCAAGAATCCTTTCCAGTTATCCGCAGCGAATTCTCCTAACTCTGTACCTCGGTCTGATTCCCGTCGGGCTGCTTTTCATAATAAAATACGTCTCTCTGGCAGCCGAAAAAAACAAGACCGCCAATGCTCAGATCGTACAGACACGAGTACAAAACCAGTATCTGCGGCAACAGATTGACATGATGGACTCTCTGAAAAAGTTCCGGCATGATTACAAAGCTCAGCTTTTTGCCATGGATACATTTCTGAAAGCCGGAAAACTGGAAGAACTGCACGAATATCTTTTATCCCTCCACCAATATCAGTACGACGGGATTCACCTGCGTCATTTTGTTGCTGACGAAAGTCTGAACATTATCTTAAATCAAAAGGCAACCGTAGCGGAAAAAGCAGGAATTCGGTTTCATACTGACGTTGTACTTCCACAAAAAGGGAAAATTGGCATCAGCGATCTGAATGTCCTGATCATAAATCTCTGTGATAACGCCATTGAAGCCTGTATTCCCATCCATGATGCCGAAATTTCCCTGACCATACACCAGACCAAAGATTATCTGATGATTCAATGTACCAATACATGCTTGTACGATGTATTAAAAATAAATCCACATCTGTGCACAACAAAACCAAATCCACAGATGCATGGACTCGGAACACGTATCATACAGGAAATTATAGAAAAATATGACGGACAATACCATGTATCCAGCACCAGCAATACATTTACCTCACAGATAATGATGCTCGATCAGTAAGCTTATCTGACATTTTCCCTCATATTTCTTGACGCGTTCCGCGCAAAATGATATAAATATCTTAATACTGTCTTAATACATAGGGAGGAAGTTCATGTCTACGATTGATGGAGTGAGTCATATTTTGCCTGTCGGTACCCTCAAAATTGCCGCGCTGGAAAGCTGTCGCGCATTAGGGGCGGCGGTAGACCGATGTCTTGTTGAATCCAGAAAAAATTCTGCACATTTGTATGGGGACGCAGCCGCGCTACCCGGTTATATTTCCGATTCCTACCTGCTCGACTGCCATTGTCCGCGTTTTGGTACCGGAGAGGGCAAAGGACAGATCAATGATTCTGTCCGCGGAGCAGATCTTTATATCCTGGTCGATGTATGCAACTACAGCCTGACTTATTCTGTTTGCGGTTTTGAAAATCACATGTCCCCGGACAACCACTACCAGGATTTGAAACGTATCATCTCTGCCGCAACGGGGAAAGCCAAGCGAATTAATGTCGTAATGCCTTTCTTGTATGAAGGGCGGCAGCACAAACGCTCCAAGCGGGAATCACTTGACTGCTCGCTTGCTCTGCGTGAACTAGTTGATATGGGCGTTTCAAACATCATTACATTTGATGCACACGACCCACGTGTTCAGAATGCCATTCCGCTGAGCGGCTTCGATTCCTTTATGCCCACCTATCAGTTTTTAAAAGCACTCCTGGATTCCGTTCCGGATTTCCAGCTCGACAACGATCATCTGATGATTATCAGCCCCGATGAAGGTGCTATGAGCCGAGCCGTTTACTTTTCCAATATTCTCGGTGTCGATATGGGGATGTTCTATAAAAGACGAGATTACTCTACAATCATAAATGGTAAAAATCCGATTGTCGCTCATGAATTTCTCGGCGATTCTGTAAAAAATAAAGACGTGATTATTGTAGACGATATGATCTCTTCCGGAGAAAGCATGCTCGACGTCGCCAAGCAGGTCAAGGAGCGCGGTGCAAAACGTGTATTTATCTGTACAACCTTTGGCCTTTTTACAGACGGGTTTGATAAATTCGACGAATTTTACGAGAACGGCTATATCACCAAGGTGGTCACCACAAACCTGAACTACCGTGATCCAGAAATTTTTTCAAAGCCTTACTACGAAGAAGCTGACATGACCCGTTTCCTCGCAACGATCATCGAATCGTTGAACCATGACCAGACGCTCAGTAAAATCGAATCTCCAACGGAAAAAATCAACGAATTACTGACAAAGATGCGAAAATAATAAACTTTTACTCAAATACTTTTCATATAGAAAACCGCCGCTTGGCCATTTACATGACGAGGCGACGGTTTTCTTATTTTCACGGTTGATTAACCAGGCTGGCTCTATTCGCTCTCGCGAGCTTCTGCGGTGCTTCTGACGCAATATCTGACACAAAAGCAGTCAAAATCTGAATCCACTCGTCCAGTACCGTTTCTCCTACCTCTTCTTCCTGTTTTGTTGTGCTGATGTTCCCGGAAGCTGTCCCCGTAAGTTCCTTTTTGACCTGGAATGTCACGACAGGAATCGGGGCTGCCACAATTGCATGTTGATCTTTTTCCAGAACCTCTGTCAGTTCAGCCGGCTTCCCGGATACTGTTTCTGCCGCCTCAAGCAGCCGATCTGACAACAAGGACTGCACACCGTTCTCTGCTGCTACCTGATAGCCCGCTTCCGTTCTTTCTGTCAGATCTAAATGAACGCCTGCAATCATCCGTTCCTTCTGCAATTCTGTCAAAGTCTCTGCGAACGACGCAAATGCCTGCTGTGCACCGTCTTCCCCGATCAGTATCACGAACCAGACTTCCACATTGGAGGAAAGCCCGGAGATTTCCCTCGCCGTTTCCAGTAAAACAGCTACATCCGCAACGCTGGCATCTTTTTCTGCATTCAAATCCAGATAGGAAGACAACATAAGAATATCAGCATGTACATCCCCGCTTTCGCCAGACCGCACAGCCAGAAAACTTTTATGGTATGTTTCTTCCTCATCTGTCTGTACTTCGTTTGCAGCATCTGCCTTCTGTATCCCTTCACAGGTCACACTGCAACCTGCCAGCTCAAACTGTTCCTGTAGCCAACCGGTAAGTTCCTCCACCCTCTCTTCTTTTTTTCTTTCCATTTCCGTTGTCTGTACTTTTTCATCCGCAAGCATCCGATTCAGGTTCTCTATAGTCTCCACAGCGCGTATACCTGGCGTGGTTACCACAATGTCAGATGGCTGAGGTACTTCCTGAATATCCTCAATCTCCACCTCTCCGGAATTTGACAAAATCACAATCGGTTCCTCTGCCGCACTGATATCCACCTCTATCTCCTGCACATTTGTTTCCGGCTGTACCTGAACAAGCCCCTGTTCTGTCTCCTGCTCAATCGCGAGAATCTCCACTGCCTGCGCTGTGGATGTTATGCCAAACACTGAAACTGCCACAGCCAGACTGATTTTTTTCAAATGAAACATATGAAACATAAACCTTCCTGCCTTTCTTCTTCCGGCCTTCTGAAATAATGCCGGGATTTCAATTCATTGACAGTATAGACGTAACCAGCGCAATTATCAAGCACAAAAATGCGGTTTTCTTTGCCTCCTTTTCAGTAAATTTGTGCATGGCAAACAATAAAAACAACACAGAAAAAGCGCCGCCCCGCAGCCATATGCTGGCTGCGAAGCGGCGGCTTCCTGTTATCTTTCTAGGAAAGAAATTTCATATTGTTTTCTTACTTTTTACTGCACATCTGTTTTCGCACACTCTACGAAGCTCTGAAGCTGATCTGCTCTTGCCTGTGTATAAGATACAGCCTCGATATCAGCCAGATCTGCAAACTGGTTGGAAGAAATTACAATGTTCAGAATATTCAGAACACTCTTCTGCAGGTCGCCAAGCGTCAGTGTGTTCTCGTCCGGATCGCCAAAGATATCCGTTGTTGTTGCTTCCTGATGTCCCTGACTTATATTATCCAGTGCAGACAGTTTTTCCAGCTTGTAGGTAATTGTCACAACACCGTCTTCTTCTTTGTAAGAAGCTGTTCCGTCATCCACCATGCCGTTCAGGTGAGTCTCGCCCAGATCCTTGCCGTCAAGCATTTCACGGATGGTCCATTCCTGGATTTCCTGTGTTGTCGTTACGCCCTGCGGAGCTGCCAGATAGTAAGCGCCTGCCTCGTCCATGTAGATACGTACCGGGCGTGTCTCGCCATCGAATGCTTCTGCTGTGGTAGTTACTGTGTACTCTCTGCCCTCTGCTGCCGGACGGTAATCGCCCCAATGTGTCACTGTTGTATACGTTACAGAAGTACCGCTTGCACGTGTTGTCTTTGAAACGAACGGATATCCGCCGTCTGTTGCAACGCCATTTTCATCCAGCTCAATCGCCGGTGCAGCGTCTGTAATGTAACCTGTGATGTTAGAAACGGTCTTACCTGCACAGATCAGGTCGTTTCCTGCATGCATTGCACGTGCATCAGAATATCCGCCTGAGCCGCCCCAGTCTGTCATAACCAGACCGTCAAAGCCCCATTCTTTGCGAAGGATATTCTCGATCAGCTCATAATCGTTTGCTGCCGGAACGTTGTTGTTTTCATTGTAGGAAGTCATGATTGCCATCGGCTTGCTCATCTTAACCGCAATCTCAAATCCCTTCAGGTAAATTTCACGAAGCGCACGCTCTGAAACAACGCTGTTGCTTGCGTTACGGCTCGTCTCCTGATTGTTTGCCGCATAGTGCTTGTAGGTAACGCCAAGTCCAGGATTTTCCTGTACGCCTGCGCCCTCGGAGCCTGCCATCATACCGGAAAGCAGCGGATCTTCAGAATAGTACTCGAAGTTACGTCCGCAAAGCGGATTTCTGTGAATGTTCATACCAGGAGCCAGCCACAGGGTTACGCCTGCTGCCTTCATATCAGCGCCAATCGCCTCACCCATCTGACGTGCAACGCTTGTATCCCAGCTCTGTGCAATCATCGTTCCTACCGGATATGCCGTACAGAACTGATAGTAGGTCGTTCCGTCTTCTTCATAGCTCTGTGTTACACGAAGGCCTGCCGGGCCGTCTGCATTTGTGGTATTCGGGATCATACGGCTTTCAATATAGAGACCGCACGTCTCGCCTGCCTCACCACGTACCCACAGATTGTCAATTGCCTGTGCAGCTTCCGCATTCAGATACTTGGTGCTCGGTGAAGTTCCTCCTGCGGACTGACCGTCTGCATTCGGCGATTTGTTTCCGCCTTCTACCATATTTGCCAACTCTTCAATGTTCATACCGGAAACAAACTGCTCCATGGTCAGTACGCCGTTATATACATCGAGAAGTGTATAGTATTCAGCTGTTCCGTCTTCCTCGCTTCCGCTCTTTACACGGAAATCTGCCAGCTCTGCCGGTTTCTCTGATACAGCGTTTCCTTCTGCATCATAGTAAACCTTATTTACATTATAAGCAATGTTTGTCTCATAATTGTAGCCGTTTACTGCCACATCGTCTGTTGTAGCAGAAACGTATTCATTTACGTCTTCATACGTAGCGCCATCTGCCAGAACCGGATAGATACTTTCCGTATTCTCAATATCAGCGCCTGCAAGAGAAATTGCAACTGCGTTTGCGGTTGACTTTCCGTCACTGTACATGCTTCCCGATGCGCCTGCCTCTTTGAATGCATCCCGCAGCGTGTTCAGATTTTCCACGTTCTCTTCCACACTCAATTCAATTTTCTCATTGTACGGCGGTGTTCCACGTCCGCTGCCATTGCTGTTATCGGAACCACCTACATTGCCGCCGTCACGGTCTACTGTCATCTGGTTTGTAAGCTGTTCTGTAATAACCGTCTCATCCAGTGTAATCACTGCTGCCGGCTCTGTATTACGTGAGCTGTTGCCGACACGGATGACATAATCGCCTGCTTCCATCACGTAAGCAGCCTGTGCTTCGTCATAGGAAGACATCTCTGTCGTTTTGAAACTGATCGTCAATGTCTGGGACTGTCCCGGCGCCAAATTATCCGTTTTTCCGAAACCTGCAAGTTCCTGGTACGGTTTGTCAAGATTTCCTGTCGGTGCTGAGAAATAAACTTCGACAACTTCTTTTCCGGAATATGTATCACCGGTATTTGTTACCGTAGCCGTTACGGTTACTTTGTCTCCATCCGCTGTCACACTGTCAGTCACAACATCAAAGGTTGTGTAGGAAAGTCCGTATCCAAACTCATAATTAACCTTTTCCGGAGCAAACGTATCGAAATAACGATAGCCTACATAGATATCCTCCAGATAGTACTCTACGAAGGATGACCACGGATCTTCTTCATTGATCGCTGCAAAATGTTCGGTAGACGGATAGTCCGTAATATCAGAAGCCCAGGTATCTACAAGCTTACCGGATGGGGTGACTGTTCCGTTTAATACCTGTACCAGCGCATCACCGCTGAGCATACCCGGATTGGACATCAGAACCAGCGCATCTGCACCCGACTCCTCAAACCAGCTCGAATCAATGCTGATTACGTTCAGAACAACAATACATTTGTCAAACACAGAACTGAGCAGCTGGATATTGCCAAGCTCGGTATCGCTCAGGTAATAGTCGCCCTTCGTCGGTGTGCGGTCAGCGCCTTCGCCTGCATTTCTGCGCACCACGTAAATGGCTGTGTCTGTCTTCTGCGCCATATCAACAACCTGGCTGTAGGTCAGCATCCAGTCCTCCGGAAGTGCGCCACGTCCCATACCGGATACTGCATAGCTGTTGATCTCATCGTACTCCCGGAGATAATCTTCGGTCAGTACATTGTAGCCTGCATTCTTGAAACCATCGAGTACGGAAGAAGCGATTGCCACACCATCCACATGACTTCCATCCGGATATACGATACGGTTATTAACCGCACCGGAACCGGTACCGCCCTTGATCGTCTGAACTGCGCCTGCGCCGTAAAGCGCTACATCTCCGCTTCCTGCCATCGGCAGTACATTGTTGTTGTTTTCAAGAAGGACCATACCTTCTGTCGCCATCTGAAGCGAAATCTCTGCACTGTCGATCTCATGCTGTGTGACCTCCGGTGAAGTTGCTGCACCCGGTCCTGCGGCGAATGCGCTTCCGGCTGTTCCAAGTACCATAGAACCGGTCAGCACGGCAACCATTACCTTTTTGCCTGTGTTTCTTTTCATACATGCTCTCCTTTCTGTCAAAAAACTCCAAACGTTTTTTACAGAAATAAGTATAACAGGCAGTTTCAGACCCTTGTTTTCAATTTTTTGCTGATATGTGCAGTTTATTGCAAATTCAGAAGCAAATTTTTGCACTGCTGCACTTTTTTGTTGCTAAAAATATCTCAGATAAACCGTAAGACGTTCGTCTCCCTCCTCACAGTAAGGCTTTGTCTCCACATCATCAAACAGTCCAGCAAACTGTGCCGACTCCAAAATCAGATTTAAAATACGAATCACGCTTCTTTGCAGATCTCCGAGCGTAATGTTGTTCTTTTTATAATACCCCCGGTAAATCACCGTTGTCGTCTCGCCGTTGTCATCCAGCAGCACACAGTCGCCAAGCTCATCGAGCATCTTTTTAACCGGAACAGTAACCAGAGCGCCGCTTTCATCCGGCACCTCGCACACTGCGCGCTGAAATACCTCCGTCGGTACGGAACGGGTAATGGAATCCTCACCTTTTGCATTCAGAACAAATTCTCCCCATTTTTCTGTGGCAGTGTATACGCCCTTCCTCTCCTTCAACACGATTTTCGGATAAATGCCATCCTCCCCAAAAACAGGTTCCTCATCGGCAAACGCCCGGACTGTAATATCTTCCACATATTTTCCAGCCATGATCAGATCGTTGCCCGCATGCATCGAAATGGATGGCGTGGACGCTCCTCCGCCCCAGTCTGTCATCACCAGTCCCTCAAAGCCCCATTCTCCGCGCAGTACATCCGTCAGCAGATCATAATCATCTCCGGCCGGCACACCGTTGTTGCGGTTGTAAGACGACATAATCGTCATCGGCTTCGCACCCTTTACCGCCATCTCAAACCCTTTTAAGTAGATTTCCCGGAACGTCCGTTCTGAAATCAGATTGTTTTCCGCTCTCCGGTTTGCCTCCTGGTTGTTTGCCGCAAAATGCTTGATGCAGGCGCCGATGCCCGGATTGGACTGGATACCGAGGGTCTGCGCAATGCCCATTGTGCCCGTCAGATAAGGGTCTTCTGAATAGTACTCAAAATTCCGGCCACACAGCGCGTTTCTATGGATATTCATGCCGGGAGCCAGTAAAATTGTCACGCCATATTCCATAAGCTCTTCCCCAAAAGCGGCCCCGACTTCCTTTATCAGTTTTGTGTCCCACGTCTGTGCCAGCATGGTTCCGATCGGCCACGCAGTGCAGAACTGATGGTACTCCTGACCATTTTCATCCTCATATTCCTGTTTCAGCCGAAGTCCTGCCGGGCCGTCTGCCAGAATGATGTTCGGAATCTTTTTATCTTCTATATAAAGCCCTGCCGTCTCTCCTGCCGCTCCCTGTACAGAAAGCGCCTGCGCCGCTGCAAGCGCACTGTCACTTGCATGTTTCATATTTTCAGAGGCAGCGCCTTTTGACTGCCCGGAAGCCCCGGCCAGCTTATTCCCGCCAATGACGAGATCTGCCATCTGCGATACCGTAAGTCCGGAAACAAATGCTTCAACAGAAACCTTCCCGTCATACACATCGCGAAGCGTCGCACTGCTGAAATCACCGTCCAGATACACCACGTCCTCCTTATACGCGCCGTGATAAATACTCTCCGGCTCATAGGGCAGATTTTCTGCGAGATATTCTGTCTGCGTGGTATCAGAAACGTAAGCGATCGAACGCTCATCCTCGTACGGTGAAATATTGATTGCTGTCTCAAAGGAAGAAGCGTCAAGTTGTATGACCTGCGCCTTCGCAATCTCTTCCTCCTCTTTGTCATACGTATACGGCTGAATCCCTTTTTTCGAAATCTCCTCTACCTCTCCCGGAGGCACAAGCTGATGGCTCACCTGCTGCGTCACAACCGTCTTGTCCAGTTCCAGAACTGCCGCCACTTTTGTATTTCTGGAGCTGTTTCCAACCCGTACCAGATAAGTTCCGGCCTCCAGTACCCATGCGGCCAGCTCCTCAGAATACGAAGAAAGCTCCGGCGTCAGGCTGACCACTGTCATTGTCTGACTTTCTCCCGGGGCAAGCACGTCCGTTTTTGCATAGGCCGCCAGCTCCTGATACGGCTTTTCCAGCATGCCGTCCGGCGCAGAAACGTAGATCTCCACCACTTCCCGTCCCGAATACTGCTCTCCGGTGTTTGTCACTGTGACAGTCACGGCAAGCTCCTGCGCATCTGCCTGTACCTCATCCACCTGGATATCAAAATCCGTATAAGATAGCCCGTATCCGAATTCATACGCCGGGTTCACGTGAAACGTATCAAAATACCGATACCCAACGTAAATGCCCTCTTTGTATACCTCGGTGCGCGTATCCCCGTCGTTCGCCCCGAAATGTTCCGCGGACGGATAATCCAGATACTCTTTGGGCCACGTGTCCGTCAATTTGCCCGATGGAGTGACCGTTCCGTCCAGCACCTGCGCAAGCGCGGTTCCGCCCTCCATGCCTGCCTGTGACATCAACAGCAACGCGTCGAGCCCGTCTATCTCGTCAAAGAATCCCGTATCCATGACGCCGCCCACATTTAATATCACAACCACCCGCTCAAAAGCATCTGCGACCCGCTCCAGATTCTTTTGCTCCGTTTCACTCAGATAATAATCGCCTTCCGTTACCGTACGGTCAGAGCTTTCACCCGAGATTCTCGAAATCACATAAATCGCGGTATCAACCCCTCCCTCAGAAGCCGCTGCAATATCAGCCCGCGTTACTTCCGCTTCCGTAAAACCGATATTTGCCTCCAGGTCATTCGTATATTCTGCCTCCGATTTTTCACATGCCTCCTCATAAGCATTCAGCCAGTCGCCGGTCGTCACCTCATAGCCTGCCGCTTTCAATCCCTCCCAGACAGAAACCGTATAACGCTGGTTCACATCGCCCGAACCGGTCCCTCCTTTTACGGTCCTGGCTGCGCCTCCCCCAAACAGCGCCACTTTGCCGCCGGATGCAAGCGGAAGCGCCTGATCATGATTTTCAAGAAGTACCATTCCCTGCGTTGCGGCTTCCATGGAAAGCCGAGCATTTCGCATTTCACGCTCCGACATATCCCTTTTTGCAGACGCCGTAGCTGACTCTGTTGCCGCAAAGCAAAGACCGGCGGCAACCAGAACGGCTAGTTTTCTTTTCACGCATTTTCTGCATCTGTCCATGTCCATCCTCCGCTCCTTATTCCAGATATTCCCGCATCTCACCGATTCCCTTGCCCGTATATTTCCGGAATACTTTATAAAAATAAGTGATGTTTCCATATCCGGACTGCACTGCTATTTCCTTTACCGTACTCTTTCCTTCCCAGACAAGGGCCAGGGCCCGCCGCATCCGAATTGCCGTGAGAATTTCCACGAAATTTTGGTTCAGCGCCTGTTTTAAAAGACGGCTCAGATAAAATGAACTGATGCCGACATCCGAAGCAGTCTGTTCCAGCGAGATATCTTCCGTATAATGGTGCTCCATAAAAATAATCGCCCGCTCAATATAACCTCTTCCTTTTCCTGCCCGCACCTCCGCCCGGTGTGACAACCGTTTCAGTGTTTCCAGAATCCACTGTTCAAGTTCCAAAGCGTCCTGGCATTCCATCAGCGTACTCCAGTCAATCTGATACGTTTTCACGTAACGCAGAATATAATCCTGCTCCTCCATAAGGGACTCACAAACCGGAAACAGCGCCTCCATAACCGCAATGCATACTTCATCCATATCCTCCACAGAAGGAGCACGGCTTTCCAGACTTTTATGCACTGCGGCTTCGCATTCTTCCAATTTGCCCTCCCGTACTGCCTGCACACATAATTCCGTTAGCTGGCTCCAGTCCTGTGGCCTTTCGCTCTTTTCTTTTGCAGCATAAAAATAAATCCCGGGTTTTCCCTGGCTGCGCGCCACCATCCGGCTCTCTGCCAGACCGGCCGCCATCTCCGCCGCATCCATCTGCCAGCTGCTCACACCAAAGACCAGCTTATCAAATCCCCGGCGTGCCGCTGCCGAGCGCAGGATTCCCACGACATCAGAAAACCACTTTTTCCGTTCTTTCCCCGTCACATTGCTGCTTAAAAAAATCAGGAAGCAGAGCTCTCCCTTATAGGATTTCCCGATGCAGCGGCAGAACTGGTTCATCTCTTCCGTTATTTCATGCTGCAGCTCCCGGATGCGCCTTGTATCTGCCACGCGGTCAGACAATCCTTTCACTGTCACGAGCACACATCCATTGTAATCCTGCTCAAAGGAACGGAGCAGCATCCGGAATGTCGTTTCATTCGGCTCCCCGAGCATCAGAGAGGATAAAAATTCATCTGCGAGCACTGCATTCATCTCATGCGTCTGCACCTCGGCCGCTTTCTGATCGGCAAGTATTTTCCGTTCCTGTTCAAGCCGCAAGATCACCTTCTCCAGTGCTTCCCGAAATACACTTCGGTTAAGTGGTTTTAGAATATAGTCCACAGCTCCAAGCTCCATCGCCCGTTTTGCATATTGGAATTCACTGTACGCTGAGCTGATTACAATCTTCATCCGGCGATTTCTTCCACGAATTACTTCCAGCGCATCCAGTCCGTTCATACCCGGCATATTGATATCCACGATCGCGATATCCGGCCTGTACTTTTCTACATTTGCGATCAGTTCGATTCCGTTTGATGCACACGGCAGCACCTCCAGCTTCTCAAAATCACTTTGAATCATCATTTCCAGTGCGCGGCACTCCACCGCCTCGTCATCTGCAATGATTATCCGATACATCTGGTGTCACCTCCTCTTTGCTTTCTGTCTCTTTTTCAACCGGAAACAAGAGTCGAACACACGTGGACTCGCCCGGTACACTCGAAAGCTCCACGTCAGCCCCATTTCCAAAGAAAATCTGCAACCGCATATAAATATTGGCAAGTCCAATTTTTTTGCCGTTCCACTGATTTTTTTTCATTTCGGCCCGAACCAGAGACAGTTTTTCCTGCGACATTCCCTCTCCGTTATCCTCTACCTCTACAATGCCGAGGCCATTTGCCGTGTCATAAATGGTCCGGATCACAACCCTTGCATCTTTGATTTTCATGCCGACGCCGTGTGTCAGCGCGTTTTCCACCAGCGGCTGCAAAATCATGCTCGGCACCTGCACCCTGTGAAACTCCTCGTCCAGTTCAAACTCAAACTGAATCCGGTCGCCAAACCGATACTCCTGCAGTTCCACGTAGCTTCCTACGATTTCTACCTCTTTTGCCAGTGTCACTGATTTGTCCGTATTGTCGAGCGTGTAACGCAGCAGCTTTGCCGTATTATCCAGAAGCTGTATCGTCTGCTCAGCGTGTTCCAGAAATGCGGTTTGTGAAATCATGTTCAGTGTATTAAACAGAAAATGCGGATTGATCTGCATCTGCAGCGCCTTCATTTCACTTTCTTTGAGCATGTTCCGGATTTTTAAGTTTTCAAGCTCCTGCACCTGCAGCCGCTCTTTGGCGCTCGCATTCTCTTGAATCGTCAAAATCTGTGCCTGGATACGTCCGATCATGGAATTGTACACCGCAATCAGCAGTCGCATCTCTTCGTCCGCATCCGGTTCCTGCTCTACGTATTCCACCTGTTCCAGACTCTTATGACCAATCGCCCGCGCATGCTCCGTCAGAAGCTGTACTGGACGTATGACCTTTCCCGCTTCCGTACGCAGCCCCCGTCGTTGATGCACCAGTACAACCACCACAACAACAAACAATTCGACCAAATAGAAAAGGTTCTTTTTTCTTTGCTGAATCTGCCATTTATCCAGTGCCTCAAGAAGCTGTCCGTCCAGCTTCTGAAACTCAGATACCATCGCATTGTAAACCTCCTGCGTCTGGTTGTAATACTTATTAATCACGCCTTTGCTCCCAATCGCCAGACTGTCGCACAGATAACTGTGATCGTATATTTTGTTAATGCCAAGCGTATAGGAATAAAACATCTCCTGCATATCCCTGACATCCCGGTAAAACTGTACGCCCGCCTTCGCCTCTGTCAGCTCCCGCAGCATCCTGCGCCCTTCGATACAGGCAGCAGTGATCCGGTCGTACACCGTCTCGTCGCCCTCAAGCGTATATGTATAAACATCCCGGTTCACGGTCTCGAGATTTGCATAAAAATTTTTGAGCGTCATCATCTGTTTCGTACTGCTTCCGTACACAGTATAAGTCATTAAATACATACCGACACACAACAGCACCGTGAGCAGTGATATCACAACGGTTTCCGTCATTACTCCCATCAGCCGGTCTTTGATAGAACTGACCTTGTCTCTTCTTTTCATAATGTTTCTCCGCTCTCGCTTCTTTGCTTCCAGTTCTCGAAATCAAAGTCCTGTCCTGCAACGAGCGTTTCCAGATGGATCATTTCTCCGCTTTCTGCCTGTCCGTTCAGATACTGGCGCAGCCATTCCACAGCGCGGTACCCCTGCTCAAAGGACTGCTGCACGATGGAAGCATCGTATACCCCATCCTGCAAATAACCGTAGATCTGCTCTGACATTCCAAAACATACGGTTCGGATTTCACGGCTTTGATACGCTTCCTCAGCCAGAACCTCGCCCAATAAATCCGATGTAATTTCATCTGTGCAGAAAATAGCATCGAGTTCCGGATACTCATCAAGCATCCTCTGCGCAATCTTCCGGACGCGCATTCCATCGGACTGACTCTCAATCACCTGATCCACTTTCATTTGCGGCGCCTCTTTTATCACCTTCAGAAATCCGTCAAGCCGCTCCTTCTGATTCGCATCGGACAGGCTCGAAGCTACCACAGCGATATGCGCCTGTCCTTCTGTGGATTCCAAAAGAACACGGCCTGCCTGCGCCCCGGCTTCCTGATTATCCGCTCCGATGTAACAGTCTCGTCCTGAATCCGGCAGATCTGAATCCACCAAAATAACAGGAATCTCTTCTTTTTCTGCCTGCTCAATCGCCTCTGGCAGCGCGTCAGACGTACTTCTGCCAACCATGATAATTCCGTCCACATTGGCATACACTGCCTTCAATACCGCATATGCAAGCTCTTCTTCATTAAAATTTTCAAATTCTATCCGTTTCGTATCCGTTCCCAATGCCTCATCTGCCGCCGCAATGCCGGCTGTCAGCCCTTTTCCGACCGAAGGACACACAAACGTAAACCGGTAAGCAAGCGGTTCCCCCTGCTCCATGGGAGACTCCCAGTAAAACTGTACGCCAACCATCAGAAAAAGCATCACCACGATCAATAAAACTATCTTTTTCATTGTTTTCTCCGTATCCCAGTCAATCACTTTACACACTGGCGTCAGACAAAATGCGATGCCGGATTCCGTACGCCACGCCATTCTCATCATTCGAAAACGTCACCCAGTCTGCCGCCTCCCGGCATTTTTTTGATGCATTTGCCATTGCAATTCCGAGCCCGGCAAACGCAAGCAGATCCGCATCATTATCCGCATCCCCAAACGCAGCCAGCTGCTCCCGTTCCAGCCCAAGATGTTCCAGAATCACCTTTGCACCGGAATGCTTTCCGCAGTCCTTATAAGAAATCTCCAGCAGCTGTTCCACGGAAGATGTCACATAAATATCGGAGACCTTTTGTTCCAGTTCATTCCTGATTTGACATTTTATTTCTTCGTTTTTCACCACGAGGTCAAGGCAGTCCAGTTCTTTGATGTGCTCCTTCAAAAACGACTGCATATCCTCCACCGGGCGGCGCGTACTTTGGATATAAGGGATTGCCTTAGGCAGTGCGCCAAACCGTACCGGGTCCGCTACGTATTCCTTCTGCGCGTATGGGTGCCCGTCAATAAACGCCTCGTATGCCACTTCCCTGCCGCCTGTCAGTTTTAAAATATGTTCCGCTGATTCTGCCGTGAGTTTGTATTGCTTCAGACATTCCCCTGTATGTAGATCATAGACGGCTGCTCCGTTCGATGTGATCGCATACCGTATTCCTGGCATGGCAAGTACATCCGATGGCAGCGACGTAAGCGCCCTGCCGCTCGCAATTACAACGTGAATGCCCTGTTCAATCGCAGCCTCAATGGCTTTTCTGTTATCTGCACTGAGACGTCCGTTGCTGTCAAGCGTTGTCCGGTCCAGATCAAGTGCAATACATGAAATTTTCATTACGTTCCCTCTTTTTTCTAATTTGTATTCACAGGATTTGAAAAGCCGGGATATTAGTTTCCTAACACCCCGGTTTTATCTGGTTTCCGACCCATTCTTTACTCCCGGATTCCAAGAAAAGCACCCAGATTTCCTCTGCGTCCCTTTGATGCCCGGTGAGAAAACAGAATCTCGGGATTACAGCAGGTGCATACGTCTGTCACCTCAATATGCTCCGGTAAAATACCAGCGCGCAGCATATTCTGGCGGCAGGCCTCCCAGAGATTCAGCTGATACTTAGCTCCCAACGGATGAGAATGGTCTGTCTTCTGATAAAATAGCTGCGGCCAGAGCTCCTGCGCATAATGTGCCCGAAATTGCTCTATAACATCCTCGCTGACCTCATAGCAGTCCTGGCAGATCGAAGGACCGATCGCTGCCAGAATCTCTGCTGGTTCGCTCCCATAATGCTTTTGCATTGCCTGAACTGTCTCTGCCGCAATATCGCTGACGGTTCCTCGCCATCCGGAATGTGACAGCCCGACTGCCCGGTGTACCGGGTCCACAAAATACAGAGGCACACAGTCCGCGTAAAATGTAGCCAGAACAACGCCCGGCACATTCGTAATCAGGCCATCTACATCCGTATAATCTCGTTTTCTTAAATATCCTTTCCCGCAGTCCGCTTCTGTCACCTGACGCACATGGTTCGTGTGCGTCTGATCAGAACAGACAATCTTCGTATCATCAAATCCAATCGCAGCGGCCAGTCTTTTATAATTTTCCCTCACGCGCTCCGGATCGTCTCCCCTTGAAAAGCTGAGATTCATTGTTGAAAACTCCCCCTCGCTTACGCCTCCGATGCGGCTCGAAAAACCGTGCACAAAATCTGTCTGTGCACAGAGCGATGAAAACGTAAAATACAACACCCCATTTTTATGATTCTCCGTCAAAGTCTGCTTTCCTTCTTTTCGTTTCAAACAGATCCCCCTTTCTGTTCAATATCCTTATCTCCTCTGTCTCAACCTTGAAATGCATCCTGAATCAGCGTAATCTCTTCTTCCAGAAATGCAAGCACATCAAACCGCTGCGGCATCTCTGTGCTGATGCCCTGTTCCATGACATACCACTGGGCGGCCTGCAAAATTTTTCGCTGCTTGCGCCTGTTCACAGCATCCAGTCCGCTGCCCTTATACATGCTGCCACGGTATTTTACCTCGACAAACACGAGATACCCGTCCTCCGCTGCAATCAGATCAATCTCTCCTGCACGGCAGCGATAGTTAGCTTCCAGAATACGATATCCGCAGGCTTCGAGATACTCTGCCGCTTTTTGCTCATACTTTGTTCCTGTTTCTCTTTTATTCATGTATGAATCGCCGGTCTCTCCCCTTTGCATGCATAACTTCAAATCATACGATCAGACAAAATTTCCGATAAACGAATTTCTATGAATCGGCGATGGACCGTATTGTTTCAGCGCCGCAATGTGCGCCGCGGAGCCATAGCCTTTGTTGGAAGCAAAGCCATATTCCGGCATGATTTTGTCGTATTCGCGCATGAGCCGATCCCTTGTCACCTTCGCCAATACGCTGGCCGCTGCGATTGACAGACTCTTTGCATCTCCTTTGATAACCGGTATCTGTGGAATATCCATCTGAGGGATGCGAACCGCATCATTCAGCAAAAGCTGCGGCTGTACTTGCAGCTGCAGCACGGCTTCGCGCATCGCCTCATAAGTCGCTTGCAGGATATTGATCTCATCAATACGTGCCGGTGACGCCATACCGATTCCCCATGCTACTGCCTTGTCCTGAATCTCCTCAAATAGCTCCTCCCGACGTTTCTCGGTAAGCTGTTTGGAATCATTCAGATATAAAATACGACAATTCTCAGGCAAGATCACTGCCCCCGCTACCACCGGTCCGGCCAGTGGTCCGCGGCCGGCCTCATCAATCCCGCAGATCAGACCATTGTGGGCATAAGTATGTTCATATTCCAGCATGCCGTCCAGCCTTGCATACTCTGCGGCAAGCCGTTCCTGTTTTTTCCTGTATTTTGCAAGCAGGCTGACAACACCGGCTCTCCCATCGTCTGCATAAAGCGCAAACAAACGGGAAAGCGCAGCGTCATCAGCCTGCAAAAACTCCTGTTTTATCTCTGCAATCTTTTTCATCTGCTTCAAACACCCTGTATTTTTAAATTTACCACAAAAAATTCATCTTGTTCATCGGCCAAATCCGCAAAACAGCCCGCCCGATAATACTCTCTCTCTTTATCATACCAACGCTCGGCTCACGGCTGTCTGCACTGTTATTCCGGTTGTCTCCCAGAACAAAATACTCGTCTCTGCCAAGTGTAACCCCGGCAGCTGCCAGCCCCGGATTTCGAATCGCTTCATATCCATACGAATCTTCCAGCACTTTCCCATTGATGTACACTCTGCCATCTGTGATCTGCACCGTCTCACCTGGAAGACCGATCACACGTTTGATATAAAAAGTATCCTCCTGATAACGGAACGGAAATACGACAATATCATACCGATCCGGTTCCACGAACCGGTATGATATCTTATCAACAATCAAACTGTCCCCGTCATTCAGAGTCGGATACATGGACTCACCGCTCACTACGGTGCGTTCCCCGACATACTGCACAATGAGATAAACCGCGCCAAAAAAGAAGACCAGATACAAAATCCAGCTCAGAAGCTCTCTCACTATGCCTTTTCTTTTTTTCTTATTCTGACGCAATCTTTTTCACCACCGTTTACTGATGTTTTAAAAAGCCAATATCTGATAACGGCCAGATTCGCAGCCATGCACGACCTGTAATTGAGCTGCGCTTTACATTGCCAACCGCATCCGAACGGCTGTCTTTGCTGTTATTGCGATTATCCCCCAGAACAAAGTACTCATCGTCCCCAAGTGTAATTGGCTCCGCTGCGCGTCCCGCATTGCGGATAGTCTCAAGGCCATAGTTTTCTTCCAGAACTTCTCCATTAATATAGATTTTGCCTTCTGCATCAATCTGAACCGTCTCTCCCGGAAGGCCGATAATTCTCTTGATGTAATGCTCCTTCGGAGATTCCTGCGGCGGGAACACAATAATATCAAACCGTTCCGGATCGCCAAACCGATAGGAAAGCTTCTCGACAATCAGATTGTCGCCATCGTTCAGTGTGGCATTCATAGAACGGCCATCTACCATGGTCCTCTGTCCTACAAACGTGATAATCAGATAAGTCAGCGCAATCACAAACAGAATATAAAAAATCCAGCTTAAAACTTCTTTTTTCAGATCCGTTTTCTTTGCGCCTTCCTCCTGCTTATTGCTGTTTTCTTGTGAAACAGTTTCATTGCTCATAATCATTCACCACTTTCTTTTTGTTCTTCTGGTTCCGGCATCTGCGGAAATTCCAGTGTAATCCTCCCGAGCCTTCCACTACGCAGATCATCTACAATCAGAGCCGCTGCTTTCTGTACATCCGGCTGCCCGCCTTTCATCCGGCATCCCCTTGCAAAAGCAATCTGCTCCAGGAGATCGGTATCAGTCCCCGCCTCCGGAAGCTGGTACCTTCTGGCCAGACATCCTGGATAATACTGTCTTACAAAAGAAAGAATCCACAGCGCGAGTTCTTCTGTCTGCAACAGCTCATCTTTGATCGAGCCAACTACAGCCAGCTTCTGTCCGACTTGCTGATCCTCGAACTTGGGCCAGAGAATCCCCGGGGTATCGAGGAGCTCCACATTTTTGTTGAGCCGAATCCACTGTTTTCCCTTTGTGACCCCCGGTTTGTTACCCGTCTTTGCACATGCCTTTCCGGCAAACGTATTGATAAAGGTAGACTTTCCGACATTCGGTATTCCCACAACCATGGCCCGCACAGGCCGGTTCAAAATCCCCCGCTTCCGGTCACGTTCCAGCTTTTCCTGGCATGCGGTACGAATGATCTCCTGAATCTGTTTCATCCCTGCACCGCTGCGTGCATTGATTCTGGCAGTAAAATATCCTTGTTCCCTGAAATACGCCGCCCAGGCCTCATTCTGCTGTTCATCAGCCAGGTCAGCCTTATTCAGCAAAATCAGCCTTGCCTTGTTTTTCCCGAGTTCATCTATATCCGGGTTTCGGCTTGCAAGCGGAACCCGCGCATCGGTCAGCTCGATCACAAGATCAATCAGCCGGATATCTTCCTGCATCATACGCTTTGCCTTTGTCATATGACCAGGATACCATTGATAATTCATGCGCCACCTCTCAATTCTTCAGAAATCCACGGTGCGAAGATGGGGAAAGCACAAACCAGACCTTACCCTCGATATATTCGCTTTTTACCACACCGACATCCGCAAAACGACTGTCCTCGCTGTTGTTGCGGTTATCGCCAAGTACGAAGTACTCTTTATCGCCAAGCGTGATCGGGTTGCCGGCAAGCCCCGGATTCGTAATTACAGGATAACTCTTTTTTTCAAGATATACAACATCATTTATATAAATCATGCCATCTTTTATCTGAACTGTCTCTCTTGGAAGGCCGATAATCCTTTTAATACTGGAATGTCCCGTTGTGCTGCCATTTGGCTTAAAGGATATAACATCGCCGCGCTTCGGTGAACCAACCTGATAAACCAGAGAGTTCAGAAGCACCGTATCACCGCCGGACAATGTGACATCCATGGACTGACCTATGTTTGTGCGGGACTGTCCAAAAAAATACACCACAACGTAAGCAAAAAGGATTATTACAAGAATCTCAAAGGTCCAGAGTAGAATATTGCGGATAATAGAATGTTTTTTCCCCGGAACAGGGAGCGCTTTCTTTTCCTTTCGCACTTAAAAAACTCCTTTATATCTCAAACGGAAACGCAAATGGGGACAATTCATATATGAAATTGTCCCCGGAATGCTTTCTTATTTCACCAGTTCTTTTACTTTGGCTCTCTTTCCAACGCGTCCTCTTAAGTAGGTCAGTTTTGCACGTCTTACTTTTCCGTGTCTGATTACTTCTACCTTTTCAACGCTCGGAGAATGCAACGGCCAGGTCTTTTCAACGCCAACACCATTTGAATTCTTACGAACCGTAAATGTTGCTCTGACGCTTCCGCCCTGCTTCTTGATCACGATTCCTTCGAAAACCTGAATTCTCTCACGGTTTCCCTCTTTGATCTTTCCGTATACCTTAACGGTATCGCCTACGCAAAACTGCGGTACTTCTGCCTTAAGCTGGGCAGCTTCGATGTTTTTGATAATTTCGTTCATTGTGTGCCTCCTTCTATTCTGGATGTTCTTAATACATGTCCACAGGAACACTGTCTGCCGACAATACAGCCTTCATCGAACCGATGCAAAAGCTGTGTAACAGAGGACCATCTCCTTCTCACAACGTTTTAATACTAACATGCTTTTTTCTAAAATGCAAGAAGTTTTGCCAAAAATCCCTTTTCTTCTTCCGTAAGCCGCTCCTCCTGCTCATCCTGCAAAAGCGCCCTGAGGTATTTGCGATCTTTCTTGTCAAACTCCGCACCGGACAACAGTTCCGGCCTGTTTCGCAGCGTCCGTAAAATCGACTGATCGCGCCTCCACCGGTCCACATTGCCGTGATGCCCGGATAATAGAACCGGCGGTACTTTCTTTCCCCGCCATTCTTCCGGACGGCTGTACTGCGGATATTCCAGAAGACTTCCCTGAAAGCTTTCGAACTGTCCGGACTCCTGGTTGCTCAGAACGCCGGGAACCATCCGCGCAATAGAATCCATCATTACCATTGCAGGAAGCTCCCCACCCGTCAGCACATAATCGCCGATGGAGACAAAATCTGTTGCGATCTCTTCCAGAACACGTTCATCTATTCCTTCGTAATGGCCGCACAAAAAGATCAGATCTTCTTCTCTGGCAAGCTCTTCTGCCATCGCCTGATCAAATACCTTTCCCTGCGGCGTCAGATAAACAAGACGCGGACTGCTCTTTCTGTTTTCCACCAAAGCTTGATATGCACGGTACACCGGCTCCGCCTGCATCACCATTCCGGCCCCTCCGCCGTATGGATAATCATCAATCCGTCCATTGCCCGTGACGGAATAATCTCTGATATTCACTGTCGTGAGCGATAAAAGCCCTTTTGCAATGGCCCTGCCTGTAATGCTGGTGTTCATCCCGTTTTCGATCATTTCCGGAAACAGCGTCATTACATAAAAATTCATTCCAGCAATCCCTCCAGCAAATGTACTGTCATCTTATTATTTTCGGTATCCACATGCAAAATGCACTGACGAATGGCCGGTATCAGCACGCTTTTCCCATATTCCATCTCTACCTCATACACATCGTTGGCTCCGGTCTGAATTACCTCTTTCAGCACGCCAAGATATGCGCCATCTTCTGTGGACACCTCCATGCCGATCAGGTCTGCAATAAAATATTCGTTCTTCTTCAGCTTTACTGCATGTTCTCTGGTCACGTACAGAGCTTTGCCCTTGTACGGCATGACATCCTCAATTTTATTATGATCCTTGAATTTCAGGATCACCAGATTTTTAAAAAACTTTACCCCAATAATCTCCAGTTCTTTTTTCCCATCCCTGACATCGACCAACACATGTTTCAACTTTTTGAACCGGGCAGGGTCGTCCGTTGTCGGAAATACCTTGACCTCCCCCGCAATCCCGTGCGTGGTAGTCACTGCTCCTACCTGTAATATATCCTGCATGATTCCCTCCATTGTATTCTCGTACCCAGCAAAAAAGCAAAACAGTGATATGAAAACAGCTTGTAACAAGTCTCCCTGCCCAAGCTGTTTCTCAGTTCGTCACTGCTTTATGTTATTGCAGAATATCCACAATCACACGCTTATCTTCCTTTGATGCTGCTGCTTTTACCACAGAACGGATGGCCTTTGCAATCCTTCCCTGTTTTCCGATTACCTTTCCCATGTCAGATGGCGCAACCTTCAGCTCCAGCACAAGGGCTTTTCCGCTTTCCTTCTCAGTAACCACTACTTCATCCGGATTTTCGACTAGAGACTTTGCAATTACTTCAACTAAATCTTTCATTCAGTCACCTCTATCTTACTTCTCGATGCCAGCTACTTTGAAGAGTTTGCTTACAACCTCTGTCGGCTGAGCTCCATTTGCAAGCCACTTCTTAGCCAGCTCCTCGTTAATCTTGAACTCGCTCGGATCTGTGTTCGGATTGTAAGTACCGATTTCTTCGATACATCTTCCATCTCTCGGGGATCTGGAATCAGCAACAACGATTCTATAGAAAGGAGCCTTTTTCTGACCCATTCTTCTAAGTCTGATCTTTACTGCCATTTTTTTCACCTCCTTAGATTTAATAAGAGTTATGTTGAATTATGTTAAAAGGGAAGTTTAAACTTACCTCTTTTACCTGCTTTACCTCCGAACAGCCCGGAGTACTGCTTCATCATTTTTCTGCTCTGCTCAAACTGCTTGACAAGCTTGTTGACCTCACTGATGTCAACGCCGGCTCCGTCTGCAATCCTCCGCTTTCTGGATGGATTGAGAATGTCCGGATTGGAACGCTCTTTCGGAGTCATAGACAGAATGATCGCTTCAACCTGATTCATCTTTTTCTCGTCTACGGCATCTTCAAGCTGTTTCATCTGAGCGCCGCCAATACCAGGCATCATACTCAGAATGCTGGAAAGCCCTCCCATATTTTTCATCTGATTCATGCTTTCCAGATAATCGTCAAAACCAAACTGCGCTTTTCGAAGCCGCTGCTCCATGGATCTGGCTTTTTCCTCATCAATTGTCTCCTGCGCCTTCTCAATCAGAGAAAGCACATCGCCCATACCGAGGATTCTCGAAGCCATACGATCCGGGTAAAACTGTTCCAGATCGGAAAGTTTTTCGCCCATACCGACATACAGAATTGGCTTTCCACAGGTCGCCTTGATCGAAAGCGCTGCTCCGCCTCTTGTATCTCCGTCAAGCTTTGTAACGATCACACCGTCAATTCCGATCTTTTCCTCAAACATGGAGGCTACATTTACCGCATCCTGTCCGGTCATGGCATCCACAACCAGCACAGTCTGATCTACTTCTACGGTCCGCTTAATCTCCTGCAGCTCACGCATCATATCTTCATCAATATGAAGCCGCCCCGCCGTATCGAGCATTACGGTGTTATATCCCTGCTGCTTTGCGTATGCAATCGCCTCGCGTGCAATCTGCACAGGGCTTACCTTGTCACCAAGTGTAAATACCTCTACCCCCTGCTTCTCTCCATTTACCTGAAGCTGCTTAATCGCAGCCGGCCGGTAAACATCACAGGCAACCAGCAAAGGTCTGCGGCCCTTGGACTTAAACTTGCCCGCCAGCTTGGCGGCTGTCGTCGTTTTTCCGGCACCCTGAAGACCTGCCATCATAATGACGGTAATCTCAGCGCCTGACTTCAGAATAATCTCTGTCGTCTCAGAGCCCATGAGCGCTACCAGCTCGTCGTTTACAATCTTTATAACCATCTGTCCGGGATTCAGACCATTCATGACATCCTGCCCGATCGCCTTTTCCTGTACAGACTTGATAAACTGCTTTACTACCTTAAAACTGACATCTGCCTCCAGAAGAGCCATCTTTACCTCGCGAAGCGCTGCTTTGACGTCCGCCTCGGTCAATCGTCCCTTGCTGCGCAGATTCTTGAATACATTCTGCAGCTTCTCCGATAAGCTTTCAAAAGCCATATATTATAACTCCTCTAAAATCTGTTGTGAAATCGCAAGCACCTTTTCGGCAAGCGCCTGCTTTTCTATTGTTTCATGCTGTGCAGACAATACCTGTATCTCCTGTACACTGCTCCGGATTCTCAGAAAACGCTCCACAAGATGAAGCCGTTCTTCATAACTCTCAAGCATCTTGTTGCAACGCTTGATCAATTCGTGAATCCCCTGGCGGCTCACGCCAAACGATTCTGCGGCCTCCGAGTACGACAGATCATTCTGTACGACCTCTTCATATACGCGACGCTGATGCTCGGTCAGAAGCTCACCGTAAAAATCATAGAGCAGAGATTGTTTTAAAAGCTGATCCATTGTCTGTCACCTTTGTTGGGGCGGGTATTTGCGAAACAGTGTATGGCGGACGCCCCTGTAGAAGATACAAAAACGGGGTTCCGGCAAACAAGTCACCCCTTATTTTGTATCTTCTACAGGAGCTGACTTTGAAATAGTTTCGTAACTGCCTGGTTGTTATCATAAACGAAATGCAGGCGGGTGTCAAGTATTTTTTCTTTACAAACTTTTGTTCGAATTATGATCATCAGAATATCTATATTCTATCTGTTAAAACATCAAAAGATTACAGGCTCGCCGTTTTGAATACCGGGGTGTAGCCGTGTTCTTCTAGGGTTTTGATGATCTTGTTTTTGTGTTCTGTTCCGAACGCTTCCATCGTGATCGTCAGCTCTACTGCGGCGTTTCGGTTGGTGCTCACAAACTGGTTGTGATCAAGACGGATGACATTTCCCTGCTGCTCTGCAATGATGGAAGCTACGCGGACAAGCTCGCCGGGACGATCGGGAAGCAGGACGGACACAGTGAAAATACGGTCTCTCTGAATCAGTCCATGCTGTACGACAGAAGACATTGTAATCACGTCCATATTTCCGCCACTTAAAACAGAAACGATCTTTTTGTTCCTGACGTTCAGATGTTTCAGAGCCGCTACAGTAAGCAGGCCGGAATTTTCTACGATCATTTTGTGATTTTCCACCATATCAAGGAAGGAAACAATCAGCTCATCGTCGCTGATCGTAATAATATCATCGATATTTTTCTGAATATACGGGAAGATATTGGTTCCCGGAGTCTTAACAGCAGTACCGTCAGCGATTGTGTTAGCACTCGGAAGCGTCACAACCTGACCAGCTGCCAGGGACTCTCTCATACAGGCCGCCCCTTCCGGCTCCACACCAATCACTTTAATCTTTGGATTCAGAAGTTTTGCCAGCGTCGATACGCCGGTGGCAAGGCCACCTCCCCCGATTGGCACCAGAATATAATCAACAAGCGGAAGCTCCTTTACGATCTCCATCGCAATCGTTCCCTGTCCGGTCGCTACAGCCGGATCGTCAAACGGATGAATAAAGGTATAGCCATTTTCCTCTGCCAGCTTGTAAGCATACTCGCACGCCTCATCATACACATCTCCGTGAAGAACTACTTCTGCACCGTATCCTTTTGTTCGGTTTACCTTGATCAGCGGAGTTGTCTCCGGCATCACGATTACCGCCTTGCAGCCGTATGCCTTCGCCGCATATGCCACACCCTGCGCATGGTTTCCCGCAGAAGCGGTAATCAGGCCCTTTGCCCGTTCCTCTTCTGACAGCGTACTGATCTTATAGTACGCTCCGCGGATTTTGTAGGCGCCTGTCACCTGCATATTTTCTGCTTTCAGGAATACTTTATTTCCTGTCTGTACACTGAAATATTCACTGTAAATCAGTTTTGTTTCCTGTGCCACTTTTTTTACACATTCGGAGGCTTCCTCAAACGCCTCCAACGTCAGCATCTCCATCTCTTTTTCCTTCCCGTCCCTTTGCAGGCACAAATCACAAAATATTTTATTCTTTTACATCAAATAACGCGTTCACAAACTGATCTGCATCAAATTTCTGCAGATCGTCAATCGTTTCGCCGACGCCGATATATTTTACCGGAATTCCGAGTTCCGCGTGAATTGCCACGGCAATACCGCCCTTGGCCGTCCCATCCAGCTTCGTCAGAATAATGCCTGTGATATCCGCCACTTCTTTAAACTCTCTCGCCTGGGCCAGAGCATTCTGTCCTGTCGTTCCATCCAGAACAACCAGCGTCTCGCGAAATGCTTCCGGATATTCCCGCTCAATAATGCGGTTGATCTTTCCAAGCTCATTCATCAGATTCTTTTTATTGTGAAGGCGGCCTGCCGTATCGCAAAGCAAAACATCAGCGTTTCTTGCTTTGGCCGATGCAATCGCATCATAAACAACGGAGGCAGGGTCAGACCCTTCCTGTCCGCTGATGATATCCACATTTGCACGGTGCGCCCATTCGGTCAGCTGCTCTCCTGCTGCTGCACGAAATGTATCAGCAGCAGCCAGAACTACCTTTTTGCCCTGATCTTTCAGTTTACCTGCCAGTTTTCCGACGCTCGTCGTCTTTCCGACACCGTTTACTCCAATCACCAGGACCACAGATCTGCGGTTTTCAAACTCGTAAGCAGTCTCTCCGACATCCATCTGGTTCTTGATACTGTTAATCAGGAGCTGCTTGCATTCTGACGGCTCCTTAATGTTTTGCGCCTTCACCTGCGCCTTTAAATCCTCGATAATGGATGTCGTGGCATTGATTCCGATATCACCCATTACAAGAATTTCTTCGATCTCATCATAAAAATCGTCGTCAATACTGGAAAAACCGTTAAAAATCGCATCAATTCCCGAAACGATATTGTCTCTTGTCTTTGCCAGTCCTGCTACGAGACGTTTAAAAAACCCTTTCTTTTCTTCCATCTCATCACACTCCATTCGGGTTATTCATCAAGATCATTTTCTATAAGATTTACAGATACCAGAGCAGACACACCTTTTTCCTGCATTGTAATTCCATACAGGCGGTCGGCTGCTGACATCGTACCTCTTCTATGTGTAATAATAATAAACTGTGTATTTTTTGTCAACTTATGCAGGTAGCCGGCATACCGGTCTACGTTGCTTTCATCCAGAGCAGCCTCGATCTCATCGAGCAGACAGAACGGCGACGGCTTCAAGTTCTGAATCGCAAACAAAAGTGCGATCGCAGTCAGCGATTTTTCTCCTCCTGACATCTGCATCATATTCTGAAGCTTTTTTCCGGGCGGCTGTGCAATGATGCGAATGCCTGCGTCCAGGATATCCTCATCCTCCACAAGCTCCAGTTCGCCTTTTCCTCCGCCAAAAAGCTGCTTGAACGCCTTGTCAAACTCTGTCTGAATGCGTGCAAACTGCTCCCGGAACTGAATCCTCATTCCGTTATCCAGCTCTTCAATAATCTTCAAAAGCGCGTCTTCTGCTTTTTGCAGATCTTCATGCTGTGCTGCTAAAAACGTATGACGCTCAGACAGCTCTTTATAATCCTCAATCGCGTTGACATTGACGCTGCCAAGGCTTTTGATTTCGCTTTTCAAAACAGATATACTTTTTTTGAGGGAGGCTGCATTTCCTGCTTCTTCATCACGAAGCTCTGCTGCAGAGCTGAACGTGAGTCCATATTCCTCCCACATGTAATTTACCAGGTGATCCTTTTGTTCCCCCATCTTTTCAAGCTGTGCATTTAAACGAAAATGCTCTTTATCCAAAAGGCTCATGCGCTCTGAAAGCTCTTCACGGTTTGCGAAAAACTTTTTATGCACTGCGTTCTTCTCTTCTTTTTCTTTCGTAAAAGCTGCAATCTCCTCCGAAAGTTTCTGTTCCAGCTCTCCTGACTGGGAAAGGGTCTCTCGGATTGCCGCGATCTGCGCCTCTTTTTCCGCAACACTCCCTGCCGCATTCCCGATTTCCGCTTCAAACTGACAGCGGTCGGACAATAGCTGCTCTTTCTCCTGTCCAATCCTGGCAATATTCTGTCGGATAAATTCCGTTTTCTGTGTAAGCGCAGACAGTTCCAGATGAATTTTTTCCGTGCCGGAAAGCATGAGGGCCTCTTCTTCCCGTTTGCCTTCCAGTTTCTGTTGTGCCTGCAAAATATGCTCCTGCGTTTCCTGTTCTGCCTGCTGTGAACGCGAAAGCTCGTCCTGCTCTTGGGCCTGATTCTCTTTAATTTCCCGAATCTGCAGCTCAATCTCACTGGTCTCTGTATGAATCCTCCGATAGCCCTGATCTGTGCTTCCGTTTTTTTCGTTCAGCTCTTCCAGTCTTAATCTGGCAGTATTTTGTGCCAGATATTCTTTTTGGAGTTCATCCTTCAGTCGTACCAGGTCATCCCGCATGCGATTGCGGCTCAAACGGCACGTATCAATCTGCTGCTGCAATTCTAGCAGCCCTTCTTTTCTTTTCTGTACCTGTTTCTCCAGATCTTCAATTTCCCGGCGACGTCCAAGAAGATTACTCGAATTGCGGAAAGCACCTCCACTCATGGAACCGCCCGGACTCAAAAGCTCCCCGTCGGTCGTTACAATCCGCAGGGAATGACGGTATTTGCGCGCCAGCGCAATTGCCTGATCCACCTGGTCTACAACCACCGTTTTCCCGAGAAGGAACTGTATCAGCTCCTTATATTTTTCTCCTGCTGTTACAAGACCGCTCGCCAGGCCAATCACACCCGGTTCTTTTAATGCCTGCGGCGTTGAAAAACCGCCTTTTCCACTGATTCCGGATAACGGCAGAAATGTCGCACGGCCAAATTTATTGCGTTTTAAAAATTCTATCTGATGTTTGGCAGTCTCTTCTGTGTCTGTTACAATGTTCTGAATGCTGCCCCCAAGCGCAGTCTCAATCGCTACCTCATACGCTTTTTCTACTTTGATAATATCGGCTACTACACCAAGAATACCGGGATTTCGCTCCTTTTGCTCCATCACACGGCGAATGCTGTTTCCATAGCCGTCATACCGTTCTGCAATATTTTTCAGCGATTCCAGACGCGATGCTTCTCTGTGATATTCCGTCTGCTCGCTCTCCATGCAGCGATTAAATTCTGAAAGTTCCTGCTGTGTATCGGCAAGTTCCTCATTCAATCCCTCGCTTTTGGAGGTGAGTTCTGCAATGCGTCCGCTTATCGCGTCGTACTCTTTTTGAATCTCCGCACCCGCCGCTTCATGCTCCGCTTTTTCACTTTTAAGCTTTAACGCCTCCTGCGAAAGCTGAGCCTTGCGAATCTGCGCCTGTTCGAGCATTGCGCCGTATCGCTGCATCTTTCCCTTCAGCGTGGCTCTCTGATTCAGAAGCGTGATAATACTGCTCTTGCCGCTTTCAATGGTATCCTCCAGTTGTGCGATGTCATTCCTCACTGCAGCCGCCTGCGAAGCCGCCTCTGCTTCCCTCCGGGAGACCTCCTCTTTTTGATGACGAAGCTCCTCCAATTCTTCCGCGGCTTTCTTTTCATCCTCTTCATGCTCAGCGATCTGCTGCCCAATAGCCTGCACACGCGATTTCAGATGTTCGTCACTCGTCCTTGCCGTATTAATCTGCTCGCCGAGAAGTTCAATCTGATTTTCAAACTGCTGCCTCCGCAGCTGCCCCTGAGAAATAGACTCCCGCTTTTCCTGTAAAATAACATCCAGCTTTTCAAGCTCTGCCTCCAGCAGCTCATATTCTTCCTTTGCTTTTTCATATGCTGCCTTCGTATCGCCAATCTGTTCCTCAGCCTGATTTTTTTTCTCTTCCACCTCCTGAAGTTCCCTGCGCAGCCGCTCAAACTCCAGTAAAAACAGATTGACGTCATATTTTTTTAATTCATCTCTCTTTTGAAGGTATATTTTCGCTGTTTCAGCCTGTTTTTCAAGCGGTCCAAGCTGACGCGTCAATTCAGAAAGAATATCGTTTACACGCACCAGGTTCTGACGCTCTGCCTCCAGTTTTTTCTGAGCTGTGTTTTTGCGGCGCTTGAACTTCACGATTCCTGCCGCCTCATCAAAAAGTTCCCGGCGTTCCTCCGGCTTTCCGCTCAGAATCTTATCAATCTGCCCCTGTCCGATGATGGAATACCCCTCTTTGCCGATACCCGTATCATAGAACATCTCATTGATATCTTTTAACCGCACCTGCGTGCCATTTAACAAATACTCACTTTCTCCGGAACGGTAAACCCGCCTTGTAACTGTCACCTCATCATAGGATACCGGAAGGCGATGATCCGCATTATCCAGTGTAATTGATACCGATGCATACCCTAACGGTTTCCTCGTCTCTGTACCTGCAAAAATTACATCCTGCATACTGGCGCCGCGAAGCTGTTTTGCGCTTTGCTCCCCAAGTACCCAACGAACAGCATCCGCCACATTGCTTTTGCCACTCCCGTTCGGTCCTACAATCGCTGTAATTCCGTTGTGGAACTGAAATATGATCTTATTTGCAAAAGACTTAAATCCATGCACTTCAATGCTTTTCAGATACATCTTCTGTCTTCCCTTTCAATCCGATGATTGCGCGATAGGCAGCTTCCTGCTCGGCACTTTTTTTTGTACTTCCGCGGCCGCTACCCATGGCATTTTTACCAATCATTACTTCCACAAGGAACTGTTTGGCGTGATCCGGCCCCTCTTCTCCTGTGATGACATACCGGATCTCTTCATCTTTATAATCGCGCTGAACAATCTCCTGCAATATAGTCTTGCTATCATAAAAGAGTTTTTTATGCTCGATATCGGTCAGAATAAATTTCTCTACAAACTCTTTTGCATTAGCAAAACCACCATCCAGATAAATTGCACCGATCAGCGCCTCCATTGCATCTGAAATAATAGAGTTGCGATATCTGCCTCCCGTGTGCTCTTCGCCCTTTCCAAGAAGAATGTATTTTTCCAGGCCAATTTCCCTTGCACACAAAGCAAGCGTCGGTTCGCACACAATGCTTGCCCGAAGCTTGGTCAGCTGGCCTTCCGGCATCTCCTGATACTGATGAAACAAAACGTCGCTGCTGGTCAACTCCAGAACCGCGTCTCCCAGAAACTCCAGCCGCTCGTTATCATGCTGCGTCTCCCTGTGTTCATTTGCATAGGAGCTGTGGCACATTGCCTGGCGCAGCATTCTGATATCGTGAAACATATATCCAATCTTTTTTTCCAATTCCTTTAAACTTATTTCTGCCATCCTGAACCTTTCTGTCCTTGTAAAAAGGAGGCTTTCAAAGCCTCCCTGTTCTATCCGATCGCGTTTCTGATCGCCTCAGCCGCATCGCCAACTGAAACAATCTTTTCTGCCTTTTCATTTGGGATCTCAATATCGAATTCCTCTTCGATGCCCATAATGATCTGGAAAACGTCCAGGGAATCCGCCCCAAGATCATCCACAAACGTTGTTTCCGGTGTGATCTCATCGGCATCCACATTCAATACCTCTGCGATAATACTCTGTAACTTTTCAAATTCCATAATACTAGCTCTCTCCTTTTTCTGTTTCTTCTATTGAGATATGTTCTTTGATTTTCTCATTAATGCGTTGCTCGGTAAACTGCACGCACTGATAAATGGAATGCTCCACTTCCTTTGCCTTGGAACTTCCGTGCGTTTTAACCACAAGTCCTTTCAGTCCCAGTAGCGGTGCTCCCCCGTATTCACTTGCATCAAAGGACTTCATCATTCCTTTTAATGCCGGCTTTACCAGTAATGCCCCTACTTTTGTTTTTAAACTCTGCATCATACAGCCTTTTATCTTCTGAATCAGGGTTCCTGCCACGCCTTCATAAAGCTTGAGGATCACATTTCCTACAAAAGCTTCACAGACAATCACATCACAGACGCCATCCGGAATATCCCTGGCTTCCACACTGCCGATAAAATTCAGATCGCTGCACTGTTTCAGAAGCGGAAAGGTCTCTTTTACAAGTGCATTTCCCTTTTCTTCTTCCGCACCAATATTTACAATACCCACACGTGGGCGAGAAATACCAAGAACATCTTCCATATAGATGGAGCCCATCCTGGCAAATTGAACAAGATGCGAAGCTCTGGCATCGACATTCGCTCCACAGTCAATCAGAAGCGCTACACCGTTCTTGGTTGGGATTAACGGCGCAAGCGCCGGACGTTCGATTCCCTTAATCCGGCCTACAATAGCCTGACCTCCTACCAGAACTGCGCCTGAACTTCCTGCTGATACAAATGCATCTGCTTCACCGCGCCGGACTTTTGATAGTCCTACCACAATGGATGAATCCTTTTTAGAGCGAATCGCAGCCACCGGCGGCTCTGCTGTCTCAATCACCTGAGAAGTATGCACGATCTCAACGCGCTCCGCCGGATACGTGTACTTTGTAAGCTCCTTTTTCACCACATCCTCCTGTCCAGTCAGGATCACGTGGATATTTTTATGGCTGGTCACTGCCTGAACCGCGCCTTTTACGATTTCTCCCGGTGCATTGTCTCCACCCATAGCGTCAACAACGACCTTTACTGTCTCACCCATGCTGTAGCCTCCTGTTTCTCTTTCGCTTCGCGAAACCTGCAAAGCTTGCTTCGCAAGCTTTCATCTACTGCATCTCTCTCCTCCACAGCAGACTCGAAAAAATGCTCCTCATTTTTCCTCGTTGATATATCCGCTCCTTACGGAGCTCTGCATCTTTCGCTTCGCGAAACCTGCAAAGCTTGCTTCGCAAGCTTTTGATATATCATACTAGAACTGCTGGTAAAAATCAACAGGAAATTATCTGCTTATTCTCAATGTTTTGCAGGTATTCATCCGCCTCTTTTCTTGACTTAAAAACAACAATCTGCTTATTTTTCCTGTATTTTTTTAACAGTTCATAGATGTATGGCAATTGTTCCGCAGGAAAGGAAAGTATCCACTGTCTGAATTCTTCATCAAACACAGTCTCAAGCCACGGTAAATCTTCTCTCTTGCGCCCTATACGTGACTGTGCTCCCAAAAGACAGACCTCTACTGGAAAATCAAGCAAAAAAACGGTATCGCACACCTTCAGCCGCATTTCGAGTGTCCGCAGATAATTTCCATCCACAATCCAGCATTCTTTTCTGAGAATTGTTTGAAGCTGTATGTCAAATTCATCTCTGGAAATATTCGTTTGGTCCGGTCTGTGCCAGATCAGATCCAGATAGTACAGCGGAAGCCCAGAAACATCTCTTAATTTCCGCGCAAACGTACTTTTTCCGGCGCCAGGACTTCCAATCACAATAACTTTTTGCATAACGCTACGTGTCCTCTCTCAATCTCAATGCTTCCAGGGACGCTTCTTCCCTGTCCACCCTTTGTTCTGCCAGTACTGTACATCAGCTTCATTCCAGTCATGTTTCTGTATTTGACGCATTACGTTAAAAATGACTCTCGTCTTAACGGAAGACCTGATTTTCCCCTGTCTTCCCTCGATTTTCTGTGCCAGAGCGTCAAGTTTCTTTTCAATATCCCGTTTCTTTTTCCCATCCACCTGTTCCCAGGAGACTGCCCGCACTGCAACGCCATACGTATAAATTCGGGCAATGCCCCACCAGAACAGACTGTCCGCCATATCTTTATTGGTGCTCTTCATCCCCGCGCCTGCGGCAGTAGAAATACAAACCGCCTGTTTGGAAAACATCCGTTCTTCCGGGCGGTGCACCATCCAGCGCCATCCATAATGGTCCAGAAATGCTTTCATTGCTCCCGTTGCATGATACACATAAACAGGACTTGCAAGTATGATTAGGTCCGATTTATCCATTGCCTCCGTAATCGGTTGAAGCCTTTCATAGTGCGGACACCTCGTTTCAGATTTTTCAAAACAAGACGTACATCCGAGACAGAATGCGTCAAAATCCCGGGGAAGAAAAAACTCTGTGATCTCGCCATTTAATTTCTCTGCTAGTTTACGTGCGATGTGATAGGTAGAACCTTTGTGGTTCTGTCCATATATTATCGTAATCTTCATGCAGTCTCCCTCTCAGAAATTATCAGATTTTTCATTCCTTATTTCTATTAAATTTCTATAAAAATTTCTTGCCATAGTTTTCTATATGCCAGTTACCCTTTTTCTATATCTGATTTTACAGAGCAGTCCCTTTTTGGGGGATAAAATATTTTCCCATGTCAACTTTTTCATGGTTCAAAAGCCATACCTTTTTGTCGATTCCGCCGGCATAGCCTGTCAGACTTCCATTTGTCCCCACAACTCTGTGACACGGAATGATAATTGAAATCGGATTATGCCCAACTGCTCCTCCAACCGCCTGTGCGGACATCCGCTCTGCTCCCCGTTTACGGGCAACAAGCCGGGCAATCTCTCCATACGTTATGACCTCTCCATATGGAATCCCACACAGTATTTCCCAGACCTCTCTTCGAAACACAGTGCCAAGCATGTGAACCGGCGGTACAGGGTCCGGTCTCTGTCCTGAAAAATAGAGGTCCAGCCACTTTCTTGCTGCCTTTATGTGCGGATGCTCCAGCTCTTGCCGCGTCGGCTCAAGGCCACGGCCATAATACTTTGCTCCCTCAAACCAAAGCCCGGTCAGTCCTGCTTCATCACAGGCAAGTAAAATTTTTCCAATTGGTGCCAGATAGGTACCAACATACTGCATAACAGTCTCCTTAAAATCAAAATGGGAACTCCGGAAGATCTCCGACAGTTCCCATTTTATGATTCTTTACTCAACATCCATTTTAATGATTTCTTTCTTATTATACGTTCCACAAGCCTTGCAGACTCTGTGCGGAAGCATCAGCTCGCCACATTTACTGCACTTTACAAGAGTCGGAGCGCTCATTTTCCAGTTTGCTCTTCTCTTGTCTCTTCTGGCCTTGGAAGTTTTGTTTTTTGGACAGATAGACATGAATTACACCTCCTTAAAATTACTGAAAATATCAAGGATCTTGGCCATTCTTGGATCCAAATCTGTACGCGTGCAATTGCATGAGCCATCATTCAGATTTTGTCCACAGGTGGGGCAAATGCCTTTACATGCTTCACGGCAGAGCGTCCGCTCCGGCCAATATAAAAGCGCCTCATCATGAACAAGCTGATCCACATCCAGGTTATATCCATCAATATAATCTTTTTCATCCAAACCCGTTTCCATATCAAACGGAACTGTGATCTCTGAAACCACAGGCTTCAGACAACGTGCACAGGGAATTCTGAGTCTGATCGTCACATCCCCCTTTAAGATCAGCTTCCGGTCACCGATATTCTCTACTGTAACAGATACCGGGGACTTCTCTACAATCTTAAAATCACCAAACCGATAGGACAACACGTCCAATCCCAGTTCGGCTTCGCGATGTATTACCTTTCCTTCCGATAAAATCACTTCCGTAAGGTCTATCAAGGCAGATTCCTCCTAACACACTTCATAAATTATACCTACCATATATTGATTTGTCAACCAGTTTTTTGCATATTTTCGTCTGTTTTCGCATCAAAAATGTTCAAAACACAATGCGGCTTCCTCCAAATCTGCCTCTGCTCCATCCGATCCGAGCCAAATCCTAACCGCTCCCAGAAGCTCTGCATCTTCGGCATCATGTGTTGTCAAAATCAGTGTACGCTCCTGTCTGTATCGCAGCAAAAAATCTACCGTCTGTCTTTTCGTCTTTGCATCAAGTCCGGAAAACGGCTCATCCATAACCAAAATATCCGAATCTGTTAAAACAGCCCTTGCGATGGCTGCCCGTCTTTTCATTCCTTTGCTGTAAGTGGAAACAGGCTGCCTCAGGGATTCTTCCGGCAATAATTCTGCAAGCCGATCATTGAGCTGTGAAATTGCCATATGATTTCGGATGTGCCTCCCCGGACACACGGCGATGATATTCTCTGCAGCCGTTAAAAAATCACACAGCCTGTCCTCCTGAAAAACTGCGGAAAATCTTTTACCAGAAAGTCCGAAAATCTGGCCTTCCTCTGGCTCAACAAGTCCAAGAAGGATTTGCAAAAGCGTCGTTTTTCCAACTCCGGAAGCACCCATTATACTATAAATGCCGCCGTCTGGCAAATCCAGGGTAAGACCGTCAAGTATACTCCGGCCATCATAGCGTTTACACAGATTTTCAATCCGCATCTTACCCCTTCCCTTCTCACTTTCCTGTTATTTTCAGAGTTTTTCCAGTTCATGAAGACAGCTCTCATACTGCGTATCCAGTGCATCCTCAAAAAGAGCCTCCTGCTTCATTTTCTCCAGAGAAGCCGCGGACTTTTTAATAGGCAAAATTGTGCCGGCGCCTGCAATACAACCTCCCGGACATGCCATTCCTTCCAGAAGATAGCCATTGTACTTTCCAGCCTTCGCAAGCTGAAGCATTCGTTTACAGTTCTGAAGTCCGTCTGCGCTAACTACCTTTACTTCCCGGTTCGGTTCCAGACGTTTGATTGCTTTTACAACTGCGGCCGCTACGCCTCCGCTAGCCGCAAAACCGCGCCCGTCTGCACTTGCACCGTTCAATGGCTCACCCTCCGGAAGCGCCGCAAAATCAATCTCCTTTGCCGCAAACATTCCGGCTGTCTCTTCAAAGGTCAGAACAAAATCAACGTAGCTCCTCACGGTACGTCTGCTTGCTTCGAGCTTCTTTGCTGCACACGGTCCCACAAATACAATCTTACATTCCGGCTCCTCCTGCTTCAACAGACGGGCTGTCAATACCATCGGCGTCAATGCCATGGAAATGCAGTTTGCCTGCTGCGGGAATGCCTTCTTCGCCATCATGGACCATGCCGGGCAGCACGATGTCGCCATAAACGGAAGCTTCTCCGGCACTTCTTCCATAAAATCCTTTGCTTCCTGAATGGTACAAAGGTCGGCTCCTGTCGCCACCTCGCGGATATCTGTAAATCCAAGCGCCTGAAAAGCAGCACGGATCTGCGTATTCTTCAGTCCTTCAAACTGCCCTGCGATAGCCGGAGCCACAATCGCATACACAGGCGTTTCACTTTTCAGAGCCATAATCGTCTGATAAATCTGTCCCTTATCCACAATCGCGCTGAACGGACAGCTCACAAGGCACATGCCGCACGATACGCATTTTTCCTGATCAATCTCGGCGCGGCCATACTCGTCTGAGCCTATTGCTCCCATACCACATGCCTTGGAGCATGGACGCTCCTGCTTGATAATCGCATTATATGGACAGGCATCGGCACATTTTCCGCATTTTACACATTTTTCTTTATCTATACAGGATTTTCCGTTTTTCATGGAAATAGCGCCTTTCGGGCAGACCTCCATACACGGATGTTCCAGACAGCCCTGACAGCCCTCTGTCACCAGAACGGCCTTTTCCGGACAGGAATTACATGCAAATTTAATCACATCAATGAGTGGCGGCTCATAAAACTTTTCCTGAATCGCACTGGATTCCACCCCCTGTGAGATCGGTGCGTGTTCCGAAATCCTGCGCAGGGACATTCCCATTGCCACGCGAAGGCGCTCCCCGACCACCGCCCGTTCCAGAAAAATGCTTTCCCGATAAGAGGCAATCTCCCCCGGAATGATTTTATAAGGCAGTTCCTCAATCACAGAAGGCGGCTCTTCCCCGTACGCCATACGGGCAATTTCTGTAAAAATCTGATGACGAATTTTCGTCTTGGATGAATATAAACCTCTCATATGCTTCCCTCCTGCAGGAATGATACTGCACCCGACAAAGGGTTCAGGATCATTCAACAAAAACGCCGCACGGGACTTTTATCCCTCACGGCGCATTTTTTCCTCATTTTGCTGGTTCTTTGCCGGCAGCAGCATAATTGTAAACACCACCAGCAGCAGCACACAGACCACCAGCGCCGATCGTTCCAGAAACCTCCTGGTAATTAAAGTTCCAATTATGGCTCCTGCAATAAAAAACAGAATAATTCCATAATATTCCAGGCTTTTTCGAATGGCACGTTTGTCTCTGCTTACGTTATACCGGAAAAGCTGCTCTGTCGCGCTGCGAAGATTGCCGGTACACATGGTAGTCGCGTAGGTACTGTTCCCATGGAAGGTCCGAAACCCCTCCACCTGCATGGAACATACAAACGACACCGCAACATTAACCGCGGAATCATGTACACCGGACGGTATGAATGCAATCGTCCACAGGACTGCGATCTCAAGAACTAGTACTACCTGACGCCAGTGAATCACAGCCCGGTTACGAAATCCTCGTTTTACAAGCTCCGCAACCAGAATTCCCGCCATAAATGCCAGAATCGGGTAAATATACCCACCGATCTTGGACCAGTTCCGATCTGCCACACTGATCCCAAGCAGCACGATATTTCCGGTCTGTGCATTTGCAAAGATACCGCCCCGGCACACATATGTATATACATCAAGATATCCTCCTGCTATGGCAAGCAGCACACCCACAAGATAGGATTCCGATGCCTGTTCCTTTAAAAACCGCATTGCTTTCTACTGCTTTTTTGCTGAAAGATACGCTGCTTTTCCCTCTTCATAAAGATTATTTCCTTCACTGTCGATAATCACGACCAGAGGCATATCCTCCACGTACAGCTTCCGGAGCGCTTCTGCTCCCAGATCCTCGTATGCAATCAGCTCTGCTTTTTTGATACATTTTGCCAGAAGAGCTCCCGCTCCGCCGATTGCGCCAAAATAAACACCGCTGTACTTTTTCATTGCGTCGACCACCTCCGGAAGTCTTGCACCCTTCCCGATCATTCCACGTGCACCGACAGACATCATGGTAGGCGCATACGCATCCATACGTCCGCTTGTGGTCGGACCTGCAGAACCAATCACCTGTCCCGGTTTTGCGGGCGTGGGGCCCACATAATAGATGGTAGCATCCTTCGGATCAAACGGAAGCTCCTCTCCTCTTGCCAGCGCCTCACACATCCGTTTGTGGCCTGCGTCTCTGGAAGTATAGATCGTGCCGGTCAGATAGACACTGTCACCGGCATGAAACGATTTTGCAATCTCCGGTGTCAATGGCAGCTGTATATGTTTTTCCATCTCAGATCACCTCCGTTTTGTGACGCGTCACATGACAGTTGATATTTACAGCACAGGGCATTCCTGCTATATGCGTCGGCATCGTCTCAATATTCAATCCGATGGCTGTCGTCTTTCCGCCAAAACCCTGCGGTCCAATACCAAGCTCATTGATTTTTTCCAACATTTCCTTCTCAAGATCTGCATAATAGGGATCGGGATTAGAAGAGTCGACCGGACGCATCAGCGCTTTTTTTGCAAGCAACGCACATTTGTCGAATGTACCGCCGATACCAACACCTACCACCATTGGCGGACACGGATTCGGCCCTGCGCTCTCCACTACCTCCAGAATGAAATCCTTGATCCCCTGAAGTCCTGCCGATGGTTTGAACATACGGATCATACTCATATTTTCGCTGCCAAAGCCCTTCGGACCAACCGTTACCTTTATCTCCTCGCCCGGAACAATTTCCGTATAAAGCATAGCCGGCGTATTGTCACCGGTATTCCCACGGCGCACTGGATCTTTTACCACTGATTTACGAAGATATCCGTTTGCATATCCGCGGCGCACTCCTTCATCTACCGCTTCCGCCAGATTTCCTCCCACAATGTGCACGTCCTGACCGATCTCAAGGAAAACACATGCCATTCCGGTATCCTGACAGATCGGAACGCTCTCATTTTCTGCTATTTCAAAATTCGTAATAATCTTGTCCAGCACTCCCTGAGCAATTTCCCAGTCCTCACATGCACGGCATTTGCGAATCGCGCCCTGTACATCGGCAGGAAGATACTGATTTGCCTCAATGCATAATTTTTCCACAACATCTGTAATCTGCTGTGCCTGAATCTCACGCATGGTATATTACCTCCTGAATCCCTTTTCCTTACTATAACACAATGATCTTCGGATAGCAACCGCACGATCTCCTTCTATAAACTACAGAAATATCCCGATAAACTGACACCCCAGCACTACCATAACCAAAGCAACCGGATACGTAGCCGCATAAGCGGAGGCCACGTCATCCGTCTCCGTCACACGAATCAGCGTGCCGAGCGCAGGAGTACTTGTCATGCCGCCGCAGATCGAGCCAAGTGCATTAAAGAGACTCAGCTTCAGAACTTTTACGGCAAAGACATAACCAAGCAGCATAGGAATCAGTGTCATAAGTGCGCCATAGACAAACAGCAGCGCTCCATGCTCCTTCAGGATGTCAAGGAACCCTGCAC
This sequence comes from bacterium 1XD42-54, assembly GCA_003612585.1. GTDB lineage: Bacteria > Bacillota > Clostridia > Lachnospirales > Lachnospiraceae > Choladousia. Next base: position 186,908 of record RAZH01000004.1, read on the forward strand.
CTGCCTGTGCACCCGCGCCAAGCAGAAACAGCGCAAGCCCGAATTCCCGCAGACATTCCAGGATATGCTTTTCCACCTTCACACTCAGCTTTCCGATATGCCCGAAGTGTCCCAGAATCAATCCTGCAATCAGCGGACCGCCTGATGTTCCAAGGGCAAACACACCGCCGCCCGGAAGCTGAATCTCGATCTTTGCCAGCACTATGCCAAGCGCAATCGCAAGAGAAAACGGGAAAAATCCCATACTGTCCGCATAAAACAGCTCTTCCTTTTTCGTCTTGTGATAGTCCTCTACCTGCACATTGGCTGCCGCCTCAAAGCTTGCCCGCTCCGCAGCCATATCTGTGTTCAGAAGCTTCGGAATCAGCTGTACAAAAAGTACGACACCCACAACGCCAAACGGATAGGCGATGCCGTAACCAACAGAAGCGGCATCCGAGCCGGTCGCCTCCAGTGCTGCTGCGAGTCCCGGCGTACTCGTCAGCGCTCCTGCCATCATTCCTGTACTGATGTCGGTCGGAATTCCAAACACCTTAATGATCATTGCACACGTTAACGCACCGGACGCAATAATGATAATACCTAATAAAATATAAGATTTCGCATTTACTTTAAAATTCCGGAAAAACTTTGGTCCCGCAATAAAACCGACGGAAGTCACAAAACAGATCAGGCCAAGCTCACGCACCAGGGATGGAATTTCCACCCCAAAATGCCCGAATACCAGAGCTACCAACAGAATACCTGCAGTTCCAAGCTCCAGTCCCTTAATCCGGATACTTCCCACCAGATACCCGATCACGGCAATCAAAAACACCATCATTAGTGTATTGCTCATTATATTTTCCCGGAACCACTCCACAATTACCATTTCTCCCTCCTTGAAAAAAGCCTGCTTTATACGGCTCCGCTTACCTCAGACAAGCTTTGCCTGTCCTGGTAAGACAGCTGATCAGCGTTCGTGCCGAGCATATTTCGGAAGCAGAAGCGGTGAAATATCATCGGATGCAATACCTGCCTCTTCCAGCTCTTTTGAATATGCCTCAAGATGGTCAAGGTTCATTTTGCCAAGTTCTGTGTCCTTCGCTTTTGCCGCTGCCGCTTTTCCGGCATTTCTTCCGAATACAATAATATCCAGCAGAGAATTGCCCATCAGACGGTTTCTGCCGTGGATTCCGCCCACTGCCTCACCGGCAACAAGAAGGTTGTCAATCGCTTTTGTGAAGCCTTCGCCGCCAATTTCCAGACCGCCGTTCTGGTAATGAAGCGTCGGATAAATGAGAATCGGAAGCTTTCTCATGTCGATTCCATAATTCATGTACATACGAAGCATTGCCGGAATTCTTTTCTCAATCGTTCCCTCTCCGCCGATTCGCTCAATCATCGGAGTATCCAGCCATACGCCGCTTCCAAGCGGTGTCGTCACACCTTTGCCATGATCCGAGCACTCCCGAATAATGGAAGCCGCCGCAACATCACGTGTCTCCAACGGATGCATGAATGCCTCTCCGTCTACATTTACCAGCATAGCGCCCAGGGAACGCACCTTTTCAGTCACCAGCGCGCCGTAAATCTGAGACGGATATGCCACTCCAGTCGGGTGGTACTGAATCGTATCCTGGTACAGAAGCGGAGCCCCTGCACGGTAGCCCAGAATCAGTCCGTCTGCCGTTGCACCGTAGTGATTGGAGGTCGGGAAATTCTGATAATGCAGACGTCCGGCTCCTCCTGTTGCGATAATCACGGTCTTTGCCCGCGCAACCATATAGTCTCCGGTCTCCATGTTCAGCAAAACAGCGCCTGCTACCTGGCCCTTGTCGTCCTTGATCAGTTCTACGGCTGAAGTAAATTCCACAACCGGAATCTGACGGTTCAGCACTTCATCACGCAGCGTACGCATAATCTCCGCACCGGAATAGTCCTTGCACGCATGCATTCTCTTTCGGGAGGTTCCGCCGCCGTGCGTCGTCACCATATTTCCCTCTTCGTCCTTGTCAAACATGACCCCCAGCTTGTTCAGCCACTGAATGGCATCCGGCGCTTCCATAACGAGTCTGCGCAGAAGCTCCGGTCTTGCGGCAAAATGACCGCCGCCAAAGGCATCCAGGTAATGCTGCACCGGCGAGTCATTTTCCTTGTCAGCAGCCTGAATACCGCCCTCCGCCATCATCGTGTTCGCATCGCCGATACGCAGCTTCGTCACGATCATAACGTTTGCCCCTGCCTCATGGGCCTCGATTGCAGCAGAAGAACCTGCGCCTCCGCCTCCGATGACAAGCACGTCCACATCATAGTCTACCTTATCCAAGTCAATTTTTTCATGGAGAATCCGGCTATTGGAATGAAGCAGATGACCAAGCTCTGCCGGTACCTTCTGTCCCTTATTCGGCCCGATCTTGATCTCCGTAAAGCCTTCCTGGCGATAATCCGGATGATATTTTTTCAGGAGGGTGTCCTTCTCCTCGGCGGTCATACGTCTTGGCTCCATGCCCATACGCGCGTCACGCGTCGCCTCCACCTTTTTTACGGATTCGAGCATTTCCGGTGTAAACATGTTCATCCCTCCTTATTTCTCAATCTCTCTTGTATTATAAAGTTCCTGCATTTCTTCGATCGGTTTCTGCATAATCTGCTCAATCAGTCCATCGTAAGCGCCCTCATGGATTTCTTCCACACGATGACTCAAATGCTTTGATTCCGGAGCAAGATATTTTCCGGTCAGACGTCTTGCCAGAAGGCCAACCATCGGATGAGAAATCTCAGCAGGGCAGCGCACGGAACAGCAGCCACAGCTCACGCAGTCAAAGGATTCCTCCGCACATTTCTCGAATTCTCCGCGCTGTGCGTATGCAATATACTGCATAACATTTAAGTCCTGCGTACACGCTTTGGTACAGGCATTGCAGCCGATACAGCTGTAAATCTCCGGGTACAGCTCCATCATAATACGCTGATCCGGACGGATTTCCTCGATCTCATACGTTCTCTTATCGGTTGGGAAAAACGGAATGCTTGCCACATACATCCCCTCTTCCACCTGCGTCTGACAGGCAAGGCAGGTTTTTAGCTCATTCTTCCCTTTAATTCTGTAAATCGTAGCACATGCCCCACAAAATCCATGACGGCAGCCGCAGCCTCTTTTCAAGGTATAACCGGCATACTCCATCGCTGTCATGATCGTCAAATCTGCGGGCACGCTGTACTTCTTACCGAAAAAAAATACATTTACCATTTTTTCCATTTTTCAGGTACCAGTCCTTTCTATAACTATCCACTTTACTCCGCAGTGCCAAGCTCTATTCCGCTTCGCTCCATTTCGCTTGAGGGCTTCGCCCTATAGCGGACGATACAAACTTTCATCCGTATGCAAGCATCCGTCTGAAGTTTCTATCGTCCGCTGCACTGCTCATGCATATCAATACTCATTCGGCAACTCGTCAATCTCATCGCATCGGAATACAGGTCCGTCCTTACATACGTACTTGGAGCCGATATTGCAGCGGCCACATTTTCCGATTCCGCATTTCATGCGAAGCTCCAGCGTTGTATAGACCTGCTCTTTGGAAAATCCCATTTCTTCCAGAGCAGCCAACACAAATTTGATCATGATCGGCGGTCCGCATACCAGAGCGGTTTTGTCTGTATCAAAGCCTACTTCCTTCAGATAGTTCGGAACAAAGCCCACATGGCCGTCCCATCCTTCCTGCTCGCGGTCGATTGTAAGATAAACGTTTACCCCTTCCGTCTTCATCCATACTTCCTGGATTTCCTTTAACTGAACCAGATCATCTGCCGATCTGGAGCCGTACAGAATATCCACGGTGCCATAATCCGCCCGGTTATCAAGCACATAATTGATGACGGAACGAAGCGGCGCAAGACCGATACCTCCTGCGATAAACAGCAGGTTCTTTCCTTTTAATTCCGTATCTACCGGAAAATTGTTGCCATACGGCCCTCTGACGGTAATCTCATCCCCCACCTGAAGGCTGTGCAGATAATCCGTCAGCACACCGCATTTCTTGATACTAAATTCCTGGTACTCTTTATTGGTCGGAGATGAGGTAATCGAAAACATACCTTCGCTGACGCCCGGAGCGCATACCATCGCGCACTGCCCGGGCATATGTTCAAAAAGCTTGCCGCCTTCCGGCGCATTGACACGGAAAGTCTTTACGTCCGGCGTCTCCTGGCGGATATCGGTAATCACGCCTACCTGCGGAATCAAGGTATCTAAGGTATAATTTTTATGACAGGTACATTCACTCATGCCTTTTCACCTCCCTGTTTCTCAAAGGCTTTGATCACCTTTACAATATTTAAGGCTGCCGGGCATTTCTCCACGCAGCGGCCGCAGCCGACGCAGGAATACATGCCGTCATTGTTGGCCGGGAAATACACAAGCTTATGCATAAATCTCTGGCGGAACCGCTGCATCTGACTCGTACGGTTATTGCCGTGCGCCATCATCGTGAAATCAGAATACATGCAGGAATCCCAGCAACGGTAGCGCTGCACACCGTGTCCCGTATCGTAATCCTTGATGTCATAACACTGACACGTCGGACAGACAAACGTACACGTTCCGCACGCCAGACATGGCTTATAAAGCTCTTCCCAGAGAGCGGAATCAAATTTTTCTGTCAGAACATCCCCGTTCCATCCTTCCAAAGAGAGATTCGAATACGGCAGTTTTTCCACAATACCGCGAATCGCAGATTGTTCCTCTTCCACTTTTTTTTCATCTGCGTCATCCGCAGCTTCCAGAACACTCTCTACTGTCTTTGTCAGCGCTTCTCCCTTTTCCGTCAAAGGCTTCCAGTACAGCTGATCCGACACCATCCACGTTGCCACATCCGCTGCCGGCTCTGCACAGTCAATCCCGAACACCTTACAAAAGCAGCTTTCTTCCGGCTCATGACACGCCATTGCGACGATCGTGCCATGATCACGTCTTGCGGCATAAAACGTGTCAATCGGATCTGCCAGAAATACTTTATCCAACACCTCAACGCCTCTGACGTCACACGCTTTCATACCGAAAATGACAAAATTCTGTTCTTTTAATGCTTCCGGCTCTATCGAAATCTTTTTTCCGTCCTTCCGGCAGGTATACAGATTTTCACTCTGCGGGAAAAACGCATCCTTCGGGGATTTAACACTCTTCAAGGTATCCAGATCCACCTCAGCATCCTCACTCCACACGCCGAAATTCACCTGTTCAGCCGTCTTTACCGGCAGATACAGTTCCTGCGCCCCGGCAATCAACCGGAATAATGCCGTCAGATTTTCTTTTGCTATCTTATACATCCATTATCCCCTTTCTCCCACGATACCGGGTTCTACATCGTCAAACGTAAAATCCGTCAGCGGCGACTGCGCATTGATATCCATACCGGCCTGATATTCCCCGTAAAACTCGTCGATATCCTTGATGAATTTCCGGTTGAACAGATGAAGCGGAATGCCCTGAGGGCATACTCTGCTGCATTCGCCGCAGTCCGTGCACCTTCCCGCCACATGGAACGCACGGATGATATGGAACATTTTCTCCTCAAAAGAATCTACATTTGCTTTCTGCGCGCTGTCGAACTTGTTGCTGTCAAACACACATTTGCGGCAGCTGCACGCCGGACAGACGTTGCGGCACGCATTGCAGCGAATACATTTGCTCAATTCTTTCTGGAAAAATGCAAACTTTTCTTCCGGAGTCATTGTCTCAATACGCGCAACCTCTGCAAAACGGTCCGCATCCTTTGTTTCCTTTGACTCTCCGATCAACTCATCATACACCTGATGCTCTTTTCCTTTGCATACATGACAGCGCTCCAGCATCGCGTCCGCATACTTGCAGCTCTTTTCCCCGTAAATGGTGGAAACGGTCAGAGTATCGGCCTCATCCTCCATCTCTGCTCCGGAAATCTGCTCGATTCCCTTGATTCCCATCTTTCTGATTCGCTCAATATCCAGCTTTCCTTTGCAGCCCACGCCGATCACATAAGCTTTGTCGCGGTCAATGCGGTGTTCTTTTAAAAGCTGGTTAAAGCTGTATGTATCACATGGCTTCAGACAGACAAGAGTTTTACCCTCCAGTTTGGAAGCCTCAATCATATATTTGCTTAAATTCGCTCCGCAGAATCCGTTGTAAACGAAATCTGCAAGGCTCTCAGTACTATCAAAGTACGCCGGTTCGGGATTGTACGGCAGATCTCCGGCCTTCCAGCCGAGCACACGTGCGACGGTCCCGTTTTCCAGCAGTTCTTTTGCACGTTTGATTAGTTCCTGCATCTCAAATCCCCCAATCTCACATTTTTGCCAAGGGAATGGATTTTCTCAACAAACTCATTCATCGTTGTGGAGAATTTCACACCCTCTGCCGCAGATACCCATTCCACACGCGTACGTCCATTTTCCACGCCGATATAATCCAGCATGGAGAACAGCAACGTCATACGTCTTCTCGCATAATAATTTCCCGTACTGTAATGGCAGTCGCCCGGATGGCAACCACACATGATTACCCCGTCCGCGCCCTTTTCAAATGCGCGCAGGATGAACATCGGATTGACACGACAGGAACACGGAACACGGATAATCTTCACATCCGCCGGATAACCGAGACGGCTGCTTCCCGCCAGGTCTGCGCCAGCGTAGCTGCACCAGTTACAGCAGAATGCCACGATCTTTGGTCTGAATTCTTCTTTTGCTTCTATCGACATATTGCATCTACCTCCGCCAGAATCTGTCTGTTCGAGAATCCCTGCAGGTCCATAGCACCGGACGGGCAGGTCACGGTACATGCACCGCATCCCTGACACAGTGCGCTGTTCACTACCGCTATGCGGCGCGTCTCACGGATTCCATGGTCGTTTATCTCTTTTTCTTCATAGCTGATCGCACCGTACGGACATACATTCGCACAGGTCGAGCAGCCGTTACACAGCAGCTCATCGGACTGTGCCGTACACGGGTTGGTCAACAGCTTATCCTTTGCCAGAAGCCCAATCGCCTTGACCGCCGCCGCACCTGCCTGCGCTACCGTCTCCGGAATGTCCTTCGGCCCCTGGCAGACGCCTGACAGGAAAATTCCCGCTGTCGGAGACTCGACCGGACGCAGTTTTGCATGCGCCTCTGTCAGGAAATTGTTCGTATCAATACTTGCCGTCAGCATGGTTGCGATCTTCCGCACGCCTTCGTTCGGCTCAATCGCTGTGGCGAGAACCACCATATCCGCTTCCTTCAAAATCTGGCGGTTGTCCAGAAGATCAGAGCCCTGGACAAGCAGCTTGCCATTTGGCTGCGGAATCACCTTGCCGACCTGGCCTTTGATGTAGTTCACGCCGTACTGCTCAACTGCCCTGCGGTAAAACTCGTCGAAGTTCTTGCCCGGCGTACGCACATCAATATAAAATACCGTCACATTGACATCCGGATATTTATCGCGGATCAGCATTGCATGCTTTGCCGTATACATGCAGCAGATTTTGGAACAGTATGGCTTCCCTCTGTCATCTGCGCACCGGCTGCCCACGCACTGAATAAATACCATTTCCTTCGGCGCTTTTCCGTCCGAAAGACGCTCCAGATGCCCCTTTGTCGGACCGGCTGCATTCATAATACGCTCCAGCTCCAGCGACGTAATCACATCCTTGCTCTGGCTGTACGCGTACTCGTCATAATTGTCCAGCTTAATCGTATCAAAGCCCGTAGCCACAACAATCGCGCCGTATTTCTGCGATACAATCTCGTCCTTTTGCGTATAATCAATCGCGCCTGCCTGGCACACTTTGGAACATACGCCGCATTTTCCGGTCTTAAATTTGATGCAGCTGTTCGTATCAATCACCGGCACGTTTGGAATTGCCTGTGCAAACGGTGTATAAATCGCGCTCCTTGTATTCAGGCCGCGGTTAAACTCACTCGGCGCTTTCTTGGACGGACATTTTTCCTGACAGACACCACAGCCTGTACATTTGTCCATATCCACGTACCGCGCCTTTTTGCGGATATCCACGGTGAAATCACCCACGAAACCGCTTACCTTTTCGACTTCACTATATGTATAAATATTAATTTTTTCATGCGCAGAAGCTTCCACCATCTTCGGCGTCAGAATACAGGCCGAACAGTCCAGCGTCGGGAATGTCTTGTCAAGCTGCGACATTCTGCCACCGATACTCGGCTCCCGCTCCACAATATCCACCTCATACCCTGCATCCGCAATATCCAGCGCTGTCTGAATCCCGGCAATTCCGCCTCCGATCACCAGCGCACGCTTCGTCACACGGCTCTCGCCCGGCTTCAACGGTGTGTTCAAATTCACTTTTGCGATCGCTGCCCGCGTAAGGATAACGGCCTTTTTCGTTGCCTCCTCCATATCCTTGTGAATCCAGGAACAATGCTCGCGGATATTTGCGATCTCTACCATATATGGATTCAGACCGGCCTTTTCCGCTGCCTTGCGAAATGTCGTCTCATGCATACGCGGTGAGCAGGAACACACGACAACACCCGTCAAATTCTTTTCACGGATTGCCTCTATAATTTTCTCCTGGCCTGCTTCTGAGCACATATACTGGTAATCTTCTGCATGAACCACCCCTGGCTCCAGGAGCGCCATCTCGGCTACCTTTTTTACGTCTACCGTTGCTGCGATATTACTCCCGCAATGACAGACAAATACTCCTATTCTCTGCATCGCTTACCTCCTGTATCTTCTGAATGCACTGACTAAAAGCTGCTGCGGAAGCTCTGGGTCCAAAAGCTCCGGAATTTCATCAGCTTTCAGGTAATTTTCTCCCCGCTGGCGTACAACCACCTGTCTGGCCGCATCAATCAGCTTTCCGGGCTGTACGTCTCTCGGACAACGCTCCACACAGGCAAAACAGGAGAGACATTTCCACAGGGATTTGGACTGTACCAGTGCTTCTATATCTTCATTCGCCACATAGGATACGAACTGGTGAGGCTTAATATCCATCTCAGCATAAGCCGGACACGTTGCAGAACATTTCCCGCATTTCATGCATTTCAAAGGATTTGCGCCGCTGATTTCCCGAATCAGCTCTGCCTGCTTTTTTTCCTTACTCATGCCTCTTCCACCTCCTCTTTTACTCCCAGTGCTTCAGCCAGAAGTTCTGTAAAATAGTAAACCGGAAGACCTTCCTGCGTGCTGGCATTCAGATTGTACAGACAGAGCGGACAGGCGGTAATCAACAGATCTGCACCAAAGCCCTCCGCGCTCTCCATGATCTTATTGCACATATTGCCGGACATCTCTTTTTCTTTTAAGGAAATATAGCCGCCGCAGCACTCGTTGCGATACGGATAGATTACCGGCTCTGCGCCAAGCGCACGAATAAAATCTTCCATAATCTTCGGATTTTCGGGATTGTCAAACTCAAGAATCTTCCCCGGCCGAAGAAGAAGACACCCATAATATGCGCCGATCTTCTTTCCGGTCAGCGGATTTTTCACCTTTTCTTTTACTTTGTCAAACCCTACACGGTCTCTGAGCACTTCCAGGAAATGAAGTACTGTCGTCTCCCCCGCATACGGCTCGTCAAGCTTCATATAATTATTCGCTCTGGTGCGGATATCTTCTACATGCTTCATATCGTCGTTTACGCGTTTGATCACGTGATGACAGGCTGAACACAGAGTAACCAGATCCTGCTGTTTTTCTTTTGCATCGTTCAAAGCACGCACGGAAGAAAGCTTCGTGGCAATTTCATCACTGCCAAGCGGATAAACTCCACCACAGCACTGCCAGTCTTTGATTTCTTCCAGTTCAAACCCAAGTGCTTTTGCCGACGCCCTGGCATACACGTCCAGAGCCTTCGCCTTGTTTTTCAGGGTGCACCCCGGATAATAGCTGTACTTCATCGTATCTTCATCCTTTCCTGCGTCCTACAGTTCAATCTGTGCAATGACTGCCTTCAGCGCATCCGCACTCGCCTGAAGCCGCTCAATCTCTGTTTTATTCATGCGCATCGGCACCTTGCCCTGGATGCCCTTCGGTCCCACAATCGTCAGCGTACTCAGGCAGACATCTTCGATTCCATACTCTCCATGCATCATAGTGGAAACCGTCTTGATCGAATCCGAAGCTGCGAGAAGCGTCTCACACAGGTTGCATACAGCGGTAGATACCGCGTAGAACGTAGCTCCCTTGTTTGCAATTACCTTTCCGCCTGACTTGCGCACGTACTCCTCCATGCCCGTTTTGTCAAGCTCTGCGATATCTCTTCCCTGCTTCTGCATCAGCTGATAGTATTCATCCACACTGACACCGGAAATGTAAGCGCCGCTCCACGGTACAAAGGACGTATCACCGTGCTCACCAAATACGTATGCGTGAATGTTCTTCTGTGCGATCTGGAAATGCTCGGAAAGTCCGCATTTCAGACGCGCTGTATCCAGAATGGTACCGGAACCGATAATCTGCTGCTCCGGAAGTCCTGAAATCTTTGTGAACACATACGTCAGGATATCTACCGGATTGCTTACAATGATGTAAAGCGCGTCAGGAGCAGCTTTTACAATCTGCGGTGTGATTTCCTTCAAAATATTTACATTTGTCTGCGTCAGTTCAATTCTCGTCTGGCCTGGCTTTCTAGCAATGCCTGATGTGATAATTACGATATCAGATCCCGCTGCGTCTGCATACTCTCCGGCCTTAATGGAAATCGGGTCGCGGAAGCAAGTTCCCTGCTCGATATCCATAACCTCGCCTTCTGCCTTGCCCTTGTTGATATCAATCAAAACGATCTCAGAAGCGATGTCCTTGCTTGAAAGTGTATATGCGATCGTTGCTCCTACGCTACCTGCACCGATAATAGTAATTTTACTGCTCATAAAATTCTCCTTTCCTGTGTGCGTTACTCTTTATTAGTTATACTTTTAACAATGTTTCATTAGGAATATTTTATTCCTGCCCCTTCTTAAAGTCAATTGTTTTTGTTATTTTTTTGACGAATCGTGATTTTGTATCGAATCAACGCGGGTGGTCTGCCTTTTTTAGGAAAATAGCTGGCATTCCATAACAAACAACCATTCTAACAATAATATAAAAAAGACTTATGCAGTTTTTATGCGTTAATACATAAAAATTCATAAGCCTTTTTAATCAACCGTGCTATGGACTTAAAATTTTTTCTTTTGCTATTTCATATTCTTCATCCGTTAATGCTCCTTTTTCATATTAAAGAAACTATACGTTCAAGCTCATCTGTAAGTGAATAATAGCTCTCTGTTTCTTTTTCGTTAGGCAAGTTCATGTCTAGTGCTATTTCAGTCGTACACTCTTTATTATTTCGCCAATAATGTACGCTAACACTTTCACCCTCATATTCTAAAACCTGCAAGATCAAATGTACTTTCTTCCCGTATATCACTAATCCATACTCCGGAATGATATAAATATAAGGAACTCAACCAACCAGTTATTTCTCCTGTACTACATCCAAATTTTACAGTATTTGCATAAAAATATTCTTCTTCAGTCGTGAATAAGAAGAAAACATTCCCTCTAATTCCTCAAGGTTATCCAGCTTCCTGTGAATCATCTCCAACATCCTGCGCTGTTTTTCCTCCGGCTTATAATATTTTCTCACCAGTTTTTCTACCAACTCCATTGTGACACGTTGCTTTTTTATCGCGTAAGCGCCAAAATCTCCTGTGAACTGGCCCGGCTTTCCCAGATACTGCATCCCCATTAAATGCGGTATCTTGATTTCTGTATTTGTAAGATTGAGGATACGTTTCTATGTATAGATATAATAATCATATCTGCACAGTACCTCTTTTGTTTCTTGAAAAATTTGCAAAAGCGTCCTCATTGTCTCTTCCTTCCGTGAAAAGAAACTGCCTGAGCGGTTAGGCTCAGGCATTACATTTCTTTTTGAATTGCAATTCATCCTTATTGAACTGCTAATGTTCAATAAGATTGGGAGCAGTCCTATGATAATTCCACAGGCAGAGACGACCTTTGTATTTTTATTGCCCGTAAAGTCGGGACGGGTATCTTTTCTCCAAATCCGTGCCCTCTTCCATTTATAAAGGTTTTCTATCTGTACCTCCCGGCGTAAACTCTTTTTGCTTCTTCTGTCCATTTTCTGATAAACTCTGTCTTTGCACCGGTATATGCGTCCCTGTTGTGTTCAAACAGCTTCCACAATCGCAGTTTTAACGCTTCATATTCCCTGGCTACCTGCGCATGTTCATTCAGATAATCCCTGAAATACAGTTCGTCATGATCCCCGGCATAGCGAAGGTGTACATGAAAAACCTTTTCCGCAAATCCTTCCTTTTTGTATCCACGGTTAAACGACATTCTGCCTGTTTCTGTCGACATCCGGATAAAGCCGTTCTTCTCCATTATCTTTGCAGCGCTTTCCATATCGAAATTTTCCGATACTTCTATCAGTATATCAACAATGTCCTTGGCCCATATACCGGCTATGGCCGTACTTCCAATATGGCTGATTCTTTCAACCGGGCAGCCCGACAATATCCTTTTCAGAAAAACTTCCATTTCATTATAGTATGCCTTCCATTTATCACTGTGTGCAACAAGAACTATGGGAAATAACTCCCACAATTCTTCTAAAGACATTTCCGATAATTCCTTTTCCATATTTTTATTCCTTATAAACATCAAGGAGGCTGTGACTTCATACAAATCACAGCCTCCCCTTTTCAGAACCGCCTGTTTCCAGGCAATCCTGTCTTGTCTGCCTGTTCAGTTGGTTTTATATCTGATCTATACAAGCGCTACTGTCTCACGGCAAATCGCCAGTTCTTCGTTTGTCGGAATCACAGCGACCTTCACCTTGGAATCTGCTGTGGAGATCACACAGTCATCTCCGCGCTTTTTGTTTGCCTCTGCATCGAGTGCAATTCCGAGATATCCAAGATATCCGAGCACCAGCTCGCGAACCAGCGGGCCGTTCTCTCCGATACCTGCTGTAAATGCAATTGCATCCACGCCGTTCATAGCTGCTACGTAAGAACCGATGTATTTTGCAACACGGTAACAGAATACTTCCATTGCTGCCTGGCAGAGCTTGTTGCCTTCTTCTATTCCGTTCTCAAGGTCACGGAAGTCACTGGACAGTTTGGAGATTCCCTGTACACCGGATTTCTTGTTCAGAACGTTCATCACGCCTGCGATATCCAGGTTTTCTTTCTTTGCAATGAACTCCATGATAGCCGGGTCGATATCTCCGGAACGTGTTCCCATCACAAGACCCTCAAGCGGGGTAAGACCCATGGAGGTATCTACACATTTGCCGTTTAATACTGCGGAAATGGAAGCACCGTTTCCGAGATGTGCAACGATAATCTTGCTGTTTTCCGGATCAAGGCCAAGGAATTCTGCCGCATGCTTGGAAACAAAGCTGTGGCTGGTTCCGTGGAAACCGTAACGTCTTACTTTATATTTCTCATAGTACTCGTACGGAAGTCCGTACAGATATGCCTTCTCCGGCATGGTCTGATGGAACGCCGTATCAAACACTGCTACCATCGGTACGCCCGGCATCAGCTCCATGCAGGCATTGATACCGATCAGGTTGGCCGGATTGTGAAGCGGTGCAAGGTCATTGCACTCTTCGATTGCCTTCAACACTTCGTCGTTAATCACAACAGAGCTTGCAAACTTCTCGCCGCCGTGTACGACTCTGTGACCAACTGCACTTACTTCTGCCAGATCTTTGATCGCGCCAGTCTTGTCATTTACAAGAGCATCCAGAACCATCTGGATTGCTTCTTTATGGGTCGGCATTGCTGCTTCTGTAACTTCTTTGTCGCAGCCTGCTTTCTGATAGGTCAGTCTTCCGTCAATACCGATACGCTCGCAGAGCCCCTTTGCCAGTACTGCCTCGGAATCAGAGTTGATCAGCTGATATTTCAGGGAAGAACTTCCGCAGTTAATAACTAAAACATTCATTCTTTCTATCCTCCAAACTATATCACCGCAGCCTGTGCGGGAGTGTTCTATTTGTCCTCTGCCTGGCACTGAACAGCTGTGATCGCTACAACGCCTACGATATCGTCAGCAGAACATCCTCTGGAGAGGTCGTTAACCGGCTTTGCGATACCCTGAGTAACCGGGCCGTAAGCTTCTGCCTTGCCAAGTCTCTGAACAAGCTTGTAACCAATGTTTCCTGCATCCAGGTTCGGGAATACCAGAACGTTTGCCTTGCCTGCAACGTCGCTCTTCGGAGCCTTGGAAGCGCCTACGCTCGGAACGATCGCCGCGTCAAGCTGCAGTTCGCCGTCAAGCTTAAGCTCCGGATACTGCTCTTTTGCGATTCTCGTTGCTTCTACCATCTTGTCTACCAGTGCATGCTTTGCACTTCCCATTGTGGAATGGGACAGCATGGCAACCTTTGCCTCCTCGCCAACAAGCAGCTCAAAGGACTCTGCGGAGGATGCTGCGATCGCTGCCAGCTCTTCCGGATTCGGATCCTGTACAAGACCGGAATCAGCAAAAACAAATGCGCCGTTTGCGCCATACTCGCAGTCCGGAACTACCATCAGGAAGAATGCTGATACAAGCTTTGTGCCCGGCTTTGTCTTCAGAATCTGCAAACACGGACGAAGTGTATCTGCTGTGGAATGGCATGCGCCGGATACCATACCGTCTGCATCGCCCATTTTTACCATCATAACGCCATAATACAGATACTGATTCAGAAGAATTTCTTTTGCCTGTTCCGGAGTCATACCCTTTTTGGAACGAAGCTCAACAAGTTTGTCAATGTACGCCGGTGTCTTTTCATAAGTAGCCGGATCAACGATGATTGCTCCGGAAATATCCAGGCCCTCGCTGCCTTTCTTTACAGCCTCCTCGCTGCCGACCAGAACGATATTTGCAATACCTTCCGCAAGAATCTTTGCAGCTGCCTCGTATGTTCTTCTGTCTTCTGTCTCCGGCAGAACGATGGTCTTCTTGTTTGCTTTTGCTTTCTCTTTCAGAATGTCAATAAATGCCATGATTCATGGACTCCTTTCACTTGTATTTACGTCAGCGTGATCCTGCAAGATGTTGTGCCATCCCGAACCGCACTTTGAACATAATTATACTCCAAAATCTTACATCGGACAAGTCCAATTTTGCGTTGCGAAGGCCTGTTTTGTCTGGTAAAATAGGGTTTATTCTTATTGTATTGAAAATAAAACAAAAAATCAGGAGGAACTATGCGCACTGTCGGAATTATTGCAGAATACAATCCATTTCATACCGGCCACGCCCATCATCTGGAACTGGCAAAAAAAAGAACCGGGGCTGATTTTACCCTGGTTGTTATGAGTCCGGATTTTGTGCAGCGCGGAGAACCTGCTGTATTTAACAAATATACGCGTACAAAAATGGCCCTGCTCGGCGGCGCTGACGTCGTACTGGAACTACCGCTTCGCTATGCTGCCGGAAGTGCCGAGTATTTTGCAGAAGGTGCTGTTTCCCTGCTCGACGGGCTCGGTGTCATAGACACACTCTGTTTTGGAGGAGAATCGGATGATCTTGAGTGCTTTTTGCAGACAGCGCGCACACTGCTCGAAGAACCGCCTCAGTACGCGCAGACATTGCAGGAGCTTTTAAAAAAGGGCGCAACCTTCCCGAAGGCCCGTTCAGAGGCTCTATGTACTTATCTGAGCAAAAATTACCATTTGTTTCTTGCCTCCCCGAATAACATTTTGGGAATCGAATACTGCCGCGCGCTCCTTCGCCGCCGCAGTGTAATCACTCCTGTACCCGTGAAACGGGAGGGAAATTGTTATCACAGTTCAGAACTGGATGGACTCTACTGCTCTGCAACAGCGCTTCGCCGTCAGATTGCAGACGAAAAAAAACACATCGATATGCGTGGTTCTTCCAACAGCAACGCGCTTGCCAATATGCTGCATTACATTCCGGAAAGCTGCCATTTTCTTTTTATCCGGGCATGTAAGGCAGCCTGTTTTCCGGAAGCCTTCCTGCCGTACCTTGACCTGAAGCTTCTTGCGCAGGATACGTTTGCGCATATCCTCGACATCACCCCGGATCTGTCTGACCGCATCTTGAACAGGCGCACGGAATGCATCGGAAAATCCTGGGAAGAGATCCTTTCCCTGCTCAAAACAAAGCAGATCACGCAGGCCCGCATCCGCCGTGCGCTTCTCCACCTGATTCTCGATATCCGCCAGGATACAGTGGAACGACCTGCCGACCAGCCAATGATTTCATATGCAAAGCTACTTGGTTTTCGTACAACTGCAGCCCCTCTTTTGCATGAGATCAAACAAAACAGCAGCTTCCCGCTCATTTCCAAAAATGCAAATGCCGGAAAACTGCTGTCAGAGACCTCACTCCAAATGTGGAACCAGGATATTACTGCGTCACATTTTTATCGCAGTGTGATATCCAGAACGTATCACACAGAATTTCAGACCGAATACGAAATGAGTCCGGTTGTTCTCTAAATGTAGTACTACAATCCTCTCATGCATTTTTATTTCCTACTCTGTAAAAGGAATCACTGCCATACCAGCAAAGGCCTGGCCGTCTTCCGTCTTTCCTCCAAGGATAAATTCAAATTCGCCCGGGTATGCAGCGCTGTCCATCATGATAAACGGATCAAAGTCCACACTGTACAGCCCGTTTCCGAAGTCTTTCAAAGTGTCCGCCAATGCAGGCGCATATTTCAGCCGAACATTCGTAAAGCCCATACCGAACAGAAGCTCCGATTCCACCGGCTTCGCGTCACACGCGAAGGTAACTGTATAAGGAATCGGCGGCATTGACAGGCTAAATGGCAGTACTTCGCTGATTTCGACCAGTCGGAATTCCTCATCCGCATGCTTTTCGAGAGCTGCCAGAGTGGAAGATACGGTTTCCCGGTCTGCCTGCGCAATTGCATCCAACGCTTCCTGCTCTTTACCGTCATCCATCAGCGCTTCCGCCTGTGAAATCAATTCCGCATTGTCCGTTGTATAAGTCTCGTGCAGCGTATTCTTCAACTCGGTCAATTTCTCAATTTCTTCTGAATACAACATCTCATGCAGGTTTTCGAAATCCCGCATCGTCTGCCAGCCATTCTGACTGTAAACCGTTGCCTGATCGCGGTAGGTCAGATGTTCCTCCATCTCTTTTGCGGGATTCTCCATCTGGTCAATCTCGTCTACCGTTCCGGCAAGCGGATGAAGCGGCAAAAACGGCAGCTGACAGGGACGGCCAAACGCAGTCCAGGCAGTCGTCAGCACCGGTGTCTCTGCCAGATCAAAAATCGTCGCCTCAATCGTGGAGCCTGTACAGATTTTTCGTGTGGACGTGTCATGCGGCGACGCGCCAGGTCCGAAAGAATCCTCATGCTCCGTGCCTTCATAATGCGTGGAAAGCACCTCGATCATATCCTCCAGAGAAATGGTGGATTCCGGTTTGAATGCATACGGAAGCCCCATTGTATCCACATCCCAGGACTGATCCAGCAGAATTTCCATTGCATATTTCTGGCGCAGTACATTGTACGGCGTTCCATACGAATCAGAATCCTGATAAGCCAGGGCAAAATCAAAATCACTGTAATCGCCCTCCACAGCCGGTTTATACCAGTTCATTTCAATTGCATGGGAGATCAAATCCTCTGAATAGTACATCTCTTCTACGTCGTTGATCCCGTGGAACGTGTAATGATTCGGAATCGCTACGACCATATCGTCCGGAATACGCGCTGCAATGTATCTGCGGCCACTGGCAATCTGAATCATAAAAGCCTCTTCGCTGTCCGCCACAGTATACGCGCGTCCCGACGGCGCATAGCCCCATTCCTCCACCAGTTCTATGATAATATTCAGCGCATCGCGCGCGCTCGTCGCCCGCTCTGCAACAATACGGCGCACATTGTATTCAATCCCTCCGTCAGTCAGACGGCTTTCATCCAGAATGTTTTCCTTTGATTCTGCATTGTTGTTGCTGACAATGCAGACACCATTTTCATTCAAAAAAATATCGGCACCGGAAAAACCGCGGTTGGCGTCACGCACCTGAGACCAGTAATAACCAAAGGTACTTTCCACCTGCGGTATGGCCGCCCTGCCTGTTTCCGCCGGAAGCACCGTTCCCTCCGGCCACTCTGCCGCCTCCACATACCCGTGGCGGACCACGCACCGTCCAATATCATCTTCATTGTGGCCGACCATAACACGGCCCGTAGCCGAAACATCCTTTCCGACGACAATTGTCATACAATTCAGCGGCAGCTCATCGGCCAACACCTGCGCGGCGGACACCGCGTCCGGAACCACGCACGTCCCGGTAATCATTACTAACAAAGCAAGCAGACAGGAAAGTCTTTTTCTCATTCGAATCCTCCTTCAAACACCCTTGTTCTTTTTGTACAACAGCGAGTATGCTTTGTTTGCACACTCGCTGTTGTAGTCTAACATAAAATGACAACTTGTTCAATTATTATTCTCCATTTTAGCAGAATTTTAAACAAACAGACGCTCTGTTACTAAGTATTTTCTGTTATTTCTTACGATATTTCTATCCATCGGCAACTAAGCCGGCTTCCATTTTGCACAGAAAGTCCGCTCACACCTTGCAAGTATGGATTCTCGTCATCCTGAAACTTAGACTTCAGTTCGCCATTGACTGAAACGCTGATCTGATTCGCCTTTGCCGCAACGCAAAGCCGATATTCCTCCGTACATCTCCAGACACACAGGAAAAAGACTGCGGCACACAGAGTCTCTGCCGCAGTCTTTTTCCTGTTTTCGTTTTTACCAGTATCGTCTCGCACATACTGGCGTCGAATAGTTGTAAGATGAAATTATGATTCCACTGCTGGCATTTGCAGCATGCACAATCGAACCTCCTCCGATGTAGATCGCTACATGATCGATCGAGCCGCCACTGCTGTAAAACAGCAAGTCTCCCGGCAAAATACTGTCCATGCTCACATCTGTACCGCCATATGCCTGGTCAGCTGCCACACGGGCAAGGCCGATACCAAACTGTGCAAATACACTCTGCGCAAAACCAGAACAGTCAGCTCCCTGTGTCAGGCTTGTCCCACCCCACACATACGGATATCCGACATACTGCACTGCAAAATCTGCAATCTGCTGTCCTGTTCCGGATGTCGGAGCCTCTGTCTCTGGTTCTGTCCAGGTCGTTTCTGGCTCTGTCCACGTCGTCTCCGGTTCCGTCCACGTTGTTTCTGGCTCCGTCCACGTCGTTTCTGGCTCCGTCCACGTCGTCTCCGGTTCTGTCCAGGTCGTTTCTGGCTCCGTCCACGTCGTCTCCGGTTCCGTCCACGTTGTCTCTGGCTCTGTCCACGTTGTCTCCGGTTCTGTCCAGGTCGTCTCTGGCTCCGTCCACGTTGTCTCTGGTTCCGTCCACGTTGTCTCCGGCTCTGTCCACGTCGTCTCCGGTTCTGTCCAGATTTCCTCCGGCAGCACCTCTGTCTCACTGCCAGTTTCCGTAGACTGTGTCTCATTCGAAGCTTCCCAAGTCTCTTCTGCTGCGGTGTTATGTTCCTGCCATTGCTGCTCTGCCGCCAGACGGGCCTGTTCTTCCTCCAGTGTCTCGGCCTGCGGGTAATACGTTTTATAATCAACATAGTATGCGTTTACATAACCGTAAACGTCGTTTCCAAGCGCAACCTTCATCCAGTCGCCATCGTACGCCACAACCTCCAGCTCCTCCTGATGGTGCGCCACATCAATAACTTCCGTATCCTCGGAAGGATTCATACGGATATTCAACTCATCCGGATGCACAACAGCCACATTGTAGGCCACCTTCCGGGCAATTTCCTCAGCCTCCTGTCCGATTGCAAAATACTCGGCCTTTACATATCCTACCGCATTTCCCGACTGAATTTTATACCAGTCTCCGGTCTGCTCGAGAACCGTCACAGAACCATTATTATAAATCTTCGCCACAATTTCTTTGTCCGTATCAGCTCCGCTTCGGATATTAATATAGTCCTCGCATTTGGCGAAGGCCATCTGTCCGGTCAGATCCTGCTCGGTCTGTGCTTCCGTATTTTCAGGCGCCGCAGTATCTGTCAAAGCCGCAGTATCTGTTGATACGGCACTCCCCTGCTCCTGCCCGACCTCAGCTGCTGCGGAACAAATACCTGCCCCGATACACAGCATTCCTGATGCCAGGCAACATAAGGACAGCTTCAAAACCCTTTTCTTCATTGCAATACTCGCCTCCATATCTGTTGCTTTTTTATTACACAGTTGTTAACACGTGTTACAAAATGATTTTAACAACGAAGGCAATTTCTGTCAATGAACGTAGCATTTTCTTCATTTTCTTTTAAGACCTGTGAGGGAAATGTGAATTTTCTTTTGCTTTTATTAAAAAAATGTAACTATTTTCCAAAATCTGACTACGAATTGCAAGATCCCGCTTAAGAACAGAGCTCCGTCTGTGTCCGGTACATCTGTGCATAGCGTCCTCCAAGCTCCATCAGTTCCTCATGGGTTCCCTGCTCGGCAATTTCTCCGTTTTCAAGCAGAAGAATCAAATCCGAGTCACGGATTGTAGAAAGCCGGTGCGCAATTATGACAGAGGTACGGTCTGCACAAAGTTTTAGCATGGCACGCCGTATTTTCTGTTCAGTCACAGTGTCAACCGAACTGGTAGCTTCATCCAGAATCAGAATCGGAGCATTGGCAAACACTGCCCGTGCAATGGTCAGAAGCTGCCGTTCCCCTTGGGACAGCTCCATTCCCCCCTGTTCCAAAACCGTATCATATCCATTTGAAAGTCGCCCGATAAAACTGTCTGCCCCTGCAATTCGCGCAGCCTCGCGTATCTCTTCTATAGAAGCTTCTGGATGACCATAACAGATATTTTCTCGAACAGTGGTTGCAAACAAAGCCGTATCCTGCAAAACCACGCCAAAAACCTTTCTCAAATCCTCCATCCGATAATCCCGCAGATCATGGCCATCCAGAAGAATGCTGCCTTCCGAGACATCATAAAATCTTGTCAGCAGATTGATAATCGTCGTTTTTCCCGAACCGGTAGCCCCTACAATGGCAGCCTTAGCACCAGAGGGTATTTTAACAGAAATATCTCTCAGTACCGGATGTTCCGGCAAATATCCAAATGCCACATGACGAAATTCAATATCTCCCCGTGGGTGCTCCAGGCTAACCGTTTGATCCCTGTCAGCTGGCTCCGGCTGTTCGTCCAGAATCTCAAACATGCGCTCCACTCCGGCAACTGCAGTCTGAAAATTGTTATAAATGTTGGCAATCTCCACAAACGGCCGGGTAAACTGACGCACATAGAGAAGAAAACTTGTAACCAGGCCAAGCTCTGTAATGCTTCCGTTGATAAACAAAATTCCGCATAATACGGATATTGCCACATATAAAAGATTATTAATCACATTCATTAGCGGCATCAGATATCCCGCGCAGATCAGTGCTTTTACAGATATTTGGCAAAGCTCGTCATTCCTTTCGCCAAATTCCCGCTCCATCTCCTCCTGGCGGCAAAATGCCATGACAACCGGCAGACCTGAAATACTTTCTTCTACCTGACCATTCAGCAAACCAAGACTTTTCTGCTGCCGCAAAAAGAGTTTCCTGGTATATTTTGTAACCGTTTTCGTAAGCAGAAAGATCATTCCAACGCCCACAACCGATACCAGTGTTAAAAACGGACTCAGATACAGCATCATTAAAAAAATGCCAGTCACCGTAAAACTATAGGTCATGAGAAGCGTCAGAGAGTTCGAGATCGTTGTACTGATATTGTCAACATCATTGGTCAGCCGACTCATCAGTTCACCATGCCTGTTCCGATCAAAAAAAGACAATGGAAGCGTCCGAATCCAGTCAAACAGCGTGCGCCGTATGTGGTGGATCACACGCTGTCCAATTGACGCCATAAAAAACGATTGCAAAAATTTCACCAGCCAGTCGACAAAATATAACCCCGTAAGAAAAACCAGAATCCACAAAACGGCATCTCCGCCGCTGATTGCAGTTACCGCACGTCCTGTCACATATGGGGAAACGATGGATGCAGCCGATGCAAGTACAGATAAGAGAAGAATCCACTCAAGGCCTTTTCTCTGGCCTTCTGTGAGCGTCCATAACCTGCGCAGCGTCCCCTTCATATTTTTAGGTTTTACCACAACCCCTCCGCGTCCGGGCCGTGATATTCCGTTTAAGTTTACCGGGGGTACCCCTCCGTTTTTTTCAGCCACAATACTCACCTCCGATCTGGGAACGATAAATTTCCTGATAAATTGTGCAGGAAGCCATCAGCTCTTCATGCGTTCCAAATCCCGCCACACAGCCGTTATCCAGACACAAAATGCGGTCTGTACGCATGACTGTAGATATCCGCTGACTGACCAGCAATACGGTCATGCTGCCCGTCAACTTTCGCAGACCGCTCAGTACCTCTGCCTCTGTTCGGGCATCCAGCGCACTGGTACAGTCATCCAGAATTAGAATACGGGGTTTTCGAACCAGAGCCCGCGCAAGGCAAAGCCGCTGTTTCTGTCCACCGGAAAGATTGATCCCGCCCTGTCCAAGCTGCGTGTCATATCCCTGTGCGCTTTGTTCAATAAACGTATCTGCACACGCAGTTTGCGCAGCCGCAAACAGCTCATCCTCCTCTGCATCGGCACGCCCCCAACACAGATTCTCGCGAATTGTCCCTGAAAAAAGTAACGCCTTCTGCGGTACAACCGCAACAGCAGAGCGCAAACACATCGGGGATATCTGTGTGATATCACACCCGTCTACCCATATTTTTCCTTCGGTAGCATCATAGAACCTTGGTACCAGATTGACAAAAGTGGATTTTCCAGAACCCGTGGAACCGATAATTCCAACCGTTTCCCCCGCATAAATGTTCACATCAATAGCATGAAGCGATTCCTTTCCCGCCCCCGCATAAGTAAACGATACGTGTTCAAACTGAATATTCCCCTTAATGTCCGGCCTGAGCGGATTTTCCGGCATGTTTTGTGCCGGCTTTTCATCCAGAACCTCTCTGATTCTGGCAGAAGACGCTGCTGCTCTGACCGCAGTATTTAACGTATTGGAAATCATCGTAACGGCAAACAGCACCTGCGTCATATAATTAACCGAGGCCATCAGCCTGCCGATTTCCACACGTTGTCGACTCCCGGAAATCCAAAGCAGAAGCACAATGCCAAAATTAACGGTCAAGTTGATAAACGGTGAAAACACCGCCATGGTGCGGAGCGCAGACGTATTCGCACGCGCCAGCTCGAGTGAAACCTCTTCAAACTTCTCCATTTCCTCCTCTTCTGCATGAAAGGCCTTTACGACCCGCACGGAAGAAAGAAATTCTCTGGTCACACCGTTCAGACGGTCCAGTTTTTTCTGCACGATTCCAAACCTTGGATACCCAATCCGCATATTCCCCCAGACCAGAAGCGCTACTACAAACAGAATTGCCACCATAACCGGAGCCTGACCGGGCGTTTGAATCATAATCAGCAAAACGGCCCCGATACACGTAACGGGAGCCTTCACCATAATCCGCATAATGCCATTGATAAAGTCCTGTATCTGCGCCACATCGTTTGTAATGCGGGTAATAATAGAAGCTGGGCGCAGACGATCAATATTTTCCATGGAAAGCTGCTGTACATTGTGGTACATATCGCGGCGCAGTTCTCTGCCAATTGACTGAGATACACGGCTGGCAAAACGATTGCGCATCACAGCGCACACAGCTCCGGTCAACGCAATTCCCAGCATACAGATGCCAAACAGAAGAATTTGGGACACATCGGCATTTTTGATTCCTTTGTCTACAATGAAAGACATAAACGCAGGCTGAAATAGATCTGCCATTGCTTCCACCACCAGAAAAAAAGTGGAGAGCAAGAAAATACCAAGATGTTTTCTGATATATTCCAGAATCAGTTTCATGCGTTTTCCCCCTCTCTTTTGCCTTACGGCATTTTATGACCTGACGGCCTGTCATTATTCACGTCCGCAAACACAAAAACAGCGTGCAGCATCTGACCGCCAAATTTACGTCAAAAACTGCACACTGTATGTTCAAACTTAATTCTTAAAACTGTGAATCGGCGCAGGAATCCTTCCCCGGCGGTTCACAAATGCTTCGCAGGAATAGGAATTTACCGGCATAATCGGTGCATAACCGAGCAGACCGCCAAACTCTACCATCTCTCCAACACCCTTTCCAATCACCGGAATCACACGGACCGCCGTCGTTTTCTGGTTCACCATACCAATCGCCATTTCGTCTGCAATGATTCCCGAAATCGTGGAAGCCTTCGTATCACCCGGAATCGCGATCATATCCAGTCCAACGGAGCAGACACACGTCATGGCTTCCAGCTTTTCAAGCGAAAGCGCGCCTGCCTGCACTGCGTCAATCATCCCCTGGTCCTCGCTGACCGGAATAAACGCACCGCTTAAGCCTCCCACATACGAGGACGCCATCACGCCGCCTTTTTTCACCTGATCATTCAAAAGAGCTAGCGCTGCCGTCGTACCCGGCGCTCCGGCATACTCAAGACCAATCTCACAGAGAATATCCGCCACACTGTCTCCGATTGCCGGGGTAGGCGCCAGAGAAAGATCAATAATGCCAAACGGAATGCCAAGCCTTCTGGACGCTTCCTGTGCCACAAGCTGCCCGACACGCGTTACCTTGAAAGCCGTCTTCTTGATTGTCTCGCAGAGCGTCTCAAAATCTGCGCCCCGCACATGCGACAGCGCGTGCTTTACCACGCCCGGCCCGCTGACGCCTACATTGATAATCGTGTCTGCCTCTGTCACCCCGTGAAACGCGCCTGCCATAAATGGATTATCATCCGGCGCATTGCAAAATACAACAAACTTCGCACAGCCCAGAGAATCCTGCTCCTTTGTAAGCTGCGCTGTTTCCAGAATCATCTCGCCAAGAAGCCGCACAGCATCCATGTCAATTCCACATTTTGTAGAGCCGACGTTGACGGAACTGCACACGCGCTCTGTCTGTGACAAAGCGGCCGGGATCGAACGAATCAGATACTCATCTGCCTTTGTCATCCCTTTGGATACAAGGGCAGAATACCCGCCGAGGAAATTCACGCCCACCTCTTTTGCCGCACGGTCCAGCGTTTTGGCAATTGTCACAAAATCTTCCGAGGACTTGCATGCGCTGCCGCCAACCAGAGCGATCGGCGTTACGGAAATCCTTTTGTTCACAATCGGAATCCCGTACTCTTTCTCAATTTCCTCACCTGTTGCAACCAGATCTTTTGCTGTTGTTGTGATTTTCCGGTAAATGTTTTCGTTCAGTGTTTCCAGATTATCATCAATACAGTCCAGAAGGCTGATGCCAAGCGTAATCGTACGCACATCCAGGTTCTCCTGCGTGATCATCTTATTCGTCTCGTTTACTTCAAATATATTAATCATTGCTTCTCCTCGCTTTATACCTGGTTAAATACGATGCATCATGTTAAAAATATCCTCATGCTGACAGCGGATAACCACGCCGATTTCCTTTCCGACTGCCTCCAGCTCCTCCGCAATCTGAACACTGCTTTTCTCAGACGCCGATGCGTCCGTCACCATCATCATATTAAAAAATCCCTGCACAATGGTCTGTGAAATATCCAGAATATTTACATTATTTTCCGCCAGATACGTACATACTTTTGCGATTATGCCCACCGTGTCTTTTCCTACTACCGTGATAATTGTCTTTTTCATAATTTTTCATTCCTCCGCGCATTCTTCTATTAACAACTGCCCCTACACTTAAACCGCGATAAGCTGTGTCGGCTCATCTCTTTTTGCAATCTGAATCGGAAAATCATCTGCCCGAAATGGATTGTCCCCCATGGTAATCTCTGAGCAGACCGTAGCCAGCGCAAGCGCTTCGTAATTGTTCTCTTTGCTCAAATGCCCCAGCATTACGGCTTTCATGTTCTCATGCAGAATCTCTCCGAGCAGACGTCCTGCATTATCGTTTGACAGATGCCCCTTAAATCCAAGAATCCTCTGTTTTAAATAATAAGGATAAGTCCCCACCTGAAGCATATTGACATCATGATTCGATTCGATCAGAACTGCGTCTAGCGCTTTCAGATATCCCACAATATAATCATCATAATAGCCCAGATCTGTCGCTACCGCCACAGATTTTCCGCCCCCGGACAAACGGTAAGCCAGCGGCTCTGCCGCGTCATGAGATACGCGAAACGGACAGATCTCCAGCTCCTTCAGACAAAAATTTGCTTCTGGCACAATTTCGTGAAACAAAGCCGCATCTACTTTTCCAAGCATATTTTGGTCCAGCATAGCCTTTTTGGTCCCTGCGGAACAATACACTGGAATACCGTACTTTCTTGCAAGAACACCCAACCCTTTGATATGGTCCGAATGTTCATGGGTAATCAAAATTCCATCCAGCTCTTCCGGCTTCCTGCCAATGGAATGCAGCCCTGCAGTTACCCTTTTTCCGCTGATTCCTGCATCAATCAGCACACTTGTATGATCTGTGCCAACAAAAATGCAGTTTCCGCTGCTCCCGCTGGCTATACTACAAAAATCCATGTCGTATCAATCCTTCATCTATCTGTTCATACGTATTTTCCACAAATTCACTGCTGTTGTCAATCACCAAATTACATTTTTCGCGATATTGCTCCTCGGACATCTGATTTTCCATAATCCGGCATGACTTTTGTTCTGTATAGCCGCGGCTTTTGGCAAGCCGCCGCATCCGCGTCTCTTTCTCCGTGTGAATATACCAGATCTCATCACAAATCTGATCATAATGATCCTCAAACAGAAGCGCCGCCTCAATGACAACAAAGGGAACGATTTGCTGTTGCTTTTCTTTTTCGATCTCTTCTATTATATATGCTTTTACCGCCGGATGTACAATCGCATTCAGGCGGGAAAGCTGATCAATATCTGCAAAAACAATCGCAGATAGTTTCTGCCGGTCGATCTCGCCCGTTCGAACCCCGGTTTCTGCAGCATCCTCCTGCAAAATCCCCGATCCGAACGCCCGCACGATCTGCGCATAACATGCCTGTCCCGGCTGCTGCAAAACTCTTCCGACTTCATCCGCTAAAATAACACGTACTTGATACCGTTCTCTCAGATATTCCAGCACCGTACTTTTTCCCGCTCCGACGCCACCTGTAATTCCAAGAACCTTCACTTTATTTTATTCCTCTCTACCGCCGCCTGTAATTTCAGGAACCTTCACTCATTTTGCCTCATACCAGTTCTTTCCGTCATGGATGTCCACCTCAAGGCGCACCTTCATATCCGCTGCATGCTGCATCTCGCGCGCCAACATTTCACGCACTTCATCCAGCTCCTCGACCGCAGTTTCAACGAGAAGCTCATCATGCACCTGCAAAATCAGCCTGGAACGCATCTGGTGTGAGCGCAGCCAGCCATCCACGCGGTTCATTGCTATTTTAATGATATCGGCAGCCGTGCCCTGAATCGGCGCATTCATTGCCACCCGTTCTCCGAAAGAACGCTGCATAAAATTCGAGGAATGCAGTTCCGGCACCGGTCTGCGTCTCCCGAACATGGTTGTCACATACCCTTTTTCCTTCGCTTCCTCCACCGCACGATCCAGAAAACGTTTGATCCCCGGATATGTCTTAAAATATTGCTCAATATATTCCTGCGCTTCTTTGCGTGAAATACTCAAATCCTGACTCAGCCCAAAAGAGCTGATTCCGTAAACAATTCCAAAATTGACGGCTTTTGCATTGCGGCGAAGCAGCGGCGTCACCTCCTCCGGCGCCACATGAAATACCTGAGATGCCGTTATGGTATGAATATCCTGCGCATCCTGATACGCCTGAATCAGCATATCGTCATCAGAAAGATGCGCCAATACACGCAGCTCAATCTGCGAATAGTCTGCATCGAGAAATACGAAACCGTCCTCCGGCACAAATACTTTCCGAATCAGCCTGCCAAGCTCCATCCGTATCGGAATATTTTGCAGATTCGGGTCCGTGCTGCTGATTCTCCCTGTCGCGGTAATCGTTTGATGAAACTTTCCGTGAATCCGTCCATCTGGAGCAATAAAATTTGCCAGCCCGTCCGCATACGTCGATTTCAGCTTTGTCATCTGACGATATTCCAGAATGTCCGATACAATCGGATATTCCACTGCCAGTTTGTCCAGTACGTCTGCGGCCGTAGAGTAACCTGTCTTGGTCTTTTTCCCATGCGGGAGCTGTAGCTTTTCAAACAAAATCACACCAAGCTGCTTTGGTGAATTAATATTAAAGCTCTCGCCTGCCGCATCGTAAATTTTCTGTTCCAGTTCTTCTATCCGACCGACCAGCTGCTGTCCGTATTCCTTCAGTTCTTCTGCCTGAATACGGATACCTTCCTCCTGCATGTGGTAAAGCGTATACACAAGGGGCATCTCCACTTCCTCAAAAAGTTTCTGCATTCCCTCCTCTGCCAACCGCTTTTCCATAAACGGACGCGCCTTCAGAAGGACCGACGAAATCCGGCACACCCATGTAAGAAAGGACTCTTTCTTTTCCTGAAATGCCTCCGACAGTAAACTCTTGCCAAAAAGCTCGGTTCTTGACGGCTGCATCTGTTCCAGATATTCCCTCGCAATGTCCTCCGGCTCATAACTGTCCTTTAACGGATTCAGCAGATATGCCGCAATCGCTGTGTCAAACAGCTTTTTTCTGTCCGGCTCGTTTATCTTCAGAAAAGCAAGCTGCTCTTTGAGATGAATAGACGATGCCCGAGGTACCTGTCCGATCAGGTCAGCCAGCTTTCCGCACAGATATTCGCCCGTCAGAAACCCTCCAGCTTCCAGATAATAGGCAGTTTCCTCTTCAAAACAAATAGCCAGACCCAGCAGTCTCTGCCCCTCCTGTACCAGAAAAAACGCAGTTTCCTTTCCCTCTGCCTTTGCAAACAATTCCTCTGCCTCTCCAAAATCACAGATCAGATGACAGGCAAGCAAATCCGTTTTCTCTTCCTCCACCGCAAAACGATTCAGGAAATTTTTAAACTCAAGCCGTCTGCAAAGCTCAAGCGCCTCCTTTGTATACAGATTTTTCAGCCGCGCCGCATCCTGATCCAGCGTAATCGGAGCAGCAAGATCAATCGTCGCAAGCGTCTTGCTCATCTGCGCCAGATCATAGTGTGCGCGCAGCGCTTCCCGCGCCTTCGCCTGTCCGATTTCATCCACATGCGCATAGGCTTCCTCAATACACCCGTACTGCACGATCAGCTTCGTCGCCGTCTTTTCTCCAATCCCCGGTACCCCCGGGATATTGTCGGAAGTATCTCCCATCAGGGCTTTTACATCAATAAACTGAACCGGCGTTACCTGATACCGTTCCAGCACATCTTTTGCATAATACTCTTCAATCTCTGTTCCGGAGGCCTTTGTCTTCGGAATCAAAATTCGCACCTCATCCCTGGCAAGCTGCAGCAAATCGCGGTCTCCGGACACAATACAAACCTCCAGCCCCGCTCTTTCCATCTGACTGGAAACCGTACCGAGAATATCATCCGCCTCAAAGCCTTCCAGCTCCATCACCGGGATCTGCATTGCCCGCAGCATTTCCTTCATCAAAGGCACCTGCTCATGAAGCTCCTGCGGCATCGGCTTCCTCGTGCCCTTATAACCGTCAAACATCTTATGCCGGAACGTCGGCGCTTTCAAATCAAACGCCACCGCCGCATAAGATGCTTTCTCTTTTTCTAGAACCTTAAAAAGAATATTCATAAAGCCATACACTGCATTCGTATGAAGACCTTCACTGTTGGTCAGAATCGGCAGGCCATAAAACGCCCGGTTCAAAATACTGTGTCCGTCAATTAAAACAATCTTTTCTTTTTCTGCCATCATGCACCTCTTCGTTTTATATTTACTGCACTGCTTCTGCTGCCTTTTCCTCTGTATTCTTCCGCTGCAAGCTGTTTCATTTTGTGCTCTCGTCCTGTACGCTGTTCACTTCTGTACTTTCATCCTGCGCCTTGTTCGTGTCTGTGCTTTCGTCCTGTACACGGTTTAATTCTGTACTTTCCTCTTTGGCGAGCTCCGATTCTGTTCTTTCTTTTTGTACGCGGTTCTGTTCTGATTCACTTTTTCTGACCCGATAACCAGCGTATACACTCAGGAGAAGAAGAAGCTCCACCGCAATAAGCGTCACACTCCGCATTGCCTTCACTGCTTTTCTTCTTTGTATGCCGCGCTTTACAAAACGTATGTCTGCCTCCAGCATTTTCTGAAAATCCAGCTCATTATGCACTCCGGATTCCAGGGTATCCAATGCCTTATATACCGTAAAATACATATCAAGCTCGTCCATACAGTCACTGCAATGCTCAATATGCCGCAAAAACTGCTCTGCTTCTCTGTCTGACAGTTCCCTTTTTATAAATGGTGTAACCATTCTCCGCGCTTCCATGCAGTTCATAATTGGCCCCCTGATTTTCTTTTACTTTGTTCATTACTGCCATGATTTCCATCTTAGCATCAGTAATCAGTTATTGCAAGGTGTGTTCCTGAATTTCCCCGTATTAGCTGATTATGTAATTGGAAGAACGCTGTTTCAGCAGAAAAGTAACCCAGATTATTTTGGGGACAGGTCCTATGACTCAAACCAGAGTCATAGGACCTGCCCCCTCATACTGTCTGTTATTTTAACTGTAATGCTATTTTACGAAGCAGCTCTTCCGCCGGATTTTTTCTATCCACTGCAGATACTTCAGCGATTAGTCTCAATAAAGATACATTTTCTTCTTCTGCTACTTTCCGGAACATGCCCAGGAAGTTGGAATGGCATCCCGCAAGGCCCAACATCAATTCCACCGGTTCTACCGCCACATGATAATTGTACGCTTTCATCGCCGGTATCAATTCATCATTCAGATAATTAAGCAGCTTATAAAGATCAACCTCTTCCAGATAACCCTGCTTTTTCAGCGTTGCTGCTGCCAGTTCTGTTGCGCAGTTTCCTGCGCTTCTTGCCATACCAAGTAATCCGCAGTCGATCTCATCCGCACCTGCTGCTGCTGCGCAGATCGCATTTGCCTGTGAAAGTCCAAGATTGCTGTGGCCATGGAAACCTACCGGTATTGTAACCTTTTCTTTCAGTGCCTTTACATAATCTGCTGCTTCCTGCGGATACATCGTTCCTGCGGAATCCATAATGGTAATTTTATCTACGCCGGCATCCTGAAGCATTTTTGCTTCAGCTGCAAGCTCTTCCGGTGTGGATACATATGCTTTCATCATAGAATAACGACATAGGAAACCTGCTTCTTTTACCATTTCTACTGCTTTAACTGCTCCTGCGCCATCACTTGCATTTGCACCTACACGAAGAAACGCGAGCCCTGCCTCCTTTGCTGCACGAATCTTATCCTTATTTGCACATTTTGCAAGCATAAACATCCCAATGCGTCCATCCAAAAGGTACGGCTGAACTGCTTCCAGATACGCTTCATCAGACGGACAGTTGGCCGCATTCAGCAGATCATAGGCCCCCAGACCTTTACAGTTACCCATCTCGATATCTTTAATACCAGCATTTAAGAGACCTGAAATAATACTTTTGGTCAATTCAACAGAAAAACCATGTCCTACAACATTTCCTCCGTCACGGAGGGTATTATCAAATAAATTCATTGTAAACCTCCAGTTATAATTTTATCCCTCTATCAGATAAGCAGGAACTTCTCTCATCATAATGCCAATTTCCTCATCAGAGAAACCACCGTGTGCAAGTCTCTTCGCATAATCAACCAAACCAATTTCCGGATAATCTCCAGCCATTTTCCCAAGATCCGTGGTAATAAAACAGTGCTCCACACCAATTTCCCGTATTTCCCGGAATACCTGCTCCCATGGTACTGCTCCCTCTGCAGGTGACGTATAGGAATGTTCAATATAAGCGCCCATTCCTGCCAGGGCTTTCTGTTCTTCTACACTGTAATGTGTAAATTCCCAGTCAGCATGAGTAATGATTAATTTTTGAAATCCGATTCTCCTGGCTTCTTTTGCCAGAGCAAAGGTTTCTTCATGAGAAATGTGACCTGTACCAACTGCCATTTTGTACTCTTTTGCAAGTGTCAAAATAATCTTCATTGCTTCCAGAAGTTCGCCATTCGCATCCACCAGAGCAACTGCCGGTATGTCAATCTGATTGTCCAGAAACTTTTTCTGCATTCCGATGTACTGCGGCAGGTTTTTCAGATAATATGCTCTCTGTCCGGGTGAATCAAAGGTCGGACACCAGATGATCTTTGCCCCCATACGTGCAGCGGTCTCCACTGCCATTGGATTAGTTCCTCCCACTGCGGAGTTTAATACCAGCGTTCCGACCGCATTGCAATCCGGATAAATATCACGAACGGCAGCTGCCTGCAGACAGGTCTGTGCATAATGGGATTTGATTGCAAATCCTTTCATGCCGCAGTCCACTGCTCTTTTTGCCATTTCAAGCGCAGTGACTTTCCGTGGCAACACATCCGGACCACAGTGGATATGAAGGTCATATGCCCCCTGTAAATAATCTTTCATGTATTTGCCTCCTGAGAAGAAGTATCATTCCCCAACTAAGCAACCAGTCCCGGAAGGAATGTAACAATCGGCGGGAAAATAATACAAAGAATCAATGCAATAAAGGTAGCAATCAGGAACGGAAGTACTCCGACTACGACATCGCCAAATGGTTGTTTTGTCAAACCTACTACCGTAAACAGGTTCGCACCAAACGGCGGAGTAACAAATCCTACGATCAGCGTGATACAGAAAACCACACCAAGCTGGATCTCATTAATACCCATAGCAAGACCGATCGGGGCAAGTACCGGAGCAAGCATAACAACACTTGCAAGACCTTCCATCAGGCAGCCAATGAACATCAGAATGCCTACCAGAAGAATCCAATAGAGAACAACATTTCCATCCAGAAGCGGTACTACATAGTTTGCGATCTTGGCCGGAATCTGCGTCGTAGAAAGTATCCAGCAAAATACTGCTGCACTGCCGATCAGGAAACAGATCATTGCTGATGTTATAATCGTTTTCTTTAAGGACTCTACAAAAGTCTTTACACTCAGCTTCTTATAAATAAGTGCAAGAATCAGGCTGTATACAACCCCGGCGGTAGCAGATTCTGTAGGAGTGAAGATACCGCCATAAATTCCTCCAAGAATCAAAATCGGCAGAAAAAGTGTCGGCAATGCTTTCCATGTAACTCTCAGTATTTCTTTAATAGATGTCTTTTCCGTATTCACGATAAGCGGCATCTTTTTGGTAACAAATACGTTTGCAACACAGAGACATAGTGCGATCAAAAGTCCCGGCAGAACACCGCCCATAAACATTTTTGTAATCGAAACGTTCATTGTTGTTGCATAAACGATCATGATGATACTCGGAGGGATAATCGGTCCCAGTGCACCAGCCATAGCAGTCAATCCTGCTGCTGTTTTCTTTTCATAACCATTCTCAATCATTGCAGGAATCAGAATCGAGCCAATTGCAGCTACGGTAGCTGGGCCAGAACCTGACAGCGCCGCAAAAATGGTACAGCATATAATCGTTACAATCCCCATTGCCCCACGAAATCTTCCGAACATCGCATATACCCAGTCGACCAATCGTTTGGAAAGACCGCACTGTTCCATGATATATCCCATCAGAGTAAAGAGCGGTATTGCAAGCAATGATGCAGAATCAAGACCAAGAGCAAGTTTCTGTGCTACAACGATCAATGGCTTTAAGCTGGTAATCTGTAGAAACATGGTGCTGGATAAAAGAATAGAAAAGCCTATCGGCAGACCGACAAAAATGAATCCTAAAAGAAGAACAAATAACAAAGCTCCCATTATTTGCCTCCTTTCTCTGCATCTTTATCCAAAAATATATGTGCCAAAATAGAAATCTCAAAAATAATAATCAGTACTCCGCAAACCGGAACCACGCTGTAGATCAATCCCATCGGAATTTTCATAGCCGTACTTTTCTGTTTCATAGTAGCCTGACAGAGAGCAAAACCATAACGGAGCAACACCAGGCCAATATAAGCAATACCTGCATTAATTAAAAATGTATAGACCTTCTTCACGTTTCCTTTTAATTTCTTAG
This sequence comes from bacterium 1XD42-54, assembly GCA_003612585.1. Taxonomy (GTDB): domain Bacteria; phylum Bacillota; class Clostridia; order Lachnospirales; family Lachnospiraceae; genus Choladousia. The sequence continues at coordinate 221,046 of RAZH01000004.1, forward strand.
AGAAAAGATCTACGATCGCGTGTCCCCCACTGTACACCAGACAGCCTGCGCCAATCAAATTTAACCAGATAAAACAATAACGTGCACACTCATCTGTCCAGGAAAGTGTATTGTTCAGAATATATCTGGTAATAACCTGCATAGCGCTGGCAGTTGTCATCAGCACCAGTAAGACCATGCAGAAAACAAAAGCTGCCTTGCTGAGCAAAGCACAAAATTTATCCCAATACTTTAGTATCATAAGAATCTCCTAATTCGCCCTTTCGGATTTACTGCCCTGGGGGAGTTTATACCTTGCTGCATAAACTCCCCCGTTAATTATCTGGTTATAATAAAACTTTCATCAGAACTTTTTGTCTAAATTATCGGATCAGAGCCATTACGCTGTCATAGAAATCAGCACCGATGATGTCTCTGTATTTCTCGTAAATACCGGCCTCTGCGCATGCATCAGACATGGCATTTACATCAACCTCTTCATCAATTGTCATTCCTTTGTCTGCCAGCTGTGCAAGACAATCTGCTTCTTTTTCTTCTACCCATGCACGCTGTTCGGCTGCCGCTTTGTCTGCTGCCTCCTGAAGAATTGTCTGCTGCTCTTCTGTCAGGCTCCGGAACACAGTTTCGGAGATCATGAACGGGTTCGGACTGTACAGATGACGAGTCATAGAAACATTTGAACATACCTCATAATATCCATTTGCAAGAACTACCAGTGGAACGATTTCAAAACCATCGATCGTTCCCTGCTGAAGTGCTGTAAATACTTCTGTGAATGCCAGCGGAGTCGGATTTGCACCTAATGCTGCAAATGTGCTCAGATAGATATCACTTTCCGGAACACGGATTTTAATACCTTTAAAGCTTGCAAGATCTACACAGGATTTTCGGCTGATTACATCACGAAAACCGCCCTGGCCATATGCAAGGATACGAACACCGGATTCCTCTGCGAATTTATTGATCAATCCCTGCATTTCTTCAGAATCAAGTACTTTGTAAGCGGTCTCATAATCAGTATAAACATACGGAAGATCCAGAATAGAGAAAGTTGTATCGAAGTTTGATAATACCATGTTTGCAGTAGAAGCCATCTCAACGGTTCCAATCTGAATGCCTTCAATCATATCACGCTCGCCGCCAAGCGCGCCGCTGGGAACGATTTCAATTGCGATATCACCATTAGACATCTCATCTACATACTGTGCAAACAGAGTAGACATTTTGTGATGAACGCTGTCCTCAGAAGCTGCTTCTGCATGACCAAGCTGAATTGTAACAGATGCTGCATTTGCAGACATTGCACACATCATAGTAGCTGCAAGTACGGATACTACATATTTTTTCATCATAGTTTTTTTCCTTTCTTTTACGAATCATATTTTTTGTTTTTCTTCATTTTGTTTGGATACCTTAATTTTTTATACTTTGGGTAACTTCATTAAACAACTCTGTGTACCGGTTCTGCACCATCCAGAATACTCGTAACTTCTTGTACCACTTCCATTCCCATGCGGTAAAGAGATTCCTCTGTCCCTGCTCCGATGTGCGGAGTACCGATAAAGTTATCAAGTTCATACAGATTTGTGTTTGCTCCTGTAGGCGGTTCTTCTACAAATGCGTCACAGGCCGCTGCACGTATCTTTCCTTCTTTCAGCGCCTGATATAATCCGGCCTCATTCACAATTCCGCCTCTTGCTGCGTTAATCAACAACGCATCTTTTTTGAAACAGTTAAAGCTGTCACCGGAAATCAAATTTACCGTTTCCGGTGTAAAAGGTACACTTACATTGATAATATCTGCGTTGCGGATCAGTTCATTTACTTCATCATATTTTTCATAGCCCATCTGTTCCATCGCCTCTTTCGTTACATACGGATCATAGCCAATTACTCTCATACCAAAACCTTTGCTTAAAATCTCGGCTGCCCGTCTGGCAATATTTCCTGTCCCCACAAGACCGAGTACCTTTCCGGAAAGCTCTACTCCGGTCATTTCCCTGGGCGCAATTGTTTTAAAATCACCTTTTTGACTCATGTTATGCGCCAGGGTAATATTTCTTCCGGCATTCAAAGTCAGACCTACGATTAGCTCCGCAACAGCATTTGTATTTGCTCTGGGTGTATTGATCACTGGAATACAACGCTTTTTTGCCTCGTCCAGATCGATCGTATTACAGCCAACACCATGTTTTCCAATTACTTTCAGATTTGGACACTGATCCATCACCTTAGCATCCACAGGCAGTACCCGAAGTATAATTGCATCAACTTTTTCTCCTTCATCAAAAGTTGATACAACCTCTGCTCTTTCTTCCAGCAATTTTCTTGCATCCGGGTGAATATACTCACTCAGATAAACTGTCATTTTCCCAATCCCTCCTTCCTTTTGTTGCCATTACTTCATATTAATATCTAATGTTGTGTTCACTTCACTTTTAGAGTCTATCATAAATAACTCCATCTATCAATTTGCATAATTGACGTAATTACTACAGTTTTTTTGTTAATAATAAACAAAAAGTTGTGAACATTTCAATTCACAACTTTTTTATATAAAACCCATAAATTGTTCTATTATTTCATTCTCTATCCAAATCACATGCGCTGGATTCTGGTCAGGTAATCTCTCTCATCGCTTCGCTCATTAAAATCTAACAGATGGCTGATCAGAGTTAGTAAATATTCTACTATAAAATTTGTACCTACCATGGAATTAAAGAAACTCATATGTTTTGTTTCCGTCAGCAAAATATAATCTGCATCATCACAGAAAGAAGCAGCCACATTATCAATAATCAGAATGATCTTTGCTCCTTTTTCTTTTGCAAGTCTCAAATAGATCTCGTCCATTTTATAATATCTGGCATAAACCATCATCACAAATACGTCCCCGGGTTCGATATCCTGCACCTGACTCAAAGACATGCATTCCGTATCCACAATGGTATGAACACTCTTTCTCATAAAATTCAGCAACCGGCCAAAAGCATATGCCGGTCCTCTGCAGCCGCGAAATCCTGCCACATAACATTCTCTTGCGTTTACGATTGCATCTGCCACTATCCGGAATGTTTCCTGCTTATTCTGTTCAAACGTATTCTGGATATTGGTCTGCATTAACTCCAGAAAGCGATAGGAAATATCCTGGCCGGCGTATTCTTCTGTACTCTGCTTCATACGTTCTGACAGGGAAAGGGACTGATATCCATCCGAAACCAGCGAATGATAAATAAAATTCTTTAAATCAGAATATCCTTCAAAACCAATTGCCCGGGCAAAACGAATCACAGAAGCATCACTAACCCCAATCTCATTTGCCGCTTCAGCCGAAGACAGTACTCCTATTTTCTGCGGATTTCGTATAACATAATCAGCAATTCTGGTCTGAGTCTTAGTCAGAGAAGCTTTTTTTACTCTCTCCATTAATTGATCATTCACCTAAAATCTCCCCCTATCCTATGTTTGACATTTTTTTAACACTATCATAGTAACATAATGATTTACGCCTGTCTACTACTTTTGTAGTACTTGCTACATTCTGCGGAACAAAGGGTGCAGAAAATATTATTCCGCCGCTCTTTCTCTCTGTCTAAAGCCAAAAGAAAAAACCTCTCTTGTCACAGTAGACAAAAGAGGTCTTTTTCATAATGCCGCTGGCCGGACTCGAACCGGCACGGTGTTACCCGCTTGATTTTGAGTCAAGTGCGTCTGCCAATTCCGCCACAGCGGCAAAGCGCGGCTGATTAACGCGTTTTTTATATTAGCACACTTCTTCTAGAAATGCAAGGAAAATTTTCACAGTCTCATTTTGCTGCCTTACAAAGAACTTCATTCAGCCACGCCTTAAATCTGCTGACAAGCAGAGCGATTTCTAAAGAAACGCATGAATCAGCAGTTCTCTAATGTATAACTCTTATATTACAGAACTCTATTCAGAATATCGCAAAAATCAAAGGTTGCAAAATAGTCTTTCGGCGTCTCTGCGCGGCGTATCAGCTGCGCGCTTCCGTCCTCTTTTAACAACACCTCAGCAGAGCGAAGCTTGCCATTATAATTATAGCCCATCGAAAAACCATGTGCTCCGGTATCATGAATCACCATCAGGTCGCCCATTTCAATTTTCGGGAGCTGGCGGTCAATCGCAAATTTGTCATTATTTTCGCACAGGGAGCCTGTCACATCATACAGATGGTCGCACGGTTCATTTTCCTTGCCCATAACCGTAATATGATGATAAGCGCCATACATTGCAGGACGCATCAGGTTAACTGCGCACGCATCAACTCCAATATATTCTTTATGCGTATGCTTTTCATTAATTGCACGTGTAACGAGGCAGCCGTACGGGCCGAGCATATAACGTCCAAGCTCTGTATAAATCGCAACATCGCCCATGCCGGCCGGAAGCAGAACCTCTTCATATACTTTTTTTACACCCTGACCGATCTTTCGAATATCGTTCTTCTCTTGATCCGGGCGATATGGAATTCCAATCCCACCGGACAGATTGATGAACTTAATTTTCACGCCTGTTTTTTCCTGAAGGCTGACCGCCAGCTCAAAAAGCACCTTTGCAAGCATCGGATAATAGTCGTTTGTCACTGTATTGCTGGCTAGAAACGCATGGATGCCAAACTCCTCTACCCCTTTGGACTTCATAATCCGGAATGCCTCTTCGATCTGCTCCGGTGTCATACCATACTTGGAATCCCCAGGATTGTCCATGATGTCATTGCTGATCTTGAACAGTCCGCCCGGATTGTAACGGCAGGACATTGTTTTCGGAAGAAAACCGACTGCCTCCTCCACTTTCTCAATATGCGTGATATCATCCAGATTGATGATAGCGCCCAGATCCGCAGCCTTCTTAAACTCCTCCACCGGCGTATCGTTCGAAGAAAACATGATATCGTGACCTTTAATGCAGATCGCCTCAGAAAGCATCAGCTCTGTCATAGAAGAACAGTCCGTTCCGCACCCGTACTCATGCAGAATTTTGATCAAAAATGGATTCGGCGTAGCCTTCACTGCAAAAAACTCTTTGTATCCTTTGTTCCAGGAAAAAGCATCGTACAATTCCTGCACATTCTCACGGATTCCTTTTTCATCATACAGATGGAACGGAGTCGGAAACTGCTGTGTGATCTCCTCCAGCTTTTCTTTTGTTACAAACGTTTTTTTCATTATGACTTCTCCTCACAAAAATACCCCCAAACTGCAGCGCCCACAAATGGGCATACTCCATGCTTTTGGGGGTATACATCTTCGTATACTTAGCTTTATTACTATACCCTGTTCCTGAAGAGCTTGTCAATACCTAAATATATGTCTGTTTAAAAATTGTTCTTTTAAGAACATTATAAAATGACGGACAATATTTTACCATTGCCCGTCATGCGAATATTGGTATTGTATTTTTTAACCTGTCTTTTTGCAATGCCTTATAGACCGAAGAAAGAACCAGACCGGTTTTTCTTGTCCACCAGATGATTATACTGCAAAATTTTATAATCGTTCAACAGCTCTGCTTGCGCCGCATCCCCATAGCTGTGGAACACGCCTTTGCTTTGGTAGACATTTCCATTTATAATAGGCAGCACTTCCCGTAGATTCTGCAAAAACTTCTGATACCCAGTCAGCGGCAATCCTGCATTCTCCAGTAAAATTCCGCTTAGATAATTGACGCTCAGCCCATCGTAATACTGGTGCTCCAGTCCGTAATTACTCCATACCAAAAACGGCACACGATAGCCCTGCTGCACATAATCCAGCGTCTCCTCACTCTCTACCATGCAGATTCGCTGAATGACATTCGTAATGTAATCCGAAGGCTGGTGATCGCCGAACATCATCACAATCACCGGCTCGTCCAGCTCCTCAAAATATAACAGCAAGTCCTGCAACGCCCGATCTGTTTCATTCATCAGCGTCAGGTACTTTTCAGTTGCCAGGATACTGGTCGTCTTATTTGCGATCTCCGTCAGTTTTATATACGACTCAAAATCCGGTGATTCCTTGCTGTAGCCCCCGTGATTCTGCATTGTTACCTCAAAGATAAACGCCGGTTTTCCGGGTTCTTTTTGTTCAAACAATTCCTGGATTTTATCGAATGCCGCCCGGTCACTGACATAGCCACGCATCTTATGTAGATTCACAAAATCCTTCAGACTCAGAAATTCATCAAAGCCGAAATATTGGTACACCTCATCCCGGTCCCAGCCGGAAGCATTATAAGGATGAATCGCCGTCGTATCATAGCCCAGAGATTTCAGATACCAGGCAAGCGACGGTGTCTGTTCATGAATGTACTGCTGATACGGAACGCTACCCACAGGAAGGAATCCCATCGTATCTCCGGTCAGAAACTCAAACTCCGTGTTGGCTGTATTTCCGCCTTTTACGGAAACATATACTTCTCCTCCGACCGCTTCCTGCTGCATCATTTTAAAATATGGCATTACCTCCTCGCTTGTCTCAAAATCTCCCCAGACAGAGAGATCAGAAAAAGCCTCATCCATAATCACAACAATATTCGGTTGCTGACTTGTTTTTAGGGTACTGTTTTTCTCTTTCGAATCGTTCGAGTTCGCAGTTTCCACAGACGCCATCAGCTCCTCCACCTTTGATTTGGAATATCCATCCGGCTCTTCAATTTTCAGGAACCTCAGATTCCCCAGAAATGCAGCAGCAATTCCGTTGTTCCGGTATAATACGTTTAGCGTAAAAAGAGTGGTATCCATGCCGAAATAACTCTGCATGCTGCTTTTTTGTATACCTGAAACATACATACACAACAGCAGCGCATAAATGGCCGCTGCCGGAAAACGCACTTTCTTTTTCCGGAACCGTACTGAGGACTTCGATGCAATCAATATAATCCATACAAAAGCAATCAATACAAACGCCGTCTTCCAGGTAATTGTAAACGTATAATTGTCCGCCACGGACAGCGCTGTCCCAATTGACAGCAGATCCCACGGAACAATCGGTGAGGACCGGAAGCTGACTACAAAATAATTGACAAGGCCAAAGATCATCGGTACCAGCGTTGCAACCGAAAATCCAACACTCACCCGACCGGTCAAGAACGCTCCGAGACCATACAGCAGGTAGAAAAATAACATATTTAAAACAATAATCGGCACATCCAGATCACTCAGGACATGCGTATAATTCTCAAGCGCCGTAAATGCTGCAAAGGGAAGCACAAGATAAGCAATACCACTTAGAATCCATCCGTATGAGATCGGCAGCAGAACAAAAATGCCGGCCAACACGGACAGAAGCACCGCTGTCCCCAAAAACGGCACATCCATCCCTTCTCCAAATACTGCAAGCGCTGTGACAACAAACAGAACTGCGGTCACAAAAATTGCCACCGCAGTCTTTCTTTTATTTATTTTCTGTATAAACTCTTTCATTTTCTGTACCTTAATTTTTTATATAGTTTATTTTTATCTGTTTTTCCTGATCTTTTCTGTCTTATTTTAACTTGATATGCTGATGGGTAAAAAGATGATCCTGGCAATACTCATAATTTCCATCACACTTGGAACAAAAACGGAACTCCAGGTTTTCCCCGTCAAGCTCTGTCCGTCCGCAAACTGCACACTTATGCCGCGTGTTGCCGCCCTTTGGCATGACCTTTTTGACCTCACGCTTGAACTCGTTTCTCCGGTGAATCTCCTTTGGCGAAAATCTTCTGACATTGCGCGACAGCAAAAAGAAAACAAAAAAGTTCAACAACGACATAAGGATGGAAATACGATCCGCCCATCCTCCCTGAAAGAAGGAAAGCGCTACGAAAAATCCGTACACCAGCCCCATCCACTTCATCTTAATCGGAATCAGAAAATAAAGCATAACCTCTGCATTCGGATAAGTGGCCGCAAAAGCAAGCAAGATCGACATGTTGATATAGTACGTGCTGAAATAGCCGGCCCCTCCCATAAAATACAGAATAAATGCGCCCAGCACCGTAAAGAGGATACCGGAAATAATATATACATTGAACCGGAAAGCTCCCCACGTGTACTCCAACGACCGGCCAATCGAAAAATAGAAATACAGCATAATAATCGTAAACAGATCCAGCTGGCTTGGCGGCACCAGAATCCAGGAAATCACGCGCCATACCTGCCCATGCAAAATCTGGTACGGGTTCAGTGTAAGATACCGCATCATTTCCGGCATCAGCGCATAAATCAGATATCCGGCCGCGTACAGGGCAACCATGACTGCCGGCAGATTTTTGATTGCATATTTTCCGTATTTGCGTTCCATTTTATCCAGAAAATTCATAATTCATCCTCTTTCTTTTCCAGGGTTTCTTCCAGCCCTGCCACTGCTTCTGGCCTGACTGCCCTATCTTGCTTTGCTTATTATAATTTTACGTGCTTCTTTTGTCAATTACACGAATCCCGTAATTCCGGTTCTTTAGATTTTTTTAAGAAACCTTATGAAAGCGGACGCAGCTTCGGAATGCAAATCTGATCACCGATCTGAAGATTATACACATCCACGTACGGATTCGCAAAGATCAGTGCAGAAACACGTACATTATATTTTTTCCCAAGCAGATAAAGTGTATCCCCTTTTTCTATTGTATGAGTAAAACCGATGCATTTGCAAAAGTATGCCATAAGATCACTCCCGTTTTTATTCTATCCTATACATATATCGTATGCATCCGGAAGAAAATTGCTTGCATCCAAGTCCTTTGCTGTACTATACTGGGAAACAGATTTATCGGACGCCACCGGATGTGCAGCACAAAAACGGGGTTCCGACGCAAACAAGTCACCCCTTATTTTGTGCTGCACATCTGGTGGCTGGCTACAATTAAAGTGTGGATTGCACACATCGGGAATTGACTAATTTCAGATTACAGAATATAAAAATAACAGAAATGAGAGGGAAAAATATGGCTGGTTCAATATTCGGAACGATTTTTAAGATAAGTACCTGGGGGGAATCCCATGGAAAGGGGATTGGCGTCGTGATAGATGGCTGTCCGGCAGGCCTTGCACTGGATGAAGCGGATATTCAGATGTATCTGGACCGGAGACGGCCGGGACAGAACAAATATACGACGGCGCGCGCGGAATCTGACAGCGTGGAAATTCTGTCCGGAATTTTTGAAGGAAAAACGACGGGTACGCCGATTTCTCTTCTGGTCAGAAACCAGGATCAGCGTTCCCGCGACTACGGTTCTATTTCGGAGCTGTACCGTCCGGGACACGCCGATTATACGTTTGATCAGAAGTATGGATTTCGTGACTATCGAGGAGGAGGCCGTTCTTCCGGCCGGGAAACAATCGGGCGCGTAGCTGCGGGTGCTGTCGCTATGAAGCTTCTTGCAGAGCTTGGTATTACAGTTACCGCATATGTCAGCGCAATCGGCCCTGTTACGATTGACCGCTCTCATGTTGATTTTTCCTACATTGAGAAAAGTAAAGTACGCATGCCGGATTCAGAAGCTACTGAAAAAGCGCTTGCCTATCTCGATGCTTGCATCCAATCCCAGGATTCCAGCGGAGGGACAATCGAATGCATTGCGCAGAACGTCCCTGCCGGACTCGGTACCCCGGTGTTTGAGAAACTCGACGCCGTTCTCGCTCAGGCGCTTATGTCCATCGGTGCGGTCAAAGCCGTAGAAATCGGTGACGGAACCACCGTCTCCGCTCTCCATGGCTCTGAAAACAACGACGCTTATACCTTGAATGAACAGAACCGCCCCGTAAAAGCCTCAAATCACAGCGGCGGAATCCTCGGTGGAATCAGCGACGGCTCTCCTTTGTTGCTGCGCGCCTCCTTCAAACCCACGCCTTCGATCGCACAGCCGCAGTCCATGCTCGGCCGCGACGGAACTATCCACAGAGAATGCATCCACGGCAGGCACGACCCGATTATTGTTTCCCGCGCCGTCGTCGTGGTAGAAGCTATGACCGCTCTCGTGCTCGCCGACCACCTGCTGCTCAATATGGCTTCCAGAATCGAAAACATCAAAAAAATATACCGTCCATCTCCGTGTAACAGCCAAACTGTAATATCTGAATAATAATATTTGAAAAAATAGTATCTGAAATAAGAACGTTCAACATCAGAAAGAACACGGCTCATTTTTGCTTTTCAGATGGTCGATCAGAATTTGGAAAGGTTTTGTAATGTACTTGTCCTTTTGGAATAATGCAAGCATTTGATTTTCCATTTTCATGTTGTCTAAGTGAATGATACGCAGTTTCTTTAAAAGCAAAGAATCTGACAATAATTTTTCCGGCAAAACAGTGATGCCCAGTCCTGCTTCTGCTGCTTTGATAAGCGCGAATGAATTAACGCTTTCCCATACAGGTTCTGCTTTCAGGTTGGAAAGTGCAAGCATATGATCCAGCGTGTCACGGATTGCACTCCCCTGCTCACGGAGCAACAGCGGATAAGCACATAATTGTTCCAGCGTAACGTTTTGCCCGGATACCGGAAAATCCGGTGAACAGGCCGTCAAAATATTGCGGGCCTCTTCCAAAAGAGAAACTCCGCAATGCGTCAGGGTAACACCTTTGGGGAACCGCTCAAATAGAGGGGTTCCTGTCTGTTTTTCAAGTTCAGCAATTGCATGAGAAACTGCGGATTGCGTAATATACAGTTTTTTTGCAGCCCCTGTAAAGGTCCCGGTCTCTGCAATTGCTTCTAAAATTTCCAGATATCGTATTACCATTTTTCTTTCCTTTCAGACATGAGTAAAATAGATGGATTCTATAAAATTATAACATTTTACAGATTTCAGAACAAGAGATACAATAAGCCAGACAGGAGGGAAATGATTTTGAAACCACAGATCAAAACATATTCATGGCTTTTGGCTATTAATCTCTTTATCAGTGCTTTTACTTTTGGCGGCGGCTATATCGTTGTTCCAATGGTGCGCCGTTTTTTTGTTGTCAAAAAACAATATTTCACAGAAGAAGAACTGATCAATATGGCTGCCATAGCACAATCAACACCCGGAGCGATTGCTATCAATCTCTCTGCTCTGGCCGGTTATAAAGTAGCCGGTATTCCGGGGGCTTTGATCAGCTGCATTTCTGCCGTCATTCCTCCGCTTGTGATTCTCTCGTTTGTTTCCGTATTTTATAAGATATTTGTTTCCAATCCGATGATTACAGCAGTTTTAAAAGGAATGGAAGCAGGGGTTGCCGCTATAATGGTTGATTTAATCATTGACATGTGCGCTTTGATTTTCAAACAGAAATCTTTGTTTTTATCTGCCATGATCCCATTGTCATTTATCGCCAATTTCGTATTTGGAATCAATGTGGCTCTCATCCTTCTGGTCTGCTGCATTTTGTGCATCCTGCAAATATTTTATAAAAAGAGGAAAGAAAAATGAATACTGTATTGAACTTATTCCTTGTATTTTTAAAAATTGGGGGATTGAGCATTGGCGGCGGTTATGCAATTATCCCTTTAATTCAAGAACAGGTCGTAGAAAAAACCGGCTGGATCAGCGAAAAAATGTTTACGGACATTATAACGATTTCGCAAATGACACCGGGACCACTGGCCGTAAATACCTCAACCTTTGTCGGGCTCCAAATTGGAGGTGTTGCAGGCGCGCTGGCTGCAACAGCCGGATGCATCCTTTGCGGTATGATTCTTTCCCTGATTTTATATCGCTTTTTTCAGACTCATCAAAAATCGGCTTATGTGCTGGAAGTATTAAACGGACTGAAGTCTGCTTCCCTCGGTTTGATTCTTTCAGCCGCATTCACGATGATACTGTTAGCGTTATACGGCAGCAACAAACCTGAATTATCTTTTTCAGCACTGAATTGGACTGCGCTGTTTTTATTCTTAACCATGCTGTTTATCCTGCGTAAATGGAAAATCAATCCGATTCTGATTATGCTGATCAATGGTTTTGCCGGGCTTTTCTTTTACTTATAATATTTATAAAAATCTGCCATACTGCTCTTTTGCAAAAAGCAAAAAGGCGATGCGCGTTCTTTCCTGACGCATATCGCCTTTCTCAAAACTCCTTACTCGTATCTCGATATCAGAATACAGTTCGGCGTATCGACCTGGATCGGCCGTCCTTTCATTACAAGTAGGCCTTTGTCATAGTCAATCGTAAAAAACCGTATTTCGTTCGTCTCATGATTCAGCACCACCAGCGTTTTTTCACCCGGCAGCACATCAATGTCCTTCGGATAATCCCCACTGATCGGCAGACAGCAGAGTCTTGTCAGCATACCAGTCTCCTGGTCAATTTCGAAAACCGCCACTGTATTTTCCCCGGCTGTCGACGTATACAGATATCTTCCGCTCGGTGAAATCTTCATACCGCAACAGGCGCTCCCCTTCGATGCCGGGTCCCGGACTACGGAGATCTCCTGAATTTTCTCAAACTCAGGCGCTTTCCCGTCCCCGTCATACCGGTAAACACAGACCTCATTCGTCAGCTCTGCATTGATATAGGCAAATCTCCCATCCTTCCCGAATGTCAGAAGCCTCGGGCCGGAATCCAACTTGCAGCGAATGATATCATAGAGCTTCAGCTTTCCTGTTTTTTCGTTTACTTTATAAAGCTTCACCTGGTCAATCCCATTATCCACAGCGCACAGATATTTGTCATCCGGAGTAGGAATCACACAGCTTACATGGGGCCGGAAATTCCGGTCCGCCACACTGCCGAGCCCTTTGTGAAAAATCCCGTCCATCACAGAGCCAAGCCGTCCGTCATGATGCGTATGAACTACCGTCACCTTCCCGTCATGATAACCGCCCACATACAGGAACTTTCCACTTTTATCCGTAGAAAGATAGCAGCCGCGCATCCCGTCTATCCCAATCTTGTTAATTGGTTCAAGTCCGCCATCTTCCAGAATTTTCAGTACTTCCACGCCCTCATCTGCAATTGAGTACAGATATTTGCTGTCGCAGGATTTCACCATATGGGAAGCGTTGTTGACCGGAACCACCTCACGCTCTGTCATATGCCCTTCTTCCAGGTCAATATCGTAAACATGAATTCCGATACTGCTCCCATGCGTATATGTGCCAACGTAGGCTACGTATTTTTCCTGTCTTTCCATCATTCAAAACCTCCTGCAAAAGTATCGCCGGCCTGTTTTTATCCAGTACTTTTCGATCGCGCCGGGCTTTTTTCCAATCATAACACAGAAGCTTTTTTTTGTTAAGTAAATTAGAGAAAAAACTTTTGAAAAACATATTGACATGATGAAAAGTAAGAGTATAATCATCATTAATGCGCGTTTAGTGACAGTAAACTTTTTGTTTATTTTTACTGTGTTTACATAAGAATGGAGAACGCTATGAAAATCGGATCAAAATTAAAAGAACTCCGTATTGCCAAAAATCTGACGCAGGAGGAGCTGGCCGACCGCGCGGAGCTGTCAAAAGGCTTTATTTCACAGCTCGAACGTGATCTCACCTCACCGTCCATCGCCACGCTGGTGGATATCCTGCAATGTCTCGGCACTGATTTACAGGAATTCTTCAGCACACCGGCCGATGAACAGATTGTATTCCACGACCAGGATTATTTCGAAAAGATTGATACAGAACTGAAAAATAAAATCGAATGGATTATTCCAAATGCCCAGAAAAACATGATGGAACCGATTCGCCTGACTCTGGAACCAGGCGGCTCCACCTACCCGGACGTTCCGCACGAAGGAGAAGAATTCGGCTACGTTCTTCACGGCAGTATTACGATTCATCTTGGCAACCGCAGTTACCGGGCTAAAAAGGGCGAGGCCTTTTATTTCATACCAAATACTCAGCATTATATTAAAGCAAACGGAAAAACCGGCGCTGAACTGCTCTGGATCAGCACGCCGCCGAGTTTTTAACAGGAGGTACGAATGAGCAACAAATTAATTGACCTGGTTGGTATCACCAAATCCTTTGACGGAGAACTGGTTCTGGATGACCTGAATCTCTATATTCGCGAAAATGAATTTCTCACCCTCCTCGGTCCCAGCGGCTGCGGAAAAACAACGACGCTCCGTATTCTGGGCGGATTTGAAAATCCGGATAAAGGCAGTGTCATTTTTAACGGAGAAAATATTACACAGCTTCCTCCAAACAAACGGCAGCTCAATACCGTTTTCCAGAAATACGCACTCTTCACACATATGACGATTGCGGAAAATATTGCTTTTGGCCTTAAAATAAAGAAAAAAAGTAAAGCCTACATTGATGATAAGATTAAATACGCGCTGAAACTTGTCAATCTTCAGGGATATGAAAACCGTATGCCGGATTCCTTAAGCGGCGGCCAGCAGCAGCGTATTGCCATTGCCCGCGCGATCGTAAATGAACCAAAGGTTCTTCTTCTCGACGAACCGCTCGGCGCACTTGATCTGAAGCTGCGGCAGGATATGCAATACGAACTGATCCGCCTCAAAAACGAACTCGGGATTACGTTCATTTATGTCACACACGATCAGGAAGAAGCGCTGACCATGTCAGACACGATCGTCGTCATGAATCAGGGCTACATCCAGCAGATCGGAACGCCGGAGGACATCTACAACGAGCCGCAGAACGCTTTCGTCGCAGATTTTATCGGCGACAGCAACATCATTAATGGCACGATGCTGGAAGATCGCCTCGTTGAAATCCTTGGTGCAAAATTCCCGTGCGTAGACGAGGGCTTCGGCCGCAACAAGCCGGTAGACGTTGTGATTCGTCCGGAGGACATTGATCTTCTGAAGCCGGAGGAAGGCACCATTCAGGGCGTCGTCACACATCTGATTTTCAAAGGCGTGCATTATGAGATGGAAGTCATGGCAAACGGTTATGAATGGCTTGTTCACAGTACAGACCTTTTCCCGGTTGGCACACAGGTCGGTCTTCATGTCGATCCCTTTGACATTCAGATTATGAACAAACCGGAATCAGAGGATGAGGAGGCGGTCACCATTGATGAGTAAAAGAAAAACAAAATGGCTGCTCTCCGGCCCATTTCTTCTTTGGACTGTAGCTTTCATCATGATTCCGCTCGCAATTATCGTCTATTACGGGCTTACATCCACGGAAGGAAGCTTTACTCTGTCCAATATTGCAGAGATGGGAACGCCGGAAAACATCAAAGCGCTTGTCCTTGCTTTGCTACTCTCCCTTGTGAGCACGGTGATCTGCCTGATTATGGCTTATCCGCTTGCCATGATCCTGTGCAACCTCAAGTTCAACGCGAATGGACTCATTGTCATGATTTTTATTGTGCCGATGTGGATGAATTTCCTGCTCCGCACGCTTGCATGGCAGACTCTGCTTGAAAAAACAGGTGTCATCAACATGATCCTGAAAGCGCTGCATCTGCCCACTTTAAATATCATCAATACGCCGTACGCCATTATTCTCGGCATGGTCTACAATTTCCTGCCGTTTATGCTGTTGCCTATTTACAACAGCCTGATCAAAATAGACAAAAATGTCATCAACGCCGCACGTGACCTCGGTGCAAACGAATTCAAGACCTTCTGGCGCATCACGTTTCCCTTGAGTCTCCCCGGCGTCATCAGCGGCATTACGATGGTATTTGTTCCGGCCATGACAACCTTCGTCATCAGTGATCTTCTCGGCGGAGCAAAAATTCTTCTCATCGGAAATGTCATTGAACAGAAATTCAAACAGGGAAACAACTGGAACGTCGGAAGCGGTCTGTCCCTTGTACTGATGGTATTTATTCTGATCAGTATGGCAATTATGCATAAATACGATAAAGATGGAGAGGGGGTTGCATTTTGATCCGGAATTTTTTCAAAAAATTTTATCTCTTTTTTATTTTTGTCCTGCTGTATGCGCCGATCCTCACCCTTATCGTTTACTCGTTCAATGCATCAAAAACGAGGGCAAAATGGGGAGGCTTTTCTTTAAAATGGTATTCCTCTCTTTTTGAGAACAAAGCGATTTTGCAGGCGCTTTATAATACGTTGCTGATCGCCCTGCTTTCCGCGCTGATCGCAACCGTAATCGGTACCATGGCGTCTGTGGCACTCAATTCCATGAAAAGCAAAACGCGTACTTTCTGGATGAGTATGACGAACATCCCAATGCTGAACGCTGAAATTGTGACAGGTATCTCGCTGATGATGCTTTTTATCGCTGTCGGTAATTTTTTGTCTCTATTCGGTGGAAGCATTCGGTTCGGTTTTATGACCATCCTGATCGGACATATTACGTTCAATCTGCCTTATGTCATTTTGAGCGTCATGCCAAAACTCAAGCAGGTCAATATGTCGACCTACGAAGCTGCGCTTGATATCGGTGCTTCACCTATCTATGCTTTTTTCAAAGTCATTCTTCCGGACATCATGCCAGGCGTACTCTCCGGCTTCCTTCTGGCATTTACGTTATCGCTCGATGACTTCATTATCACGCACTTTGTAAAAGGCCCCGGTGTGGATACGCTCTCAACCAAAATCTACTCGGAAGTCCGCAAAGGCATCAAGCCGGAAATGTATGCGCTTTCTACGCTTGTTTTCATTACAGTGCTGCTTCTGCTGCTTATCGTAAACTATAAACCGAAGCAGAAAAATACTGCAAAAGTGTAATTTTGCAGTTAATATTATTTATTATTCAGGGAGGAGAAAAATCATGAAAAAAAGAAATCTGTTGATTCTTGCAGGAATTATTCCTGCCGTACTTCTGGCTGGCTGCGGAAAGAGCGGCGGCGATGAGAAGGAGAAAAAGGACACAAAAGTAGTTGCCGACTCTCAGGAAACGGAGAGCAAAACCTCATCCAAGGATGAAGAAAAGACCGAAGCAGCGGAAAATAAAAAGGGGGCCGGTGAGGTCATTGTTTACAACTGGGGCGAATACCTTGATCCGGATACGTTGGAGCTATTTACAGAGGAAACTGGAATTAAAGTTATTTATGAAGAATTTGAGACAAACGAAATCATGTATCCAAAGATCGAAACAGGCGCGATCGCTTACGACGTTGTCTGTCCTTCTGATTATATGATTCAGAAAATGCTTGAGAATGATCTTCTCTCTGAGATTAATTTCGATCATGTTCCGAACCTCAAAAACATCGGTGAAGAATACCTGAAATCCTCCCGTGAATTTGACCCGGAAAATAAGTATTCTGTGCCGTACTGCTGGGGAACCGTCGGCATTCTCTACAATAAAACAATGGTTGACGAACCGATCACAAGCTGGGATGTGCTCTGGGATGAGAAATACAAAGACAACATTCTGATGCAGGACAGCGTGCGTGACGCGCTCGGTATTGCGCTGAAACGGCTGGGCTATTCTCTGAATACCACAAATGAAAAAGAAATTTCAGAAGCTGCCGATACCCTCATCGAGCAGAAACCACTTGTTCAGGCGTACGTAATTGACCAGGTACGCGATAAGATGATCGGCGACGAAGCTGCAATCGGTGTTATCTACTCAGGTGAAGCGATTTATACGCAACGTGAAAATGAAAATCTCGAATACGTGATACCGGAAGAAGGTTCTAATATCTGGATTGACAGCTGGGTTATCCCGAAAAACGCAAAAAATAAGGAGAACGCAGAGGCATTTATCAATTTCATGTGCAAACCTGAAATTGCGCTGATGAACTTTGAGTACATCACATATTCCACACCAAATACGGCTGCCCGTGAACTGATTGAGGATGAAGATATCAAAAACAGCAAAATCGCATTCCCGGATGCCGCAGATATGGATCGCTGTGAAACCTTCCACTATCTCGGCGACGAAGTTGACAATATCTACAATGATTACTGGAACAAAGTAAAGTCCAGCTAACGATCGGACGCATATATAAAACAGAGGCTGCCGCATGAAGGAATGCAGCAGCCTCTTTCATTATCACATTTGAGGTGTTTCAGGATTGCAGGAGCACGAAGTGCGCAGTAATCCGTGGGTATGATGGGGCAAAATAACTTTTGACCCCAGCAGCATCATAATATATCTGCCAGAGGAATGAAAATATGAACCGGACATTATCATGGGAAATTACGGAAAATATGATAGATGAGCAGACTGCCGGTTCCGGCAGGTCAATTCGACATGCCGGAGGAGGATTAACGGTCGAACAGTTCCTTCGCAGCCAGGGCTGTTCTCATCACGTGCTGACTCACCTGAAACGCACAGAATGCGGAATTCTGCAAAACGGTGAATGGGCTTACACGAATCAGTATCTCCGCTGCGGTGACCTCCTGCAAATCCGTCTGATCGAGGAAACCTCTTCGCCAAATATTGTTCCGGTTCCCATGGAACTCGATATTGTATACGAAGACGAAGATCTGATGGTGGTCAATAAAGCAAGCGATACCCCTATTCACCCTTCTGTCAATAATTATGAAAATACGCTTGCAAACGGGATTATGTACCACTTCGCATCAAAGGATATCCCGTTCGTTTTCCGTTGCATTAACCGTCTTGACCGGGATACCAGCGGGCTTTTGATCATTGCCAAGCATATGTTAAGCGGCGCCATCCTGTCTGAAATGTCCGCCTCCCGCCTCATTCACAGAGAGTATCTTGCCATCACAGAAGGATTTCTTCCTCCTACCGGCACGATCAACGCTCCGATCGCGCGGGCCGAGGATTCTGCCATCATGCGGTGTGTCGATCCCGAACGCGGCGAAACCGCTATCACGCATTACCGCTGTCTCAAACATATTGACAGTACCTCGCCGCTCTCTCTCGCTTCCGTGTGTCTGGAAACAGGAAGGACACACCAGATTCGCGTTCACATGAAACATATTGGACATCCCCTGATCGGCGATTTTTTATATCACCCAACTTCGATGCAGCTTATCACACGCCAGGCGCTCCACTCCCACAGCCTTTCCTTCTCACATCCAGTTACGGGAGAAGCGCTTGCGTTCACATGTGATATGCCGGAAGATATGCGTCGGGTTGTACAGATTGGATGACCGATCTCTATTCTTCTTCAAATGCCAGTTTCAGCTTTTCCTGAATTTCTTTTACCGCTACCATATTGTTCAGTCCGATTGCTTTTCCTGCCTTTTGTGCATTTGGAAGAAGGTCTGCGCTGCAGACAAAGAGGTCTGCAGCACCTGGAAGCACGTCATCAATCGTCGAGTGATCTACCGTTACACCCTCGATTCCCAGGTTTTTCAGAGCTTTCTTTACATTCATCTCCATAACAAAAGACGTTCCCAGTCCAGAACCGCAAAAACACAAAATCTTTTTAATCATTTCATTTTCCTCCTGTTTGATCATTTTAATTTATCTCATTTTCAACTTCCTTTTTCCCACCGATCCAATTGTAAATAATCGGAATCAGGAATAAGACAATAATAATCCCAAACAAAACATTTCCGCTCATAACCTTTGTCAGATTGCCAAATATAATACCCACCAGCGTAAAGTCTGTGTCAGAAAATGCAGTGTTTGCAAATCCCATAGAGCTTAATACGGGATACATTCCTGCAATCAGGAAGGTAGCCACTACCCCGTGTACAAACGCCCCTGCAATGCAGCCCTTCAAGCCTCCGCGCGCATTGCCGCATACGCCCGCTGTCGCCCCACAGAAGAAATGGAGCACTGCTCCCGGAAGGATAATTGCAACTGCAATTCCCGCTCTTCCCATGAATGCAAGAATCGCCAGCGCTGCAATTCCACCAATAAAAGAGCTGAAAAACCCAAGCAGTACCGCATTCGGCGCATATGGAAATACGATCGGGCAGTCAAGCGCCGGTTTTGCATTTGGTACAAGCTTCTCCGAGATTCCCTTAAAAGCAGGCACAATTTCATTAATCAGCATACGAACCCCTGAAAGCACAACGTAAATACCTGCCGAAAACGTAATGGATTGAATGACAGAATAAATTACCCAGTTATCTGCTCCGATGATTGTGGCAGCTTCCGCAGGAGAAGTAAATACCGCCACTCCCGCAACAATGATATAGCACAGGAACATTGCCAGAGCAATCGAAATTGTATTCTCTCTCAAAAATGACAGTGTTGTCGGGAAATTAATATCTTCTGTTGTTACCGTATCATCTTTTTTGCCAAACAGCTTCCCAATCTGAGCGCTCAGCCAATAGCAGCTGCTTCCAAAATGGCCAAGTGCAAGTGAATCGTCCCCTGTGACTGCTTCAATCGTGGGCTGCATGAGCGCCGGAAATATGGTCATCACAAGTCCCAGCAGCAATGCGCCTGCAAGAATCAGTTTTATGCCTGTCAGACCGCTGATCGACATGAGAATGGAAATCAGGCAGGACATATATAATGCATGATGCCCGGTTAAGAAAATGTATTTCAGCCTCGAAAACCGCGCAAGCAGAATATTCGCACACATGCCAAGCGCAAATATGGAGGCCGTCTGCACAGCGTAGCTGTTTAATGCCAGTGATGTAACCGCTTCGTTATTCGGCACAACTCCCTCTACATGGAAAGCTGCCTGAAACAGATCGCCAAATGGAATAATGGAATCCTGGACAACACCGGCCCCTGCATTCAGCACGATAAATCCGAGTATTGTTTTAATGGTTCCCTTCACACAGGTCTGTACATCCTGACGCTGAAGCAGCAGACCTAGCAGCGCAATCAGACCCACAAAAATTGCCGGTGTAGAAAGCACCTGCTGAATAAACTGTAAAATACCAAGCATAATCTAACTCCTTTTCTCTCTTAGATACGTTCAAAATAATGGTATAAGGTCTGTACATCCGGAGCCTTTAAGATCCTCTCAACTTTATCCTCATCCGACAGTAGCTCCGATATCTGCACCAGCGCATCCAAATGACTGTTATTATCCTTAGCAGCCAATGTCACGAATAATCTGGCCGTCGTTTCTTTGCCGTCAAATTCGATATCCTGCCGGAATAAAGTGATGCCAATCTGCGTTTTGACAGCCCCCTGTTCCGGCCTTGCATGCGGCAACGCAATATGGTCTGCGATAATAATGTAAGGACCTAATTTTTCTACATTTTCAATAATCCCATCCTTATAACAGCTTTCTACATAGCCGCCCTGCTCCAGCGGACGCACAGAGATCCTGATTGCATCCCGCCAGTTGTCAGCCGACTCGCAAATCTGCACATTTTCCTTTTTCAGAAGACTCATGCCAAAATTCCTCCTTCCCAAAGATTTCCTAAAACTTCACTTTGTCCATCCACTTTGTTCGTCTAAACTGTCGTTTCCCGCCACCAGACCATTTCTGTTACGAATCCTTATTTCTACACAGAGTCTTTGCATAGAAGTTCCTTTTTATGCAGAATGCAGGATTATTTTTTCCAAACATATCTGAAATGGAAAATACATACATTCAAAAAAACTCTGTAAATCTTGAATAACCAAGATCACAGAGTTTTTTCATATCAAATTTTTGCCTGTTTTATTTATTGATGTTCTTCCAGCCAGCGGACCGCACAATGCGCCAGACAGGCGGAGCCAATCGGACAGACCTCCTCATTAAATTGAACTTTCGGATTGTGGACAGGGGCATCTCCCCGCTCATCCATGTACCCTGCTGAAAGATACATAAATACGCTGGGGACTTTCTCCGCAATAAACGCAAAATCCTCTGAAACACTGATCGACATATCCGGAACAGAATTCAGACCTGGAATCGGCAATTCCTCCATATAGCCTACCAGCTCATCCGTCATTTCCGGATTGCAGATCAGAGGCGGCACCTCAAAGAGCGTCTTGGTTTCTGCCGTTCCGCCAAAAGCTTCCGCTGTCTTCTGTACAACCTCTTTCAGACGGCGAACCATTTTTTCACGGCTGTCTTTATCATTCGTACGCAGGGTTCCCTGAAGGACAGCGGTATCCGGAATTATATTTGGAGCTGAACCGGCCAAAAAGCTGCCAATCGTCAACACACAAGATTTACCAGGATCTGCCTCCCGCGCAATCAGCGATTCCAGGGCAAGGTAAATGTGGGTTCCTATATTGATGGGGTCAATCGCATTGTGCGGATATGCCCCGTGGGCGCCTCTGCCATGGATCGTTATCTCGAAACCATCCACAGCATACATCATGATTCCGCCCCTGTTGTACATGAATTGCCCCATTGGAATTCTGCCAGAACCAACATGGTAGGCCAGGGCGGCATCCACATCCTCCAGTATTCCGTTTGCCAGCATATCCTTTGCGCCCTCAAAGGTTTCCTCCGCAGGCTGGAACATAAAACGAACCCTCCCACCCAGCGTAGTTTCCTTTTCTTTTAACATCTTTGCTGCTGTCAACAGCATAGCCGTATGAAGGTCATGTCCGCAGGTGTGAGCCTCCGTGCCGGTAGGACAGGCAAAGCTTTCGCCGCTCTCATCCGGCATGGGCAGCGCATCCATATCCGCCCGGAGCAGAATTGTTCTACCGCCTTTCCTTCCTAATTCTGCGGTCACACCATGGCCGCAGAGATACGCTTCCAGACCATAATTCCTCAACTGCTCCAAAACATAAGCCTGCCCTTTTGGCATATGCAGACCTACCTCCGCATTTCTATGCAGCCAGCGACGGTGAGCGACTGTTTCCTCACGTAATTCCAACGCTCTTTCATAAAAATTCATAACCATACCTCCCAATTTTCCATAACTAAATCCCAAACCTCTAAGGAAACCTTCGGTGAATCGCATGGATTTACATCGGAAAATGCCGTTTCCCGGCGCAAATCCGGCGATTTTACAGGTTGCTTTGCTTCTGATTCACACTCTTTCTCAGATAATTTCCGATATTCGTCATGCAAAGAAGCGTCACTACCAGAAAAACACCTGGAATCAGAATCATCCACCAGGACCCGCCAAGCAGCGCTTTTTCGGACAAAGACAACATACTTCCCCAGGATATCACCTCAAGCGGCAGTCCAATTCCCATAAAGCTCAATGTGGACTCTGACACAATTGCGCTGCGCACGTTCATAACAACCATAAACATGATGGAAGAAACAAAATTCGGGGTCAGATGCTTCCACAAAATATGAAAAAACCCGCCTCCCATGCAACGCGAGGCAATCACATACTCGCTGTTTCGAATCTGCCGCACCTCAGTCCGTACCACTTTCGCAATGCTTGTCCAGCCTGTCACACCGATTACAAACGAAATTGTCAGCACATTTGCTTTCCCAAGAATAGCCTGAAGCAAAATAACGAGCAAAAGATTCGGTATGCTGAGCAGGATCTCTGTCACCCGCATCAGCAGCGTATCCAGCCACTGCGGCGCAATTCCGCTGACAGCCCCAAACAGAACCGCAATCACCGTTGAGATCGCAGCGGAAAGTAAACCAATCAAAAGCGAGATCCTCCCGCCATACCAGATCATGGAAAAAATGTCCCGCCCCATCGTATCTGTTCCGAACAGAAATTCCGCATCTGGTGCGAGGCTATAGTGCAGCAAATCCATGTACGTGGGGTCCTTCGTCATAATAAAACGATTTCCAAGGCATCCTGCAACAATCAGGACCAATATTCCAATCGAAAAAATGGGCCTGCCCTGATACCACTTTTTTTTCAATTTATCCGGCTGTTCTGCTATGTGCCGGATTCCAACCACCTGAAATTCATCCGGACTCACAGTTGCGTTACCTCCGTTTCTTCCATAATCTCCGCTGCGCGGATTCGCGGGTCAATCTGTTCATTGACTGCCTGGGCAATCATATTGCACAAAATCACTACAACGCCGGACAGAATACACAGAACCATCAGCAGATTATAATCTTTGTATCGTGCGCTCTCATACGAAAGTGTTCCGATTCCCGGGTAGGAAAACACGGTCTCAATAATATACGTTCCTCCAAGCACATGCGGCACGGAAATCGCCATAATACTCAGATACGACGGTATAATATTGCGAAGACAGTGCCGAAACAGAATTTGCTTTTTATCCATCCCCTTCGACCTTGCAAGTAGTACGTAATCCGCCCTTACTTCCTCCAGAAGCTTATTGCGTATCATGTACGCATAATACCAGAGATGATTGAGCACCACAATACTCACCGGCAAAATCAGATGCCAGATCCGATCCAGAATATCATCACTTTTTCCGACCGTATAAGCGCCGCTTCCGGGCAGCCAACGCAGCTCGACTGCAAAAATAAGCAACAACAACAAAGACAGCCAAAACTCCGGAATGCAGCTCGTGACTGTGCCGACTTTGCAGATCATACGGTCTAAAAGGCTGTCCTCATACCATGCGCACAATACTCCCAGCAAAAGTGCCAGAACAAAAATCAAAAGAAAACCAATTCCTCCGAGAACCAATGTATTCCCGATTCTTCCTCCAATGACCTCCAGCACATCCTTCTTGTATTTATACGAAATCCCAAAGTCTCCGCGCACTGCCTGTTTTAGCCACTGCACATACTGAACCGAAACCGGCTTATGCAGCCCAAGCCGTTCTTCTGCACGTTCTCGCTCCTGCGGGCTCATCTTTTCCACCCGGTCTCCATAATAAGAAACCAGAGGATCGCCTGGTGCCATTCTGGAAATATAAAACGTAATCAGAGACAGCAAAAAAACACTGATCGCAAAAATCAGCACTTTCTTCCCAATGTACTGTACTTTATTCTTTTTCATCCCTGCTCCACCGCCTCTATTGATCGATCTCCACATAATGTCCTGGAAGAACCTCTTCCATTCTCCCGCCTCTCACATACTTATCACTTCCAAATTCCGTTGTTTTGCGTGCTCTTTCTTTGAGCGGATCTGGTACGGGAATTGCAGACAGCAGCTCTTTTGTATATGGGTGCAACGGATTTGCATACAACTCGCCACACGGCGCCAGCTCGACCAGCCGCCCGTGATACATCACACCGACACGGTCGCACAAAAACTCCACCATGGCAAGGTCATGTGCAATAAATAAAAAAGAAAAACCATGTTCTTCCTGCAAATGACGAAATAAATTAACGATTTGCGCCTGAATTGACACATCCAGAGAAGCTATCGGTTCATCTGCCACAAGAAGCCCCGGCTCTGTAATCAGCGCCCGTGCGATCGCCACACGCTGCCGCTGGCCCCCGGACAGTTCAGAAGGATATCGGTTCAGGCACTGCTCTTCCAGCCCTACCGCCTTCATCTGAAAAAGCGCTTCCTCATGATACGACCCATGCATCGGCTTCATATGACTTACTTTCAGGGGTTCCAGAATAATCTCTTTCACTTTCATCCTCTGATTCAGGCTGGACCCGGAATCCTGAAAAATCAACTGTCTGTCTGTCTGCAGCATTTTTTTGTTCTGCCTGAATTGCCCCCTGTCGCAGACATCTATGCCGCGATACACAATTTTCCCGGAATATGGCCGGCAAATATTCATGATACAGCGCGCAACCGTCGACTTTCCGGACCCGGATTCACCAACCAGTCCCAGTATTTCCCCACGCCGAATCTGAAAGGAAACATCGTCCACTGCACGGATTACATGCTTTTTAGACAGTGGAAATACGTGCGACAAATGCTGCACATCCAGAAGAATCTCTGCATTTTGTCCAGTCTCAGAATTTTGTCCCTCTTCTGATTCCGCCTGTTCCAGAACCTCGAAATTCCCGCCACTTTCCAGTTTTTCTATACATCTTTTTCTGCATAACTGTTTTGTTTCCATTTCTCCATTCTGTGCACCAACCGCATCAACATTTCCCATCGCTTCCGCAATCTGGTTCCTGACGTTTGCCGCCCGTTCATCCAGCAGCCATGTTGCCACATAGTGACTGTCTGTCACGCGAAACATAGGCGGTTCTTTCTCATAATCAACCGCAAGCGCATATGTATTGCGGTATGCAAACGCATCCCCTTTGGGCGGATGAATGAGAGACGGCGGCATTCCAGGCAGGGTATACAGCCTGTCTTTCCCTCTTGACAGAGCCGGCAGGGAACGAAGCAGTCCCCACGTATACGGATGCTTCGGGTCATAATAAACTTCCTGCGTTTCTCCCGTTTCAATGATTTTCCCGGCGTACATCACCGCAACGCGGTCCGCACAACGCGCCACAACACCGAGATCATGTGATACGAGAATCGTAGCCGTCCCAAGCCTTTTCTGTATTTCACGCAACAGGTCAAGAATCTGCGCCTGAATCGTCACGTCGAGCGAGGTAGTCGGCTCATCTGCGATCAGAATATCCGGATCTGAGGCAAGTGCAATTGCAAGAACACTTCGCTGACGCATACCGCCCGAAAAATTCCACGGATACAGATTCGCCCGTTCTTCTGCCCGCTCAATGCCTACCAGCTCCATCAGTTCCAGCACGCGCTTTTTCACCTCCGCCTTTGACAGCTTTGGCTGATGAATCAGGACGGCTTCTGCAATCTGCGCCCCTATCGTCATAGTCGGATTCAGCGACGTCATGGGATCCTGAAATACCATGGAAAACAGATTTCCGCGAAGCTTCTGCATTTCCTTTTCCTTGTAGGAAGTGATATCCACGCCATTTATACAGATACTTCCTGATTTTATTTTCGCATTTCCAGGCAACAGCTTCATGATCGACTTGCACATTATGCTCTTTCCGCAGCCGGACTCTCCCACCACTGCCAGAATTTCTCCTGCGCGTAAGGAAAAGCTTACGTCTCTGACTGCCTCCACTTCTCCTTGCACAGTATCAATACCGACTGATAAATGCTTTACTTCCAGTAATTCAGACATCATTTCCTCCGGATGTTACAATTTTGCTTCCAATTACAAACAGGACGAACCCGGACAAACGGTACAAAACCGAGATTCCCGCAAAAAAGTCACCTCTTGTTCCGTACCGTTTACCCTGGTTCTGATTGTGATAAAAGTCCCGTGAATTATCCGATTATTCTTCTATCGTCCACTCTGCCACGTTCCAGAATATTCCCACACCGTGATGTCCCATAACGGTATCCGGGGCGATTCCTGAGATGGATGATTTTGCTACGTAATTTGCATCAATGTAGCAGATAAAGGCGAAAGCCGGATCATTTGCAAGCTCCTCCTGGAATTTCGCATAAGCTTCACCCCGCACTGCCGGATCATTGGACTGACGCGCCTCGGTCAGATACTGATCTACCATCTTGTTTGAATATCCGGAATAATTTGCTCCCTTGTCTGTCCCAAATACTTTATACGTATGGTCGTCTGCATCAAACGGGCTGCCCCATCCGATCAGATATGCCATCTGTCCGCCCCAGTCGACCTGAGCCGGTATGTCTACTGTCACGTCAAGACCAATCTCCCGCAGCTGCTGTGCGGCTGCCTGCGCCATATCCACGCGCACCTGGTCGCCTGATCCGACACTGATCACAAAGCCAAGCTTTTCCCCGTCTCTGTAATAGAAGCCGTCCTCCTCCATCGTACATCCGGCCGCTTCCAGTATCTCTTTTGCTTTTTCCGGATTGTAATCATAATGTTCCACATTCTCATTATTATAGATGTTTCGCTGTAGCGGTCCGTAAGCTGGCATTCCCTGTCCAAGAATTATGGCATTAATAATTGCCTCGCGGTCGATTCCATAGCAGATTGCCGGAATAATATCTTTGTTTTTCGTCCAGTATTCATTCCAGAAATTAAAGAGAATTCCACGGTAATCCGATGTCTGCATATCATAACACGTATAGCCTTCTCTTTCGGCAAACAGCTGCGCATCCTTCGGCGTCAGAAGCGCCAGATCCAGCTCACCGGCTTCCATTTGCATTGCTTTCGCATTGTCGTCTGTTACGATCTTGAAAATAATCTCGTCGATGTTCGGTTCCCCTTTGAAATATTCCTCATTTTTTTCGAGAATAATCGCCTGGCCCTCATCCCACTCGGCAAGCTTATACGGCCCTGTACCGACCGGATTGCGGAAGAAATCAGATTCCTGCATATTTTCTTCTGCAAGCAGATGCTCGGGAAGAACCGCCATCGTCATATAATCAAGAAACGCCACGTTCGGAGAGGACAGCCAAAATGCAATCGTATAGTCGTCAATTACTTCTATCTCTTCCACATCCTCATAATTCGGTGCATTCTCAGAGCCGTTCTCCGGATCCATAATAGATTCAATCGTAAATTTCACATCGTCTGCTGTAAACGGCTCCCCGTCGTGCCACTTCACGCCTTCTTCCAGATGGAACGTATACTTAAAAGCTTCCTCGTCAAATTCCCAGCTCTTTGCAAGTCCCGGAACGACCTGATTCTCACCGTCGTGCGCGGTCAGACCATTAAAGAGCAGAATATTGATCTCTCCATGTTCATCCATCGCAGGATTGATTCTCGTATAATCACCGCTTCCGTAAACAAGTGTGGATGCTTCTGCCGCGCAGACATTCATACACGCCAATGCAGCGGTTGCTGCAAGAAATAATATTGCTTTTTTCATTTGTTTCCTCCTGTTTTTATATACTGCTTTACCCGCAGCTTCCTGATTCATCAGCTTATAAAATTTGCCCCCAGGCAGTCAAATTTTCTATGTGCTATCTTATCGTGCAGAAGAAATTTTCGCAAGCCTCCCGGGGGGATATGAAACCATTCCTGTTTTTGCCTATCCATTCCGTTTCTGACATAGCTTTTCTCTCAAAAAAGAAATCAGCTCTTTTATTCCCCCACTCAGCTCCGCCCCTTTATATACGATACAACCAAAAAGGAAACGAGTTGCCGATCCATCCACACTCAGTTTGCATGTGCCCGTTTCCGTCTGGTGCAGATAACTCCCGCTGATATTCACCAGGTCTGTCTCATCCAGCATCCTGCTCATGATATAATCACTGTTCGTAATTACTGAGATTTCCAAATCCTCCCATATGGAAGAACCTTCCCAAATCTCAGAATAATTCTGTATCAGCCGATGGCCCTTCAATTCCTCTAAAGTAACGATTTGCCCTTCCTGTTTAGACAGCGTACTCTTTTTTCCTGGATATAGCTCCATCGTCTCCCCATACAGCTCAATAAAAGCCAGTTTATTTCCCGCCAGTTCCTCGCAAAAAATTCTTTTCTGATCCTCTGGCACATACACGAACCCAATATCATCCAGATGCTTCGCCATCCGCTCCATGACAGTTCGTACGTCTGCCGCATAAATCTGAAAATGATATTTCTTCTGGTCATTCACACGATAAAATTCTACGATCTGATCTGCCATCCAGTAACTCGGATTCATGGAAATACGAAGCCATTTTGTAATACCAGAACGTGGAAAAGATTCCAGCATATCCATATCATTTACAATCTTATGTGCATAGGAATAGATATGCTTTCCCTCCTCCGTCAGCGCAATCCCTCTCGGAAGCCGTTCAAACAGGCCGACTCCCAGATCTGTTTCCAGTCCTTTTATTGTCTTGCTCACGGCGGACTGCGTTGTGTAAAGCCGTCTGGCTGCCTGACTGATCGAGCCCGCCTGCACACAGGCGACAAAATATTTTAACTGTTTAATATCCATCGTTCCATATCCGCCTTTCTCTCACTGCCAAATCATAGCGCAGCAAACGAAATCCTGCAAGCCTCCCATGGGGATATACCAGGACATTTTCATAGCTATTCTTTTTTTGCATAGATTCCTGTCTTTATTTCATATTGTGATATCCCCCGGGGAGGCTTGTTTTCTTCAGCTCTTCTGAATAAAATAATAACCGTGCATAATACCTCCACCAAAAATGCACGTAAGATTAACGAAACTCCCATTATAAAAAGAGCTGCTGTAAACTATGTAAGAAAAGAATATTGACCATATCATATTCTTAATCTTACATTTTACAGCAGCTTCTTTTATGCTTTTCTCTTAAATTTAATCAAAATTTCTTATTATTCTGCATCCGTCGGGAATCCAAAATAATCTGTCGTATATTCTTCCATCAACTGTTCCAGCTCACTCAGCTCTTCCTCATGAACAGCAATGCCTGCTCCGAAGTCGATATACCCCATGCCTTCGTCAGCTACCGGCCACTCGGCCAGTCCTTCGCCGTTCGGATCTCCGGTCTTACATCATCCCATGCTTCCGGATCTTCCGGCGCTTTCCAGCGAAGCTCTCCTACCGGCGGAGCCGCATAAGGAATTCCGCGAAATTCTACGATATCCTCATATCCATCCGTATGGTTGATTCCCTGTACTTTTCCATAAGCCGTATCCACGACATTTTCTGTATTTTCCGCCGCTGTTACATTCAAGCTGCCCATCAGCATCGCTGCTGCCAGTACAATCATTCTCTTTTTCATAGCACGTTCTCCTTTTTTCTCTCCTAATATTTCAGATCATTACAAAATCTTTCCCCTTCAGAAAACACCGGCACTTTTACTCCAGTACAAGCAGTGAGTACGGATTGATTGTAACATGGTTTCCATCCAGACTGCTCTGCGTATCATCTGTGCTCTGGAACAGAATCTGAGTAAACTCTCCGTAAGTTTCTGACGGAACCAGATCAAGCTCCTTGACCTCGCCAGTCAGGTTTACCAGCACCAAAGCGCTTTCGTTCTGTGTCATACGAATAAATGATACAATTCCCTGATCCTCTGTCTCATAAACGTCAATATCACCGTCTCTTAATACATCGCAGCTCTTCTTCAGGTTCATAACCTCTTTATAGTATGTATATAACGGATTCACGCCTGCTTCTGCATCTTCTACAGAAAGACCTTCTACAGCCATATCTGCTGTCCACGGCATTTTGATCGGGCCATCTGAATTCCAGGATTCTGTTGCACCCAGCTCTTCCTGAAAATACATAAATACATTTCCCGGCATTGCTGCAAGCAGAGAAGCTGCTGTACGTGCATGATCCTTATTTCCTTCTAACTGTTTCATGACACGCTGCTGATCATGATTGGAAAGGAATGGACAATCAATGAAATTACCGTCAGAAGCAGCATTACAAGTTTCATAATATGCTTTCAGGTCTTCTACAAGATTCAGATCATTGCTTGTCTTGTCTGTGAGTGCATCTTCACCTTCCACATACTGATAAGCAGTAGACTCATTTTTAGCTGCCATCAGCATCTTACTTCCAAGATTAAAATTGTAAAGGCTGTCCAGATGTCCGCCCGTAATAAACGGAATCATATGGCTGGCATCTTTGTCCCATACCTCTGCAATCAAATATGCATCCGGATGCTCTGCATGAACACCTTCACTGAATTCCTGCCAGAAAGCCATATTTTTCGCAAAAATTTCGTCGCTGTAAATATTGGAGAAGTAATCTCCGAAAATGTGACGCGCTGCATCCAGTCGGAATCCGTCAAAGCCGAGATCCAGCCAGAAATTTGCACAGTCAATAAACTCCTGACGTACTTCCGGATTATCAAAGTTCAAATCTGGCACATTGTCCTGGAAAATATCAATCCACGTATAATCAAATTCTTTTCCAAAATACGGTGAATCCTCTGCCAGCTGATCTGTGGTCCACCACACGGACTCAAATCTGCCATTTGCATTATCTCCGGAATACGTTCCGCCTGTCATCGGATACTGCTCTGTCCAACCATCCAGATTGCCATGCTCTTTTTCATAAGCATTTCTCTCTTCCTGAATTTCAAGAGCGGTCTTATCTACAAAGTTGGCATCCTTCGAAACAAAGTTGAACCAGTCAAAATATTTGTTCTTGCTTCCGTCTTCCAGAACCGGTCCCTCAAGTGCAGACTCAAACCACGGGTTGTTGTATGCACAGTGATTGATTACTAAATCCATGACAACACGGATTCCTTTTTCTTTTGCCGAAGCAAGGAAAGATTTCAGCTCCTGCATGGTTCCATAGCTAGCGTTCAGTCCATAATAATCAATCGTGCTGTAAGGGGAAGCGTTTGATTTATTAATCGGCTGAACCCATATTCCGGTAACACCGAGGTCTTCCAGATAACCGAGTTTCTTCTCTGCGCCTTTGAAATCTCCGATTCCATCTCCGTCGCTGTCAAAAAAAGTGCCTACATTCAGCTCATACCAGATTCCGCCTTCCTGAAGCTCAGCCTCCGGATACGTGCCTGCTCCCGCACAAGCCGCGCTTCCATTTCCCATAACCATAGAAAGTGTCAGCATAGCTGCCATTGATTTCTTTTTCACATTTCTTTTCATATTGCACAAACCTCCTTTTTTATTTTATACATATTTTATTATTGTACAATAACTACCATGGAGATTTGTCTTTGTTTTCAAGGTTTATTTTTCACTTCTCGTTCTGATTTGAAAATTGTTCTCGTTCTCTGCACCAATTGTCAGTCGGACTTCCATTTTCCTCCCATATCCCAACAAATTCATCAAATGCTTCGATTGATTCCTGCCCGAGAATGATTTTTGCATACGTCTGCTCTTCTAAAGTTTTCAATGCCTTCCACTTTGTTTCCCCTGAGCCTGCAATTCCCGCCCCCTCATTATAAACGGGATGATACTTCTGATCGGCAATCGGTCTGACTCCATTCAAAATCCCGAAAAGCCGTATAAAACTGTCCTCTTTTTCTTCTTTGTAATCCTCTATTCCAAAATGATCATACGGATATCGGTTCAGTTCTTTTAAATTATCAATATCGCTCTGCAACCTCTTATGTCTGGAATAATTAATTTCCTGCTCCGCACCTTCCATGACATTGTTCAGTACTATCCAGGTATACTCCAATTCGTTGGCAAAATCGTGCTCCCATCCGAGTGGATAAGCCTTTATGCTCGGTCCTTCCTGCCGTTCTTCTTCCCGCCAGCCATACTCCAACTGAAGCCCATAATTCAACACCTGAATAACACTTTTAGGATCCCTGCACTTTTTATGAATGACTAGGTACTGATTCACATTCGACGGCATTGTACAAATGTATTCTCCTTGCGCATCAAGTGGCGCGCCATATGCCTGCCATTCACTTTTATTGTCAATCATATCCCGCTTCAGTCGCTCTGCTGCCCACCAGGGACCAAAAAAGATTCCAACCTTCCCTTCCTCCAGTATCTCCTGTATGTTTTCACGGAAAAAGATCTCCTGATCCAATATGCCTTCCTGATATAACTCAGCCAATACCTCCAACGCCTGCCTCGCCTCTTCCTGTACTGAACCGTACACCAGTTCTCCGTCTTCGTTGGTGATCCAGTAACCAGGATATGCATGAAAGGCTGAAAAAATCGGTCCCAGCCCGAAACAGCACTTTCCTACTGCCGTAAGAGAATCCTCTATCCCCGGTCCAAGGATTCCAATTGTTCCATTGCCTCCCATCTGTTTTTCTACAAACTGCCCGCTCACCCCGATAATTTCTTCCATAGTCCGCGGTGCTTCCAGTCCCAGTTCATCCAGCCAGTCCTGACGAATCCACATTACATTGATGTTGCTCGCTATCAGATTCGGGAAAGGAATTGCCATCATTTCTCCTCCCGTTTTCACTGTCTCTATAATCTGCTCTCCTCCGCTTTCGACAAAGGCCTTCACCTGTTCGGAAACTTCCTGCTCATAAAGCGTGGTTACGGGCTGAAGCTGCCCGTACTCCAACATCTGGAGATATTGTTCCTCCTCCACCAACAGCGCGTCCGGCAGCGCATCGCATGCAATGTGCATGTCGATGTTACGGGCAAATTCTTCTTTTGAATAAATCCAGTCGTATACAATATGAATTCCCAGATCCTCACGAATCAGATCCAGAAGCTGATTGTTGCTCATGTTTTGTCCTTCAGGCAAGAACGTATTATCCTCTACCGTCAGACCCAAATGCAATTCCTTTTCTGCCTGCTCTTTTTCTGGTTCTGCCTCCATCCGGATCCAGGTCAGACCTGATCCTATAACTGCCAGGAGTAGCCCAATCCCAAGTAAATTCCCTTTTTTCATTCCTGCCTCCCGTTCTGTTTTCTGTATTCGACAGGACTGCACTGCATTTTTTCCCGGAATACACGGCTGAAATAATAAACATCCTCGTACCCGCTTTTTTCTGCAATTTCCGCCACTCCAAGTTCTGTATTTAAAAGCAGTTCTTCTGCTTTGCCAATCCTCAGTTTTGAAACAAAATCTCCAAATGTAACACCTGTATACTTTTTAAATTTCATGCTGAAACAGCTGCGGCTCATTCCGATTTCCGCTGCCACCTCCGATGCGTGAAGCGGACCAGTAAACGTGCGTTCAATCCGTCTGACCGCTTTCATCATACTCCCGAACTCGTTCTTTCCAAAATCACAGCTGCGATACTCCCCGCGCATCTGCTCTACCCATTCAAAAATTTCCTCAACAGACTGAAACCATGGAATATCCGTTTCGCGACGTTCGAGATTTTGATCCGCTTTTCCGATACATTTTACCATCAGCCGTTCCAAAATGCGCACCTCTGGATGGCAGGCCCTCGTGTAATCTAACAATTCCCCATAAAACATGGTATCAAAAACCCACCAGAGACTGTTCCACTGTTCTTTTATCTTCTCCCATGCTTTTATATCTCCGCTTTTGCCATGAACCATCCCCTGATTCCTTTCATAATACTTTTTTGCAATACGCTCCAGCAAAATTTCTCCATCCGTAAATTCAAGGGAAGCCTTTGAAATGTATTCCAGACATCCCAGCCGGACTGCGGACTGCGCATAGGAAAACTCCTCATAAAAGGTCAGCACAACAAAACGGATATCCGGTCTTTCAGCAGTGCATTGTTCCATAAATTCAATCCCGTCCATTTCCGGCATATCAATATCTACAAAAACCAGATCCGTATCGTTTTCCCGCAAAAAGCGCAACGCCTCTCTGCCGTTTTGTACATCTCCGACGACTTCCATCTGATATTTCTTCCAGGGAAGAAGTGCAATAATCCCCTGTCTCGCCAGCTTGTCATCATCTACTACCAAAACTCTGATCATCTTCTCCTCCTTCATCTTTTCAAATGCCCAGCGCAACTCCACTCTAATCGCAGCAGTCCTATTTAATCTGCAGCGAAACTCCATTTGCACCGCATGTTCTATTTCATCTTCAGCTGAACTCCTTTTTCACCAAGCGGAATCAGGATACTGATTTTCGTCCCTCTGCCTTTCATACTGTTCACATTCAAAACTGCTTTTTCCCCGTAAAAAGATTCCAGCATATAACGCACATAGCGAAAACCAATCCCTGCTTTTTTTGCATTATCCGTTTCCATGCCAAGTGGCTGACTGATCCGCCTGTAGTCCTCCTGGCTCAGGCCATCCCCATAATCACGCACAATAATACCTGCATATTCCCGAACCACATCTTCAAAAATCCATAATTCTAACCGCCCCCGATCCCCCAGACCATGCTGCAATGCATTTTCAAGTAACGGCTGAAGCAACATATGGATCGTCGGCACATCGAGATAGCTGCCTTCTTCTATTTGAAGCATTACTTCAAAATCATACCTTTGTTTTTGAATTTCTATATATTTTCTGGCAATCTCCACCTCCGTGCGCAGGGTACTGCTTCCGTTTTCCTTTCCCAGGTTATACGATAATATTACGGTGAGATCGTGTACAAACTCACGGATTTTTAAATTGCCATCTCTCTGCGCCATCCACTGAACAGAATACAGCGTATTCAAAACGAAATGCGGATTGATCTGATACATCAATTTTTCCAGTTCTGCCTTCTTGCGCAGCTCATACCCTCTTCGCTCCTGCTCCTGAAGTTCTCTGATATTTTGCCGCATCCGGCTGATCGTTGCCAGGATCTGGTTAAACTCTTCCATTCCTATATCTTCTTCAACCACCTCAAATTTCCCTTTTCCCGTTTCTTCTATCTCGTATTTCAGCTTTTCAATCGGCTTTCCGATCATCCGATAAACCACAAGAACAATGCTGTAAAATACCGCCAGGGTTACTGCAAAAATAAGAATACTGTGTTTCTGCCATTCCCTGCTTTCATGATTGTATACAGACAGCGGAACAGCCAAAATATAGTAAAAA
This sequence comes from bacterium 1XD42-54, assembly GCA_003612585.1. Classification (GTDB taxonomy): domain Bacteria; phylum Bacillota; class Clostridia; order Lachnospirales; family Lachnospiraceae; genus Choladousia. The sequence continues at coordinate 256,785 of RAZH01000004.1, forward strand.
CCCATCCGGCTTTTTTCCATCAGCAAATAATATTCTTTCTCACGGAAGCTGTTTTCCGCCGCTTCCCCTGACCATATGAAATTCAGTTTTTCCCCTTGCGGGAACTCATCTGCTTCTGAATAGAGTACCTCCATGTTTTCGTTCAGCTGAAGCAGCCTGTAATCCTCCATTGCCAGATCATCCAGCTGCACTTCCAGGTAAATATCAAGCTCTGACTCTCCGAATTTCTGTTTTTGCTTTTCCATAGAAATCAGGTATTGCGACTGATATTTGTTTTTGTCATTTTCTATTGCAAAAAACAGATTATCCCCAACCTGCTTTAGTTCTTTCTTTTGTTCCGATACCTTTCCATAAGCGCTGCCCCCGGTGAACAGCACCTCCTTACTTGAAGCATCCTCGTAAAAAACCCGCCGGACATTCAAATTCGTGAATAAAATGTTGGCCAGCTGCTCCTGAACATAATACCTCTGAAGTCGCTTCTCATAATTTTCAGACTGCATCAAATAATCTGTCACAGCTCTTCCGCTGCTTCCCTGCGGCTCCAGGTTCTGCATAATATTCACCAGATTGAGGTACCCCTGATCCAGGCTTGTGCTGATCTGATGCAGAGAAAAGCGCATGGATTTCTGAATCTGCTTTTTTTCTACAGAAGAAATCGTCATAGAAGAAAGAACAAAGGTTGCCAGAATGCTCACAATTGTACTGATCATAATAATCTGAAAAAATCTGTTTTTGAGTGAATTTTTCTTTTTTGTTTTTCCTTTGTACGCCATCTCACATTTCTCTTTCCTGTATTTTTCCATAAAATTTTACCATATCCCCTCCCAGCCTGCTATTAACAAATGTTTTCATCTTTCAAAACAATTTTCAAATAGAGGTACAAACTGTTCTCACAGCCTGACAACTGCATGCCAGGTGGTTTATTTTTATCGTGGGTACAATAAAAGCTGCCGCAATATATTTGCAGCAGCCCTCTGTCAAGATATTTACAATTTTTCTTTAGTTCAGCGTACACGCTCCGGGAATCCCACTTTTTTCTGCACCTTACGCAGTGTTTTCTGCGCAAAATAATTTGCCTTTTCTGCGTTGTTTTTAATTACGCCGTCAAGATATGCCTTATCTTTCTCAAGCTCCGCTACGCGCTTCTGAAGCGGCTCCAGAACGGACACAACAGCCTCTCCTACTGCTTCCTTCAGCTGGCCGTAACCACATCCGGAAAACTCTTTTACCACTTCGTCTGGCGTTTTGTCAAGACATGCGCAGTAAATGTCAATCAGATTATGCAGCCCCGGCTGCTCCTCGCAGTAGCGGATCTCACCCATGGAATCCGTCACTGCCCGTTTGCATTTTCTGCGGATTGTGTCCGGATCATCCATCAGATAAATACTGCCGTTCGGATTCTCATCGGATTTGCTCATTTTCTTTGTCGGCTCCTGCAGACTCATAATCTTTGCCCCGGCCTTTCCAATATATGCCTGCGGCACGGTAAACACATCGCCGTAAATCGCATTAAAGCGCTGCGCAATGTCTCTGGTCAGCTCAAGATGCTGCATCTGGTCAATTCCCACCGGAACGACATCCGCCTGATACAGCAAAATATCAGCAGCCATCAAAACCGGGTACGTAAACAGGCCTGCATTGATATTGTCCGCATGTTTCGCCGCCTTGTCTTTGAATTGTGTCATACGATTCAGCTCGCCCATGTACGTGAAACAGTTCAAAATCCAGGACAGCTCCGCATGGCCGGATACATGGGACTGATAATAAATACAGTTCTTCTCCGGATCAAGCCCGGCTGCTATGTAAAGGGTCAGAAGCGCTCTCGCACGCTTACGCAGCGTCGCCGGATCCTGACGTACTGTAATGGAATGCATATCTACTACCGAATAAAAGCACTCATATTCATCGCTTAAGGTCACCCAGTTTTTCAGAGCGCCAAGATAATTTCCAAGCGTCAGATTGCCCGTCGCCTGCATGCCGCTGAACAGTACCTTTTTATCGTTAATCATTGATTTTTCCTCCTGGATTTTCATTCTATATCTATATATAAACAAATTCTTAAAAAGTTTATCACTTTCACACAGTAAAGTCAAGGTTGTATAACTCGGCCAAATTTGCTATCATGAAGCTGCAAATAATGTAATTATGAAGGCATGGAGCAGTTATCAAATAACTATATAAGGAGATATTACCATGAAAAAAATAGCGAGCTTTACTGTTGACCATATCAAACTACTTCCCGGGCTGTACGTTTCCCGGAAAGATCACATAGGCGCAGAGATAATCACTACCTTTGATATCCGTATGACAAAGCCAAATGAGGAACCTGTCATGAATACGGCAGAGGTACACACGATCGAACACCTTGGCGCCACTTTTCTGCGCAACCATCCGCAGTACGCAGACCAGACCATCTATTTCGGACCGATGGGCTGCCGCACAGGCTTTTATCTGCTGCTTGCAGGAGACCTTGCATCGCGCGACATTCTACCGCTGATGCAGGAGATGTTTGCTTTTATCCGTGATTTTCGCGGTGATGTGCCGGGAGCTTGCGCAAAAGACTGCGGAAATTACCTTGATATGAACCTGCCTATGGCAAATTATCTGGCAGAAAAATATCTGCGTGAAGTACTGGCAGACATCAGCCCGGAGCGCCTTTCCTATCCGGAATAAAAGTTATATTTCTCGATATGCTCTGTGATCAGCGTCCTGACTGTCACACAATTATGCTCCCGCGCCTGAGATAACTATCTCTTTGCACCGGATCCAAGCTGCCAGAATGCAACCGCGCTGGCAGCCGCCACATTCAGGGAATCTACGCCGTGTGACATCGGAATGCGAATGGTATAATCACAGGCGGCTATCGTCTCATCTGACAGTCCGTCTCCTTCCGTACCAAGAATCACCGCAAGCTTTTCTATTTCCCTGAGCCTCGGATCATCAATGCTGACTGTGTCTTTTCGCAGCGCCATTGCTGCTGTCTGAAATCTCTGTTCCCGCAAAAAGCGCATACCCGCTTCAGGCCACGCACACGTTTCTTTGTCCAGGATTGTCCACGGAATCTGAAAAACGGTGCCCATGCTCACCCGGATCGCCCGGCGGTACAGCGGATTGCTTCCTTCCGGAGTCAGCAGTACCGCATCCATATGTAAAGCTGCTGCCGAGCGGAAAATCGCTCCGACATTCGTCGGGTTTACAACATTTTCCAGAACTGCAATCCGCTTCGCGTTCCGGCATACATCTGCTGCACTTGGCATCGGAGGCCGATACATCGCGCAAAGCATCCCTCTTGTCAGCTGAAATCCTGTAATCCTTGTCAGAATATCGAACTCAGCCGTATAGACAGGAATGCCAGGGCACCGCTCCAAAATGCCACTGGCTACACTCTCCACATGCTTTCGTTCCATCAAAATCGATACAGGAACGCAGCCGGCATCGAGTGCCCGCTCAATGACCCGTGGGCTTTCTGCAATAAAAATCCCCTTCTCCGGCTCGTGACGGTTCAACAGCTGATTTTCCGTAAGACGACAGAAAACATCCAGCTCCGGCGCTTCAAACTCCTTTATTTCAATAATATTTGCTGTCATATCTATTCCTTTATCTCAATGGTCTTCGTGATTATATCTTATAACCTTTCAGATAGTAGTCCCGCACAAAACGCATCAGCGTTTCTTCTCCACGCTCATCCAGTATGCGCAGCATGCCGTGCAGCTCCTTCTCGGTCTGCGGATGCAGCAGATAATGACTCTTTCCATGCTCAAAATATTCCAGCGGATGATGCCTGGTATACGTCTCTTTATTGTAGTTTTTGGATGCGCTGATACGGTCCATCAGCATCTCTGCCACATATTTCCTGGGCATCTGCACGGCCTGAAGCGGATACTTCTTTTCCACCGGATGCAGAGAGTAATCTGTCCAATACTCAAAATGATGTCTGTTTCTGCCTTTGTGGTGCATCCATGCAGCAGAATATCCTTTATCCCGACGCTCACCGTTATTCGGACTGCTTTTCCCGTCATCGTAATACAGAAAACCCATCAGTAGCTCTGACGGCATATATTTGGACAAATCGTGAAGAAGCCCCTGTTTATATAAGCCAATCCGGAAACAGTGTTTCATCACCAGAAGCTTATGTTCATTGATTGTTTTCAGATGTCCCCGGATCTTTCTCCAGGAAATCATCTTCCATGCTTTTGACAGTTTCATTTTATTTTCCTTCTAAAATTATAATCGTTCTTCCCGGGACGGTAAACGCCTTCACCTCGCCAATCTTCTCCTGCGCATCTTCCTCCGGAAAGCTCTCTTTCAATGAAGTATCCATCACCTTGCGCCATGTCTGGCCTTTCGGCAGAGACGGAAGCGCAAACTCTTTGGGATTCCAGTGGAAATTCCATGCAATATATACAAAGCCATCCTCGCCTGCATAACGGCCGGAATACATGCACCCAAGATGTCGCCCTGAGCGGCAGAAATCCCCGTACCAGGCGCGTTCACTGTGGAAAGATAAGGCCGGATATCCGCTGGACAGATGATCCGTAAGCTTCGGTTCCCTGGCCTGATGCAGTACCCGGTGAGCCTTTCGATAGGCAATCGCTTTCTCCACAAATTCCGTCAGCTCCTTCTGACGGCGACAGGTACTCCAGTCCACCCAGGAAAGCTCGCTGTCATGACAGTAGGGATTATTGTTGCCCTCCTGTGAATTTCCAAATTCATCGCCGGCCAGCAGCATTGGAACTCCCTGCGAGAACAGAAGCATCGCATATGCATTTTTCCTCTGGCGCATTCGCAAAGCAGCGATCGCTTTTTTCGCGGAAGGACCCTCACATCCGCAGTTCCAGCTGTAATTATAATCCGTACCATCCCTGTCATTTTCACCGTTAGCAAGGTTATGTTTATGCTCATACGATACGAGATCCATCAGCGTAAAGCCATCGTGATTCGTTAGATAATTCACCTTTGCACAGCCTTCCGGATGACTGCGCAGCTGACAGCTGAAAGCCTCCAGACAAGATTCATCGCCTTTTAAAAGCCTGCGACAGTCGTTCATAAAGCCGTCGTTTGACTCAGCTAAAAATCTGTGCCCGATTCTTTCGTTCCAGCCCTTAATATACTCCGGATGCCAGCCACAGATCAGCTTTCTCGTCCGAAAAAGCGGAAGCCTGGCAAGCTCTGCCGTCACGCTTTCTCTTGCAATGACAGAAAAGCCATCAATATGATACTCACAGGCCCAGTAAGAAAGGCATTCCGTTATCATGGAAATATCTGTATCCTCTGTAAAGCAAAATTCCAGAAGCAGCTCTATGTCGTTTGCATGCAGCGCTTTAACCAGATCTTTCAGCTCTGTATCCGGGTGCTCTCCGGCAGCATAGGAATGCTTCGGTGCAAAGTAATACCCCACTCCGTACCCCCAGAAATTCGTCCGATATTTTTCGCTGACGCTCGTCCCCTCTGTCCAATGTAATGACTGGTTTTGCCTATTTACCGCAGAATCGGTCATCGGCTCCGGCAGTTCAAAGGCCCGCTTTGCCGCCTCCTGCTGCGTCTGCGGCGGTTCCTGATGTCTGGAAACCCGCAGCGAAACCTCCGCAAATTCATACACAGGCATCAGTTTTAACTGATTCACCCCAAGCTTTTTCAAATAGGGAATCTTTTCTTTTAACCCAGAGTAGGTTCCTTTTTTGCGCACACCTGAATTTTTCTGCATCGTAAAACCGCGAACGTGCAGATGATACATCACCGCATCCTCAAATGGAATTGCCGGAAGACGGTCATTCTCCCAGCTGTACTTCGGTACCATAAATCCGCCGCGAAGAGCGTGTGCACAGTCCGCAGGCACGGTACCGAATGTCTCCCTTCCACATATTTTTCTTGCATATGGGTCCGTAAATATCCTGTCCCCTTCGCGGAAATTGTATTCATACGCTTCCGTCGGAAGCTTCACTTTCATAGCATAATAGAGATCCCCGGCACCTGTTTCTGGAAACGGCAGCTCTGCCACAATTTCCTGCGTCCCTTTTTTGTAAAGCAGCAGAACTGGCGTTTCTTTCCCTGAACCGAAACAGCCAAAATGTATACCGTCACGCATGGGCACTGCTCCTGGCTGCCGGCAGTTGTCTTCTGTTATTTTAAAATTTATTTCGTTCAATCTTCCGCCCCCTTCCCTGCTTGTACCTTCTTCTTAATCTGTCTCTATCTTTTACGTTTCATATTTATTTTTACGGTCATCCGATCTCCGCACTTATGTCAGATCAAGCTCCAACTCAACCGGACAATGATCCGATCCCATCACTTCCGTATGAATCTTCGCATCCACCAGGCAGGATTTCAACGCTTCCGACACACAGAAATAATCAATCCGCCATCCCGCATTTTTCTCTCTTGCTTTAAACCGATAGGACCACCAGCTGTAGACACCTTCTGTTTCCGGATAAAAATAACGGTACGTATCAACAAAACCCTGTTCCGTAAGCTGTGTAAACTTTGCCCGCTCCTCATCCGTAAACCCTGCGTTTTTGCGATTTGTCTTTGGATTTTTTAAATCAATTTCCCGGTGAGCAACATTCAGGTCTCCGCAGAAAATCACCGGTTTGTTCTTTTCCAGCGTTTTTAAATAGGCCAGGAAGTCATCCTCCCACTGCATCCGATAATCCAGTCTCGCAAGCTCGCTTTGAGAATTCGGCGTATAAACGGTCACAAGATAAAATGCCTCAAATTCCAGGGTAATCACCCGGCCTTCCTGGTCATGCTGTTCGATTCCTATGCCATAGGAGACAGACAATGGCTCCTGTTTTGAAAACACCGCTGTCCCGGAATAACCTTTTTTCTTTGCATAATTCCAGTACTGAAAATAGCCAGGAAGCTCCAGCTCTATCTGCCCTTCCTGCAGCTTGCTCTCCTGAATACAGAAAATATCAGCATCCGTCTCTTTGAAAAAATCGAGAAATCCTTTCTGGACGCATGCCCTCAACCCATTTACATTCCATGATATTAACTTCATTGTGCTCTCCTCTCTGACGCTTATTATATCATTATTTGAAATATTTTCCCAGTAGTATCTTTCCTTTTTGCCTGCTTTATGTTAAAGTAAGAAAACAAGCTTACAACTATTTAGAATAAGTGAGGTACAGACATGAGCGATTTCGAAACATGCAGCGGCAATTGTGAAGGCTGCGCAGAAGAATGCAGCGAAGGCGGCGCAACAATCACGCTGACTCTTGACAACGACGAAACTATTGAATGCTCCATCCTTACCGTCTATGAAGCGGCAGGCAAAAACTACATTGCACTGCTTCCGCTGAATGAACAGGGGATCAATGAGGACGGAGAAGTATTTATCTATCGTTTCCACGAAGAAAATGGGGTTCCGGTACTGGAAAACATTGAGGACGACGACGAATACGAGGCTGCATCTGACGGCTTCGACGAGTGGCTCGATTCCATGGAATACGATGAACTGGTTCCGGCTGAAGACGAGGAATAAAACTCGTTTAAAACGAAAACAGACAGCAAAGCTGTCGGAGGTTTTGCAAACAGATTTCCTGTCCGGAATTCAAGAGCGGGCTGCCGAAAGAAAGCAGCCCGCTCTTTTTATCCCTTTATTCCGGCAGCAGCTTTTCCAGAAACTGTGATGGCTCCGCCTCTTTTCCATACCGCTCTTTTACATAAAAAATATGCAGCCGGTCTTTGGCCCGCGTCATCCCGACATAAAACAGGCGGCGTTCTTCTTCCAGATCTGCCTCCACCGACGCCTTCCGGTGAGGAATCACCCCTTCATTCACATCGACAAGAAACACTTCCGTAAATTCAAGCCCTTTAGAACTATGCAATGTAGCCAGAGTGATTGCATCTTCCTTTTTCTGACTTCCATTTTGTTTTCTCTCTTCCAGAGCCTCTTTATAAGCGCGCAGATGTTCAAACCATTCTTCATACGTATGAAACGGCTTTGCACACTGCTGAATCTCATCAATCAGATCGGTCAGTTCCTCTGATTTCATCCTTCTGCTCTTTGCATATTCTTTCAGGTACTCTTCATACTGCATTCCATAACGTATGTAATTCACTGCCGCATAAGGCGTCATACCTGCCAGAAGTTTCAAATCCTGCTCCATCCGGTCAATGCGATCCAACATCCATTCCTTTTCCTCATAATATGTCCGCAGCGTCTCAAACGATACGACCGGCGCATCAATGCTGTCGCGGCTGAAATAGCGCGTCGGCCGGTTCATCACCTGCAAAAATTCTGCCCTGTCAAGTCCTGCTCTTGCCAGATGCAGATAGGCAAAAATATCTTTCGCAATCCAGTGTTCGTATATATTAGGCAGTGCATCCCTCATTTCAAACGGCAAATTAAATTCCATCAGCCGCTGTGCAAACGGGCCTGCTCCCTGATTCGTGCGCATCAGTACTGCAATCTCCGTAAGTGGAACTCCCGCTTCCACGCATTTCTGAATACATTTCACAAGATACAGACTCTCATGTTCCTGATGTTCCAGTTGCCGGACATCTACAGCGACGCCTCCGGTACGAACATGCAGGATTTTCTTCGGAAAACGATTTCGATTTTCTTCAATCACAAGCTGCGCACTCTGTATTACCGGAGCCGTAGAACGAAAATTCATATCCAGCAAAATCATCTCCGCCCCCGGATAATCTTTCGGAAAATTCAGCATAATCTCCGGCTTCGCTCCCCGGAAACGATAAATAGACTGATCATCATCTCCCACAATAAAAAGATTATCTTCCGGTTTCGCAAGCATTTTCAAAATCTCATACTGCAAAAGATTAATATCCTGAAACTCATCCACGAGAATGTAGCGAAACCGCTGCTGCCATGCGGCAAGAATATCCTCCCTCTCTCTCAGAAGTTCATACGTACACACGAGCATATCATCAAAATCCAACAGGCCCATCTCTTTGTGCGCCTGCTCATAACGTGCGAACAGCATCCGAAACCTTTCCTCCGGACACGATCTCGAATAATAATGAGCAAGGTCAATCTGCTCATTTTTCACAAGGCTGATCTCTGCTGCAAGCTCCGGAAGCAATTCCTTTTCTTCCGCTGGATTGAGCCGATATTCTCTTAAAAGCTGCTGTAATATCTGGTATTTTTTCTCTTCGCTTAAAATATTTGCTGAAGTAAACCGGTACGCCGCTTTCAGAATACTAAAAAAAACGGCATGAAATGTACCGAATATTACTCCTTTTGCGCCTGAAATCTTTGCAAACCGATTTTGCATCTCCTGTGCCGCCGCTCTGGTAAATGTGATCACCAGTATTTCCCGCGGACTGACCCGATGCTTTTCGATCAGATATTTTGTTCTCTGTGTAATAACAAGGGTTTTTCCGGAACCAGGTCCCGCCAGTACCATGGCAGGACCTTTTCCATGGGCGATCGCCCGTGACTGTGCATTGCTTATCTGCATGCTTCACCTAATCGTTCAATTGCTTTTTTGATTCTTGCAACAGATTCTTCTTTTCCAAGTATCTCCATAATCTCCGTCGCCCCGGCCGGCGTCATCTGCTTTCCGGAAACGGCCACGCGGATTGGCCACATCACAAAATTCACCTTACAGCCCTTTTCATCCACATATGCTTTGAGCATATCAAAAAGTGCGTCGTTCGTGAAATTTTCCTGTGCTTCAATCACAGGCAGAAGCTCTGTCAGTACCTCATAGCAGCTCTGCTCCGTCGTTTTTGACTTTTTGTGCGTATACATGGAAAGTTCATATTCCGGAAGTACTTCAAAGAAATCAACCATCTCCGTGATATCCGGATATACTTCAATCCTTGTTTTTACCATCTGCGCAATCTTTCTGAAGTCAAGATCTTTGGAAATTGCATTCTTCAAATACGGAAGCGCCATTTCATAAAATACTTCATCATCCATTGCCTTCAGATATTCTCCGTTCATCCAGCGCAGCTTCTGCACATCAAATACAGCCGGAGATTTACTCATATGGTGATAATCAAAAGCCTTCACCAGCTCCTCCAAAGAGAAAATCTCCTGGTTATCCTCCGGGCACCAGCCAAGCAAAGCCACATAATTGACAATCGCCTCTGACACAAAGCCCTGCTCCAGCAAATCCTCATAGGAGGAATGACCGGAACGTTTGGAAAGCTTTTTGTGCTCCTCGTTCGTGATCAGCGGACAGTGCACATATACCGGAACCTCCCAGCCAAATGCATCGTAAAGGCGGTTATACTTTGGTGCAGAAGAAAGATATTCGTTTCCGCGTACGACATGCGTGATTCCCATCAGATGATCGTCTACAACGTTGGCGAAATTGTAGGTCGGAAAACCGTCTGATTTGATCAGAATCATATCGTCAAGCTCTGCATTCGGCACCTCAATCACGCCGTAAATCTCATCCACAAACCGCGTTGTACCCTCACGTGGTACGTTCTGACGAATGACATACGGCACGCCCGCTGCCAGTTTCGCCTCTACCTCTTCTTTAGAAAGATGCAGGCAATGCTTGTCGTATACAACAATCTCCTTTCCTGCAACTTCCTGCTTCAGAGAATCCAGACGCTCCTTATCGCAGAAACAATAATAAGCTTCTCCTTTTTCAATCAGTTTTTTCGCATATTCCATATAGATTCCGGCTTTCTGCCGTTCACTCTGCACGTATGGACCGCAGCCGCCATCTTTATCCGGCCCTTCGTCATGAATCAGCCCCGTCTTTTCCAGAGTGCGGTTGATAATCTCCACAGCGCCTTCCACATAACGTTCCTGATCGGTATCCTCAATGCGCAGCATAAACGTCCCATCCTCATGCTTCGCAATCAGATAAGCGTACAACGCCGTCCTTAAATTTCCCACATGCATTCTGCCTGTCGGGCTTGGTGCGAATCTCGTCTTTACTTTGCTCATACTCTACTCCTCTTTTTCTTCCTGCACAGACACCAGGCAAAGCATGTCTCCGCCTGAAATACAGTCTGCCATGTATTTTATTTAAAACGAATCTGTCGTGACACACTGAGCGCCAGCGCCATCTCCGCCATCAAAAACAAAATCGACGTACCTCCGTAACTGACAAACGGAAGCGTAATTCCCGTCGTCGGAATCATATTTGTCACTACCGCAATGTTCAGTACTACCTGAAGCGCGATATGCACAAAAATACCGGATGCAATCAGAGAGCCCAGCAAATCCGGTGCATTCTGTGCGATAAAAAACAGCCGGTACAGCATCAGCACAAACATCAGAATCACTAAGACCGCTCCAAACACACCGAGTTCTTCACAGATAATCGAAAAAATCATATCGTTCTGCGCCTCCGGAAGCGCTCCAAGTTTCTGTGCACTGTTTCCAAGACCTTTTCCAAAAAAGCCGCCGGACCCAATCGCATACAGCCCCTGCATAACCTGATAACCGCCGAGACTCGAATATGATTCCGGATCAATCCAGACCTGAATACGCCGAATTCGGAAATTCTCAGAGTTTGCCGCGCTGTTTACAAGAATAAGCACAACGAGCGCGACAAGCGCAGCGCCCGCTACAGCGGCAATCACAAAAGGCGCCGTTTTCGGGTGTGCAATAAAAACCAGAACCACTGTGATACCGGCAATAATAATCGCCGTACTCAGGTTCTCCGTAAACACATACGTAAAGGCTGCCGACAGAAGGCCAAAACCAAACACAATGCACGGGGCCTTAACCCCCTTCAGCTTGTACCCTATCTTTACAATTAAAACCGGGATAAACAGAATCACTGCAAGCTTTGCAAGCTCCGCCGGCTGAAAGGATATCGGACCGAAATAAATCCAGCGCTTCGCACCGTTTACCTCCCGCCCGATAAATTTTGTGATAAACAAAAAAAACATGGACACGGCATAAATCGGAACCGAAAACCGTGCCAGAAAATGGTAATCAATCTGAGAGCCGACAAGCGCCAGAACCAGAGCTCCCACGCTGATCACTGCCTGCTTTCTGAAATAAGCCATATCGTCGCCCGCTGATTCCAGCATCGCCTCATAAGCACTTGTACTGTACAGCATAACTAGTCCGAAACATGTCAGCAAAATTACGATTGCCAGAAGATTATAATCGAAATAATCCCGTTCTGTACTCAGGACACGCCGCACATATTTTCGATTGGAATTCTGCGTTTTTCCCGTACTTCTGCTTTTCGGAACCGGGCGCAGATTACTGCTTCTTGCCGCCATATAACACCTTCTATTCATACCTCTTCAACAAATCACCCGGTAATCATACCATATTCGATTCTTTTTTTCCAGTAGTTGCGGGAATTTCTTAAAAAAAGAGACTGCCGTTCCATACAAAAGCGGCAGTCTCAAATTTAAATCATTTTATTAGCACTTTGTATTACTCACTGCTTATTCCCAGGCGGGCAGGAAACAGGCGCATCAAAGCTGGCATTAAATGCATAGAAATTCTTGGCGTCAAGATCTTCCTGCACGGAGCGGAGAGCTTCACCGAAACGCTGGAAATGCACAACTTCCCGCATACGCAGAAAACGAATCGGGTCAGCAACTTCCGGTGTATTTTTTACAACACGCAAAATATTGTCATATGTGCTGCGCGCCTTTTGCTCTGCTGCAAGATCCTCAAACAAATCTGTAATTGGATCTCCCTTACTCTGGAATTCACATGCATTCTGCGGAACACCGCCAGCTGCCTGAGGCCACACACCGACCGTATGATCAATATAATACGGTCCAAGACCGCTCTTTTCAATCTCTTCCATTGAAAGATCTCTTGTCAGCTGATGCACTATGGTAGCTACAATTTCCAGATGTGCCAACTCTTCTGTACCTACATCTGTCAAAGTCGCCATCGCTATCCTGTTTTTCATGGCAAAACGCTGCGAAAGATAGCGCAGGGAGGCATTGATTTCTCCATCTGGACCTCCATATTGACTCATGATAAACTGTGCGAGTTTTGCATTCGGAGTCGTAATGTTTACCGGATATTCAAGTCTTTTTTCATAAAACCACATTAACAATTCCCCCCTTCCCACGGCCATGGCTGACAAGCCCACTCCCAGGAACGACCTGCGTCATCATCCATGGTGCCGATGTTCAGCGGACCATAGGCTTTCGCGTATTCTTCCAGGGCAAAATTGCGTTTCATATTGTGACGATTAAAATAGTGAAGCGCTGCATCATCATTCGGATGCGTATCGAGATAAAGCAGGGCATCGTATACCGCAAAGCTTACTTCATCAATATAGCACAAAAGCTTTTTCTGGTTTCCTGTCGGTACTTCCTGTTTCCAGTCTTCTTCGCAAGTGCACGGCGACGACACTCTGTCCTGTCCCATATCCTGATGGTGGTGCCTCATATGATTTTCCGTACACGGATGATTCTGGCCCATGCGATTTTCCATACACGGACGATTCTGATTCATGTGATTTTCCATGCACGGACGATTCTGGCCCATGCGATTTTCCATGCACGGACGCACTGGCTCCTTCACTGGCATCGCGCAGCGCGCCTGGCCCATATTATTTCTGGCGCCATGCGGCCCCATATTCTGTGTACAGCAAGCATTTCGGTTCATCAGCATTTACCCCCTCTCCCACAAAATGGCTTATCAAGGCACGGAAAAATAGTTCCAGCAGCAAGTGCCTGACACACATCATACGTTGTATCCCAACTCTGATACGGCACATATCCCATTGCCAGAGGCGCATTCGCCTCTGCCATATGATGATAGACTTCATTTACCCGGCAATTTGTGAAAACTCCGCATTCACAGCCGGCATTTCTCATATCTGACATACGCGCTCCTCTCCTTTTCAAAAAATATACTTCATTATCAGAATATGACTGTTTTCTGAAAACGTTATTATCTGCAAAGTGCCCAGAAGTACCGCAGAGCCCAAAAATTAGAATTCTGTTTCCACAATCAAAAAACAGGCAACCATCCAAACGGATGATTGCCTGCGATACTCATTGCCTTTATAATTTAGGCGTTTTAGCTATAAAAAATATTTGCGGACTCGTAAGTCGCATATTTTCCTTCACGCCGTGTATAAACACCCTCCTCAATTTGTCCTGCCAGCATATATTTGACAAGCAGTACCATATCACGTACATACTGTACACTAAACGGATTCAGGTTCTCAAAATGACCCGTCAGAAGTTCATATTCCTGCCCCCGCGCTGCAATATCTGCCATGAAATGCTCTACAGACGGACGGTAATCTTCAAATGATGTTCCAAACAACCACAAATCGCCAGAGCCAACTGCATCACCGGAGAAAATATAATTTTTATAATACAGACAGATCGAACCATCCGTATGCCCCGGAACCAGAATTACTTCCATTGCCTCGTCGCCAAGTGTAATCATATCGCCATCGTTTACTTCCTGAATATTCAGTGAATCCTCTGATACGCCAGATTTATCCATCGTTTCAACGAAACCTGCGCGGTCTGCCGGATGGATGTATGTTTTACGGACATTTCCGGAAGCCATCAACGACGGAATGCCAAGAATATGATCGCCGTGCAGATGTGTGACAAAAATGTCCATTTCAGCCTTCGGGTCTGTCAAAACATTCTCTGCCAGATAAGCGTACAAATCCGCTTGTCCAAAACCGCCCATTGCGCTGTCAACCACGAGTACCTCTTTTCCAAAATCAATAACATACAGTCTGTCCAGATCGTAGTCACGAATCTCTGTCACATTATCGTTTAATACCTTATGTGTAAACAGCATATTCGGTGCGTTCTTACCGTGATCGGTACGTGCAAGATCCTGACTGAACAGCCAGTTATACGGTGTTCCGATGCTGTATACACGCTCCCATACATTATGTGCAGGTGTGATAGAACCGGCGCTGAATACCTCGTATTTCACGGCTCCGCTTCCTGCTTCCTGCAGTGCTGCAACCGCATCTGCTGTTGCCTTCTCCGGAACAACGTCGTCATCCGCATTGTGGAATGCCCAGATCGGCATGTTTGCCAGCGCTTCAAATACACCCTTCTGTCCATAGAAACGCTCCGGCGCCTCGCCGCACATCGGCATTGCACCGGCAAAAAGATCCGGATAGGTCAGGAGCATCGCCCATACACCCGTTCCACCCATGGACATTCCCTGGATGTAGATACGGTCCTTATTGATCTTCGGATTCGCCGCACAGTACTCCTCCACTATCTGCTTTACAGCAGCAAGCGTTTCTTCACCGGACCAGTCGTCTGCCGGACACTGCGGCGCCAGAATATACGTAGCATTTTTATTCAGCTGCGCTGATTCCATAAAAAATGTTGCGCCACGGTTTGCAGTTAGCTGTGTACCATTTGCACCCTTTCCATCTTCGCCATGCAGAAATACTACAAGCGGAACAGACTCTGGAAGCTCTTTTACATCCCCGGACGGATCATACGCACAGTACTCCATATCTCCGCTCTTACCTGCTGTGAATTTAGCTGCCAATTCCTCTGAGCTTTCGATCTTCAGTTCAACGGTATCTTCTCCATTCTCTTCTGCAAAAGCCATAGTTCCAAGCCCCAGCGTTCCGGCCGCAAGCGCCATCGCGGTAGCTCCCTTTAAAAAATCACGTCTTGATAACTGCATAAAAAATCCTCCTTTAGTTTCAACCAAGCTCTCAAATGTTCAGACCGTGTTTTTCAAAATAGCATCAAAAAATTTTAATATCCGAAAACGTTGCGTAACTTGCTTTCCTGATTAATTTTCTTTCTCTGCTATGCCAGCGTATTCTTTCATCGCATCCAACGGTCCTGTGATCGCTGCAGCGGAAGTAAGCGTAGTTCCGAAATAGCACGTATAACGTCCAAAAGCACCAACACTCTTGAGTGCAACGTAGCCGCGTTTCATCCAGTCTTCCATGGTAAGGCCATCCACACCGTCATACTGCCATTTATCTGCATCAGACAGAATATGAATCAGGTTCTGCATGCTCTTTGCATACTCAATATCCATATTCATCGTACCGAAACGGTTGACATACTGCCAGCCATGTCCTCCCAGAAACAGCATTTTAGCTCCTGTCTCTTCTCCTGCGCCAAGGCCGGCATCAAAAGAAGTGTAGCTTTCCAGTTTTTCTACGACAGCGTCAATTCCTTCATTAAGCTGATTCAATCCGTCCAGGCTGAAAATCCATACGCTTGATCCGGAGCCGATCGCATCCCCGATCAGAGACAAATACGTTGCCGTAGCGTTGCTTGCGTCATAATTATAAGTAATCAGCGGCGTATTGATTACATAAATAGTAGATGCGTCTGTATGGCCCGGACAGAGAATCGTATCCAACGCAATTTCGCCTACCTGAATCGTAAATTCACCCGGCATAAAGGTCTGGAACTCATATGATGCAAAACGCTCTTTAATCTTATCATCCACATCGCCTTCCGGAAAAAGAACCGTATAGCCGAGTCCTTCAAACGCTGTGGAATATCCCACATGATCGCCATGCTTGTGCGTGATTGCAATTTTCAAATTCCGGTCCTCTGTAAGAGAAAGAATCAGGTCCCGGTATTCTGTATTGATTTTTTCCAGAACTGCCGCATCCTCTGCATCCTCCCCAAAATGCATGGCCGTAGCAGCCGGACCATTGCCTAAATCAACCAAAAGTGCATCTTTTCCTGATGTAATGAGATACATACTGGCTGTGTTGTTGTCGTTTGTGGCGCCGTTCGTATCCATGCTGTCAGCATACGGAACTTCTTTCGTATAGTCCATGATGTGATACAGACTGAACGACGGATTCGGATTGTGCTCCTCACTGTTTGCGTCAATTACCGTTGCTTCCACGGTAAAATGGCCATACTCATATTTGCTTCCGTAACCGTCAAAAACAGGGGCAAGTCCTGCCTTACTCTCCTGCTCTGCCGCACCGGCGCTCATACCTGCTGCTCCAAGTACAGCCACACTTAAGGTTCCCGCCGCTGCTCCTCTCAAAAAATCTCTTCTTGAAATAGTTTTTCCCATAAAATAGTACCTCCTGAAATTTGTAAGTCACACCTAAGTTACAACAGTCTGGTTTTGAGAACTCGTATATGAGTAACGGCGTTATGCCGGCTCATCTTAAACTTATCGCCAAATCACCT
Organism: bacterium 1XD42-54; assembly: GCA_003612585.1. Classification (GTDB taxonomy): domain Bacteria; phylum Bacillota; class Clostridia; order Lachnospirales; family Lachnospiraceae; genus Choladousia. Next base: position 273,825 of record RAZH01000004.1, read on the forward strand.
GGTTCCAGGTCATGCTTTCGCATGTAGGTCAAAAACTATATATCCTCTTCATCCTGCTGCTTCTTTTTTCTCAGCTTCAGAAGCGCACTGCTGATCAGGATACTTACCTCATACAACGCAATCATAGGGATTGCCACCATAATCTGTGATACAATATCAGGTGGAGTCACCAGCGCTGAAATCACAAAAATACAGATAACAATCAGCTTCCGTCCCTTTCTCATCCATTTCGTTTTCAGAATACCCACCTGAGTCAAAACCACCGACATTACAGGAAGCTCAAAAATAATTCCGAAAATCAGAAAGATACTGAACAGAAACGTCAGATAGCTCTGTACACTGATCGATGCCGTAATATCACTTCCACGGCTCAGATCAATCAGAAAATGAAGCATGAACGGTATCATGATATAGTAGGCAAACAAAACACCTATCACAAAACAGCCCAACCCGCATACGAGCGCTGCCCGTATCAGAAAATTTTCGTTTTTCCGAAGTCCGGGCTTCATAAATGCCCAGATGTTGTATGCAATAACCGGAAAAGCGATACAAAGTGCAGCAATCAGGGCAACCGAAAAGTACTGCATCAGAAGCTCCTGCGGTGCGATATATACGTATTGATAACCGTATTGCTCCCCCATCCCGGTGAGCAGCTCCACCAGATCCGGTGCAAAATGCAGGCCCACCAGAAACGTAAAGACAAGACAGACAACACAGATCACCACACGGTTTCTCAGTTCTCTCAAATGCCCTGACAGTGACATATTACTTTCTTTCTTTTTGCGCATAATCTCTCAGACGGTATTCAGATCGTTTCTTTTTCTTCCGCAGAAGTGGAATCTCCTTCGCCCTCCTCCGTCATTCCTTTCTGAAAACTTTTTACGCTCCGTCCAACCATCCTCGTCAGCTTCGGAATCTGGGACGGTCCGAATATCAGTAAAACAACTGCCAAAATAATTAATAACTCCGTCGTACCTATCTTCATAATCTCTATTCCTTTCTATCTCATATATTTTATTCTGTTTTTACGCCTCGCAGGGCTCTTCCGAATTCGCGGATCCATTTTTCAGCTCCGTCTGTATGTCCATAGAATCTATAGATTCGCTTTGCAGATTTTCTGTTGCATTATCCTGCTTTTTTGATTCGTTATGCAGATCTTCCGGTGCATTCTGCAACTTTTCTGATTCATTCTGTGAATGTTCCGTAACACTCTCTGTTTTTTCCTTTCTCTGGAAACCGCCGTTTTTCACCGGTTTCCCGATATCAGAAAACGAAGCTTTTACTTCATTCACGCTCCCTTTCACTTCACGGCTAATCTCGTCAAACGGTTCCATTGCCTCTCGAAGCGGCCTCTGCGCTTCCTGCAGCGGTTCCACTACATTTTCCCTGATCTCTTTTGTTGCTTCGGCAGTATATTTTTTGAACTGCGCCATAGCCTGCCCGAATTTCTTCGCATAATAGGGCAGCTTATCCGGCCCGACTACTACCAGTGCAACAATGAATACGATCAGAAGTTCCTGAAACCCGATCTTCATCTTTCCTCTAATCCCTCCTTTTTGTGTGCAACGGCTTTGCAGCATTTATGACAACAGTATAGGTGGAAACAAGTGAAATTTCTTCCAATTATGTTGGGAAAACTTTTGAATATATTTGTTCTTTATGATAAAATGATAAGGATTTTTATAAAGAGGTGGTTTTTTTGATAAAAATGACAGTTTTTCATTCAATATATAGTAAATTAGTGTTCTGGGCATTGCTTTTTACCGTTCCGATTATCGGTCTGCTTACTGCAGGGATTTTGATTGCCATGAACTCCTTTGAGCAACAGCTGACGCTCTCCCACCAGCAGCTGCTTCTTCCGTACGCCTCAGAAATAGAAGTTACGTTGGAGAATATTCACAGTTATGTCGCCAACCGTACGGTTCCCACACAGTTTCTTTCGAAAATCGAATCCGGTTCGGAATTAGAGCAGCTTCAGGCAATGCAAGACTTAAATGCCTACTATTCGGAAGATATTTATACTTATTCGCAGATAGATGGTATCTTTGTATTGCACAATGAAAAGTTTCGTTTTATACGAAACAGAGACCGCGACTATTCCAAACAGTGCCAGGCAGCGCAATATATACAAGATTTTCTTTGTTCGCTTACGGCAGAAGAAAATCCTTTCCGTCAGGGCTATCAGGCTTTTATGCTCGATGGAGATCCGTATCTGATGCTTACTCAGCGAAGCGGAAATACTTTGTGGGGCTGTTGGATTCATACACAACAGCTGCTTTCAGCCATCCGTAACCAGGAGATTGACGGTCTCACCAGCCTGTTCCTTGAAGATGAAAACAATATCTGGAAATACGAAACATCCGGAACCAGCTCTCCGCTTATCATCCGCCAGTCATTTTACAAAAACGCTTTCTTTCTGACTGCTGTCCTGGACCGCAGTGAGCTTTTTTCCGTGTTTCATCAGCTTCGCCTCGTCCTGTTTTTCCTGATTGCCTTTGCCATATTGCTGTTTTTCCTTTATCTCAGTGTTCTTGTCACCCTTTTAATCCGCCCTTTACAAGTACTCGTCACACAGATGAACCGCATCAAAAGCGGTGATTTCTCCGAGTATACCATCGCCGAGAATACGGCTCTGGAGCTGCGTGAGGTATATACAGCCATGAATGCAATGACAAGAGAAATTGACCATTTAAAAATAGGTATTTATGAGCAGAAACTGCTTGAACAGGAAGCAAAGCTTCAGCTTTTACAATTACAGGTCAAGCCCCATTTTATCTTAAACGGCCTGAATACCATTATGGGCTTTGCGCAATCACATGACTTTGAAATGACACAGAAAATGACGTTCTTTCTTTCCCGCCATTTCCGTTATCTGCTCTATCAGGAGCATATGGTATCCCTGGCGGAAGAACTCGAACATATCAAAAACTATCTGGAAATCCACCATATGAAACACCAGACAGTTTTTTCTTATATCATAAACGTACCGGAGGAATTATATGAAACGGAAATCCCTATTCTTTCCTTGCAGACCTTTGTGGAAAATTCCCTGAAATACGCCCGTACCAGTGAAATCAAAATCACGATAACGGGACAGCTCATAAAAAAACAGGAAACAGATTTCCTGATGTTGCAGGTAACGGATAACGGCGTCGGTTTTTCAGAAGAACTGCTCTCACAGTTACCGCACCCGGAAAAAGGCCTCCTGTCCAGGAAAAACGCTGGTATCGGCATGTACAACGTCAACCAGCGCCTGACCATTTTATATCATGGCAGGGCGCGCCTGCATGTTGCCAACCAAAAGCAGGGCGGAGCACAGATCACAATCCTGCTCCCGTTTTCTGAAAATACCTGATTTTAAAAAGAAATGACAATCGATCGATACCTCTTTTACCAGAAAGGAATAAATTTTATGAAACTCCTGTATAACCGGATCACGCCTATCCGTATCCAAAAACAGAAACAAAAAAGAATCCGAAAAAATACAGCTTTTTTAGCTGTTATACTATGTCTCCTGTCCACCTGTCATTCCATAGCAGCTGAAGAACCTGTCACAATCAATGTTATGATTGCCTATGATTTTTTTATCCCGGATGATTTTGAGTTGATTGCTGCCCATGCCGACGCATTGATGTGGGAAAAACGTCAGTTTCATGTACAGTTTTATCCTGCATTAATCATTGACAGAAAACGGCAAATGGAGCAGCTTGAAAAACAAGGCATCACAATCGACGTATCCACAACGACTGAAGACGAACACCTCTGTCTGGATCTTGATCCCCTGTTGCCCATCTGGGAACAGGATATTTGCGAAATTGCAACCGAAGAAGAAATAGAACATACGAGACGAAATGGCAAACTCTACACCCTTCCATCCAAAGCTGATTATGTAGCTTCCTTTGGGATTGTGTTTCGAAAAGATATTTTAGAGAAATATGCGATTGACCCTGAAAATATCCAGACAATCCAGGATCTCGACACACTTTTTGAAAAACTCAGCCAGAACGAACCAGACCTTATCATGACAGCGCCACTTTGGACACATTCCGGTTTTCTACTCCGATACCATCAGTTTGACGCCGTAAAAAACTGCATTTTTACTATAGCGCCAACTGCAGAAGAAGAAATTGTCAATAAATACACAACAGACGAATATCTGTCATGGATTACGATGCTGTACAAATGGAATCAGGCCGGATATTTTCCGGAGGAGCTCCCGCTTCAAAATCTCAAAGGCTCCGAACTTATGCGGACTGGAAAGCTTTTTTCTTACTTTTGTGCCTGCAAACCCGGAATTGAATGGGAAGAAAATGTGAGCTCCGGCTGCGAATTGGTCAGCGTTCCTCTCATGGAGCCGCGCGTCACAAATTCGTCTGCCGAAATTTCGTCATGGGGTATTATGAAAAACAGTAACCATCCGGAAGAATCCATGCAGTTTCTGTACGAAATTTATACCAACCCGGAGCTCATAAATCTCTTTCTTTATGGCATAGAAAATACTCATTATGTGCTTCTTCCGAATGGCACAATTGATTTCCCAGAGGGTATGAACGCAGAAAATTCTGGTTATTATCCAAACATCGGCTGGTCCTTTCCAAATCAAACACTCTCTTATATTTGGAACGGAAATGATCCCGATCTGTGGAAAAAAAATGAAATCTATCAGAACGAAGCCCGCCGGGATGCTTCTCTTGGATTTCGCTTTGATGACAGTGTCGTCGCATGGCAAAATAATGCATTATATGAAATCGCCGATACTTACGCTTATGGTCTTGAAACCGGCATGCTGGACCCTACTGTCTATCTGCCACAGATGCTGAACGAAATGGAAAAGGCGGGTGCCGCTGAAGTACAGGCGGAACTCAAAGATCAGTATGAAACATGGAGGAATACACAGAAACCATGAATGTATTGTTAGTAGATGACAATGTTCCCATTGTGCAGGGATTAAAGGATTCCATCCATTGGGCAAAGCTTTCTTTTCAACAAGTACTGGGCGCCTATTCTATGACAGAAGCCATAGAACAGTTTCGCTCCAAACAAATTGCTCTTCTGATCAGTGACATCGAACTGCCGGATGGTGATGGCCTTACTCTGATCTCCTGGGTAAAAAAAGCTTATCCGAACTGTGTCTGTATCATTCTGAGCAGTTTCCCGAATTTTGACTATGCCAAGCGGGCCATCAGCCTGGGCGTCTCAGAGTATTTACTGAAGCCGGTTGACAAACTGGAACTTGAGCATTCAATTACCAAATCCATGGCCCTCTATTACGGACAGACCGCGCAGACGCCCAAGAACAAAACATCCCCTTCTGTTTCTGAGTCGGTCCTGCATATCCAGCAATACATTGAGCAGCACCTAGCGGAAGAAATCTCCCGCAGCACCCTGGCCGAATCCTTCGGATTCAATCCGGAATATCTCTCCACAATGTTTAAAAAAGAAACCGGAGATACGCTTTCTGAATATATACAGAAAAAACGGTTGAGCGTTGCGCGCAAGCTTCTGCTCCAGACCAATCTTCCGATCAGCCTAATCAGCCAGAGCTGCGGTTATGAAACGCTTTCCTATTTCTCTACTGTCTTTCGCCAGAAAACCGGGATGTCTCCGCGGGAATACAGGAAAATACACGACACCGCAGAAAAAATATAAAGAGACAGGGCAGCTGCAAAATCTCCCTTTGCGCAGCTGCCCTGTTTTTAGCTGATCCTTCCATGTTCTACCGAATATACCTGATCTGTAATCCGCATTGTGGACGCTCTGTGCGATACCAGAACCACGGTCTTTCCTTCCCGCTCTTTATAAAGTGACTTCAAAATAACCGCTTCGTTCAGGCTGTCAAGGTTGCTGGTAGGCTCGTCCAGCAGTAACAACGGGGCGTCATGCAAAAATGCCCTGGCCAGACCGATTCGCTGTCTCTCTCCGCCGGACAACGTATCTCCCAGTTCGCCAACCTCTGTATCATACCCTTCTGGCAGACTCATGATAAAGTCGTGAATGGATGCTTTTTTACATGCACGCACCAGTTCTTCATCCGTAGCAGACAACTTTGCAATCTTCAGATTATTTTTTATACTGTCATGAAATAAATACGTTTCCTGCGTCACAAAACTTTCCATCGCCCGCAGATTTGTCGTATTTATCTCATTAATATCCTGTCCTGAGATCCCGATATTTCCTTTGTCTGTTTTCCAGAAACGCATCAACAGCTTTAAAAATGTAGACTTTCCGCTGCCGCTTCGTCCGGAGATTCCGATCACCGCATGCTTTGGAATCTCAACACACACATCTGATAAAATCGTTTCGTCCTTGTAGGAAAACGTGACATGCTCTGCCTGAGCCCCCCTGAATTCAACCTCCGGAAATCCGGACACATCCTCAACAACCGGCGTTTCTTCCAGAATATCCAACACACGCTCACCTGCCGCAAAAGTGTTCTGCAGTGTACTTCCCAGATTTGCCAATGCCACTACCGGCCCGAAAGAACTCATAAGAGCTAATACCGCAAGCAACATTCCCTTAAAATCAATTACCCCATTCCTGCATAATCCCACTGCTGTAAAAATCATCAACAAATCAAACAGCAGAATCGCTGTATTCGTAAGCGCTGTATTTCTTCCGGTTACCCGCTTCATCTGCTCTTCTTCTTTTGAAAGCCCGTCGGTCCGCCCGTTCATGGCAGCCAAACGTACGGCGCCTGTACCGTATTGCTGAATTTCAGAAAGTCCCCGCAGACTATCCAGAACAAAGCTGCTGAGTTCACCGGATTTCTGGCGAAATTTCATTCCTGTATCTCCATTTTGCTTCGAAATCATCAGCGGAATGCTCACCCCTACCACGACATATGCCCCCAGTCCGATTAAACCAAGCGCCGGATGGAACTGTCCAAGGTAGAAACACATCACCACGCAGAACAGTACTGCAATCACAATCGGCGAAATGGTATGCGCATAAAAAACTTCCAGCAGTTCTATGTCAGATGTGATAACTGAAATCAGATTTCCTTTATCTTTTCCTTCCAGCTTTGCCGGGCAAAGTCTTCGAAGTGCCAGAAATACTTTATCGCGTATCAACGCCAGCAGCTTGAATGCGATAAAATGATTACAAGACTGTTCTGCATAGCGTAAAATACCCCGAAATGCCGCGAGAAGTACTGCCGTCAAAAAAATACAGGTTAAAGAAAACATTGTTTCCAATCCCATTGCATTCAATAAGGCATAACCTCCCAGCACTGTAATGAACGTAGCGCAAAGATGGCCACAAAGCCCCATCAGTATAGCAAGCAGCATATAACCGGTCAGAGGTTTTACCATCCCAATCAGATCAAGCATTACACGAAATCCACTTCTCTTCTTCATGCGTTTTCTCCTCCCCTCCCATACTGCTCCAGATCTGCCTGGGTATCCCACAATTCCGCATAGATTCCATGGTTTTTCAACAATTCTTCATGTGTGCTGACTTCTGCCAGGCAGCCTTTGTCCATTACATAAATCTCATCCGCCGGTACAACATTTGCAAGTCTGTGCGAAACCAGAATCACAGTTCTTCTTTTTGCCAGTTCAAAAATCTGCTCCATAATATCATTTTCGCTCTCCACGTCAATATTAGATGTGGCCTCATCAAATATGTAAACCTTAGCGTCAAATAGCAACGCCCTTGCAAGAGCCAGGCGCTGGCATTGCCCGCCGGAAAAATTCCCGGCATTTTCTGTAAGTTCCGTATCAAGCCCCTGTTCGGACCTCAGGAATTCTGCAAGATTCACCTGTTCCAACGCCCGCCAGAGCGCTTCATCTGAAGCATCCGGATTCCCCATAAGCAGGTTTTCTCTGACAGTTCCCTTAAACAGGTAACTGTGATGGCTGATATATACAAAATTTTTCAGCAGACTCGTCTCTTCGATCTCCCTGAGCTCATTATGTCCGATTTTCACACTGCCTTTATATCCTTTGTTCCTTCCCATCAAAACAGCTGCAATTGTGGATTTTCCACAACCGCTTTCTCCCACAATTGCCGTAAGCTTTCCCTGTTTAAAATTCATCTGGACATTCTGAAGCACCTCTCTGTCTTCTGTATAAGAGAAGCAGAGATTCTCGCATACAATGCTGGTGTCATCCGTTATCTTTTTCTTATGTTCCTGCGATTCCTCAGGCAGATCCAGCAGGCGAAAAATCTTATCACTCGCCGCCATTCCGTTCATTGCCACATGGAAAAAGGACCCTAGCTGACGCATAGGAATAAAAAAGTCTGCCGAAAGAAGAATAATAAACAATGCGCCTGCAAACTCTACTTTACCGGCTTTATACTGTGTAACAGCCATAATCATTCCAAGAGCTGCCCCACCATAGGCAATCAGATCCATAATGGTGATAGAATTCAGCTGCATGGTCAGAACCTTCATTGTAATCTTGCGGAACTTTTCTGCCTCCTCATTCATCTGCTGATTCTTAAAATCATCCGACTGGTAGATTTTCATTGTAGTAAGGCCCTGCAGATTTTCCAGAAAAGTATCGCCAAGCGCAGTATACTGTCCCCAATACTTTGCAAGCAGTTTCTTTGCCCAGGTCTGAACTGCCGCAATCGCCAGTGGAATCATCGGCACACAGATTAACAAAATGACCGCAGACGGTATATTCACAAAACACAATACGCCAAAGAGTGTCAACGGCGCCAGCATAGCATAAAAGAACTGTGGAAGATATGCGCCAAAATACGTTTCCAGCTGATCAACTCCCTCCACAGCAACCTGAATAATTTCCGATGTATGAACCTGCTCAAGATAAGAAGTTCCCAGCCGGAGTAATTTTTCATAAATCATCTGTCGAAGTGTTTTTTTCACTGCTTTGGAGGAAAGATAACTCATCCTTGCTGAGCCCTCCGAGCAAAACCAGCGAACCAAAACCGCCGTCGCCGCAATTGCTATTGTCGTAAGAAATTGCCGCTGCGTCACATCCTGTTTATAAATTCCCGCAATCAGCCAGCTAACAGATCCCATCATGGTAATGTTCGCGGCAAGAGAACACCACTGCAGAACAACATTATTCCTCACATACTTTTTGCTTTCACTGACTGTATTGATCAGGCGCTTATTGATCATCATGTTTTTAACCTCTCAATATATACTAGATAAACAACCTCAGAAATAAGATCAAAACGTTTCCAAGGTTGTTTATCTGTTATCCTTATTCAGCTATTGTTTCCGTATTTGCCTCTGTTGTCACTTCTGCCATCGGCTCAGTTTCTGTCTCCGTCTCTGTTGCTGCTGTCTCCTCAGTTTCCGTACCGGTCTCTGTTGCTGCCTCAGTTTCCGTTTCTGTCTCTGCTGCCTCAGTTTCCATTGCCGCTTCTGTCATCGGCTCAGTCTCTCCTTCTGCCTCTGTGTTCTCTGCTTCCTGTGCTTTCCGCTTCGCTGCATAAGTCCGGTTCTCTACTGTCTTGGCAGCTCCCGACTCGTCTCCGCCAATCGTTCCCGTATATGGCACAAAGTTTCCATCGTCATCCACATTGTTAAAAGTCACAGCTCCGTACCACAGCTTCGAAGTAAATGTAATTACACCGTTTGCGTACGTAAAGGTAGTCGTATTTCCACTCTCATAATTCAGAGTATACACGCCTTCTGCACTCGTAATCGTTCCGCTTCCTTTGCTTGTTTCCGGTGCGCTTGCATTATATACATCAAACGTCATAGCTGATGCATCAATCTCAAGGATCGGCGACATCATTGCGCCCATCGGAGACCAGCTGATATCTACCGCATATTTTCCGCTTGCCAGTACAGCAGTTTCACCTTCCCCTGTCCCCGGCTCATTTCCGCTTCCATGAACAGTTCCGGTATACGGCACAAAATTCCCATCGTCATCTGCATTGTTAAAACTTGCCGCCCCATACCACAGCTTGGAAGTGAATGTGATCACGCCCTTTGCATAGGTAAACGTAGTCGTGTTTCCATTCTCATAATTCAGCGTATATACGCCTGCTGCGCATGTAATCGTTCCGCTGCCCTTGCTCGCGTCCGGAGCACTCTCGCCATATACGTTAAAGGTCATAGCTGCCGCATCAATATCCAGTACCGGAGTAATCATTGCGCCCATCGGAGACCAGCTGATATCTACCGCATATTTTCCGCTTGCCAGTGCGGTTGTTTCTCCTTCTGCCTCGCTCTCAGATTCCTTTTCGGATTCTGTTTCTTTTTCTGTTTCCTTTTCGGATTCCTTCTCAGACTCACTCTCATTCGTTTCCGGTACATCGCCATAAACAAAATTCAGAGCAACCGTATCCGCTGCAAAAGAAGAAACCTTCCTTGTCACAGAAATTGTTCCATTGCTGTTCACGGTACCAGCCATCTGTGTGCCATCCGCTGCTACCAGCATAAGAGTACTTCCATCAACCTTATAAGTACCATTCTCTGACTCGTTGTACTCATTTCCCATCATATTGAATGTGACAGAATAACGGTAAGTACTGTCTGCATTCAGTATCATAGAATATGCATAAACCACCTGTGATCCCATTGCAGTTTTTGTGTAAGTTCCACTGTAAGTACCAGTTTTCAGTACTGCTGTCTCATTTCCGCCTGGTTCTGTCTCAACCGGTTTCTCTGTTTCTTTTTCCGTTTCTGATGCAGTTCCTGTCCCCATCAATGTAGCTGTATAAGGCACAAACTTACCTGATGCGTTCTCATTATTGAAGCTTGCCGATCCGTACCACAACTTGGATGTAAATGTAATCACGCCATCTTTAAAAGTAAATTTCGTTTTCTTTCCTGTCGTATAATTCAGTGTAAATACGCCTTTTGCATATTTAATCGTTCCGCTTCCGCGGCTCGTTCCTGATGCGCCCTTATTATAGAGATTGAACGTCATATTTTTTGCATCAATATCAAGGATCGGCGAAAACATCGATGCCATTGGAGACCAGCTGATGTCTACTGCATACTTTCCACCAACAAGTCCTTCCGCACTCACAACCGGATCCGCATTGCTTTCGGTTTCTTTTTCACTCTCTTTTCCATTATCTGGCGTAGTTGCCGGGCTGCTGCTCACAGACGGAGAATAGCCATACGTAAAAGTAACCGTAGCCGGAGAAAAAGCAAAGGAAGAAAGATATCCTGTCAGCGTTACTGTGTTTCCACTGATACTTCCGGACATGCTTTTTCCACCGGTCAGCGTAATCGAGCTTCCATTGATTGTATACGTTCCATTGTCTGTTTCATTATAATCAGATCCCATTACATGAAACTTTACACTGTAAAAATATGTTCCATCTGCATTGAATGTAATCGTGCACGCATACACCAGTGGATTTCCCATCGCCGTTGTGCTGTACGTTCCGCCGTAGGTTCCTGTCTTAAAAGCAGAAGCTCCATCTTTGCTTCCAACAGAATCTGCCGCATTCTCTGCATTCAGAGCCATTGATTTACTGATAATCGCTTCTTTGTCAATATCCGCAATCAGTTTCTCCTCCGAGATCATAAACTCCGGATAGGCCACTTCTTCACTGCCTTCTTCCGTAAACTTTGGCTCTGTAGCTCCAAACCAGAATGGAGATACAAAAATAATTCTTCCATCTTCGCCAATCTCAAATTCTGAGATATAATCGCCTTCCACTACCTGTTCTCCGTTTACAATATAGTATACGAAGTAATACTTTGTTTCCTCCGGCTCCGCTTCTGCGCCTGTCTCTTTTGCAGCCGTCTCTTCTGCTTCCGCCTCCGCTTCTTCTTCCAGCTTAGCTGTATACGGTACGAAATTTCCTGCTTCGTCCTCACTGTTAAAGCTTGCAGAACCATACCATAACTTAGAAGTAAATGTAATCACACCGTCTTCATAAGTAAATTCTGTTGTGTTTTCCCCATCCGCAAAATGCATCGTGTACACATCATCTTCAAAAGAAATCGAACCGTTTCCTTTTTCTGTATCCGGATCTGATGCACTATACAGTATAAAAGTCATATTCTCTGTGTCGATATCAAGCACCGGCGCAAACATTTCCGCCATCGGTGACCAGCTGATGTCTACAGAATATGCACCTGCCTCCAGATCTCCTGCCGGTGTCTGTTTGAATACTTTTCCAGCGCCCTTTTCCGTATCAGAAAAATCCGTATTACGGGAGAATACAAAATTCCCCTCCTCATCAATGCGCAGATACATCGTTACTGCCAGATCTTCTGAAACGACCAGTTCACATTCATAAATATTTTCCAGATCTGTCACAATCGTTCCGGCAAAATTGTAGCTGCCTGTTACCGTCATATCCTGTGCAGGCATAACCTTCGGAAGATTTTTCCACTCCGTGAACACAAACTTTTCTTTTTCCGGAGCCTCCGGTGCTTCCGGCGTCTCGCCCTGCTGATACTTCTGCTCCGTAAATGCTTCCCCGTCCAGCAGGTAAGTTAAAGTATATCCCTCATCCTCTGCTGCGAATGCGACAAAGCTGCCCGAAAAAACGGCAATGCAAAGCATCAGCAGCGCAGCCAGCATCATTCCCACGCCATGGCAACGTTTTTTTACATGAAACATAATTTTCTCCTCTTCTTTCTTTTTATTTAGCAATTACAAAATACCAAACGATAACGATATTTTGCAAAATACTCTAATTTCAAATCAACAACAAAATCTGCACGCTACAAAATGATCGGGTTCCACTTCCGTCAGTTTGCACTCTTCTGTCTCACAATCCGCACGTGCGGCGGGACAACGCTTACAAAAGCGACAGCCTACCGGTGGATTAATTGGGCTCGATACATCCCCTTTCAGCGTAATCCGTTTTTGGTCGGAATTCACATCAATGGAAAGAACGGCAGAGATCAGCGCCTTTGTGTATGGATGAAGCGGATTCGCAAATATCTTTTCTGAATCGCCATATTCTACGACTTTCCCGAGATACATAATCGCCATCCGATCGCAGATTTTTTTCACTACAGCCAGATTGTGAGAGATAAATAAATACGTAATTCCCATTTTTTTCTGCATATCCATCAGTAGATTCAGTATTTGCGCATGTACCGATACGTCCAATGCGCTGACCGGTTCATCGCAGACAAGATACTCCGGCCTCAGAATCAGAGCCCGGGCAATTGCAATACGCTGCTGCTGACCTCCGGAAAAATCAGAAGGATACCGATACAGATCAGCCTCACTTAACCCTACACTTTCCAGCATTCTGACAACCATCTCTTTTTGCTGCGAAAGCGTATAACCGCCGCGGATCACTAACGGTTCCGCGATCAGTTCAAATACTGTAAATCTCGGATTCAGGGAAGACCCCGGATCCTGAAAAATCTTCTGCATCCGCTTGCGCATTTCCCGAAACTGCTGCGTCGGCAATTCGTTGATATCCTGGCCGTCAAACAGCACCTTCCCTGCGCTCGGCTTCAAAAGTCCCAGCGTCGCATTGGCAAATGTCGATTTCCCGCATCCGCTCTCTCCCACCAGGCCGAACGTTTCCCCGCGGTGAATCTGTATCGATACATCTGTCGCTGCCTGCAAATACTTTGGTTTTGAAAATAACGCGTCTTTTTTTACCGGAAAATTGACACAAAGCCCGGAGGACTCTACCAGAATTTTATTTTTATGGCTCATGCGCTTCCTCCTGTATCCAGCATCGTACCTGCCGTCCATTTTCCAAAGTCCGCAAAGGCGGCATATATGTTTTGCATTTCTCTGTCGCGCAGGCGCATCTGGGATGAAAATAGCATCCGGATGGTTTATTCATCGGATTTGGCAAGGAATCCGGAATCTGGATGAATTTGCCCTTTTTATCCTCCATCTTTGCCACTGAGCCAATCAGACCTTTTGTATACGGGTGCAACGGCTCACGAAATAATTCCTTTGCCGGTGCTTTTTCCACAATTTTACCACTGTACATCACGCAGATTTCATCTGCCATATGTACTACTACGCTGAAATCATGTGTAATCAGCAGCAATGCCTTATGATGGCTTTTCTGCAGATCGGATAACAGATCCAGCACCTGCGCCTGAATGGTCACATCCAAGGCTGTCGTCGGCTCATCCGCGATGATCAGATCCGGATTACATGCAAACGCCATGGCAATCAAAACGCGCTGACGCATGCCGCCTGACAATTCATGCGGATAGGCCTTGTAGCGAACCGCCGGATCTGGCACACCCACGAGCTTTAACGCCTCTATGGAATGTTCCTTCGCTTCTTTTTTTGATACATTGAAATGTCTGATAAATATCTCATCCAGCTGTTTCCCTATGGTCATTACAGGATTTAATGCTGACAGTGCATCCTGAAAAATCATGGAAATTCTTTTGCCTCGGAAATCCTGCATATCTTTATCGCTCAGTTCCCGTATGTCTGTACCGCACAGCTCCATTTTGTCTGCACGCACAATCGCGCCTGAATTTCCCAGCAGTTTCATGGACGCCAGGGATGTAACGCTTTTTCCGCACCCGCTTTCTCCCACAAGAGCAACGCATTTTCCTTTCTCAATTTCCAGGTCTATCCCCTCTACCGCACGGATGATTCCAAGTTCATTTGGAAAAACCACTTTCAGGTTTCTGATATCAAGTACTCTTTCACTCATCTGCGGTTCCTCCTGTCTCCACATCATTCATAGACTGGAAAACCTCTTCCAGATAACGATGATTCAGCTGCCGATGCATCACATACGCTCCGCTTTTTCGCTTCATCTTCGGATTCAGAATTTCTTCAATTGCCAGTCCGAGGCGCATAAATGCAAACACAGACAGAAAAATTCCAATTCCCGGTGCAAGAATCGTCCACCAGTGTCCAAACAGCATCGAGCCGCCGCTTTGCGCATCAGCAAGCATTTTTCCCCAGCTGATTGCAGTTGGATTGCCAAGTCCCAGGAAACTCAGTCCTGCTTCTGCGATCATAATCCCCGCACACGTAAGCGCAGTGTTCATTACAACCAGATGGGAAACGCCCGGAAGAATATGCCGAAACATAATGTACTTTTTTCCCGCCCCGGCCAGCTCCGCCGCCTTCACATAATCGGAATTTTTCAAAAGGAGTACCTGGGAGCGCACAACTCTGGAAAGGCTCTGCCACCCGAAAAGTACAAATACAAGCACAATGACTACGTAGCTGTGCCCGAAAATATTTGTAATCACAATCGTAAGCGGCAAAGTCGGAATCACAATCATGATATCCACGATACGCATCAGTACCATATCCACAATGCCTCCCAGATAGCCTGCAGCCACACCAAGAACAGAGCCGAGCACTGCAATCGCCAGTCCCGTAATGATGCCGACGCTTAAAGATACCCTTGTTCCATAAATCAGCATGCTGAACACGTCCTGTCCCGTCGTAATGGATGTCCCCAGCAGATGCGTCAGGCTTGGGGAAAGCCCTTTGTCAACACGCTGCGTTACGTCATAAGGATCATATGGTGCAATCCATTTTGCGAATACCGCAGTCAGAACCAGCAGCAAAACAACGATCATACCGATTCTTCCCTGCCTGTGCTTCCAGATCTTTCTGACAAATGCTCCGCTCTTATTTTTCAGTATTTTTAAATTTTCAACTTTACTTTTCATCTCTTCTCCCCTAACGTTACACGAGGATCCAGCAAACTGTAACATAAATCTGTAACAAGATTTGCCACCAGCGCAAAAGCGGATAAAAATATCATAATCCCCATCATAAGAGGATAATCATTTGTGTTATTCGCCTCTAGGAACAGTGTACCTACACCGTTCCAGTTGAAAATCTGTTCAATCACCACCGAACCGCCAATCAGACCGGAAATGCTCATTCCGAGACTGGTGGCAATAGGCAGCATGGCATTACGCAGCGTATGCTTGTAAATAACTGCAGTATTGGAAACGCCCTTCGCCTTTGCCGTAATAATAAAATTTTCATTGGATACCGCAATCACACTGTTTCGTGTACTCTGAGCATAAGAAATGATTCCGCCAATGACACTGCTGATCACAGGAAGAGCCGCATTATATGCAACATTCAGCACACTTTTTGCATTCCATCTAAACGAAGACACCATGTTCTGGTCTGTGTATGCCGGGAATATCTCCCACTGAAAACCCAGAAAAAATGCAAGAAGCAATGCAAGAAAGAAAGCCGGCAACGCAGTTGTAATGGTAGATGCGTTCATCAGCGCCCGATCCTGCCATCCGCCTCGTTTCCAGGCGCAGAATGCGCCGATCAACATACCGAAGAAAAGAGAAATCAGCATACTGGATACCGACAATACAAGCGTCCACGGAAGTCTGGCAAAGATCAGATCAATAACCTTCGGACTTCCTGACTGGTAAGACGTTCCCAGATCGCCTTTACATAAATTTGATATGTATCTGCAAAACTGTGACCAGGTCGTTCCATCCAGCCCGTACTGCTCCCTGGTAAGTTCCTTGATCACCTCATACTGTGCATCGGACATGTTTCCCTGTGCCGGATAATAACGGGAACAGGGATCGTCCACTCCAATACGCGGAATAAAGAAACACAGCGTCACTACGACTGCAAACACAAAAACGGTATACAAAATTCGTTTGACTATATAGATCTTTCCCATTCTTTACTCCACCTTTTTCAGTGCACACAACGTCTTTGTATGAAACACCGTCTGTCCCGGAACTACTTGGTAGCCGGAAAACCGGTCTGTCCGCGCTACAGACAGCACCTCAGCAGAATACAGCGGAATTTTATA
This sequence comes from bacterium 1XD42-54, assembly GCA_003612585.1. GTDB lineage: Bacteria > Bacillota > Clostridia > Lachnospirales > Lachnospiraceae > Choladousia. The sequence goes on from RAZH01000004.1 coordinate 290,481, forward strand.
ATACGCCTGCGCAGTCTTTTCCTGAAGCTCATAAATCAAATCCACCTTCAGATCCTGATTCAGGGTATAACGCATCTGTTCAATCAATTCTGTCATTTCTTCATCCTGGTATTTTCCATAATTAGACGAACGTTCTCTTGTCACAAAATGAGCTCTGTACATGGTATCTGCATTCGCCATAGACAAAATGACCGCCTGTACTGTCATATCAAAATTACTCGAATAAAGATACGTGGTCTCCGGCGTCGAACCGGACGCTTTAAATTGTATTTCAATTCCGATTTTCTGGAACTGCCTCTGCAAATAAGCAATCAGATCCTGCTGACCGGCAGACGCCAGTATCTCAAAAGAAATCCGTGCCCCATCAAGAATACGGTAACCACTTTCATCCTTCTTTGGACATATGCTATCCAGTATTTCATTGGACTGCGCAATTTTCTCCTCCATATCACCGGACAGAATATCGGAATTTGCGTTATATAGCAGCTCATTGGAGGAAAGAATCAATCCTGCCGAAACCGTCGTTCCTGCACCATTCAGAATTTTATCCACAAGTTCATCCTGATTAATTGCCAGTGCCACTGCTTTCCGAAAGTCTACATCCTGAAGAAGAACTTTCATTCCTTCCTTATATGGATCCGACGGATTCACATTCAAAACCAGCGACGTAACCGATGTGCCGGGTGAACGGGAAATATAAATGTTTTCTTCTTTTTCAAAAAGTGTCAGATAGTCGGAGCTGACAGCCGAATCCAGAATATCCACATATCCTTTGAGGAAAGCAAAAATCGCCGTATTGGAATCAAGATAAAGCATCAGCTTAATTTTATCGACTTTATACAGCGGCCCTCCGTCCTCATCCGTCAGATGATAATTCGGATTGCGATCCAGTGTAATCAACTGACTGTTTGTCTCCTCCCGGTTCAAAATCCACGGCCCGCTCCCTACAGGGTTCTGATACTGTTCCAAAAATTCACCCTGGGGGTTTTTGTTGTTCAGCTGCTGCTGTTCACTGACCATCGGTTCCCAAATATGTTCCGGTAAAATCAGAATCGTGTTAAAAAGTGTTGTCACTGCTCCCAGCACTTTGTTTACCAGAAGATACATAACGGTATCCTCTTCCCCTTCTTCAATCGGAAAAGTACCGCTGTAATCCGGATGTCCTGCAGTAAACATTCCCTGCTTTACCAGTTCTCCCTTTGAAGACTCATGCAACAGATCTGCTGTCCAGGCCAATGCACCGGCATGATTGCTGAGTGCATTATCAGTCGCCACATCAAACGTATAATATACGTCTTCTACCGTAAGCTTTTCGCCGTCTGACCAGTAAATATTATCAAACAGCTCCAGCCTCACAACCATGTAGTCTTCTGATGTTCCACTGTAATATTCCTCTACTGCCTGATAGTCAATGGCCCCGTCATACGTCCCGTCATCTGTTAGCGGCTTTCCCTCCAGATCCACATAACACCACTGCTTTGCTGTGAGAGCTTCAAACGTTCCCGTTTCATCATCATACGAAAACAGCGTATTATACAGCATGCTCGCTACCGTCGGTGCAATCCCGTCTCTCGAAAGCCATGGCATAAAAGAAGACGGAAATGAGGTTCCCACATAGCCTACATACAAACTGGAGGAATCATCGGTCTTTCGTGTATCAATAGAGGTACTACAACCTGTCAGATTCACGATCAGCAGGCATATCATTGACAGCGCCGCTATTTTTCTTGTCATACGGAAACCGTAGTTTCCTGTACGGCAGCTTTTACGCTTCAACGCCTGTCACCTCTGAAACCGGATATGCCAGCTGTTTTCCAAATCCGTTTTTGGATGCAGAATTGTCATAAATTTCTTCAATCCGGAAAATGTAGGCCGGATAACTCAGCCATCTGGTCATATCTGGTGTATGATAGACGTCATGCTGCGCATTGATAAACTGCTGGTACAGTTCTCTCTTTCCTGAAATGTTCTCATCGTAAATTTCCACTTTTCCTTTTAATTTGTAGGAAATACCAGGCGGCTGATGAAAAATCAACGCAGCCTCCTTATTTACCTGATAATTGATCCATGTGTGTGACTTTGCCATCTCCAGACTGCCCAGCTTTGATAAATCTACTCTGTCATATGCATCTTCGCCATACATGTATTTGATCAGAAGTTCCATACCGCGCTGCCCGTATGTTTTATCCTCCGGATCATACGTTTTGATATGCGCAACGTATGCCTCCAGCGTCTCTTCCAGATATTCATCCTTAGGCAGAAAGCCAACGCCTTTTATACTTGCATTCGGTCCTGCCGGCCCATAGGAAACAAATGCCGGTTCATGGGAACAGAAATTCAAAAACAATTGTTCTTTTGATCCCATTACGCCATTGTACATATCAATAACATGCTTTGCTCTTTTCTTAAAAGCCCAGTCAAAAAATCTCTGTGATGATTCCATAGGTTCCTCCCATTTCTGCTCTGTTTTCCTTTTCATCATTTATCTGCAACTACTGTGCACTCATATCTTGCCAGCCCCGCTGATTTACGCACCCGAAGCCCGTTAAAAGTAAGCTTTCCACCTTCACAGGAACATGTTCCGGCCGGCACGGTAGCTACCTGTTTCAATCCACGCACAGATGTCTCCGGATGATCCGGATACTGTTTGATATAACCGTTAGCCGTATTAATTGACAGAATTCCTGTCTCTGTAAAATCCGCCGCCGTTGCTTCGTAGCTTCCGTCTGCATACACCTTTACCTTCACATCAAAGGTTTCATTCTCTCCCGTCACCTCTCCGTTTCCGGAAAGCTCTGCGATCACAGACGGTTCCTCTATCCTTGTAAACTCCAGTTTTTCTCTCTCCTGCGCGTTTGTATCAGGATACACGGACACCTGTAATGTTTCAGCATCTACGACATCGCAGGAAATCCGGGAACCACCGTCCGGCTCCAGGGCCAGCTGCGTGGTGTTAACACCGTACGTTCCTGTTTCATACCAGAAACACATCTGACCATCCTGCTCATAGCGGATCATATGCATATAGCTGTCGTCTTCGTAGAAAGCAACCGTATGCAGATACGTCACACCGTCTTCTGCCATATCCGCCGCTTCATAGCTTCCGACCTGAAACTCTGATTCCGTATCCGGCGCATCATAATCTTCCGGAATAACAACCGCAATCAACTGCGCATCCGGATTATCGTCCGAAGTCGTCGTAGCCTTTGCAGAACCGTAGTAAATGTAATCACAGCCGGTAAAATCAAGGCTTCCATCCTCCGTCACAACAAAACTGCTCGTCAAACCGTCAGATACTGATTTTTCTTCTCCGTTAACGGTCTCATACACCATAATGTACTCGTCTTCGGACTCCTGAAACGTTCCTGAACTCTTATTTGTGGCAAAATCAACCGTATTGGAAAACAGGAAATTTCCATCTTCTTCCAGACGGAGATAAATAGTCAGATTCATTCCTAGCTCCGTCAGATCAACATAATAATCATTGGCAACCTCTTTCGTATCCGTTGCTTTTTTCTCTTCTGACTGTCCGCAGCCTGTCATACCCAAAACCAGAACTGCCGCCATCAGACCTTCCAAATATCTGCCAGCTGATTTTCCCATCTCTATTTCTCCGTATCTTCCTCTGTTTTCTCAGTACTTTCTTCTTCCGTATCCTCTTCTTCCACTTTTACAAGCTCCATCTCTGTAGCGGCACCGCCTGTCGGGAGCTTGCCCGTGAGACATCCCTTCTCATCTGAAATGAGAAACACAGCCGTATACTCACCCAAAACATCATCTGTAAAAGTAATCTCCGTGCCTGCCATCACATAAGTTCCTTCTGCCTCCAGAGCCGGCATCTCTCCGCCGCCATTTAACGAAACCTCCATCGGCGCCCTGTAGTAAGAATAAGTGCCATCCTCCTTCAATACAATATCAACAGCAACATCACATCCCATTGCTTCAATTTTTTTCACACCGGAGTATGTGCCAAACAGATCATAAACTGCCACATCCATACTTGCCGAGACAGTCTCATCCGCTGCAGAAGTTGCAATTATTGTCGTAACTCCATATCCAGTCGCTGTAATCACACCTTCTCCGGAAACCTCTGCAACCGAATCATCATACGTAGAAAAAATAATCTCTTCATTTGCATCATCCCCTGAAATTTCAAGAGCTGCCGCTGCGTCATATGTGCTCCCAAGCCCCGGAATCAAATGTGCCGCTTCCTCAAATTGAATACTTTCCGGTACCTTTCCCTGTGCGCCTGCAGCCGCCGGGATGCCCAGTACGCAAAGTGTTGCCATTCCTGTTGCAAAAAGTTTTTTCCGATTCATCTTCTTTTCCTCCTCTTATTGATAAATCCTTTTCTATCTGTATTTCGGATTTTACACTCCCGTTATAAATCCAAAGATACTGTTAAAGTTATTCCTTACTGACTGTGATTCTGTGCTTTTTACAACCCCAGCCGGAATTACCAGCGTATAATCGCAATTACTTTCCAGCGCTTCATCAAACACAATGCGCATCTCTCTTCCATCTGTCACAACATGGTATTCGTCCAACAGCTGGTTTCCTGACGCAACTATAATCTTTGAAAACGAATCTTCATCAACCGCTGCAATCATGCGGTCGAATGTCACGGTAATCTCTTGCGTATCCGCCGGAATCGTCACAATCTCGCTCTCCCGGCAGGGAACAATTACCGGCTCCGGTGTGACGCTTTCAATCGATAGACTATTCGTCGGTTCTTCATAGCTCAGTCTGATTACGGCCTCTCCCGTTTCCGATATTGATGCAACCGTAATCGCCAGGCCATTATAAACCGTTGCATTTCCATAGGCATCGTATCCGTTCGTATTCGGATAAGTCTCCGGTGTAATCTGATCTCCTGCCAGATAGTAATCTTTCGGATCATAAGAAATTTTGTTGCCTGAACCCATCGTAAGATAATTCAGTATTTCATCTTTTCCATCCGCTTCAAGAGCACTGATGAACTTCGTACTCGTATAAGAGTTATCATATTTGAATCCAAATGCATTCCAGTTTCCTTCCAATTCTCCTTCATCTAAAGAAGCGTCATATGAAGAACTCTCACAACAGGCTCCTTAAGTCGTGTCAGCTCTCCTGCATTCATCGTTGGGCTGACGACCTCAATCACCAACAATTCTGTAAACAGCGAATCCGAATCCTTTAATTTTACAAAGATCGCGTCTCCTCTCTCATTTGACGGCCGAAGCGTGTAAACGTGCTCCGCCTCGTTTAGCGAAGCAATATCCAGATATTCGATTACTTCCGGATCAACCCATCCTAACAGCCATTTGCTAAATGCATTATGATCCGCTGTGTTGGAATCCATCATATCCATTCCACCAAGTCCGCCTTCTAAGGCTCCTCCGGTATATGCGTTCCCGTATCTGGTTCTCTCTTTCGTATCATAACTGTAATAATCATTTAATCCGAGCAAATGTCCTGTCTCGTGCGTCAGAGAATTGACATTGCATACAAGCGGCGGCACCGATGACCAGACTGTCGTTCCCGGCACGAAAATGTACCCTGTCACTTTTGCATCCCATTCTTGCGGAGAATTCATCCAGGAGGACCGGTATGCGCAGGACCACATCCCCGTATCGTTGTCCATGTTTCCTGCCCAGAGGACATAAAGAGAATCAATAACACCGTCCTTATCTGCATCATATTCCGTCAGATTCAGTCCCTCTTCCTGAATAAAATAATTCAGCACTTCTTCCATGATCTCTTTATCCGATTCGTACTTGCCTCGCTCTTTTTTCATGCGGTACCAGTCCAGCACGGTCCCATCAATCGTCAGATTTCCATAGGAAGACCTGTAATAATATGCACTGAGCGAAGTTCTGTTTGACAGTCCAAATAATGCCTCTTCGATTCCTTCTGCCGTAATAAACCGCGGCCTCTTGTAATCCGGAAAATCAATTAAAAGTACCAACGGCCTTGCAGTTCCAAGAGACGGCATGCTCTGCTGTAGCATCACGGTTCCATTTTCAAATGCACGCACAACAGGCGCCTCTTTTCCACTGACATCCTGCGGCTCATACACCACTGTATCTTCCTGTTCCCGTTCGACCTTTTCAATAAACTCCAGTGTAGTCCCTGCCGTCCAGTACACTCCATACCCGCTTGCCGGATCAATATTCCCGCTTCTCGGAAGCAGATACGTCGACGCCGCGAATTACAAACACGTCTGCATCATAAAGAGAAAGTGTGTAAGTCCCCATTGCATGCTCTGCATCATATGAAACCGGAGCATCCGTATAGGTAAACACAATGTCCTCTGCCGTATCCTTCCCCCGATTCAAGCTCATCGTAAATAAACGTCCGACCATTCAAAACGTCCGGGAGTATTTGCATTTCAGCTGCCCTTACTTTCTGATCCATCCCCCACATGCAGCACATACCGGTCACCATAGCCATTCCTATCAAGAATTTTTTCATATCGAAATGTCTCCCTTTCTCTTCTCGAAATGCGCTGAAAATCTATTGACTCATTTTCGTTATCGGTAAATAGTTTAGAGTTATTCTATGCTAATATATATTAGTCTTCACTAACTCATAGCAAATTATAAATCGGCATTTCTGCCGATTTTTCTTTAAATCATTATATATGAATGGAAACTTTCAGCCGCAGCCCGCAAACAGTTAGTTTTATCTAACGCCTTTTTATACTATCACACTAATTTTACATCGTCAAGTAAAACCTGATACCAAGAACTTACCCTTTAAAAATAATGGAGCCTTTGGGTAATTCCCAAAAGCTCTTGATTCAACATTTTCAGCCTTACATCTTTCCGTTTCAAATTCCAAGTTTCTTTGTTTGATTTAACAGAATGTCACTCTGATCGGGGTACGCATTCCAGTATTTACCCACGAAAGCACTATTTCCATTCCTGAGTGCTCTTCCCTGTAATGGCAGTGCTATCAGATTTCCGTTCCTGCTTGCCGTGGGATGGATAACATTCTGTCATTCCATCGATTATTCACAGAGAAAAATACCCACCGTTTGCCCATCTCTTTGCATATACATCGGTTCTTCCCCAGAACATTGCAAATACTGGTTGGCTAAATCTTTCATAATGTCTTTATTCAGAATACATTCATCCTAATATAGATCATATTCTTCTATAACTTTCAATTTTTTCACTAAATGCATTTTCTGTATCATACGAAATATTTGCTTCTTCCAGTTGTTCTTTTAATCTCTTATTTTTCATCCTGAAGGATCCATACTAATTTTCGAAACGAAACCAGATTATATGCTTCTGTATTCATGATAACAGCATTCCTTATGTATAGGTCAGAATGATTGTCTATAATCCACGCCTTACAAACGATTTATATTTCTTTGTAAAATAGAAAATTTTTACTCCAACATACTCTTCACGTTCTTCTTTACTAGAGAGAGTCTCCATCAGTTTTTTCAACGTAATTGAATTGCACTTTCCCTCTCTATTCAACTTATCCATCATAAGTTTTGCTCTTTCATAGGTATCTCTTCTGCCTTTTAATACTTCAGTGGCAGTATCTCTGATGGTTCCATCTGCCTTTCTTATACCATTCAAATGCAATGTCTCATTGATATCCGTTTCCATATCTTTGTCAAACGGATTTGTATGGATTGTTCCGTCTGGCTTATATGCGATTTTATCCATTTGTACTTTGTTAAGCGGACTCAAAAATAACTCGTTTTCTTTCTTGTATGCATCACAACAAAGAATCTTTCCCTGCTGCCCCGTTGCTTTCTCTCCGCCATCACATACACCAAGCATGTTGCTGTAGTTAATGGCATTTTCCTTGTCCTTACTGAGCGGCACCAAATGCTCCACTCTGGAATGAATGTCGTCTTTTATTCGTTTCATACAATAAGCACATAATCCATGCTGCTCGTGAATGAGAATACGCTTCACTTCATCCTTCGGGAAATCATTATTAAAAATATTTCTGATAGCTGTAGTATTACCTTCCTCGATTGCTTTCCAGGCTTCACTCTTTCTAATCCCGATAATACGCTCCTTTACAGAAGACGACAGTCCTTCCTTTTCTATAAAAATCATACGTATACCTCCGTCAGATTAAAGATTACTGATCAGCTTTGCATCATCAATAATCCCTGCAACTCTCTTATATTCCGTATTATCCTCACCTAAAACAGCTTTAAGTTTTCCTAATGCTTCATCTGCTTTATCAAAATCGTCATCTTCAAGTGCCGCATCAACCGCATCCATATGAATCTTAATATTCTTAGGCCTTGATACGCTTTCCTGTCTGAATAGCAGCACATCCTCTACCGGATATCCATAGCTATCTGGAAGATAGGTCGCAGTCTTCTTATCATCAAGGAAAATTAAATTCGCGCTTTTGGCAGATGAAATCACAATTGGCGAATGTGTCGCTATGATAAACTGTACATTAGGAAACGATGCATTTAATGCTTTGATGATATTCCACTGCCACTTTGGGTGAAGGTGCATGTCAACTTCATCAATAAGAACGATTCCTTTAACTTCCGAAAGATTACTAAGATCAGGATTTATAAGTGCCACTCTGTATGCCAGATCCATCATCATCCATAATAAAGATTGATATCCCGCACTCAGCTTAGAGATCGCCATTTCTACTTTGTCATCCCTATAAACCAGTTCTTTGAACTGACCTGAGTAATAAATTTCCGGCATATTTTCAAGTTCATTTATTTCTTTCATAAAAACAGCAATTATTTTCTTAAAAGTTTCATATTCACAAATTTTTCTGCCCTTATTGACTGTAGCAATTTCCTGGTTCATACACCATTGCTGGATTGCTTTTACATCCATAGAAAAATCCAGGCAGCCAATGTATCCGCATCGTCTGTCATCCAGTTTTTTCTTCAATTCATTTCCAAAGTCTCCACGTCTTACTTTCCATACTCTAGCCGCACTCTGGTAACTGAGAAGCGGCAGTGAAGTACCTGGTTTATTTGTAAGCTTTTTCATCCACGCACATACTTTACGGTCATCAGTTTTTGTATGTGTAGAGGATATTTGCTCCTTAATACGGTTCCAGGTGTAATCATCTGAATCTGTTTTTAGACTGCATCCTACCGAAACAGGCTCACAATAAGAAACCATTTGAGAATTATCGCCCACCCGGTTTACAACAATATGAACGTCTTCTTTGGGTATATTTTTTGCGCTGACTCCTTGTACATTTACAAAGAGTCCGCTAAGAGCAATCGCAATACCATCCAGCACAGAAGTTTTTCCAGTACCATTATCACCTATCAGAAGGTTGGTTCCCGGCTGGAGATCGATTTCGATTTCTTCGATCGCCTTATAATTCTTTAAACTAACCTTTTCTAAAAACATTTTCCATCATCTCCTTCTTATATGTTTTCCAGAATATTTCATGGATATGTCCCTTATAATATACTTTTCAACCATATCTTACCTTTCTTTTTCTTCCTCTGCATCGGGTATCACTTCCATAATGTCACCAATATCGCATTTCAACACTTCACAGATACGCACCAATACATCCAGAGATACATTCTCGTCTCTGCCCATCTTAGCCATTGTATTAGGACTCATGCTGACTGCATGACGCAAAGCATTCTTATTCATTTTCTTGTCAATTAACATTTTCCAAAGCTTGTTATAATTTACTTTCATACATCTACCTCTTATGTAACTACAAGTTTATTCTTTTAACTTGTTCTTCTCCATTATCTGCATTGTTTCCAAGTACAGAACACTGCTTACAGCATAGCATAAGAGTCTCAATACATCAATAATTTATGTTCACAAGATTATAACTTTATTACATTCTTATTTTAAATAATGATATACTAGGTTAACCCGAGAGGTTTCCGAAAGACTCATTTTTCGGAAGTTTCAGGAGTAAAATATTAGAATAGCAATCCTATATTATTTCCGCACCCCCCCTAAAAAGCAGGACAACTTGTTATTCCTTCGAAAATATCCGTATCCGATTTTCTTGATCTATGGATTAAAAAAGACTGGTAAATACAGTTATTCACACCGCTTTTACCAGTCTTTTTAGTTTCAATGCTGTTGCTGATAAGAGGCATTCCTCTGTCGCTTTCTGAAGGCCTCTTTTCTGTCATCTTATTCAGTTTATGTTCTCGTTTTAAAACTGCAAATGTTCCTTGTGCCCATATGGGGTGTACAAGTAGTGTAGGAGTAGCCTGTATTTTCATACTTTTGGCTACTCCCACTCACTTTAAAAATCCCTTATTTTACGGCATTTTTTAGAACTTGCCTTCCTTAGCTGCTTCCTCGATCGAAACGGCTACTGCAACCGTCATACCTACCATCGGATTGTTACCTGCACCGATCAGACCCATCATCTCTACGTGAGCCGGTACGGAGGAAGAACCTGCGAACTGTGCATCAGAGTGCATACGTCCCAGAGTATCTGTCATACCGTAGGAAGCCGGTCCTGCTGCCATGTTATCCGGATGAAGCGTACGTCCTGTACCACCGCCGGATGCTACAGAGAAATATTTCTTGCCCTTCTCGTTGCATTCCTTCTTGTATGTACCTGCAACCGGATGCTGGAAACGTGTCGGGTTGGTGGAGTTACCTGTAATGGAAACGTCTACGCCCTCTTTCCACATGATTGCTACACCTTCCGGGACGCTGTTTGCGCCATAGCAGTTAACCTTTGCACGAAGTCCCTCAGAATATGACTTGCGGGATACTTCTTTTACTTCGTTTGTATACGGATCATACTCTGTCTCAACAAAAGTGAAGCCGTTAATTCTTGCGATGATCTGTGCAGCATCTTTTCCAAGACCGTTCAGGATAACGCGCAGCGGTTTCTGACGAACCTTGTTTGCTTTCTCTGCGATACCGATAGCACCCTCTGCTGCTGCGAAAGACTCATGGCCTGCCAGGAATGCGAAACACTCTGTCTCTTCTTCCAGAAGCATCTTGCCAAGATTTCCATGTCCAAGACCAACCTTACGTGTATCAGCTACAGAACCCGGAATACAGAATGCCTGAAGTCCCTCGCCGATTGCCGCTGCTGCGTCTGCTGCTCTCTTGCAGCCTTTTTTAATCGCAATTGCTGCGCCTACCGTGTATGCCCAGCATGCATTCTCGAAACAGATCGGCTGAATGCCCTTGATCTGATTGTAAACATCAAGACCAGCGTCTTTTGTGATCTTCTCTGCTTCTTCAATGGAAGCAATGCCATAACTATTCAAAACAGAATTGATTTTGTCAATTCTTCTCTCGTATGATTCAAATAAAGCCATTTTTCATTACCTCCCTAATTACTCTTTTCTCGGATCAATAATCTTCACTGCGTCAGCAACACGGCCGTACTGTCCTTTGGCCTTTTCCCATGCGGTATTCGGGTCGTCGCCTTTTTTGATGAAATCTGTCATCTTTCCAAGGCTTACGAACTGATAGCCAATGATCTGATCATCCGCATCGAGAGCAATACCGGTAACGTATCCTTCTGCCATTTCCAGATAACGCGGACCTTTTTTCAATGTACCGTACATGGTACCAACCTGGGAACGAAGTCCCTTTCCAAGATCCTCAAGACCAGCTCCAACCGGAAGCCCATCCTCAGAAAATGCGGACTGGCTGCGGCCATAAACGATCTGAAGGAAAAGCTCTCTCATAGCTGTATTGATTGCATCACATACAAGGTCTGTATTCAGCGCTTCCATGACCGTCAGACCCGGCAGAATCTCTGATGCCATAGCTGCAGAATGCGTCATACCAGAGCAGCCGATTGTCTCAACAAGAGCCTCCTGGATGATACCTTCCTTAACGTTCAGGGTCAGTTTACAGGCTCCCTGCTGCGGAGCACACCAGCCCACACCGTGTGTCAGACCGGAAATATCCTTAACTTCCTTCACCTGTACCCATTTTGCCTCTTCCGGAATCGGAGCAGCGCCATGATGAACGCCCTGTGCAACCGGGCACATTTCTTCTACTTCGCGTGAATAAATCATTATAATACTCCTTTCAGTTGTAAAATATGTAATTGCCCAGTGCCAGCTGGACAACTGCGAATTATTTTTCGCCTTATTCTCTCACAAAATACTATAGAAGTCAATTCCTGAAAATACGCATGTTTACAGAAAAGGTCATGATTCGAGATGCCTTCTAATTCTAAAATATTACCTTCACTGCGAATAAAATTTCCGTACTTGATCTATACTTTAATTGGGGTGATAAAATGAATCAGTTAAAATCATATACCATTATTGGAACAATCTTTGTTATTATACTCGGAACACTCTCTCATTTTTTCTTTGAGTGGTCAGATCATAACTTTATAGTTGGATTGTTTACTCCTGTCAATGAATCCACCTGGGAACACATGAAGCTTGTTTTCTTTCCAATGCTTCTATATTTTCTCGTCATAATTCCAAACCTTAAAAGAGCCTACCCTTGTATTTCTTCTGCATCTCTGTCTGGTATCTTATTGGGCACGCTGTTAATACCGGTTATTTTCTACACGTATACCGGGATACTTGGACAAAATTTTCTTGTTCTGGATATCATCACTTTCGTATTAAGCGTTGTGATCGCATTCTATGCCGTATACCGACTTGCTATATCTTGCAGAGCAAAAAATTATTCGCTTCTTTTATGTGCCGCTGTGTTCTTTCTTATGATATGCTTTCTTATATTTACATATGATCCTCCGGAAATTAGTCTGTTTGCTGATCCTACTGCTATTTCCAAATGAGGCTACAGTCCTATGATGGCCAATATGCTCTTTTGTAATGTTAATAAAAAGGCGGCCACCTGGCCGCCCTATCGCTTTTGATTGATTGGTGTCGTTCCCTCTTTCCGGACATTATGTGTCTGGTTCTGGTTCTCCACCTTGACTTTCTGCGTGATACTGTTGAATTTTTCGTTTGATTTTTTCTGTTGCTGCTTTTCCAGTTCTTTTTTATCCATCGCCATCACCTCAGTGATAGGATGCACGGTCCGGAAGAAATTTATTCTTCGTTTATTCGTTATATCCGTTCGGATTCATAGACTGCCATCTCCAGGAATCTTCACACATTTCTTCAATTCCATACTCTGCTTCCCAGCCAAGCTCTGCCTTCGCCTTTGCCGGATCTGCATAACAAGTCGCGATATCTCCCGCACGTCTCGGTTTAATTTCATACGGAAGCGTCTTTCCGCATGCCTTTTCAAACGCATGAAGCACCTGAAGTACACTGTAGCCGTTGCCGGTACCAAGGTTATAAATACGTACCTCCGGCTGATCTTCAAACTTCTTCATCGCTTTTACATGGCCTTTTGCCAAATCTACCACATGGATGTAATCACGCACTCCGGTGCCGTCCGGTGTATCGTAATCGTCTCCAAACACGCCGAGCTTTTCCAGCTTGCCAACTGCCACCTGTGCAATATATGGAACAAGGTTATTCGGTATTCCTTTCGGATCTTCGCCAATGATGCCTGCCTTATGAGCTCCGATCGGATTAAAATAACGAAGCAGCACAACATTCCATTCCGGGTCAGACACATGCAGGTCTGTCAGAATCTGCTCCAGCATGCCTTTCGTCTGTCCATAAGGATTCGTAATCTGGCCTTTCGGACAATCCTCCGTGATTGGCACAAAGGCCGGATCTCCATAAACAGTTGCTGAGGAACTGAAAATAATATTTTTTACTCCATGTTTTCTCATAACATCACAGAGATTCAGGGTACCCGTAATGTTATTGTGATAATACTCCAGAGGTTTGCGGACCGACTCGCCTACTGCCTTGTAGCCTGCAAAATGAATCACAGAATCAATCGTTTCTTTTTCAAAAATCTCATTCATTGCTTCCCGGTCCAGCATGTCTACATTGTAGAATGTAACCTTTTTCCCGGTGATCTGCTCCACGCGTTCCAGAGCCTTTTCGTTGGAATTGTAGAGATTGTCCATAACTACAACTTCATAGCCGTTATTCAAAAGTTCCACACACGTATGGCTGCCGATATAACCAGCTCCGCCAGTAACCAATACTGCCATAATATAACCTCCTGCGATCTGACTTTTCCATAGCTTCCCATTCATTATACTTCAAAAAAATGATTTGTAAAGAAATACCTTTTTCTTTACATAAAAATTGCTGCGTGATAAACTTGCCTGTAGAAAACCGTTTTATAACAGTCTCATCCAAAGGAGCCATTTATGAACCATTCGTTTTTCCGTATCATTTTATCCATAAAAGAACATTCCAAACTGTGTATTTCCGGCAACTTTTCTTTTAAAATTTATCTCGCTGTCAGTGGGCTGCTTTTCTATTTTGCATGCGCTTACTTTACCGATACGGCTTTCGCCCAAACGTCTGCATCCATTTCAGACACCGGATTTTATTTCGATACGGTTGTGACAATACGGCTCGACGGAACACAGGACGAAACAATCCTTGAAGAAGCCTTTGCACAAATGGCCCGATATGAAGCAATTCTCTCGCGCACCTGTGAGGGAAGCGATGTCTGGAATATCAACCACAGTGGTGGTCAAACTGTGGAAGTTCATGATGAAACGGCAGAACTCCTTGCGCTGGCACTCGACTATGCCGCTTTGTCTGACAGCGCTTTTGATATCACAATTGCTCCGTATATTGACCTCTGGGATTTTCAGAATAATCCTGGAAATGTCCCATCCCACGATATGATTGCGCAGGCCGGCAAACATATCGGTATCTCTGGATTACACTTAAACGGAACCACGGTAACTCTTGATGATCCTGATGCATCCATTGACCTCGGCGGCATCGCCAAAGGCTATATCGCAGACCGAATCAAAGAATTTCTGCTTGAAAAAGGAATTACCAGCGCTTTTATCAACCTGGGCGGCAATGTATTGACCATCGGCACCAAACCGGACGGACAGCTCTGGAACATCGGCATCCGCGATCCGTTCCTGACAGCTTCCGACATCATTTCAATTGTAAAAATTGACGATCAGTCAGTGGTAACTTCTGGTACCTACGAACGATTTTTTGAAAAAAATGGTACCGTTTACCATCATATTCTCGATCCACATACGGGATATCCTGTCCAAAACGGCCTGAAAAGTGTCACAATCCTGTCCGATTCTTCTGCTGACGCCGACGCGCTGAGCACCACCTGTTTCGTTCTGGGCCTCGACAAAGGCATGGAACTGATTGAGTCTCTCGACTATGCAGAAGCAATGTTTCTTACAGAAGAAAAAGAAATCCATTATTCCAGCGGATTGCCACAAAACAAAAATTAAAAAGGAACCGAAATTTAATGATTATTATTACAGAAAACATTGATCATTTTGCTACTTACCATGAATTTCTGGGCTACTCTCCAAAGAGCAGCCTCTTTTTTGATATTGAAACAACCGGATTTTCTCCTCAATCCTCTTTCTTATTTCTGATCGGAATGCTGTATCAGGAAAATGACTGCTGGAAACTGACGCAGCTTCTGGCAGAAGAACCGGAAGATGAATGCCTGCTGCTTCGTATCTTTCTGGAAACAGCCGACAGATATGAGACTCTGATTCATTTTAACGGCAGCACCTTTGATCTTCCCTATCTCATCAAAAAAGCGCAAATCCTGCATCTGCCTCATTCCCTTGAGCACCTCCGTTCTCTTGACCTGTACCGCATCTTCCGGCCTCTCGGTAAGCTGCTGTCACTCGAAAACATGAAGCAGCAAACCCTGGAGACTTTCCTTGGCTGGAAACGCACCGATCAGCTGACCGGAAAGGACATGATATGCCTGTTTCGCCAATATACCGACAGCCGACGTAACAGCGACAATCCACGGTCTGACTCTGCACGCCTGCAAACGCTTCTGCTCTTACACAACCACGATGATATGCTCGGAATGACAAAGCTTACCTGCATGGCTGCTTATCTTGCGCTTCGGGACGGAAACATTTCATCAGTCACCTTCTGCGGCTTCCGGGAAACGATCAGGCTTTGCCTTACCTTCACTCTGTCAACTGCTGTCCCCATCCCTTTTTCTCTCAGTGGACAAAAAAGCGCACCTGATCGTCTTTCTGCCACATCCTTTTATTCTGATTATGCCCTGACCGTGGAAGGCGCGCACGGTACCCTGTCCCTTCCCGTTTATCAGGGAACCCTGTTTCATTTCTTTTCAGATTATAAAAATTATTATTATCTGCCATACGAAGATCAGGCGATCCACAAAAGCGTCGCTTCTTTTGTGGACAAAACCTGCCGCATACCAGCCAAGGCTTCAAATTGTTACATAAAAAAAAGCGGTACCTTTCTCCCGCAACCAGAAGAAATCGTATCCCCCATTTTCAAACGTTCTTATGAAGAAAATCAACTGTATTTTATCTGCAATGAATCATTTATCGAACATACCCCCCTGCAGAAAACATATCTTTCTGCAGTTCTCCGAATACTGCTTGCTTGAATATGTCAAAGCAGCAGAAACGAGTTTTCCGGACAACAGCCGTCAAAGGAACGATTTTACTATTATCCCTGCTCTTCCCGATATCTGGAAGGCGTTTTCCCCGTTTTTTTCTTAAACAGGCGGCTGAAATAATGCACATCTGTGATTCCCACCTGCTTTGCGATTATTTTTACCGGATTCCGTGTTGTCAACAGCAACTCCGCTGCACATTTCATCCGCTGATCCGTCACATAATCCGTTATCGTCATTCCTGTCTCCCTCCGAAACAAATGAGACAAATACGATGGATTGACATTCAAACTGTCCGAAAAATACTGTAACGTCAGCCCTTCGCTCAAATCCATATCCACTTTCTGAATAATTTTTTGCACTAATGGAGAATACCCGTAAATGGCTCGCAGTGAGTTCAATTCACACAACCGCGTCAAAGTCTCCTCCGCTATCCTTTTGCAATCCTCCACACACACCGCAAAATACAGCTGTTGCGTAAAGTCTGAATATATATCATCCAACTGTAAATCTATCACATGAAGCCTGCGAAATTCCTGAAATATAACAGCCATAAACCGAATCAGATCATACTTCCAATCTGTCAGTCTGTCCTCCAGCCTGCCTGGTTCCCCCAACGTATTTCTCAAGTGAAGCGTCTGAAGTACCTGATGCAGGTTTCCTTTCCGGATGCCCTGTAAAATCTTCTCTTCCAGTTCATATCGTTTCATCACATTTTCCATGTAACGCTCCGTTCCCACACCTATAACCAGCAGTCATAATATTTAAAATTTCGATTTTCCTGTTCCGGATATCTATAAAATCAATAGAAGTAACCATATCATTCCGTACTTCTTTTGTCAATCCTGTTATTAGCGAATATTACCAGAATTCTCTTTGCATCTTTTCTATTTTTCTCTCATAATCATTGTATATTTTTCTCAAATAAACAAATATTATCCACTAAATACCAAAAATTATCTGGCGAAAAAAAAAACAAACTCTGCTATTCTAAAGAGAGTTTATTGTGTATTTTGCCTAACTTTTAACAATCTAGCATCTGGCAACCGACGATTTACACGAATGGCATCGCTTTTTCGGTAAACATTCACGAAAAGCCAGGAAACGGAAAGGAAAAGAAAAATGGGAAAGGAAACAATATCGCAAACAACCTTCCTGAAAGGACTGACAACAGGGGCCATCATTGCGGCAAGTCTCGGAATCCTGAGCATTGGAGACTATACTACGAATAACATCCAGCTAAAAGAAAACAATCCTTCTGGTGATGCTGCCCAGGTAACAGCTTCTGTCAACTCAACAGATTCCAGTAATATCAAAATAGAAACATTTCCCACTCCTGAAATAGAAATTATCAATGAAACAGAATCAGAAATGGAAACGGAAACGAATACCGAACCTGAGCCACAATCAGAAACCGAATCGGAATCTTCAACCAAATCCGGCAGAAATTCCGATTCGACCACTGCAAAATTTGAACCTGGCACCTATCGTGCTTCCGCTTCCGGTATTTCCAGTGATATTACCGTGTCAACTATTTTTAGTGAAAACAAAATTATCAAAATTTCGACGGACGTTTCAGGCGAAACATCCAGAATCGGTGCAGAATCCGGTGAAGTTCTGATCCGGAAAGCACTTGCTGCCCAATCAGCCGAATTTGACGGCATTTCCGGCGCGACCATTACCTCTGATGCGTTTAAAGAAGCACTCAATGATTGCATCACGCAGGCACAGGAGCGAAAAGCAAAAACGCAAAACCAAACTGAGTTCAAGAGCGTATTTGAAAATAAAATAGTATTCAAAACGAAACCCAAAACGAAATCCGAAACTGAGTCAGAGAATGAATCTGAAATAGAATCCGGCTCTATTGCCAGGATAAGGAGGTAGCATATGAAGCTTAAAACATTTCGGGGTGGCATTCATCCTCCCGAACACAAAACCCTTTCGCTTGGAAAGGCAGTCACAACATTTTTCCCAAAAGGCGATCTCGTATTCCCGATCAATCAGCACATCGGGAAACCTGCAAAGCCGGTTGTGTCCAAGGGAGATTTTGTACTTGCCGGACAGATTATCGCTGAAGCGGATGGTTTTGTAT
Source organism: bacterium 1XD42-54 (assembly GCA_003612585.1). Classification (GTDB taxonomy): domain Bacteria; phylum Bacillota; class Clostridia; order Lachnospirales; family Lachnospiraceae; genus Choladousia. Next base: position 308,985 of record RAZH01000004.1, read on the forward strand.
CTGCAAATATTATCAGTTCCTGCTCTGGAAAAGTAAAAGCCATTGAAGAGCGCCGCACCGCTTCCGGAGCAAGAGCTACCTGCATTGTCATCCAAAATGACAGACAGTACAGTCAGATCCCTGGTATCGGAAGAACTCCGCAAAATGGCACACTTTCCAGTAAAGATATCCTCGATGCTGTTAAGGCAGCAGGGATCATCGGTCTTGGAGGAGCTGGTTTTCCAACTCACGTAAAACTCTCCTGCAAAAATCCGGAGGCAATTGATTATGTCATCGCCAACGGATCGGAATGCGAACCTTATATCACCTGCGACGACCTTCTGATGCAAAATGAAAACCGTGGCATTCTCGAAGGTCTTCGAATTGTACTTCAGCTCTTCCCCAATGCAAGAGGTGTAATCGCTGTTGAAAACAACAAGCCTGAAGCCATCCGTTCCATGGAAGCCGTCTGTGCCGGAGAAAAACTGATTTCGGTACAGCCGGTTATGGCAAAATATCCGCAGGGCGGGGAACGGAATCTGATTTCTGTTATCACCGGACGTGATCTGCATTTCGGCCAGCTTCCTGCGGACGTGGGCTGCATCGTATGCAATGTCGCTACTTTAAATGCCATCTATCATGCAGTACACAAATCCGAGCCCCTGATCGAGCGTTATTTTACGGTATCTGGAAATGCCGTTGCTGCCCCAAGAACGATGAAAGTCCGGATCGGTACTTCCTGTGAAGAGCTTCTGGAAGCCGCCGGAGGCATAAAAAAAGACAGTCACGTAAAAAAAGCATTATTCGGCGGTCCGATGATGGGCGTTGCACTCACCACACTTCAGATTCCGGTATGCAAAAATAACAACGCGCTCACAGTGCTTGCCGATGATGAAGTAGAATTTGCACAGTCCCAGGAAACCGCATGTATCCGCTGCGGACGCTGCATGCGTGCCTGTCCCGTTCACCTGCTTCCTCAGGCAATGGCCGAAGCGGCACAGCGCCTTGACTATGAACAATACGAAAAACGACTTTACGGTCTGGATTGCATCGCCTGCGGTTCCTGTACATACGTATGTCCAGCGAAACGCCCTCTGATGCAGCTTTTCAAACAGACCAAAGCTGCTGTCATGGCAGCCAAAAGAAAGTGAGGGAGCTGACGAGATGAATGATAAATTACTGAATGTTTCTTCCGGTCCGCACATGCGCAGCAAACTGACAACAGGAATTGTAATGCTGGATGTCATGCTCGCGCTTATGCCCACAACACTTTTCGGTATTTACCGTTATGGACTGCATGCATTTCTCATTGTTGCCGTTTCTGTTTTCTCGGCAGTTATGACAGAATTTGTATTTGATTATATTGCAAAGAAGCCAAACACAATCAAGGACGGAAGCGCCGCTGTAACCGGTCTTTTACTGGCCCTCTCCCTCCCGCCCCACATTCCCCTTTACATCCCGGTCATCGGCAGTATGTTTGCTATTTTATTTGTAAAATGCTTCTTCGGAGGTCTCGGCAAAAACTTCATGAACCCGGCCGTTACTGCAAGATGCTTCCTTCTGCTTTCTTTCGGAAGTGTTATGACCGACTTTTCCGTGGACGGTATCTCCGGCGCCACCCCACTGGCTGCCATGCGTTCCGGTGAAATGATTAACATATCACAGCTTTATCTCGGTTTCACAAACGGAGTGATCGGCGGTTCAGCGCTTGCACTTTTGATCGGCGGGCTGCTGCTGTGGTGTGCAGGCGGAATTACCATGGAAATCCCATTTTCCTGTGTGGCTGCCTTCACTGCTTTTATGGCTGTGTTTGGCGGACATGGCACTGACCCCTTGTTTTTACTGGCACACCTTTGCGGCGGCGGCGTTTTCATGGGAGCATTTTTTATGGCTACCGATCCCGTCACCAGTCCCCTCACCTCCCGTGGTCAAATACTCTACGGGGCTGTCATGGGAATTCTGGCCGCACTGTTTCGCGTATTTGGCACGGCTGCTGACTCCTTCAGCTACGCGATCCTCATTTCAAATATGCTCGTTCCATTTATTGACAAGCTTCCTGTTCCCAAACCGCTTGGGTACAAAAACGGCGAATACAAAGAAAAACAGTTTCCGAAAGCTGCCGTCAATCTCACCGTAATCACTCTGATTTCCGGTCTGGCTCTGAGCAGCGTATACATGCTCACAAAAGACCGGATCGACAAACAAAAGGAAGCTGCAAACGCCGCCTCTTACCAGGAAGTATGCCCGTCTGCCACATCCTTTTTGCCAGAGGAAGACATGACTGCTGCAATCGAAGCATTAAACGGAGACGTTTTTGATACGAAATTTGGAAAAACATATATCAACAAAGCGATGGCCGGGTATTCGGACAACGGTTCGCTTGCAGGTTATGTCATCAGTGTCACAAGCGGTGATGGTTTTGAGGGCAATATCACACTCTCCGTAGGGATTGCGCCGGATGGCACCATAAACAGCATTGCCTTTACGGAACTGAACGAAACTGCCGGAATGGGAATGCTCTGCGGCGAGGATGCCTTCAAGAACCAGTTTTCCGGCGTTAAAACCAGCGCCTTTACCCTGAACAAAACAGGCGGGTCCACTACGGACAAGGATATCGACACAGTATCAGGCGCCTCCACCTCTTCGGGTGCTGTCGTTAACGCAGTCAATGCTGCACTTGCCTTTTTTGCAGCAAACACACAGTAGGAGGACAGAATATGAATCAATATACAGAACGAATTTTTAACGGTATTATAAAAGAAAACCCGGCCATCATTCTGATGCTCGGAATGTGTCCGACGCTTGCTGTCACAACTTCTGCAATCAATGGCCTGGGAATGGGCCTTTCCACACTCGTGGTACTGATCTTTTCCAATCTGATCATATCCATGATGCGCAATATCATTCCGGATCAGGTACGCCTTCCGGCCTATATTGTTATCGTAGCCTCACTCGTTACCGTAGTCGATCTTGGCATGCAGGCATACGTACCGGATCTTTACCGTTCCCTCGGAATTTATATTCCCCTGATTGTTGTAAACTGTATTATCCTCGGCCGTGCCGAAGCTTACGCAAACAAAGTGACGCCTGATCTTGCTGTTATGGACGGTGTCGGCATGGGATTTGGTTTTACGATTGCCCTCACGGTAATCGGCCTTGTCCGCGAATTTCTCGGAGCCTCAACCGTTTTCGGTATGGCGCTCCCACAATTTTGCAAACCGATTTCTATCTTTGTCAAAGCGCCCGGTGCTTTCCTCGTCATGGCAATCCTGGTCGCTGTACTGAACGCATGCAACATCAAAACAGCCGCGAACAAGAAAGTGGAAGGTTGTGACGGCTGCTGCACCTCATGTGCAAAATTCTGTGAAGACAAAACAAAGGAGGATACAGAGGCATGAATCCATCGTTTATCATGATTATCATTACCACTGCGCTGATCAATAACGTCGTGCTCAGCCAGTTTCTTGGTATCTGCTCCTTTCTGGGTGTTTCCAGGCAGATAAAAACATCTGCCAGTCTGGGCGGCGCCGTTATTTTCGTTATGACAATCTCTTCCGCTGTGACGAGCCTGCTCCATACTTACATTCTTGCACCGCTTCATCTGGATTATCTGAATACGATCGTGTTTATCCTGGTCATTGCCACGCTCGTTCAGATGGTAGAAATGTTCCTCAAAAAAACATCTCCGGCAATCTACCAGGCGCTCGGCATCTATCTGCCGCTGATTACTACTAACTGTGCCGTACTCGGTGTTGCTCTCACGAATGTGCAAAACGGTTACGGAATTGCCGAGAGTATCACAGCCGGTATCGGCACGGCAATCGGATATACCATCGCCATCGTCCTTCTGGCCGGAATCCGGGAACGGATCGACGAAGAAAGCATTCCTGCTCCATTTCGCGGTGCACCCGTTGTCCTTTTATCGGCAGCCCTTATGGCAATCGCTTTCATGGGGTTCGGTAATCTGTCACTTTAAAAAAGGAGGTACTTATGCAGCAAATTCTTATTGCTACCGGTTTGGTAGCCGCAATCGGCCTCCTGATGGGACTTCTCCTGATCTCGGTCGATAGAAAATTTAAGGTAGAAGTAGATAAAAAGGAAATCGCCGTACGTGAATATCTGCCAGGCAACAACTGTGGAGCCTGCGGCTTTGCCGGCTGTGATGCGCTTGCTGCCGCCATCGTAAAAGGAGAAGAGTCTGTATCCGGCTGTCCGGTAGGAGGCATTGCAGTTGCGGAAAAAATTGCAAATATTATAGGCGTGGAAACGGAGGAACCTCAAAAGATGACTGCCTTCGTCAAATGTTCCGGCGACTGCGGCCACGTGGAGCACCGGGCAAATTATGTAGGAATCCATGACTGTGCTTCTGCCGTTGCAAGCGGACTTTCGCCATGGTCCTGTGACTACGGCTGTCTTGGTTTTGGTACCTGTTCTGCTGTCTGTCCGTTTGGCGCTATTATGGTCAAAGATGGGGTTGCCTGTGTGGACAGCCAAAAATGCCGCGCCTGCGGCAAATGTATTGCGGCCTGCCCGAAACATCTGATTGAACTGATTCCTGATCAGGCCCCATACGCTGTCCGCTGCTCGAATCGTGATCGCGGCCCTGCCGTTAAACAGGTATGCACTGCCGGATGCATCGGATGCAGGATCTGTGAAAAGCAATGTGAAGCGTACGCTGTACATGTAAGTGATAACATTTCTCATATTGACTATGAAAAGTGTGTCGGATGCGGCGCATGTGCGGAAAACTGTCCGGTGAAAGTGATTGCTAAGCGCAGCTAATTTCTTGGGACTGATGAAAATATAGATCTAAAGCATGAAAACGGACGTGTCCGGGCAGCCGGGGCAAAAATGAGGTTCCAGCAAACAAGTCGCCTCTTATTTTGCCCCGGCTGCCCGGACACTGTTTTTTGAATAGCCTTCAAAGATTCACGCTTATTTGGTTTCAAACTCATTTGCTACGTCCGTCAGTAAATCCCGAATCGAAAGATGCTGCGGGCAAATTTTTTCGCATTTTCCACATTTGATACAGTCAGAGGCTTTTGGCTTGCTACCGCTGGTATGTATGTCATAATAATAGTCTGCGTTCCAGTCATGGTAAATCTGCTTCATATTCATGACGGCAAACAGATCGGGAATGGCGATCTGTTTCGGGCATCCTGCCACGCAATAACGACAGGACGTGCAGGGGATCAAATGCATAGAACGGAAGATTTCCTGTACTTTGTTCACTGCCTTCATTTCTTTTTCTGACAGAGGCTTAAAATCTTTCATGTAACTGATGTTATCCGTCATCTGTTCATAATTGCTCATTCCGGACAATACCATGTCAATTCCCTCAAAGCCCGCGGCAAAGCGGATGGCGTAGCTTGCAGGGCTGCCGCCTTGAAGGTCATCTAGAACGGTCTTTGCAACTTCCGGCAGATTTACCAGATTGCCGCCCTTGACCGGTTCCATGACAATTACCGGCTTCCCAAACTTCCGACAGACCTCATAGCATTTCCGGCTCTGCACGGCCGGATCGTCATAATCCACATAATTAAACTGAATCTGCACGACCTCCACCTGCGGATATTCTGTTAGAATCTGTTCCAGAACATCCGCCGTATCGTGGAAAGAAATACCTACATGCTTTATCTTACCTTCTTTTTTCAGTGCAAATGCAGTTTCATACGCTCTGCATTTTTTAAAAAATTCAAAATTCTTTGCCCCCTGTGAATGCATAAGGTAGTAATCAAAATATTCCACACCGCAGATCTTTAGCTGTTGCTCAAAAAAAGGTCTGATGTCTTCTTCTTTTTTGAAATAGACATCCGTAAGTTTATTGGTCAGGATATACTGATCTCTCTGATAGCGATCTGTGAGACAGGTTTTCAACGCCTGTTCACTTTTCCCGTCCAAATAGCCATGTGCTGTGTCAAAATAATTGAAACCGCTGTCCATAAAAGCATCAACCATTTTATTCGTTTCGTTTACATCTACCTCTCCGTTTATCATTGGCAGACGCATGTAGCCAAATCCAAAATTCTTTTTTACACCGTCCATCATATTTTTCTCCTCTGCATCGTGTTTTCAAAAGCATTGCTTCCCTATTTGTAAAATTGCATTCAAAAATATATTTATTTTACCATGAAAACTTCTCCTTTTCTACAAAAACTCATGTATATCAGCAAATCTTCTTCCGAAAGGATCTTGCAATTGGATACTGCAATTCCTGATAACTTTAAAAGTAATGATAGGTACTGCGTTTTTTGAACAGAAGCATAACTGTAACGGAAAGCGCCAGTACTTCAGATATGACAACTGCCATCCAGATTCCGTCTGCCTTAAAAAATACCGGAAGAACAAGAACTGATGCCAGCTGGAATACGAGTGTGCGCAAAAAGGAGATCAATGCAGACACGAGTCCATCACCTAATGCTGTAAAGAACGCAGAACCGTATATATTCATTCCCATCACAGCAAAGGAAAGACTGTAAATTGCAAATCCGTGTCTTGTCAGTTCCATAAGTGCCACATCATATCCTACAAACACGTGTGCCAGCGGACCAGAAAGCCCTAGTGCCAGCAGCACCATTGCCAGACCGCATCCTACCATAAGAACATTACTTTTGCTGAAAATGCCGCGAAGCTCCTGCTGATTACCTGCTCCGTAATGGAAACTGACAATCGGAGCAGTTCCTATAGAATATCCGATAAAAACGGCTACAAAGAAAAAGTTTACGTACATAATGACGCCGTACGCCGCTACACCATCCTCTCCGATAAACCGCATCAGCTGATAATTATACAGAATATTCACAAGTGACATCGAAATATTGGTCATCAACTCAGAAGAGCCGTTCAGGCACGCCTTCCACAGGGTTCGTCCATAAAACACAGGTCTGGTCAGATGTAGCAGACTGTCATTTTTGCGGATAAAATAAACAAGCGGAATCACTGCCCCTACTGCCTGGCTGATTCCGGTCGCAATACCCGCGCCTTCGATTCCCCACTGAAAAACTGCCACAAACAGATAATCCAGCACTACATTTGTAAATCCTGCCGCCACTGTGACCGCAAGTCCGAACGATGGTTTTTCCGCTGTCACAAGAAAGCTCTGAAAAATATTTTGCAAAATAAACAACGGCAACGCAGCAAACAGGATACGACCATAAACAACACATGCATCCAGCATCCCATCGCGCGCTCCAAACGCCCTGGCTGCCAGAGGCACAGTCAGAATACCGGCCACAGTAAGTACGATACCTCCCACAATTGATGTGTAAACCATCATCGAAAAATATTCGTTTGCCCGTTCCTTTTTCCCCTCTCCGAGCGTCTTTGCGACAACCGCGCTTCCGCCTGTTCCAAGCATAAAACCAAATGCTCCCGGCAGCATCGCAAAGGGCATAATAAGATTTACCGCAGTGAACGCTTCCTTCCCGGCAAACTGCGATACAAACAACCCGTCAATCGCCCCGTAGATTGACGTGAAAATCATCATCATAATCGACGGTAACACAAACCGGATCAGCCTTCCGTATGTAAAATGATCAGACAGTTGAATTCTCTTTTTCATATTCTAGTTCCATTCCTCTTTCTTTCATCTTTTTTCTGTAAATCGCCACATAGTCTCTGAGAAGACGCAAAAACTCCTTTCCGTCTCCATTGTTCATTTCCCCGAAAATACTGTTCTCCATATCCATAACAGGAATAATCCGCTCCTGCACCAGCTGTTTTCCTCTATCCGTCAAGTGCAAAAGCTTATTCTTCCCGCCCCCCTTTTCCATAAAAATATACCCCTGTACCTCCAACTTTTTCAAAGAGGAATTCACCGTTGTTCTGCTCATATGATAATAATCGGCAATATCCTTTTGTAGACACCCATCTCCCATCTCGACCATGGCATAAAAAATGTCATAGGCACTGTTTGAGATTCCCGAGCGCAGCGCTGTCTCATAGTATAAATCCATCATTTCCTTAAACAGACTGTTAAACTCCTTCAGTTCCCGCCGCTCTTCGTATACCATACCAGTACGTCCTCCTCTTTTCAAAATGAAATTCAGCTGATACAAATGTTAACTGTTTCTGCACTCACACTTTAAAATATAATCCGATTTCGGATTTGTAACAGCAATTATAATCCGATTTCGGATTAATGTCAAGAACCTTCCTACGAAAAAATGGGCAAGAAGAAGTTTCCCTATACCGCAAAAAATGGCCAGAAACGAATCTCTCGTTTCTGGCCATTTTAAACACGTTATACCACTCTATTCGGATACAATTTCTGTCATCTTTTCAACACATGTGTGCTGCCATGCCTCATTCCTGCTCATTTAGGAATTCTTTTTACTTTGCATAAATGATCTCGCCTGTTTCAGCATCGCGACTGTAGTTCTTCATGAAGTTCCATGCCAGTGTGCCGTAATCCGGATGCAGGCCGTGCGGCAGCAGTTCTGTGTAGTTCACGCAGATCATCGGAATGCCTGCCTCATTATTCAGATACCATGCCTTATTCTCATACTCATCATTCAGGATCGTTGTAACAATCTTGTCCGCTTTGAATCCAACAAACGGATATGCTTCGAAATCATAGTTCAATTCGCCCATCTCATTAAAAGCAGCAAATCTCTTGATGCAGTCCTGATATCCCTCTCCGATTGTTCCAGCAGCTTGATCAATTGCGCTCGGCAGGTCAAATTCAGAAGTAGTAAACATCATCGGCACATCGCATTCGTTAAATACAGCAGCTTCCTCCTCTGTCGGAACGTAAAGCCCCCAAGGTGTGCCTGCTGCCATCGGAACTGCTGCAGCAAAGAGCTTCGGAGCACATTCCACGGACCATACAGTCGCTGCGCCGCCCATGGAATAGCCTGTTGCGTAAACGCGTTCCGGGTCAAGAGCCGGATAAGTATCGAGCATGTACTGTACCAGGGCCGGTAAAGATTCACCATTTACATCGAACGGGGATGGGCCCATCATGGAATTACCCGGCATATCGGTCGCATAACGCGGTGCAACGAGGGCAATTCTTTCTTTTCCTGCAATTGTAATCATTCCCAGCTCATCCACAGCCTGTACCGGGTCGTCTCCGCCTCCATGGTTGCAGAGAATCAGTGGAATACTGTGCTCCTTTGCTGTTCCATCCAGTACCTCTTCTGGCAGGAACTCATACCAGGTGGACAAATACTCGCCGTTTTCTGCTTTCATTGCTGAAAAACGATCCTCATAATGCTCTACCACATGAATGCCGTCTGCCGTAACGCCGTTCAGAACCGCATTGCGCTCTGTCAGTGTGTACGGAGCCTGATTCCAACTGTAGCCGCTGAATTCATTCGCTGCGACAAACAAGCCTGCTTTTACGACCGGCGTGCGCATTGCTTTTACAAACAGAGAATAGTAAGCGTCTTTTACGTATTCTGCAAGTGTCTTTTCTCCATCCTTTGCAACCATAACGCGGCGTGTCGGGAAGGTCTGATTAAAATATACCATCTGATCTGCATTCTCCTCAGAAGCATATGCTCCATTGGCCTGCTGGAATTTCTCAAATACTTCATCCGGGCTGTTTACTAGATATACCGGAACCTCGCCTGCCACATCAATTGCCTTGTTCATGGACGGATTCACCAGCAGCATACCGCCCGCGCGGCTCACATAATCGAGCGTGCCAGAAACGTAATCACAGAGGAAATCTGCTCCTCCGTCAATTCCGATCAAATACCGGTAGGTCAGACCTCCGAAATACGTATTGTCCGCATAGTAGGTTGCGTTTCCATCTGCATCGCGAACAGAAAATCCCAGATTGCACATAGCTGACTGAAGTTTCAGATAATCATACTGGTCTGCTGCCCCGAAACCTGTTTCCGGATTTGCCGGCGTAACGAGAACTGCACTACCGCATGCTTCATCAATCAAATCTGTCACACCCAGTTCTTTCAGATAATCCAGTGCATGCTCTTTGCTTTCAAAGGTTTGATCTGAGTATACCAACACGTTCGTGTTCATACGGTAAGCTGCGCTCGCATTCGTAAAGATTCCCGCAGAACGGTAAACGTATGTTGTACCTGCCGTATACGTATCCAGCGCCGGGTCCGGCATATAATCCTTTCCGGTCAGGGCATTCAGTTCAGCTGAACCATTCTGGTGCGCCTCTTCCAGAGTTTCAAATGTTGCCTCATTCGCAAAATGCTGTTCATATTTCGGTATTTCCTCTGCGCCTGCACTCAGTCCGCACACCATCGCAGCTGCCAGTACGGCTGCTATTTTCATGGAATGTTTCATAAATATAAACTCCTTCCTGTCATACTACATTTCGAATAGTTCTTAATTTGTATGTGGATTGTAAATCACTTCTCCTGTTTCCACATTTCTTGTATAATGTTTCATGAAATCCCACACGATATTTGCATATTCCGGATACAAAGCATGAACCGGTCCCTGAATGAGTGTAAAGGCAACCATCGGTACATCGTTTTCATTATTCATATACCAGGTATCTTTTTCAAACTCATCATTTACAGTATCTACGACCAGCTTGTCTCCCTTTTGACCGAAATATGGATAAGCTTCAAAATCATACGCAGGAAGTTCAATACCGTTCAGGTTGCACCACAGTTCAACAATGCCCTGCTCAAACTCATTAATATTTCCTTCCATAGCTTCCAGACGTCTTGCGGTATCCCAAGTAGTCAGTGTGAAAAGACACGGCAGATCTACACTGTCAAAATTGCTTCTCTGCTCTTCTGTAATCGTCACCGGTGAACCTGCACACGGTGAAATTGCTGCAAACAGAGACGGCTCCTCGAATCCAACAGTATATGTTGTGCCTCCGCCCATAGAATAACCTGTCGCGTACACGCGGCTCGGGTCGAGTGCCGGATAGGTCTCGAGCATATACTTCACAAGTCTGATCAGCGCCTCTCCCTCTATCTCACCGATTACCTGATGATCCGGCGCTACCACAGCAAGTCTCTCTCTGCCGGCAAGATTCAGAAGACCATTTTCTTCTACAAATACACGTGCATCATCGCCGAATCCATGGCTGCCAAGAATCAACGGTACAGACTTCTCCGGAGCTGTTCCATTGAGCACTTCTTCGGGAATATACTCATACCATACATCCAGATATTCTCCTGCTGGTGCATAAACGGCGCCATCCACAGTTTTCTGCTCTTCCTTTGTTACTAGATCAGCAAAGCGGTCATCATCCATCTGATGCTCGATCAGATAAATTCCATCTTCTGTTTTTCCATCAATCAGTGCATTGCGTTCACACAGCGAATATGGCGCTTCATCAAAGCCGTAACCTGCGAATTCCGTTCCGCCGCTATTAATTCCCTGCGGAAGTACCGGCACACGCATTGCTTTAATAAACATTCCATAATACGCTGACTTGATAAGCTCTGCCAGATCCGGGTTTTCCTGTTCCTCCACAATAACCTTGCGCAGCGGCCATGCCTGATTGTAGTGCACTTCCTTTTCATCATCACGTGCAACTGCATCTGTTCCGTTAATTTCTTTGTACTTCTCAACAACCTCGTCTTTTCCGTTCACAAGATATACCGGTACCATGACTTCCGGCTTGCGGATTCTGTGCATATCCCCGTCAACCAGCAGTGCGCCTGCAATTCTTCCGGCAAAATCTTCCTCTACGGAAAGATAGTTGTTGAAAAACGTTGCGCCGTCGCCAATTCCAATATAGTACACATAGCCATATCCGCCAAAGTATTCCGCATCCGCATAGGAAACCGGGTTTCCTTCGTCATCTGTCCCACCGGCTTTCTGTGAAAGCATTGCGGTCTGCAGTGAATAATAATCTTTTACATCTGCCTGTCCGAAGGTTTCCCCCTCTGGTGTGAGAAGAACAACGCTTCCTGTTGCCTGATCAATAATGTCAATTACGCCAAGCTCTTTCAGATACGCGAACGCCTCATCCTTATCAGCAAAATGCTGCCCGGCTGCAACAATAATATTGGAATTCAAGCGGGCTGCCGCACGTCCTGCATACTGATTTGCTGAGCGGTAAACAAACGTCGTTCCGTCCGGATATTCCTCCAATACCGGATGACCGACAAAGGTTTTGCTTTCATTCTCCACGATCCCCTGCACTACGGCCGGTGCATTCTCATGGGCTTCCAGTAACGTCTCAAACGTCGCTTCATTTCCTAATTCACCAGTAAAGTTTCCTGCCATTACCTGGCTTTCTGCTGACATTACCATTCCTGCCGCCAGCAAACAAGCGAATAATTTTTGTTTTTTCATTTATAACCCTCCTTATCAATATTTGAAAAACTTTAATCTACAAAAGGATTGTACTCAATGGCTCCTGTTTCCTGATTTCTGGAATAATGCTTTGCAAAATTCCATACAAGCTTTGCGTACTCCGGATACAATGCATGTACAAGGCTGTCCGTATAGCTCACCGCTACCATCGGCACACCTGCATCATTGTTCAGATACCATGTCGTGTTCTCGTACTCTTTGTTGAGCGTCGTCTTCACCGTTCTGTCCGCCTCAAAACCAACCAGATCATACGTATCAAAATCAAAGTCGATCGAATTCATCTCATTAAATCCAAGATACAGATTGATCTGCGTCTGATACCCCTCTGCAATGGTTCCTGCTGCCTGATTGAAAGCCCCGGCAAGGTCAAACGAAGAAGTGGTCAGCATAATCGGCATATCCAGCGTATCGTACTGAGCTGCCTCTTCCTCTGTCGGAACGTAACCGGATGCTGCCATCGGAACTGCTGCTGCAAACAGAGAAGCATCTCCGCTGATTCCCCGGAACGTCGCACCGCCGCCCATAGAATAGCCAGTCGCATAAACGCGGGAAGCATCCAGTTCCGGATACGTCTCAAGCATGTATTTCACAAGTTCCGGAAGCGCCTGCGGTAAAATACCCTCTTTCATTCCATCCTCCGTACGCGTGAACCCAATATACTGATGTTCTGGAGCAACCATTGCGAAACGTTCTTTTCCTGCAAGCTCCAGAAGCCCGATTTCATCTACAAACAGACGCGGATCATCGCCGCCGCCGTGATTTGCCAGAATCAAAGGCACACTGCCTGCTGGCGCCGTATGATTCAAAACTTCCTCAGGAAGGTACTCAAACCATGTCTGAAGATATTCGCCGCCTTCTGTCTGAATCTCAGCAAATCTTTCCTCATCGTGACGGATTACATGGATTCCATCCTCAGTCACACCGGCGATCACCGCATTGCGGTCACAAAGCGAATAGGGCGCCTGATCAAAATTGTATCCCTGCCACGGTGTTCCTGCCGTATACAGCCCTCTCTGCACAACCGGCACGCGCATTGCCTTGATAAACATATCATAATACGCATCGGCGATATGTTCTGCTTCAGTCTTTTCCTGCAAGGCCACTGCCACCTTCTGCAAAGGCAGTTCCTGATTAAAATAAACAGCAGTCTTTGCTGTAACGTCAGAAGCATTCACGTCATTGGCAGCCTTGTACTTCTCAACAACAGATTCCGGAGCATTCACCAGATATGTCGGCACCAGAGAAGCAACACGGCTGATCGAATCCATGTCGCCATTGATCAAAAGCATGCCTGCAATACGGCTTACATAATCAAAGGAACCGGCTATGTAATTATTCAAAAATGTCGCGCCGCCATCTATACCGATTGCATAAATGTAACCGTAGCCGCCAAAATATTCGGCATCAGAATAACTTACATCATTTCCTTCCGCATCTTTGCCCCCTGCTTTCTGAGAGCAAATCGCTGTCTGTAATGCATAATAATTTTTCTGATCCGCAGCGCCAAATCCTGCCTCCGGATCTGCCGGAGTTACGAGAATTGCACTTCCGGTTGCCTGATCAATGAGATCTGTGACTCCAAGTTCCTTCAAATACTCCTGTGCAGCTGTTTTATCCTCAAAATGCTTGTCAGAGAATACGAGAATATTTGTATTCAGCCTGGCTGCCGCACGGCCGCCAAACAGGTTCGGTGAGCGGTACACATACGTTGTTCCTTCTGTATAACCATCCAATACTGGATGTGAAACATACATTTTCCCCTGATTTGTCTCCAAATCCTTTACAGCCTCCGGACCGCTGATCCGTGCCTCCTGAAGTGTTTCAAACGTTGCTTCATTCCCCTGGCTGCCTGAATAATTTAATGCCAGGGCATTTGGTGCAGTAATCATACTTGATGTCATAACCGCTGCTAAAGTTAATGCCAAACCTTTTTTCATATGAATCTCCTTTCTCTTTCCTGCATTCTATTCACGTTTCAATTTTTTACTTCCAGCTTTTGTTTTTCCTACTCCTTCCTTTTTTACATTCCCGTACACTATGTTGTTTTCACATTTTATCATCAAAAAAGCGGAAGAAAAATCAAGATAATTCCGTATTTTGTACTGTTTTTTCCTTATTTTTTTATATTTAATTTTTTTGTTCATTTTTTTCCTGAAAAATTGTATTTTTTTCCAAAAGAATAGTTATAGGTTTATAACTTATACTGTAAAAATGAACGCAAAAAAAGGGAAAGCATATGCTTTCCCTTTCATTCGCTTAACCTGAAACTGTTAAAATCAGTTTCGCTTTTTCAATTGTTTCAGAAACAATCCTTACTCTTCTACCGGAGCCTCATCCTCGTATACGACATCTTCCTGTACCGGAGCGCTCTCCAGAGCTTTCATGCTCAGGCTGATCTTCTTATCTTCGCCATTGAAATCAACAACTTTTGCTTCAATCATCTGGCCAACACTCAGGATGTTGGATGGCTTGTCTACATGATCATGAGAAATCTGTGATACGTGAAGCAGTGCGTCTACGCCCGGCTCCAGCTCAACGAATGCACCAAAATCTGTCATTCTCGCAACACGGCCTTCTACTACGTTGCCTGCTGCATACTTCTCAGCTGCATTCAGCCACGGATTCTGATCTTCAAATTTCATGCTGAGCGCAATCTTGTCGCCATTGATATCTTTGATCAGAACAGTTACCTCATCGCCGACCTTGAATACCTTTTTCGGGTTCTCAACGTGTCCCCATGACATCTCGGAAATGTGAAGCAGTCCGTCTGCTCCGCCAAGATCAATAAATGCACCAAAGTCTGTGACATTCTTCACAACACCGTCTACTACATCGCCAACTGCGATTCTCTCAAAGAGTGCTTTCTGCATCTCTGCTTTCTTCGCTGCCAGCAGCTGCTTGCGATCACCGATAATTCTTCTTCTGCGCGGATTGAATTCTGTAATCACGAATTCAATTTCCTGACCTGCATACTTCTCAAGGTTCTTCTCATACGTATCTGATACCAGGCTTGCCGGGATAAATACCCTTGCTTCCTCTACAACAACGGAAAGTCCGCCGGAGAGTACCTGTACAACCGGAGCGGTCAGCACTTCCTGGCTGTTGAATGCTTCCTCAAGTCTCTTGTTGCCCTTCTCTGCTGCAAGGCGCTTATAGGTCAATAATACCTGTCCGTCACCGTCATTTACCTTCAGTACCTTTGCTTCCATTGTATCATTCACCTGAACAAGTTTGCGAAGGTCAACGTTCGGCTCATTTGTATATTCACTTCTGGTAATAATACCGTCAGCCTTATATCCAATGTTTAAGATGATTTCATCTTCTTTGACATCTATAACAGTGCCTTCGACTACCTCTCCATTATGAATTGTTTTTAATGATTCTTCCAGCATTTGTTCAAAACTTAAATCTGGCATTGTTTTGAAACCTCCTCAATCAAATTATTTGGGGTCGATGCCCCTGCTGTAATACCTACGCAACCCCTGGATGGCAATAGCCGAATATCCAAATCTTTAAGTGTTTGTATATAGTAAGTATCTTCACATTCTTTTTGACATATCTCATACAGCTTGCGAGTGTTCGAACTGTGGCTGCCTCCGATCACAATCATGGCATCTGCCCGGGCCGCGATCTTGCGCGCCTCTGACTGCCGCTCTTCTGTAGCACTGCATATCGTATTCAAAATATCTATCCTATCATAACCCATTTTTAAAATAATTTCAACTAATTTATCAAATTTCTTGTAATTAAATGTCGTCTGAGAAACGATACAAAGCGGACTGCTTTTATCCGCACAAAATTCTTCTGCCTCTTTCTGTGTCCCGAGCACAGTTACTTTGCCGGTGCACCAGCCCTTAATCCCCTCTACTTCCGGATGCCCGTCATTCCCGATGATCAGCACGTCTGCACCTTTTTTACTGTGTTCATAAACGATGCGATGGATTTTTTTTACAAAAGGACACGTGGCATCCACCACATGCAGCTGTTTCTTTTCCAAAACCTCATAAATCCTTCTCGGCACACCGTGAGAACGGATAATTACGGTTCCTCCGGATATTGCCTCCAGGTCTTTTTCGTCCTCTATAATCTGCACGCCTCGGCCGGCAAGCTCCCGCACCACTTCTTCATTATGAATAATCGGCCCGTATGTATAAATCGGCCCCTGGCCTTCTTCCAGCTGCCGGTATACCTGATCCACAGCCCGTTTTACCCCAAAACAAAAACCTGCAGTCTTTGCTACAATAACCTCCATACTGTCTCCTTCACGCCAACACACCGGGGCAGACGCCCCGGCATTTTATCCTTCTGTATGTGACTCCATCCGTTCCCGTGTCAAAGTTACAATCTGTTCCACAACTTCTTCAATCGTCATATCAGAAGAATCAACCAGCACGGCATCCTCTGCCTGACAAAGCGGCGCCGTCTCACGGTGCATATCACGGTAATCACGCGCTTCGATATCCTTTATTATTTCCTCTAACGTACAGTCTTGTCCGCGTGCCTGCAGCTCCTTATAACGTCTTGACGCTCTTGTTGCCACACTGGCTGTCAGATAAATCTTTAGCTGGGCATGCGGAAGAATCATGGTTCCGATGTCTCTTCCGTCCATCAGCACGTCCTCCCGGCGGGCCAGGCCTCTTTGCAGATCCGTCAGCTTGGCACGCACCTGCGGTTTTGCAGCTGAAGCGCTTGCCATAGCGCTCACCTCTTCAGTGCGAATCAAACCAGAGACATTTTCCCCGTTCAAAAACACCTGCTGCTCCTCTCCTTCATATCCAATACTCACTTCAATCCCCGCAAGCGCGTCCATCAATTCCTGTTCCGCTTCCACATCCGTTCCGCGGCGCAAAAGCCCAAGCGCAATAGCGCGGTACATTGCCCCCGTATCTACATAGATAAACCCCAGCTCTCTTGCCGCCCTTCTTGCGATTGTGCTCTTTCCTGCTCCTGCCGGACCGTCAATTGCTATATTAAAACTCACCTTTTTTCCTCCTGCTTCTATACGGCTGTTTTGTTTGTGACTGCTTTGCTCACAATTACGTTGTTTCTGATGGTCTTTGTTTTCGATTATTCCAGTGCTTCCATCCCGGCAGCGCTTCCTGCCGCATATCCGGTTGACCACGCGATCTGCAGGTTAAATCCTCCTGTAACTGCATCCAGATCAAGCACCTCTCCCGCAAAATAAAGACCCTTTGCCAGTCTGGATTCCATAGTACCCGGATCTATCTCCCTGATATTCACACCGCCTCTTGTTATAATCGCTTCATTATAGCCGCGAAGTCCGGTCAGAGTCAATGGGAAATGTTTTGTAAGCATCACAAGGCGTCCGCGCTCTTCCCTCGAAATGTCATGAGCCGGTTTGTCTGCCGGTATCTCTGTTCTCTGAAGCATGACCGGAATCATTTTGGCCGGAAACAGCGACGTTAGGATCGTTTTCATCTGCCTGTTTTTTCCTGATTCAAATTCCCGCAGAATTCTGGCATCAAGCTGTTCCAACGTCAGCGCTGGCTTGAGGTCAATGTACAGCTGCAGCGGATGCTTCGCAAGCCTTGCCTGCACCACAGTACTGGCGGTCAGGATCAGGGGCCCCGTCACGCCAAAATGTGTAAACATCATTTCCCCGAATTCCCGATACAGCTCTTTCTTGCCGTCAAATACAGATACCTCCACATTTTTAAGAGAAAGTCCCTGCATCTGCGGCGCCCATGGCTCCTCTGTTTCCATCGGAACGAGCGACGCCGACAGTTCCGTAACCCTGTGACCCGCTTCTGCGGCAAACCGGTACCCGTCCCCGGTTGAACCGGTTGTCCGATAGGAAATACCGCCTGTAGCAACAATCACGGTATCTGCTTCTATTTCCTGTCCGTTTGCCAGACGCAGACCGCAGACGCGCTGGACACATTCTGTGTTTCTGTTCCGGCCTTTCTTTTGTTTCTTTGCATTTTCTGCATTTACCTGTGTGCCTGCTGCTTCTTTCCAGGGGCGATACAGCAGCTCTTTTACCTCTGTATTCAGAAATACTTTTACTTTACTTTGCCGCATTCTCTTTGCCAGAGCTGCGATCACATCCGAAGAATGATCGGATACCGGAAACACTCGGCCCCCTCGCTCTGTCTTTGTAGAAAGCCCTGACTCTTCAAAAAAATCAATTGTATCCTGACTCGTAAATCCGTAAAACGCACTGTATAAAAACTTCTGATTCACACAGACCGCCTGCAAAAGCTCCTCCACACTGCAGTCGTTGGTCAGGTTACAGCGTCCCTTGCCCGTGATATACAGCTTTTTCCCAAGCTTCTCATTCTTCTCAAACAGACTCACCTCATGCCCGTTCTGCGCCGCCGTCACTGCGGCCATCATCCCGGCGGCTCCGCCGCCGACAATCGCTATTTTGCTCATCCTTTTCCCTCTTCCACCCTGATATCCTATTATGCATTTCCTGTCTCGCCTGCGCACACCGTTCCATTTTGCAGTTCAAACCAGAATTCCACACCATCCGCAAGATTCTGCACACCGTATTTTTGATGATGCGACTCCATGATCGCCCTCACAATCGACAGGCCGACACCGCTTCCACCGTACTCCCGCGTCCGCGCCTTATCAACCTTATAAAATTTATCCCAGATCAGGCCAAGGTCTTCCTCCGGGATCAACTCTCCGGTATTGTAAACACTCACACGCACCACATCCCCCTCCGGACGAACCTGCACGCGTATCTTCCGCTCTCCGCTCACATGATTCAGCGCATTGCTCAGATAATTTGTCAGAATCTCCTCAATCTTGAACTCGTCTCCCCACACATAAACAGAGCTGTCCCCTGAGAATTGAATTTCTGCCCCTTTTTGCTGTGCCAGAATCGCCACAGCCTGAATTTTATTTTGAATGAGGTCACAGATATCAAACCGTTCCATCTCCAGAGTGTCCCTGCCGAATTCCAGCTGATTCAATGTCAGAAGCTTCTGCACCAGCGTATTCATTTTGGAAGCCTCATCCATGATCACCTCACAGTAAAATTCCCGGCTTTCCTCGTCGTCATTGATACATTCCTGCAAACCTTCCGCATAGCCCTGAATCAGCGCAATCGGCGTTTTCAGCTCATGCGAGACGTTCGAGAGGAATTCCTTCCGCATATCGTCAATCTTTTCCTTTTTTTCAATATCCTTCTGAAGCTCATTATTCGCCACAAGAAGCTGCGAATACGCTTTTTCCAGATTTTCGGACATCTGGTTAAAATATCTGCCAAGCTGACCGATTTCGTTGCTTCCGCCGCTTGTATATTTTGCATCAAAATCAAGCCCTGCCATCCGTTTGGAAAGCTCTGTCAGCTCTCCGAGCGGCTTTGTGACACGCTTTGAGATCAGCCATACGAGGACTCCAGCAAGCAGCGCACCGGCAAGACAGATATACATCACAAACTCATTCGCGATACGCACACTGTCCCGGATGCTCTCCATGTTGATACGCATCATAAAATAGAACCCTTTGTCCAGCGTTCCCCACATTTCCAGATAGTCGATTGCCACCGCAGAATCGTATTTTTTCTGTATCGTATAATTGTCGGTCTGCTTCAGAATGGAATCCTCATCTGCAATATCGAGTCCGATCCGGTACCCGTTCAGACGGCCAAGCATAATCCTCACATAATCGGTTTCTTTATAAGTCGTATCTGTCCAGATCAGCCTTCGGTAATCCTCGTCAGTCACGATAGAAAAAATACTGTTTGCATTACAGATTTCCTCATATTCATGCAGGCTGGCCTCCCCCATGCTTCCGGCATCTGAAATATTATTATTCAGCGTCTCATAAGCTGCCTCAAGCGCATCCTGTTTGCGCACGGAATAAAAATCCCCAAGAAAGAAGGTGTTAATCAGATAATTGGCCAGAAACAGCAATGCCATCAGCCCGATAAAAATAACAGTCAGTTGTTTACGAATGGAAATATTCATCGCGTTTTAACCTTCCACTTCAAATTTGTACCCCATACCCCATATTGTCTTGATATAATCGCCGCGCTCCCCAAGCTTGCTGCGCAATTTTTTCACATGTGTATCAATCGTTCTGGCATCTCCGAAATAATCATAGTTCCACACACTGTTCAGAATCTTCTCTCTTGAGAGCGCAATTCCCTGATTCTGAATAAAATACGTCAGAAGCTCGAATTCTTTATAGCTCAGATCTACATTCTTCCCGTCAATTTTCACTTCATGCGCAGCCTTGTTCAGCTCGATCGCCCCGGCCCGCAAAATATCATCCGCCACAATCCCTCCTGTGCGGCGCAGAATCGCTTCCACCCGCGCCACGAGGATCTTCGGGCTGAACGGCTTGGAAATGTATTCATCCACACCGAGCTCAAATCCGAGCAGCTCGTCCCGCTCGTCGGATTTCGCTGTCAGCATGATAATCGGAACTTTTGAGTAACCACGAATCTCGCGGCATACTTGCCATCCATCCATCTTCGGCATCATCACATCGAGAATCACAAGCGCAATATCCTTATCCGCAAAAAAAAGGTCCACCGCCTGTTCTCCATCCTCAGCCTCTATCACCTCAAACTCTTTTTTCACTAGGAAATCTCGCACAAGCTTGCGCATCCTTGCCTCATCGTCTACCACCAGCACCTTTAAACGTTCCATCCGCATTTCGCTCCTTTTTCCTTATTTTCACTGCAACGTTCTGTCACAGGCTTTCATCACAGATCACAGTTTTGCCTTGCCGTCTGACAAGATATAAAACCTCTCTGTATGATATACCATATATTTATGATAAATATGTGAACCCTGGCGCCAAATTTCTTTTTTCACTCATCGTACGATATTTGCTCCGATTTTGCAAGCCGGCAATAAAGCCAGACGAATATTCACAGCAGTTCCTGATGTTTGCACAAAAAAACGGTGCCTTGCCAGCCATAAGCAGCCGGCAAAGTACCGTTTTTTATTCTTGTTTACTATTTTCCAAAGTCAAAATGGCACCATACCTCATGTCCGTTTCCACAGTCCCGCTTCTTGGGCACCTGCGTTTTACAGATTTCCTGGCATTCCCGGCATCTCGTATGAAAAGGACAGCCGGAAGGCGGAGCGTCCGCAGACGGCACATCCCCGGCCAGCACAATCCGTTTTTGCGTACGGTGCAGCTGCGGCACCGGAACCGCGCTCAGAAGCGCCTGCGTATACGGATGACGCGGGTTCGAAAACAGCTCCTTTTTCGGCGCTGTCTCAACCAGCCTGCCAAGATACATGACTCCCACGTAATCTGAAACGTGCTCTACCACCGACAGGTCATGTGAAATAAACAGATAGGCCATTCTCTTTTCCTTTTGCAGCTTTTTCAAAAGGTTAATCACCTGCGCCTGCACGGAAACATCCAGCGCCGATACCGGTTCATCGCAGACAATAAATTCCGGTCCCGAAATCAGTGCCCTTGCAATACAGATCCTCTGCCGCTGTCCGCCTGAAAACTCGTGCGGATACCGGTCAAGGCAATCCTCCGACATTCCGCAGCTCTCCAGCGTCTCCACCACGCGCTCACGGACTTCCTTTGCCGGGCACAGCCCAAATTCCTTCAGGGGCTCTGCGACAATCTGATAAATGGTCTTCTTGGGATCCATAGAAGAAAACGGATCCTGGAAAATCATCTGCACCCGCATCCAGAGTCTTCGCAGCTCTTTCCCCCTGTACGGTACGATGTCCTGCCCGTCCAGCAAAATCTGTCCCCCGGTTGCTTCCGCCAAGTGCAGAATCGTTTTCCCGACCGTCGTCTTTCCGCACCCGGATTCACCGACCAGCCCGTAGGTCGTTCCTGCCGGTATCTGAAAACTTACGCCGTCAACCGCACGCACTGCTGCTTTCTTTCTTCCCCTTGGAATATAATATTTTTTCAGATCTTTTACTTCCAGCAATATCTTACCTTCCATGCTCTGCGCTCCCCTCTGTCAGTCTGCCTGCAAAGTGGCAGCTCACCTGATGTGTCTCTGAAAGCATCTGCATGCCCGGATATTCTTTCTGGCAAAGGTCAGTACAATACTGACACCGATTCGAAAAATAGCAACCCTCCGGCCTTTTTAGCGGATCC
The DNA here is from genome assembly GCA_003612585.1 of bacterium 1XD42-54. Lineage (GTDB taxonomy): Bacteria > Bacillota > Clostridia > Lachnospirales > Lachnospiraceae > Choladousia. The sequence goes on from RAZH01000004.1 coordinate 331,293, forward strand.
GGTACATTTCCCGGAATGGAATACAGCTCCTCTGTCTGCTGATTCAAAACCGGCTTTGACTGCATCAGCCCCCTTGTGTAAGGATGCGCCGTATGCTCAAAAATTTCCTCCGCTGTTCCCTGCTCTACAATTTTTCCCGCATACATGACAATCACGTAATCAGCCATCTCTGCAATCACGCCAAGGTCATGCGTAATCAGCAGAACAGAGGAATTGATTTCTTCTTTCAATGTTCTCATCAGGTCAAGAATCTGCGCCTGAATGGTCACATCCAGCGCCGTGGTCGGTTCATCTGCAATCAAAAGCTTTGGATCACCTGCAAGCGCCATGGCAATCATAACTCGCTGGCGCATACCGCCTGAGAGCTCATAGGGATAATTATCATAAATTCCTTTTCGTGTGATTCCGACCTTTTTCAGCAGCTCGTCTGCCATTTCCCGCCTTTTCTTTTTATCTGCCTCCGGATGCTGCTTCTGTACACATTCATCCAGCTGGTCTCCAATTGAAAATACGGGATTCAGGCTGGTCATCGGCTCCTGAAAAATCATTGCAAGTTGCGAGCCCCGCAGCTGCTCCAGCCTTTTTTCCGGTGTCTTTGCAAGATCAATCGCCCCGCTTCCGTCCCCCGGACAGAAACGGATCTCTCCACCTGCAATCTGCCCCTTGGGTTCCGGCAAAAGCCGCATAACAGAAAGGCTGGTCACTGATTTGCCGCACCCGGATTCACCTACGAGACCGACTGTTTTTCCGGCCGGGATATCAAAAGAAATATCCTCCACGCTTTTTACTATCCCTTTATCTGTGTAAAACCAGGTCTGAAGACCGCGTACCTCAATAATATTCTCTTTTTTCTCCATTTCAGCCGCATACGTATAATCTTTGCGTTTTTCTGCTTTGCAGCGTTTCTTATACTGACGTACGGCCAACTTGTAACTGCCCTTCATCCGCTTTCCCCCTTCTCTACTGTCCGCTTCTCGGATCCAGAGCATCTCTGACTCCGTCTCCCATCAGATTCATAGCCAGAGCCGAAAGCGCAATTGCAATCCCCGGTATAATGATCAGATGCGGGTATGTACGGATGAACTCTCTTCCCTCATTCAGCATCGCGCCCCATTCCGGAGCCGGCGGCTGAATGCCAAGCCCCAGGAAACTGAGCGCTGCAATGGACAGAATGGTATTTGACAGGGACATTGCCGCCTCTACAATAATAATTCCCAGCGCATTCGGAAGGACATGCGTAACTGCAATCTTCCGCGTCGACATCCCGGATATTCTGGCTGCGTCAATAAAATCCTGCCCTACCACAGACAGTACAAATGAACGGATAACCCGGATATAACCAACAGACATCCGGATGCACATTGCGAGCATCAGATTTCGGATGCCGCTTCCCATGGCCGCCACAAGCGCCAAAGTCAGAAGAAATCCCGGAATACAGCTGATCACATCAATCAGACGCATGACAAGATTATCAATCCTTCCGCCTGTCAGTGCGAGCAGGCTTCCGGCAATTCCTCCGACCAGCACAGAAATAGCCACAACCAGAAAGCTCACCCCAAGCGAAACACGTGCACCGTGGATGATTCTGGCAAAAATATCCCGGCCAAGCTGATCTGTTCCAAACCAGTGCGCCGCACTTGGCGACTGAAGCCGTTCCACAATATTCTGCGTGGTCACTTTATCGTAGCTGCAGATCACATCTGCAAACAGCGCTGCCAGAATAAAAACCACCGCAACTGCAAAGCCAAACACAGCAGCCTTATTGCGTGAAAATTTCCGGCAGAAATCCGCAGCCTTCTCACCTCTTCTTTTTCTCATGTCCATCCACCGCCTTACCCTTTTTTCAGATAAATCTGCCTGATTCTCGGGTCAATACCGGCCACCGCAATATCCGCAAGCAGAATAAAAATGCAGTAAATCAAGGACAGAAGAATGGTACAGGCCATCACAATCGGCACATCCTTCGCCTTTATAGCCGTCAGCAGCAGATTTCCAATGCCGGGGATGGAAAAGATATTTTCCACCACCACTGTTCCGCCAAGAGACACGCCAAACGAAGTAATCAGCGTCGAAATAATCGGAAGCAGGGCATTTTTAAACGTATGCTTCCAGATGACCTTTGCACGCGGAAGCCCTTTCGCACGCGCCGTACGTACGTAATCCTGACTGATACAATCCAACATTGACGTTCTGGTCAGCCTTGACATAATCGCCGCCTCTGGCAGCGCCGTAACAAGCACAGGCATTATGTAATTGCGGAATGAGCCAATCCCACTCGTGGGAAGGATTTTCCAGTGCAGCGAAAACAGCAGGATCATCATAAGCCCAAGCCAGAACTGTGGGATCGAAGCAAGCAGCATGGATACGAACGTCCCCCCGAAGTCCAGCGGAGAATTCTGATGGATCGCTGAAAAAAGCCCCAGCGGGATACCAATCAGATAAGCAACAATGCTCCCCGCAAATGCCAGCTTCAGGGTATATGGAAAGCAGGCTGCAATCTCCTCACTTACCGGACGCATAGAACGGTAGGAAATTCCAAAATCTCCGTGCATCAAATCCCCGATATAACTTACCAGCCGCACCAGAAACGGGCGGTCCACCCCCAGCCTGTGATTATAGGCCGCCACATCCTCTGCCTTCGCTCCCATGCCCAGAATCATACGTCCCGGGTCTCCCGGAAGCAGGGACATGATAAAAAACACAAGGAATGTGACGCCAAGAACGATCGGAATCATCATCACCAGCCGTTTTGCAATATATTTATTCATCTCAGAAAACATCCCTCTTCTTTATTGAGTGTGCCGTCAATCCTATTCCCAGCTGAAGTCTTTAAAACAGTAGAACATGCCGTTCGGATCCACATAGGTATTCTGCAAACCAGTGCGGTATACAATATTTCCTGATTTTACAACCAGAGGAATCTCATTTGCAGTTGCCATGATCTCCTGCAGCAAGGAACAGCACAGTTCCGTGCGCTTCTGAGTATCTGTCTCTGCCATAATCGCATCCAGCTGCCCATCATATCTTCCATCACTCCATGCAGACGCGCTCCATACATTTGCAGAATAATAAGCGCTATACAGAGACTCACTCAAATCCGGAGTAATCTCAGAGCCTGCCTGATAAATAATCTCAAAATTGCCGTTCAGCCAGTCCTCACTCTGTGACCCGATATCCATGGATTCAATATTCGCGGTAATTCCGATCTCTGCGAGATTCTGCTGAATCACCTGCGGAACAATATCGCCGTAATTATCGCTCGTCTTGATTGTCACCGTGATATCGCTGCCTGCATATTCGCTTGCCGCCAGATATTCTTTTGCTTTCTCCGGATCATAGCTGTACGTATAGTCCTCGCCGTCATAATAAAGGAAATCTTCGAAAGAACCGGTTGCAACCGTTCCTGTTCCATCAAATCCGACTACATTTACCGCGTCACGGTCAATTGCACATGCGATTGCCTTTCTGACATTTTCATCTGCCGTCACGCCGTTTTGCACATTTAAAACCAATCCTGCCTGGCTGTGTGACGGCGCCGTCTGTACAGTCAGTTCCTCATTTCCCTCTACCAGTGCAAAATCAGAGGCAGACAGGTTCAGCATAAAGTCATTCTCGCCGTTTTCCAGAGAAATCAGCGCCGTTGAACTGTCCGTGATAATGTTGAAATTGAGATATTCGATCGGGGCCTTGCCGCCGCCATAATTCTCAAACGCCTCAAATTGAATCTGGCTTCCTTTTACCCATTCCTTCAGCTGGTATGCACCGGAACCGTTCGGCTTCAGGAACGCATCGTCTCCATTTTCCTCACAGTAGGATTTACACAAAATCCCCATTCCCGGAGAAGCCAGGCTGGAGAAAATACTCTCACAGATTCTGGTCAGTTTTATTTCTACCGTGTTTTCATCCAGCGCTGTGACAGACGCAAACTTTGATGCAGTAGACGGCGACTCCTCACAGCGTCTGTTGATACTGTAAACAACATCCTCTGCCGTCAGCTTCTCTCCATTCTGGAAATAGGTATCCGGCCTCAGATGAAACATATAAGTGAGCTTGTCCTCGCTCGCCTCCCAGCTCTCTGCAAGCTGCGGAACCGGCTCGCCGTCAATATAATACACCAGACGCTCATAAATCTGATACAGACTCATAATATCTGAGTATGTATTCGTAACACCTGGGTTAAACTGGCTTGCATCATCGGTAACAACAACATTCAGAGTATCATTTCCTGCCGCTTCCCCTGCAATCGCCATGCCTGGTACGGTAAGTGTCAGAGCTGCCGCTCCGGCTGCTAATAAATATAAACTTTTTTTCATAAGTAATACCTCCCAAAAAATCAGACTTACAGATCAAATCCGTTAGTCCGATTTTACCAAAACGCTTTCTTAATGTAAAGAACTAATTTATTCACTCATGAAAGCCTTAAATCTGTGTTTTCCGCAAAACCCAGAGAAAAGTTTTTTCAGTAAATACGCTCAGTACAATAATAACCAGTGTCCATGCGAACAGGCTGTCTGTATTCAGGTAGATTTTTGACAGATACAGATGCTCTCCGATCGTATAGGACGGTACCCCGATGATTTCTGCCGCCACTCCTGCTTTCCAGCTCATCCCGACCGCAATTTTCCCGCCGCCCAGAAGAAACGGCCAAACCGCCGGACGGTAAATATACAGAAACCTGCTGCGAAGAGGCATCCGGAAGACCTCTGCCATCTGAAGCATAGCCGGGTCCGCGTGTGTAATCCCTTCCCCAATATTCGTGTACAAAATCGGAAACGCCATGAAAAATACGACTGCCACCGACAGATACCTCGAACCAACCAAAATCAGAAATAAAACAACCAAAGATGCCATTGGCACAGACTTTTGCAGCGTTACAACCGGTTCCAGCAAAGCCCCGAGTACTGGAAAAACGGCGGTCAGTACTGCCAGCAAAGCCGCTGCCGCAAAAGCTGCGAGAAAACCTCCCATAATGCACAGAAACGACCGTGCAATTGAAATCCAGAAACTGCTGCTCCCAGCCTGATCAATTAGCGCTCTCATCATATCCACTGGCCCCACAAAAACAATCGAATCCTTCCAGATCAGAGCAGCAATCTGCCAGTTCAGAAGCCAGAAAAGAACCGCACTAATTTTTATTTTCTTTCCCGTTTTCATTATAATAAAAATCCTCTCCCGGAATAGTTCCGCCGATGGAATCGGGATTCTGTTCCATTAGCACCTGCAGATAACCGGTCAGCGCTTCCTGCATATCTTTTCCATCCAGATATGTAATGTTGCATTTTGGAATTGCCATCTCCGCTGCCTCTGCCTGTTCCATAATCCCGTAGGACACAGTCAGCCGCGCTGTCTCCGCCGGATTTTCATTTACAAATGCTGCCGACGCCTCATGCGCTTCCAAAAACTGCTCCACTAGTTCCGGGTTTGCCTGTGCAAAGTCCTTTTTCACAACCGTGACCCCTGTCACCAGCGTGCCCGTTCCAACCGCATCCCATTCCTTAGTCAGATCAGACAGTACCATATTCTTATTTCCGCTTTTCGCACATGCAACCGTTGCAAAGGGCTGCGGAAGCACTGCAATCGCCGACGGTTCCTGTGCGAGCACCGAAACCACCTCTGTGGCCTCGGATTTAAATTCCACCGTAACATCCTCTTCCGCCAGACCATTTGCCTCCAGAAGATACCTCAGTACATATTCCGGTGTTTGCCCTTTTCCGGTCATATAAACCGTGTTTCCCTGCAGATCTGCCACGGAGCGGATATCCTCACGGCCGGTCACAAGATAAAGTACGCCCAGTGTATTAATATCCGCCACCTGAACATTTCCCTCTGTCTTATGATACAGAATACTTGCCATATTCGCCGGTATCAGAGCAAAATCAATTTCTCCCTTTATAAACTTTGCAGAGAGCTCATCAGCGGCCGTCATCATCTCAAACTTAAAATTCGGTTCCTCCGCCTCTTTCTCCTTCTCCATAAACGAAAGAAGCCCCATAGAAGTCGGCCCCTTCAAAGACCCGACGCGTCCGGCCTCCCCTGCAACAGCAGCATTTCCCAAAAGCAGCGCCATGCAAAATGTTGCCTGCCATACAGATATCATCCTTTTTTTCATGATAATCACCTCTCTGTTTTTGTTCCTTTTCTTTTTTAGACAATTCATTGTAGACGCCCGCTTCTTAAAAGTCAAGAAACATCCTCCTTGACAAAACCATCCGTAACGCATATGATAGAACAGTAATCCCGGGGTAGTAAAGGTTTCGACGGGGGTTATGAAGCTGGAGAAGCTATCCGCAGGTGATGCGTCAAATCACAAACCTAAATATAAACGCTGAAGACAATTTAGCAATCGCTGCCTAATGGCAGCTGTCTGACTTAGAGCACCTGCACTTTAAGACCCAGGCATCGACTATGCAGGAAACGACGTATGCTAAGCTTTGCACATGCGGGCGTATCATGAAGCTACTAAAAGCAGAAGGATGTCTGTTTCCGTCTGCCGGAGGGAATGTCAAACAACCGACTATGATAGTAGAAGGACAGTGAATTGGCTTTCGGACACGAGTTCGATTCTCGTCTACTCCATACAAAAATATCCCCGACAGAACGGTTTTTCCAAAACCAACTCTTCTGTCGGGGATATTTTTTATACTTTTTTACCAGAACTGCACATCTCAAAAAAGAGGGGAATGGTTGCCTGGAAATTTTGTTCGCCCTCTTTCCTCCAATTTAATAAAGATTCTTCACCTTAAACTCTTTCTCTGCCTCGCGCCGCTGATCTTTTTTCGCAATGTCCTGACGTTTATCATAAAGCTTTTTCCCTCTTGCCAGACCGATCTCCACCTTGGCAAGACTTCCTTTAAAGTAAACCTGAAGCGGCACCAGCGTATACCCCTTCTCGGCAATTTTTCCGGTAATCTTATTGATCTCCGCTTTGTGCATCAGAAGCTTCCGAACACGCAGCGGGTCCTTATTGAAAATATTTCCTTTCTCATAAGGGCTGATATGCATGCCGTAGATAAACACCTCTCCATTCTCAATGCGGAGGAAGGATTCTTTGACGCTGCACTTTCCCATACGCAGGGATTTTACTTCTGTTCCATGCAGGGAAATGCCTGCCTCATATTTATCTTCAATAAAATAATCGTGGTACGCTTTTTTATTATTTGCAATCAGTTTGGTCGACGATATTCCCATACTTTTCCCCTCTCTTTTCTAAATAATACCACTTCTGTGAATCTAATTCAGCTTTTTCGGCCTATCACTTTTACAAAGCCATCTCAAAATCTACGGTCTTTGTTGTCTTGTCCGCATCCAGAACGCGAACCCGCACCGTATCGCCCAGACGGTAAACACGCCCCGTGTCAATGCCATACATCTCATACGTCTCTTCTCTGTAATAATACCGGTCATCGTACATGCGGCTGACATGAATCAATCCTTCCACTGTGTTCGGCAGTTCAGCGTACATGCCATAAGACATAATTCCGGAAATCACTGCATCAAACTCTTCCCCGATGTGTTCCATCATATACTCCGCTTTTTTCAGCTTGATCGTCTCACGCTCCGCCTCATCTGCACGGCGTTCCAGTTTGCTGCAGCTTTCCGCCACCTGCGGCAAAATCTCCTGGTAATGATCTGTTTTCGCCTGATTCATTCTCCCGCGCAGTACTTCTTTGATAATACGATGAATCTGCAAATCCGGATACCGTCTGATCGGAGACGTAAAATGACAGTAATGTGGCGCAGCCAGTCCGAAGTGGCCGACATCCTCCGTCGTATAACGCGCCTGCTTCATCGAGCGCAGCGTCAGTCTGCTGATCATCATCTCCTCCGGCGTATCTGCAATCCGCGCAAGAAGCTTCTGTAACTCCTTCGGGTGAATCTCATCGGAAATTCCCTTCATCCCGTACCCAAAGCTTGCGATAAAAGAGGCCAGCTTCTGAAGCTTCTCCTCCTCCGGCGCCTCATGTGTCCGGTACAGAAATGGAATCTCCTGCCAGTAAAAATACTGTGCAACTGTTTCATTCGCTGCCAGCATAAACTCTTCAATGATCTGCGTTGCCGTATTTGCAGTGTAAGCCTTTATCTCAAGCGGAACTCCGTTTGCGTCGAGCACCACCTTTGCCTCCGGGAAATTAAAATCAATTGAGCCACGTTTTCTGCGGCGCGCACGAAGCATCCTCATCAGCTGCTCCATATCCAATAGCATGGGGAGCACGTCTCCATACTCTTTCTGAAGCTCCTCTTCCTTCTGAAGCTCCTGTAGCTTATCTTCATGATGTTTCTGAACATTCTGTGCCTGCCCGTTTTGATGCGTTTCCAGAATTCCAAGTACCTCCGAATAGGACATCCGCCGGTTCACACAAATCACCGACTCGCAGATTTCATGATCTACAATTTTCCCATTCTGGTCAAGCCTCATCAGACAGCTGAGCGCCAAACGGTCCACTCCCGCATTCAGTGAACAAATCCCGTTTGACAGCCTGTGCGGCAGCATCGGAATCACCCGGTCTGCAAGGTAAACGCTTGTCCCCCGATGAAGCGCCTCCCGGTCAAGGGCACTTTTTTCCTGCACATAATTGGCCACGTCCGCAATATGCACGCCGAGCTCATAAAAATCTCCGTTCTTAGTCAGAGAAACGGCATCATCCAAATCCTTTGCATCCTCGCCGTCAATCGTCACCATAAGGACATCCCGCAAGTCTTTTCTTCCCGCGCAGTCTGCCTCCGTCACTTCTTCCGGTGTTCTTTCTGCCTGACGCATCACTTTTTCTGGAAATTCATTCGGCAGTTCATACTCATACACAACAGAAAGAATATCCGTACCAGGGTCATTTACATGCCCGATGATCTCCTTTACCTTACCTTCCGGATTTTTTCCTTTCTCTCCGTATGACGTAAGCTCCACCAGCACCTTATGCCCGTCCATTGCTCCTTTGCTGAATTCCTGCGGCACAAAAATATCTGAAGTGATCCGTCTGTTATCCGGCAGCACAAATCCATAACTCTTCGCCTTCTGATACGTTCCGATCAGCTCATGCACACCATGTTCCAGAATTTTTACAACAGTGCCCTCGCTTCGTCCTTCCTCTGGATTTCTCAGAATCGCCACCTGTACCATATCCCGGTGCATGGCTCCTCCTGACGCATCCTCTGGAATAAAAATATCGCTTTCCCTTCCTTCTACCTCCACAAAGCCGTAGCCTTTCGGATGCGCAATATACGTACCCTCCACAAATTTCCGGCAAGCCTTCCGGTATTTTCCTTTGGAAGTCAACTCCACCTTTCCATCCACAATCAGTGCATCCAGAACTTCCTTCAAATCCTGCCGCTTCTCCCGCGGAACATTGAGAAAGATTGCAATTTCTTTTATTTTCATCGGAAAATACTGCTTGTCACAGATCATCTCATAAAGCACCTTTTTCCGCCGTTCAAACTGTTCCCTTGTCTCTGTCATATCCTTCCTTTCCAAGCATGGTTCTGGTATCAAAAAATGTCTCAAATATCTCAAAAAGGCTGTGTTTTTCAGTCATGCCTTTCTGATTCACAGAAAAAGAAAGGACTGGTGCTATCGCATCAGTCCTCTGTCTCTTAAAAGTTCAGGTTCAAAATTGCTGCAATCACAATAAACAGCACTGCCAGCAGTGTTGTAAACTTAACGAGCCTGCCCTCCATGGAACGTGATTTATTCTTACCCCAGTAGGTATCTCCGATTCCACCGATCGCTCCAAGGCCTGCGTCTTTTCCCTGCTGTGCCAGAACAATCACAGTCAATGCAATACATACTAATATAAAAATAATCGTTAAAAATATCCTCACAGTAAACTACACCTCCTATGTCAAACAAGCTAAGTTTACCACAGGATATAGCAGATTTCAACTGTTTTTTTCGCAAAAAAGACACTTATTTCCAAAAGGATTTTCATATTTGGCAAAAAAGCCGACTGCATCCTCAATCCGAAGAAGCTGGTTATATTTTGCCACCCGCTCACTGCGGCAGGGTGCGCCCGTCTTGATCTGTCCTGCTGCTACTGCAACCGCAATATCTGCAATCGTCGTATCCTCTGTCTCGCCGGAACGATGGGAAATTACAGTCCTGTAACCGTTTCGATGTGCCAGCTCAATTGCATCAAAGGCCTCCGTCAGTGTACCGATCTGATTCACTTTAATCAAAATCGCATTTCCAGCTCCCAGATCAATTCCTTTTTGCAGACGCTCCGAATTGGTCACAAACAGATCGTCTCCCACAAGCTGCACATGGCTTCCAAGTCGGCTGGTCAGCGTCTGCCAGCCTTCCCAGTCATTCTCATCCAATCCGTCCTCAATCGAGGCAATCGGAAACTGGCGGCAGAGTTCCTCCAGATAAGCGATCATCTCCTCTGTGCTCCGATACACGTCCGTGCCTTTCATTTTACTTTCTCCCGGGAAGAAATACGTTTTTTTCTCCTCGTCATAAAGCTCGCTTGCCGCCGCATCCAGCGCAATGACAATATCACGTCCCATCTGATAACCGGCTTTTTCTACGGCATCCGATATCAAATACAAAACAGCCGCCGCATCCTCCAGGTCCGGAGCAAAACCGCCCTCGTCTCCAACCCCGGTGGAAAGACCGCGGCTTTTGAGCATACCCTTTAACGTATGATAAATTTCCGCGCAGATCTGCAATCCGTGTGCAAAGCTGTCTGCCTTTACCGGCATAATCATAAATTCCTGTAAATCCACGGTGTTATCCGCATGGCAGCCTCCGTTTAAAATATTCATCATCGGTACCGGCAACCTGTGTGCGTGCATACCGCCGAGATACCGAAAAAGCGGCAGGTCCAAAGAGCGTGCGGCTGCCGACGCTGCTGCCATGGAAACGCTCAGAATCCCGTTTGCCCCGAGCCTTTTTTTATTCTTTGTTCCGTCTTCGCGGCATAAAATCCGGTCAATGGCAGCCTGATTGTACACATTCTCACCAATAATGGCATCTGCAAGTACGGTATTTACATAATGGCAGGTTTGTTCCACACCTTTTCCTAGATAACGCTCCTGACCATCTCTCAACTCCACAGCCTCGTACTGGCCAGTGGAAGCGCCGGACGGCACTGCTGCCCTTCCGACGCTTCCGTCTTCTGTCATAATTTCTGCTTCCACGGTAGGATTTCCTCTGGAATCCAGAATCTCCCGTGCATAAACATCTGTAATGGGCATATAATTACACATTTTGCAAAACCTCCTGCGTTCTATTCAGTTCATCTTGAAATAGTATTTCCCATATCATATTTTTCAGTCTGGCAATTCCTGCACAAATTTTTATACAACAATTTTCCTACACGGTCATATCACCCAAAATTGTGATGACACGTTTAAATCCTGTACATTCTCCCTGCTCCAAAGGTATTCGTAACCTTCATCTGTCAGAATCATCTGTCTCGCAAAAACAAAAAGGGTGAGAAGGTTTGACCTCTCACCCAGTATCCTTAAAGAGCATATTGTTTCAAATACAGTAATCTGAACAATTGACTAGAAAATTCCATTTTCTCCATTGCCGAACATAAATCCTTCCAGGCCCGGGAAATTGAATTCCGGTATCTCTTCATTTTGCGGAATGTCATTGTCATTGTTATTCTGATCGTCGGCGCCCTGCTCTTCTTCTGCTTCTGTCTGTACGCCGACTCCTTCCTGCAGCGTCACTTCCACTTCACGGCTCACATACTCGCCGTTATTTGCCGTCTGCACTTCAAGCGTCACCGTCTCGCCTACCGCAAAGTAGCTGATCTTGTCAATCAGTTCGTCCTTGTCAGTTATCGTATCGCCGTCAAATTTTGTAATGACATCACCCTTTTTAATTCCTGCTTTTTCTGCTGCTGAGTCCTCGCTCACCTCATAGACAAACGCACCCTCCGGCATACTGTACAGCTCCTTGGCATCTGAGGAAACATCAACCACCGTTGCACCCAGATAGCCTCGTTCTGCATTGCTCTTCAGATCTCTTGTCTCTTTATTGATCAGATTTTCAAGAACCGGAATCGCAGTATCAATCGGAATGGAATAGCCCATGCCCTCTGAACCGTCTCCAGCTTCCTTGGCCACATTGATACCGATCACCTGACCCTTTGCATTCAGGAGTGCTCCGCCGCTGTTTCCAAAATTAATAGATGCATCTGTCACAAACAGTTCTTTTGAAAAATTGTCAATTGTAACCTCGCGGTCTTTTGCACTGATGATTCCGCTGGTAACACTCTGTCCGTATCCAAGTGCATTGCCGATGGCAATCGCTGCCTCTCCTACTTTTGTTTTTTCAGAGCTGCCAAGCGATGCGATTTTCAACTGGCTTCTGACCTCATCCGGGATATCTTCCAGCTTAACTGCTAGCACAGCCAGTTCATACCCTTTATCCATACCTTTGATCTTGGCAGGAACCACGAGATCAGCCGGGTCCTCAGCATCTACGGTAAAGCAGACTGACATCTCTGTCGCATTCACCACCACATGACTGTTCGTCGCAATCAGAAGCTCATCATCATTCTGTGCAACGATGATACCGGAACCTGCCCCTTTCACCTCATATTTCTGAGTACCATAATAATACATCTGTACTTCTTCCACGCCTTTTGTATCAATCGCAACAATCGACGGCATACAGTTCTCCACGATATCTGAAACGTCTGTTGTCACAATCGCTGTATCTCCCGTCTCAACGTTTTCAATTTTATTGAAAGACTTCTTTGGCTGCTCTGTCTGTGCCTCTGTTTCCTCTTCTGCATCCTCCTGTGTCTCTTCTTCAACATCACGGTCTGCAATATTCAGGGAAACCTCCTGCTTCTCCTCTGCCTGCACATTGCCCTTGTAAAGGAATGCCCCTGCACCTGCTGCGCTTCCTGTAATAAGCAGCCCGGCCATAAAAATCATACCGTAACGCTTCCATGCATTCATTTTACACTTCTCATCTTTTTTATCTCTAAATCCATTCATGAAAAAATCCCCTTTCTGTCTTCCGTTCTTCTTTTGATGTTCCTACTATATCGTTCTTTTGTGTCCGAAATGTGAAAAACCCGTAGCAATTTTGTGTCTTTCTTATCAAAACCAAAATTTGCGACGCACTGATTCACCGTGCCAGACTCCAGCCGCATTTTCCAGATTCCGTACAGAAACAAAGGCTGCTTACCGGAAATAATTTCCAGTCAGCAGCCGTGTTCTCAAACACCATTTCAATTTTTACTTTTACGTTTTTATTTCTCGATTTTTATTTTTCGATTTTTATTTCTCAATCAAAAGTGATTCTCCTGTCATCTCAGCAGGCTTCTCCATGCCCATCAGCTCGATCAGCGTCGGAACAATATCCGCCAGACGTCCGCCTTCCTTCAGCGTATACTTCTCGTCACAGTTCACAAGGATGAACGGAACCGGATTTGTCGTATGAGCCGTGAACGGAGCACCTGTCTCGTAGTCAACGAGCTGCTCTGCATTGCCGTGGTCCGCACAGATAAACATCTGGCCGCCGGTCTGTTTTACAGCTTCAACGACTTTGCCCACGCACTCGTCAATCGCCTCAATTGCCTTAACCGCAGCTTCCATCACACCGGTATGGCCTACCATATCCGGATTAGCAAAATTCGTAATCACCACATCATACTTGCCGGATGTGACTGCATCCACTACCTTATCGCAGACTGCATATACGCTCATTTCCGGCTGAAGATCGTAGGTGGCTACCTTCGGAGAGTTTACAAGAATCCTGTCCTCTCCCTCGTTTGGTGCTTCCACGCCGCCGTTAAAGAAGAATGTTACATGGGCATATTTTTCTGTCTCGGCAATTCTTGCCTGCTTCAGCCCGTGCGCAGCCAGATACTCGCCAAAGGTATTCGTCACAGAAACCTTCGGGAAAGCGATTGTCTTATTCGGAATCGTCACATCGTACTCTGTGAAGCATACATATACCACCTGTCTGCGCGCACCGCGCTCAAAACCTGCAAAATCATCACAGCAAAAAGCACGTGTGATCTCTCTTGCACGGTCCGGACGGAAATTAAAGAAAATTACAGAATCATGATCCTGAATCGTTGCAGTCGGCGCGCCATCTTTCATCACAACGGTCGGAACAACAAACTCATCCGTCACATCCTTTGCATAAGACTGCGCAACTGCTTCCACACCGGAAGTAGCCTGCTCGCCTTCTCCATAAGCCAACGCGCGATATGCCTTTTCCACACGGTCCCAGCGGTTGTCACGGTCCATTACATAATAACGCCCCATTACAGTTGCAATCTCGCCAACGCCGATCTCCTGCATCTGATCAGCAAGAGCCTGCACATAATCTTTTCCGGATGCCGGAGGTGTGTCACGGCCATCCAGGAAACAGTGTACATAAACTTTTTCAAGACCATAACGCTTTGCCATCTCAAGCAGCGCATACAGATGCGTATTATGGCTGTGCACGCCGCCGTCAGACAGAAGGCCGTACATGTGAAGACTGGAATCATGCTCCTTTGCATTTTCCATTGCTCGTTTCAGCTCTGCATTTTCAAAGAAATCGCCGTCTTCGATCGCCTTTGTAATTCTGGTCAGATCCTGGTACACAATTCTGCCTGCGCCCATATTCAGATGGCCTACCTCAGAATTACCCATCTGTCCATCCGGGAGTCCGACTGCCAGACCGCTGGCATTTCCCTTTACAAACGGACACGTTGCCATCAATTCATCCATCACAGGTCTGTTTGCCTGTGCAATCGCATTTCCGTCCTTTCTGTCATTTAATCCATATCCGTCAAGAATCATTAAAACTGTTGGTCTCTTGCTCATTGTCATTCTCCTTGCTCATCTATTTTTTCATTGAAACGGGCAATACAGAAATCTTTTCCGATTCCGGTAAATTCTGCCGCCCTTCCTGCTGCCGCGTACAGTATACCATTCCTAATTCTGAATTGCAACGCGATTTTGCCGCTCCCAATCAGCAGGCTATCCGGACGCCTTACGCAACACGCCCGAGCTGCTGTTTTTCTGTCCCCTATTTTCGGTTTTTGCATACGCCGTCCGAACCGATCCGATATCTGCCGATTTTGCAGTTCTTTCTCATCTCTCCCGTCTTTTTATGGAAATAATACCATTTTTTATTAATTCTCTTCCACCCCGTCTGCCTTACGCCGGAAGAATTCATATAGTAGCGCTTTCCATTTACTTTCAGCCAGCCCTGTACCATACGTCCATTTTTGGATCTGAAGTAATAGTACTTGCCTTTTATCTTCACCCAGCCCTTACACATCCGACCATTCTTCGGATTCATATAATACCGGGTCTTCCCAAACGCCAGCCAGCCCTTCTGGACAATTCCTTTTTTATTCAGATAATACTTCCGTTCTCCCACTGTGAGCCAGCCCGTTACCCGAGCGCCCGTAGCGGGGTCCAGGTAATACATATTCCCTTTTTCCTTATGCCAGCCTGTCTTCATGGAGCCCGGATTTTTCGTTTTCCAGAAATAATAATATTTCCCGCCGATCTTTTTCCATCCTGTCACACGATAGCCATTGGAATTAAAATAATACGTCTTGCCGTCGATCACCCGGAAAGCATCCGTCACCTTCTGTCCGTTCTCATCCAGATAACAGTAGTATTTCCCCTCCTGCCGCCAGCCATACGTCTCTTTCGGCAATCGAAAAGCCGGCGTCGTCCGTGGAGCGACAATCTTCGTATAATCCTTATAACTGTAATCCAGGTCTACGTCCCCGGCTATACCGGCCACCCTTCCCGTGCTGCTGTACTGCCACATGGAAACCGGCTCGAACACCGGCTCGCCTTTCCATCGCGCCACCCATTTGTCATACTTTGTCAGGCGCGACAAATCCATACTGTACGTCAGCCAGCTCTCGCTCGCATATATCATCGGATAGTACCCTGCTTTCTCGATTACCTCCAAAAATGCGATCGTAATATCTGTCCGCTGCTGCGTCGTCATAACTCTGTGAATATTATCTTCAATATCAAAAGCCACCGGATAAGAGATACGATATCCATCTATCTGCTCCAGCACAAAATCGGCCTCGCGACGCGCTTCTTCTTCGTTATGCGCCTCAGAGTACAGATAAACGCCAACTTCGATTCCCTGTGCCAACGCATTCTGGATATTGTATTCAAACTTCGGATCGGGAATTCCCTTCCCATCCCGGTACCTTCCAATCCCCAGCATGACAAAACTGACGCCGTCCTCCTTCACCTTCGCCCAGTCAACGTCTCCCTGCCATCTTGACACATCAATCCCCTTGACCACCGGCTCCGGCAGCGCCGCGCGCGCACTCTGCCCCACAAACAAAACCAGTACTGCAAGGAAAATCCCTGTCAACACTGGCATCCAAACTAAATTCTTTTTTTCTCCCCTGCCTGCTTGCATCTTTTCCCCCTGATTTTTATTTTTGATACGGAGCAACTGCAAAGCGTGATTTCAAAGTAAGAACCAGGGGAAGCTGTACAAAATAGGGGGTGACTTCTCTTATCGGAACCCCGTTTTTGTACAGTTTCCCCTGGTTCGTCCTATCTCCTATCCCGTTTCGCAATCATCCAATCGTTGCTATTCTACATGAAAAAACAAAATCAGACAAGTACTTTTGAAAGGAAATCCTTCAACCTCGGATTCTTCGGATGAGCAAAAAACTCTTCCGGTGTATTTTCTTCTTTTATATTTCCCTCATCAATAAACAAAACCCTGGTCGCAACCTCTTTTGCAAATCCCATCTCATGCGTAACAATAATCATTGTCATACCGGATTTTGCCAGCTCACGCATAAGATCGAGTACCTCTCCCACCATCTCCGGATCAAGCGCCGAGGTCGGTTCATCGAACAGCATCACATCCGGATTCATCGCAAGCGCTCTCGCAATAGCCACACGCTGCTTCTGTCCACCGGAAAGCATATTCGGATACTGATCTGCCTTATCCGGAAGTCCGATTCGCTCCAGAAGTTCGTCTGCTCTCCTCGAAGCCTCCTCCTCTGTCATGAGCTTCAGCTTTACCGGAGCCAGCATGATATTCTTGCGAATTGTCATATGTGGAAAAAGGTTGAACTGCTGAAACACCATGCCAATCTTCTGTCGCATTCGGTCCACATTCACCTTTTTGTCGGTGATATCCACTCCCTCAAAGGTAATCGTTCCGCCTGTCGGCTCCTCAAGAAGATTTAAGGAACGCAGAAACGTCGATTTGCCACATCCCGAAGGCCCGATAATTGCCACAACTTCTCCCTGGCGGATTTCTGTTGTCACACCGCGCAGAACTTCTAGCGAGCCGAAGCTCTTCTGAAGATTCTCTATTTTAATGAGTATCTTATCTCCGTTCATTATTCCGCAGCCTCCTCTCCAAAGCTCCCAGCAGTTTGCTGAATACAAGCACCATGATAAGATAAATCGCAGCTACCGCCAACAGCGGCATAAATGCATCGTATGTACGGCTGCGGATGATATCGCCGCCCTTTGTCAAATCCTCCAGAGCAATATAACCTGCTACGGAAGTCTCTTTTAAAAGCACAATAAACTCATTGCCGAGAGCTGGCAGGACATTTTTAAATACCTGCGGGAAAATGATATAAATCATTGTCTGCACATAATTCAGGCCAAGGCTCCTGCCAGCCTCAAACTGTCCGTTATCAATCGACATAATTCCGCCGCGGATAATCTCCGCCACATAAGCGCCGGAATTTAGTCCGAAAGCCAGAATGGCCACAAATGTCTTGTCAATCTTCACGGAACCAAAAATAACAAAATAAATAATCAACAGCTGTACGACAACCGGCGTACCGCGAACCACGGTCAGATAAAGCTTACACACAGCGTTCAAAATCTTCAACTTCCCTGTCTTTTCACAGGTGGAGCGAACCACGGCTACCAGAAAGCCAAGAAGAATACCGATCAGCACGGCAAAAAAAGTAACAGTCAGCGTTGTTTTTAAGCCGTTTACCAAATACTTCCACCGGTCATCCGCAATAAAATTAAGATAAAATCGATCCTGTAAATTCTGTAACATATCCATAACCTTTCACGGGAGCCCCCGCATTTTCTCCGGGCGCTCCCATTCTCTCTTTTACTTATTCAGGTTTCCTGTTTTACTGCGGCTCCTCCTGCAATTTCGCACGCCTCTGCCGCTGCAAATTATTTTGCCTCTGTGGCAGCTTCTGTCTCAGCCTCTGCAGCGTCGTCGCTTGCAATGTACTTGTCAATGACCTTCTGGAACTCGCCCTCTTCCTTCAGCTCATTCAGTGCTGTATTGACCTTCTCAAGCAACTCTTCGTTGTCCTTAGAGATTGCGATTGCATACTCTTCCTCAGTAAACGGATCATCCAAAAGCTTCAGACCTTCATTCTGTGAAACAAATACCTTTGCCGGTTCGCCGTCGATCACAACTGCGTCAACCTTACCCTGAAGAAGTGCCTGCACAGCCTCAAAGCCTTTGCTGAAACGCTCTGCCGTTGCATCCTCAATATCATCTACATAAATATCACCGGTCGTTCCAAGCTGTACGCCGATTGTCTTGCCTGTCAGGTCATCCGGACTTGCAATTTCACTGTCTTCCGTAACGATAATCATCTGTGTCGCTTTTGTATAGGTATCTGTGAAGTTTACCATCATCTGACGGTCTTCTGTCACAGTAATACCTGCCATAGCAATATCAGCCTTTCCGGTCTGAACTGCTGCCAGTACGGAATCAAACGCCATATCTTCAATCTGCAGCTCCATGCCAAGCTTCTCTGCGATCAGCCCAGCTACCTCTGCATCAATTCCTACAATGTCATCGCCTTCACGGTACTCATATGGCGGAAACTCTGCATTCGTAGCCATCACCAGGACATCGCCTTCTGCCATAGCTGTCATTCCAAAAGTCAGAACCATAACGCCTGCAAGCGCTGCTGCCGCTAATTTTTTCATAATATAGTCCTCCTCATAGTTAATAATAATAAATCTTATTGAATTTTTATGAATTTTACCATACCACTATTTAAATCCTGTGTCAATCGTTATTTTGCATAAATCACAACAAAGAAAGCCCGGAATATAATGGTATATTCCGGACTTACGATCAATATGTTCATTCGCTTCTATTATTTATGGTTGTCATGCATCTGCGGTCCTCCCTGCATTTCTGTATCCTTTTCTCATTATAAGACACATAACGCACAAGGACAAGCAAAAATTTTTTTCCAAAAGGCTCATAAATGAATCGGAATCGTCCAAATCGCCGCCGCGCACAGAATACCTCCTGCCACAATCGAATCTCCGATGCCTCCCAGAAATAGCACCGAAGCGGGTATGCAACAGTAACCAATATACAGCACCGTCGCCGCCAAAAAGATCCTCAGATGCCGGAATGCATAACGCCTGCGTTCATCGGCCGATGCCGCAGCGGCCTGTTCATACGTCATGCCGTTAATCCAATAAATGCTCTGCATTGCGTAAATCAGCAGCATCAGCAGATCCAGCAACACATACAGGACAATACAGTTGGTACGTACCATCCCAAGCCCGAAAAAATTCACTTCATTTACCGCGCATACATACAGCGCCACTGTAAAAAATGCCATCCACGCGATAAACAGTTTGTAGGATTTCTTCTGGTATGTTGTTTTCTGCCTTTCGTCTCCATCTACTGTTTCCCGTTTTTCTTCTTTTTGATCTGCCTCTTTTAACCATGTTTCTTTTGATAATGGTTCTCTTTGATGTATCTGTTCTTCTGATCGTCTGGTTTCCATAATCTCCCCTGCCTTTCTGCCGTGTTTTGCATTTTTAAGACTGTCGCTCTATATGATTCTATTAAATTTATCTTAATAAATACAGCTGCAAAGTGTCAAGGGAAATTATGGCCCCATTCTCTTTTTCTATAGCCTATCTTTGTGTTTCCTTCTTCTGCTCTTTTTCCAAAATATGCGCGGCAATGACTTCTTCCACGGTAATCTGTTTCGCCTCCAGAATCGTTCCGTCTGTATCCCGTTTTACAAGAATATAGATTTTTTCCTCGCTGGCCGAATCATTCTGATACATACTGCCGTTTTCATCGACGAGCCAGTAAACAGGCTTTCCATTCCACATCCAGGCGCCGTCTTTATCATCGCAGTCAATTCCTGCTGCCTTATATTCCTGCCGGCGCTGATCATCCTCCATCCATCCGGAAGCGTTTCCTTCTGCCACACTTACCGAACTCGTCGCCTCTTTCTCTGACTGCACCTGACGTCCGGAAAGCACATCTTCTGTCATAACCTCGCTTTCCTCTTCCACTGCCTCTTCAAACCCCAAAACAGCGTCTGGGTCTGCATGATAGATGTGCATACCGCTGTTCTCTTTATCCTTTATCTGGAATGTATGTCTGTCTCTATTCTCCTGATCTGCTACCTGGAACGTATACGTGACCGTACCATCCGCATTTTCCGAGCAATACGTACATACTGCATCTTCCTGTATAGGCTCCCCAGCTTCTCCCACATACGAGATCGTCACGCCGGCGTCTGCCAAACTTTTTTTAGCCATCTCGTCCTGTTTTGTCTTTCTGTCATACTCCTCCTGTGTCGCTGTCCTGACACCTGTGACACGATAATTGGCGTCTCTTTCTGTATACAGGTCAATCTCGCCATCCGGCATTTGATATGCCGTACAGCTCTGATCCATCCCCTGGTCAACCAGCCAGCGCACCTTTTTTCCACGGTACAGAATCGCATCCTGCTCTGTATCATATACCACTCCGTACTCTTTCAGATATGCGAGTGATTCCTGTAACTCAATCTGCCCCCACTGTTTCAGCTTTTTCAGTTCCTCATCAGACATCACCTGAACCGCTGCGTCCGCAGCTTCCGCACAGGTAATCTCTCCATCCGATTCTTTTTCCGAAACATACTCATCCACAGATGTTTCAAAGCTCCCTGCCTCTGTCACATAGCGGTTGATCGTTCCGTTTTTTCCTTCCCATGATGTTCCCCAGGTCTGTGCATGAACCATGCCTCCAAGCGGCCCTCCGGCTACTGCGGCACACGCCGCTGTTCCTGCAAATAATGCCAAAATTGCTTTTCTTTTCATAATGAACTCCTTTCCCGGGCCGCATCCGATACAAGTATGTTTGCCGCCCTCTGTTTGATTTGATGAAACGATCATAACAGCCTGATTTGGAGTCCTTTTGTGGTTTTTATGTAGTTTTCATGGACCTTGGAATTTCAAAGAAAAACCGTACGCCATCTTCTATATTTTCAACGCCATAACACGCGCCATGCTGTTCCAGCGCCATACGCACAATATAAAGCCCAAGACCACTGCCGCCTGTCCTGCGGCTTCTCGATGACTCCACGCGGTAAAATGCATCAAACAGATGCTCAATTGATTCCGTCGGAATCTGCACTCCGGTGTTTTCTGTCCGGCATACAATCCCTTTCGGCCCATCCTTTAAAAAGATACGGATTTCATTTCCTTCATTTGCCGGCGTGTAACGGATTGCGTTCGTCAGAAGATTTCGGAACACCTTTTCCATCATACTGGTATTTACCTCTGCGTATAAATGCTCCGGCACATGCACCATCAAAGCCAGTCCCTGCATTTCAATCAGCTCTGTCATCTCTGCAAGCTGTTCGCGCAGAAGCTCTGCCAAATCCACGATCTGTGTCACAAAGGTATTGCTTTCCATGCGCGATACCGTCAGAAGCTCTCCCACCATCTCTTCCATTTTTTCTGTCGTCTCCTGGGAACGGAGCAGATAATGATCCCTGTCACGGTATGCGCCGATTCCCCGCAGCATTCCTGAGATATGGCCTTTCAGGATTGTAATCGGTGTTTTCAGTTCATGAGAAACAGCTGAAAAAAATGCAATCCGCTTCCGTTCCAGTTCCCGTTCCAGCTCAATATCTGATTTCAGCTTTTTATTTGCCAGACTCAGGTTTTCCAGTGTACCAGAAAGATTTCGCGCCATCTCGTTCAAATTTCGCCCAAGCTCCCCAAGTTCATCCTTTCTTGTCCCTCGGTATTTGTCCGTAAAATCAAGCGCTGCCATTTTTCTGGAAATCCTGCTCAGCCGTACTACAGGAGCAGTCAGATAAAACGAGCCCACCACTGCAAATAAAAATGCCATGAATATTGCTAATCCGAAAATATATGGAAAAATCTGATACAGAATTTCCATCGCCTGATTGACGGACTGCATATCTCCTGCAACCAGCATCATATAATCCATATCCCCAAGTCTCAGATCATAGGATTTCACTGCAGACGCATCCTTTCCAGCAAAACCGGAAAGCTCCGCATCCGATATCAGGCTGTAAGTTCCATCCCCACTCCACGTATATTCCGCGGCAACCGCATCGCCTTCCAGAAACTGTGTGATCACGCCATCCCATTTTTCTGATGTATTTATATCCTCTGTCCCCATTGTCAGAACTTCCGCACTTTTAATTTCCTGTTCTGTCTCTATCTCTCCAGCGCTGCTTTCTTCTGACTCCACACCCATATATTCCGCTTCTGCTACGATTCCCACGGTGCCTTCTGAGACAGCATCCTCCAATCTTTCGGTCTCACAGATCACGTCCTGTTCATGCACCACAGACCCGATACTCAGCTCAAATGTACTGCGGCGCGGCCACACAAGCATTCCGTTCTGGTTCAAAACCGCTACCGGCATCTCTGTACTTGCTGTAAACAGCTGAAGCGTTGCCATTGCTTCCTCGATTGACTGGTAGCTGCTCAAATTCTCAGTCAGTTCACGGGACAGCTCATCCAGATTTTCATCCAGACGGTTCGAATAAAATACCGGGAGAAATTTCGCTACTGCCGTATAGGTAACGCCGCTGGCCATCAGCAGCAATACACTCATAAGCAGACAGATCCGAATCGTCAGGCTGCTCCTAATTTTCTTTATCAATGCGGTATCCCACCCCTCTTATTGTACTGATATAATTCTGTCCCAGCTTTTTACGTAGATTTTTGATATGTGTATCCACAATCCGTTCCTCGCCAAAATAGTCTTCTCCCCACACCAGATTCAAAAGCTTCTGCCGCGTAAGCACAAGTCCTCTGTTGATCAGAAGCACATGCAGCAACTCAAATTCCTTCTGTGTAAGGTCAACTTCTGTCCACACAAACGGCGCCCCCGTTTCCTCACTCGCTTCCGGCTGCTGTACATACACACGGTATCCTGCAAGATCCATGCGCATCTTTTTATAAAAAATCTGCTGCACTTCCTCTTCCCGATGCGCTCTGCGCAGCACAGCTGCAATTTTCCGCATCAGTACCGGCGCTGAAAAAGGCTTTGTGATATAATCATCCGCCCTCAGGTCAAACCCCCGAATCTGATACTCTTCTTCATCCAACGCGGTCAGCATAATAACAGGTACGTCGGATTCCTGCCGAATGAGCTCACATGCTCCAAATCCGTCAATTTTCGGCATCATAATATCAAGAAGAACCAGGTCAAACCTGTCCTTGTGAAATTTCATGATCCCATCCACCCCGTCTTCTGCCAGCACTACATCATACCCCTCTGCCACCAGATAGTTTTTCAGTATTTCCTGAATATCCTCCTCATCTTCCATCACCAAAACACGATACATCACATTTTCCTCCGTCCAGTTCAACGCAAAATACGTTCCTCACACATTTTCGTTACATTGCAACATGTTCTATTTCATAACATACAAATGTGTAGTTTACATGGAGTTACAAGTTTCGTTGCAAATCTGACGGAATCTTTCTGCGTTCTTTAGGAAGCCCGTTTCCCACATCCCAGAGAAGCACGAGCGTCCCGTCCCGCACCTCGATATAAGCTGGCTGTCCCGTAAATTCATTGCTGACTCCCCGCGTAATGTCACAGCTCAGCGTCGCGTCTGTCAGAGAATATTGAAACCCACGCTCCCACACACCAGTTGCCGGTTCACTCAGGCAAAATACGGAAAACATGCCCGCAGCCGAAGCGTCAAATTCCGCCCGTTCCTGTGTGATTGCAGTCAGAATATTTCCCTGACCGATCAGATATGCTTCCATCCCGGCCCGGGACAGCCCCATCAGAAGCTGCAGATTCGCAATCGAGTGATCCAGCCTCCCTCCCAGCCCTCCATAAAGGAAAAACCGTCTGCATCCTTGCTCCATCCCATATGCCGCGGCCAATGCCATGTCTGTATCGTCTTTGATCGGGGAATGTCGCACTAAATGCTCATGCTCCGGCACCTTTTTCAGAGAATCAAAATCACCCAGCAGGACATCCGGAACGATTCCAAGCTCTTTTAAATAAGTATATCCGCCGTCTGCCGCTATCACCAAATCTTCCGGCTCTGGTTTTCGCTCCAGTCCGTCAAAAGCGCCAGCTCCAACAATAAAACACGTCTTTTTTGTCATCTCAGTATACACCTTTCCCAGTTTTGCTCTGCGTTGTTCTATAAGTACTCGAATTTCTCTACTATTATGTACCATCTTATATCCACAGTCAACCAACCTGTATTGCAAACCAGCCTTTTGCCAGAAAAAGGAAAAGACGAAGCAAAAGCTCCGCCCTCTCCTCATTGTCCATAGGAAACTTATAAATATTTTCGATCAAAACAGACTGTCGCCAGTATCATAAAGGAAAAAATCATTACTGCTGCGACTGCCATGCTAATATAGTAATCTGCCGGTTGGCGGATGTCCTGCAATAAAGACATGCCATCCATAAGTCTCACCGGAAGAAACGTACTGAGCTTTGGAAACATATGCAGCACATAAGCTCCCGCAACAACCCCTCCGGTTCCCAAAAGCACTTCTGTACTGCTCTCAACCACCGATGAAAAAAATATCAGAAGCGAAATGGTCCATATACCGAACAGCCAGGTGAATAATACAGCAAACGCGAAATGCGAAACAATGCTGTTGTCCCAGAAATATGCGTTATATATAAACGTAATTCCAAAACAAAGAACATACAATACTGTCCACATGAGATAAAGCATCAGCGATTTCGCCGACAGGATTTTCCGCCGCGACAGTCCTTTTGTGACTACAGGAACCAACGTCCCTTTCTGGTATTCTGCAGTAAAACTTCCGCTCCCAAGCAGAAGAAACACCAGAAGCCCAATTGGAATATTTTTGTAAAACTGCGTCCAGGAAGTCATGGCATCTATCTTAACAGATGTGATTGCAAGCCCTGTATCAGCCAGAGACTCCGAAAGCGCTTCGATCAGCCAGGGAGTCAGTTTAGTCAGAGCTGGATTCATTACCCCAAACAGAGAAAAAATCAACAGGAGAATCAAAATCCGCCCGGTACGGCTCCATTCCATCCATTCCTTTTTGAGAAATGCCTTCATTTTCCCACCACCTCCAAAAACAGTTCCTCCAGCGAAGCCTCCTGCTGTTCCATACGCACAGGTACAAGTTTCGTATCTGCAAGAAAACGCAACACATCTGGGAATCGCTCTGTATCCTCCAGCAAAAGACCGCTGCGTCCGGTTAACTTGAGAAACGGAAAAGCCGCCAAAAGAAGCTGCGCATCCTCTGGCCGCTGTGTTTCCAGTTCCATCGCAACCGTTTGTTTTCTTCGACGCACTTCCTCTAAGGAGCCTTGCAAAACAATAGTTCCATTGTGCAGAAAAGCCATCTCATCACAGATATGCTCGACATCAGAAAGAATATGCGTGGAAAAGAGTACAGTTGTCTGCTCCTTGGCTGCTACCAAAATATCCAGCAGCTCCTTACGGCCCAGAGGGTCCAATGCAGAAGTCGGTTCGTCGCAGATCAGGAGCTTGGGCCTTCCAAACAAAGCCTGTGCCACACCAAGCCGCTGTTTCATGCCACGGGAAAAGCCTTTGATCCGATGCTTCTCTTTCTCGAGCCCCACCAGATGCAGCAACTCTTCGCTGCGAATTTTAATTTCCTTTTCCGACATGCCAAAGAGTTCCCCACAAAAACGCAGATATTCCGGTGCAGTCATATAGGAATAAAATTCGGGAACATCCGGCAAATACCCGACAAATTGATTGGTTGCAGTGCTCCCATAATGAACTGGCATCCCGTTTACAAAAATAGCTCCGCCATCCCTCTGAAGCAATCCAAGAATTAGCTTCATGGCTGTCGTCTTTCCTGCACCATTTTGCCCTACAAAGCCAAATACCGTGTGCTCCGGAACCGAAAATGTAACGTCCCGCAGCACCTGTTTTTCTCCAAAACGCTTTGTCACGTGAGAAAGTGTCAGCATCTCCATATCAGCTCTCCTCCTTTCCCAAAAGGAAATACAGGATAGGCCCAATAAATTCCATGCCAATCACCGTAACGGCAATCCAAAGCCCGCGGCTCCCTCGTTTATATGTGTTGTGCGTCAAAATATGATAAAGTGTATAACCAAGCAGCCCCATCTGAATCGCCACCAGTGGAATCAGAAACGGCAATAATTCTCTGATCTCAGACATTCCTTTTCCCCCTTTCACAAATAGCAACAGGAATCAAAAAGCAATCTTTTCAATATTATAACAACAGACACAATTTCCTTCAATGGAACTGCCCGATATTTCAGTCAATAAAGTCTACCGTCAGGAAACTTTTTGTCTGTTACAAGATTACAGAGATTCTTCTACCTGCTTCCGAAGGATTCTATTTGCATATTGCCAAACATGCCCAGACTACTCTATAATAAAACAGACCAGACAACAAGTCCAGCTAAGAAATGTCAATAGGTAAATTGAAAAATGTTTAAAAATTTTTTTTCGAGCAGTTGATCTA
>RAZH01000005.1 GCA_003612585.1 bacterium 1XD42-54
TGGGAATATAGAAATAATTATTTTCAGTACCTGAAATACTTGTAACTGTAGTAATGAAATTCGTGTTTTGTGCAGTAATTTGATCCTGTAAATTTTTTGCCACTGCTGCCGATACTACTTTATCCAGGGCCGCCGTAGTAGCATTTTGTATGATCGCCGATTTATCGATTTTATCTTCGATCTGTTCCTTAAGATATTTCGCCACAGCCGCCGATACCACTTTATCCACGGCATCTGAATCCGCATCCTGAATGATATCAGCAGTATTAATCTTTTTAGCTAATTCTTTCTCAAAATCAGTTCTCAGAACATATACACCATCATTGACAATGTCCACTACATCAGCCGATGTAACAATCAATCTGATTTTAATTTCGTTTTGGATTGTCCGGCCATCATACGCCGGTATATAAACAGGACAGGTTACTGTATGTTGGAAACAAAACAATACTTCCTGTCCATCTGATCCCGTTGCATATACATTGACACGATTAAAAAAATAATCATTTTTAAAATTATAATTATCTGTTACAGCTTTAATATCTATCGTTGTATTATTATATTTTTCTACCGAAGCAATATCTGCATTATGAATAAGTTCTCCTGCGGATCTTTCTGGATCAGCAATTAATTCAATTTTCGAAAATCTTACCTGTTTACCAGATGCTATTGCATCAGCAATCAAAGCAAGCCCTATTTCTGTGTATGTCATCATATCTACATATCCCCTAAATCAATATAATTTACCACTGATACAGTCGTCCCAATTTTCGTTCCACTGTTCACTACATTGCATAACATATAATTATCCAATGAAGTGCTATCCTTTACTTTTCGCACCTCTCTAGTCAACATGCTGATGTTTGCCGGATGTTCCGTGTCATCTCGAACCCCCACCCGCAAAAGGAACTGCGCCCACTTATCCGGATAGCCAATATCCGGATACCATAAGTGCTCTACATCGTTATATCCCAATGTTTTAGCTGCTAAAATAATTCCCGCTTTCGTTCCTCCGAATGCTTCCACTTCATCCTGCATTGCGATCCGGCTGCGGAATGTTTCATCATCTTCATCCGGATACCGATGCATTCCTCGGTCCTGCGCGTAATACTGCAACATCTCCACGTTGCAGGTTACTACTGACGTTTGATCTAATGCACGCTCCAGCTCTGCTTGCACGTTATCATATTCGTCACCGATTACTTTAAAAAATATGTACCACTGATTTTTTGTTTTCTTCAGTCGCTTAAATGGCGAAGGCAATAGATAATACAGATAATCCCTGAATCTATCAAACATACTCAATCTCCTGTCAACTGATATTTTTCACAGTGATGTGGATTTCCCCTGTCACAATAACCTTACCCCTTTCAGCAATGACATCCGCTGCCGGTACTGTGATATCCGTTTTTTTATACCCTTGGACTGTAGATATTAACTTCCCGATGATCGCATCCCGATAAAGTGTATTTAATTCTTTACGCTTGCTTACATCCATTAAATCCATGATAGCTGCGCGGATCTGATCCTCGTATCCGGAAACGCTGATTCCCTGCTCTACGTATACCGTCAGTTCAAAGTCCTGCTTAACAGATTCCGCAGATTTGACGAGATAGTCTCCATAGCTGCCTTCCATTTCTTTAATTGCTGCCTTTACCTTCTGGATCAGTGCTTCATCCGCCGTTCCTTCTGCGCCTGTAACAATAATATCAACCGTTCCTTCGCCTCGTGGCGCTTGGCTGTCAATATCCGCTGTCACCACACCACTAATGGATTCCACAATACTCTGCAATTTCCTGTCCGGATTCAGACGTGCATTTTCCGCCCGGCTGTTCAAACAGCGCTGCCGCAAGGACTCAATCTCTTCGATTTCTGTGCCACTTTCGACAACCCAGTCTTCTTCGTTTCTTACGTGATCATAGCCGTCAATATACACAAGCGTTTCACAGATTGTCCCCGGCTCCACGTTGTAGGCAGCTCCCGGCTGTTCCGCTTCAACGATTACTTTGTATTCGCTGACTCCTTCGGGCATCACAGTGTCTTCGGCTGCATAAAATGTAAAATATGCCCCCTCGGCATTTCTGGATGTGATAAATGGATGTCCCTTTTTGATTTTTACAGGATAACTGTAATCACGCCGATATACTGTCACATACCCTTTTGTTGGTATACCCTCCTTGCGGTATTTTGCATAATCTGCCGCTCGGATTTCCACCCAATCATCCGGGCAATGCACCATAAACGCTGAATTAACGATCTGAACGGCTAGCTGTTTCAGCTGCAGCATGCCATGCACTACAATCCGCAGGATCGCATAGAATACACCACCCTTGGAAAAATTTGTAATCACAAATCCCTCTTCCGCAAGTTTTGTTTGCAATTCTTCCATGTATTCAGATTCATCTGGAACATGTATAATCTTCTCCATAATGTTATCCGGTATCATGTGACATAAATCTCCTTTCCATCGGAACGTATATCAATATTGACATTCTGACCATCGGATTCCCGAAACTGGACATGTGCAGCCCACTTGCTCTCCGTTGATGTTTCCGTCGTCAGGCTAATCGACCCATCATCAATATATTCCCGTTTTGTCATTTTCCCAACGATCTGAGCACTAATTTCTTGCTTGAAAGATTCGTCCTGTTCCGCATTCAGGTAGTCCGTAAGGTTATATCCATACGCCTGCATACCTTCCTGATCTTCCCAAAGCAATTCCCCCTCATCCGTCAGCATCTCGATCCATATATCTTGCATCCAACAGTTCATACCACTACATAACACACAATCTCCATTATTGTCCGGTATTGGCTGCCCGTATCGGTCTAACCGGATATCAACATCATCAGTCCCTGTCAATCTCATCCATACCACCGTCCTATAATATAAGGATAGCTTCCTGCAACAAAATGAATTATAACAGCTTCCCCTGTCTGATAAACTTGGTCAGATACCAGATTCGGAAGTTCTGTATTGTCCTCCAACAATCTTACTGTATAACGATAGGTTCCTTTTTGCTGCTGCACCCATATAATCCTTGCAATCATGCTGTGCATCTTATCCATTGCCGGATACTCTGTTTTCAATATATCCCTAACGATTTTTTTGACAAAAGTTTTGAGTTCACCCATCGTCTGCCTCCCTGAATTTGATCTGCATATCAATGCCTCTTTCATTGCCTTCTATCGTGCAGGAGATAACCTGTGCCGATCCTATAAATTCATCACAGGATAATTGCACGATTTGACGCGGCTTGATTCCCGGAACAGGAATAATATCCGCCACCCATATATCCCCACTTCTTTCGATGTCTAAAACATTGTCATCAGATAACTGATAGTAGCCATCTTGATCAGGCTGTACGCCATAATAGATACATCCGTTTTGCGTATAAAAAGTAATGTCTGCCTGATAGACGGCATTGAGTTGCCGCAGGGCTTCCTGATAAGATGCTGCATCAACCCGGAAGTTCTTTCTGCGTCCGTAGTCGGTATTTGTCATCTGGTATTTACTAACTTCGAACACTGTAAACAGATATCGTGCTGCTTCCTGTAAGGTAGTGTCTAAGAAAAATGCCGTCATATGCTCTGCTGAAGTTTCTTCAGCGTCTTTGATGATCACTGTACTCTCAGATGTAAATGTTCCACGACCAGACACAAGCAGTTCATAACCTGCGTCATTTCCAATCTCTAATGCATAACTGTCAGCCGGATTATCTTTCAAGAATTGTATCAATTCTTCTGATAATGATAGTCTCGCCCATACCGGTGCATCCGTATCATCTGACTGCCACTTTGCATCAAATCCTCCAGTAACCTGATATTCCCCACAGGTCAGCCGGAACTCTAACCCTTCCAGATTTATTTCCATTTACCCTCACTTCTTTACGAGCTTTTTTGCTTTCTTTTTGGCTGCTGATTGACTTTTCTGTTTCTTTGCCGGACTTTTATCTGCATTCTTTTTAGACTTTGATGTCTTTGTCGTAAGCGTTTTTATCTGCTTCTTCGTGCGTACCACTTTCAACCCGGCAATCGCAGGAGCAACAAACGATAACGTACACACCGCCCAGCTTTGAGATTCTTCTTTTGTGGTACTAATCCCGTTAAAATATACCTCCGTGATTCCGTGTGCATTGATCTCTGCTGCCGTAAGGTTATATTTCTTCTGTTTTTTTTGCCCTGACCGTTTAAATAAACGCTGCACAAATCGAATCATATTTTCAAAGTCATAGGTTGCATTCTCTTCGATAAATAAGTCGATTTCTACTTGCGCGGCCTCGTATCCGGCAGGCTGGTTCGATACTTTCTTCTTTCCTTTTTTCTTATCTTCCAGTTTTCCCTCTTCGGTTATTCGGATACTTTTTACAATGCCGGGAAGGTAATCCTTCCCGACTTTTATATGCTTGTCCTGAATGAATATCATCCTGACCTCCTACGCTGCCTGTGTATCTCCATCCGTAGAATCCAACTCATCAAGCAGGTTTTTCAATTTTTTCAGGCTGTCGATAGAATCAATATCAACATTCAGCTGCACATCATACTTATTGTACGTAGTGCCACCAGAGCGCTTTGATATTGCTTCCTTGCTTAATGATTTACGTGAATCCCGCTTCGTCACCTTATTCTCAACCACAGCAGACACAACATCTTGCATTCGCCCCCATAAAGTGTCGAGCGGCAGGATTGCCTCATCACCAGCTTCACCACCAACCATACCATTACGGCCATTAATGCCAAACAGTGTCGGTCTGGTCATGATACCGCCCTTTGCATAATAACTGACGCCAAAGTTCGGAACTTGCGCAGTTGCATCTCCTGATCCGACCGTGGAATATGATACCGTCACATGGGGCAGTTTCGGTGCCGGTACGGTTACAGATATGCCTGCAAATGCATTACGTACAGCTGATGCAGCCTGATTTGCAGCTGATGTCACCGTAGATTTCACGCTTGCCATACTGCTTGATACAGATGACTGTATATGTCCCATCCCAGATGACCATGCTGATTCCATCGCGCTGACACCGCCCTGCGTTGTCTGCTGTGCCGAAGCAACTGAAGTATTTACGTCTCCAACCGCCAAATTTAGACTGCTTGTATCAATATCAAAACCAACTGTTCCACCATCCGGCGTTGTTGCAGACGCCATAGCCTGATTGATCGCATCCTGTGCTGATGCTGCTGCACTGGATGCTGACGCTTCCATGCCCGTCCCTAAACTTGCCATAATGCTGCTTCCGGCTTCTGCCACACCTGATGTATCTACATTTGACAAAGACGCTAAAATACTATCCATGGACGTTCCGGCCGTACTATCCAATGCAGCCTGCACCTCTGTGCCGCCTAATTGTACCCCATTTGCAAACGCCTCCATGCCTTCCATACCGCTGATTTGATACTTGCTTGCATCAAACGCAATCTCTGGAGCCTCGACTGTAGATACCGTAGTGGGCAATGATACCTCTGGCAAATTGTAGTCCGTCGCTATTTCAGGAGTAACTACTTCAGTTTTTGGTTCTGTTACCGTGACTGTTTCTGCAATTTCCTCATCCTTGCCGCCTCCTGATAACCAGTCCGTAAATCTGCCCCATGCACCTTTTACTGAATCCACCAAGCTATGAAATCCATCCATAAAACCATCCTTAATGCCATTTATCAGGTTACTGCCGATTTGTATCCAGTCAATGCTCAGAATAGTATCACCGACTGTCTTAAACAGATCCGGTATCATTCCAAGCAGCATTGGGATTGCCTGTAAAATACCGCTGATAATGTTGCCAATAATGGCCAGACCACCTGATATTAAGTTTGGGAGTACCTGTCCAATACCAGCCAGCAGCTGCCCGATCAAAGATACACCCATTGCCAAGATCGCCGGCAGGTTCTGAACAATGCCAGATAACAGACTTAAAACAAATTGGATACCAGATTGGATCACAGCTGGAAGCGCTTGGATGATCCCGTTTAGCACCATGACAACCATCTGTACACCAGCACTCAGTATCCCTGGCAATCCTGAAACAATCATGGTTAAAAATCCGTTTATGGTTTCCGCTGCAGCTGCAGTTATCCCGGGAAACTGCTGTACAATACCTGTTATCAATGACGTTATGATCTGTCCACCGGATAAAATTATCCCCGGCAGGGCTGTTGCAATCATCGCCAAAAATCCATTTATTATTTCTGATGCTACTGTCAAAATCTCCGGTATTTGCTGTAAAATGCCGGTTATCAATGATGTTATGATCTGTCCACCTGACATCAATATATCAGGTAATCCAGACAAAACCCCACTTACAATATTAAACAGGAGATCTAGGCCAAATTGCAAAAAACCGGGCAGATACGTACCGATAGATGTCAATGCATTTCCGACAAATCCACTTATAGCACCAAATACATTGCTAAATATACCCTGTAGATTGGATACATCACCGCCACAGGCTTGGAACAAGGCAATTAATCCCGCGACAGCCGCTGCAATCAAAGCAAATGGCCCTAATACTGACAAAAAACCGCCTGCACTGAATACCTTTTTCACACTGGATACAATACCGCCAAGGCCGCTGAACGTACGTCCAACTGTACCGACCACAGCAATCAATGTACCTGCAGCAATCAGGAATATCCCTAAGTACGCCACGATATGCATGATAGATGCAACTGTCTCCTGATTTGCCGCAACCCAATCACTGCCTTTTTGGATCACGCCAGCAATCACATCCATTGTACTGTTCACAGTCGGCAGCAATCCCTTTCCAAGTTCTTCCGCTGTATTATGTATCTTCTGCTTCATAGTCTGAAATTTTTGTTCTGGTGTATTGTTAATTGCAGTAGCCATCTCTTCGGTTACAGCCACGCCATTTGACATGGATTCATGCAAATCATCAATCCCAGTTTTCAGCTGATCCGTATTCTGATACAAAAGATCAATCAATGCAATCGCTTCGTCCGTACCAAAAGCTTCCTTTAACTGTTGCTTTTCAACAGCATCCAAAGTATCTCCATATTTGCCACGTAACGTTTCCAATATGTCCGGCATAGACATCAACTGATTGTTGGCATCCAAGAACGTCAATCCAAGTTCTTTTCCTGCTTTCGCGGCAGTATTCAAGAATGATTTGTACTTTGTCGCTGCCTCTGATCCGGACATAGTCGTCTGCAACTGACCTAAAATTGCAAGCTGTTCTTCAAGTGGTACCTGTGCGTTTGTTGCCGTCGCGCCAAGCATACCGATTGCGCCAGCCATCTGAGATCCGCTTGTCTTATAATTTTTTACGGCAGTTGCAATTCCAGCAGAAAACATCTCGCCAAATTCAAGATCAGACATTTCCTCGTATGCGCCTTTATAAATGCCATATCCGGTTGCAAACAGTGATCCCATCTCTTCTGTCGTGGATTTGGTTGCTTTACCAGTCAACGCTGCCAACTCTGTAAACTGTGCAACACCTTCATCCGTCAACGATGCGATACCGGACTTAATATCATAAGACGCAGTAATAAAATCAGCTTTTGTCGTCCCAGCCCAAGTGTCCGAGAAATTTTTTGCAGCACTCTCTATAACCTGCAGATCCTGAACACCTAAGGAAGCAATCTCGCCCAACGCATTCTGCGTATCGAAAGTTGCTGTGACTGCTTTACCGCAGGCAGACACGATACCTGTCCCTATGCCAGTCATTGCAGCACCTGCTTTCTGCATTGCCGCAAATGATCTTGTCATAGTTCCGATTGATCCGTTTACATTCCCCATTTTTCCGGTCAAACGATCAACCATATCGAGGACAAGGGATACTTTCAATACACTGTCCATTCCCATATCCTTATCCTCCTTCATCTGAGAACAGAAGGTTTATCGCATTAACAAACCCGATTTTTATATCATCTTGATACATTTTCCGGGCTTGCCGTGCCAATGCAAGCAGCCTGTAAAATTCCCCCAGTGTTACGTGATCCAGATCCGGAATCATCCTGCTCGGCAGATACTTACAGATCAAGATCCGTCCAGCATCGTACAGGCTGCTTTCTGTTTCTTCCTCCGCCTCATCAATCCGTTCTTCAGCGGATTTTACAGGCGGCGCACCGTCGTGGTCTTCGATAAACCCAGCATGTACAAGAGCTTTTCACCAAGACTGATTCCCATCGCCGGAAACTCGTTGAGCAGTTTCTCCAGATCCTTACGCTGCTCCTGACAAATATTGTCTAATACAAATGTCCGCATCGCCTTCGAGCTTGATACCGATGCTGTTTTTACGTACCGGTCATAGGATGCCGCTTTCGGCTCCGAGAATAAAAATTCCATCGTCCGATCCATGTCATCATCCTGAGACAGATTTGTTGTGACGATGTACATTTTTCCGCGCATCCCTTTATCTGCGTACTTTCTGCACAGATCTTCAAACGTTTCCAACTGCTCCATCATCGGTTCAACCGGATTCTGCTGCATATATCCGGTATCCTGCTGTACCGGTTTTGACATTTTTTCTGATAAAATTTCCTGATCTTCAAAATAACCCATTGCTATATCCTCCTTATGCGTTTACGCCGTCAATACAGATACCGCCCATTGCGATACCCTCAAGACTAATCGTTGTAGACTTATCGCCCTGCTTACCACCAAAACCACCGCGTTTGGTAAATGTTACATTCGTTAATACATCTGTGCAGGTCGTTGCTCCGACATCTGCATACGATACCGTAATCTTTGGGATCACGATCTTATAAAATCCACCCTGATTCCGGTATGCATCAACCAGCGTATTGTAGTCCTCGCGCAGCATCTCAAGTTTCACCGAGTTACTTTTGTTTCCTGTTCCGAAGCCTCTTGGATTTCCTCCGCGCCCATAAACCAGCTCTTTGTCCTGGCTATCTTCATAGTCAATGGATGTCGGCTCAATATTCTGGCATCCGGACAGCGCAATCGTGATCGATGACCAGTCATATACCTTTCCATTTACAAACTGTTTCCTTGCCATGTTCTCCTCCTACGATACCGCCCCTGCCATAAAAGTCAGGGATACCACATTTGCATACGCCCGCGGCTTATAGCTTACCCGCACTGGGATCTTCTGTGCCGTCAACAGGCTCTCCGGATCAAGCAGTACCGCCTGTCCGCTGCTGATGATCTGGTCTTTAATCGCATCCTCAACCGGGATATTCAGGTCTGCCTGTACCGGCGCTGCCTCTGTTTCAATCTCTGATGCGTCAAAATCTGCTTTCAGCCATTCAGTTGCACGCTTATACACTTCGCGCACCAGTCTGTACATCACACGCGCATGCTCGATTGTTGCGAAATCACTGTTTTCCGGCGCACAGGTGTTAGAACTTGCAAGATACCATGCATCCCGTCCCGGATACCGGCGCAGTGCAATATATCTTGCAGCATCCAGATCCTCATACATATCCTCAATGCCTGTCGGTACAAGTTCCAGCACCTTGCTCTCGCTAATCGGGAAATCCCTGACATATGCGATGCTGGTGGATTCTTTCGCCTGTGCGATCATGCCCATAATATAGGCTGCCATGTTCGTCACACGTACACGTCCATCCATCCCTTTAAACCGCGCCCATGTCTGTACTACTGCAACGTGACGTCCTGCTGATTTACAGTCTGTCTCGATTGCCTCCATGTAATCTGTAACAGCCTCATCATTTCCTGCTGATCTCTGCTCGCAAACGATCAGCAATGGACGCCCCGCATTCGTCTC
Organism: bacterium 1XD42-54; assembly: GCA_003612585.1. Lineage (GTDB taxonomy): Bacteria > Bacillota > Clostridia > Lachnospirales > Lachnospiraceae > Choladousia. The sequence goes on from RAZH01000005.1 coordinate 9,707, forward strand.
CTGTGTCTGTGCCATTGCTTCCAGAGACGCCCACAGATCTTTGTTAGTTGTACCAACAATATGCACGGCCTCAATATTGGCATGACTCTTAAAAACACGTTCCACAGCTGACAAGATTGCTTCATTGCTCGTTGTTGGCGCTTCAACGGTAAAGGTATAAGTATCTCCGGCAACAAATTTGTTCTCCGCTTCTGCTACAAATGCCAACGTCAATCCTGTATCCGGGATTTCATAGGTGCCATCAAGCGGTACAGTCATCTCCTCTGAGTGGCTGCTGTCACCGTCTGTACTGATCGTAAATGTTGCCTCATTCGTGACGCCGCCATCTACAATCTGTACAACCACATCATACGCATTGATTCCTGTACCGGAAACCGTTACAGTACCCTTGCCAGTTCCGGTATGTGTCACCTCGGACGGTTTTCCACCTGTTGTGGCAGCCACCGGATAACAAAACATCTGCTGCGCACCACCGTCGATCGAATCAATACAAGCATCTGCAAGCGGTGACTGGCCTAACAGATTCCTGATCTGATCTGTATCCATCGTATTGCGCACTTCAATCGGATCTGTCACTTTTGATGATATGCCAACCTTTGCGTGTACACCGCTGATCCGCTGTTCTCCAATCCCGGAACCGCCATCTTTCACATCTACTTCCACTCTTGATATCATCTTTTCCTCCCATCTGCTGCTGCCGTCAAAAACTCACGCAATGCTGTGTCGAACTCGCGCTCTTCCAGCATCTTATTTTTCGACCAGTTCTTCTGCTGCTTTACGCCTGCCAGATATACGCTTGGCACCTGCTTGGCAATCACCCATTCCTCTGCTGTTTTGCGTACTACCTGATCCGGCACAACCTCCTTCACAGCCTTCCCTGCCATCTATCCTCACTCCTTTTCCATGCCGATCTCCGGCTTTCCTTCTATCTTGTCAACAGGAACATCGTCCTTATAAATTCCGTATGTGAACGTCACCGGTATTTCAACCGCAATCTTAGCCTTCAAAATGCTGTCTTTTTCATCAACCCAGTCTACTTCCCCGGCTTCAACTCCTACCCAGTTCCCGTTTCCATCATCATATCCCTTGCTTATCGTTTTAAAAAATGCCTCAAGATGCGCTTCCAGATGCTCTTCATCGTACTCGGCAATAACAACTGTATACACGGTTTCCATGTCATACAGCTTCACCCGGTTCATCGTAACCGCCCCATTATCATATGTTCTTTTTGACTTCGCACGAACCGGCTTATCGCTGCCTCGCAGAATTCCCGCATAATAGCTGCCTTCATCTTCAGACATTTTTTTCAGACTCTCATAGATCACCCCGGTTATCCCTGATGCACGCAGCAGATCTTCCAGATACTCTTTCTTCGTCATGTCAAAGCTTCCTCCATCAGTTCAATGATCTCTGTTCGATCCGCATCAGACAGTCCAAGGAACGGACGCGCCGGAATTTTGATCGTAACCTGTTTTTTGTGGTACCATTTCCCGCCAATCTGGAACGCCAGCATTCGTTTATTCTTTGCCCGGATTGTCCTGCCAGGATCACCAAACTGATGCGTGGCAGCATAAATAGTATTCGTACCGATCTCCGCACCTTTTTCCGATGATCGGGCGTGGATGGAGGTACGCAGATGGCTTCTGTCCGTCAACGTCTTCCCGCCACCGGATGCCCGGATGGAGCGTTTCCATGCTACCCCATCCGGTGAAGTCTCCGTATCAAACCGCTCATCTGTGCTGGTACGCAATGCTTCTGCGATCGCCGCCATCAATTCTGCCCGGTCAATACTTCCCAATCTTTGTAACCGTTCTTTGTATTCTTCGAACTGCCCAGCCATGCTCACACGGATACCACTCATTTTATTACCATCCCCTCATTGACTTCCGCGAAAACACCCGGCCGTTGGACTGGATAGAAAATCCTGCGTTTCCCTGCGCATCCGGCAGCGCTTCTCCTGTTCCTCCGGAGGTCTGGCCGTCCAGCTCTACAATACCCTTCGCCACATTCGTCAGATAAAGGATCGCTGCGTTATATCGGTTCAGGATGTTCTTTTCGCGCTCAGATTCATCAATGCCGCGTCTGGAAGCCAGATTGTAAACCGCTATATCCTTCGATAACTTTGTGATCATCTTCGGCACCTTGCTAAGCGGTACCCTATACCGTTTAGCAAGATATCCGTCAATTTCCGAATCTGCATCGTCTACAGCAATTTGTGCATATGGCATTGCAGCTTCTCGCAGCTCCTCGCCTTCCAGACGGCAGTTATCACCAATTAGGGATCGCAGCATGTCCGGTTTGATCATATCCAATACATCTTCTGCTTTGCTGTATGCCATGACTGCCTCCTATCCAATCAGCCTTTTGCTTCTCCTGTGCCTTTGCCAGTTGATCCATATGCCATCTGCCAGAACCCAAATCCTGCATTCCAGCGGCCATCCACGCCATACAGGTATTTTTTCTTCAGAAATACATTCAGATCATCGTCCTTATTAAGGGCTGTAAACTTTGGTTTCTTGCGCATCTGAAGGATCAGCGGTTTAAGCGGCTCATTCGTTGCCATCAGGTACCATGCGTCCGGATCGTTTGCCAGTTCACTGACAACCTCCACCTTAGCAAGACCTTTGGTAATATTAGATGATCCGTCTACCATCTCCGCCTCTAAGATCCGGCGCGCTTCCATTTCCAAAGCAGGCGGCACCACAAGAACATTCGGTACGAGTTTCAACGGTTTATCCTGATCACCTGTATAGGACATGATCGCCGTACGTGCCGCAATAAAACTTTCCTGTGACAGCTTTGCATCTGTCTTGTTTGAAAATGTCTTTTCCCCTGATTTATGCTGATCAGAGAAAAATGGCTTTCCATCATAACACTTTTCTTTAAATCCCTTCTGGAGCAGTTCGAAAACTGTTTCGTCCGGAGCTGTTGCGGCTTCCGCTCCCATCATCTCAAAACTTGGTGCATACACCCCATACCGGTCATCCTCAAGCACATCCCGATCAATTCCAATCGTAGACTCAAACGATTTGTTTTTAATTGTGTATGTGTAACCGCTCAAGTTTGCAATCGTACGTTCATCCAGCCACTCTTTCATTTTCGGCAGCTGCCCAATCCATCCGTAATTTTCTTCCGATGTACTGGACGGTACCTCGGTGGCAATCAGAGGGTGTTTCGGCTGTTTTGACGAAAATCCTTTGTTATACAGTGTTGAAAAGCTAACATCCAGCGCCCGCAGCGCCTGTCCATTAATAATCATGGTTCATTTCCTCCTTAAAACATATCCACGGCAACCACGTCGCCTTCTACTGCAAACACTTTTCCAGCTACACTCGATCCATCTGCAGTCAGCGTTACACTATCAGGGCCTGCAAAATAACACGGTTTCAGGAGATCCGTCTCTTTAATATCTCCCTCGTTTTTCAAGACAAATACACCGCGCTGCACACGTACGTAACAGTCCCCATTCTCTCCTGCAGTATTGTCTGCGTGCTCCTGCGCCGCCCCAGCTGCTACCAGATCAGCTGCCTTGGATGCCTGCACAGCATATCCTTCTGCATTCAACGCCACAATGTCCCCATCAACCAGCTTTGTTCCTTTTGCAACCGGCAGACGCAGGATACTGCGTCCAGCAAGCTGTTCTCCTATCTGTCGTCCCATCACACTTCCTCCTTGTAATATGCTTTCACTTCCGCTTCTGAGATCCCTAAGTTCTTCAGTACTGCACGATCTACGCCAGACATACCATCTTTTCCACCTTTTTCTTTCAGATCAGCACCAGTCAGGTTATCCATCACCACTGCTGCAGGTGCCTTGTCTACAAATGCTGCAAATCCTTCCGGATCTTTCAGTGCATAGCTATGCGCCCAATCCTTCTGCGCTGCAGTGATCTTTCCTGCTTTCAGTGCCGCCGTGACCGCCTCATCAGCTGCACGACCCTCAATCTGTGCTTTAAGTGCCTGCACTTCTGCAGCAAGGGTGTTATCTCCGTTCTGAAGCTTCACAATAGCAGCCGCCACCTCTTCGGTCTTAGCGTCTTCCTTCAACCCTAAGAGGGTCAGGATCGTGCTGTTCGCTACCACAGCATCCTTATTTGCTGCCGTTTCTGTTCCTCCCGGCTTTCTGACTGCCTCCTGAAGTGCAGCCTCCACCTCATCTTCTGTTGCTGTCTCCTGCAATCCCAGCAATCTGATCAGTTTTTCTAATTCCATTGTCCTTTCCTCCTCATAATCGTCCACGTCAAGGCTGCATCCCACCAGTGGGAACATACCATCAATCGCGGGGGTGTTTGTGAGCGCCGCAGAATGCAGCGCGATCACTTTTTTGTCATTTTTTCTGGTAATGATCACCGGAGACAGATACCGGTACTCTTTATTTTTCAGGTACTCCGCTCCCTTCGGTGTCCAGTTGACCTTCGCCATGATCGCATCCTCTCCGTTTATCAGCTCCGTAATCCAACCTGCAGCCGGCGCCTGCACATCGTGCAATGTCTGGTGTTCATAATCAATCACCAGATCCAAGCGACGCCCAAGGAACTGTTTATTGATCATCCGGAACGATTCGTCATCAACAATAAAGTCACCCTTCCGGGATTCTACATGCCCTTTCGGGATCACGGCGATCAGATCCGGTACCCCTTCCACTGTCGATGGGGTCAATGCAATCATTACCACGTCATTTTTCTTCTTTTTTTCCATTTCTCCACTTCCTGCATCTGTCTTATCGTTTCTGTATGCGTTACAACCGCGTTATTCCGCGTTATTTCGCGTTACAAACCTCCATCCCTGCAATTCCCCAGCTTGTCACTTTACGCGCCTTTTTTCCTGTTTATTTTGTTGACTGCGTGACCGAAACACAGATCGAACCACCGGGGCGAATTTTGAAACATCCGGACGCCATGCATCTTGTGCTGGATTATTCGCAAATCCTTTGTCCGGACGTAACGCGTTAATCTCTCCGGTTGCCAGATCAACTGTAACCGGCGGCCTGGTCTGTACCGTAAGGTTCCGTTCCCGTATCTGTCGCTCCGAGTAGGATCGTACATGGCAGCGGCACTTGTATCCGTTTGGAGGATACCATACCTTCCAGAACGGATCGTCTGCCCGGTACACTGCACCATGTAACGCGGCATGCGTATCTCGTACCCGGTCATCCCCAGCCGTAACATACATCCAGTACGGGCGCAGCTTCTTCGCCTGCATCATGCTTCTGTAATGTCCGGCGTTATAGGCGGTCTGTACGTTCGTTCGGAAGACCAGTTCTGCTTTCCCCGGATTCATATCGTCATATCCGTGCGCGCCAAGCCATTCATCTATCTGTGCCTTCCAGTCTGCAAGCGTCCTGCCTTCTTCCACCGCTATCGCCAACTTGTCCAGAAACTCCTGCAGCACCTCTGCGGCGGTATATCCGGCAACCGTAAACGCCTTCGCTTTTGCGCGGTCGCTTAGGGCTGCATATTCTTCTTTCGATAAAGCAGTTTTCTTTTTCAAAAATGTAACTGCTCCTGTAAAAATCAGCTTCGAAAATCCCTGCAGGTATTCTGCGCCGCTCATCCCTCGCTCCTTCCGATCAGCTCTGCGAAGTAGATGCCCTGATGCAAATAATCGGTAAACTCTTCCAGATCCATTGCCTCGTACAACCTGCGCACGGTATCAACATCCTCCAGCTTCTCTTTCAGTGCTTGCATATCACCACATTCATCCACCAGTTTCCGGATTGGCGCAGTCATCTTCCTAAACAGCTCACTCGCATTCTGCACAGACAGTTCAACAATCTGATCAATCTGATCCTGTACCTCCGTTTCCAAATCCGGTTCCGGCGCTTTCATGCCAACCGGCTCTGTATTGGCTTCAACAATCTGCCCTGGAATCACTGCCTCACCTGATTCCGGCTTCGGGATTCCGAATTTTTTATAGATATGATCCAGCGCGATCGGCACGCCAAGCTCATTCCTGACCTTCACATAGATGTCTGCCGTCTGCAACAGATCCTCCGGATCATCGCAAGTGATTTCAAACAGCGGCAGGTCAGCTTCGGGGCCAAAGTTATACTCCACCAACGGCCCAATAATATCGCGTCGAATCGTCATGGACAGTGCCTTGGCATCTGCAACCGTCAAGTCATGGCGTACTTCGTCATGTGTCTTGGACTGCGCATAGCTTCCGCTTCCACTATCTGAGGTTAGCGTCTGCCCTAAAATAGCTTTACTAATCTGCTCATCACAGTACCGTGCAAGCTTCTCGTAGGTATCCGTTGCTCCATTCTTGTTTTCCGCCTCAATAAATTCAATGGACGTTGACGATGGCACAATCCCGGCTGCATCCGATCCTAGCGATACGATTGCCTCCATCAGTGCACGTTTGTCCGCTTCAGATGCTGATGCATCGTACTTTCCTAACCGCAGTGGCATCCCATACACCTCACAAAATGCCACCCAGTCCTTTAGGGAGTAGTTTTTAAACAGGTACATCCAACTGACTACGCGGAGGATACCTGCACGGCTATCATGCCCTGATTTTGCCTTGTAGCGGTGTACCACAAATTTGTTATGCGGCAGGCTGAGCCCTTCCGGATGCGCTTCCGTGCAGATACGCATTTCATCCGTAATGGTATCCCACATCAGTTTTTTCGGATGTACCTGCTGGATATCCGAAATCACCATCTGGTTCTGATTGTCTACATCCCACAAGATTTCCATGACGGAGATGCCCTTACCGATCGCATCCAGCAAATCCAACAGTATCCCGTTTAGATTCTCTAAACTTTCCATTTGATCCTGTACCCACTGTGCGATCTGTTTATCCTTTGGATCAGGAGATATCGGTTGCACTTCCCACTCCAGTCCCGTGACTGCCTGTTTACGCGTCTGAAGCTGTGAAAATAAATGGGAATCCTTTTCCTCCATCTCCTCAAACAGTTCCATCTGCCTGCGCACATCGCCGTCATCCGCCTCCCGGAAGATCTGCGCCAGACGTACCGGCGTCAATCCGTTTGACGGATACTCACTGTACTTATCGGACGCTTCCTTTGCTGCGATCCGCGCATAGACCGGACGGGCGCTCCCGTCCTGCTTCTCCGGATCATATGGCTCGTTGCGGATCTTGCCCTGCTTCTTTTTCTTCTTCGCCATTAGTAGGCTCCTTTCTTCCACCGCAGCAGCCGCTTACCGACACTCTTGTACCCGATCTGATGCCCCGCTGCCTTTACCTTATTCGCCATCAGAACTGCCATATGCAGCCCGTCCGGTCCGTCATCGTTCTTACCCATCGGGAATTCCTGCATCTGCTGGAGCAATGTCTTCTGCCGCCTCTGGAACCGGATGTACCCATTCTTCACCTCCGGCTGCAGGGAGCGGATACGCAGTACTTTATTCGACGTACTTGTGATTCCCTCAATTGGAAGATAAACACCTTGCTCAGCCGATTTTTGTGCCATAACTTGTTTAAAGTAATACTGAAATTGCACATCCTCCACGCCGAAAGAATAGTAGCCTTTGCCATATTCCAGACGCAGGCGCTTGTCCGTGTCAAAAATATCCTCGATGATCTTGTCCGGATTGCGCTTTGCAATGTCCGCATACACCACATATTTGTATCCGCTCTCCGTATCCAGAGCCAGCGTGATGATCGAACTGGTATCTGCCTTTGCATTCTTTCCAAGTGATGGATCATTCCCTCCGATAAACAAAAACTTCGGTTGCTTGAAATCCACCTCGCCATCCTCGTAATAAACAAACCACTCCTCGTTAAAGTCTGCGTTATCCGGATCAATTGGATCGTTCTGAAGCTCACTGTTGAACGATGCAGTTCCTTCATCGACTTTCATCTTCATCAGCTTGTAGTACGACAGCTTTGCCTCCCACAGTACCTCTGTGCCTTCCAGCATTTCCTCTCTGTTTGCTTCAAAAAATGCTTCCGCGTCCGCTTCATGCTGATTGTTAAACAGATTTGTATATATCTTTTCCCATGCCTCCCACAGCTCCAGATGTGCAGAATCAGCTATGACTGCCCGGTATTTCCTGCTCTTGAATCCCGGATTCTGCAACTTCCCGGCAAGCAACGAATCATAGTGCAGGATGGTTCCGACATACATCACATCGGTATACGTATCTCCCGCCTTTAACACCGCCTTGTCGAACCAACTTTTTAGCTTCCTACGCTGCTCCGGCGTGGCAACATTTTCATCATTCTCAATATCGTCCAGCACAATCAGATCCGGACGCCATGACCGGTTTTTCCTGCCTCGGATTTTCTTTCCGGAGCCGATCGCATCGATCTTCACTCCGTTTGTGGCTTTGATCGTACCGGTCTTCCATGTAGAGTCTCCCTTCAAATGACCAAAATCCTCGATGATATAGGCATTGTCCTCCAGCTCTGTCTTGATGTCTTCCAAAAATGCTTCTGCCTGTTCGGTACTGTCTGAGAGGATCAGGATATAATGCTTATACGCATACAATGCTGCGTGAAGGGAATCTTTAAACGTAAATGTCGTGGACTTCGCATGTCCTCTCGGCGCTGCGATCGCCCAGTTGCTTCCGTCCATCCGGTTTATCTGCGCCGCATCGGTATACGGATTTTTATTTTTCAGGACACCCTCCGCCCAAATGTCGTCCAGCTCTCCGTGAAACTCCGGGGATTCCCGGACAAAATAATGCGGCAGGTAAGCTCGCCCAAAATATGCCAGGTCGACTGCCGCCAGCTTCTTACGCAGTCCGTCTTTTCCGGTTAACGCTTCGCCGTCCCGGTACTGCTTCAGCAGTTCCCGGCGATAGGATGTATCCTTCCTCAACACATACTGTTCAAACAACGCTTCGTTACTCTCATGCTGACGTTTTGCTTCCTGCTCTTCCCCGTCATCCAGCTCTAATAGCCAACGTTCCAGATCAATCATCCTGCATCATCCTGTCCCTTGCGTCTTTCAAGATCGCCCGGAGCTGTTCAGCAGCCTCAGGGTCCTGTCGTATAATCTTCAAGATCCTATCTTCCATCTCGGTAAAAGCAAGATCCATTTTTTTCTGCATATCCTGCTGTACCTTGTCCTTATAGACCTTTGTGCGGCTCAGTGACGCCAACAGCCGCCCTGCCTTATCAAGCGGCATCGCATCAAATTCCTCCTCTGCGGTCGCCATCTTATTGATCAGACCATCCATCAGCATACGCATCCCGGCTTCCGTATAGTCTGCATCCGGATTCTGCTTAACGACCTGCACCAGTTTTTCCGTCTGTCGCTGCGCTTCCAGCAACCGCTGCATCGCCGTATTGGATCGCATCGCATACCGTCCGACTGATGACTTTGACACTTTATACCCCATCGTTTTCAGCCAATCACTGATACTCTGATAGGTGTTCGCTGTATCGGACAACAAAACATCAACATTCGTTCGGATCTCTTCTGGCAGCTCATCTACTTTTGAAGATATCCGTGTCTTCCTACGCTGCTTCGCCATCAGATGTCCACCCCCGGATCATTGATCGTGCCTTCTGCAAGGTCGACACCTTCCTTCGTCAATCGGATCACCGCATCTTCCGCATATGCGTTATACGCTGTTACGCGCTCATCCGTAAACTCGATATAGCCTGCGTCATGCAAATAATCAATGTATTTTGATATATCCGGCGAGATCACCAGCCCCGCTGCAATCATCGCATTCGACACCTGACGCGTCAGCGCAGCGTTGTTAAATCCTTTCACTAAACAGCGGATGATATACCCACGGACTGCTTTATTCCGCTTCACCTCCGCGCGTTCTGCATCGTTCATCCTTCTCACCTCATTCCTTACCGCTGCCCTTTAAGAGCAGACGATCTATTTTGTGATCAATATTGCGGATAGATTCCTCCATCTTGTTCATCGCCCGGAAGTAATCTTCCCGCAGCACAAACATAGTCGCAAAATCAGATTTAAAATCCGTGATCTCTTTTTCCATCTGGCGGATCTCCTGATCCGTCTTCTCATCTAATGCTTTGATACGCTCATCTATCTTTTTGTCGATTCCCTTAACCTGTACCTTCGTTTCTTCGTTGCTTTTCAGGACGCCGCTGATCCAGTTTTTTACCAGCCAGCCAAATACACCCAGGCCGATACCAATCAGCCCGGTCATCACGTCTGCAAATGTAATCGCATATTCCATGTCATTTCCTCTTGATCAGTTTTCCGGCAAGCTCTGTCACGCGTTCCCAACCGTCCATTGCCACCAGTGCGACAATAAATGCTGCGATAAACGACGCAAACACCATAAACCATGTGATCGACTGTCCTGCATATGCCAGCATCCCAAAGATTGCCATCGGACAGATCACCAGTGACAGGACGATTACCACTATCCCTGTCGGCAGCACGTCATCCAGCCATTTCACATGCTTTAATACTTCGGCGATGCATGACACAATAAATGCCAGTAACCCGATCACTCCCACCAGTTTGGTGACATCCACCATTGCTTCAATTTCCAATGCATTTAAAATTTCCATGTTGTTCCCCTTTCCCGACAAAAAAATAGGAGCATAGCCAAGCTATGCTCCTAGTCTACTTATTCTTCAGATAACCTTTAAATAAAACATTTCAGAAAAAAATTTCACTCTTTATACAGTTCAAAATCCGGATCGAACATCGAAAGCTGCCCGAAAACCTGCTCATCTTTCAGTATATTTCGTATTCTGTTCGGTGTCAGTCCGTATTTATCTGCCAGTTCCCGTATGTTACAACCATTCCATTCTTTTTTGATCTTTCGGTTGCGTGCCGGAGCAACAATACTCTCTGGCTTCGGTATATACAATGCATCCCCCTGCGCATACTCAGACAGTTCAAAAAAACGTTCCAGTCCAACAATCTCCACGATCGGCTGGCAGCTCTCCGGCAAATCCGCTATCGTCGTATCATCCAGCAGCTCCCGCATGTTCTGATCCATTCTTATCACACCTTTTCGATATACTCGAGACTCACCCATCCGGCTCCACTTAATAAATGCCCGAATCCATTCTTCTCTTTATCAATATGGTACGACACCTTCCTGCCCTCTGGCTCACTGATCGTTCCGACTACCGGCGAGTCAAGTGATGCCTTTTTACGGATATTCAGCATGTTGCAGGTCGTCTGTACTGCGTACATCCATTTCTTCACATGCGCAAGATCCACCCATCCGGCTTCGCTAAGCAGCTTCCCGTAACCGTTCTGTTCTTCCACAATGTGGTACTCTTTCTTTTTACCTTCCGGTTCCTGGATATACCCGACCACTTTTCCGGACTTCTGTGGTTCAGACAGGATCGACAGGATGTCCGCATCCGTGAAGATACCATACAATACCTGTCTGTTCTCCTCCTGACCTCCCTGATCCGATGTCTCCGGCTTCTGATCCGGCGTATCAGGCTTTTGCTCCGGTATTTCCAGTTTCTGATCCAGCTCGCTGTTTCTCACGTTAAACCGCATCAGGTTCCAACGCTCAATGATATTGCAGATCTTGTTGACATATTCCGGATCTGTCGCGTACCCGCCTGCCTTAATGATCTGGATCGCCTTTCTGTAATCCTTCTCGCCCTGTATTCCTTCAAACCTGCGCTTCTTTCCATTTGCAGCATTCAACAGATACGCAGCATGGTCAGCGATAGAATCCTCAATACATTCATAGCACCTAAACTGTGACCGGCGCATCACTTCCTGTCCGTTCTCAACCTCTGACGATAACTTCTCGTAAAAGCTCTCCCCATTCCACGTCGTGCCTGACCATGTATTTCCGGACAGGTTGCATTTCATGCCGTGCATGTTATTTCCGATCTGCGCCAGATCCGTCTGCCCGTATCCACTCTCTAAGATGGACTGCGCAAGCGATACGCAGGCAAGGATACCGTTCTTTCGTTCATCCTCTGTATACATCGTTCCGACTGCTTCGATGTACTCCTCCTCTGCGCAGCCTTCAAATGCCTGCGCCTGCGTGCCATATGCTTCTTTCAAATAGACACAATTTCCGGACGGATCAAACACGCTGTAACCTGCAGGACATACCAAAATCGCCGCTTCCTTTGTTTCCATTGCGTACTTCTGGCTTTTTGTATCCTCCCACGATTTCCGTACTCTCCAATATTCTTTCTTTGGTACATCGCCAGCAGAAGAATCCATACCCAGTCCATCCATGACTCCCTGTGCGATCGCCTTGGCAAAGGCATCTACATGGTTACAATAAAAATTCATATCATCTCCATCATCGACAAATGCTGTCTCAAGCAAAAAATACTTTGCGCCCTGACGCTGTGCGTTGTTTAAATTCAGCAAGCCCGTGCTTGTCCCCAGCATCCACTCTTTGAATCCGAGCGCCACCACACGGTCAATAATCGCACGTGCCACCTTCTTTCCGGCGTTGTCTGGATGGATGTAGCCGCCGACTCCGGTGAAGTGTCCGTCCCCGTAAGGATCTTTCTTGCCCTTTGCATTGAAATGGATTTCTAACGTCATGTCGTACTTCGCATACTCCGGCACATTACCACGCTTGCTCTGTGCATAACAGTTCTTCTTCTGGTCATACATCGTCACAGACATCTTATTGCCAATGGACTTCTTTACCATCGTCGCAAGCTCCCGAGTGTAATCTGCTTCTTGCCCCCAAATGCTGCATGCACCCGGATCACCCTCACCGTGTCCTGCAATAATCAATAATTTTTTCTTTGCCATATGTATCAGTCCTCCTTTTCTTTGTCTATATCATAGATTTCGATATAATCTGTATCGACCAAATAATCCTTATTAAATTCCACTACATTCGCGCCAGCAGCTTCTGCAACAGGAACAATATCATCCGGATGCTGCATGTCCTCATCTTCCATACTATCCGCAATCATCTGTGCCTGCTCCATACATTCGCACTCTATGATCAGGCTATGCTGGTGCCTGACCATTTCTACTATCGTAAATTCAAATTGCGCCATCCCTACTCCTCCTTATAATCCAGCGTAATCGCTGTTTTACTGTCTACGATTACACACTTCTTTAGTTCACGGATCGTTGCATCGATCATGTCATCCGGCAGGTACGCGCGGATCAGTTCCGCGTTCTTAATCTTATGGATGTAATACAGCTCTACGTCCCAGTCACATTCCGTATCAAATATGGCAGTCAGATTCTTCCTGTCCTTCTCGTAGTCGCCGCTTAACTTCTTCAGCAACAGTTTCTTCTGCTTCGTATCCGGCAGGATATGCATTTGGCCATCCAAAAACTCCTCCAGTTCCATCTCAAATGTATAGTCATCCGTAAAAAGAGCCTTCAGCATACGTTCAAAATTAGCGCTACATTTATACTTCGTTTCCGTTGTAACCGTAACGTTCTTATTCCATACCCCTTCTGACATGCAAAGCTTCAGCCGGTCCGGATTCAGGATGTCAAGACTCTGCCGATCAGTAATGGCCGCCGCTGATCCATGGCTTCCATAAAAACGCGTGTACTGCTTGTTGCGATCTTCCATGATACTTATCCCACGCGCCTGCAGCTCTGCCTGATACTTTGATATGTTTCTCGTTGTCTGAAGACGCAGGCGGTCAAGCTGCACCAGCTCATCCACCAGCTCTGCGCTTGTTTTCTGCTTCAGTTCATCCATTTGCTTCCCCTCCGTTCATTTTTTCTAATGCTTCACAAACTTTTTTCGCACATCCGGCGCATACATAACGCCCAAATACTTTATGCACCTGATCTTGCCTGCCACAGTACATGCAGCGTGGCACATATGGTTTCAGTATGATGTCACCCTCTCCGTTGGTGCTCACGATCATCGGATCTTTTGGTTCCAGTCCCAAATCCCGTCGCATCGCAACCGGTATGTTAATACTTCCATGCGATGATAATTTCTTATACTGTTCCATTCCTACATTCCCCCTTTATGCTTCTATAATGTCCCTGATGTAGTCATATTTCTCTTTCAACTTATAACTCGTATCCCCACGCACCTTGACTGATTCCTCAAATTCTTTCAAACGTACCGCCAGCTTCAGGCACTTTGCTGCCCCTATTGCTTCAGATGATACACGCAGCGTCCTCTGTTCCACATCCCCTAACATAATGCCAATCGCATCCATCAGGTAAATATCCCATACGTAACACTCTTTATCTCTTGCATTCCATTCCTGCATCGCCTCATCCACAAATTTTTTCCGGTTCAGCTTCTTTTTATCCGGCGGCAGGATGCCCTTCTCCTTCAACTGTTTCTTGATCCTCGCCCGTTCTTTCTGTTCCTTTTTCGTCATTCATTCTCACCTTCCTGTCTTTCAAGGTCATTCATGGCTGCCAGATAGACATCCAGCAGCTTATCTTTTACCATCTCCAGATCAGCGCCACGCATCATTGCATTACGTCCGACCATCACCTGCAGCACACCGCAAATTGCTGTCATATCCTCCAGTGATACATGTTCTGCCCGCATGTCCACCTTTCCATCCCTGACAGCTATCTCCACCCTGCAATCCTCCATTTGTACCTCCAAACTGCATAAAAAAACTGCCGACCGTTTATACAGCCAGCAGCTTCAATTTTTATTTCCCGTTATTCACTTCGTCGATAAATGCCTGCATCATCACAGTGAGCTGCCCTGCAGCGCTCACACCTTTCTTTTTACATGCCCGAGCAAATTCTTCTGTCAGTTCTTTACGCAGCTTATACGACTTCGATACAAATCCGGCTTTTGCCTCGTATTTTTTTGTCGCAACAGTCTGCGGCTTCGGACTACCTACCGGCATTCCTGTTCCCCCTTCCTTTTTTGACAAAATAGATGAGCAGTTTCACGATTCCGATCGCGACAAAGAATATTCCAAGTTTCCAAAGCATCCTTTACACAGATGAGCATTTGTGTTATATTTTTTTCAAGAGAAGGGCTTGCGCCCCTCTCCGCTAATTTAATAGCTTATCGAGAATCAGTAAGATGATTCCGATGATCAAGTCCGTTATTGCTCCGAGTGCCCAGCTCTTTAATTCAATATCGGACTTTTTCATATTTGGCTTTCGCCTGTTCCTGTTGCTCATCTGTATCTCACCTCCTTATGATTGTATTATACTATACGGTGCACCGTATGTCAATGTTTTTTTCATACTTTTTCAAAAAACTTTCTGCTGACTGTATTCACTTGTCAATGTCCAATATTCTTTCATGACCTTTTTTCCTGATCCTGACGTTCAAGCATCGCTTTCAATGCTTCAATTAAGTCACTAATCTGCTTATAATTCAGCCATTCCAAACGGTCAATTCTAAACATCCGGCGGCACATGCCATTGATACGCTTCTCATTCCATCCAAGCGCCTGCATCAGCTTATAAACCTTGCGACGCTGATTTTGTGTCGTTCCGTCACACATCGACGTCAGGTCTTCTCTGCCACGCCGTGACGATTCCTTCATCTGTGACAATACGTACACCACACGAGATATTTCTTTCTGCGTCAGCTTCCTGATTGAATCTTTCCCGGTCTGTGCCATAACAACCAGATGTAACTCTTCTCCTGTCATTCGCAGCTCTTCACATTTTGCCAGTCCCCATATAGTACGCACCGTCGGTTCATGCTTCTGTCCTGCCATCTTAACCAATCCTTCCCGCCATCGTCAGCTGTCTACGTACTTTCATAAAATCCGGCACCTGAAGTTCTCGCTTTTCCCCCGGTATATCTATGCTTTGGCTGTTGATCGTGATATAACAACCTTTGTCATTAATGCGTGCCATTGTTTTATAAATTGCTGTCATAAGCTGCGCTGTCTGCTCCTGTGCTTTCTGTCCTGTGATATTGATAGTAATCTGTTCCATCGTTCTTCCCCTTTCTAAACTTATCCCTTATAGTTACAACAGCATCATACCGGATGCTTCGTTTACGATGTCTGTCGTTACTTCTGTAACGCCCCTGCTTTTCATGACACGCAGCACATTATTCAATGTCCGGTCAAGCAAACGGAAGCATCCGTTCCTGGAACTGTAGGCGCGGCTTGCCAGCTCCCTTCGTGCATCTTCTGATATGCTCCATCCTGCAAGGTATCCATCCAGTTCCTTCTTATCTAATCCACCAAGTTTATAAAAGAAATCGATCCGGTTGGCAAAGCGGTCAAGCATGTTACGCAGGTCAACCTCCAGCTTCGGTTCCCCGGCGATCACAATACCGACATCCGCCTGGTCGTAAATGCCACGCAGGATCTCCATCTTCGCTGCAGTATACTTGTTGATCAGCTTGTCTGCTTCGTCTATAATCAGCAGATATCCCGCGTTGACGTTCAGGAACTCCCTGATCCGACAGACACGCTTCCAGATCGTTCCAGATGTGGCACGTGGAATGCCAAGTTTCCCCTCGATTGCTTCCACCAGATCCCGGCAGCTCATCGTGTCATCACACTCCATGTATACCACCTTCGGCATTTTCGCATAGTGCTGCAGGGCATATGATTTTCCATATCCGGATTTTCCGATAATAATCCCAAGTCCCATATCCTCCTGACAGGACTGACACACTGACATCACACCAATGTAATCACGGCTTTCATAGTATGCTGCCTTTTTCGGCAATTCTTTCGGAGCCTCCTGACGCTCCATCTCAGGAGCATCGGAAGAAATATTTACGCCATTCGCTTCGAGGAAATCCTGCAGCATTTCTTCCAATGCAGTAGGATCACTTTTATACTTGCCGGCCAGATACTGGCTAACCATCGGCCGGCTTACACCCAACTGTATTGCAAGCTCTGCCTTATTCATCTTCATTTCTTCCAGTTTTTTGACCACCGCCAGCGCGATCCGGCTCTGCGTTCCCTCTCTCGTCTCTGTATTTGCCATCTTGCTACCTTCCTTTCCTTTGTTTTTTGACATTCATTTTGATAATTTACTTATCCCAAAAGATATCCTCGATAATCTGTAGCGACATAAAAACAACAGACAGCACCATCACCACAGCCATCATCAGGGTATCTTCCAGTATCCGGCCTATGCACTCCATAGCTTTTTTCATTTCTCCCCCATCGCCCGCAAGCGTTCCAGTGCTTTCTGTGCCTGCGATTTCATATACTCTGATGTCTCTTTCTCCTGTCTTGCCTTCCGGGCGTTACGCACTGCATGCTTATCCTCTGGCATCTGTACCACCTTCTGCGCACGCTCCGGCTTCTTCCCTATCGTCAGCTCCACGCCGCCGACCATTCCCTTGCCATAGTTCTCGGTCACTTCACCAAGATCAAATGGTCTTGTCGCTTCCTCTAATTGCTCGCGCACATCCCGGATCTGCCTGTTCTGCATCCTTCTGTGATCCTGCAATACCGGATCAGATACGCGCCCAAACTTCAACAGCTCCTGTGCTTCCGCCCGGCAGATCAATGCCCCGGTATCATCCATCACGTAGATACCTGTCACATCCCACGGGTCTACCTTGATTTGTACTTTCCGCCCGATATAGCTGCATAGATCATACGCCATATAATCGTAACCGCTCCGCCTGATCCCTGTATTGTATACGTATGCCTCCTCTGCTTTCATCAGTGCCATGACTGCCACACTGCGCGCAGGTGCCGGTTTCTGATACCGTTCCCCATTTTCAAAAAGTGCCTTCGGTGTCTTATACTCTTCCTGCATCCGCTTCAGGCTGCTGTGCTGGCGGTTTATGTACTTTTCCTTGTATTCCTTCCATTTTTCATAAAACTCTTCCATGGTCAGCAGCTCCCCACGTTCTGCCATTGCCTTAATATCCTTATTTACCTTTGCATCCGTCTTTGATCCGGTCAAGGTACCCGTATAGCTTGCAAATTGCTTGGAAAACTTCTGAATCGCCGTACCAAACGACCGCTCAATCTGTCCTTTCGTCCACGGCTCATACGGCATAGATATATGTACATCCGATATACCCATGTCCCGGTAAAATCCGCGTGTCTTCCGATCGCATTCCAGATCAAAATATTTTTCTTTCGCCTCCGCATCGTGCCGGTCCTTCCGGTCAATACCGTTCAGGTCCTTTGACGTATAATCTTTTCCGTTGTCAATGTACAGATATTTAGGTACATATCCGCTCAAGTCTTCGTAAAACATCTTGATCAGGCTTTCCTTCAGGATCTGCGCATTTGCGTCCCGGCAGATGACGTCCCCCAATATCATGCGGCTGCGTGTATCAATCCAACAGACCAGCTTTGGCCGGATCGGAATCTCTTTTCCACTCGGCGTCTTATGCAGCACCCACAGATCAAACGTATGCTCATCACCCTGTACCATCTCAAGCACCTGTAGGCTCTTGGTGTCACGTGCCCGCTTCACCATCTGTCTGTTCTTCCAGGCAACCGCTCCATTCTTCGCATAGGCGTGTGCACTTGCCATTCCTTCCACGTCCATCAAATACATGATGTAACGTGATACGGTCTGATATGATGGCAGCTTCTCCCAGCCTTTCACCTCTGCAATTTCCTGCAATGTCTCATACAAATCTTCCCGAGTTCGACGGTTCTGAGCAAAGGCCTTATCAAACCAGATATTCTTAATACACTGTTTCATCACCGGTGGGATACTCGGAAACTGCCCGACCTCTTTCGGCTTCCGACACAGTGCCAGCACCTTGATGTAATCGTAGCTGCAACCGTCTTCCTTCTGCATCCGGTCTGCCCATGCCGATGCGGTCATGTAATCGTCCACCATCCGGCGGAATGTCCTGCCGCTCTTGCCGGTCCGCTCCCGTGCAAACTCTTCTGTATATACAGTCAGATCTTTATGATGCTTCGGTACATTGCTGATGTACTCGCGCACTACGTTTCCCAGTTCCATCGCCTTATAATAATTTTTCTGATACTGATGCTGATACCATTCATAATCTGCATCCACGTACCACGGTCGCTCCGGTGCCGGCTTCTCTTCGGCCGCTTCCACATCCTGATCGGCTGCATCGACGATCCGCTTCACTGCCTCCCGACGCTCAAAGGCTGCTTGTGCCATCTTTGACAGTGATTTCACTGATACAAGAACAATATCACGTCCACCTGTATCAGACTTTTGGGGTTGAATACTATACTTTTTCTTATTGCGTTCGATTCTTCTATACAAAGTAAAATATTCTATACCTTCCAGTTCCGCCGCTTCCTCTAACGTTATATATGCTGCTGCCTGCATCCCATCACCTCCTATGCAGCGTCATCTATTCCCAATATTTCCGCGATCTGTTTCCGATACTTTGCTCCTGTCCGCACTCCGGTCAGGATCTTTGTAATATAGGGTGCATTCACACCCAAAAGCTCTGCCAGATCGCGCTGTGTCATATCCAGATCAACCAGTCTTTTCTTTATCTTTTTCCCCAGCGGGGTCAGTTTCGTCTGCCCTGCCATGCAATCACTTCCTTCTATAAACACTTAATTTCTTTATCGTTTTTGATATGTTACAATTCCCTTGCAGGGTACTCCCGCAGAAGGGAGGTGTTACTCGTGCATAAATACCCGATGAATGTTGGACCAGCGAATGAGAAGCTCGATTGGCTTCTTGTCTCCCAACATTCAAAAGCTGGTGATACAATCTCAGAGTATGAGGCCCTCTCAGAACTCTTTGATAAAACGTATCACGCAACTGTCAAAATCGGTGATAGTGGTTGGCATTATCATCATATATTCTGACATCAAGGGGAGCTGTTGGCGCAGCTCTCCTTTTTTAATCAACTGTCTGTAGTTTCCTCAGCTTCGGCTTGCCACCTATCTTTTTCAGCGACATCCGGCTGACTACGTGCAGCTCGCTGCCAAGATCTTTCACTACCAACCAATTCTCAGGTACCAGTCCGCTTGCTTTCATGATCTTCTTTTGCCGCAGCGTTGGTTTCTTACCGTTCTTCATACCTCACCTTCCTCTCTTAGTATGCAAAAAAACATTTTAAATAAATTGATCTTTTTAACAGCCTTCAGATTGGCTTTTTTTCGGCGATTTCCGGTTCCGGTTGTGATTTCCGGATAGATATGATAAATTTGTTTTGAGTTATTTCTTACCCTGTACTTATATTATCTCTAATTTTAAAGAATGTCAAGCTTTTTCTTTTATTTTAGAGATTTATTACAGGAGAACGGAGGATTTATGAATAATATGGAAATAGGAACTAGAATTAAACAGCGCCGAAAAGAATTAGGATTAACACAAGTTCAAATACACGCAAAAACGGGCATTTCATCAGGCAATCTAAGCCTAATAGAAAACGGAAAAACTTTGCCCTCCTCCTCTGCTTTAATTAACTTATCAGAGCTTTTGCAATGTTCGATTGACTATCTTTTGAAAGGAAATTCTTCAAATTCGGAGAATGATGAAATATTTAATTTTAAAGATTCACCTGTTATTTCACCGGATGACATACTCCTTTTAAACAATTTTCATAGACTGCATATTGATGATCAAGATGAAATACTTGCTATGATCGAATTAAAAATAAAACGTAAAAATAGGGGGCGAAAATCGTCTCTTTTAGAGCAAAATGAAGTGATCGAAACAGCTTAATTTTTTTCTGCTTTTTGGGTAATTTATTTCTCTTTTATACCAAAAATATGTTCAATTGCTTTTTCCTATTATATTTTACGAAGAATGCGGAAAACCCGCCTATTATGGGCAATTGAACATATTTTTTTGTACTGCTCCAAAATGTTCAATTGCTCCGCGTCACAAACTACAGAATTTCTTTTCTATTTTTCCGTTCTTTTCTATATTCAAAAATCGCTGTAACGCCCGTATTTCCTAGACTTTTTCTGTTTTTTGTAACACCCGTAACGCAAAAAAATAACGCTATAACACTCTGTTATAACGCTACCGATATTTTTTCTTTTTTCACTTCGCACAATCTTATCAAAAACATATTTTAAATATGTCTGACAATTCAAAATCTACAAATTTACATCATTTTTCTGCTTTCTAGCGCCTGATCTGCTTCCATATACGCTGCTTCTGCTACATTTTTACACTATTTTGTTACATCTCTTCTCTGATTTTCTCATTCAAATTTTAATTGCATATACAATTTTTCTGTTTCTCAGAACAAATGTCAAAAACATGCATTTTACGATTCATAAACCCGTCAAATCCCTTGATTTTCCGGTATTTCCCGATGTTTCCCATATTGTTACACACTTTCTCGTCTCAGACCATGTTTTTGACATCTATTCTGGTAGTCCACAGATTCTGTGTACGTATCCTTTTTCCAGGGGGATTCTGTGAATCTGACGGCAACTATCCGCAATTTCGTCCAGTGAACCAAGTTCTGCTGTGATCTCTTCGCCAAAAGCCGGAACTGGAATACATCCAAAACGTCCGGGAGCCTGATGGTACAGATATACATAAGAGCGTTCCGCTCTGTGCATCCCGTCCAGTACAATCTCCTGACACGGGGCCTCTATAATAAAATATGCCTGTTCATCCATAATACAGAACGCGTAAATCTGCCATTCTTCTTTTCCCTGAGTCTCTGCAACAACATCCAGAAATCTCTTCTTGTTCCTCTCATCCGAAAAAATATAACGACTTCCCTGCACAACATGATAATAAACTTTCTCAGAAATTTCTTCTTTTGTCATTTTAACTCCTTTTCTTTGTTGCATTTTTCTTTGTAAACCTTTTCCTGTTAGACCAATTCCGGATTCGTTCTGCCGCAAATGCTACCATATCTGCCTCCTCCCTTCAACAAAAATTGACAAAGAGTGTCTTAGTCACACATTCTAATATAGTTCGCGGTAACGACCACATTGCAAAAAAACGGAATGCAACAAATCTGTTACATTCCGCTCTTCCACAACTTTTTCCCTGAAATTTTATTTCATCTGCTCTACAACTAAGCTCCGTTTAAACCGTCAGATGCCTGAAAATGCTGTCCATATGCCTCACTGTACTTATTCACACGCCCAATAATTCGGTCAGCCTCTGTGCCATCGACCACGGTAGGCTGATAATTATTATATCCATCCACAGAACTGATCTTACACGGAATAATCTCCACATTTTGATCTGCTATAACTTGATCCTGGCCTACCCTGAATGTCTGACGGAAAATCATGGTGTCTGTATCTGACGGCGAACTGTTGCCGCCAAAACAGAAATTCCCCAGGCTGTAGACAATGTATTTGCCGTTATAATACTCAATTCCCTGGAGCACATGCGGATGATGCCCTACCACCAGGTCCGCACCACAATCAATGGCCAGATGCGCCAGTGCCTGCTGCGTATCATCCGGCTCAGTCGCTTTCTCACTACCCCAATGAAAGGCTATAATTACAAGCTGGGCGCCGCCCTCTTTTGCGGATGCAATTGTTTCCCTCACCTGATTTTCTCTGGCCATTCCATCATTCAAAACATAAATGCCAATAAATGCAGTCTGAATACCATTGATCTCACGCAAAACAATCTCATCCCCAATACAATAATCAATACCAGCTTCCGTCAGATAACGCTTTGTATCAGAAAGACTTTTTGCTCCATAATCACTGCTGTGATTATTTGCCAGCGTGACAACTTCCACAGAACCACTCTTCAAAATCTCTGTATAAGAAGGGTCGCCTTTGAATGCATACTGTTTTGCCTCCCTTGTCGTCTCTGTGGTAAGCGTTCCCTCCATATTGGCAAATGTCACATCATCATTGTCCAGAACTTCCTTTACATTTCTGAAAAAGTATGCATGCCCGTTTACCGTATCAAACGCATTAAAGCTTGTTGTTGTATTAAAATTTTCATCTGTGCCAAGCGTACAATCTCCAATCGCGCTGATTGTGACGGTCCGCTCATTACTGACCTCTACCGTGCAGGAAGCTGATGCTACTCCGTCTGCACTGACTGTAATAACCGTCGTTCCTTCCCCTACTGCGGTTACAGCACCTGCACCATCCACCACTGCTACTTCCGGGTTTGCACTTTCAAACCTTAAATTATTCAGCAAAGCGCCTGCCGGACTCTCCTGATACGGCAAATAACGTGTTTCTCCTGGGAAGCATGACAACCTATTTGTCTGCAACGTTAACTCATGGGCTGCCTCTGTTGTAGTCTCCAAAATGGTACTCCTGTTTCCAGCCTCATCTTGCGCATAAAAATAATAGGTCGTATGTGGTTCAAACTGGACAGGTTCACTGTATTTATGATAAATAGGAATTCGAAAGTAATCATTGTCCTTTACCGAAGCATAAAAGACCCCGGAAACACCTGATCTTGCATCTGCAGCCATCACTTTGATCAATGCATCTTCTCTAGTCACATTCACAGAGGGCGCCTGTGCATCCAACATTGGCACCTCGATTTGTGCCGTCAGAACCCCTTTCTCTGTCGTAACCTCCGCTTCCAGCAGATAATCGGATGTCTCCACAGTAATCTGTCCCTTCTCATCCGGTATGTATTCTTCGCCCCCGATCAAAACGCTGGAAACAGATGTCCCTTTTGCCCGAACCGAAAGCACGATCGGGTAAGAATTGCTCCACGTCTGCGGCTCACTTTCTACAGTGACCACCAATCCGGATTCCGCAGTAACATGCTCCGATTTTCGTTTCTCTTCCAGAAAAGAACGGATTCCATTTATCACAAGCAGTACCATGAGCACAACAAAGATCAGTCCGGTCCCAAGCATAAACAACTCTCTTCGGCTGATTCCCCTTTGTTCCAGGTCTTTCATAAACGAGGAAACTCTGCCTCCTGACTGTTCTCGTGTTGCCTTTGTCTCGGGCTTTTTCTCCAAATCTTCCTCAAGTCCCGCTCTATCTCTTTCCCCGGAAGATATGCCCGACCGGCCTCTGCCAAGCAAACGGTCAAGCACCTGCTCATCCGAAGTTTTTTTCTGCTTTTCTGAAACGCTGTCGTCTGTCTCAAATGACTCAGAGGACATATGTTCTGGACTAGCTGTTTTTTTGACTCCTGTTTTCAGTTTCCGTTTTTTCTGTTCCTGTTTGGGTTTCTCTTCTTTCTTCTTTCGCAGACCTGACAAAAGTTCAGACATCCTGTGTGCACCTTCACCCAAAACCTTCTGCACTGTCTCTAGCTTCCGCCCCGTCCGCTTATCCGTATTTTCCTTTCGAACATGGCCTTTTTGACCATCTGCGTCTTTCTCCGCAACCTGTTCTGCACTTTCGTCCAATCTTTTCTTACGTGTCTCCAAAGGCTCTTCTATCTCTTCTTCTGAATCCAGCCCTGCTCTCTTTTTTGCTCTCGTTTTTTCAGCATCTGCCTTCGGCTCTCTACGTGTACGCGGCTTTCTGTCCTTTTGCCCGGAATGCGGTTTCGGAGAGTCCGCCTCTGGCGTACTCTCCGCTTCCCGTCTTTGCAGCGCTTCTTCCGGCTCTTCGCCGTTTTGAACCGCTCTTATGATTTCCAGCAACTGGTCGGCATTCTCTGCCTTTATCTTCTTTTTCATTATTTAAAGTATGCTACTCCTGACTCAAAAATTTTCAGGTCCTGTTCTCCGTAGATGTTAATTGCCACGGACTCTCCGCGCCGCTCCGAATGTGCCATTTTTCCAAATACACGTCCGTCCGGGCTTGTAATGCCCTCAATTGCAAAATAAGATCCGTTGATATTCCATTCTTCCTCGCCAGCACAAATATTGCCGTCCGGATCACAGTACTGCGTTGCAACCTGACCATTTACAAACAATTTTTGCAGCCATTCTTTGTTCGCCACGAAACGGCCCTCGCCATGAGAAGCTGCATTCGTGTATACGCTGCCAAGCTGTGCACCGGCCAGCCATGGAGATTTGTTGCTCACTACTTTCGTATATACCATTTTGGAAATATGGCGTCCGATCGTATTGAACGTCAAAGTCGGTGAATCTGGTGTCTGCCCTGTAATTTCCCCGTGCGGTACCAGACCAAGCTTGATCAGGGCCTGGAAACCGTTGCAGATACCGAGCGCCAGACCGTCTCTTTCATTTAAAAGCGCCATAACCGCTTCTTTTAGCTTCGCATTCTGGAATGCTGTTGCAAAAAACTTTGCAGAACCGTCCGGCTCATCACCCGCGGAAAAGCCGCCCGGGAACATAATGATCTGCGCCTGGCTGATTGCCTTCTCAAATTCTTCCACAGACTCACGGATGTCCTGCGCGCTCAGATTGCGGAATACACGGACATCCACCTGCGCTCCGGCCCGCTCAAATGCCATCTTACTGTCATACTCACAGTTCGTACCCGGAAATACCGGAATAAATACATGCGGCTTTGCCACTTTATTTTTGCACACATAAATCTGATTGGTACAGTATGTGCCGTCCTGTGTTTCCACCCGGTTTTTATCATCTTTAGAAGCAAAGAAATAAGAAACAGCTCCGTCTGCCGGTTTTCCGTCAATATCCAGTCCGCCGCCTACTGTTGGAATGCCGGATTCTGTTTTGAATACGCGCTCCAAAGTTCCCTTCCATGCCAAAAGCGCTTTGTCCACAGGAATTTTCACATCCCTGTATTCAAAAATACCCTGGTCTGTCACTTCACCTATTACCGTATACGTAATCGCAAGCTTGTCTACTGCTCCGTCCGGTACCTCTGCGACAATGTCTCCAAAGCCTGCCGTAAACAGGTCGCGCTCGTCCACATGATGCTCCACCCGAAGCCCCATTCCATTTCCAAACGCCATCTTGGAAATGGCAGCTGCCAGTCCTTTTCCATCCAACGCATACGCAGAAATAATATTTCCCGCCTTGATATCCTGATGGAATTTCTCATACTGTTCTGTAATCTGACTGTATACCGGCAAATCGTACTCATCTTTTTCGATTCGCAGCAGAACGAGTTTGCTTCCTGCCTTTTTCAGTTCCGGCGTAATAATTGTCTTATCGCTCGCAATATCCACTGCAAAGGACACAAGTGTCGGCGGCACATCAATTTCATTGAAGGAACCTGACATACTGTCTTTGCCTCCAATGGACGGCAAGCCAAAACCAAGCTGTGCGGAATACGCGCCAAGCAGTGCCGCAAACGGCTGGCTCCACCGCTTCGGGTCCTCTGTCATCCTGCGGAAATACTCCTGGAAGGTAAAGCGAATCCGCTTGTAATCGCCGCCATTTGCCACAATCCTTGCAACGGATTCCAACACTGCATAAACAGCTCCGTGATACGGGCTCCAGCTTGACAGATACGGATCAAAGCCATAGCTCATCATCGTAACCGTATCTGTTTTGCCCTCCAGGACTGGAAGCTTCGCCACCATAGCCTGTGTCTCCGTAAGCTGATACCGGCCGCCATACGGCATAAACACAGAACCAGCTCCAATAGAACCGTCAAACATCTCCACAAGGCCCTTCTGGGAACAGCAATTCAGATCACTTAAGGTCTCCAGCCATTTGCTGCGAACATCTGCAACCTCTTCTCTTACAAAATACTTTTCCTCGCTGGACGGCATTTCTACTGTAACTGAGGTCTCCTGATGCGCACCGTTCGTATCCAGGAATGCTCGGGAAATATTGACAATCTCCTTATCTCTCCAGGTAAGAACAAGCCGCGGCTCCTCTGTCACTACAGCGACCTCTACTGCCTCAAGGTTTTCCTGCGCCGCATACCCCATGAACTCCTTCACGTCCTTCGGGTCCACGACAACTGCCATCCGCTCCTGCGATTCTGAAATCGCAATCTCCGTGCCATCAAGGCCCGCATATTTCTTCGGAACCTCATCCAGACAGATCCGAAGTCCCGGCGCCAACTCGCCGATTGCCACTGATACGCCGCCTGCACCAAAGTCGTTACATTTTTTGATCAGTTTGCTGACCTCGGGACGGCGGAACAATCTCTGAATTTTCCGCTCCGTCGGAGCATTTCCTTTCTGAACTTCCGCACCGCAAACTTCGATGGAGGCCTCTGTGTGCACCTTCGAGGACCCGGTTGCGCCGCCGATTCCGTCACGTCCAGTTCTTCCTCCAAGCAAAATAATGATATCGCCCGGGTCTGAATTTTCACGGATTACGGCGCTTCGCGGAGCCGCTCCCATAACAGCTCCGATCTCCATACGCTTCGCCACATAATCCGGATGATAAATCTCTTTTACATAGCCGGTCGCCAAGCCGATCTGATTTCCGTAAGAACTGTATCCATGCGCAGCCTCACGCACCAGTTTTTTCTGCGGCAGCTTTCCTTTGAGCGTATCTTTCACAGACACCGTCGGATCAGCCGCACCAGTCACGCGCATCGCCTGATATACGTACGTACGGCCAGAAAGCGGATCACGGATTGCGCCTCCCAGACAGGTAGCGGCGCCGCCAAACGGCTCAATTTCCGTCGGATGATTGTGCGTCTCATTTTTGAAATTAACAAGCCACTCCTCTGTTTTGCCGTCAACTTCCACCGGAACTACGATACTGCAAGCATTGATCTCATCCGATTCTTCCTGGTCCTGCAATTTGCCTTCCTTTTTCAGTTTGCGCATTGCCATCAGCGCCAGATCCATCAGGCAGACAAATTTATCCTCTCGCCCTTTGAAAATCTCCTCACGATCAGCAAGATACTGCCTGTACGTACCCTCAATCGGTTTCTTATAATACCCATCCTCAAATGTTACATCTTTCAGCTCCGTCGAGAATGTCGTATGACGGCAATGATCTGACCAGTAGGTGTCAAGGACACGGATTTCTGTCATTGACGGATCACGCTTTTCTTCTTTATTGAAATAATTCTGAATATGCTGGAAATCTTTGAAGGTCATGGCCAGATTCAAAGAAGTATAGAGTTTCAAAAGCTCTGCCTCCTCCATCAATCTGAATCCGTCAAAAGTAATGACATCTGCCGGCTCTTCAAATTCTGTCACCAGAGTCTCCGGCTTTACAAACCCTGCTTCTCTTGAGTCAACGGGATTGATGCAGTGGGTCTTAATGGCCTCAAACTCCTCTTCTGAAATATTCCCTGCCACTACGTAAGAGGTTGCAGAACGAATAATCGGCTCCTCATCCTCTTTTAAAAATCTTACACACTGTACAGCAGAATCTGCCCTCTGATCAAACTGTCCAGGCAGAAATTCCACTGCAAATGCCTTTTCATTCTCTGCCATCGGAAACTCTTCTTCATAAAGAACATCCACCGGAGGTTCAGAAAATACAGTACGGCATGCATCTGCAAACACCGTATCTGAGATATTTTCTACATCATACCGGATCAGTACCCGGACATTCTCAAGCCCTTCCACGCCGAGATAACTCCTGATCTCGTGCGCAAGCCCTTTTGCTGCTACTGCAAAGTCCGCTTTTTTTTCGACATAAACTCTTCTTACCTTACTCATCCATAACCTCCTGGCTTCCGCCTGTGATTTGTTGTCTACGCGAATTTTAACACAAGTGACACAGTCTGACAAGTTTCATGCGCAGTTTCTCGAAAGTTATTACAAGAACTATTTTGTAATTTCTCTTTTGTTATTCCTGGAATCCTTCGCAGTTTGTTGAAAAGGACAGGGATCATACCTGCCGTTTCCAGAAATGTTCCGCCTTCCCGCGCACTGACCTTAACGTACAGTAATCAAAATTCTCCCACTCAGCCGGAAACATGCTTCGGTAACGGGACGACTGAAACCGCTCATCCAGCAGCAGAATGACTCCCCTATCTTCCTCCGTACGGATCACACGGCCGGCAGATTGCAGAACCTTGTTCATCCCCGGACAGAGATATGCATAGAAAAAACCATCCTGTCCACGCCGATCATAAAACTGTTTCAGTATTTCCCGCTCTCTGCACACCTGGGGCAGCCCGGTGCCCACAATAACAGCCCCGATCAGACAATCGCCGCGCAGATCAATTCCCTCTCCGAAAATGCCGCCCATCACGCAAAAGCCTGCCAGCCCACGCTCGTGCGGTTGTTCAAACTGTTTCAGAAAATCTTCTCTTTCCGTCTCATTCATCCCTGTTTTCTGACAGAGCAGACAAACCGGATCACCTTTTTCCTCTGTCAGCGCTTCAAACTGTGCCGCCACCTCCTCCATCATCCGGTAGGAGGAAAAAAAGGCCATGTAATTGCCACGCTTCACCTCAATCAGCGCCAGGATATATTCCGCCATTTTGCGGTATTCCTGAACACTCCGACTCGTATATCGGCTGCTGGTGTCCGTGCCGATCATGATCCGCCTTCTGTCCGTGGAAAACACAGAATGCGCATAGATCGCATAAGCATCCGGATTTTCACTCAGCAGGCTTTTATAATACTGAATCGGCAAAAAGGTTGCGGAAAAATAGATCGTGCTTTTCCCCTTATCCAGACATTTTTGAAGATTTTCGGAAACATCTACACAATATAACCGGATTTGAAAACGTCCGTCCTCACACAGCTCCGTATAAATAACGTAATTCTCGTTTAAAAGGTCGCAAGTATCCAGAAAACGCCGCACCTGAAAATACAGTTCCAGCGTACGTTCATTTAAGGAGGTATCTCTGGAATCCTCCAAAAAATCTTCCATTATACCGCACAGATTCATCAGATAAATCGGAAATGTCCCAATATCAGAACGGATTTTTATCTCCTCACATTCCCGCTTCTGTTCCAAAAGCCAAGTATTACACCGATTAAGCGCGCGAGACATCTTATGGCTGTGCGGTGCGATCACTTTTTTCAGTGCCAGAAAATCTTCCTTATATAAAGCAGCTGAAAACATCTCCCTCGCGCGCTCCACGAGATTATGTGCTTCATCAATCAGAAACAGATACTCTCCTTTTACGCCCTCTCCAAAAAAACGTTTTAATTTCGCCCGGGGATCAAAAATATAGTTATAATCACAGATAACCGCGTCTGCCCAAAGCGATACATCAAGGCCAAATTCAAACGGACAGACCTGCCACTTCTGTGCATACGTTTCAAGCACAGACCTGTCAAATACTTCACAGCCCGAAATCAAGTCGAACACTGCGTCATTGACGCGATCAAAATGCCCCTTTGCATACGGACATGCGTCCGGATTGCATTCCGGTTTCCCTAAAAAGCAGATTTTCTCTTTCGCAGTCAGTGTAATTGACTTCAGCCTCATCCCCTGTTCGCGCAAAATCGCATACGTATCCTCCGCCACCGTTCTTGTGACAGTTTTTGCAGTGGCATAAAAAATCCGCTCTGCAAGCCCTTCCCCAACAGCCTTCACTGCCGGAAAAATCGTTGATATTGTTTTCCCGGTTCCGGTCGGCGCCTGAATAAAAAGCGTCTTTTTGCGCAGCATCGTGCGATAGACAGAAGAAGCTACCTCCTTTTGTCCTTCCCGCCACGGGAACGGAAATACAAGCTTCTTCAGAGATTCCTGCCGCACTTTCCTCCATTCTTTCTGAAGTTCCGCCCATTTCTGATACCTGCCTGCCACATCCAGGAACCATACCTCCAGCTCTTCCACAGAAAAATCCTGCCGAAAGCGCTTGATTTCTTCACTTTCCAGATTGCAGTAGGTCATCTGTACTCCTATTTGCAGGAATGCTTCCTGCTTTCCATGAATGTACGCATAACACTTCGCCTGCGCCAGATGAAGCAGCGCCGGCTCCTGCATGAGAGTTACATCGCGGTATACGCCCTTTATCTCATCAATAACGGTATAGCTTCCTTCGCCACAATGATCTGCCTCTTTTGTGCTTTCTTCCGTAAAAATGCCATCTGCCCGCCCCTCCACAATAAGCGTATAGCCATGTCCCGGGATCTCTATGGAAAGCGGAACCTCTGCCCGGTAATTGCTTCCCATTCGCCCCTGTATTTTCCGGTGGATGCGGCTTCCGGCCTGCATGGCCTCCTTCTCCGCAAATCCGCCCCGCCGGCTGTCGATATCGCCCGAGCGCAGAATAAACTCTACCAGATTCCGGACAGAAATCCGGATTTTAATTTCCTGTTCCATCAAATCCTGCTTTCCTCTCCTGCGTTGAACCAATACAAATCTATAATAAAATTTTCAACTAGGTATGTTTTCCTACATTGTAGCCATCTACTGTAAAAAAAGCAAGTAAAGGAACTGAAACAAATCCGATTCCTGTTGCTTTCCTTTCCCTAAGAACAAAAGTGTGCTTCGCACACCTCGCGAGTCAATAAATTTCAGAGCACAGCTTTTGTTCCGCGCGCGAAGCTGCGCATCCTGCCGGGGGCTTTTATAGTATAGGAGACAAAGTTTCCTATACGATAAAAAAGAGGCTTCCGGCCTTTATGGCTTCGGAAACCTCTAAAAATTTATGCAACAGCAAACTTATTCAGCACATGTTCGATGGAGCAGTCCTCCTGTGCATATTTCACTGTCAGCGTCTGAGTCAGATCAAGGCTCATCACACCCATGATCGATTTCGCGTCAATAACCACCCGGTTGTAAGATACATCTACGTCATACTGACACTGTTCAGCCGCTCTCACGAATTCTGTCACATCATTTACCGCATTCAGTCGGATTTTTTTCTCCAACATCCAAATCCCTCCTTGTGATGAAAACCCTTCAGATCAGCTAAATATCTTAGACCGCTCTGTTCCTGATTGATTTTCCATATTATTACATAACCAATTTTTCCCGTCAAGAAGCGATTTTATACATTTTCCCAACTGAAAATTATATTTTTTGTGCTTTTCGCAGACAAATTTTTCTCGTTTGTGCAGATAGCCTTTCCAAAATGCCTTTATAGCGCGGACATTCGTCTTTCTGCCGTTATCCCTCCGTCATCCAGCGACGGAATTTAAGCGGCCAGAACTGGCGCTGCAATCCGCGGTTTTCCCTGGCCTCCACAGAAATACTCCTGCAAAATCCTTTCCAAAGCTCCTGCATCTCCTCCTCCCGAACTGCAAGCTGATCCTTCGCCACCTCGTCAGGACTCGTATCCCGCAGAATAAACCAGGGCCTTTGTTTCCCGTGAATCAGGCAGTCGTTGTGTCCATTGTCGTAAATCATAAAATTCTCATTCGGAAAACGGTCGGAAAAATGCTCCCCGATCAGAGGTAAAACCTGATTCTCTGCCTGAATCTCAGAAAACAGGACGCCGCTGTCCAGCTCCCGAAACCGTACAAACTGAAAGTACCGGTGCGCCTCATTCCCAACCTTGCGTGAAAGTTCAAAAACGCGACAGACATCCCTGCTTTGCAGATTCCATATGACATTCTGCGCCTCATATTTTGTGACATTTGCGGACATGCCATGCACAATCACGCGATAAATACAGTCTGCCTTCTCCGGATATGCTGACAATGCTGCCTGATAAATCACCCGGTAGGCATCCTGCCCCATTTTAGAGCGGACAGAACGCGCCACTTTCGCTGCCTTCTGCGCATCTGTTTCCACCTCCCGGTATTCGGCAAACAACTCCAAATCCATCTTCTCCCTGAGACGCAGCGCCACAGCCTCATGCCCGATTCTGCTGTCCCATGCATCATATACGCCCGTAAAGATACCATCCACACTATCCTCACACTGAAAAATCACCATGTAAAGTCCCCCCTAAAATCTGTACTCCCGCATTTCCCGGTTAACGCACTTTTTCATACTGCCTTTTCTTACCTGCTCTACTCCAAATTTTACTGCCAAAACGTACTATCCCACGTCTTTCCTACTACTGGGCATCCCTCTGACTATACTCCTCCGATTCACGCGAAATGTCTCCGTTTCACACACCAGCCTGCAAAAGCTGCTGCGGCACTTCTCCGAACACCCGGTCATCATCAAACAAGGAAAGCTGACGGTAAGTGACTGTCTCCGCCGGAGTACGGCTCTGGCTGTACATCAGATTCCGCAGAATAAAATCTTCTTCTATTTTTAGAGGATACATCTGCCTGCCACTGCATGTAATAAAGTAAATGGCCCGCTTCAGCACCACACCCGCTCTCTTTAAATCCGCGAAATCCAAACTGCTGATTCTCCTCGCCTTTATTATCCGCTGTGCGGACTTCGGACCGATCCCCGGTACGCGAAGCAGTGTATAATAATCCGCCCGGTTGATCTCCACCGGAAACTGCTCCAGATGAGAAAGCGCCCAGTCACACTTCGGGTCCAGAAACACATTAAAATTCGGCCGCTTTTCACTGAGCAGTTCTCCTGCTCCAAACCCGTAAAACCGCAGCAGCCAGTCTGCCTGATAGAGCCGGTGTTCACGCAGAAGCGGCGGTCCTCCCGGCAAAGCCGGAAGCTCGGCGTCCTGATTTACCTGGACGAAAGCAGAGTAAAATACTCTTTTCAGCTCAAATTTCTGATAAAGCGATTCTGCGACAGATAGAATCTGATAATCATTTTCCGGCGTGGCCCCGATAATCATCTGCGTGCTCTGTCCGGCAGGCACAAACTGAGGCGCGTTTTTAAATAACATCAGCTCGTTTTTATGCTCTTTGCGTGAGAGCTGTACCTGTCTCATAGGAGCCAGAATCTTTTTCCGCGTCTTATGCGGGGCAAGTCTGCGCAGACTCTCCGCAGTCGGAAGCTCCAAGTTCACGCTCATGCGGTCTGCCAGGAACCCTGTCTTTTCAATCAGTTCCTGCGGGGCTCCAGGAATCGCCTTCACATGAATATACCCCTCGAAATGATACTCATGGCGCAGCTTATAAAGCGTCTGATACAAAAGCTCCATCGTATAAGACGGGCTCTTTAAAATCCCGGAGCTTAAGAATAATCCTTCAATATAATTCCTGCGGTAAAACTCAATCGTGAGACGACAGACCTCGTCCGGGGTAAAAGCTGCCCGCTCCACATCATTGGAAGAACGGTTCACACAATATTTGCAGTCAAACACACACTCATTGGTAAATAAAATTTTGAGCAGCGCGATACAGCGTCCGTCTGCCGAAAAGCTGTGACAAATCCCTGCTGCCGTGCAGTTGCCCATACCTTTTCCGCTGCCTTTACGGTCTATGCCACTGGAAGTACATGCAACGTCGTACTTCGCCGCATCTGACAGAATTTCCAGTTTTTTATAAAGGTCCATATTTTTTGCAATTTCCATACTGCTACGCCCGCCTTTTTTTCGAATACACGTTCGAGAACGTCTGTTCTAATTATAGCACAACAAATGAATTTTGCAAGCCCCAAATATTTCTAAATACGTTTGCATTCTCTATTTTTCTTCTCGGATTTGATTCCGGTACTCCGACGGAGCCTGCCCAGTATACGACTTAAATGCTCTGGAAAAATTTTTCATATCCATGTATCCCAACTCCTCCGCGATCTTACTCATCTTAATATTGGAACTGCAAAGCAACTGCTTCGCCCTGCGCATCTTATACTGCAACACATAATCCTTGAAATTAATGCCTACCTTCTCTTTAAACAGAATACTCAGATAGTTCTTATGAATATTGCAGGCATTTGCCACTGTATCGAGAGAAACATTTCCGCAATCCTGCGCAAGCATTTTGTCTGTAATATACTGCACCGAATCGGCACTGCCGGCCATCGGCCGAATCCCCTCCTTTTCCATACGTATATCGGCAAAAATTGCGCTCTGTTCCAGAATCCTCTGTTCAAACTCCTCGCGCCTGATATTTTCCAGCTCCTGCTTTAACAGCCCCACAAATTCCGGTTGCTTGATCGGCTTGAGTACATAGCTAGAAACACCAATGTTGATTGCCTCCTGCGCGTAATGAAATTTGTCATAGCCGCTGATGATGATCATATGCGGATGATAGGTCTCACGAAGCCTGCGGCAAAATTCCAGCCCGTTCATTTCCGGCATCTCCACATCTGCAATGATCAGCATCGGTTTTTCCTTTACCGCATATTCCAACGCGTCAACAGAAGAGGTAAAAACAACGCGCTCCAAACTGCTGTCAACCATCTCAATCAGCTTTCCAAGCCCTTCCAATACCCATTTGTCATTATCCAGAACCAGTATTTTCATCATGCGCCTCTCTTTCTGTCAAGTATCCGGCAAAATCTGCTGTGGCAGGTATACCCTGGCCAGGAGTCCCTTCTCCTCCTGATTTTGCAGCGTGATTCCATATTTTTCTCCGTAAATCAGTTTGAGCCTCTCGTCAATATTTTTCAGGCCATACCCGTTTGTACTGGAATTCATGCCCGATACCGGCACCTCTTCTTTTCCGTAAGCTGAAATGCCAGAACCATTATCTTCCACCGTGATCATCAGAAACTCCTTTTCCGCAAACACACGTATGACCAGATGCAGCTCGGAGGACACAAACCCATGCAAAATTGCATTTTCTACAATGGGCTGAAGAATAATGCGCGGAATCACTCCATCCGAATACGCGTCATTTACCTGTATCTCATACGAAATTTTATCATTATAAATAAATTGTTCCAGCATCAGATAATATTCCACCTGCTCCAGCTCATCCTGAATCGAGTGAAACAGCTTTCCCTGATTCAGAGTCAGACGGTAAAACGCAGACAGGCTGTGAATGATATCGCAAATTCTGTCTGTTCCGGAAAGGTAGGCCATCCAGTTAATCGAATCCAGCGTGTTGTACAGCATATGGGGATTGATCTGGGCCTGCAGCGAATCAAGCTCAATCTTTCTGTTCTGATCCTGCGCCTCCATATTTTCCCGAAACAGCGTGTGGATTCGAATCCCCATCTCATTAAAATTCTGGGCCAGATAAGTCAGCTCATCTGAGCCGGTTAACTGTATCTCTCCATTTTCAGCCGGAAGTTCATCCTGCTGCATAGCCGTCACGAGCTGATTAATCGGCCGTATAATGGACTGCGATACAAAAAACGTCACTAACACCAGAATAACAACAAGAATTATCCCAATCAGAATACACAGATAAATCTTTTGCGTCAGTTTGGAAATCATGCGGTCATAATTCGTAAAGATCATCAGGTTCCATTCCAGAGGATTTGTGACAGATTTTGAGACAAGATAATTCGTGCCGCCGATCTCCAGTACGCCCGCTTCCTGATCCGGCAATTCTTCCAGCACTGTTCCGAGTGTCTCCTGTTCTTCCGGGCACAGCTTGGCGGACACCAAAAAATCATCTGCTGTGCGCACCACGATATTATAAAGAGACTCATCTAATCCCATGGCAATCTTTTCGATAAACAGCTCCGGATCAATGGATACAAAAAGCGATCCGATCACATTGCTGTACAGCTTTGACTTAATCTGTACGCCAATGACGATTTTTCTTTTTTCCTCTTTCTGAAGTACCGTATTGTTCTCCATCACACAGTTTCCGAAGCTGACAATACGCTTCCCCGACTCCTGCATCCGCCTCATAAACTGGCTGCTTTCCAGTTTTCCGGAGGTAATATTATCCGGGAAAGAGATAATGGAAGACTCCGTGCCTGTCAGCTCAATCGAATATAAATCATGATTGTCCGCAAAATATGAAAATATATCGCCCGATATCTCCGTAGAATAGTGGGACCAGTCATTTGTCGCAATTACTTTATTGTAATTGTTCACGGCAGAGACAAGCGAGGTTTTTGTGCTGAGCGCATTGAGCGGCGTGATAATTGATTCAAGATATACGTTTAAGTTATATTGAATCATACGCTCAACCATTTCCACATGTTCCCGCTCACTCCCTGTAATTGTCGAATACGCGGTAATGCTCAGTAACAAAATAATAAAAAGACAGGTAATTGCAGGCAGCGCAACCGAGCTGATCAGCAGCCGTTTCGTAAGGCGGACCTTTCTGAGAAGCACTGTAATTCGTTCCTGTATCCATCCCGTAAAACCTGCTTTTTTCATGCTCATAACCTCCCCGGTTTCTTCCCATTTTATCAGAATCTTTTTGGATTATCCAGAAACATAGTCACATAAAGCCAGGACGGATGCAAATTGCAAGAGCCCTGCAATATTTACATCCGTCGTAAGCAGCCGTATTTTAACAAATTTTTATTGCAAAAACTCTTTCACACCGTTTACAATCCCGTTGTGATCTAACTGATAATACGCAAGCAGCTCCTCGTAATCCCCGCTTGTTTTTGCATAATCCAAAGGCAGGCCCATCCGTTTTACCATAACATTGGCCAAATCGGACAATTCCTCCGTAACAAGAGAACCCAGTCCGCCGCAGACATAATGTTCTTCAACGGTAATCACCCTGCCTGTCTTTGCCGCAGATCTGCGAACAAGCTCCCGGTCAAGCGGCACTACGGTCGGCATCCCGATCAGCTCGGTTGAAACTCCCAGCGCCTCCAGCTCCAAAACCGCTTTTAATGCGCTTCCTGTTGTCGAGCCTGTCGTAACAATTGTAACATCCATACCTTCCCGCAGCAGCTTTCCCTTTCCGATTACAAACGGTTCCTGCTCAAAGATCTGCGGTATTTTCGGATTTCCGATTCTCATATAGACCGGCCCTTTGTAGGCAAGCATCGCTTTTACCGCTTCCTGAATCTCTCCCGGATCAGAAGGGGCAAGGATGGTTATTCCCGGTATCAACCGCATCAGGCCGAAATCATCCAGGCTCTGATGCGTGCTGCCAAGATCCGAATACGTAATTCCGCAGTTACGTCCCACCAGCTTTACATTCTGGCGCATATAGCCGATATCATTGCGGATCATCTCATAGGGACGGCAGGTCACAAAGGGAGCAATCGCGCAAAATACAGGAATTTTCCCGGTCGTGGCCATTCCCGCGGCAGCTCCCACGACGCCCTGCTCCATGATTCCGCACTCAAAATAACGTTCCGGATACTTTTTCATAAATTCCCCGAATCCGGAACTTTTTCCGCTGTCTGCTGAAAAAACAACCACGTCCGGATTGCTTGCCGCCGCTTCTGTGACGGCCTTTCCGAATTCCTTTCTTGGGTCAAATAATTCACCAATCATTGTTTCATCTCCTCCAACTGTTTCTGCAGCCCTGCGATACGCTCTTCCATTTCAGCCTCCGCCTGCCGCAGCAGCTCTTCTGACGCATTCCAGAAATGGAAATCCGTCTGATTTTCCCCGAACGAAAGCCCCTTGGCCTTTACTGTTTTGCAGATAACTGCCGTCGGTTTTCCCTTTTCCAGAGGAAGCTGTTCCAGTACGTTCAAAATCTGCTCCATGTCATTGCCGTCAATTTCCGTAACAGCCCAGCCGAAGTCACGGAATTTGCAGTCAATCGGTTCCATGCTCATAACCTCCGTGACGGCTCCGCTGATCTGCAGGCCGTTGTTATCCACAAATACGACCAGATTGTCCAGGCCGAATTTTGCTGCAACCGCCGCGCCTTCCCAGTTGGAGCCTTCCGGCAGTTCTCCGTCTCCGGTCACTACAAACACTCGATACGCTTTTTGGTCAAGTTTGCCCGCCATGGCCATGCCTGCCGCAATCGAAATTCCATGTCCCAGCGCTCCCGTATTTGCCTCAACGCCGTTTAGCTTATGCATATCCGGATGTCCCGGAATCAGACTGCCCAGTTTGCCGTATGTATCTAAAATTTCTTTCTCAAAAAAATCCTTTTCTGCAAGCACGCCATACTGTGCCAGACATTTATGGCCTGCCGACAGAAGGAACCGGTCGCGGTCCGGATTTTTCGCGTCGGCCCCGTCAATGTTCATTGCATGGAAATACAGGGCCGCAACAAGATCAATCGCCGAAAATGCGCCTCCAACGTGACCATGGCCGCCTGCCCGGATCATACGGATTACATTTTCTCTGCACCGTTCCGCTTTTATCATAAGTTCTATTGCTTTTCTCTTGTCAGACATGATACACCATTCTCCTCATACTCATTGATACGGGCTACTTTTGCGGCCGAGCGGCTGTTTGGGTCAAACGTTACGCTGAGATATTCTTTTACCAGACATTTCGCAAGCTCGATGCCGATCACCTGCGCTCCCATAGTAATGACATTCGCACAATTGCTAAGCTGCGCACGCTGCGCCTGATAAACGTCGTTTACCAGAGCCGCGCTGACCCCCTTTACTTTATTCGCCGCAATACACACGCCAATTCCTGTCCCGCAGATCAGAATTCCTCTGTCACACTGGTGTCCGGCAACTGCTTCGCCCACGCGAATTGCAGTGTTTGCGTAAATCACGTCGTCGCTGCCAAAATCCACGGTCTCATGGCCGAGGCTCTCTACAAATGGAATTAACGCTCTCTTAAATTCCTCCGCATTCGGGTCACATCCTATTGCAATTTTCATTGCGTTTCTCCTTTCTGCTCCTTCCAGTCTCTTATGAATTCTTTATGGCTCCTCACATACGCTTCCGCCTTTTCCATAAAGCTTTTCCCGCAGGCCTGCACCGGCTTTCTCGGCATTCCTCCGTGATAGCCCATGAGATTCATGACTGCCTTTACGCCCGCTACGCCTGCCTTTCCACCCGTTTCCTTTGCAGCTTCCTTCAACCGCCGCATAAAATCCTCCGACGCCGTCTGATCCGCTTCCCGGATGCCCCGGTAAAATTCCACACACGTTTCAGGAAAATAATTGGCCGCTGAAAGAATCCCGCCTTTTCCCCCTCTTTGCGTGCAGAGGAAGAAATTATTCAAAGATCCGGCCAGAACCTGAAAGTCATCCCGTCCGCCCACACAGCCCATGTACGCGCTCATCATATCCGGCGAAGTATCTTTGATACCCGCAATATTCGGATGATCTGCCAGAATGCGCAGCGCTTCCGGCGAAATCCGCACGTCGTTTACAAAGCCCGGCGCACAGTAGATCAGAATCGGATATGGGCTGAAATCGGCAATTGCCTGATAGTAATCGATCAGCGCATCGTCGGTCATCAGGTTTTTAAAATAGCCGGGCGTCAATACGGATAAATAATCAACCGCTGTCCGGGCGTCTGCCACGCGCCGGATAAACGCAAGCGTCTGATACAGAGATTCTCTTCCAACCCCCGCGATCAGAATTTTATCCGGCGCTTTTACCTCCGCTGCCGCCTGTATGACTGCAAGCGCTTCCTCATCGCTTAAAGAACGAAATTCCCCATTGCTTCCCAGCGCCATATATCCTCCGACGCCTGTCCCGTTCAGCTTCTCATAGTTCGTCTTCAGCCAGTCCAGCCTAAGCTCCCCCGTTTCGTCAAACGGGGTAACGCAGGGGACAATGATTCCTTCCATTTTTTTCATCCTGCTTTCCTCGCTCTCCTGCCTTCCTGATTTCTGTTCCCATCATTCCGGCATTTGCTTTAAAATCGGATCACGGCCTTTACCACTTCATTCTTTTTGTTTACCGAATCCTCAAATGCCTGCTGAATGTCTTCGAGATCGTAATCATGAGTCGCAACCTTCTCAATCTCAGCCAACCCGCTTTCCACTACGGCAACGCTTGCCGGAAACAGATTCACATACCGGAACAGGGAACGGATCTCAAGCTCTTTTGCCATAATCTGCCCGAAGTTAAACGTCATTTCCTCCTCCGCAGACATGCCGACCAGAACAATCCGCCCGCCGCGTTTCGCAATATGCGCTGTCTGTGCAATCGTAAACCTGCTCCCGGCTGTCTCAAATACCACGTCCGGTCCTTTTCCCCCGGTCAGCTCGCTAATCTTTGCAAGAGGGTCCTCGTTCCTGCTGTTGATCACATAGTCCGCGCCGAGCTCCCTGGCCTTTTCCAGGCGGATATCCTCAAGATCGCACACAATAATCTTCCCTGCGCCTCTTGCCTTACATGCCAGCATAGTCATCAGGCCAATACAACCGCTTCCGAGAATGACTGCCGTGCTTCCGGCCGTAATTTCTGCTTTCTGCGCCGCATACATACCGGTGGCAAACGGCTCGATCAAAGCGCCCGCCCGTGAGCTTACGTGCTCCGGCAAACGGTAGCAGAGATCCGCCTTAAACGGAACGTATTTCATATAACAGCCCTGTACAGGGGGCGTTGCCCAGAACACAACCTCATTGCAGAGGTTATATTTTCCGGATTTGCAGTACTCGCACTTCCCACAGGTTACACTCGGTTCACAGCAGACCCGGTCGCCCTTTTTCAGATGTGTGACCTTGCTTCCCACTTCCACAACCATTCCGGCGCATTCATGCCCCAGCATAAATGGAATATCTCTGTCCTCCCTGACTTTAAACGTTCCGCAGGCGCCGTCATGAAAATAATGCACGTCCGAACCGCACACGCCCACATATTCCACCTGAATCAGCACACAGTCCTCCGCCACGGGAAGTGAAACCTCCAGCTGTTTTCTCATTGCCTGCTGCATGGCAGGATCTTTTACTATCTGTTCGATATTATTCTCGTCTACAACCACCATCTTCCCGATTTCTGTCATAAACGCACCTTTATTCAAATACTTTTTTTCTGACATCCGATCACTCCTCACCTTTTATAGCAAAACCTTTGCTTTATTACCGCAGGTTCACCCGATTATACGGGATCTCCCCATTCATCACGCACACTGCTGTCTCCGCGGCTTTGCGGTGCAGCATATCGGCAGCCTCCACCGTATTGTAAGCGACGTGGGGCGTAACAATAATATTGTCGCACTGATACAAAGGATGCGCCGTATCGTGAATCGGTTCCTGTTCCACAACATCCAGAGCTGCTGCTGTGATTCTGCCGCTCTTACAGCCTTTTATGAGTGCGTCCTGGCTTATGATCGGCCCCCTGGCCGTATTGATCAGCATGACGCCGTCCTTCATTTTTGCGATTGCCGCGTGGTCAATCAGATGATGCGTTGCTTTCCTATACGGAACATGTACCGAAATAACATCCGCCCTCGCATACAGCTCATCCAGCGTTACCCGCTCACATCCCATACGCGCAAAACAGTCCTCCGGAAGAAACGGGTCGTATGCAATCATCTGAATACCAAGGGGCCTTATCATGCTGTACACGGTTCTCGCGATATTTCCGAAGCCGATCAATCCCATCGTAAGACTGCTCAGCCTGTGAGACAGATAACCGTACGCAACGTTCCATTCCCCGCGCCGGCAGCTCCGGTCAAAGAAGGTGATCTTTCTTGTGAGATCCAGCAGCATGGCCAGCGTCAGGGACGCAACGTCCTCCAGACAGTAATCCGGTTGATTGCAGCAAAATACCTGGTGCCTCGTACACGCCTCCACATCCACGCAGTCGTATCCTACACCGTAACGCACCACTGCCTTCAGGTTCGGAAGGCTGCCAAGAATCTCCTCTGTAATCGGCAGATAGACAACCCCGATTACCTCCGCATCCTTTGCAAATTCCACGATCTCTTCCGCGGTATGGCAATTTCCTATTTCCACCGTATATCCGGCCGCCTCCAGGATTTCCTTCTCCTGGTGGAAATCACTGTCCGGATAAACATAAGAATCTAAGATACAATATTTTTTCATAATCGCTGTTTTCCTTTACATATAATACTTTGCCAGCTCTACATTTCCGCGGATCGGACAGTCGTCCACCACGTCAAAAGCCATTCCCTGATAAAAACGCTCCTTCAGGCGCAGGTAGCTTTCTGTCGCCATACCTCCGGAAATTTTTACCGTTCCCTTAAGCTTTGTGACCTGCTCTGCCCGGTCAATCGCCGCAGTCATCACCTGCTGAATGCCAATCAGATATGCGACCAGAAGGTCTTCTCTTTTTGTGGCAAGCGTCAGTCCATGCCAGGCTCCCGTTCGTTTTTCCAGGCTCTGGCGATCGCCTGCCAGATAGGGATCAAATGTCACTTCCAGCTGGCCGCTTTGCAGATACTGTTCGATCGCACGTTCCTCAAAGGCATAAAACTCCTCCTGGGACAGATCCTGACAGAACTGGCTGTAAAACCAGTCGACTCCAAATCCGCCGCACGTTGTCACGTAGATCTGCCAGAGGCCGGGCAGCGCTGCATTCCTGAGATAGTAATCCGGACTGGTCTTTGGCCGGTCTGTCAAAATTGACACCATCTCAGAAGATCCTGTCGTATTCATGATTTCTCCTGCGGTTCTGTTCCCCGCGCCCATCTGGGCGGCCGCCACATCATTCGTACCCACGCAGACCGAAATCCCGGCCGGCACGCCAAGGCGGTGTGCAACCTCTTCTACCAAAGTTCCATGCACCATGCCCGGACTGTAAATCTCGCCAAACAGATCTTTTCGAAGACCAAATTCCCGGATCAGCTCCTCCGACCAGCCTCCCTGCGTCGTTGTCTCGTACATACCGATCATGGATGCATTCACAAAGTCCACCATCCATTTTCCGGTCAGTTTTTTATGGATATATGTAGGAAGATGGCCTACTGCGTACGTTTTGTCCAGAATATCCGGCATATTCTGGCGCATCCAGAGCAGCATCATCGCAGAGCAGCCGCCCGGGAACGGATAAATTCCGGCAATCTCCATATAACGCCTACTTCCGAAAACGCGGTCGATATATTCAGTCTGCGCTCTGCTGCGCCGGTCCAGATGCGTAATGATGTTGGGATATACGAGGCTGCCATCCTGATCGAGAAAAACAGGGGAAGGAGAGAAGGTATCATAACAGACCATTTCGACCTTTTTCAGCAAATCCTGATTCAGCCGGGACGCCGCTCCATAAAACGCACGGAACAGATCTGCTTCGCGAAGCTCATTTTTTTCTCCCGGAAAAATCTGATAATGATACGCTTCCTTACTCCAGCATTTCGTTTCCAGTTTTTCATCCATCAGAGACATTTTTACTGCTGAAGTCCCGAAATCTATGGATAAAAACAACATCTTTCCATTCTCCCTTCTATTCCAGCGCATACGCCCGGACCGGCGAGCCGTCCAGATTCTTCAGCTTTAACGGAACTGCATGAAGCTCTACCACCGGTTTTGTTATGGCAGACACATGCGCAAGACTTTCCACAATTAATATATTTCTTTTCAGAAGTTCCTCATGGACCTCCTGATGCCGCGCCGGATGGACAGAAGGCGTCTCCAGACCGATCAGGTGAATCCCCTTCTCCTCCAACAGCAAAGCCACCTCCTCATGCAGGCCTCCGTAATCCTGGAAAAATACCGCGGTACCGAACTTTTTCTCCCAGCCTGTTTTGAAAATCACTGCGTCGCATGCATCCAGCATGTCTTCGTATTTCAGGCAATCCGCCCTTGTAATTTCACCCTCATGGCCGGTGAAATCCAAAACAGCAGTCTGCCATCCGATATACTGCTCTACCTTAAGATCCGTGATTGACCGGGTCTCCGGCAGTTTATGTACCGGCGCATCTACATGCGTTCCACTGTGCGTTCCCATAATAATCTGGCTCACAAAATAACCGTTTTTATAACAATGATGCTTTAAAATCCCAACCGGAGGGTCCGCCGGAAAAACCTCCATCGCATGTTCTACTGTATAAGACAGATCAATTACATTTCGGCTCATGTTTCACTCCATTCGGATATAAGATAATTTTGCACGCATCATCCGTGCGGTTCTGCATCATATCCACCGCTCTCTGAAAATCTTCCGTACTTTCAAGCGTCATTCGGTGGGAAATAATATTCTCCACATCCAGCCTTCCGCTTTCAATACAGGAAATCACAAAAGGCCACACATTCGGACTTCCCAGAGAACCGCGGATATCAATGCTGTTCGTGCTGATAAAGTCCCAGTTGCAGTCAGCCTTCGCACTGTCAAAAAAGCCGCAGATGCTGATACGTCCGCCCGGCGCCATCACGTTCTCACAATCCCGGAAAACACCGGAGGTTCCCGCAGCTACCACCACTGCGTCAATTCCATGGCCTCCTGTTTTTTTCAGAACGACCTCTTTTAAGTGTTCCTTCCGGATATTGACTGCCGCGTCTGTATACGCTGCCGCCCTTACCAGGCGCTCGTCTCTTGTTCCGGAAATAAT
Organism: bacterium 1XD42-54; assembly: GCA_003612585.1. Lineage (GTDB taxonomy): Bacteria > Bacillota > Clostridia > Lachnospirales > Lachnospiraceae > Choladousia. The sequence goes on from RAZH01000005.1 coordinate 54,171, forward strand.
CACGCATTTGGCACCGCAGATTTTTTTTGCAATCTGCGCCGCAAGAAGCCCGATCGGTCCGGGACCGATCACCAGTACGTTATCTTCCGGTTTGATATCCGCCCGTTTTACGGCCTGCATCGCAATGCCTGCCGGCTCCACAAGCGCGGCCCAGTCCATACTGATTCCGCTTACCCGGTGAAGGCTTGCTGCCGGAAACGTAATGTACTGCGCATATCCGCCGTCCCGGTTCATCACTCCCGTCTCTGTCCGGTTTTCGCATAAATGCGGCCGTCCCTCCTGACAATACGAGCAGAACCCGCACCGTACCGTACACTCTCCCGTAACCTGATCTCCGACCTGAAATTCCTTTACGCCAGGTCCAACTTTCTCCACACATCCGGCCCACTCGTGCCCCGGGACAATCGGAAGCTTTGCCTGGCCCGTTTTGTAATACTGCATCTCATTGCTGAGTATTCCGTAATCCGTTCCGCAAAGTCCCACTGCTTCAATCCGGATCAAAACCTCCCCCGGACCCGGTTCCCTGACCGGTATTTCTTCCATCCCATACCGGAATGGCCCTCTTACCACAATCGCTTTCATTGAAAAGCCTCCTGTCTCCTACGTCATCAGTAAAGATTAAACGCCTCATGCCCTTCCCGCAATGTGCCGTCCTTTTTGATAAAACACATATTGCCCGGGTACGGAGACATTTCCATATGGATATCTGAGAAATCCATAGGCTCCTTCCAGCCAACCGGACCGTCCACCGGATCATGCAAATCCGCTACCCGACTGTAATGAAGCGCATGCGCAATAATTCCAATGCCACGTTTTGCAAGCTGCGGCATCGTATAATGGATGTTATTCAGTCTCCACTCATTGATCATAGAGCCCCACAACGTCTCCGTGGCAAGCAGCTGCTTGTTGCTCTTTTTCGAAACATCCACATAATCATCCAGAAACTTTTCAAATTTGGCACGGTCTTCCTCATTGTCCACTGCCGGCCAGTAATACGGATGAATCATCAGAACATCGCAGACCGGCTCCACCCGCTCAATACCCGGTTTGCCGTCGTCCGGACGAAGGCTCATTCCGGCCGGCGCAATCGCTTTTATTTCCTTGATCTGCCTGTAAATACCGGCAAGCCACTGGAACTCATACTCCTCAATCATCCCGAGATTTTTGATTTCCGTTGTATAAGAAAACGGCTCATTGACAATATCCCAGGCAATGATCCTTTCATCCGCCTTGTGCGCTCCAACGATATGATCCACATACCGTTCCATCAAATACGGCTGGTTCACATGGCTTGCTCCCGGATAAAAACAGTCAATGTATTCTCCGCCATTATCGAGAGGATCTGCATGCCAGCGGTTTAAAAGAACCGGCACAACCTTAATGCCAAGTCCGTCCGCAATCTGAAGTGTCTTCTCAAAATTGTTTTCAAATTTTTCCTGATCTCTTGTCCATGCATGCATATCCAGCCAGATCCGGACCGTATTAAAATTCGGGAAATAGAACTTTCCTCTTCGAAGCTCCAGCTCCACTGTATCCGGCCTGTAGTACAACCAGTTTTCAAAACTGGAAGAGCCATAACTCGGCTGATAATTAAACCCACGTACCTTTGAAAAATCTGTCATGTTATTCACGCTTCCTTTCTTTTATCATGGATATAGAAAATTAAAGTTTATTCTTTTTCTGTTCCTTTTCTTTAGCCTTTTACAGCCCCCGCCGTAAGTCCCTGAACAATATACTTCTGTGCAAATACCAGAAACAGTGCCGCCGGTACGGTCGCAAGCGTCGCTGCGGCCATCATTGCACCCCATTCCACGGAAAACTGCTGCGAAAACTGACTCAGCCCCACGCTCAGGGTCTTTACCGCATCGGACCGGATAAAGACACTGGCAAGCATGTATTCATTCCAGGAATAAATAAATGCAATAATCCCCACACTGGTCAGTCCAGGCGCTGAAATAGGAATCACCAGGAGCAAAAACGCCTTGAACTGACCGCAGCCGTCCATCACTGCAGATTCTTCGATCTCATACGGAATCGTTGCAAAAAAGCTCTTCATCATATAAATACAGATCGGCAGATTGATTGCCGTATAGGCGATCATCAAAGACGGCAGCTTATCGTATAAGCCAATTTGCCTGATCACCATAAACAGCGGCATCAAAAGAAGAATTGCCGGCACCATCTGTACCATATAAAGCAAAACGCTGAACAGTTTCACCGGCTTTCCTCGAAATCTCGTCAGCGTATAACCGGCAAGCGCTGCCGCAATCACGGAAATAATAGTAACAGCGCCGCTTACAATTACACTGTTTACAATATTCGTCACAAAATCTGTGTTTTCAATCACATATACAAAATTGTCCAACGTCGGATTTTGTGGAAGAAAAGAGACGCCCCCGTACAATTCCGCATTCGTTTTAAAAGACGTTGTCACCATAGACAATATTGGCAGCAGCAACACCGTCAATGCGATGCAAAGCACCACATAAACCCATCCATTTTTCTTTTTCATCTGCTCAGCGCCTCCAATCGTCTTATTTCAGCACGGGCCGAAACCACTTTCATCGTTGAGTAACACAGTACAATCAAGGCAATCAATACCATCATCAAAGTTGCTATCGCAGAAGCATAACCGATCTTTCCACGGTAGATCGCAGTATAATAAGAAAGAATAGACACCACATACGTACTCTGCGACGGACCGCCCTGTGTCAGAAGGTAGATATTGTCATAGGAAAGACTGTTGAAGGTCCAGAGAAGCTGGAGCGCAATTCCCATCATGGACACCGGACGCAGCAGCGGCAGTGTGATATAGCGGAACACCTGAAAAGAATTTGCCCCGTCCATATAGGCCGGCTCATACATATCTGTACCAATCGACTGCAATCCTGCAAGCAAAATAACCATCATAAACGGATACGTTTTCCACACGCCTGACATAATAACCGTTACCCTCGCAAGCTGCGCGGAAGATAAAAACAGAATCGGCGAATCAATCAGATGAATACTCATGAGAAACTGGTTTACAATACCAAACTGGTCATTCAGAATCCAGCGCCAGCACTGCGTTGCAACCACGGTGGGAATGACCCACGGCGCAAGTGCCAGGGTTCTGAAAATTGCTCTTCCTCTGATGTTCCTGTTCAGCAGCATGGCCAGGGCCAGGCCCAGCATATAGCTGACCATGACAACAACACCTGTGTAAAACAGCGTAAATCCCATGATTCCCCAGAATTCACTGTCCTGAAAAATGTCGATAAAATTGCGAAGCCCCACAAACTGCCCGCTCTTGGGCTTTGTATAATTTTTGTTCGTAAACGACAAAACCAATCCATAAACCAGCGGGAAGCCATTAATCATCAAAAATAAAAGCGTTGCGGGTATCAGCATGTAATATCCCGTCAGTTCACGTTTTGCTATTAATTTCTTACTCATATTTTGTACCAAACCTTTCGGGCATTTCTGCATTGCCCATTCTCGAATCATGAAGCAGAAATACTCCACAGCAGGCCAGAGCATAAAACCTGTATGTACAGCCAGACTGCGGAGTATTCTCTTTATGCTTTCACTTATTCTGCATCTTCGAATGCCTGCTGAATCAGAGTTCCAATTTTTTCTTCAATCGCTTTATTGTCTGTATTTCCTGTTACAACCTCCTGCAATGCCATGCCGAGATAATTTTCTCCTTCAATGACAGACCATGCCTCATACAAATTTGCATTTGGCCATACCGGAACCGTTCCGCAGGGAACCGCATTGTCCACGCAGCTCTTGATATATTCTTTTGACTGATAGTACTCATCGGAAAGCATAGATTTCACGGAAGGATAACCGTTAATTCCGCCTGTCGTAAAGAGCGGATTCATATGCTCAATCCACCATTTGATAAATACCTTACACTCTTCCGGGTATTCCGTCTGACTGTATGCCACAATCGGATTTACCCACATCAGTGTACGCGGCTCTGCTCCCTGCGCGCCTGAAATACACGGCATCACGCGAAGCGTATCAGCGACCGGATCGCCTGAATTGTACACGGTTGTTCTGAGCGCGCCGTAGCACATCGCTGCTTTTCCGGACAACAGCATAGAATCCACATCGGATTCTCCGAAGCTTGCCGTTGATTCTGCGATATATCCGTTGTCATACAGGGTGCGGATATAATCCAGAACGCCGTCCACCTTTTCATTTGCAAAATCCGGAACTGCATGCTCATCCGTGATACCCACGCCATTTTCAAACATCATGCTCAAAAATACCTGTGCGCCGTCTCTGTCGCCAGAGAACACAAGCGGAATCATATCAGTTTCTGTCTTGATCTTTTCACAGATAGCCAGAAATTCTTCCCAGGTTGCAGGCATTTCTTCAATTCCAAGTTCCTCGAACACATCTGCCCGATATGTAATACAGCGCGGATCACAGATCCACGGAATTCCCGCCTGTATGCCATCATACTGGTGGAGTGCGATGCTGCCCTCCGGAAATTCATCAAGGAATCCCTCCTGCGTCCACTCATCCACGATCGAACTCAGATCCACAAGCTCCTCCATAGCTGCATACTGTGTGGACTGTGAAAATCCTCCGGTACTGATATCCGGAGCTGCCCCGCTTGTAACGGCTGTCAGGAAATTCTGATAAAAATTGTCCCACGGAATCATCTGTGCGGTCACGTGAATATCCTCATGCTCCTCATTAAACTGTTCCACCAGTTTATTCACAGCCGCCGGATACAAGTCGCTTCTTCCCCACATCATATCCCAAAACACCAGCTCTGCCGGTTCACCGGCCTCCGCCCACACGGAAGTTCCTCCCAGCATTCCCGCCAGAAGCCCTGCGCAGACCATACTTCCAATTACCTTTGCTCCTTTTTTCATTTCTTACCCTCCTTATATAGTTTTGCTTTTTTTGCAAGATGTTCCATATCTGTTTTCGTCATTTTGTATGAATATCATCCTGCTGATACTATTATTATCATGGAATCTTTCCTGTTTTTCCATCTGCTTTTTTTAATATCATTATGCATTTTTTAACATTTCCCAGGCAAAAATCCACTGTTGCCCGTGAAACTCACTGCAACACAAAGGAACGCCTGCTCACAGTCCTTTGCATAGAAAAAAGCTGCCGCAGAATCATCCACCATTTGGTGAACAATTCTGCAGCAGCTCTCATCGCTTTCTCTGACTCTTTTTTGTATCTGCTCTTTATTTTCTTTATTTCTCCATTGCTTCCAGAAATGCGTTCAGTCTTGCCAGAAGTACCTCCAGCTCAATGCCGTGTACCATCGCAGCTTCTTCCAGTGTCTCCATCTGAGAAGACGGGCATCCTACGCAATGCATTCCGCCAGCCATCAGCACCGGGGCAAGTCCCTCATTGATGCGCAGAATCTCGCCAATTGTCATGTCCTTCGTAATCTGTACTGCCACCTTGTGTTCCTCCTTTAATCCATGATGCCCTATTATAATCCCTTTTTTCTTATTATGCAAGGCGCCATATTTTAATTCTATTTTTCTTATTTCACAATGCATCACAAAAGAAAAACACCCGGAAGTTTCGTCACGAAACGCCGGGCGTTTTTTAACTGTTCTTTAGTCTACATACGGATTATATTCAATGCCGTCCGTCTCCTGATTTCTTGAATACTGTTTCATGAAATCCCATGCCAGCTTCGCATACTCCGGATACAGTGCATGAACCAGCCCTTCAGTATAATGAACCGCCACCATCGGAACGCCAGCTTCATTATTTTTGTACCATGTCGTGTTCCGATACTCGTTGTTCAGCAGAACATCCACAGTTCTGTCTGCTTCATATCCAATCAACGGATTTGCTTCAAAATCGTACGTTACCGTTTCAATCCCATTTGCCTGCATAAAGCGGTTCAGCATCTCCTGGTAATCATCCGAAATCCTGTGCTCTGCCTGATTGAAGGACCCTGCAAGGTCAAACTCAGACGTGGTGAACATGATCGGAAGATCAATGGTGTCATACTGCGCCCAGTCCTCTTCTCTCGGCATACATGCGCCCCACGGTGTACCGTCTGACATCGGCACAGCTGCCGCAAACAAAGAAGCGTCTCCGCCAATGGCACGGATCGCTGCACCTGCTCCTCCTGAATAGCCGGTTACATAAACGCGGGAAGGATCAAGTTCCGGATAAGTTTCCAGCATATACGTAACAAGTCTTGGAAGAACTTCCGGAAGAATATCATCCAGCCAGCCGAATGTCGGCTCCAAGGTAGGAATGGTACCAATGTACTGATGTTCCGGCGCAACCATAGCAATGCGCTCTTTTCCTGCTACATCCAATAAGCCGACCTCATCGACGAACTGATACGGATCATCAGAAGTTCCGTGAATTGCCAGAATAAGCGGAATGCTGCCTGCCGGAGCCGTGTGATTCAGCACTTCTTCCGGAAGGAACTCTACCCATGTCTCAAGATATTCGCCGTCTTCCATCGTCGTGTCTGCGAAGCGGTCTTCCTGATGCCACTCGACATGAATGCCATCCTCTGTCACGCCGTCGATCACAGCATTGCGGTCACTCAAGGAATACGGCGCCTGGTCAAAGCTGTAGCCCTGATACGGCGTACCTGCCGTATACAGACCACGATCCGTAACCGGTATACGCATCGCTTTGATGAATAAATCATAATATGCATCATGGATATATTCAGCAGGAGTTTTCTCCTCCTTTGCCACAACTACCTTCTGAAGCGGCAGCGCCTGGTTGTAATAGCATGCGGTTTCTTTTGTGATATCTGATGCATCCGTCGCATTTGCGCTCTCATATTTTGCAATCACATCCTCTGATGCATTTGCCAGATACACCGGTACCTGAGCAGCCACTTCCCGGATCGGCGCCATATCGCCATTCACCAGAAGCATACCTGCAAGGCGGCTCACGAAATCAAAATTACTGGACACATAATTATTGAGGAATGTTGCGCCGCCATCAATACCGATCGCATAAATATACCCAAATCCGCCGTAGTATTCTCCATCTGCATACGTTACACGGTTTCCGTCTGCATCTGTACCGCTCTGTTTCAAAGCACAGACAGCAGTCTGCATTTTATAATAATTATTCTGATCTACCAGGCCAAATCCCGCCTCAGGGTCAACCGGTGTTACCAGAATCACACTGCCGATCGCCTGATCAATGATATCAATCACGCCGAGCTCCTGTAAATATGCCTTCGCGTCATCCTTATTCTCAAAATGCTTGTCCGAGAATACGAATATATTCGTATTTAATCTTGCTGCAGCACGTCCTCCATGCAGGTTTGCAGAACGATATACATAGGAATTTTCTCCCACATAATCATCCAATACCGGATGCGGAATAAAAGAACCGCCCACATTCAGTTCCAGATCTTTTACGCCTTCCGGACTGTTTGCATGAGCTTCCATCAGCGTATCAAAAGTAGCCTCATTGTTCTGCCTTCCGGAATAACCCAGGGCAAATGCCTCCGTGCCTGCCAGCAATCCAGAAGCCATCGCTGCAGCCATCACTAACGCCAGTACTCGTTTTGTCCTCATATTCTTTCCCCTTTCATGTTTAATAATACAGGCGTCAGAAGATCGTTTGACGCCTGTATTTTCTATTCCCGCTATTTTACATAAGGATTGTAAATTACTTCTCCTGTTTCCAGATCACGGCTGAAATGTTTTGCATAATCCCAGCAAATCCGGCCAAATTCCTGATACAGACCGTGTGGCAGATAATCTGTAATGTTCAGACCAACCATCGGAACGTCATTCTCGTTGTATTTATACCATGTACGGGACATGTATTCATTGTTCAACAGAGTTTCTGTATACTCATCCCCGCGGAAACCAGACATCGGATAGTTCACGAAATCATATTCCACAGTATCTATTCCGTTCAGGGTCAGATAATCGTTGATACGATTCTGATAGGAAGTATTAATATGTTCCGGATCGTACGGATCTTCCGGATTCGGAACTGCCGCATGGCCAGAGATTCCGCCATAACCACAGAAATCATACGTTGCAGTCGTAAAGAGAATCGGCAGATCAAGGTCGTCTGTGTTTACAACTTCATCTTCTGTGTTAAAGATTGCTGCTGCATTCGGGCAAGCTGCTGCAAAGTACTTCGCATTGCCGTTGATTGCATGTAAGGTTGCTCCGCCACCCATGGAATAACCCGTAACGTAAACGCGGCTCGGGTCCAGAGACGGATATTTATCTAAGAAATATTCTACTACTGCCGGCAATACATCAAAGCCAACCGTGAACATAGCGCCATGGATCGGAGCGATCATTGCAAAACGCTCCTCGCCAGCCAGTGTCATAAGTCCCATCTCATCCAGGAACTGAAGCGGATCATCTCCGCCGCCGTGAAGCGCCAGCCACATCGGAACGGTATGCTCCGGAGCTGTTCCATTCTTCACTTCTTCCGGAACTACTTCATACCATGTATCAATGTAAGCTCCTACTTCAGCAGGACGTCCAAACAGACCAATCGTTCCTTCTTTAATGGTATAATCCTGGAACGTATCCTGGCCTACAAACTCTTCAATAATCAGACCGTCTTCTGTCTCATAGTTGAAGAAAGCGTTACGTTTGCCCAGAGAATACGGCGCGGAATCCCAGTTACGGTCCGTATAATCATGTGAATAAGAATGCAGTCCTGCAAGAACTACCGGAACACGCATGTTCTTAATCAGCAGATTATAATAACCATAGTTAATTTCGGATGCCAGATCTACCGTTTCGGTGTTCTTTACAAGCACCTTCTGCAGCTCCATATCCTGATTAAAATAAACGTCTACATCCTTGATATAGCCCTGACGGTTCGTGTCATTTGCTTCCTGATACTTTTTCAGAGCCGTTTCAGACGGATTCACCATGTATACCGGCACAACGCCCGCTACGTCATGAATGCGGTCCATCTTGCCGTCAATGAGAATCATACCTGCAACGCGGGTAATATCATCAAAGGTAGGTGCAATGTAATTGTTGATAAATGTTGCTCCATCGCCGATACCAATCACATAACGATACGTTGTACCGCCGTAGTAAGCACCTTCAGCACAGGTAAAGCTCTCTTCGCCGATTGTCGTCTTACCGCCCAGGTTGCAGGATGCTGCCTGCATCAGGTAATAAGCGCGGGCATCTGCCTTGGAGAAGCTCTCACCAATCGGATTCACGAGGATAATACTTCCCTTCGCTTCTTCAATGATATCAATCAGGCCAAGTGACTCCAGATAACCCTGTGCAGCCTCTTTAGACTCGAACTTTTCGTCCGTATAGACCTGAAGAATCGTATTCTTACGATATCCGGCACTCGTAGCCGACCAGCGGGCAGAAGAACGGTAGATATAAGTTGTCTCAGCAGGATATTCCTCCAGACATGGGTCTGAAATATACGCCCCACCCAACTCTTCTGCCATTGCAGCAGGACCATTTACACAAGCCTCTTCAAACGTCTCAAAGCTGGACTCGTTCGAAGAGAACTGCACCTGTGCAAAGGCAGTAGCACTCATCGTGTAAAGCGCCAGTGCAAGAGTAATACCAAACAGTTTTTTCTTTTTCATACTTAATCCTCCTTTTGGTTTTTCCCCGTTGCAGAAATGTCTCCTGCAACCGTTCCATATTGATTTTAACATCAGGTAATAAAATTAAAATGGGAATTAATCAGTAATTAGTTTTATTTTTTCTTTATTTTCATAATACTAATTTTTTTGTTTGATTTTTTTCTGAAAAAGTATGTTTTTTTAATATAATGATCATCCACAGTTTTTGCCAGTGTTCCCATAGAAATACATCTAAAAATCTGCTTTTTTGCTTGTGTATTCGATTGTTTTGTATTAAAATAAAAAAAAGATTCCAAAAGGAATCCAAAACGTATTTTATAAAGGAGGATATTATCATGGCATATGTAATTTCTGATGAGTGTGTAGCATGCGGATCATGTGCAGGCGAGTGCCCGGCAGACGCTATCTCTGAAGGCGATGGCAAGTACGTAATTGATGCTGATGCATGTCTTGACTGCGGTACCTGTGAAGCATCCTGTCCGACAGGCGCAATCTCTGCTGAATAATCAACATATACAGCAAAGCATAATACTTAACTTTAAGACGCTCCCCCTGAAGCTTTATCGCCTCAGGGGGAGCGTTTTTGTTGTATGTCTATTGCTTAAAGCTTTTCGAAATCCTCTGCACCATGCTTACACAGCGGGCAAATGAAATCAGCCGGAAGCTCTTCACCCTCATAAATATATCCGCAGATTTTGCAGACGTAGCCGCTCTTTTCTGTCGTCGGCTGCGGCTGCGGCTTAATGTGATCAAAGTAATACTGATACGTCACACTCGGAACATTGGAAAGTACCGCCGCTTCTGTTACCTCCGCAATAAACAGGGTATGCGTATCGTACTCCTGCGTCTCCACTACCTTACCGGAAATCACAGCATTGGAATATTCCGGAACATAGCTGATCCCATTTGCCGTGCGTGCCTGCACACCGCCATCGGCAAATTTGTCCACATCACGGCCGCTCTGGAACCCAAACTGTTTAAACAGCTTAAACGGTGCCTCCGTCGTCAGAACAGATACATTAAACGCTCCTGTTTTCATAATCATATCATGCGTATAGTTTGCCTTATTTACAGCGATCGCAATTCGTTTCTTAACATCCGTCACCTGCATTACCGTGTTCGTAATACAGCCGTTGTCCTTATCGCCATCCTTTGCTGACAGTACAAACAGTCCATAAGAAAGCTTGAACATTGCGGTCGGATCTACCTCTGCTTTTTCCTGAATAATCTCCTTCTTCTCCTTAGTCGCCATCTGCGCTTTTGCCGAACCCGGGATAGACTCTGTCAGCGCATCCGTCAGTGCGTCAAGCTCCGCAAGCTGCTCACGCTTCAGGGATGAAAGAATCTTGACCGTGTTATCAAGAATCGTCATATTCTTGCATTTCTCAAACTCTTCCCGCATCAGACGGCCGCTCGTCGGAGCCCAGGAACCATTTTCGATCAATGCGATCGTACGGTTCTGAATATTATGTGCTACCAGATCGTAAATCAGAGCCTCCATATTTACAAAAATACCTGCATTGTAGGTTGTCGATGCAAATACCAGGTGACTCCACTTGAACGCTGCTGCAATGATATCCGAAGCCGGTGTAACAGAAACATCGAACATCACGGTCTTTACCCCGCGTTCCCGAAGCTTGCACGCAAGAATTTCTGCCGTATTCTCCGTATGTCCGTAAACAGACGCGTATGCGATCATCACTCCATACTCTTCCGGCGCATAGGAACTCCAGTGCATATATTTTCCGATAAAATCAGAGATATTCTTTCTCCACACAAAACCGTGCAGCGGGCAGATCATCTCAATCTCAAGTGCAGATGCCTTTTTCAGAAGCGTCTGTACCTGGTCGCCATATTTGCCTACAATATTTGTATAATAACGTCTTGCCTCATCCAGATAATCGCGCTCAAAATTCACTTCATCCGCAAACAGCGCGCCATTGAGTGCCCCGAATGTTCCAAAACCATCCGCAGAAAACAGAATCTTGTCCGTCGTATCATAGGAAACCATAACCTCCGGCCAGTGTACCATCGGCGCCATCACAAACACAAGATTGTGCTTTCCGGTGCTGAAGGAATCGCCTTCTTTCATCAAAATCGCACGGGAATCAATGTCAAAATCAAAATACTGCTTAATCATAGAAGCAATTTTCTGATTGCAGATAATCTGAATATCCGGATAACGCATGACCAGTTCCTGAATAGCCTCGGAATGATCCGGCTCCATATGATGCACTACGAGATAATCCAGCTTTCTGTCTCCAAGCACCTCTGCAATATTTTCAAAGAAAATTCCTTTTACCGCCTTGTCTACTGTATCAAACAAAACAGTCTTTTCATCTATCAGCAGGTAGGAATTATAGGAAACTCCTCCCGGTACAGAATATACGCCTTCAAACATCGCAAGGCGGCGGTCATTGCTACCTACCCAGAAAAGGTCTTCTGTCACTTTTCTATAACAATACATGAATTTTACCTCCTACTTGTTTTGCCCAAAGTATATCATTCTTTTCCCGAAACATCCAGAGTAATCTTCTATATTTTATTTCCGAAAATAATAGAGCATTTTTTGTTTATTTCGTCACAATAACATAAACCATTTTCAGGTAATAGTATGCTCCGTATTCAAAATTGTATGCCTGAAAAAACACCTTGACTGTACAAACCCTGTTTTCAGATCTTTTAATTTTTTAAAGAAAATATCAAGAATTCTGATACAACTTTTATACAGTTTTTCCACAGTGAAAACACATTTTTCTATTAAAGTATCAGTGTCGACAAAACAATTACAGAAAGGATTTGATAAAATGAAAAGAAAATTTGCAACAATCATACTTGGTCTTACACTGGCAGTTACTTCCATGGGTGTATCCGCATCAGAACCTGTTAACAGTCAAAACGTCCAACAAGAAATCACAGCAGAAAAGACACTGGGAACCGTGAGAAAAGTTGACGGTAAAACCTTATTCATTGCTCTCTCGGAACCAGATGAGATACCAGCGCAAAATCCAGAAATCGTCGAAGAAAAGAAACAGCAGGAAAATTTTAAAAACAACGCCAATGCGGAAAATATGGAAGATGAAAATGCGAATCTTGAAGAAAACGCAGAAAACACAAATGTCGAGATAAACGCGCAAGATATACAAAATGAAAATCAGGATATCGAAAACTCTGATTTAACAATGGTAGAAGTGGCAGATGACGCCACGATATACAGCGTGCCAAACACAGAAGACGGAAATGCCTTGATGAAAGAATGCGCCACACAAGACGTCGAGCTTCCGAAGCTTGAAACGCTCGACATTTCAGCCATCAAAGAGGGCAATGAAATCTGCATCTGGCACGATGAAGAGGGAAAAGCTGTACTTCTTCTCGTACTTGATCCAGATACAGAAACGGCTGCAGAGCAGTAGGACATAATTCCTACTTTGTCATTTCCCACCAGATTTCATCGCCATTTGAATATCCAATGACTGTCCCGATTTCATCGGTGCGGTAAACAGTCACTCCGTATCGGGATAAACGTTCCAAAGTCTCCCAGTGCGGGTGGCCGTACTCATTCTCCTTTCCGCAGCTGATTACTGCGAACTTCGGTTTTGCTTCCTGCAAAAATTCTTCGCAGGTGGAGCTAGATGAGCCATGGTGGCCCGCGCAGAGTACATCGCTTTCCAGCTTGAGCGAGGAGGCACAGACAGCCTCTTCGCTCCCTTTTTCTGCATCTCCCATCAACAAAAAACTGTTGTCTTTGTTTACAATACGAACAGCCACAGAATTATTATTGGAATCCTCTGTAATCTCAGAAGGCGCAAGCACCGTAAATCCGGCATCTCCCAGTGTATACATATCGCCCGGCGACGGATGTTCCACTGTAAGTCCCTGGTTTGCGACTGCATCCATGAAAGATCGGTATGTTTTGGAATCATGTACATAATCCGGACCAATCACATGTTTCACCTCAAAGTTATTCAACGCACCAATCAGTCCGCTGATATGATCCGCATCATAATGCGAAGCAATCACATAATCCAGCGTATAAATCCCCTCATCTCTCAGATAGGAGACTACAAAAGATGAGACATCCCGGTCCCCGCCGTCGTAAAGCATCGCATGCGTATCAGAACGCACCAACACAGAAAGCCCCTCTCCGACATCCAGAAAATGAATCTCAAAGTTCTCCGTCCCGGCCGTATTCTGTCCGCGGCGCATTCCCAACCGGGAAGTAAGCTCTCGAAAGACAGGAATATCATCTTGCAGCTCGCCAAAAATTGTTCGCGACTGCTCCGGAAACATCCAGGATAGCAGACACAAAAGCAATACAACCGGAAGCGGCACGCGGCGCAGCCATCTGGAAAATGGTGTGTTTCTTTTTGACGTTCTTCGATATTTTCTCTTACGTGCCATAATAACCTCTTTCCTTACTCTTGCGTTATTTTTTATATTATACGGAAAGAAACGGCCGGGTTCAAGTCTGTCCTGATAAAATTTAAATACACGCGCAGCATCAAACCAGGCTCCTAAAATGAATAAAAAACTGAAAAATTATCAGATTCTATGATTTATTATATTGAACTGAGGGAAGCTACCTGCTACAATTTCAAATGATTTATATTCAATTCTTATTGTACAGAAAGGGAAAATTTATGAAAAAATCAATTTTAACATTGTGTGCACTCCTTTTATGCACTGCAGCAGGGACTGTCGTTTCTGCACAGGAAACAGAACTCTCCACAGAAGAAGCTGCAGTCAAAGAAGGCTGGATGCTTTACACCTCTGCTTCCAGTGAACTCTATACGATAGAAGTGCCGGATGATTATATTGAACTGAGTGCAGATACGCTTGATACGCTGATGGACACAGTCGGGGAAGATGTTTTTGAAAACGCCGGTCTTGATCTTTCCATTCTTGGAAGCATTGATTACTCCAACACAGATTACCTTTACAGCGCAGATATGCTGAGTAACCTGAATGTGCAGATTTCAAAAGCTTCCGGTCTGACACAGGATATGATCACATCCATGAAAGATGATCTGGATGCGCAGATGGCTGCTACCTATATGGCTATTGGCGTGGCGGAGGAAGACTGTGAACCGATGGATGTGGAACAGATTGGTGAAAATACTTTTTACCGCTACACGGTAAGCATGATGGATTCTACCATGCACCAGTACATCATCTGCAACGAAGACACTGACATGTTTACGATTACTTTTACGAACTTTGATGAAGAAATTGAAAAAGAAATTATTGAGTCATGGAAACTTCTGTAAAACCGGCATTCATACAAATGAGTGTCTCTTACACACCTTCTTTTGCAGTATAAGAACATAAAAAGGCAAAATTTTAGGGCTATCTGACTTTCTCGTCATCAGATAGCCCTTTTAATGAATAATTTCCAGTTTCACTTCATAACCTCCTGTTCTTTTATTTTGAAGCCTCCCTTATGGGTCCCTTCCTCCCATTGGCGTCCCCTCCTTCAAGTGCTTTTCGCTTGTATCAGAGATTTGAATGAACTATGCCATTGGACCGTCCTCCTAATAATTTGTCATTTCCTTGTTGTTGTCATTATTATAATGTTATTCTTCTGTTTTGTCAATAGTTATTTGTTATTTTTTTATAAAAAATAATATTGTCTGAAATAATAAGAATTTTCAGACAATATTCTCATTTTATTCTCTGTACTTTTCCCCGCGTGAATAGACTGCCACCTTTTTTCCTGTCCGGCCATACACCCCACGCTCAAATCAAAGTCCCATACGCCTGCATACGATCCAGTTTGCGAACGCAATGAATACACATCGGAACAAGATATACACAGGCAACGCTCCAGGCTGCCTGATCGCAGCAGCAGATAGCCAGATACCCGTACACCGGAGTAAACCCAATTCCTACAATACTGCGCGCCGCCATTTCCAGCACACCTGCAAATACAGCACGGCCGGAAAAACCAAGTCCCTGAATCGCCAGACGGCATATGTTCAGAATTCCAAGCGACCACAGAAAATAACCGATGTACCGCAGATACTGTCCGGCAGCATCCAGCACAGCTGCGGAATCCTTTGACACAAACAGACAGGCAAGATCTCTTCCATAAAAAATCAGAACGATCCCTGCGGCAAATCCATAGGAAATTGCAATCAACAACCCGTCTTTTATTCCACGGCGCACACGGTCCATCCGCCTTGCTCCCAGATTTTGTCCGCAAAACGTAGATACCGCTGTCGCGAAGGCATCAAACGGGCAGATAAAAAACTGTTTCAGACGCATTCCCGCCGTAAAACCAGTGACATAAACGGTTCCAAGCCCGTTATTGGCTGACTGCATGACCATACTGCCAATCGCCGTAATCGAATACTGCAGCCCCATGGGCAGTCCCATTAAAAGAAGTCTTTTGACATAAGCTGCTTGCAGTAATCTGTGAGACCGTTCCATATGCAGCAGCGGCACCTTCCGGAACATATAGATAAGACACAGAATGCCGCTCATGGCCTGCGAAGTGATGGTTGCCACGGCCGCTCCGGCAACGCCCCACTTTAAAACCAGAATACAGAACAAGTCCAGAACAATATTGGAGCAGGTTGAAACCGCTAGAAACAGAAACGGCGTCCTGCTGTCTCCCACTGCGCGCAAAATACCGGACAGCAGATTATAGAGAATATTAAAGGGGATTCCCAGGAAAATAATCAGCAAATAGATATACGCCCCACCAAAAATATCCTCCGGTGTTGAGAGCACTTGCAGGATTTTTGTGCAAAGCAGCGCACACACCACAGTCAGAACCAATGCTGCCACCGCAGAAATCACCATCGCATGATACACATACCGCTTCATTGCACCGTAGTCCTCAGCCCCGAACCTCTGCGCCACGGGGATAGCAAACCCACAGCAGATACCAATACAAAAACCAAGCACCAGAAATTGTACGCTGCTTGACGCACCCACGCTGGCCAGCGCATCCGAACCCAGGAACTGCCCGACAATCGCAGCGTCCACCGTATTATACATCTGTTGAAACAAATTTCCCAGAAGAAGCGGCAATGCAAACTGTAAAAGCAGCCTGAGAGGCTTTCCTTCCGTCATACTCTTTGTCATAATATCCCTCCCATCTGTATCAATGCTATTCATTTTTACAAATTTCTGCAACCTCTTTTTGAAGTTTTACTACTTGTCTTTTTCAGTATAAGAACTCTTTCCGGCAAACTATTTTTCACATCTTTTTACACAGATACTTGTAAACCACAGTCGCTGCCAGATACTGTACAACCGCAGCCCCGGCAAGAAGTCCTATTATTAAAGGCTCTGAATGCAGCAGTGCTGCCACAAAAGCACCGATAAAGCATAACACCATTGTCCCTGCCCAGGTAATATAACCTGCCCGGTTGCGAAGCTGTATTTTTCTTTCATCTTTTAAATAAATCTCCTGACGGCGCGTTTTCTCGCGGTACGCTTCTATATTTTCCGGCCTTGTATGGTAATAATGCCGGATAAACTGGGATACAGCGCTGCACGTAAGCCCAAATCCCATCGCAAAAATCAGCGTGGAATAATAATCAACCGAAATCCGAACCCCTGTTACCATCAAAATGACACCAATCAGTATGTCTCCTGCAAGCAAAATCTTATCCATCTTTTTCATGCTTCTCCTCCTCATAAATAAATATTTCCTCAATCTGCATTCCGAAATACCTTGCGATTTTAAAAGCCAGCAAAATTGATGGGTTATACCGCCCATTTTCCAGAGAACCAATTGTCTGTCTCGATACCTCCAGCGCATCTGCCAGCTCCTCCTGCCGGATTCCTTTCTGTTTTCTCAGCTCCTCCAATCTGTTTTTCATAGATGTTTTCGTTATCCCGCCTTTCTGTATTCATCCGTTCTCCTAGTGTACTGTATCATTTATAATTCGCAGAATTACTTGCCTGAATTTCCATCTGCGTAATTTTACTGAAAATGAATGATACAGTATACTATTTTTTATGGAAAGTTTGCTTTCCATACCCTTATTATACAGTATCTCCCTAAAACGTCAAGTTTACTTTCCATAAAAACAAAAAGGGGTGCCGTACTAAGCTTTGACATACAAGATACAATATTACTATCTCGCCATATTTCACGATATCTTGTATATCATTACCTTAGTGCGACAGCCCCGGTGTAAGGCCTCTTGTATTTTCAGTATTCCCGCAGCACCAACTCCGTAATTCCCTGATTATATCCGCCCACGATCCGTTTTATCCGCGGTTCATGCCATATCCTAGTTCATCCTTTTACTTTTCATTCTCGCGCAATTGCCCAAGTGTTCCCCCCGGATGCCACTTGACATACTGCTGCGGTGTCACTTCTTTGTCCGCCTGCAATACCACACTGAGCGCCTGAAGTACAACCGTCTCTGCCAGAATCGACATTCTCGGAGCCCGCCCCATCGGTCCTCCCTCCTGTGGGATTCCTGCATACAAATGTGCTGCACTTTCTTTCGCAAGCCAGGAATTTCGATTACTGCTGACGCCAATTACCTTACACCCGTTATTTTTCACTGCCGTTACGGTAGCACGCATTTCTGCCGTCTCCCCGCTGTTGGAAATAAAAATCACAATGTCTCCCGGAACAAGCTGTCCGCATGAACCGTGCACAGCTTCTGTCCCGTGAAGAAAATAAGCCGGATTACCGGTCGATGACATCAAAGATGCGATATAACCGGAAATGTGTCCTGGCTTGCCGATGCCGGATATATGTACCCGCCCGCCCTTTTTCTGTGCTTTCAGGATCAGGTCTGCCGCAGCTTCAATCTCCGCATAGTCTATACTGTCAATAAAATCATTCAGGTCATCCCCCACTGTATTGAGGAAAAATGAGCATGCTTCTTCACATTTTACATTCACAATATTTACCTCCTCCAAAACAAAACAATGCCTATTGCGCTTTCAACGCTGATGTATCCAAAACTGTTCCCGTTCTTTCCTTCAGGAACTTCTCAACACGTGCAAGCGATGGAAGGGACGGCATTGCCCCCATAGCGGAGACAGTCAGGGCCGCCGTATGATTTGCAAACTGAAGTGTCTCACCGTATCCCCAGCCGCAGCCAAGACCTACGGAAAAAGCCCCCACAAAAGAATCGCCTGCTGCCGTCGGGTCTGCCGCCATGATGTTTTCCGCGCATGGACTATAAAAAATCCCATCCTTTTCCGTATCCAGAATCGCACCAGCCTCTCCCAGCGTAACCAGAACATTCTTTACCCCTTTTGCTTTCAGTGCTGCTGCAGCAGCCCTCGCTTCCTCCATATTTACACTTTTACCTTCATGAGAAATCCTGATTCCAGTCATATCATAGGCCTCATGCTCGTTTGGAGAAATATAAGTAAGATGACACAGCAATTCGTCAGAAAGCGGCGCGCTCGGAGCGGAATTAAGCATTACAGGAACTCCTTTTTCATAAGCATAGGCTGCTACCAGTTCATTGATCTCCATTGGAATCTCCAGCTGAAGTACCACCAGGTCGTACTCTGCAATCTTTTCTTTCAAAAATGCGATTTCTTCCGGTTGTATGCTCATATTGGAACCAGGAAGGACAATAATGCGGTTCACGGTCTGTTTTCCCGGTGCTTTTTCAAGAATAATCACACTGCAGCCCGACATAAGCTCGTCATCATATAACATATGCTGTGTATGAATCCCCGCTTCTTCACAGGTCTTTACCATTTCCGCCCCATTGCTGTCCCGTCCAAGCTTGCCGACCATTGTCACATCCGCTCCAAGCCTGGCCATCTGCACGGCCTGATTTGCGCCTTTTCCACCCGGCGCTTTTGAAAAAGTACCTCCCAGTACAGTCTGGCCTTCTCTCGGAAATATCGCGGTAGTCGCAATCTGATCCATCACAAAACTTCCCACCACAAGAATTTTAGGTTTTTTCATACTTTTATCCCTCCACCGCAATGTAAAAACGTTTCGACAAACAGTAGAAAAACTTTTCTTCTCCATTTTGTTCACTGAATCCCCGTACATTTTTACAGCCATCGGCAGGAATTAAATTTTCCCCACCGAATGACGTCTGATAAGTTCTACATCTAATACTACCTTTTTGGGGTAAACCGTTTTCTCATTTCTATTGATAATGTCCAGTAATTTCATCATCCCGATCTTCCCCATCATTGCTGTTTCCTGCCTGACCACCGTGATATCGGGCTCAAGGAGCTGGGCAACCTCACTGTCATCAAATCCAGTAAGCGAAATATCCTTCCCGATCGTTATCCCCTTTTCCCGAATTGCTTTAATGCATCCGATGCACAAAAGGTTGTTGGCTGCAAAAATTGCGCTGGGCGGATCTTCGCGCTCCAGAAGTTCCAGCGTGCTCCGATAACCATGCTCCTGATACCAGTTGCCAATCATTTCATTCTCAGGCCGGACTTCAATACCGTAATTTTTCAAAGCGTCACGGTATCCTTTCACACGGTCCATTCCGATATTAAACTCCTGCGCACCAGAAATAATTGCAATGTTTCTATGTCCTGCCAAAATCAATTCTTCTGTCAGCAGATAACTAGCTTTATGGTTGTCTATGACAACGGCATGCATATCACTGCCAGATACGTAACGGTCAATAATCACCACCGGTTTCGAAATATTTCTGTAATAATCCAGTTCATCATAAGCCGGAATGATAATCGCTCCGTCAATCGCTCTGCCAAGTTCTCCGGAAAACAGCTTCTGCTCTCTCCTGTGCGAATCCTTGGATGAGAACAACATGGTGTAATAATCCTCCTGGCTGGCAATTTCCTCCACCCCCCGAACCACTGCAGTATAATACTCATTAATGATATCCGGAACCACAACAACGATGATCCGGGACTTGCCGGACTTCATAGAAGCTGCGAGACTGTTCTTCACATACCCCAGCTCTTCTATGGCCCTCTCAACTTTTATTCTTGTTTCATCACTGACGCGATCCAGCCCATTGAGTACACGGGATACCGTGGAGATAGCCACTCCGGCATGCTCCGAAACGTCTTTAATTGTTACTACATGATTCGTTTTCATTGTATCTTCTTTCATTGTATGTCCTTATTATCGAAACGTTTCTACAAAAATTAAATCATAATCCAAAGGCAATGTCAACAAAAATTTTCTGCTATTCTGCACTCAGTATTCCCGCAGCACCAGCTCCGTAATTCCCTGGTTATATCCGCTAACGATCCGCTGAATCCGCGGCTCCAGGCCATAGCCTAACTCTCTTCGGATTGCATCGTGGATTCTTGTCCCGCCATGAAAACCGTGAATGACCCGAATACGGTAAACGCCGCTGCCTGCACCACTTAGTTTCTTTTCAATTGCCTGTATTGCATCCTCTGCATTCAGACCATGCACATCTATTTCTAAAATTCCAGCCTGCATTTCGTACC
Source organism: bacterium 1XD42-54 (assembly GCA_003612585.1). GTDB lineage: Bacteria > Bacillota > Clostridia > Lachnospirales > Lachnospiraceae > Choladousia. The sequence continues at coordinate 75,118 of RAZH01000005.1, forward strand.
TTTCCGGAATAAGGCTTCCAGACTCAGCCTTTCCAAATTTATCGAATGACACTTATTTCCGCCAAACAACGGGCCAATCAGCCATGCTAAGTGCCCTGTTGGTATGCATGGACATTTCACTTTCTTGAGCATAACATAAAACCTTCTGCCTTTCAACTAAGGTGCCCTCCGGGAACACAGAAAATCCCTTCGACTCAGCCATAACCGCCAAGCCGGAGGGACTCCCCTTACATCATGCTACTTTTAAACGCTGTCTTATTTCCAGAGAATATTATCAAATACATCTACAATCAGCTTTCTCCAGAGTACCCAGTCATGTCCATACGGGTAATTCATGGAACGGTAGCTTACGCCTGCTTCATTCAGGCCGTACATATATTCCCAGCATGCGCCTTCGTTTTTGTTATCGTAAAGCTGTACCGGATTTCCGTCTGCATCCATAGCCTGTTTGTAAAGGCTGCGCGTTGCCACGAAATCGTAATCGCCGTAGCCGAAGAAAATGTTCTTTTCTTTCAGTGCCGGGTTCTCGTAATCCGGTTCCACATCGCCTGTGAATGGCGGGCTGAAGAGAATAAATGTATCAAAATCATCTGTATTATGGAACATTGCATATCCTGTGGTTGCACCGCCCATCGACAGGCCCGCGAACGCGCGTCTTGCCGGATCTGCGGATGCATTGTAGTCTGCTGTCATATGCGGCAGAACGGTGTCTGTAATAAAAGCAAGGATTTCCGGACGATTCCAGCGGAATCCGGCGTCACTCGGGAAATCAGAGCCATTTGGCGTAACAACGATGGTCGGCTCCATGCGGCCTTCTGCAATCATATTGTCCAGAATATTTACCAGTCCGTTCGTCATCCAGCTTCCATCGTAGCCGCCGCCACCGTGGAAGAGAACAAGAATCGGATACGCTTCTTCGCGCGCCGCATCAAAGCCGTTCGGAAGATAAATACCATAAGAAGTGTGGATGCCGCTCTCTGTTGTTGCTGTCTCAAAAAGAACCGTACCGTTTTCTCCGTCTCTCGGCGCTTCCTCATCGTGCCGAATGGTAGCTGCCTGCTTTTCTTCATCATACGGAACGTAAACAGCTGTCAACGCCTGCTCTCCCCCCAGGTTTTCGAGGTCTTCATCCTCTGCAAGGTAGTTCACATTTGCCGGGTCCGCAACCATTTTCGCATCAGTATAATCGGTCAGCTCTGCACCTGCCGCCCCGTCTACATAATAGCGGTAAGCCCAAGTTCCGGTCGGAAGCGGAATTGTATAGGACCACACGCCAGTCTCCTCATCTTTTTCCATCTCAGCAGTCGGCCAGTTATCCGTTTTCCATACCGTATATCCATCCTGCCACTCTTCCGGCGCAGCATTTTGACTTGTAAAATAGCTTGCGCTCTCAATATCAGAAAAACGCCATTCTCCGTAGATGCGGACTCTCGATGCATCCGGGTCCTTGTAACGGAAAGTCACATAATATCCGGTCGGTGAATCCTCGGATTTTACTACGGTTGTCTGCTCCAGGGCTGCAAATTCCTCTTCTGTGTAGCCCTCATAAGTAGCTGCCATCGCTGAACTGCCTGCCAGCAGCATTCCCATTGCAGTCATCGTTGCAAGTATCGTTGTTGTACGTTTCATATGTTTTGCTCTCCTTTCGCATCGGGCGCTGTCCATTTCTCAAACTGGCACCGAGCCGTCAGCCCCGTATTTTTGCTTGCAGATAAATAGTATAAAAAGTGTTACGAAAAAAACAGCTTCAAATTTTGGACAGTTTGTGTTTTCCTTGCTTTTTGCGATGCATTATTTTGCGAAGCATATAATATCTTGACAAGTTCGGTTCTGGCTTCTTTACAAAGGGGGGAGGCATTTGGTAAATTTATTTTGTGGGAGTGGCGGATGTTACGGAATGGGGGAAATGAAATGAAAAAATCTATCGCTCTTCTTGGCGGTTTTAGCCTTGTGTTGCTGATTCTTTCTGTATGTTTCTTTTATCAGCCGGTCTCAGGAATACCGAAAGATCTTCCAAGATATGCCTGCATTGTATGTGCGCCGGAGGAGGGGTACTGGGGTAAGGTTAAGGAGGGAATTCGGCTTGCGGATGAGGATTTTCATACTTCTACGCGCATCAGTGGTTTTTCGATTCTGGACTCGGCGAGGCAGGTTGAATTATTGAAGGAAGTCGAGTATTTGAATCTTGACGGTGTGATTACGGTCGGTGACCCGGATATTTTAGAATTAAATACGATCATCAGCCAGATGGAATCGGACGACATACCGGTGGTTTTGATTGATACCGATTCTGCACAAAGCGGGAGAAGCTGTTATATCGGAACAGATAATTATGAAGCAGGCAGGCTTGCAGCAGAAGAGATTTTAAACAGAATTGATGGGGACGTACACGTTGCGGTCCTGGCCACCGGAATGGAAAAATCTTATCAGGCAGAACGGCTCCGGGGATTTCAGGCTGCTTTGGAGGATTCCGGACGCGCGGAAATTCTCGAAGTCTGTGTGAATGAGCAGGACAAGTTCAGTCTGATGGAACGTATCACCTATCTCACTGAAACGTACGATTCCATGAATGCCATGTTCTGTGCAGAGGCCTCAACCACTCAGTATATCGGACTTGCCGGTAACAGCCTGGCTTCTCTGCGGGATCTTGTCATTATTGGCTTTGATGATCTCGACGCTACCCTGCAAGCCATACGAAATGGATTTCTTGACGCCACGATCATACAGGATGCACAGGCTATGGGATATGAAGCTGTCCGCTATCTTTCTTCGCACGCCGGACATCGTACAGGCCGGACAGAGACACAAAACAGTGACCGTTTTGAGCCAATTGCTGCCGGGAATCTGTATACAAAAATTCAGATTGTCACCGCAGATAATGTTGATACATACAAAATACCGTAATACACGGGAAATTCGTTCCCGAAAACCAGCCTGAAAGGGAGATACCAGATGCCACATGCAAACCCAGCTACTTTATTTTACAGAAAAAATCCGTTATTCAGCCACAGAAAATCTCTGAAACTTACGGAGGAAACTACGACAAAAGAACGGTTATCCGCCTTTTACGTTCTTCTTTTTGGCGTGACGCTGATTACTGTGCTGTTTACCTTTCTGATCCATACGGCAGACAGCAGACAGTATCAGCGCGTCATTCACAAAATGGTTGTGCTGAATGAATTTTTCGAGTCCAACGAAAAAGTATTGGCACAGATCAAAAGTTTTGTGACAGCAGAAACCACAGCGCCTGCTGATATCGTAAATCAAAACCTGGACTCTATGGAAGCCTGTCTTGCCCTACTTCAGAACTCGGAACAGGATCTCCGGATATTCCGGGAACTGCAGGACTGTGCAGATATGACCGATGCTATCCGCACAAGGACAGCCCCGCTGTATCATGCAATGGAATTATACAAAAACAAAAATGCCAGTTTTGAAACCTTACATTCCGGCAGCAGGGAGATTTATGCCATCTCAGAAGCACTCTCCTCCCGTTACAACATCATCAGCAAAATGCTGCTTGACAATATCCAGCAGTCTTTTCAGGCAATGCAGACGCGCACGCATGCCTTTTTCGTGGTTTTTCTGATTATGACCGGAATTCTTTTCTTTTTTCTGTTGTTTCAGATTCATGAGCTTTCCAGAGCCGTATCCGGCCCTGTGCAGGCATTGACACAGGCAGCAGAAAAGATTAAAAAAGACGGAATCTGCAATAGCATTTCCGTCTCTGTGTCTGCAAAAGTGGACCGGGATCTCAGAATCCTCACCGAAGTATTTCATGACATGCTCCTCCAGTTGAAACGGCAGATGGAAATTATCACAGAAAACGCCCGCATTGCGCAGGAGCTCGAACGCGCTCATCTGCGCGAATTACAGTTGCAGATCAATCCGCATTTTATGTTTAATACGCTGAACATGCTCTCCGACACAGCATACCTGGAGCATGCAGATCAAACAGCGCAGCTGCTCGAACAGGCTGCAAAGATGTTTCGTTTCAGCCTTGATTACGCCGGAAAAAAAATCACGCTATACAAAGAACTTGAGGAGCTTGGACGCTATGTGACAATACAGGAAAAGCGATTCGGAGACAGAATCCGTTTTCTGTTTGAACTCGACGAATCTTTTCATTTTATTGAAATCCCGGCACTTATCCTGCAACCTCTTGTAGAAAACGCCATCGTACACGGTGTGGGCATGTACACTGAAAACGGACGGATTACCATCCGAACCCGGTATGAAAAGGAGACTGGCACAGGCTGGCTGATTGTGGAAGACAACGGCCTGGGGATGTCGGAAGAAAAAAGAATCCATATTCTGCACGATATCCACCAATATGCGGACAGCGGTCTGAAAATCGGCCTTGGAAATGTATACCAGAGGCTTCGCATGACATTCGGCGACCGTGTTTCCGTGGAAATCGCAAGTGCAACAGAGCAGGGCACAAGGGTGGCTTTTGCAATCCCTTTGCCGGACATGCCGCTTCCAGGCTCAACGTAAAAAATTAGGGCAAGCATGAAATCGGAGGAACTGATATGAGCAGAACTTACCGCATCCTTATTGCTGAGGATGAACAAATTGAACGACTTGCATTAGAGAGTAAAATCCGTGAAATCGGCAGTCATATCCAGCTAATTCCAAGCGCCTGCGACGGTTACAGCCTGATACGCAGCGTTGAAAAGGAGCATCCGGATATTGCGATTGTGGATGTAAACATGCCCGGCCTGAGCGGGTTAGACGCCATTGAAATACTGAAAATGAAGCATGTGGACATGAAGATCATCATCAATTCTTCCTACAGCGATTTTTCCTACACGCAAAAGGCACTAAAGCTCGGAGCCAGTGATTATCTGCTCAAGCCAAGCAGCAAAGACGAACTGTACAGCGCCATTCAAAAAGCCTGCCGCACGCTTGATGAAGAGCGCAGCCTCCACGATGAACAGGAAAAAAACCGGCAGGCTGCCAGCGATCTCTACCCCATTGCCGCAGAAAAATGGATTTATTCCCTCTTATGTGGCCAGATAGACGACCGCTGTTATCAGCTGCTCAAAAAGGAGACGCCTGCCCTGGAACGCGGCGGTATGTTCACGTTCTGGAAGCTTCTTCCCGCAGACAGCCTGGAAACGGCCGATACTGCCGCTTTGGCCCTACCCGCGCAAAAACGGATATCTGACCTGCTCGCCAGATATATTGGCCAGTACTGTAAATTTTTTTCTGCCGAGCATCACGGCATGCAGATTGTATTCCTTATGGCTGATTCCTTCTCATCAAAAGAAGAATTGGAACATTTTCTCCACGAAACTATCGAATATACCTACCAGCAGTTAAAAAATAACGGCTTTCACGTCTTTGTCGGCGTCAGCCGTTTCCAGGGTAATCCCCTGCACTATGCAAACGCGCTTCAGGAAGCACGCCTTGCTCTGATAGAGCGAAAACGCCCCGGTATTTCCCATTTTCAGTATCTTCCTGGGAGCCCAAAAACCTGCGCCCTTACGGAATTACCGCAAAAAATCCTGCCTTTGTTGCGAGAAAACAAAAAATCAGATGCGCTCGCACTTATCGAGTCCACCCTCCGAAAAGATCTCAGTCGGGTTGATTCTGATTTTGACTATTTAAAAGCGCAGTCTGTACTCTTTTTGCTGCGCCTAGAAGAGCTCACGTTCCGTTATCATTCCTATGCAAAAACCGGCTGGCTGATCTGGGAAAACTTTTATGAAATCAAAAACGGACCGGAGCTGCTCGCCTGGCTTCTCGGCCGGGCAAATATGTTTGCCGAAAATTCCGAAAAAGAAGAAAGCATATACATCAAAAAAGCACTGCTCTATCTGAATGAAAATTATAATAAGAATATTTCTCTTGATGAGGTCGCTGGACAGATCGGTATCAGTCCATTCTATCTCAGCCGGCTTTTCAAGCAGGAAAAAGACCTGACCTTTGTCGAACTCCTCACGGACCTGCGCATCCGAAGAGCTGTTTCCATGATGGCAGACAGTGAAAAAACCCTGCGCGAAATCAGCATCGCCACAGGGTTTTCCAGTCTTCCCTATTTTTACCGCGTCTTTAAAAAGACGACTGGTTTTACGACCGGTGAAATACGCCAGTATCTTTAAGTCAGTTTTACAGAATACGTTACTGCCTTCAGTATTTTACTATTTTTTCTATTTCATCGCTCAGTTTTTTATCGGCCATACGTATTCCTGTTTTTTTCTGTTCCAGCCAGGTTTCATTGGTTTGCACTTTTTGCAGCGCAGACCGGAGCAGATTTTCCATTGCAGTAGGCCCTGTTCCGCCCGGTATGTCTCTGACATAAATGAAGCGCAGCGGGTCCAGACAGTTATGAAACGGGGCAAATGCCATATCAAAAGAACTGTCGAAATATTCTTCATATGCTTCGGTGAAAAAATCTTCGGTGATATTTTTCAGATTAAAGTTCTGTCGTTCCGCCTTTTTCACCATGTGCGACACAAATCCATGCGCTTTTCGAAAAGGCACGCCGCAAGCCCGCACCATTTCATCTGCCAGTTCTGTTACTGTAGAAAAACTTTCGTACGCCCTCTTTTCCAGCAGCTCCTTATTCACCTCTGTCGTGGCCAGTACGGCATTGAACAGTTCAATACTCTCCTCCAGCTTTGTAAACGCTGCGTCCAGTGTATCTTCTACATCCTCATGGTCTGAAACATCACCGTAAGGACATTTCAGAAAAGCCGTATGCACCGTGTCCGCAAGCCCTTTGATAAGCGAAAGTGAGCCGCGCAGATGCTCCAGCGCAATAGGATTTCTTTTCTGAGGCATAATGGAACTCGTTGAAGAATAACCGTCTGCCAGAATAATCATTTTTTCTTCTTCCGTAGACCAGAGCAATAAATCTGTGATAGTCCTTCCCAGGTCAAGCGCACACAGAGAGATTGCGGAAGCCGCTGTAAAAAAGTGATCAAAATTACCTATGGCATCGTAAGAACACTCAATTGTCTTATCGAACCCCAACAGTTCACATACGCGATCTCTTGAAATCGGAAATCCAGTCGTTGTAGCAGCCGCAGCCCCCATCGGCGACTGATTGGTCGCGTCATATGCAAAGCAAAAGCGTCCGATGCAGCGGTCAATCACATCCGTAAATCCAAGAAAGTAATGTCCGAGCAGCCCCGGCTGTGCATGCTGCGTATGCGTATGAATGACATACACGGTAGATTTATGCGTTTCTGCAAATAACCGGACTGTATTCTGAAAATGAATCAGTTTCTCGATCAGAGATATCAGATGTTTGCGAACGCCAAGCCTTGACCACGTCATGCTCATGTCATTGCGGCTTCTGCCCAAATGTAGATTTCCACCGGCTCCCCCGCTCATGTCAATGATCTGCTTTTCCATCTGAAAGTACAAATCCTCAAATTCTCCGCTGTATTCCATCCCGGGATAAACAGAATAATCAATTTTCTCAATCGCCCTCATAATCTTTCCGGCATCACTCTGTTTCACAATTCCCTGCTCGCTGAGCATTACCAGATGCGCTTCATTTACATTTTTTATGTATGGCAGAAGGCGGTCGCGAAAACGGCAGAAAGCCGGCTTGGAATCAACCTGCGCCAAAATAACAGAAGGATAATGATTCCCGTTTTTCTTCATCACTTCTTCCCGCTCTTCCAGATAATTATGATTGAGTCTCATCCCCACACCCCTTTCCTTAATTTACAGTAACCCGGTATTGTTCCAACCGTTCAAAATCAATTTCGATTCCAATACCCGGGTGATCCGGAGCCTTGATAAAACCATCTTTATCCGGTACGATTTTCTCTGTGAACATCGCATGCAAAAGCCCGTTCGTATTGCTGTCATAATACTCGGCAATCAGTCCGTTCGGCACCGCTGCAACAAGCGGAATATGGATTTCCTGATCGCCGTGCGGCGCAACCATAATATGCGCGCTCATCGCCAGATCCGCGACTTTTTTCCATTCTGTAATCCCGCCCAATATCTGCGCGTCCGCATTGAGAATATTCGCGGCGTGCTTATCTATAATCTCTTTGAATCCCCATTTCGTATACTCATTTTCTCCAATGGCAATCGGAGTAACCAGTTTCTCTGTCAATTCAGCACAGCCTTCCAGATCGTCCACATGAAGGGGTTCCTCAAACCAGAAAATATTCCGCTTATCCAATTCCCGCCCGATTTTCAGGGCTTCTATTCTCGAATAAGCATTGTTGGCGTCCACCATAATATCAACGTCTTTTCCAACAGCATCTCTTACGGCGTCTATTCGTTCGAGATCCTCCGAAATAGAAGCGCCGCCGATTTTCATCTTAACGGCATGTACGCCCTTTGCAACATTGGTACGCATTTCATCCTGCAATTCTTTTATTCCTTTTCCAGGAAGATAATACCCTCCGGCTATGTAAACCGGTACCGCCGGGCGATACCCGCCCATCATCTGATACAGCGGCCTCCCTGCTGCCTTCCCGATAATATCCCACAGTGCAATATCCAAGCTGCTGATTGCATGCATTTCCATCCCTTTCCGGCCATATACCTTCGGAAGATACATTTTCGCCCAGATACGCTCTACATTAAAGGGGTCTTCCCCCAACACCCGGTCTCTCAGATTCCGGATCGTGTTTACCACAAGATTGGTGGTGCCGCAGGTTCCTCTCGTCCAGCCATATCCTGAAATTCCATCATCTGTTTTTACTTCGCAAATAATAATCTCTGTTCCGTCATAAGTATACAGTCCGTTTGAAATAGGCTTCTCATGCGACGTATAATAAGCATGCGCTATAACATCCGTGATTTTCATATCCTTTTCTCCTCCATTCGCACATCATGAATCCGCCTGCATGCAACAAAATGCCCCGGTCTCACTTCCTGAAGTTCCGGCCTGCCTTTTTTACACAGTTCACACGCATAACTGCATCTGCTGTAAAAACGACATTCTTCCGGCAGATTAACTGGAGATGTAATTTCTCCTTTAATCAATATCTCCTCTTCGTTCTCTGTTATTTCCGGCACCGGTATTGCCGAGAGAAGCGCTTGCGTATAGGGATGCATCGGGTGATCAAACAATTCTTTTACAGGCGCTTTTTCCACCAGAGAGCCGAGGTACATAACGGCAATCTCATCTGCAAAATGATTCACCACAGAAAGATTGTGTGTGATAAAAATATACGTTAACTGCAAGGAATTCTGCAGTTCCTTCATCAGATTCAAGATCTGTGCCTGTATGGAAACATCCAGCGCAGATACCGGTTCGTCGCACACAATAAATTTCGGATTCATTGCCAGCGCCCGCGCAATTCCGATTCTCTGGCGCCGTCCTCCGTCCAATTCGTGCGGATAGGAATTATACAATCGTCTCGCCAGTCCGACTGTGTCCATCAGCTCCAATACCCTGTCTTCTATCTGTTGTTTGCTTCCCCTGCCTTTGTAAATCTTGTTCACAACCAGAGGTTCCGCAATCAACTGACTTACCGTCATTCTCGGATTCACCGATGAAAATGGGTCCTGAAAAACAATCTGCATATCGCGCCGCAGCGCAGACAACTGTTTCTTATCTGCCTTTGTCACATCAATACCCTCAAAAATCACTTCCCCGTCCGTTGGTTCCACCAGCCTCAGGATCGCCCGTCCTGTCGTCGATTTTCCGCATCCGGACTCACCTACAATGCCCAGCGTTTTCCCTTTTTCTATAGAAAAACTCACGCCGTCAACTGCATGGACCGTTCCTTTTTTGGTTTTAAAATATTTCTTCAGGTTCGTTACCTTCAAAATCGCTTCCTGCATAGTTATCCCTTCCTTTTAATGTGGAATTCTGCATCACGGTATGCAGTGCACCATACGCTGTGTCCGTCCTCATACGTTTTGCGAGCCGGCTGTTCCGCATAACACGCCTGCGCGGCGTAGGGACACCTTTTTGCAAAGGCACAGCCCTGCGGCAGATTCGCCGGGTCAGGCATCAATCCCGGAATCGGCTTTAAGGAAGCCACGCGATTATGGATATTCGGCAGAGAATTAAACAGACCTTCTGTATATGGATGAAGGGTTTCATTAAAAATCTGTTTCAGTGTTCCCTGTTCCACAATCCTCCCTGCATACATGACCGCCACCTCATCACACATCCTGGCAACTACGCCAAGATCATGCGTAATCAAAATCATGGAGGTTCCGTATTCTGTCTTTAGCTGTTTCATCAGTTTCAGAACCTGTGCCTGAATCGTAACATCCAGAGCCGTGGTAGGTTCGTCTGCGATCAAAATTTCAGGCTTACACGCCAATGCAATCGCAATCCCCACACGCTGTCTCATCCCTCCGGAAAACTGATGAGGATACTCGGATGCTCTTGAGGGACTGATTCCAACGATCTCCAGCATCCTTGCCGCCCGTTCCATTGCATCCTTTTTCGACACACGGCCGTGAAGCATAATGCTTTCGGAGATTTGCTCCCCTACTTTCATCACCGGGTTCAGAGATGTCATCGGGTCCTGAAAAATCATGGCAATCTCATTTCCTCTGATTCTGCACAGTTCCGCAGCGCTCAGTCTCTGAACATCTGTCCCGTTCACATAAATATGATCCGCCTCCACAACTCCGGGCGGCGTTTCGATCAGATTCATAAGAGATAGCATACTCGTCGTTTTCCCGGCTCCGGTTTCCCCTACAATCCCGAGCGTAACTCCCCGTTTCAGCTGCAAGTCAATCCCGTTTACTGCCATTACAACTTCGGATGATGTCTCATAACGAACCCTTAAATTCTCTACGTCTATCGCATACTTACTTTGCTTTTTCTCTTCTTTTCTTTCCGCACTTACGTTTCCGTCATAGAACATACAAACACCTTCCTATCGTTTCAATTTCGGATCAAGCGCATCCCGCAAGCCGTCACCTACCAGATTAATGGACATCACTGTAATCATGATCGCAAGCCCCGGGAAAAAGCAAAGATAGGGAGCCTGTATAATAAACTGCTTGGAAGCTGACAGCAAAGCGCCCCATTCCGGTGTCGGCAGCGCAACACCCAGCCCGATATAGCTTAAACCGGCAGCGCTGATTATGTTTGTCCCCATACGCAGCGTTGCCTGTACCAGAATCGGAGAAAAACAGTTTGGAATAATATATTTTGTTATAATATAAAAATCCGAAGCGCCGATTGCCTTTGCGGATTCAATGTACTCATTGTACCGAACCGTAAGAACGGAGGCTCTCGTAATCCTGGCAAAAATAGGAATGGTGCTGATCGCCAGCGCAATCATCAGATTAAGCAAACTTGTTCCCAACACAGTAACCATCAGTATCGTAAGCAGAATGCTCGGAACAATTGAAAATGCATCAATCATACGCATGATAATCGTGTCATATCTGCCGCCCAGATAACCGGCGGAAGTTCCGATTGGAACCCCTACAAACAATCCGAAAAGCACTGACACTGCGCCGATGACGAGAGAATACCTGGCGCCATAGCCCACTCTTGCAAGCATATCTCGTCCATAATTGTCTGTGCCAAACAGGTATTTTGTTCCTGGCGAAATCATCCTGTCTGCAATATTCATTCCGATTACATCGGTCTCATAATCCCATATAAAATCCGCAGATACTGCAAGCAATATAAGTGCAGCCGTAATAATCAGGCCTATCATCGCTCCTTTATTTCTGCGGAACTGCCTCCATACCGCCAACGCCCGATTCTGACGGACTCCGGCACTGTTTTTACATGACTTTTCTACCCTGTCCATATGTTCAACTCCTTGCATATTCTGCTTTGATTCTCGGGTCCATAAACGCATATATGATGTCTACCAATAAAAGAATCAATGATACCACTACCGCTGTCATAATCACAAAGCCAGTTACTACCTCATAATCGCTTTTCAATATAGAATCAACCAGATAACTGCCGATTCCCGGCCACGCAAAAACACGTTCCGTTATCAGCGCGCCTCCGACCAGCGTCGCACACTGCGTTCCGATCATAGTAACAATCGGAATCTGTGCGTTTTTAAACGCATGGCGGATAATAACCAGATGTTCATTTAATCCCTTTGCTCTTGCTGTCCGCAAATAATCCTGCCGCAAAACATCCAGCATCGCTGACCGTGTTGTGCGTGTCAATGCCGCCATATTTCCCGTCCCACATGTGATCATTGGAAGAATAAGGCTTTTCCATCCCGCTCCTGCTCCGCTCGACGGCAGCCATCCCAGATGAACCGAAAATAAAATAATCAGCAGCAGACCAATCCAAAAATTAGGCATTGCAAGGCCAATGAAAGACAGCGCCGAAGCTCCCGTATCCACCCATTCATTTCGTTTTACCGCAGCTAATATACCAAGCGGTATAGAAGTAATCACGGTCAGAATGACCGATGCAACTGCAAGCAGAAGCGTATACGGAAGTTTTGAGAAATACAACTGCCAGACATCTTCGTTATTGTAAATGCTTTTTCCCATATCGCCGTGCAGCAACCCTCCAATATAGTGCGCATAACGGACAACTATCGGTTCATTCAAGCCATGATCTTCCCGGTAAATTTCAAGCTGCTCCTCCGTCGCTTCGTCGCCCAGAGCGGTTCTTGCCGGGTCCCCCGGTACCAGATCCATGACGCAATACACGACAAAAGAAACAAAAATTACAATGGGAATAATCATCAGAATACGTTTTGTGATATATTTTGCCATATCTTGCATACTCCTTTTTACAAATTCGGCATACTGTTTCAGATGAGCAGTATGCCGAATGAGAAATCAACTATTTGTTTGTATCATCTATCCTTTTATTCTGTTACGTACACCCCTGAAAAATCAACGTCATACGTTTGATTGCCAAGATTCACACCGCCAAAATTGCTGCTTCCGATACACCATAAATAGGTCTCGCACAGTGGAATCGCCGGAATCTGTTCCGCCAGATGCTGCTGCAGCCCAGCATAGGCATCCAGCATAGCGTCATACGAAGTACACTTTCTGGCTGCATCCAGCAATTCATCAAACGCAGGATCTGCATAGAACATACAGCTTACCGTAGAACCGGTTTCAAAGAAACGGCTTGCAATATTAAGAAGTCCGCCTGTTGATGACGTTGCATTAATAAACATATCATACTGACGGTCATCCCTCAGATTCCCCGTGAAACCGGACTGAGACTGTTCCCGAATTTCCACATTAATTCCGACCATGCTCAAATCAGCCTGAACCACCTCCGCAACCGGAATATACTTTGCAAAAGTGTAAAGAACCAGTGTTGTTCCGATGAGATCATTCTCTTCCAGCAATGCGCGGGCTGCATCCAGGTCATACTCCACATAATCCACCTCTGCATACCCCGTCGATACCTCGTTGATGATATTATAAGATGGTTTTGCACAGGCGCCGCCCTCATAGCATGCATTTACGATATCATCGCGGTTAATCGCCATGGCGACTGCCCTGCGAAGTTCCGGACTCTCCCCCGGCAATCTGTCCATGTTAAATCCGAGATACACATTCGCCAGATTATCAGCCTGGAATACATTGTAATTACTGTCAGCCTGGAATTTCACAATATCTGATGCATTTGCTTCAAAAATAGCGTCCACATCCCCTGACTGAAGACTCAGCGCCCGCGTACTGGCGTCCGTCACAACCTGAAACGTTATATTTTCTGTAAGCTCCGGTTCGCCCCAGTAGCCGTCAAACCTTTCCAGCGACCAGGATACGCCCGATTCCTGTGCTTCAAACTTATAGGGTCCCGTACCAATCGCACAGCCTGCTTCTCCCATCGTATCAACCGCCTGTTGAGACATAATCTTCTGCGCTGCATACATCAGCCAGTCCGGAGAGCATGTATTTAATTTGAATGTTACGGTCAAATCATCCTCCACAACAATCTCGTCGATCAAATCCGCTCCTATAATCGGCCATTTAACCCCCGCATTCTCAGATGAACTTGCATATGCCCATGTAAACTTTACGTCTTCTGCCGTAAAATCACTGCCATCGTGGAATTTTACATTCTCTCTCAGATAAAAAGTCCACTCTGTGCTGTCCTCATTTGCCTTCCATTCTGTAGCAAGCTCCGGAGTCGCATTGCCCTCCCGGTCCACATGCACCAATCCGTTAAAGGTCGAATTCGTTGTGATGGATGTCTGCGTATTTGAATTACCGTACGGTGCGTTTGACGGCAGATCGCCTGTCGTCGCAATTTTGACAGAAGATTTGTAATTTTCTGCCAGTACCGGAGTGACGTTTGAAAAAACCATTACTCCACACATAATTGCTGCAATCATTTGTCTCTTCATTGATTTCCTCCCAATCATTATTATTTTTCTTTATATCCATTGTGCACAACAAAGCTCAACTATTTCTACAATTTTCCCATCAGTATGCTTGTTTATTTTGTATGATGAAATATTACACCATCATTATGCACATGTAAAATACTGCTTTTATATATAAATTAGTATCTTATAAATTTTCATTATAAGATACTAACTGAGAACAAATCTATCAAATGATTGCATTTTTGATCTTTTGTCATTCATTTAAGATATCGCGGATCAAAGAAATCAGTGTCCGCTCCTCTTCATTTAAACCTTTTCTCTTCACATAAAACATACCGTATTCGAGCATAATCGGGTCCTCTATTTCTATGTATCTGATACCCGGATTGTTGCAGTAAATCCGATGCGGCAACAATGCCACCCCCATGCCAAGGCGTATCAGTTCCTCCACTACGCTGCTCTGTGAATAGTATTTACTTTTAATTTTATACCCTTTTTGATTCGCCCAGTCATATATCGCCATATTGGTCTTGGAATCCGGCTTCAGAAAAGTCAGTATATTTTCATTGACAATTTCCTCCAGAGCAACCGTTTTCCGGTCAGCCAGTAAGTGCATGGGCCCCACACAAAGCTTTGCGCTTTCTGTCATTAATGGAATATATGCCAGCTCTGGTTCCTTCTTTTTCATACCCTTTCCAAAAGCCATTGTTGTTTTACCACTTTTCAGCGCCTCAAATTGTTTGTTGTAATCACATTCCACCATCGTAACATCCACATTGCTGTGTTTCTTCATAAACTTTTCCACATGAATCATCAGTAATGGAACAATCTGCTTGGACATGGCCGGAGAAAAACCGATTCGGATTTCATACCTGTTATCAGACATACTGCGCATCCGCCCCGTAAGCCGATCAACCATCCCGAGAATTTTTTCCGCTTCTTCCACAAACTGCTCTCCCGCTTCTGTAAATTTAATGCCGCCCGTATTTCGCTCAATCAGACAGATTCCAAGCTCCTTTTCCAATTCCTTGACAGACACCGACAAGGTCGGCTGCGCAATAAAAAGCTTTTCTGCCGCTCTGTTCATACCGCCATATTTATGGATTGCTACAATATATTTCATCTGGCTCAATTTCATTTTATCGTCACCTTCTTCACACTATTTTGAAACATAACCTCTTTTGATCTGCAAAAACCTATATAAAATAATTATAAGTCATCACATTGGTTTGACAAGTGTCTGTTTTTCCCAGATGATTAAACAGACCTTTCTTTTGGACAAAATAAAAAAGGCAACCCACAGAGCTTCCAGTCCAGCTTTTTATCAAGAAAAATATACTATAATTTTTAAAACAATTAAAACTTCCCGATAAATATAGCACTCTAGCGAATCCACCGCCGAGCTCATTTGTTTTCTATCTCTAAATCACATGTATGAGCTTTAATATGTTCCTTCAATATCAAATTTATATACTGACTAAAAGAACGATCCTCATCTTTTGCAAACAGTTTTATTTTCTCAATAATATCCGAATCTAATGTGATGCTCACTTTCATTTTTAATTGAGCCATGCTGTCTCCTCCTTTTTCCTACAATATTAGTTTATCCCAAAATTATATTGACTATTCATATAAAGTAGGATAAGGTAGTATTAACTAAAATTAATTATGGAGGTTATGAGTTATGAAAAATTTAAAAAAAGTTTTGGCATGTATTTTATTATCACTTTGCATGACCATGGTCGTATCATCTGATTTACCGGGGCTAAATGTGATCTCTACAGTAGAAGCTGCATCCAGGGTAAAGATTAACAAAACAAAGGCCAGTTTAGTAAAAGGCAAAACATTGCAGCTTAAAATTTCAGGCACCTCAAAAAAGATAAAATGGTCTTCTTCTAAAAAGTCTGTTGCTACGGTTTCTTCCAAAGGCAAGGTTACTGCAAAAAAGAAAGGAACGACTACTATAACAGCAAAAGTAGGCAGTAAAAAATATACTTGCAAAATAACAGTAAAAGAACCAACCCCTAAACTTAGCAAGACATCGTTGACTTTAAAAGTTGGTCAATCGTCAACATTAAAATTAACCGGTACATCTAGCAAAATAAAATGGTCCTCCTCCAAAAAATCCGTTGCTACAGTTTCTTCTAAAGGCAAGGTTACTGCAAAAAAGAAAGGAACAGCTACTATAACAGCAAAAGTAGGCAGTAAAAAATATACCTGTAAAGTCACGGTTAAAGCAGCTCCTGCTTCAACGCCAGCGCCTACACCTACCCCAGTGCCGACACCTACTCCAGACCCTACACCTACTCCGGTTCCGACACCTACTCCAGACCCGGTACCAAGCGAACCAACAATAGCTGATAATTATAAGGCACTTAAAAACTACATTCTTACTTATGGCAGTGTAAATTCTTCTGGAAATAAGTTTATCAAATTAAATAAAAATTATCAAAGTGATACTTATTCATGGGGAATTGTATACGAATTGGCTGCAGACAAATTAAACTTTATTTATACAAGTAATACAATAAACCCCAAAACACAGTCCAGCCTTAACATGTATGTAGATTTACAGAATTCCAATATAGTTACGCCTAAGTTTACTTTTGTAATGTACAGCCCTCAGATAGGATTTCAAACAACCGCACAAATTGTAGCGTCAAATTATACCGGAAATCAGGATATATATTTTAGTGTCATTAAAACCATAGGAAGCGCCTCTTCAAGCAGTATTCAGAAAATATGTAATTCAGATCTTCAACTAGCATTTGTTGGATGGGAAGAGCTCTTAGCAGGAAAAACCGGACTGACGCTGAAAAAACTTGGATTTTTGGCATATTCGGCAAATTAATAAAAAAATAGGAAAGGGGATTCTTTATGCCATGTTATGGCTTTGGAATCCCCTTTTTATGTATCTCTTCAATCTTCTTATGGCAAATACCTGACTAATATTTATTATTTTTTCTTTTCTCGAACTTATTTTGATTCTGTCTCTAAATCATATACATGTACTTTTACATATTCTTTTAGAATCAGATTTATATACTGGCTAAAGGAACGATCATCTTCTTCTGCAAACAGTTTTATTTTCTCAATAATATCCGAATCCAGTGTGATACTCACTTTAGTTTTTAATGGTTTCATACTACATACTCCTTTTTGCTACAATATAACAGGTTGTCTTGATTTATATTGATTCTTCGCATTAAGTAGTATAAAGTAGTATTCAAATATATTTTATTTTTGGAGGAAACCGATATGAGAAGAGTATCAGACGAACACCCTACGTGAAGAAAAAAACAATGTTACTATCGTGGTAAATGTTGATTTCATCATGAATATTAAAAGGAGAAAATGGATATGTTAAAAAAATGTCAAATCTTAGGATTTTTAGTACTTGTTCTGGGAATTATAGGAAGTTTTTATGTAGCATATGAATTTGGCAATGTTGTTGATTTTGAATATTCTGGCCGAGTTTTTTATGAAAGAGATTGGAATTTAACCTGTGCATATTTTGCAACAGGATGTTTTTCATCTATCTTACTCTGGACAATTTTTAGTGGCATGGCTGAAATCATTGAAAAACTTGACAACATAATCAACCAGCAAAAGAATATGACGAAGTAATCTCCCAACAGAGAAGCTAGTGGATGCGGTTATAGGGCCGTTTTCCCAAAAAATGCGTGTGTAAAAACAAAATTTGACTCTGAATCTATTCCAATAGCTGGCCAAGCAGGAACTGTTTCCAGCTGCCTGATAAAATGTTAGGCAGCTGGACAATCTCAGAAAAAAAGAAAAACACCGGATTTATAAAAAACCCGATGTTTTCGCCCCTGCCAAGGAGTCGATGCGACAGGATTTGAACCTGCGACCTCTGCGTCCCGAACGCAGCGCTCTACCAAACTGAGCCACGCATCGTTTCAGCTTGTTCAGTATAGCACTATATTTTTAAAAATGCAAGAGGATTTTTGTTTTTTTTTAATTTCCCTATATTTTGAGAATTTTTTACAATTTTCTGAAAATTCCCCTCCAATGCTACGTCATACGCCATCCCTGATGGTATTTATTTTTCAATGTTCCATTCACCAGTTTTCCCCAGCCAAGCGGGTATCCATTCACACACACAAGCTGCCAGCCTTTCTTTCTTGCCGGGTGGCAATCGTCAACTTCCACTGTTTCTCCACAGAGATAACGGCGTACCCGCTCATCTTCATAATGAAAATCAATACACGAAGCGTATCCTGTAGAACATGCTGTTCCAAACACCCCTGTCTCACCAGAACTGCTTCTCTCCAAAGCCATCGCCAGAGATTGTGAAGGTTCAAACCGCCCACGGCGGATTTCACCGAGATACAGTCCATTTCTCAGGAATGGAATACCGCCCTGTATCTGCGGCGGTTCTGGAAGAAAATATGCCTGGCCGCCGCGTACCTCTGTCTGTTCCAGACTCCAGTCCATCCGGACATCCTGCATAAATTCCAGCAGCGCCCGCTCTTCTTCCCTGGACGCCCTTTTTCCGCGTAAGCCAGTCCTGGAATGCATACCGCAACACTCCCCCTTCTTCTTCAAAAGCGCAAGGAAGTGCCCTTCACCGCCCATCTTATGTGGAAAAATCCGAACACATTTTTCCAGCTCCGGGCAAAGATCTGTCGCATTTCCTGACACAAAACCCTCTTGCCACGGGATTTCCACAAGCTCCATTTCGGGGCAACGCACAAGCAGCTCTGCGATCGTCCCTTCATTTTCCTCCAGCGAAAACGTACAGGTGGAATACAGCATCCATCCACCGGGACGCAGCATCTTAACCGCCTGCTGCGTAATGTCACGCTGGATTTTGGCACACTCTTTTACTTTCTCCAGACTCCAGGCTTTTGCATTTGCAATATCCTTTCGGAACATTCCCTCGCCGGAACACGGTGCATCCACAAGAATCTTGTCAAATGCCTCCGGAAACTGTTCCGCAAGTCTGGCCGGTACTGCATTTGTGACAAACGCATTCTTCACGCCAAACACTTCCAGATTTTTGAGCAACGCCTTCGCCCTCGAAGCGCTGATATCGTTCGCAACCAGAAGCCCCCGCCCCTGCAGCTTTGCCCCAAGCTCCGTTGCCTTGCCGCCAGGCGCTGCGCACAGATCCAGAACATACTCCCCCGGCGTAACCGGAAGTACACTGGCCGGAGTCATCGCGCTCGGCTCCTGTAAATAGTAAAGCCCTGCATAGTAAAAAGGATGGCGCGCCGGGTCATCCTCTTTCTCATAGTAAAAACCATTGCTGGTCCACGGAATCCTGGTCAGATGAAACGGTGCCAGACGTACAAACTCTTCCACGCTGATTTTCAGCGTATTTACACGGAGACCAAATTTCCTTGGTTCGTCATACGAGGCCAGAAACGTCTCGTATTCATCTCCCAGCATTTTTTTCATCTTTTCTGTAAACTCATTTGGAAGCATCACCATACGTATCTCAGACCTCCCAGCGATACTTTGTCAGCTCGCCCTGCAACTTCATCTGCGCAAAACCATTCTGACGGAGTGCTTCGTACAGTACAATCGCAGCAGAATTGCCAAGATTCAGAGAACGAGTCTCTCCGATCATGGGAATCCGAATCGCTTCTTCCGGATGCTCTTTTAAAATTTCCTCCGGAATCCCTCCGCTTTCCTTGCCAAACATAATATAACAATCCGGCTCATAGGAAACCTCTGTGTAAACCCTTCGTCCCTTTGTCGTCGCCATATAAATTTTTGCTCCTGGATTCTTTTCCAGAAAATCCTGATAATTCACGTACCGCTCCACATCCAGCTGCGGCCAATAATCCATCCCTGCCCGCTGCAATGCCTTCTCTGTTAAATGAAATCCGAGTGGCTCAATCAAATGCAGCCTGGTTCCGGTCGCCACACAGGTCCGGCCAATATTTCCGGTATTTGCCGGAATCTCCGGCTCATAAAGTACAATGTTCAATCTGGCCATACTGCCTCCTGTCAAATCCCTATCCTCATTTTCTCCTGACTCATCTCACGGTGCCTCTCTTTCAGCCTCAGTAACAGTCCCTTTGCCTCAGTCACCGTTTTCCTGCTTCAGCTTCCGAATAAATCGTTCGATCCTCTCAAGCGCAGTTTTCAGCGCTTCAATCGAATATGCATACGAAATCCGCAGGAATCCCTCTCCGCACGGTCCAAATGCCGTTCCGGGCACCACAGCCACATGCTCCTCCTCAAGAAGCCGCATCGCAAACTCATCGGAAGTCAGGCCAAATTCCTTAATACACGGAAATACGTAAAAAGCGCCAAACGGCTCGAAACATTTCAGTCCCATCCGGGCAAATTCGTGCATCAGAAAACGACGACGTTGATCATAGGATTCGCGCATTCTTGCAACATCCTCATCGCCGCATCTCAGTGCATCCACGGCCGCATACTGGCTCGTCGTAGGTGCACACATGATCGCGAACTGATGAATCTTTGTCATCTGCGCAATCATTTCCTTCGGTCCGCAGAGATAACCGAGACGCCACCCTGTCATCGCATGCGATTTTGAAAAACCGTTAATCGTGAGTGTTCGCTCCCACATGCCCGGAAGGCTTGCAATTGACACATGCTCTTCCTGGTACGTAAGCTCTGAGTAAATCTCATCTGAAAGTACAAACAGATCTTTTTCAATAATAACCTCTGCGATCGCCTCCAGATCTTCCCTGCGCATAACGGCGCCGGTCGGATTATTCGGGAACGGAAGCACCAGAATTTTCGTTTTATCCGTAATTTTCTCCAGAAGCTCCTCCTTTGTGAGGCGGAACTCATTCTCCTCTTTCAGTTCGATCGTCACCGGTACCCCGTCTGCCAGAACCACACACGGCAGATAAGACACATAGCACGGCTGCGGAATCAAGACCTCGTCACCCGGATTCAACATAGCACGCATCGCAAGATCAATTCCCTCGCTGCCGCCTACCGTCACAAGAATCTCCTGCAACGGGTCATAGTCCAAATGGCACCGACGCTTCAAATAACGGCTGATCTCCTCGCGCAGCTCTTTCAGCCCCGCATTTGACGTATAAAAGGTACGCCCCTGCTCCAGGGAATAAATTCCCTCATCGCGGATATGCCACGGCGTATCAAAATCAGGTTCTCCGACTCCAAGAGAGATAACTTCCTCCATCTCGCTTGCAATATCAAAGAATTTGCGGATCCCGGAGGGCTCAATCGACATAACTTTTTCTGATAATGGATTTCTCACAGTGTCACCAGCATCCTTTCATCCTTTGATTTTTTCCCCATAATGGTTCCGTAGTCCTTGTATTTTTTCAGAATAAAATGCGTGGCAGTGCTCAGCACCGTATCCAGCGTAGACAGTTTATCGCTGACAAAAGCAGATACCTCCCGAAGTGATTTTCCCTGTAAAATAACGAGAAGATCGTACGCACCGGAAATCAGATACACGGACTGTACCTCTGGATAATTGTAAATACGCTCTGCGATTGAGTCAAACCCCTGTCCTCTCTGCGGCGTCACCCGCACTTCAATCAAAGCCGTTACCTTTTCAGAAGACGTTTTTTCCCAGTCAATCAGCGTATGGTAGCCACAGATTACCTGCTCCTGCTCCATCTTTGCCACTTCATTTGCTATAATTTCCTCACTGGAACCAAGCATGATGGCCAGTTCGGCCAGATCTATTTTGCTGTTCTTTTCCAGAAATGTCAAAATCTGTTCTCTCATTCTTTCCCTCCAAATCTGCGATACCATTCATCCTGCTGCGGGCGGTCGAGGAAACGCACTTCCTCCCCATTTCGAATGATACGGTCATTTCCGTCTGTTACCCGGCCGATGACTGCGGCAGGTATTCCATGCCCGATAAGCGCCTGAACCAAAGCCTCCGGCTGCGACGTCCCGACAAGCAAGGCACCTGCTGAATACAGTCCATACGGGTTTATATCAAAATACTCACAAATTTCCACGGTCTCCTGTCTGATTGGAATCCTCTTTAAATCCACTTCCAGTCCGACACCCGCGCGCTGCGCCATCTCCCAGAGCGCACCGAAAATACCGCCCTGTGACAGATCATGCATGGCGCATCCGTCTATTCCGGATGCAATCTGCGCATCGCGCACCACAGACAGCTGCGGTTTCCACGCCTTTGCCTGATCGGTCAGAAATAGCGGAAACCTTGCATGAAGCTCCTCCTCATGTGCTTCCGCTAAAGCCACTGTCCCGGCAAGCGCAATCCATTTCGTCACAACCAGTGCCTGCCCAGGGCACAGCTTTTTCTGTGTCCAGCCTGCCCCTGCCTGCCCCTTGTTCTGCTGCCAGCCGACATTACCTGAAAATCCCAACATCGGCCTCTGATTTGCATCCTCGATGCACACTTGCCCGATTCCCGTCATCTGATACAGCGGACGGTCCACTGCATCGGATACCTCTGTATGGCCACAGATCACCTGCATGCCACATACTTCCGCTGCCTTTACAAGCTCCTTCATTGCCTTTTTCAGTTCGTGCTCTTCAAATGAGGGCGGCAAAACCGCATGCACCGTAATTGCCTGCGGTACAGCTCCTCCGGCAGCAAGATTATTGGCTGCTGCCACTACTGAAACTCCGGGCTGATTTCCAAAACCGGGAATTGGACCAACGGCAGTATAAACCGTAACCACATATTCGGGCCGTTGTATCGTCAAGCCAGCTGACGTCTGCCTGTCATCCATACCATCTTTCTTTGAAGAAACTGCGCAGCCAAAGGCCGCGCAGTCTGCACCATACTGTTCCAGGCGTTCCGGCAGCTCTGCATATAATTGTCCCAGAACCGAACGCATTAACGCCGATTCCGGCAGTTTCCCAATCCTCATGAATACTGTCCGTCAACCTTCCTGTATACAATTCATATTGTCCTGTTGTATCTTTTGAAACCAACTGTTTTTTGCTTTTACTGTACAAATTCATCCGGCTCCGGAGGGTCCATCGTCTCCCCTGGGTCCGTTGTCGCAGGCGGGTCTTCCACAACCGGTGGGTCTACGACCGGCGGCTCCGTTACAGGCGGATCTACCACGACCGGTGGGTCCGGCTCCTGCGGTACATCTATCTGCGGCGGCTCTGTCGCAGGCGTCTCACTTTCCTTGACGCCGTTTGCCAAAATGGACTGAACCTGGCTCAGATCGTTTTGTCCAATTGCTGTATATAATGCTGAGGCAAGCGCCTGATTGCTCGTCACAACACCGATCTCATAAATCGCCGGAGAGGCCTGATAGTTGCTGCTGTTTACCTGAATCGTCTCCGAGAGTACACCATCGTAATAAATATTTTTCCAAAGACATGCGGACAATCCCTGATGCGGAGACTGTACCTGGGTAAAATATCCGACGTTCTGGTCTGTTTTTGCCACAAGCTTGATATTGGAAGAAGGGTCTGTCTGACTTAGCGTCTCGCTGATAAACTCAATAGAACGATTTGCAGGCCGCGTCTCCACGCCGAAAATCGTAAAATTGAGTGTACCTGCGTAAGCAGAACCTGCAATATAAACCGGATTTTCCAGTGTATTGGTAAACACAAGGTCCATCAGACCTTCCGCAATCGCTGCATCCTTCGACGGATCTACGTAATTAACCAGCATGGTATGATTCGAACGCGAATTCACCTGAAGCTCTGCTTTCAGCACTGCATTATACAGTGTCGTAGACACCTGACAGATACCTCCGCCATAGGAATCCACTACCTGTCCGGCTTCATAGGAAGGAGCCAGCTCATAGCCGTTCTCCGCGGTAAATGGAACCACCACTTCCGTCACAGAATAACTCTCTCCCGGCATGAGCAGCTTGCCATTGATCTTTGCCGTCGCAGTCTCAACATTCTTTGCTCTTCCCCAGGACGAAGCAGAATAATCGGTCGTCGCAGTCCCAAGCACATTGTTCATTTTTTCCAGCATTTCCGCTGTCAGAACAGGAGATGTGCGCTGCACCGAAGCTTCTATGACAGTATCCCCGGCCTCATAATCCTTCAGGTGCTCCTTCAGGCTCACAAGCGTCGCGTCTACATCCAGCTTCAGGCCATCCGTTCCGCCCTCCACATGCAATCTTCCGTCATCCCCCATATAGCAGGAACCCTCCACCGGCTCAGAATTGAACTGCACACAGGAATCTACAAATGCCTTCTGTGCACTCTCATCCATCGTATATTCAATCTCAAACCGTGAGCTCTGATTTTGAAGATCCTTCTGCTCCTTATAACGACGCACAATATTTCCTGTCGTGCCAATCTGGCTGACCTCATCCACCAGATCCTTATTTTCCCATTCCAGTCCAAGTTCCTTCCAGGTCTTTGTTACCTGAGCGTCACCCATCTGAATCGTAATCGCAGAGCTGCCAAGCTTCTCTACTTCGCCTTTCACATAAGCCTTTGCTTCATCCGGCGTCATACCACTGACGTCTTTATCTCCGATAAAAACACCGTCACTGATCACTTCCTGCTCTGCCGCCGAAACGACAAACAAGCTGCCTGCCGCAATCAAAAATGCCACAGCCACCCCTTTTAAAAATTTTCTTTGCATAAGTTTTCCCCTTTGACTCATTGCCTTCAAAATAGAATATATCCTTACAGAAGCGCCGGAATAATCGTTCCAGCTACCATAGCAAGCACGATCAAAATCACGATTGCCGCTGCAATCCGCTTCTGTGTCTTGGAATTATTAAAATTCATCATAGCCTGTCACCTCACCATTTTTCCATATTGTGAAATAAGATTGTCTATCATCCGCGATGCTTCATTTTTAGTCAGCATCTCAATTTTTACGTTACTCTCTATTTTATGATATTTTAGCAAATCCCGCAAGTATACTTTTTGTGAATTTGTGATTGGCCCTTCCTTTTTGACCTTGAATACAAGCGGCACGGCCTCGAACAGATCCGGACGTTTTTCTCCGAATTCCTCCAAAAGCCGTTCATACAGCCTCGCTGCCGTCAGTGCGTCGTCAAGCGCCCGATGATGCTGTTCCTGGGGAATCCCGTAATGCGCTGCCATTTTATCCAACGATTTTTTTGGAAGTTCTGCCAGACAAATCCGTGAAACAGCCAGCGTATCCAGCCCCTTCCGCTCATAGGTACCGCCCAGGTTCATGACATTGCGTTTCATAAAGCTGTAATCAAATAAAATATTATGGCCGAGCAGTACATGATCGCCTGAGAATTCCAGAAATCCCTCCACAGCCTCACGGATTCCGGGACTTCCCGCTACCATTTCCTGCGTAATCCCGGTCAGCTCCGTAATGCGCGCCGGAATTTCCACACCGCTGTCAATAAACGTCTCATATGTACCGGTCACTTCGCCGCATTCGATCTTTACCGCTCCAATTTCCAGAATCTGATCATATTTCGGCCGAAGACCTGTTGTCTCCAGGTCAAACGCCACATAACTTCTCTCCATAAATCCTCCTGCCACCGTATACGCTACACAATTCCTATGTCATAAAAAAGATTCCATACGTAACTGCCGCGCCTAATCAGATCTCGACCGCTGTAACCGCCGCATCTCCTGTCAGTGCATCTCTGTGCTCATAGTCAAACAACAGCCACAACTCTTTCTTCTCCCCGGTTCCGGTCACATCGTACGTAAAATGTTCCAGATGCGTCATCCGCATAACCTGCTTCCACGTATACGCATCGTATACAGACGAAGCAAGGTAGCTCCTTGCCTTCTGCTGATAAAAACAGACCTTCTGCTCCACGCAGGCTCCCGGATCTTCTGACCACAGAGGGCGGCTCTTCGCATTCTCCCGCAGATAAAAATCCAAAGTCAGAAGCTCATCAAAATAATACAGATCCGCCCCTTTTACCTGAGCGATAAAATTCCGCAGCAAGGTATACCGCTGCATTCTCGAACATGATTTTCCTTCCGCATTCTGCTCTTTATAAGAATCCGCAAGTGCCTCGTACATCGCAAATGGCCGCTCAAACAGTCCTTCCAACGCCTCTATGGTATAACGGAACTGCTGACTGTTATAATAAACCTCAAGCATCTCCTCTACTTCTTTCAGGCGAAGCAGCTCCCCACACGAAATCCAGCGCGTCTCAAGCACCTCATAGGTCGGCCTGCTCCGATACACAAGCCCATATTCCTCTGCCCGCACATGCATCTCTGACCCCCGGAGCACTTTCAGGAAACCAAGCTGAAGCTCCTGCGGCTTCAAACGATACACATCATCAAAAGAATCCCGGAAACTCTCAAAATCCTCGTAAGGCAGCCCCGCGATCAGATCAAGATGCTGATGGATGTTATGACTGGCCGAAATTTTCTGCACCCGGTCTGCAATCCGTTCAAACGGAGCCTTCCTGTGAATCGCATGCAGAGACTGCCTGTTTGTTGTCTGCACCCCAATTTCAAGCTGTACCAATCCCGGTCGCATGTTTGCCAAAAGCTCCAGCTCTTCATCCGTCAAAATGTCCGCAGCAATTTCAAAATGAAAATTTGTGATGCCATTGTCATGCTCCTGAATGAACCTCCAGATTTCCGTTGCATGCTTATGATTGCAGTTAAACGTCCTATCTACAAATTTTACCTGCGGTACACTTTGTTGCAGTAAAAATCCAAGTTCCCGCTTCACAAGCTCCG
This sequence comes from bacterium 1XD42-54, assembly GCA_003612585.1. Taxonomy (GTDB): domain Bacteria; phylum Bacillota; class Clostridia; order Lachnospirales; family Lachnospiraceae; genus Choladousia. The sequence goes on from RAZH01000005.1 coordinate 101,937, forward strand.
TACTGCGAAAACGCACATTCTTATCAATAGAAGAAAGACAGTAGCTGCATGAATACGGGCATCCCCGGCTGCTCTCATAATAAATAATCCGGTTTGCAAAATCCCCCGGACTGTCATAAACAAACGGAAGCGCATCCATCTGTATCGGCTCCGGCAGACACTGTGTGCGAATAATCTGCTCTGACTCTCCTTCTTCTGCCCTGCATGCACCGCGAACCCGGTATACAATACCCGGTATTTCCTCCAGCGACTTGCAGCCTTCCACATAATGCTGCAACACCTGGAAAAAGCTTCGTTCTCCCTCTGCGCACATCACACCGTCAAAAGCTTCCTGCTCCCGCAAAAACGCTTCTGCATCATAGGACACTTCCGGTCCTCCGGCCCAGATTACCGTCTGGGGAAGTACTCTGTGAAGGTTCTCGGCCAGTTCCAGGATCACACTCCGATTCCAGATATAGCAGGAGAAAAAAAGCAGAGCAGGCCGTTTCTGATAAACCGCACGAAAAATATCATCTGTCTGATGATTGATCGTAAATTCTGCAAGCTCCACCTGAGGCTCGTATGCACCGGCAGAAGCCTTCAGACTGTAAACCGCCAAATTTGAATGAATATACTTTGCATTGACTGCAACCAGCAATATGTTCAAGTTTTTCCTCCCGACTGCCCTTTTATAAACAAAATATCGCAAAATTCCATGTTACCAGGCTTCGTCCGTATTTTGTATTTTTTATCATCCGCTGTTTTTATAAAAGAAAGCCGCCACACAATTCAAAATTTAAAAATATGAATCGCATGACAGCCTCAAGAAAACGATTTTAAAGTACCATTTTTGCTGCTCCGAAAATTCCTGCGTCATTTCCGAGCTGAGCCAGAGCAAATTTCGTATCACGGCAGGCCGTAAATGCATATTTGCGGAATGGCTTCATAATATAATCGAGCAAAATCGGACCCGCTTTTGAAACGCCGCCGCCGATTACGATCACCTCCGGATCTGACACAGTTGCAAAAACAGCCAGAGTCTTGCCAAGATATGTACCAAAACGCTCTGCGATCTGAATCGCCAGCGCATCTCCTTCTTTTACCGCATCCCAGACACTCTTTGCCGAAATCCGGCTTCCCCTCAGCACAGACGGTGTATCCGATGCTGCGACAGCTTCCTTTGCCAGTCTCACGATTCCGGTCGCGGATGTCAGCTGTTCCAGACAGCCACAGTTTCCGCAGTTACACTGATCTGTAACCGCATCTTCCACATGCGCATGTCCAATCTCTCCGCCAGCGCCGTGTGCGCCTACCACAATCTTATCATCAATAATAATACCGCCGCCAACACCGGTCCCGAGCGTCACCAGAATCATATTGTGGCAGCCGGTTCCGCCGCCCTGCCAGAGTTCGCCCAAGGCCGCTACATTAGCATCATTTCCTGCCTTTACCTTCAGTCCTGTGAGACGCTCCATATCGCCCACAATATCCACATAACCCCAATGCAGATTCACCGCACAGGGAATCTCTCCCTTTTCGTTAACCGGTCCCGGAATGCCAATTCCGATCCCAGCCACCTCATCCTTGTCGATACCTTTCTCAAGGAGCTTCTTTTCAATCGTCTCTGCGATATCCGGCAAAATTGCAACCCCATTGTCCTCAACCCGCGTTTTAATTTCCCATTTATCCAGCACATCGCCTTCTACCGTAAACAAACCGCATTTTACGGTCGTGCCGCCCACGTCGATTCCAAAACAATACTTTTCCATAACTCTAATCCTTCTTTCCTGCATTTTTCATTAAACTGTTCTGTACACGGTTGTAAAGTTCCTTTGCCGCATTATATCCCATTTTCTTCTGACGGTGGTTGACAGCTGCCGACTCTACGATGACTGCCAGATTCCGTCCCGGACGAATTGGAAGAGAGTGACAGACCACACGGTTCCCGAGAAACTCCGTATATTCCTCTTCCAGTCCAAGGCGGTCATACTCTTTATCTCGGTTCCATTCTTCTAGCTTAATCACAAGATCAATAGACTGTGTATTTTTTACACTTTCCACACCGAACAGTGTCTTTACATCAATAATACCAATACCGCGCAACTCTATAAAGTGCCGCGTAATATCCGGTGCAGTTCCGATCAGCGTCTCGTCACTGACCTTTCGAATCTCCACCACATCATCGGTCACAAGACGGTGGCCCCGCTTGATCAGCTCCAACGCGGCCTCGCTCTTTCCGATTCCGCTCTCGCCCATAATCAGAACGCCTTCACCGTACACATCCACCAGTACCCCGTGGATTGAAATGCACGGAGCCAGCTCCACGTTCAACCAGCGGATCACCTCTGCCATAAAATCCGATGTCGTCATCTTTGTCGTAAACACCGGAACCTCATATTCTTTCGCCAGAGTGAGCATATCCTCATCCGGTTCTGTCATCGTCGTGTAAATAATACACGGAACATGATACGATAAAAATTTCTCATAAACCGGAAGCTTCTGCTCACGCTTCAGATGTTCCAGATACGTATACTCCACGTACCCGATGATCTGTACACGTTCCGAGTAAAAATGATCAAAATATCCCGTAAGCTGAAGCGCAGGACGGTTGATTTCTGAAGTTACGATTTTTTTCCCTTCCATGCTGATTTCCGGAAGCACATTCGTAAGCTTCATCTTCTCCGCCAGCTTCTCAATCGTGACGCTGCTCGCCATCTTATTATCCTCCTGAATCCTTCCACCAAGGTCCGGAATCGTTCCCATTTTTCCGTACCTTACGCCAAAAGTCCCTGTTTCATTGTATAACCGATACAATCCCCCGTCAAGCACAATTCCTTATCGTTCCGTCAAACCAGGATGATTCCGATTCACTGTTACTCTTCTGTTACCTCTACCGCTTTTTCCTGCTTGCCACTGTGAAAAAATTCATACACCTGCTGCGCACTCTTCATATTCATCGACGGCGCATGCGCAAGCTCATCAAGGGACGCGTCTCTTACCGCTTCCAGCGATTTGAACGTCCGCATCAACGCCTTCCTTCTCGCAGGTCCAATTCCCTCAATATCATCCAGAATGGAATGTACCTGCCCTTTGCTGCGCAAGTTCCGGTGATACTCAATCGCAAACCGATGCGCCTCATCCTGAATCCTTGTTACCAGCTTAAAAGCCTCTGAATGCGTATCAATCGGAACCTCTTCTCCGTTGTAATAAAGCCCCCGCGTCCTGTGATAATCATCTTTTACCATACCGCACACGGCAATCGAGATCCCCAACTTCTCCAGAACACGGAGCGCAACGTTCACCTGTCCCCGTCCTCCATCCATCAAAATCAGATCTGGAAAACGGCTGAAGCTTCCCATCTCGTACTCCATCCCCTTTGCGTCGAGCTCCCTTCGCTCCTCCAGCCCGTGCATAAAACGACGTGACAAAACTTCCTCCATGCTCGCATAATCATCCGGTCCCTGGACCGTTTTAATCTTAAACTTGCGATAATCACTTCGCTTTGGCTTTCCTTTTTCATAGACAATCATGGAACCGACTGACTCAAAACCACTGATATTTGAAATATCAAATGCCTCCATCCGATACGCACAGTCGATGCCGAGAAGCTTCTCAATCTCGTGTACCGCTCCGATTGTACGGCCCTCCTCGCGCTTAATCCGTTCACGGTCCCGCTGCAGGACAATCTCCGCATTTTCATGTGCCAGCTCCACCAGCTTTTCCTTTGTTCCCTTTTTCGGAACATGCAGGTATACGCGCTGTCCCCGTTTTTGTGTCAGCCACGCTTCCACAATCTCATGATCTTCAATGTCAGTCTCCAGCATCAGCTCCCGCGGCACAAACGGCGTCCCCGCATAGTACTGTTTAATAAAGCTGTTCAGGATTGCGGCTTTTGTATCGTGGGGGGCCACCCGAAGATAAAAATGCTCCCGCCCGATCATTTTTCCGCCGCGGATAAAAAATACCTGTACCACCGCATCCATACCATCTACAGAAAGTGCCAGGACATCTTTGTCCTCGCCGTCCTCATGCGTAATTTTCTGTCGCTGTGCCACCTGGTTGACACTGCGAATCAGGTCACGGTACTCAATCGCAGACTCAAACTCCATATTTTCGGAAGCCTCCTGCATTTTTTTCTCAAGCGCTTCCAGAATCGGCGCATGGTTTCCATTCAGAAAATCGAGCGCCTCACTAATTGATTTCCGGTATTCCTCTTTGGTAATTTTCCCCTGGCACGGCGCATTGCACTGTCCGATGTGATGGTAGAGACAGGGGCGTTCTTTGCCAATATCCCGTGGCAGATTCCGGTTACAGCTGCGCAGCCTGTACAGTTTTTTAATCAAATCAATCGTATCTTTTACGGCGCTGCCGCTCGTATAAGGCCCGAAATACTTGGACTTATCCTTTTTCATTGTATGGGAATACAGGACTCTCGGAAATTCCTCGCCGAGTGTTACTTTGATAAACGGATAGCTCTTGTCATCCTTTAGCATCGTATTGTATTTGGGATGGTGCTCTTTAATCAGATTGCACTCAAGCACTAATGCCTCCAGCTCCGAATCTGTCACAATATACTCGAAGCGGCGAATCCGTTCTACCATCTGCTGAATCTTCACACTTTTGCCACGGCTGCTCTGAAAATACTGCCGTACGCGATTTTTCAGGCTGATCGCCTTGCCCACATAAATAATGTCGTCCCGTTCGTCGTGCATGATGTAGACGCCCGGGCGGCCCGGCAGTTTTTTCAGTTCTTCTTCTATATGAAACATTGATTCCTCCGACCTTTTCCACCTTCTCCGGCTGTTTTTGAACAGCCTTTTTGATTCCTAAATAATTTTTTTCTTTTTTCTTTAGGTTTCTTTATTTTTCTTTCAGTATTCAGTCACCATTTATACACATTTTACCAGTATACTGTCATCATACAAAACAAAAGAAGTCATCACGATACACGGCGCGTCTGTATTGAGCGTGGCTTCGCCAAACAACTATCTTAATTTCGGTTAAGTTTTCATACATTTTTCTCTTTCCTAGCTCAGAGATGAGCTCTGAAGCAGCCGGAGGCAGGAGCGGAAGTTTCTTTCGCAAATCGCCGCCCGGCTGTTTTTCGTGGTTCCCCTCAAAAATATCATCTTCTGTGAATGACGCGCGATCCAAATCCGTTTCTTCTTTTTCCGCACAGCAGGACACCTTTTCACGCCCGGACATGTGTCAGGATACCTGTGTTTTTCCCTCCTCGCTGCCCCGCATAATTCTTCGAAAATATAGCGCAAACATACACGCTGTTGTGGCTACGGCCAGGAAATCTGCCACCGGCTCCGCCATAAATACAGCCATCGTCTGATTATCCGTGAAAATGGCAGGCATAATATAAATGAGCGGTATCAGCAGAATAATCTTCCGAAGGAGCGCCAAAAACAGCGAATTTTTTGCATTTCCAAGCGAGATAAAGGTCTGCTGACACGCAATCTGTATGCCGAAAATCCCCGTCATACCCATATACATTCGGATTGCAGGCACGCCAAACGTCACCAGCTCCGGACTGTTATTAAACAGCCGGATAAATACCTGCGGCATCAGCATTACCAGAGCCCACAGCGTCATCGAATACGAAACACAGGAAATGAGCAGAATCCGAAACGTTTTCTTCACACGTTCCATCTGGTGTGCGCCAAAATTGTAACTGACAATCGGCTGCGCCCCCTGCGTCAGGCCCTGTAAAGGAAGCAGAGAAAACTGCATAATACTCGATGCAATTGTCATTGTCCCCACTGCCAAATCACCGCCGTATTTCAGCAAAGAAGAGTTGAAACACACCGACAGCAGGCTTTCTGTTGACTGCATAATAAACGGTGAAAGACCCAAAGCAACAGCCGGAAGAATAATCGGAGCCGACAACCGCAGATTTTTTCTGCGAATACGCAGCACCGTTTTGTCCCCGGTCAGAAAACGAAGAATCCAGAGCATGGAAATACACTGCGAAATGATGGTTGCAAGCGCAGCTCCGGCCACGCCCATCTTAAATCCAAAAATCAGAATCGGGTCAAGAATAATATTGCAAATCGCTCCGATCATCACAGTCAGCATACTTGTCCTGGCAAACCCCTGCGCAGAAATAAACACATTCAATCCAAGCGTAAATTGTACAAACAGCGTCCCGCAGCTGTAAATACGCATATACTGTACCGCGTATGTAATGGTATTTTCACTTGCTCCAAACATCAACAGAAGATCTTCTGAAAAAATAAGAAACACCACGGTCAGAGTGACTGCGATCAAAGACAACAGCGTCACAGAATTTCCAAGCGTCAGCTCCGCCTTATCCTTTTTCCCTTCCCCGAGAAAAATGGACGCCCTGGGTGCACTCCCCATACCGGCCAGCGACGCAAAAGCTGAAATCAGCATAATCAGCGGCAAGCACACGCCGACTCCCGTCAGCGCCAGCTGTCCAATCCCCTCAATATGCCCGATATAAATACGGTCTACCATATTATACAAAAGATTAATGATCTGTGCCACAATCGCCGGCGCCGCCAACCGAAGCAGCAGCGTTCCCACAGGCTCCTTTCCCAACGCCTCCGTCTGTGCTTTCGTTCCTGCCTGTTCCATCCGCTTTCACTCCTTTCGCTTTTTTCCCTCTATCTGCTTTCCTGATCCCGCATTTTTCAGCAGCACATCCATCTCTTAAAAAGTTCTCAACTTATCCTGGCTGTCATCCTGCGTATTTTCAATTGACCGTATTTCCACATAGTATCCGTACTGATCATTTACCTTAATATAGATGCGGTCGCCCACCCTGTGTCCGAGAATCGCTTTTCCAAGCGGAGAATCAATACTGATCAGACCATTCAGAGAACTTCCCCGCACCGTTGTCACAATCCGGTATGTCTCAGTCTCATCATCCTCTTCAAAATACACCTGCACCGTATTATTAATTCCCACTTCATCCTCTTTGGAATCGTCCGAGATCACCTTCGCGGTCCTCACCATCCGCTCCAGATAACGGATTCTGCTCTCGTTCTTGTTCTTGTCCTTTTTCGCTGCATAGTATTCAAAATTTTCGCTCAGATCTCCATGCGACCTCGCTTCCTTGACTGCCTCAATGGCCTCCTTGCGCACCACAAGTTTGCGGTATTCGATTTCCTCTTCTATTTTTTTAATATCGCTTTCTGTCAGTTGATCGTACATAGTAACCTTCCTTCCGATATATGATATACCCACCACATAAACTAACAAAAATGCTATCGCATTTTTCCGGCAATGTCAACTTTCTGCAAATCTTTTTTGGCTGATTCGTCTATCCTGTTATTTCCAATCATACATATAAAAAAAGCTTTCCTGGCAGGTATATCTCTATGCAAACCTACGTTGTACAGCCCGGTGACAGTGTTGACCGCATCGCCTCTGCATTTCAGATTCCCGCACAAGATATTATTTTCGTAAACCAGCTGCTTCCGCCTTATGCGCTCGCAGTCGGTCAGGCGCTTCTGATTGAATCCGCTGAAGAGATGGATGCTGAACAAACTTCCGGACCAAACCTCATTTCTTTCGGTTACGCCTATACATACATCAGCCCCTGGATTCTCCGGCAGACCCTTCCCTATCTGACGGACCTGCACATTTTTTCCTATGGATTTACTACAGAAGGCGTTCTCATTCCGCCGCCTCAGGATGATACCTGGATGATCGCCCTATCACGCTCTTTCGGTGTTCGCCCGATCCTCACCCTCACACCGTTCGGCCCGGATGGCCTTTTTAACAACACACTGATTCATTCCGTTGTTCAAAATCCAACCAATAAAGAAACTCTGATTCAGCAGCTGCTCTCTGTCATTACTCAAAAAGGCTACCGAGGTGTGGATATTGATTTTGAATTCATCCTTGCCAGTGACCGGGACGCATTCACCACCTTTGTTCTGGACGTCACAAGTGCACTCCATGCACAGGGCTACACCGTCTCCGTTGCCCTTGCCCCTAAAACCTCCGCCGCTCAGCAGGGGCTTCTCTATGAGGGAAAAGATTATGGCGCACTGGGCGGGATTGCAGACTCCGTGCTTCTGATGACCTATGAATGGGGATACAAATACGGTCCCAATATGGCCGTCGCTCCGCTCAACCAGGTGCGCCGTGTTGTTGAATATGCGGTCACAGAAATTCCGGTCGCCAAAATCTGTCTCGGCATCCCGAATTACGGCTACGATTGGTCCCTGCCGTTTGTCAGAGGCGTCACAGAAGCCGTTACGATCGGAAATGTGGAAGCCATACAGATTGCTGTTCAAAATGAATCTACCATTTTCTTTGATGAAACGGCGCAGTCCCCATTTTTTCAATATTATGAGGGACAGGTACAGCACGAGGTCTGGTTCGAAGATGTCCGCAGCATTCAGGCCAAATTTGATCTGATCAAAGAATTTCGTCTGCGCGGCGCCGGTTACTGGCAGCTCATGCACTGGTGGCGGGCAAACTGGCTCTTAATGAAAGGTAATTTTATCATTCAAAACACCTTCTGAAAATCCGAAAATTTAAGAAATTCTTTTGCCCCATATCGTTTCATACTTCGCTATAATGAATAAAAGAGTAAAAATAAATTCCACTCGGAGGATACAAATGACAAAACAAGGGATTATTCTGGCAGGTTTTAGTTTCGCACATGAATTGACCGAAAAACAAGCGCTGACCATTGTCCGCGTCACAGGAATTCTGTCTCTCCTCGCACTGGCTGTCTGTGTGTTCCGCATGAGACTGACGCAAAAGAGAATGGAAAACAGCAAAAACAGGACAAAAAACAGTTCCCATTCCAAACCCAGTATTTTCAAACGGTTTTCCCCGTTCCTTCTATGCGCCCTTCCCCTCATTCTTGGCCTTTGTATCTGGTCCGTTAACCGCACAAACCGCATTCCGCAGGAGCTTCTTGATATGAAGGTCAGATATCCTGAAACTGCGGATTTTGTTGATCATTATCCTGAAAACAAAGATAAAACATGGACGATTGATCTGAGCACTGAAGTACATCCCGGCTCTATCCCGCTTTTTCTTCAGTGGGACGAGCGATGGGGCTATGAATCTTACGGGAACACATTTCTTGCCCTGACCGGTTGCGGTCCCACCTGTATCTCGATGATAACCTGCGGACTTTTGGGCGAATCAACCTGGAATCCATACGAAGTCGCAAAATTCAGTGAACAGCAGGGCTACTATGTGCCCGGAGAAGGCACTGCCTGGAACCTGATGACAGAAGGCGCCCAGCTTCTCGGACTGAATGCTTCCTACGGAGATATCAGCGCTGATTTCATTTACAACAATCTAAGTCCTGGCCATCCCATGATCTGTTCCATGTGGCCCGGTGACTTCACAACCTCGGGGCATTTTATCGTGCTCACTGCAATCGACAACGACGGAAACGTAATCGTCAACGACCCGAACAGCAAACGGAACAGCGATAAGCACTGGACCATGGATGTCCTGCTCCCACAGATTCGAAGCCTCTGGATTTATGGTCTGTAAAGACAGGGGCCGCTGCAAAACAATTTTCTCATACAGACAGTTTCAGGGGCTGTTGCCGAAGGATTAGATCGGATATCCTTCGGCGACAGCCCCTGAAAATCGGTTTGCATGGCAAAATTTACTTCTGCAGCATCCTCTGTCTTTGTTCTGCTTTTTATGATCTACTCTTTCGTTCTTTATCCTTCGATCAGGTCAATTCTCTTCTGATGACGCTCCGCGCCGGAAAATTCTGTGTGCAGGAATGTATCAACGATCTTCACTGCCAGTCCCCCGCCCACAACACGGCCGCCAAGTGCCAGAATGTTTGCATCATTGTGCTGTCTTGTTGCCTCTGCACAGAAACAGTCTGTACACAGAGCTGCCCGAATACCAGGTACTTTATTGGCAGCTATAGAAATCCCGATGCCCGTTCCGCAGATCAGAATGCCCTTCTCACAAGATCCATCCAAAATGGCAGCTGTGACTTTTCTCGCATAAATCGGATAGTCCACTGCTTCTGTACTGTCACAGCCAAAATCCTTGTATGCAATCTGCTCCTCATCTAAATATTTCAAAATTTCCTGCTTTAATTCATATCCGCCATGGTCACATGCAATTGCTATCATACGATTACCTCTTTTCTCCGCCAGTTTTAAACGGCGCACCTTTCTTTTTCATTCTTCGTTCTTTTTCATTATTTCCAGTTTTTTATTTTTCTGATTCTTATTTTTTATTTTGCACTTTACTGAATACCAGATTTTATCACTCATACGCGGTATATTCATTCATTATTTTTACAAATTCCCGCGTTTTTTCTGCTGTTTGGGTTCCAAAAACAGCGGAACCAGCCACACAGATATTGGCGCCTGCACCCAGGACCTCCCGGATTGTATCAGCGTTGACGCCTCCGTCTACCTGAATATCTGTTTCCAGCCCTCTCTCGATCAGCTTCTGACGCAGCGTCCGGATTTTGCCTGTCATCTGCGGAATGTATTTCTGCCCGCCAAATCCAGGATTGACAGTCATAAGCAAGATCATATCTGTCTCCTCAAGTACATAGTCCAGAACGGAAAGCGGTGTGGACGGATTCAGGGCTACCCCCGCTTTGACGCCGCAAGCCTTTATCTGCTGCATAACCCGGTGCAGATGCTTTGTTGCTTCTGCATGAACCGTTACCGAATCAGCTCCGCATTTCACGAACTCTTCAATATAACGTTCCGGCTGCTCAATCATCAGATGAACATCAAAGAAACAGTCTGTAGTTTTCCGGATAGACTGAATCACCGGCATTCCAAAAGAAATACTCGGAACAAACATCCCGTCCATCACGTCAATGTGCAGATATTCTGCTCCTGCCTCCACCGTCTGCTGTATATCCTGCTGCAAATGATTAAAATCTGCCGCCAGAATTGACGGCGCAAGTATGTTTTTTCTCATAATTCCCCCTGGTATTTATATTTTCGCCTCTTCCTGATACAGGTCCGCACCTTCTTACACGTGCAAACCTGACCAACATCGGGCCCCAATTTACCTGACGTTCCCGATAAATCGCAGGAAGGCTGCCTGCCCTTCTTCTGTCCGTTTATAAACACCGGCATGCTCCAGCACCTTGCCAAATACAAGACCGACTTCATCCTGCACCACTTTGTCAATGGTTTCCTTATCAAAGGAACCGTATTTTTTCTTCAGTTCTTTCACCCAGTCTGCATGCTTACTAAGCTCTTCATCATCTGAAATATCTCGGTTCTCCAGCATCGCTTGCTTTAAATGCTCCAGCTCGTCTTTCAGTCTGGCAGGGAGCACAGCAAGTCCCATCACCTCAATCAGCCCGATATTCTCTTTTTTGATATGATGCAGCTCTGCATGCGGATGGTATACGCCAAGCGGATGCTCTTCTGTCGTAATATTATTGCGCAGCACAAGATCCAGCTCAAACCTGTCGCCGCGTTTTCTGGCAATCGGTGTGATCGTGTTATGCGGTTCACCGTCAGTCTCAGCAAAAATAAATGCTGCTTCGTCCGTATAACCGCGCCATGTGCCAAGGATTTTATCTGCCAGATCCACCAGACGCTCTATACTTGGACTGCTAAGGCGAATCACCGACATCGGCCATTTGACGATTCCGGCCTCCACGTCCTCATATCCGGCAAATGAAACCTGCCTTTCCACCGGCGCTTTTGCCATTGCAAACTCATAACAGCCTCCTTGGAAGTGATCATGACTTAAAATAGAACCACCAACAATTGGAAGATCTGCGTTGGACCCCACAAAATAGTGCGGAAATTGCCGAACGAAATCGAGCAGCTTTGCGAACGTTGCCCGTTCAATCTTCATCGGAACATGCTGCGAGTTGAACACAATACAGTGCTCATTATAATATACATACGGCGAATACTGGAATCCCCACTGGCTTCCATTGATTGTGATAGGAATAATGCGGTGATTCTGACGCGCCGGGTGGTTCAAGCGTCCCGCATAACCTTCGTTCTCAATACAGAGCAGACATTTGGGATAGGAAGTCTGCTTTGCCAGCTTTGCCGCTGCAATCGCTTTCGGGTCTTTTTCCGGTTTGGAGAGATTGATCGTAATATCAAGATCTCCATATTCTGTCGGCGCCACCCACTTACGGTCGCGGGCAATCCGATAGCGGCGTATGTAGTCTGTATCCTGGCTGAATTTATAATGGAAATCGGTCGCTTTCTTCGGGTCCTCACGATACAGCTCCTGAAAACGCCGGATTATATTGGAAGGCCGATCCACAAGCAGGGCCATAACCTTTGTATCAAACAGGTCTCGGTACCCGACTGTATTTTCCTCAAGAATCCCATTATCATATGCATAATCACAGACAGAATCAAGAATTTCCGGCAGCTCTTCCACGATTTTTTCATTGCCTGTTTCATAAGAAAGCAACGCTGCTTCTGTTTCTTCTTCCAAAGAATCCAAACGCAAAAGCTCCAAAATACGGTTAGCCGTATAAACTGCATCCGTCCGCTCAATCAATCCTGTTTCCAGACCATACTGAACCAGCTTTGCAATACTGCTTTGAATCATTTTTTCTCCTCCTGACCTTACGCAAAATTGGCGTTTCAGCGATTCTGTAGAATACGTCCTTTTCATCTTATCACAATTTGCATATTTACAAAACCCCTCTTGTTCCAGTTTTACAAATTCTTATGTGTTTCTCATCCGTTACAATGGTTCAATCTTATAAAACGCCGCTCTGCAGCCAGGTTCAAATGCCGCATTTACCTCATAATTCGTCTCATATCTCTCATATCTTCTCGTAAAAGCATACATTCCATGATTGATGAAAATTTCCAGAAGCGAATTATCCAGATAGACGTCCAGTTCTTGCAGGTCTGTTTCAAGCCCACATGTTTCATCATCCATAGTGATCTGAATACGGTTCTTAGAAACCGTTACGGACACCCGGCCCGATTCAGAGCCCGCAAATACGGCAGTGCCGGAAGGCTCCTCTGTAAAATCAAAATGTAAATGCCCCCGCCCATCCTTTAGCGTAAAAGGGCCAGTGAAACACGCCTCCTTTGTCTCGGCAAGTACAAGCTCTTCTGTCGGATAGGAATATAACCGCTCTTCTTCAATCCACAACTTTCTCGGCAAACTCATTGCTCCATTGGATCTGCACAGTTTTTCGATATGATATTCATGCCGGTCATTCACCCAGGCAATCAGGACTGCCCGTTCCAGACCAGCAAAAATCTGCGCCGCATAAAAATCTTTTCCGTAATCAAGCAGACCTTTGTGCTCCACATGAAATCTGTAATTCTCGAATGAGCCGATATAATATACGGTATCACGGCGTATTTTCTCTTTTTCTCTGTTATGATAGCCGACAATCAGGACATACTTTCCGGATATTTTTATAATGGACGGGCATTCTGCGCGCAGATATCCGCGTTCTTTTTCTCTGTAAAAAATCCCCCTATATTCCCATGTCGTCAGATCTTTTGACCTGTGAATAGCGATCGCCGCTCCTTCCGGCGTTTCGGTTCCCGTCAGCATCAACCATTCGTCCCCTTCGCGCCAGACCTTGGGATCTCTGAAATTTTCCCCCAGCTCAGACGGAAGATCCTTCACGATTGTCCGCTCCTCGGAAAAAGAAAAACCATCCACGCTGTCCGCCGTTACCGTGTACTCCATACAGTGTTTTTTTTGCAGGTCTCCCACATGGCGTGTGAAAAACAAATGCAGCCTTTCCTGCTCCACCAGCGCGGTTCCGCTGAACGCCCCTCCGCGGACCAGGGGGGTGGAGATAAGCTCCGGCTGCGGGCAAAATACGACAGGATGCTCCCTCCAATGTAACAGATCGCGGCTCGTTACGTGTCCCCAATGCGCATCTCCCCACTTCTGGGAGGCCGGATTAAACTGATAGAACATATGGTATAAGCCGTGATAAAAACACAGCCCTACTGGATCATTGAGCCACCCCGTAGGGGCCGAATAATGAAAAACATTTTGATTTTTATAAACAACTGACGGAGTATCCTCAGCGCCGTCCTTCAGGTTGATCTGTTGTATCGGAGCAGAAGAGCCCCTTTTGAATAAATAGCAGTAACAAACCTTCACATCCTGCATAGAGATCTGAAATGTTTTTTCTTTTTGGAGATCAACGGTAAACAACTCACATTTGCTGTACCGAAATTGTTTGTCCTTTACAAAATTCCCGGAGCGAATGCAGATAACCCCGGGAATCTCCTGTGCCGCAGATGCAATGATCGTGATGCAATCATACGCTCCGCTGTTTATGTATGTTTTATTTTTCATAAAGTCTGATATTTCTCCACTCGGTATTTCCATTATGTACGTACAGTTTTATTTCGGACCCGGGAGTTTCCGTCATTCTGACATTCAGGGCAATATCATTCACATATAAGACGGCAATATCGTGATCCACGATAAGCGAAACATGAAACTTTTCCCCTGGCTGTACCGGAAACGGCCTGGACAGGCCTCGGTTCATACACCGGAACCACGGATAATTCGGCGTTTTGTCAAACAGAAATCTGTTTTCCCCCGGCACAAAATGAAAATCGTACCCCAGATCCGCATCACTGTTTTCATAAATCTTGATACCAAACCCAAAGGTCCCGGCATCATAGCTCACATCCGCCTCCAGGCGGAATATATCTTTTGCATGCGCTTTCAGGACAGTTTCCACGCCCCCGTCAACACGCGCGAGGGCGAGGCTGTCTCTTATCCGCACATCGCTTTTACAGATCAGCTGTGAAAGCTGTTCCAGCATTTTCACGCCCAGCGTCCCGTCTTTTCGCTGGTATATTTCATGCTGAACCGCGTTTCCGCCCCAGATCCACATGCCCAGATCATCATCGTTCTCTCTCGTCGGATTCCAGCCGAAAATAATTCGCTTCTGCTTTGTTTCCACCGTCCGCGCCGCGTAAAAGCATCGTCCATCCAGGCAATCGTCCTTTGGAGCCTTCCATGGACCAAACATGCTTTTACTCATGCGATACCGGGTTCTTCGCATATCATCCAGCTCGGAAAACAGCAGATACCACCAGTCTCCGATTTTAAACAAATCCGGCATCTGAAGCAGAAAATACATATCCGGGCTGCAGAAAACACCCTCATAATTCCAGTTTTCCAGATTCATACTCGTATAATACAGGAGAACCCCTTTTCGCTTCCGGGGGCCGTTTTTCTTCTGCGCGCATACCAGCATGATCCATTTGCCAAGCTCCTCGCAGTAGCATACAAACGGGTCTCTGAAATAATCCTTTTCAAATCCTGCCGGGGCAGAAAAGCTCAGTTTTTTCTGCTTTTCCCATTTTATACCGTCATCGCTTACGGCCAGCATCAAAACCTCTTTCGGAGGCATATCCGGGCGGTTCAGATAATATTTGCATTCGCCCGTATAAAACGCCCTGAATTTTCCCAGGGCATGTATCACAGACCCGGCATAAAGACAATGTTCCCTCGAGCCATGCTCTCCCTTATAAAGTACCTCCCCGTAATCTCTGAAACTGACAAGATCTTTCGATACTGCCAGGGACCAGCCAAATGGTTCCCCGTTTGGAAATGGTTTCGGCTCTCTCCTGTCACACTGGTAATACATATAATAGCTGCCGTCATGATAGCATGGCATACAGTCTCCTACCCACGCCTGTTCCGGCCTGAAAAATATTTCATTCATATTTCTTTTCCTCTCACCTTATTCTATAAGCTTTAACTCTTGACAGCCCCTTCGCTGAGTCCGGACTGCATATATTTTCCAAGAAACATATACACAAGAAGCGTCGGAATTACAGTTACCACAATTGCTGCAAAAGTCGGACCCCAGTCTACCAGGCCTTCCTCGCCCACGAAAGCATTTAGCCCCAGCCCAACCGTCATCATTTTTTTTGAGCTGATAAACGTATACGAAAAAATATACTCATTCCATGAAAAGATTGCCCGAAGCGTAGCTACCGTGATGATAATATTCCGGCAAATCGGCGCAACGACGCTGATAAAAGCTCTTCCTATGCTGCTCCCGTCGATCACCGCGGCTTCGATAAGCTCTTCCTCAAAATCCTTGAAAAATGCAAGAAACAGCTGTACCGCCATGGGCATTCCAAATGCAACCTGGGGCAGAATCAGAGAAAAATAAGTATCCAGCAATTTAAATTTTGCATAAGTAAGATATAGCGGAATCAGGATTACCTGGTAAGGTATCATAAGTCCCAGGAGAAAATATATTTCTGCAATTTTTTTTCCGCGGAACCGGAATTTAGAAATTGCAAAAGCTGTCGTCGCGGATAAAACGACTGTGAAAACCACCACAAGTACGGCAATCACCACGCTGTTTATAAAATACCGTATAAAATCACTTTGAAAAACCTTGACAAAATTACCAAAAAACACCTTTGCAGGCAATGCATACTGTGGACTGGAGGTAAAATCATCATACGTTTTCAGTGAATTAAGAACCGTATAGATAAGCGGATACACGAACAAAAGAAACACCAGAACAGATACGACTGTGACCATAACATTCCGGATCTGTTTTTTCATACTCCTCTTACCTATTTTTGCTTCAACGTGTTTCATAGTTCCATTCCTTTCCAATTATTTTATCTTCCGCCCAGTTTTCTTGATGATGAGATCCATCTGATAAGTATGGCTAAAATAAGAGATTCTGTAACAATAAACATGGCCACTGTACTGCCATATCCGTATTTCTGACTGCTAAAAGCCTGTTTATACATATACATGGCCTGCAGCTGGGAGGAATTGATCGGGCCGCCTGCCGTCAAAAGCTTTGCGATATCAAAACCGCGAAGCGAACCGTTCAAAACGAGCAACAGATTGGCAAATATTGTGGGACGAATGTGCGGAATTTTTATTTTTGTAAAAATCTGGAAAGAATTCGCCCCGTCAATCTTAGCCGCTTCTACAAGTGAATTCGGAACGGTCAGAAACGCCGAATAAAAAATCAGCATATAGACCGGCATATTTTTATATCCCGCAACGGCCGTAACCATGGCAAGCGAGCTTTTGACATTTGTCAGCCATTCGATATGCCCCCATTTCGGATTAAAATTCGAAAGAATCTGATTTACGAGGCCTGCCGGAACCACGCCGAACATTTTTTTAAACATCTGACACAGAGCTACGGTAGATATGATAACCGGCAAATAGTACATCACCTGCAACGGTTTTCTTAACACAACGATGTTGGTGAGAAGTACAGCCAGGAGCAGTCCTCCGCCGATCTGTAAGACAATCTGGCCAATCGCATAAATCAGCGTATGGACGACGCTGTCCCAGAATTCCGTATCCCCCATCAGTCTTTTAAAATTATTAATCCCTACGTAAGTAATTTCTCCATATCCGTTCCAGTCTACCAGGCTGTAATAGGCCGACCATATAATCGGAATTATGACCGAAACCGTATAGATCACTACTCCGGGCAGTAAAAAGCACAGAATTGTCCGTTTATTTCTAAGCAATTTATCCATAAGTACCTCCGGAAATGAACACCGGGCTTTAATTTTCATTAAAGCCCGGTTAATCGCTGCCTTATATTGGATCAGCCGTTGTTCTCCACAAGAGCTTTATCAAAGATCTCACAATATTCCTCCGGTGTAATCGTTCCGTAGCACAGCTGGGCCGCGGCGTCTCCCACCGTTGTTGTAGTTGCAGCCGTCAGTTTGTCATCCCAGGAGACCCAGGAGACGGTCTGTTCTTTCATTTTTGTTCCGATATCTGTCATAAGCGCATTCAGCTTTCCTTCCGGAATACTGGAATTGTACCAGGACAATGCGCCGCAGTCATAGGAAACCTCATCAATGTGGTCAAAATAGAATTCCACAAAATCCTGCAGTACAGGGTCATTGTCATACGTGTCTTTATTAAAGGCCCACGCTTTTCCTCCGTGTGTAGGAATTGTGGATCCTGTTCCCTGAACATTTTCAACAACCGGAATTCCGAACCATCCGATCTCGCCGGCGTCATACAGATCGCTCAGTTTGGACGTATAATTTGCGTTTGCGTACATGATCGTACCAACCCCGGACATAAACGTATCCACAACGTCGCTTAAGGTCATGTTATCAAATCCCGGTACAAAATATCCGCCTGCACCAAGCTTCTGCAACAGCTCCGCCGCATACATCCCAAGCTCGCTTTCACCGTATGTATAAGCTCCACTTGTCAGTCCTTTGATAAATTCTCTGCCTTCTGTCGTCCAGGTCGGGAAGGATGCAAACCTGAGATACTGCACATAATCTGCCCCGCGCATCACGTATGCATACTCGCCATTATCTACCAGAGTCTGGCATACCTCCAGGAAATCCTCCCACGTCTCCGGCTCTTCCAGACCGTATTTTTCAAAAACAGCTTTTCGGTAAACGAAAAACTCTCCGCTAAACGTTGAAGGGATCATATACATCATTCCGTCTTCTGATGTATGGTAATCTACCATAGACGCCGCAACATCCCCCATATGACCGTCTGCTTCCAGGATCTCTGTCAGATTCACAAGCTTATGATTGCTGATCATTTCTTCTGCCAGCGTACCGTTGCTGATTGCAAAGATATCCGGCAGGGTATCCGCTGTATAATACATCTGCAGTTTCTGCCACAGATCAGAGGTCGCGCTGATCACTTCGTACTCCACCTGAAAGTCTGAGTCCACCTCATTCTGATACTTCATTACGACGGCATGAAAAACATCATAAGCTGCAACACCTTCCCCGGAACCTGAAAGAACTTTATAGGTCTTTGCTTCTGCTGTTGACACACCCCCGCAAACTGCAAGCATCATCCCCAATGTTAATACAGCTGTGATTTTCCTTTTCATCATATTTCCTTCTCCTTTGATTTAAGATTTCGAATCGTAACTTTACAATAGCAGCATTTTATTATAAAATCAAATATATAGAAATTATATATGTATAAATATATTTTATACATCAACCAGAAAGGGACTTGAAATGAATCTAGAAATGAAATATATTTACCAGATTTATCTTGACGGCAGTTTTTCAAAAGCCGCGAGATCTCTTTTTATTACGCAGCCGGCGCTGAGCATGGCTGTCCAGAAAGCGGAGGCAGATCTCGGCATATCCATTTTTGACCGTTCCACCAGGCCGCTTTCCTTAACGCAGGAGGGCCATATCTACATTAATACCATCAAAGAAATCATGCTGCTGGAAGATAATCTGCACAAGCATATTCATGACGTCCAGACCATGAATTGCGGTTCCCTGGTTCTCGGCGGAACCCACTACATCAATGCACACATCCTACCGGATATTATTCTCGGTTTTAATTCCAGATATCCGAATATAGACGTGAGAATCCTGGAACACGGTTCCTCCGTGCTGATTCATATGCTGGAGGAACATCAACTGGATTTTTACTTCAGCTGTGACCCAAAACTGATTTCCAATTTTCCCGGATATAAGGTTTTCACTGATCAGCTTCTTCTTGCTGTTCCCAAAAGCTACGCAATCAATGACGAGCTGAGACCGTATTCTTTTTCGGCATCTGATATCTGCAAGCTTGCTCATCTGTCGCCGGAGCATCCAGCCATTTCTTTAGCTATGTTTAAAAATCTCCCTTTCCTGCTGCTCTTTAAAGGCAGTAATTTTTATGAGAGGGCTACCAGCATGTTTCAGGAAGCGGGATTGGTACCCAATATCAAAATGCAGTTATCGCAGTCCGTAACCGCTTTCCGTTTTGCTGCTGCTGGACTCGGAGCTACCTTTGTCGTTGACCGCCTTGTGCAGGAAACCGACGATCAGCTCAGATACTATAAAATTGATTCTGCTTTCGTAAAAAGGCATAATTATCTGCTTCACCCCAGAAACAAATACGTTACGGTCGCAATGAACGCTTTTGTTCAGTATATATCCGAACATTTGTCCTGAAAACCAACCTTTCCCTGCCTGAATATGACAATTTTTTTGTATCTGTATAGACATTTTTTTTGGTTTTTGATATTCTGTTTTTATCGGGAGGGCGCAATGATGAATGAACTGAAATTATACCGGAAAAGAATTATTCCGGAGGAATGTATTTTGCTGGAACATGATAAGATTCTCTATCAGGATGCCGAGGTTATTGTCACAAAATGGAATACCATCCGTCCCAAAAAGACGCTGCATCACGGCTATTCTTGCTATTTCCTCGAGCGTGGGTTTAAGGTCAGTAAATTTTACGACCACGAAGGGAATCTGATCAGCTGGTACTGCGACATCATTGATTATACCTGCACGGAAAACGGTCAAACTTATATTTTTACAGATTTGCTTGTAGATGTGATTGTTTACCCCGACGGCTTTGTACGGGTAGTAGATCTGGATGAGCTGGCCGACGCCGCGCGCGATGGCCTGATTACACCGCAGCAGCTCCAGCTTGCGCTGCGCAGGACGGACAAGCTGCTCTCCATTATCTATAAAGGCGCGTTTGAAAAGCTGCAGAAGTTTATTGAAGATTATGAGTAATCATTACGAATAATCCGGATAACAGATTTCTACCAGCGTAAGTCCGTGCGCACGGGCAGTGTCGCCTGCACGGCTTCGGTTTTTTGCGGCCAAAATTTCCGGAATTTCATCCGGCTGCATCATGCCGCTGCCCACCCGCAGAAGCGTTCCCACCAGAATGCGCACCATATTGTAAAGGAACCCGTTTCCGCGCACGCGCACCGTAATCATATCTCCCGCGCGCGTCACCGTAAAATCATAGATTGTGCGCACATGATTCGTGATTTCAGGCTTATGCGTGCAAAAGCTTGTAAAATCGTGCGTCCCCTTCAGATAATCCGCAGCCTCCTGCATCCTTTCTGCATCCAGATCCCAATAGTAAAAAAGCGAATACAGCCTGCTGCATGGGTCAGGAAAACGACGGTTGCAGATCTTGTATTCGTAGGTTTTTACCGTTTTACAAAAACGCGGATGAAAATCAGGCGGTACCTCACAGGAATCCTGAATCCTGATATCCTCCGGAAGCCGCGTGTTCATCGCATAAGAGATCTTATCTGCCGGCATCCTGGCCGTTGTATCAAACACAGCCACATTCCCGTATGCATGGACGCCCGCATCGGTCCGGCTCGCTCCGATCACATGGATCTCCTCTCCAAGCAGCTCACTTAAGTGTTTATTCAGTTCACTTTCTATCGTTACCCCGTTTGGCTGCACCTGCCAGCCACAGTAATTCGTGCCATCATAGGCCACGATCATTTTCACACGTTTCATCTTCGAACATCCCTGCAAAATCCATTCCAGCTAATTAAAACAGCCCTGCAAAAAATCCGATTCGGTTTATCAGAAACATCAGCACCAGATACAAAAGCAGGGTCAAATAGGCAATTTTATCTCTGCCCTTGTAAACAAGCGGTTTCATCTTTGTCCGACCCTCACCGCCGTGATAACCGCGCGCTTCCATCGCCATCGCCAGGTCATTGGCGCGGCGAAACGCTGAGATAAACAGCGGCACAAGTAGTGGAATCATATTTTTGGCCTTTTGAATCAGACCACCTGACTCAAAATCCGCGCCTCTTGCCATCTGCGCCTTCATAATCTTGTCTGTTTCCTCGAGAAGAATCGGTATAAAACGCAAGGCAATTGACATCATCATTGCAATCTCGTGCACCGGGACCCGTATCCTGCCAAGCGGCCGCATCGCCTTTTCCAGTCCGTCCGTCAGATCATTGGGCGTTGTTGTAAGTGTCATGACCGATGAACCAATAATCAGATAAATCAAACGAATCGCCATAAAAAAAGCGGTCTCAATTCCTTCCTCTGTCACAGACAAGAAGCCAAGGCGAAACACTACGGTTCCTCTTGTCAAAAAAAGATTAAACACTACGGTAATCATCATCAGAAACAAAATAGATTTAAGGCCCTTCAGCATAAACTTCAGCGGTACTTTTGAAATGCGAATCACCGCTGCCAGAAAAAGCGTCGCACCGATATACGCCTCTGCTGACCGGAACGCAAACAGCGACACAATAAATACCATTGTGCCTGCCAGCTTCACGCGCGGATCTAATTTGTGCAAAACCGAATTGGCCGGATAGTACTGGCCCAATGTAATATCTCTCAGCATACGTGTGTTCTTTCCTTTTTTAATATCGTTTCACGATTACCAGACGTCTGTTACTTACAGCTGTTTTCCCTTTTATAAATTTGCAGACGCATTTCAGGCTTTCTGCAGATACTCTAAAATCGCCCCGGCCGCCTCCTCCACCGTTGTGGCGTCCGCCGGCACAGCCCAGCCTTTCTCCTGCAATCCATGCATCAGATACGTTACCTGAGGCGCTGCCAGGCCAATTGCTTCCAGCTCCTTATAATGCCGAAATACTTCCCGCGGCACATCATCAAACATAACCTGTCCTTTATTCATCACGATAATCCGTTCCACATAGCGCGCTACATCCTCCATGCTGTGGGATACAAGAATCACCGTTATTTTCTTCTCATCATGCAACTTTGACACCTGATCCAGTATGTCATCGCGCCCCTTTGGGTCCAGACCCGCTGTCGGTTCATCCAGAACCAGAACCTCCGGATTCATCGCCAATATCCCTGCGATTGCCACGCGCCGTTTCTGTCCTCCGGAAAGTTCAAACGGAGAAACCTTATAATACTTTTCCTTCAGTCCGACTAACCGCAGCGCCTCGTACGCTCTGGACTCCACCTCTTCCTTGCAAAGTCCGAGATTTTTCGGTCCAAAACAGACATCCGTAAACACATCCGCTTCAAACAGCTGGTGCTCCGGGTACTGAAAAACGAGACCAACGCTGCTGCGCAGGCGCTTCATGTCAAAGCCTTCCTCATAAATATTTTTATCGTTATAGTATACAGCTCCTGAAGTTCCTTTCAATAGTCCGTTCAGATGCTGAATCAGTGTAGATTTCCCGGAACCGGTATGACCGATCATTCCGATAAACTGACCTTCCGGCAAATTCAGATTAATATCCCGCAGAGCATGCTTCTCAAAGGCAGTCCCTGCACCGTATATATAATTTAAATGTTCTATCCTGATCGCCATGAAGCTGTCCTCTCTCATTTTGCAATTGCATTCATTCGAATCCGCTGTCTATCTGTGTTTGTTTTCTCTCCTGCATTCAGGAATCTCATACCTGTTTTTTTAATAAATTCTGTAATTTATCTTTTATTGCGGTAGACTTCAAGGGCTTCAATGAGCTCCTTATTTGACAAAATTCCATCCGGCAATGGAACACCCGCTTTTTGCAGTTCATATGCCACCAGTGTTGCCTGTGGAACATCAAGACGGAAACGCTTCAGCTCCTCCACATGAGAAAAAATCTCCCGCGGAGTCCCCTGCATCACAATTTTGCCCTGATCCATGACAATAACCTTATCTGCATGAATCACTTCTTCCATATAATGTGTAATTAAAAGCACTGTCACATGCTGTTTGCGGTTCAGCTCCTGCACCGTACGGATCACCTCCCGGCGTCCGTTCGGGTCCAGCATAGCAGTCGGTTCATCCAGAACAATGCATTTTGGCTGCATCGCAACCACCCCCGCGATCGCCACTCGCTGCTTCTGTCCCCCGGAAAGCTTGTTCGGGGAATGTGAACGGTATTCCCACATGCCGACAGCCTTCAGACTCTGCTCCACACGCTGCCAGATCTCCTCCTGCGGAACTCCCATATTTTCAGGCCCAAACCCGACATCCTCATCAACAATCGTCCCGATAATCTGATTATCCGGGTTCTGAAATACCATACCTGCCGTCTGGCGAATCTCCCATAGTTTTGATTCATCCTTCGTATCCTTGCCATCCACAAAGACCGTACCTTCTGTCGGCAGAAGAATCGCATTGATATGTTTTGCCAACGTGGATTTCCCGGAACCGTTGTGGCCGAGAATCGCCACAAAATCTCCCTCGTGCACATCCAGGTCAACATCGTCGACTGCACGTGAGCGTGACTCTACCTGCCCTTCCTCATCCATCCTCAGATAATCAAATGCAACATGCCTTGCCTTAATAATTCCCATCTATACCACCATCAAAGTTCCCTCGTTGATTTTCCAACTACAAGCTCTGCCTCAAAAATCTGGCGTCTTTCTACCGGCTTTTTCTTAATCAAATCAAACATTAACTTGATTGTCGCCTCAGCGATTTCTCTGCGCGGCTGACGAATGGTTGTAATCGACGGCTCATAAAACGCTGACACCGGCAAGCCGTCGTACCCGGCCACTGAATAATCCTCCGGCACACGTTTTCCTGCGTCAAACAACGCCTTGCAGGCGCCGATTGCCATACTGTCCGAAATCGCATAAATGCAGGTAAATTCGTTTCCGGACTCAAGAAGCTTCTTCGTCAGAACGTAGCCGTTTTCCATAGAGTACGTCGGTAGTCCGTTCTCTGTCCAGGCCACAAGCGCATCATCGTATGCAATCCCATGGCGCTGCAAAGCGCGCTGATACCCTTTCAGACGAAACATTCCGATGCTGGCATCGCTCTGTTCTGCGGTCAGAAGCGCGATTCTTTTGTGTCCGCAGTCAATCAGATAATCCACCATTTTTTCACTTTCGCGCACGTCATCTACCGTCACAGTTGCAAATGGCTGTGCCGCCTCAGAGGTATCTACCGTACTGATCACAAAAGGTACGGTAAGCTGTTCCAGCTTCTCTCCTGTGTGATTGGAAAGTCCGCCGAGAAATACAATTCCCTTCAGTCTTTTTTCCTTTTCCAGCTGTATCGCCACGTCTACCTCGTCCTCAAACTCCTCCACATGCTGAAGGACAAATGTATACTTTTTGCGGTTAATCTCCCGCTCAAAAATCTGAATCATATCCGCAAAAAACGGATTGCTGATACCTTTAATCAGTACCGCAATGGTATTCGAATCCGAACGCTTGAGATTGCGCGCGCTGTTATTCGGTACATAATTATATTTTTTAATCGTCTCCATAATCATCTGCTTCGTTGCAGGATTGATATCCGGATGATTATTGATCGCCCTTGAAACTGTACTGACGCCGACGCCGCACAGCTTCGCGATCTCTTTTATAGTAATCTGTTCCATGTCTATTTCCTCATCAAGCCCTGTACACTGTGTCAAATTATAGCAACTAGTTCCGCAAAATGCAAGTAAAACGAAAGGCCAGAATAATTCTGACCCTTCCCATCTGATCTGTTACCACCAGAACCTGTTCACGCAAAACCTCATCGGTCAGCCTGCCATCGTGCCAGACACACAGTTTTCCACCGGAAAGCGCCTGGTCCCAAAAGACATTCGTTTCGTTTTTTTCCAATATTAAAACAGGAATATTTCTGCCGCGCGCTGTGCCTGCCAGTATCGGTTCACAGCCCTTCCACTTTTCCGTAAGGTGCAGTATCAGCAAACCCAGTCTTTGTTCTCCCTGTTCCTTTTTTTCCAGTCTTCTCTGCATACGATTGCCCGTCCCCAAAGCCGTCAAACCACTTCTCCGGCCGTTCTCTTTTCACTTTTACGCTTCTGACTGCATTGATATCTGCGCTTTTAAAGCTTTCTTCAGATACTCGTAACGAAGCCTTTTTTCTTCTTTCGCAAAGTGTACCTCCCGGAACTGCTCCGGGTTATCCTCATAATTCAGGATTTCCTCCCCAAACTGCTCGCTCGTCAGGTCAAAACAGCAGTCTCCGATAACATTATAGCAATGATAATTTCCACCTGGTCTCAGGATTCCAAAAACCTTGCCTCCAAAAATATCCTGTGCCAGAAATGCAGTGATAGAACACTGGCCCAATGTCTTATTTTCAACAGTCCATTCATGACGCATCCTTGGGGCGCAGGTCTGCGCACACCAGATCTCTGATAATGCATGATACAGATCAATCGGTGTTTCTATTCCCTTATATTCTTCTGTGACAGCCCGCGCATCTGCATGTTCCCAACCATAAAATTTGTACTCTTTCATTTGTATTACCTCTTATCCTGTCTCTTTTTTATTGATCTATTATACTTTATTGACGGTTAACAGTTCAATCAATATCGTGTATTTTCTAATATTGTTACCAAACTGAAATCAGGCGAGATTTCGCTGCTTGACAGACTCCATGATCCTGAATAGAATTGACAGTACAAGCCTCTTAAGATCAATGAGGAATACTTTTATAACCAATCAGAAAGGAATTACATTATGGCACAGAATCCAGTTATTACCATAACGATGGAAAACGGCGATGTTATAAAAGCAGAGCTGTATCCGGACATTGCACCAAATTCCGTAAACAACTTCATCAGTCTTGTAAAAAAAGGCTTCTACAATGGCCTGATTTTTCACAGAGTTATCAACGGTTTCATGATTCAGGGCGGATGCCCGGACGGAACCGGTATGGGCGGCCCCGGCTACACCATTCCAGGCGAATTTGCTCAGAACGGCTTCTCTAACAACCTGAAACACGATGCCGGCGTACTTTCTATGGCTCGCGCCATGCATCCGGATTCCGCAGGCAGCCAGTTTTTCATTATGCACAAAGCCGCACCGCATCTTGACGGCGCTTACGCTGCATTCGGAAAAGTTACGGAAGGGATGGATATCGTGAACAAAATCGCTGACACGGACACCGATTTCCGCGATCGTCCCATCACAGATCAGAAAATTGCTACTGTCACAGTAGACACCTTCGGCACAGATTATCCTGAGCCGGAAAGGGTATAACGAAACACCCTCGCAATCATACGTCAAAAAAGAGTCAATAGAAAAAGGCTGTCTTAATGCGACAGCCTTTTTTATGTTCTGTTAAAATCCAAATATGTGCAGACTCGATATTGCTGTTACTGTCCGATCTCGATTGTCCACGTAATCTCATAATTCTCTCCTGCATCAAGCCCGGTCAGATCTGATTGACAGGATAACTCTTCCACAATCCCATCACGGGACGGAAGCGCACTCCACGGCTCGATACAGACGTAAGGAGCCTCGCTTTTGGGCTTATGCCAGAAACCAATATAGGGAAAATCCGGGTACCTCACTGTAACACTGCGTGTTCCTTTCCCGCTTGCCAGGCGCACCTGGTGTGGCATATGTTTCAATACCACTGCATCCTCATCAAAAAGATCATGGCGCAGTAAAATTTTTGACCCTTGCTCAAGACAGTATTCTTTGTCCTGCCCATTCAGAAAACAGGTGTCTGTAAATCCAACGCGATATGGGTGGGAAACCAGATCAAATTCCAGATAATAGTCCTCAAAGGAAAGTTCCTTTTCCAGCGGTACGCAAAACCCAGGATGGCCGCCCACTGCAAAATACATTCTACATGCTCCTCTGTTTTCAACTCTTGTTGTTGTAATCAGGATGTTGTCTCTCAGCTGGTACGTTTGCCAATACGTAAAATCATACGGATACTGCTTTTTTGTCTCTTCATTGCTGTCGAGGCGAAACGTGATACTGTCCTGCGTCTGTGTTTCTGCCTGGAGCGTCATGTATTTTATAAAACCATGAATCTTCATTTCATATTGCCGCCCCTTGGCCGTATACTTTCCATCTGTCAGCCGCGCGATATACGGAAAAAGATTGGGTGCTCTGTCCTCCCAGTATGCCGATTCGCCCTGCCAGAGATATTCTGTCCCGTCCGTACTTTTCACAGACTGCAGTTCTGCACCTGCATCACTGATCTCCACAGACAAATACTGGTTTTTAATTGTGTAATTCATATTCTGCTTCCTTTCAGCCAGTGGCCCGGAAAAGTAAAACTCCTCCGGGCCACACATGTTTTGCTATTTTACGTTGAATTTCCTCAATCCTTTGCCTTCGGATATTCATTACACAACAGACGATACGGCGGCTCGTCCTCCTCAATTTTGGGAAAACGTCCCATTTCCTCATAAAAACGATTGTCTGTATTGTCGTCGTTGCACATGGATACCTCGCCAATCAGAACATCACCGGTACCTGGTTTCACATCAAAATCATGATACTGATGAGGCCAAAGCGTGATACTCTCCCCCGGTGTCAGCTCCACACCGGTACCTGCTGGAACATAATAAGAACGTCCATCTGCATTGACAAGAACATCTGTATCTGCTCGTTCACCGTTTCCATCATCATTCCATACATGGATGATTAAGGTTCCGCCACCACGGTTAATGATATCTTCACTCTTTGTCCAGTGAAAATGAAGCGGGGAATGCTGTGTCTCTTTGAGCATGAGTAGCTTCTCTGCATACACTTTTTTGTATTTCGGATTATGCTGATTGCCGTTTCGGATTGTCAGAAGCGCAAACCCGACCTTTTCCCAGTCTCCAAGACCGTAATCCGTGATATCCCATCCAAGCATATTATCACGAATCTCATCATACTCATGTCCTTTTGTCTCCCATTCCTCCGGTGTCCATTTAGCAAATGGCGGGAGTTCAAAACCATGCTCCCGAATCAGATTTTCCATGTATTTAATACATGCGTTTACTTCAGAACGTTTCATTATAAATCCCCCTTAGTTTAGCTTACTACAAGCTGCAACGCAGATTTCCATAAAAGGCATGGTTTTATTTTTCCTGGACTTCCAGAATCCCCATCGGACATGCTTTTGCACAAATGCCGCATGAGATACATTTCGACGCTACTGGAGAAGTCTCTGCCTTCACCATAACGCCCATCGGACAAACCTCAACACATTTGCCACATCCGGTACACAGCTTCTTGTCTACCATGTACACGCCCTTTGCATTCTGTTTGATTGCTCCTGCCTCACAGTTTCTTGCACATTTTCCGCACTGAATGCAAGCCTTTACTGTAGCGTCCGTTCCTGTTTTTGATACGATCTGAATACAGGATTTGTCCGGATCAAACTCTTTGTAAAATGCTTCTGAGCAGGCAATTACACAGCTCAGACATGCCTTGCAGGCTGTTTTGTCTGTTACTACCAATTTCTTCATATGTAGATACCTCCAAAATATAATGTAGATACATGACTCGCCGTTTTCTGCTCACTTGCTTCCGAAATTCACCACTTCATGAAAATAAATTTCCATTCCACCGCCAAATTTACGGTTTTTCTTTGTTTTTACTTGCAAAATGCACTCATTTATGAAAATAAATTTCTTACAAGCCACATTATAACACCTAAGTCACATATCGTCAATTTTAAACATTTTTTTCTTATTTTACAACCATGCTTTTTGAAATATCCGTATATCTTTCAAAAATCGTTACGCTTTTCAACAACTAGAACGCTTCACGCTGCCGACCAATTTCAATTCCTGTCTGCAACATCCGGAACATTCTTTCCGCCGCAGCCCGGTACAGCCCCTCTGCCTGCTCAAGTGCCGCATCCAGCGTCATAGGTTCCGGCGTCGTTGACAGGATGGCCGTAATCCCCTGCGCATACAGCGTTTCCGCACCGGGGCCGATACCTCCGACAAGTGCAAGCACCGGGATTCCTCTTTTCGCACAGTGCCGGCCAATGCCGGCCGGTACCTTTCCATGTGCCGACTGCCAGTCCATGCGCCCCTCTCCTGTCACAACAACGTCCACTCCGCTCAGATGATCCTCAAAATGCAGCAGGTCCAGCACTGTCTCAATCCCGGATTTCATTGATGCTTTCAGAAAAAAGGAAAGCGCCGCCCCCAGACCACCTGCCGCTCCTGCGCCCGGCAATGGTATCCCTGTTTCGTTCTCCATACGCTCCAAAAGTTCTGCATAATGCCGCATTCCCGCTTCCAGGCGCAAAACCATGGCTGCATCAGCTCCCTTTTGCGGTCCAAATGTATGCGTTGCGCCATCGGGCCCAAGCAGAGGATTATCCACATCGCACATCACAGTAAATACGGTATCCTTCACCCCAGGGTGCAGACCTGCCAGATCAATCTGATGCACCTGTTCCAAATCTGCCCCCCTTCCCTGCAGCTCTGCGCCGTTTGCATCCAGAAAACGAATCCCCAATGCCCGCATTGCACCCATTCCCCCGTCATTGCTGGCACTTCCACCGATGGCAACTACAATCTTCCTGCACCCCTGTTCCATGGCATCCACAATCAGTTCTCCGGTCCCGTAAGAAGTGGTATACCAGGGATTTCGCTTGGTTACCGGCACAAGCGGAAGCCCGGAAGATGCAGCCATCTCAATCACCGCAGAACCATCCGAAAGGATTCCATAAACCGCTTCCCGCTCTTCAAAAAGCGGCCCGTGCACTTTTACCCTCCGCAGCTTCCCGCCGGACGCTGCCACAACAGCTTCTGCGGTGCCTTCTCCTCCGTCTGCCACCGGAAGCACCTCACATACGCAATCCGGAAATACTTTTTTCGCCTCATCGGTCAGCAGTTCCCCAATTTTTTCAGAGGTCAGACTTCCTTTAAAGGAATCCGAAACAAACAGAAACTTCATCCTATATCCTCCTTTTTTCTTTGTGCCGTTTTTTTAATTTTAACACATTTCTTGTCAACTGTCCCCTAGCCATACCATATCTCTATATCATCCTAACAGTCTATCTGGACACATTTACTATACAAGTGTTGCATAATATGAACTACTACAATTGTAGAATAACAACTATTTTGAATATGGAGGAACCTCATGAAAGTGCCCGAACCACGGATTTTCCTCCGTGTATCTGGTTACTGGATCTGGATTTTGTTCGTCAGATAGCTTGTCGGTTTTCTGGCTGTATTGTTGTGAAAAACCGGTGCGTTTTCTTTTCCCTATGAATTAACCGGGCCGTTTACAATCAAAATTAAAGACAGGGATTACATTTCAGGTTATGCCATGATAAGGCACAGTTTCGATTTGAAATCGGACCAGTTCAAAGTGAATCTTATAAAAGAATACACAAAAAGGGATTGCCGGTGTCGTGTACGACAACGCCGTTCACCTCGCTCAACGCAATTCCAGGCCGGGAGTATTCATTGACTGGCAAGATGTCCTGAACGAGCCAATCGGGAATTGTGATCTCTCCAGGAATGGCAGGATCTATCGGAACAATAGGCGGTTCTGAAAGAGCGGGATCATCTGCCGCCATATTCCCATCAGGCAATTTACTGTCAGGAGCAGGAGCCAGATGCTCCCTCATATGAATCACCCCGCATACCATAAGGACAATCATTAGAGCCAGCAGAAGGAAGATTACACCGCGCAAAGCATAGGCGATCATCAGCCTTTTGCCACGCTTTTTTCGCCTTGCTCTGACGGATGATTGGCGCTCCCGTACCGTCACGGCTTAAAAACCACCTCCTTCCCGTCCGATTTTAGAATCATGGTAACTTTCTCGCCATCATAACCAACAGACAGGGCCGGGTCATTTGAAACCTTCAGACTGTGGGCGCCATCCCTGCCGCATAGATAAACGCAGTCGGAATCCATGCGGTTGATAAAGTACAGCCCCTGCTCGGTCAGGCAAAAGTCGTAAGCAACAACATTCTGAAACGGTCTTGCTTTGTGGGTCTTGGTGTCATACGCTGTCAGCAAAGAATTTTCGTTGATGAAGTAGATCGTCCGCCCATCAAACGCTATATTCCCCCTGGTGGGGATGTCCAGCACTTGCGTTCGCTGGATCGTCCTGCTCACTTCCGTAATCCCATCATTCGTAATGAAAAAGAGGCTGTCGTTGTTCAAGAAAAAGCCATAGCAGTATTGCAGAAACATCCAGGTATCCCCCACGGTATAGTCAATTCCCAGCAGAGATCGCCCGCTGTCCGTTATTTTCTCGAAAATAACCTGTTCCTCAAAGGTTTCTGTATCAAGCTGGATGATGGACACCTGGGTAGCTGTGCTGTTGTAGCTGCCGACCCGATCCACATACTGTTCTGTGCGGGAGACCATATAATAAATATACGGGGCATCCATATAGACGGCTTTGACGTATTCCCCATCCGAAAAGGCCCCGAACAGCGGAGAGAGGGGCAAATCCGTCAAAGCGCCGGTTGCCCGGTTTTCCAGAGCATATATCCGCGTCTGGTCATCGTAGATCACACTGTAAGTTTCCGACACACTTTGCGAAGATGAATTGAATATCCCGTTTGCGGATTCTGTGACAGAGCAGCCGGACAGCGAGAGCAACACCAGCAGGCAGAGCGCGGCACCCCCGCAGCCTCTGACGGTTTTTCTTCCAGACTTCCAGCAGTTTGTGTTTTGCCGCAGGACCCACCATACCATAAGGGCGCAGCACACAGCAGACAGGCCAAGCAGGGCCAGAAGCTCTTGGGAGGAACGCTCCGAAAAAGTCACGATGGGTTCACCTGTCAACGAATCCTCCACAGAGGAAGTCCCTTCCAGGAATCCGGTTGCCAGCAGGAACGGCAGGGGCATCGGCAAGCGGTAGCAAATCTGCCTGGACAGTCCGATGTATGGTATCAAGGTGGATGCCACTCCGATCACCACCGTCAAAGCATATTTCTTCACCAAAACGGAGGCAAAGAGCAGCAGGGCGGCGAGATACACCGAGCCAAAACAGCGCAGGACGGTCAGAATCAGATACGCAGCCAGCAAAGAGATATTTTTTGTACTGCCTCCAAAACTGGAGATACTCTGAACAGGGTACTCCCCATGGGGCAGGCCGTATTTTATTCCGAAGAAAGCAAAGCGAATCAGGGCCAGCCCTCCACAGAGAGCGAACACGGCGCAGAGGGTCATCACGACTTTGCTTCTGGCGCTCTTGCGGCTCTGTGGAGCCGTCCGCAAAAGCGCATCCATCTGGCAGCTATACTCCGAGCAAAAAACCGTAGCTGCCAAAATCAAAATGACAAGGAACAGCGGGAAGTCCAGCGTTTGGGCGGAAAACAGCCCAGCCCAGCCGTTTGTTTTCAGAAAGTAACGATTGCCGGTGTTCTCGCAGATATATAAATATTGCTGATACACAGCTTCAAAGCCATGCTCATGGGCCAATACAGTGCCCGCCTCCGCGATTTGCCGCTCATACTGTTCCGCTGTGATCTGGCCGCTGTAATAATTTTCCTGGGATTGGGCGCGGGTACTGCGGGCCTCCGTGATGGCCTGGGCCTCTTGCTCCAGCCAAGCGGCCTTTTCCTCTGTGTACGCCCCATCCAACCGTTCCAGATACCACTCACATTCCTCGCGGTATTCTTCCATCGCGCTGTTCTGCGGCCTGTCGGCTGTGGCCAACCAGACCGTACTGACCAGGAGCACGGCCAGGATATAGCATAGGCCCCGCTGGTAAATCATCAGTTTTTTCCATTCATAAGAGAAAACGCTCATTTTGCCCTCCGAACGCAGCGGTGACAGTTTTCCGCTGACAGAAAATAAATCATAGCAGCAACCGCAAGGCCCGCAATCAGAGCAAACCATATTGCGGCCTGCCAGGTCAGGACGGGGAATCCGCCCAGGTTTACAAACTCTGTTTTGCCCAGGAGAACACGGTTTGTCAGCAGAGAATAAGGGTTCAGCACCTTTGTCCAGAAGAAATTGGAGTAGGCGCAGGCGGCTCCGCTGACAATCAGCGCCATACAGAGTGCAAAGTCGATAACAAAGGGGAGCAGGGCATTTTTCCAGAACATCGAAACCAACAGCCAGAGCATCCCGATCACCCATGTGCCAGCGCATTTGAGCGCCGCAGACAGGAGGACATACTGAAAAATGCTGAGATTGACGGAAACTTCAGCAAAGTTCGGAATTGCGAATACCGGCAGGGCCAGCCCTTCAAAGGTCTGAAAAGATGCCGCAAAGCCAATCAGGTCAAGAAAAGAAAACCACAGCGAGGTCAAGAGCAGAAACAGGGTGACCGCAAGGATTTTCGCCAGGGCTGTTTTTCTGCCGCCGCCCGGACTTACCAGCAGCAGCATATCCATCTGCGTTTCCCGTTCGCTCACAAAGGTTCCGATGATCCCATAGAGACAGAGCAGGAGGGTCAGGACAATGGAAAAATCATAGTTCAGATAGTAATTGCACATTTCCCGGTAGGAAAAGGCGGGGATGGTGCGGCCAGCATAAAGGTTATAGATCGCGCCACTCTCCCTCTGCTGGTAGACTGCTCCCTGTTCCCCATAGAGCGCGGCGCTTTGCCGCGCTCTATTTGCCACTTGCTCCGACCGGCCTCTGTACTCATAGAAATACTGCATAGGCTGCACAAAATACTTGTCCAGCAGGTTCCTGTCGCTATACAGGTTCCCGGTCATCGTGTTGGGGTCATCGGTGGCTGTGCTTGCGGTCATATCCGACGTGGCCTCCACAAGAGGCTGATAAACCGCAAGCAGGCGTTCGATCTTCTCCGGGGTGATCTCTCCCCGGTATTCCTCATAAAGCTGCCAATGGTGCGTGTGCCAGCTTCTCTCTCCGTTCCCGTCTGTCAGATAGGAGTAGGATTTGTATTCGCCATAGATTTTGAACAGGTTGGCGAGGCTGAACACCACAAAGAGCGCCAGAATGGAGCGTTTACAGAACTGCTTAATAAACTCATACCGTATCAGACGTATCATGGCGCTCCCCCCTGCAATAGTACAAGAACACATCCTCCAGGTTGGGCTGGACAGGCTGTGCGGTCTTAATTGGACATCCATCCTCAACAATGCGGAGGGTAAAATGTCCGCCCTCCTGTTTCATGTTGCTGACACAGTACATATCGGTCAGCAGCGCGGCATCCTCGGCCCCGGCGGTTACATTCCACACCTTGCCCTCAATGTTTCGTTCCAGCGCGGCGGGCGTTCCCTGCATGAGCAGCGTCCCCTGTTTCAGCAGCAGGATTTCCCGCGCGATGCACTCAACATCTGAAACGATGTGGGTTGCCAACAGGATCGTCCGGCCTTGGGCAAACCGGGAGATCAGGTTCCGAAACCGTATCCTCTCGCTGGGGTCAAGACCAGCGGTAGGCTCGTCCAGAATCAAAATTTTGGGGTCGGACAGCATGGCCTGCACAATGCCGACGCGTTGGCGCATACCGCCGGAGAGAGCACCGATTTTCTTGTTCTGTGCGTCTGTCAGGTTCACCGTGGCCAGCAGCTCCGCAACCCGGTCTTGTGCTTCATGGGTGGGAATGTCTTTCAGCACACACATATAGAGTAGAAAATCCTTGACGGTAAAATCCCGGTAAAAAATAGGGTACTGCGGCATATAGCCGATTTGGGACAGGAACGCTTTGCCCAACGTCCTCACGTCCTGGCCGTCCACCCGGATCGTGCCGCTGTCCCCGCGCAGGATGCCCACAAAGGTATTGATGAGCGTGGTTTTCCCGGCCCCGTTTTCACCCAGCAGACCGTACACGCCCTCGTTCAATGTGGCAGTAAAGTTTTTCAGCGCATATTTTTTCTTGTATTGCTTCGATATGCTTTCAAATGTGATCTCCATGTTATTCACCAAAGGTAAATGTAGACACCAGCGTATCCACTTCACTAATGTTGCCTCCGAGAATCACCACGGCGGTCTTGGCCCCGTCCAGAAGGTAAATGCTGGGGATGCGGTAGAAATATGTGGGGTCGGAGTTCTCAATCACTTCGGTGGCAACCAATTTGCCGGAGGTCACGTCATAGACGCGAACGGTCAGACTGCCGTCCAAAACGGCGGTTGCCACATAGTTCCCCTGCTCCGAGCCGTACACGCCGTCTTTGCCCTCACCGCTGGCAGAGAAGGAAAGCGTATTGGCACTGCCTGTTGCCCGGTCCACCCAAAGCAGCGTTCCATCGGCCTGGGTAAAGGTCTGCTGGAAAAACAACCGGCTGACGCTGCTCTGCATTTCTCCCATTTCATAGTCGGACGGTTTTGTGAGCTTCAGACCGCTGCCATCCACGGCGATGCTCCCGTGGATGGAAAAGTCTTGCTCGCCATCTACCTCGGGAATTGAGTTGCCGCTGCCATAGAATACGATTTGGCTGTTGTCCTGGGCAAAGGCAGCGCCGTTCAGCATCGAAATACTGATGCTGGCTGTCCCGGCGTTTTGGGCCACGTCCAGGAGGGTAGTTAGGCTCCCGCTTTCCAGGTCATACAGATACAGCCCGCGCATAGCGGCAAACGCCAGCTTCTTTCCGTCCGTGGAGGCCGCTACGCCCCCCGTTTCACTGACAACAAAATCTTCCTGCAAAAGCTCATTCACCGCGATCTCCTTGTTCAGAGAAAGTGAGCTGTCGTAGATGTACGCCATCATGCCGCTATCGCACATGCCGGACAGGACGTAGCCCCCGTCAATGGCCTGTGCTTCAAAGTCGCGCAGGGGTGCTTCTACGGTGGCCAGCACCGAGGAAGTCCCTGTGTCGTAGAGGTACAGCTTGTCCGCCAGCACGAAAAGCGTTCCATTCCCGGCATAGGCGCAGCTCTGGAGCTTACCGCCAAACAGGGCAGGGTCGAAGGTGCAGGATGTACCAGCCTGGGAAATGGGCTGGTTCTGCTGTCCGTCAAAGGGCGTGACAGCGACCACGGATGTATCGGAGGGGGCGTTTCCCGAAACCGCAGGGGCATCCGTCTTACCGCAGGCGGACAACGCCAGGGTAAAAATCAGCGCCAATGTCATGCAGAATGTCTTTTTCATGTTCAGTTCTCCTTATACAATAAAATAGAATTGGTCTTAAAGAACGGGCCGGAGGCTCCGTCCTGGGGGACTGCCACACAGTAGAAGGTGTGAAACTGCCCCAGCTTGTCCGGGTCGATCACGGCCTCAAGCCCCATGACGCTCCCCTTGTTCAAGGTAACAGAGCAGGAGGTGCTTTCGTCAAATTTCACCGGCTGGTGATCCAGGAAAAAAGCAATACTGTAACTTGTTCCGGCTGTGCCGCACATGGTAAATCGCAGGGGAACGGGAGCGGAGACCCGCAGGTTGTCATAGGTGATGCCGCCGTCACAGGAGAACGTATAATAGATTCCACTGTCCAGCGTGTCCATGCTCACACCGCCCCAGCCGTATTTGGGAAGCTCGTTTTCCAAATACTGCGCCGTGACCTTTTCCTCCCGCACATCGCTTTTTGAAAAGATTTCCCGGACAGGCGGAAGGTCTGAATGGGCGGCGGGTGCGTCCACGTTGAACTTCAATTCAACACAGGAATCCAGCGTCTTATGATACCAGCCATAGCTGGAGGTGGATTCCATATCCGGCTGGAAATCCGGGTTCGTGATGCTCACCACGGTCAAGGCCAGTGTATCGCCGGTGCTGCCGGTCACAGGCTCAAAGAGGAAGGAAAAGCTCTGATCCTCCTTTGCGGGAAAGCTGTGACAATACTCATACTCCGCTGTGGTATCGTTCACCTTGTAGGGCTGTGGCTGGCCGTCCAGAAACAGGAGAAATCCAACGGTATCCATCTTGCCGGTGAGGGAGAATCGGTAGTCCAGCCGAAACTCGCCGCCATCATAGGAGAATGGCAGACGCTCCCCGCTCTCAGAGAAATCAGCCGAAGCAACTTCGTGGGTGAGCATTGCCAGAAATCCGGCATCCTCCTCCGCCGCCTCAAACGGGTTTGCGGCAACAGCCTGTGACGGCGAGGGCGTACTGTCTGGAATGGCATAGTTCCCGCAGGCGACGAGGGATAAAAGTGCGCCGCACATCAGGGGAACAGCGATCAATCGTTTTCGCATACATGGCCTCCTTTGCTTTGATGGGTCGAGTATAGCGGGCAAAGGTCAAAATTCGGTCAAGAAATCCAAAATGCCGCCCAACTTTTTGGGCGGCATCCGGGAGGGACTATTTTATCATGTGGATTGCTTGACCGCGATAGAGGCTTTCACACAGGCCCCATGGGACGGTTGGTTTGACAGCTCTATAGTTCCCCCATGCTTCTGGCATAGTACCCGGCTCACCGCAAGCCCCAGCCCCAAATGCTGGCCGGAGGTATCCTCGGAGTAAAACAGGGCGGTTTTCTTTTTCAGCAGCTTGTCCGAAAAGCCCGGCCCGTCGTCGGTCACGGTGGCCGACAGGATTCCATGCTCCAGGCAAAAAGCAAGTTCAATTTCCCGTTCCGCAAAACGGAGGGCATTGGAGATCAGATTTTCCAGAACACGGTACAACAGCTCCCCGTCAAAGACGGCCCTCCCCTTCGGCACATGGAGGTCACAGGAAAAACGCACCTCGGTATTCTGAAACAGGATAGATAGAGAATCCGCCATGTACTGTAAAAAATCAGGAAGCTCCACCTCTCCGCGGTGAACTTTTGTTTCTTCGATAGCGCCCAGGTCGCGCATGGTATCGGTATAGCGGCCCATGCGCTCTGCGGTAATGCCGAGATTGGAGAGCGCCTTTTCCAGTTTTTCCTCCGTCAAGGTTCCACCCTTGTTGTTCTCCTGCAAATATTCCACATAGCCGGTCATGATGGCGATGGGGTTACGCAGATCGTGGGCCACGGATGCCTGTAATGCGCGGCGTTCCTCCAGCATACTCCACATCTGACGGTTATTCTCATATAGGGTCTGCCGCATTTTCTCAAAGGCAGTACAGAGCTGGCCCAATTCATCCTGCCCATCAAAGATGATCTGAAAGTTCAAATCCCGGTCTTGAATATGGGCGGTGGCATCCATCAGGACAGTGATCGGCGGCTCCAGTACCTTATGATAAAACCACCATGCGCACAAAGTAATTCCAATCACAGCAAACAGGAACGGCAACAGCACCATACAAATTTGCGAAATGCGGTAGGCTGTTCTCACTTTAGGGGAAAGCATGGAGTAGCTGGATTCAATACGCTCTATCATGTAGCTCGTCTGTCCCTGGCTCTCGTTGTGTTCCTGGCCGTCCGTTACCAGTTGGCCGAATGGCTCTGGCGAGCCATCAAGGACATACCTCATCTTTGCCTCTGTGACCGTACCATCCGGGGCGGTTGTCTGCTGCGTCAGCCAGACTTCATTGGAATCGGGGAGAATATGTTTTTGGAAACAATAACAGCCGAAAATCGCAAGGCTACTGCACAGGAACACGATCAGCATCGTCACCGCCACAGCCTTCATAAAAGAGCGTTTCAATGACTGCCTTTTTATTTTTTCCATCGGTAGCCCATCCCCCAAACTGTTTCGATGTACTCACTTCCGCTGGCCTGCATGAGCTTTGCACGGATTTTGCGGATATGCTCTTTAATCACGTTGCTGTCACCCTCCGCGTCATAGCCCCATACCGCCTCATAGATACGCTCTTTGTCAAAGACCTGATTGGGGTTAGAGGACAGAAATTCGATGATGTCAAATTCCCTCTTGGAAAAGGAAAGCTCCTGCTCGTTCCAAAATACTTTTCTGCCAGAGAGATTGATAATCAGTCCCTGGGAGGTCACGACCTCCGGTGGGCGGTTATTTCGCTCGTCCCGACGTAGATGGGCCTCAATGCGGGCAAGTAATTCCTGCAAGCCGAAAGGCTTGGTAATATAGTCGTCCCCTCCGGCCCGCAGACCGTTGACCTTATCCTGCTCTGTGATCCGCGCCGTCAGGAACAGGATAGGGCAAACGATATGATTCCGAATGACCTTGCACAGCTCCAGCCCATCCATCCCCGGCATATTGATGTCCAGAAGGATAAGGTTTGGTTTTGTATTCAGCTTCGCCAGGGCTTCATCGCTGCTATTGGCTACGGAAACTGTATAGCCGTGATCCTGCAAATGGATTGAAAGTAATTCGGTCAGGATAAGCTCATCATCAACGATCAAAATTCTGTATGCCATACAAACACCTCCAGTCTTTTCATCATATGGGAAAAAAGTCAAATTTCCGTCAAGTATTATAGCGCTTCCTATTTTCATAACAAAATGATTGCCACACACGACTGCAAACTGAAGCATTTCAATAAGGTGTATTATACTTCTTTTCTTCGAATGGCACAAGAATACAAGTTCTTGTATATTGGGTGTAATATTCAAATAGTAACAGAGGACAGCGCCCATAAGTCACTGTCCTCTGGCATTTAATCATAAATCAATTCACTCAGAATACTTTCCTCCACCTGCACCTTACAGGTGTTCATAAGCCCTTCCCATTTCAGTGAGGCGCTGGCCTTCAGTTTCTTTCTTTAATTTCCGTCTAAATATGGGCTGTCAAAACTGTCCGGAAACCCGATGCCGGAAAGAGAGGGAGATGTCTGCCCGGAGTGTCAGGTTTTCCAGTCTCTGAAAATCCAATATTGGGAAAGCCAATACTGGCAGAAATGGCAAAGGCGATAAATCAGCAGAATCGGAATCCATACCTGAACGGGAAAATCCCATTTAGGCTGAAATCATCTTTCGGACAGTTAAAAACAGGTTTCTGCAGAGCATAGGGGATTTATCCCCCGTACCCGTTGAGCACAACCTGAAACATCAGGAATTTCAAGGCTTCAGAGTTTACAGTATTTTGCCCGGTTGGAACCAGAGAGGAATGGCTGGACGCAGACGCATTCCTCCCCATCGTCCAGAAGAATACAGTTGCCGCCGTCATAGTTACAGCATTCATGTATCAGCTTACGCATCCGGCGGTACTGCGGATAATTCATAACCGGAATCTGATTGTGGATAAAAACACCTCCTTCCTAACAGAAAAAATATCCCTCTGCTATATAGTTCATTTTTGGGGCAAAATGACGGGGGTATTTTGAAAAAATTATAAAAAATTCATAATTGCCGTCTGTATAAAACATTTCAAACTCACTTGCAGTCAGTTCAATTTCCTGCCCGCAGACTTCAACTAACCGATACTCCAGGCAGAAATGTAAAAATCCTGCGTCAATAACAGTTAAAGGTGTTCGATTTATCCAGTTTCAATTGGCTTTGTGTTCCTGCATTTGTTTTTTTCTCAAAATCTTTCCTCACCTATTTATCGTCTTACGGGTGTAAATTTTTCTTTGCTCATATTGGCTATTTTACCCTCACATTCTCAAGCCAGTTTTCCATAGTTTCTTTCATAGTTCCGGCTTCAAAACGCTTTCCTTCCATCCAGCGCATTCAAAAGATAAGCCATATTCCGGCCAAGATTTCTCATGGTTTCCAGACCTTCTCCATCCGACTGAACATCCCCCGGCATCTGCCCGTAAGCCATCGGCCAATAGGAAGAACCGACTACAAACATATTTTGCAGCATAAAGAAGTGATTCATGGAATCCAGTGCGGAAAGTGCGCCGCCTCTGCGTGCTGCCGTAACCGCCGCGCCGACTTTATGT
The DNA here is from genome assembly GCA_003612585.1 of bacterium 1XD42-54. Lineage (GTDB taxonomy): Bacteria > Bacillota > Clostridia > Lachnospirales > Lachnospiraceae > Choladousia. The sequence continues at coordinate 142,854 of RAZH01000005.1, forward strand.
GCGAACAGATTTTCGCTGCGGTTCATATCCGTTACCACCGATGCCCGTTCCAAAAGCGCCTGCATATTCGCAGACATATTTGCCGTATAAACCGGGGAACCGAGAATGATTCCGTCAGCCTGTGTCATTTTTTCAAAGATTTCCTGAAACTGATCCTTTTTGTGAACGCAGTTCTTCTTTCCGCTGCAGGCCCAGCAAGCCTTACAAGGCTCCATTATTTTGCCGGAAAGCTGAACCATTTCCGTTTCAATGCCTTCCTTGTTCAGTTCCTCAAATACGGTATTGATAAGAAGCGCTGTATTTCCATCTTTTCTCGCACTGCCGTTAATCGCTAAAACCTTCATGTCTATTTCCTTCATCTATGTATTTTTAATACCAGTCATGCTTTTCGCCGCGGTCAAGGTTATTGATCTGCTCCATTTCCTCCTCTGTCAAAGAGAAATGATACAGCTCCGTGTTCTCCTTGATGTGGTCGGGATTACTGGAACCGGGAATTACTACCACGCCTTTTTGCAGGTTCCACCGCAAAATGACCTGTGCGGAAGATACATCGTGCGCTTTTGCAATTTCCGAAATCACCGGATCGCCAAGCAGCTCTGCCGTATATCCCCGTCCGCCCAGCGGATACCAGCCCTGCACCACAATCCCTAAATCCTGAATAAATGGGATGACATCATTTTCCTGATAGTAGGGATGAATCTCATTCTGCACGAGTGCGGGAACCGTATCCACCTGCGGCAGAAATTCAGTCAATTCCTCCACATACCAGTTAGACAGACCAATGGAACGAATCGTTCCATCTGCCACAAACTGCTCCATTGCCTTGTATACCTTCACATCATTGCCATCCGGGTGGTGCAGGAGCATCATATCCACATAACCGATATTCAGACGATCCAGACACGCCTGAATGGACTGCTCCGGGTTTTCCATTTCACTGCCCGGATAGATTTTTGTGATAATGAAAATGTCCTCCCGCTGAATGATCCCCTCATCGATTGCCTCCCGGATTGCCTGACCGATTTCCTCCTCATTGCCGTATGCAGAGGCGGTATCAATAAGACGCACGCCGCTGCTCAGCGCAGATTTTACAGCATTGATACATTCATCCCCGTGAAGACTGTAGGTTCCAAGCCCATTGATCGGCATCTCATAGCCGCTGTTCAGCATGACTGTCTTTGTTTCAAAATCAAATTCTGCTTTCACAGTCGTTTCCTCCTCCGTGTCTGTTGCAGCACTCTCAGTAGGTGCCGCTTCTTCACTTTCCTGCGCTCTTTCTGCCACTTTAGATGTTTCTATATTTCCGGCAGCGTCCGTTTCCGTCTGTACGGTCTGGCCACAAGCCGTCACAGAGAATACCAACGACAGAAGAAGCGCAAGGCTAACTATTTTTTTCATGTACATCCTCCTCAACGGAATCGTTTCTTACGGTTTTAAGTACCCTTGCAGGCACACCGCCCACCACAGTATAAGGCGGAACATCCTTTATCACTACGGCTCCTGCCGCCACCACAGCCCATTCCCCAATCGTTACGCCGGGCAGGATCGTGGCGTTTGAGCCAATCCAGACATGGCTTTCTATGGTGATCGGCGCATAATGATTTTTACGGTTCTTTGCCGGATCAAGGTCATGGTTAATGGTTGCAAGCACTACATTGTGTCCAATGAAAGAACCGTCCCCAATGATAATGCCGCCTTGATCCTGAAAATGGCAGCCGGAATTGATAAACACATCTTTTCCAATCGAGATATTTTTTCCGAAGTCCGTGTAAAACGGTGGGAATAAGCGAAATGTATCGTCAATCTTTTTTCCTGTGAGCCGTTCCATAAGCTCCCGCAATTCTGCCGGAGTATGGTAACGGTTGTTCATTTCCATCCCGATCTGGATTGCCTCCTGAAAAAGCGTGTTTGCGTATGCGTCCCGCTCTGGGTTTTCTACTGCTGATTCCCCAAACCCTTTGATTACTTCCTCCACTGTCAAATTCAATTCGCCTCCCTGTGTGTAAATACGGATTTCATCGTTCACTCCATCTCTTTTTCCCATTCCCGCAGGGTGTGTACGCCGGTTTCATCGCCCAGATGATTTCCAAACACCTGATCCCCTCCGGCAGCGCCAGCGCCCCAAGCCCAGGCTCCTAATGCGATTTTCGGTATTGTTGTATTCATTGTATCGGCCTCTGGTATAATCAGCAGCTCCTTCGGTTCCACTGCAGCTTTGTACGCATCCTCCGAATAATAGCGAGAGTGTGCATTTTCCCCGGCGACCATCAAAATCGGTCTGGGCGAAACTTCCTTAATGTTTGTCATCAGCGGGAAGTTCCAGAAAGCCACCGGCATAGTAGCCGTCCATGAAGAAACAAAATTGACTGCGCGAGGATGACGGGCGCGTTTATAATAATAGTTGTAAAACGCCGCAAACACAGCATCAGCCTCCTCCGGCAATTCAGCCGGGACTTCCATAACGTCGGTCAGCGGTTCACCTGTCTCGTCAAAGCCGATTTCGTGATTGCCGAGTGCAAAAGCGCCGTTTTTTGCATCCTTCCAACGCTGATTGCTAAGATATTCTTTTATTTTGTTACGCTGCTCCTCGGTATAATAATCCATGTGGCCACGGCTCATATCGCGAGACATATCGTACATGGACATGGTTGCTACGGCCTTTATACGGGTATCTGTTCCGGCAGCGGTGATCGCCATGCCGGACAGACCGCAGATTCCGATCACACCGATACGGTTCCGGTCTACAAAGTCCAGTAATCCGATGTAATCAACAGCAGCACTGTAATCCTCAGTAAAAATATCGGGAGAAGCAGTATTGCGGACAGAGCCGCCGCTTTCTCCTCCAAAAGAGGGATCAAACGCCAATGCCACAAATCCATAAGTAGCCATCTGTTGTGCATACAGACCGGAAGCCTGTTCCTTTACCGCTCCAAAGGGACCTGCCACAATAATCGCAGGATTTTTTTGTGCCGGATAATTTTCCGGCAGGTAAAGGTCTCCTGCCAGTTCAATTCCATAGCGGTTCTGAAAGCGAACCTTTTTCATTTCAATATTCCAATAAATTTCAAATGTTCTGGTATCCATCGTCATTTCTCCTTTACAAAGTTATACCTTATCGCGCAGCGCCCGCTTCGGAGAAGCCTGCGTTTGCGAGTGCCCGGATGGGGAGCGTATCACAGTAACGGCCATCCTCTATAAGCGCCATACACTGTTCGGTTGTTTTCGTATCGCAGCCAGCATCGATTAAGTTTTGATAAATGCTTCCATACACATCGTTTGCCTCTGCCATCTCTCTTACCTTCTTCTGGACTCATTATAAAACCGTCGCAGTTGAATATCAAATACATATAAAGAATGGTTTTACATACTTGAAAGGTATGAGAGTTTTTGATACAATAGGAGACATCAATCCAAAAGGAGATCGCAAATTTGGATATTCGGGTATTGCAATATTTTCTCGCCGTAGCGCGAGAAGAAAGTATTACGAAAGCTGCGGAAGCCCTGCAAATGACACAGCCGCCGCTTTCCAGACAACTGAAAGATTTAGAACAAGAAGTTGGAAAACAACTGCTCATCCGGGGGAGCAAAAAGGTCACACTAACCGAGGACGGGATGCTGCTGCGTAAACGAGCAGAAGAAATGATTGACCTTATGGAAAAAACAAAGGCGGAACTTAGCAGCTCTAACGAAAATATCAACGGAGAAATTTATATCGGTGGCGGCGAAACCGATGCGATTTCCTTTTTTGCACAGGCAGCCGCAACATTGCAGAAGGAACACCCACTGATCCATTACCACATTTACAGCGGCGATGCCGGTATCGTAACAGAAAAAATAGATAAAGGGCTGATTGATTTCGGTTTATTGATCGGCCCCTTTGATGTGACAAAATACGATTACATGAGACTTCCTATGACCGACACATGGGGCGTATTGATGCGAAAAGACAGCCCGCTGGCTGAAAAGGAATCTGTCTGCGCGGAGGATTTGTGGGACAAGCCTCTGATCTTATCCCATCAGGCATCCATCAGCAGTGAAATGATTTCGTGGCTGAAAAAAGACGTCAGCAAGCTCAATGTTGTTATGACTTATGACCTGATTTATAATGCTTCTCATTTTGTAAGGAAAGGACTCGGTTATGTGATTGCATTAGATAAACTTATCAATACCACCGGCGACAGCGAGCTTTGTTTCAGACCGTTATACCCGCGTATGGAAGCCAAATTGTGTATTGTCTGGAAAAAGTATCAAGTTTTTTCAAGGGCTTCCAATGAATTTTTGAGCCAGCTAAAAAGAGAGTGGGGAGCAGAGCAATAATTTTTGTGTTTATATAGTATACAAAAAGCTGGCTTGTTCTGAGTTCCTGATACTACTGGCAAGCAATGTATCTTTACGTAAAAGCTGCCCATACGCAGAAATTTCGTAAACGAATTTCTGCATAATGCTTGTTGGTGACATGTCCCCAAGCCCCTGAAATCATTGCCGTGGGCAATGGCTGCGCGTTCCGTTGGAACACTGAAAAAGTTATATTTGCTATTTTGAAAAGAGAAAAACTGCTATGCAATCGGCGAACCTTTTGCATAGCAGTTTTCTGTTTTTGTTTCGTATCATATAGCGCGAACTGCGCCAGTTTTATTTTTATACCAGCTCAAGAACTACTTCCATCGCTGCATCACCTTTACGCTGGCCGATCTTTACGATTCTTGTGTAACCACCGTTGCGGCTTGCATACTTCGGTCCGATCTCATCGAAAAGCTTTGCTACAAGATCAACTTCCTTTGTGTTTTTCTTCTTGCCAGCAGCTTCTGTCGGAACCTCTTTTACCGGATAAAGAACCTTCAACATCTGACGACGTGCATGCAGTCTGCTCGGCTTATCCTTTTTGATTTCCTTCTGTACTTCATCGTATACGGTAACTTTCTTGCCGTCTACCACTTCTTTTACTCTCTTGCCGTCTTTATCTTTGCGTGCAACCTTTGCAGTAACAGTAACTGTCTCATAATTGTCTTTCTCTCTTACTGCCATAGCAATAATGCCTTCTGCAATTTTACGCACTTCTTTTGCTTTGGATTCTGTTGTAACAATTTTGCCTCTGTAAAGCAGAGCTGTTACCTGATTGCGAAGCAGAGCCTTTCTCTGATCTGCGGTTCTGCTGAGTTTTCTATAACCTGACATTTCTATTTTCCTCCATTCCGGAACACATCACCACGCTCTTCGGTCTTACTGGGGATATGCTTTCTAGTCCATCGTGTAATCTTTCACCAGCTTACTCGTCGCTCGGATTCAGCGAGAGTCCAAGCTCTTTCAGCTTGCCAAGTACTTCTTCCAGAGATTTACGGCCCAGATTACGAACCTTCATCATATCTTCGGAAGTTCTGTTGCAAAGCTCTTCTACGGTATTGATGCCTGCACGCTTCAGACAGTTGAAAGAACGTACGGAAAGCTCCAGCTCATCAATGTTCATCTCAAGAACTTTTTCTTTCTCGTTGTCTTCCTTCTCAATCATAACCTCTGCCGATTTTGCATTCTCGGAAAGGTCAATGAACAGACTTAAATGCTCGCTCAATACCTTCGCAGCAAGGCTGACAGCCTCGTCCGGCTCCAGCGTTGCATTTGTATATACATCCAAAGTCAGCTTATCATAGTCGGTAATCTGACCTACACGCGTATTCTCTACAGTCAGGTTCACGCGCTCAACCGGTGTGTAAATTGCATCGACTGCAATCACACCAATCGGCATATCCTCTGACTTGCCTTTGTCAGCACTGATGTACCCGCGGCCATTTGTAATCGTAAGCTCCATATAAAGCTTGCTGTCTGCACCGCCGTTCAGCGTCGCGATTACCTGGTCCGGATTCATGATCTCAATGTCCTGATCCACCTGGATATCCGCCGCTGTTACCACACCTTCGCCTTCAAATTCAATATACGCAATTTTGGCTTCATTCGTCTCACTGGTGTTTTTGATCGCCAGCGATTTAATATTCATAATAATCTCTGTAACGTCTTCTTTCACGCCAGGAATAGAGCTGAATTCATGCAGTACGCCTTCGATTTTAACCTGGCTGACAGCAGCTCCCGGCAGAGAAGAAAGCATGATTCTTCTCAGAGAATTTCCCAGGGTCGTACCGTAGCCTCTCTCAAGAGGTTCCACTACAAATCTTCCGTATCTTTTATCCTCTGACATTTCTGCAATTTCAATTTTGGGTCTGTTGAAATCGAACACTATTTCGCCCCTCCTTAACTGGGTTTGCTTTTTTGAGGGAGTTACATATACTAAAATATAGGCCGCCATACACCCTCGATCTTGCTTCGCGTTCTCGAGCTTGACGAATATAATCGCCGTGTCCCCGCCGAATTTCTTCGTCGTACACCTTCGATTCCGCTTCGCTCCATCTGCGCAACACGCTTTCACACTAGGCTCGAAAACACCTCACCAAGTGTTCCATGTGTCAGGCGCGGGCTTCGCCCTATAAAATCACCGGCTGACAAAAATGTACGTAAACGCACATTTTGTCTCCCGCTGATTTTGCACGGCTCATGCCTACACGACTATTTTGAATACAACTCGACGATAAGCACTTCGTTTACCGGAACGTCGATGGCTTCACGGCTCGGAAGCTCTTTTACAGTTCCTCTCAATGCTTCTGCATCTACATCCAGCCATTCCGGAACAAGGCGTCCGCCTGTTGTCTCGAGAATGTCTTTGTATCTCTGAGAACCTTTGCATTTCTCTTTGATTTCGATTGTATCGCCTGCCTTGATCAAGTAGGACGGAATATTCACCTGCTTGCCGTTTACAAGAACGTGTTTGTGGTCAACGATCTGTCTTGCTTCTCTTCTTGTTCTTGCAAAACCAAGACGGAATACTACGTTGTCCAGACGGCTCTCCAGAAGTACCATCAGGTTTGTACCTGTCTGTCCCTGCATTCTGTCGGCTTTCTTGTAGTAGTTACGGAACGGTTTCTCTAACACGCCGTAGATGAATTTTGCTTTCTGTTTTTCGCGAAGCTGAAGGCCGTACTCGCTTACCTTACGATTCGCACGCTTTAACTCTCTGTTGGATTTTTTATCTATTCCTAAATAAATCGGATCAAGACCAAGTGATCTGCATCTTTTAAGAACAGGAACTCTGTTAACTGCCATCTCTATTAGACCTCCCTGATTAGACTCTTCTGCGTTTTGGCGGACGACATCCGTTGTGCGGTACCGGCGTTACGTCGCGGATACTGATTACTTCAAGACCATTTGCGGAAAGCGCACGAATTGCTGCTTCTCTTCCTGAACCCGGTCCTTTTACGAATACGTCTACTGTCTTTAAACCATGTACTAACGCTGCCTTTGTAGCAGTTTCTGCAGCCATCTGTGCTGCATACGGAGTAGATTTCCTTGAACCTCTAAATCCAAGACCACCGGCACTTGCCCATGATAAAGCATTTCCCTGTGCATCCGTCAAAGTAACGATTGTATTGTTGAAGGATGACTGGATATGTGCCTGTCCACGTTCAACGTTTTTCTTAACGCGCTTTTTTGTCACTTTCTTTGTAACTTTTTTAGCTGCCATAATCTAAACTAACCTACTTTCTTCTTAATTTTTACGGGTATGTTAACTGCTTACTTTTTCTTATTAGCTACTGTTCTCTTCGGACCCTTACGTGTTCTTGCGTTGGTCTTTGTCTTCTGACCACGAACCGGAAGGCCTTTTCTATGACGGATACCTCTGTAGCATCCGATTTCCTGCAGTCTCTTGATGTTGAGGGCTGTATCTCTTCTGAGATCACCTTCTACCATATAATGCGCATCGATGATGTCACGGATTCTCGCAACTTCCTCATCGGTCAAATCTCTGACGCGTGTGTCAGGATTTACATTCGCTGCAGCCAGAATCTTGTTTGAGCTTGTTCTACCAATACCGTAGATATAGGTCAAACCGATTTCTGCACGTTTTTCTCTTGGTAAGTCTACACCAGCAATACGAGCCATGTAATTGTTCCTCCATTTTCTTATTGTCTCTAATTGGGGCAGTCATAGCCGCCCAGCCACCGAAGTGACCTTTCCATCTCATTAAGCTGTGAGTGCGATCCACGTACACACTTCCGCGCGTTCCGTAAGGAATGTGCACACTCTTGCATGACATGCTCATTTTGCGCCAGCGGTATTTGCACAAAATCGTGTACTGCCAAATCCTGAGCTGGTATTAAAAGCAATATCGCAACGAAATAAAATCCGGACTATCTATATAAAAGAGTCATATTCTCATTTATTCCATCGTTATATTGATTTATGACTGTGATCCTTCTTCCAGAAAAGATTCTAATATCCTATCACAGAAAAATTTCTCACTGTCATTCCGCCGTTTTGTGTGATTAGCCCTGTCTCTGTTTGTGCTTCGGGTTCTCGCAGATAATACGGATGCTTCCTTTTCTCTTGATTACCTTACACTTTTCACAGATTGGCTTCACTGATGATCTAACCTTCATGGTTAATCCTCCTTTCACCTTTGTTCTGTTTTTGAGCATACGAATAGACGCACTATCCCCGTGCCCACAAAAGTACAGATATCATTATAATACGTGCTTTTTGAAATTGCAAGCAGAATTTTCCTGAATCATGTAGGCTTCCCATAAATCCTTAAAATAATTGATCTTTCACACCTGTCCTCTTTTTCCTGAACTCCCGCGGTGTCATCCCTGTCATCTTTCGAAACAATGCTGTGAAATAAGACGAGGTTTCAAACCCCAGATTCTGCGCAATCATACTGATCGGCAGGTCGGTCTGTAAAAGCATTTTCTGTGAAAAATATATTTTTTCGGAATTAATATAACTGTTCAGCGACTGCCCTGTCATCTTTTTAAAATAAGAGGACAGGTATTCCGGTGAAAACCCAACGTATTTTGCTAACATGCTCCGGTTGATTTCCTCCGAAATATGCTCTGAAATATAGTAACGAATCTTCTCAATCTGGCCTGGCTGACGTGCTTCTGATGTCTCTTCCTGCTGCTCCCTGCGGCGCATAAGCTCTACCATCGCGCGCCGGATCATGTCTTCCAGGACAGAATACTCGCTTGTTTTCAGCAGATAGGAGAATACGCCAAGGGAAATTGCCCGCTGCGCATAAGAAAAGTCCGGAAAGCTACTAAGAATAATTGTCATACAACGGTACGATTCCTCCCTGCACCAATCAAGCAGATGCAGGCCTGATTTCCCCGGCATTTCGATATCAGTAATCAAAAGATCAATCGCTCTGGCACGCAGAATTTCCATCGCCTCCGCCCCGCCCATTGCCGTATAGACTTCCTCGGCCAAAAGCGCCTTCCAGTGAATCTCTCTGCAAAGTGAATTCAGGTATGGAACATCATCATCAACAATCAACACGTTCATTTCTTTCCCCCGTTTCTTTCCTTCTGTTCTGTTCTCCATGCCTGGTACTGTCCGGATAATTCCAGACACACCTGCGTTTCTCCCGCCTCCTGCATTTTTCCCAGCATTTCTGGAAGATAAATATCCGGATCAAGCTGCCCGCTTTCCAATCCGTAAGTGTACTCGGATGCAATTTTATTTATCGCTGCATTTTCCGCCTTTACCGCTGTATCATCAAAAGCAAAAAAAAGATTCGGGGCTTCCACAGCAGATCGGTTATAACAGTCCAGCATATCCCACAGCCGTGCATCGTCTCCATACCTCACATCTGTCATATATTGGTTAGGCAATATCCAAGAAGCATCGTTAAAAAATCCTTCTCTGCCCGCAGGCACGATCGTATCATCTTCACATTTTTTATAATGTACTCCTTCAATTCCATTCGCAAGCAGATTAATCAGATCTCGGTCCGTGTAAAGGAGATTCAGCAGCTGCATCGCTTTCTCTGGGTAAGCACATTCTTTTGAAATACCCCAACAGCCCCTTTCCAGAGAAGCATTTGTAATCATTGGCTTTGTCAGCTCCTTTACAACCATACTCCTGCCGCAGTGATTGCTGACCTCTGTTTCTATTCCCGGTTTATAAGCACACACATAGGAAAATAGGATGCCTGACCGCACCAGATCAGCTGCCTGTATCTCCTGTAAAGCCGAATATTCATACAAATACCCTTGTTCATACCACTTTCGAAACAGCTGTACCAGCTCCCGGTAGTCCTGTGTCCCATACCAATTTGCTACTTCCCCGTCATCTTCTGACACACAAAATACCGTGTTTTCAAATCCATTCCATGTATATCGGTACAAAAGTCCTCTCTTGGTACTGTAGCTGCAGATCATTTTCATTCTCTCCTCCAAAGGCGCGAGCCATGCAAAAAGCTGATCAAAATCTGCATAAGTTTGAAGAGAATCCAGAGATATTTTATACTTTTCAAGAATATCCTTCCGCATCGCAATTCCCTGGCCGCTCACATAATCCCCGAGCGAGGGAATGGATCTCAGTTCATTTCCCTCCAGCAAATCCTGGCCGTTTTTTTTGAATAGTTCCAGAATATCTGTTCCATATTCGGCTACCAGCTCTGTAATCTCCGCAAATTCATAACCATTCATTGAGGCATGCAGCAGATCAAAAACAGCCCCCTCTCTTTCCAGTAGCAGCATTTCCTTGTTCCGCCTCGTATCCTTTCCGGTCAGGCGAAGTACAGGTACAAAGCGTACATGGACTCCGATTTTGCCATACACTATCTCATCTGCCAGTTCCGTAATTTCTGTCAGCTCCTCCGGAATTCGATTCTCAAAAAACAGGGGCGCTGTCAACAGTATTTCCTCTGGACTTTCCTGACCATACCCCTTCCTGCTAACCAGGCTCAGTATAACAACCACCATTAAAATGATCTTTCCTCTTTTCATATCCCCCTCCATACGTAAACACAGCCCGTTTTCGTTTTATAGACATCTTTTCTGCTAGGAAACAGGAAAAAACACCTCTGTTTTTGCACCGCCTTCTTCTATATTCTGCACCCGAACTCCTGCATCAGCTCCATAAAACAGCGTTAAACGCCTGCGGATGTTGCGAATCCCTATCCCATGTCCCCAATCCTGTACAGCCGTTATCTCATCATCCAGCAAATACCTGAGAGCCTCTTCGGAGAATCCTGCTCCATTATCTGCAACGGAAATGCACAGATAATGTTTTCCAGCATCCTGCTCCTCCCTGGCCTCAATCCGTATCCTGATATTTTCCACGCTGTCCCCACTGTGTTTCATTGCATTTTCCACCAGTATCTGAATCAGAAGAACCGGTATCTCATAGTCCAGAAATGCTTCTGCACAGCAAATTTCCAGGGTATACCTGCCATTATGCTGTACATTCTGCAACCGGATATAATTGCGGATAAACGTCAGCTCTTCATCCAGCAAAACAGTTTGACTGCTATACAGTACGTATCGACAGTGAAAGATGAGCAACCGGATCATCTCATCCGCCATCTCCGATTTTCCCTCTCTTGTCAGGCACCGCATATTATTCAGTACATTTACAAAAAAATGGGGTCTTATCTGAAGCTGATACAATTCTACCTGTGTCTTCTGGTTTATAATCTCTTTTTCATAAATGTCAATCCTCAGATTGCGAATATCATTTGCCATGTCAATTAATGCACGATACACCTGCTGAAACTCCGCAGTTTCCTTTTTATCCCGGTGCAGTTCCTTTTCTCCCCCGCTTCCAAGGCGGTCAATATTCTTCGTCAGATATCTGAGCGGACGGAAAAGATCCCTACGCAGAAAAATCAGATAAATCAAAAAGAGGCAAAATGCTGCTGCCATAATAATAAACATCAGCCATTTCGTCTGCTTCAAAGTCTGATACACAACATCTCCGTTCCATAGAACAGTCACAAAAAACGGTGCCTCCGAAAGTTGTCTGCTTGTCTCAATCCCTCTTTTTTGTTTTCCGCTGGTTCCCTCCGCCAACAGTGGTCTTCCTTCCATATCTGCAAAAAACACAGATTCAACCCCCGGGAACACTGTATTCCGTATGTTTTCAAATAAATGATCTTCTGATATCCAGCACCCGAACAGATTCCCTCCAATCGGAATTCCCAGATAAAAATAAAATGTCTCTCCTACCTGCAGAGCCTGAAAGATGTCCCTGGTCAGAACCGCCTCCCCGGAAATCTGACAGACTGCTTCATACAAAGCATCTGCTACCTTTCTGTTTTCTGTATAGGAGCTGTTATAATTCTGTACAAAAACAATAGTTTCCTCTCCCAGCCAAAACAACGCATCAATTTTCTCCTGCATTGTCAGTAAATCAGTGAGATGCTCCCCTGCACTTTCTATCTGCTCCAGCGCCTCCATACCGCTGCCCGGCTCGATCTCCAAAATTCCGGAAGAATTTGTTTCACTGTACAAAATCCTCTTCGCAGAAGAAAAGATTCTGTCTATATCTACCGCAAATGGCTTCAGCGATTCCTCATAATTTACAATCATCTGATTCTGGAAGGCTTTGAAAATCCAGTTCATTCCAATGCTGAGGATCAGCAAAATCGGACAGAGAAATACAAATATCCAAAATATCATCTTGCTGCGCAAAGAACATGGCGATCTGTCTTTCTTTTTCCATTCCATTAATGCCTATCCTCCTTTTATTTTCAAAATCCATAAAAAGAGCGGCCGATTCAGCCACTCTCTTTACGTAAGAGATAAAAATCTTTGTGCTGTTTTGCAGCTTCTATTCTGCTGCTGTCGCCTGTTCCCACAACCCTGAAAGCAGGTCTTTAAACGCATCGTTGATCACGCCAGACGGATATTTTACCGCTTTGCCCCAACGGTGACTGTTGTTGGAAATTGCCACATCGTCCGGATAATAGCTGCGATAGCTGTCTTCCTCCGCATGTGTCCAGCAATGATTCACAACCAGCGTATTCTCGGTCGGTGCATCTCCACATACGGTTTCGTCACGTACTGCAACGCCAATTGCATTATAAAGCTCATGCGGAACACCGGCAAAAGTGATATCTCCAAGCCTCATAACGGTCATAAACAACTGAACCATCGGATACTCTGTCGGCTCAAGAAACTCTCCGGTCTTCTTATCTTTTTCATAGTACAGCTCATCAATAGGAGCTACCTCGCTTCTGCCCCACGCAAAACTAATCGGTGTGTCTGACACAAAGTCATTTTCTTTTTCGATCTGCGCAATTGCTCTTTGTACATCTTCAAACTGAATGGCTGCATAATAAGTGGCTGTCTCAATCATACCACCATTAACCGGAATCTCCAATACAGAATCCGTATAAGGGCTTTCAAAGTTAAAGGTATTGCGCAAAACCGGGTTCTGATCGCCTGCCGCACCGCTCATCCACAACGCAACTGCACCCGGATATTTCTTCTCCACGTACTGTGAAACGAGACCTGCAATATCCGGATGAACCGCCGCATTTGCTGATGTCAGTCCGTCTTTGTTTTCCGCCGCATCCAGAGCGTCTATGCTTCGATAATTTTTTTCATACGGTTCACAGTACGCAACATTTTTCTCCAGTTTTGTACTCAGAACTGTATTTTTGATCTGCTCCGTATCATAAATGCCTTCCTCAATGTCACTTTCTTCTGCAATTCTTACTCCGTGCGCCTCATTATAGTCCGGATTAAAATAGTCATTCGCATAAAGTAGTGTATTATGCATTGCGTAATGTACGATAAACGCGATCGGCTCCTTGTCACCTGTGCGCTCTCTGAATTCTACTACGGAAAGTGTTTTGTCAGAAAACCCTTCTCCATTATAGCCTTCCAGGGTTCCAGGAATCAGGTCGCCGAGTGGATCATACGGATTCTGCACCAGGTTATTGCTGTACTTTGTATCACGGTTTACATTAATATAGCTGTTTGTGGTACCCAGGGATACCTCCGCCGGCACCATGGACGCTATTGCCGTTTCTGCAGCTGCAACCATCTGCTTCTTTACCATTGCGCCCCATTTTGCCTTATTTTTCGCTGCAAGATCTGCCAGCGTATTTGCCGGGTCATCCGTCCGTATCTCGATATCCAGCCCGTCCGCCCAATCAGCCGTTGTAATCTCCGGAGCTGAATGCATATGTGTTGTGGACCAAAAAACCTGAGCCTTCGGTACGCCTGTTTCACTGCTCAACGTTTCGATAAATTCCGCCGGATAAGGCCCTTTTCCTGTCTCAAAGCTTAAGATCAGAGAAGTATTCTCCGGTGAAGCATTCTCGCCCGCATTGCTCACAGCAATGACGCGTACATAAATGTCCTCCACCGCACCGATGAACGTAAAACCTCTGTTACCGCTTCCCCAAGTGGTCGGATACATGTCTGACGTAGGCGTAATCACCTCCATGCCCACTCCTACCATCAGTCCATCTGCCCCGTCTTTCGGCGTCTGCTCCTGTGCAGATATCGTTCCCACCATTACGCCGGTCAATAGCATACTGGCACTTATTACTGCCGAAAATAACTGCCTACCGCGTTGAATAACTGTTCTCTTCATAAAAATACCTCCTTTTTGTTCGCTTTTTGATATAAAAAGTTTACACAAAATAGAAGATAAGAACTATCAAGATAATATGCAAAATTATTAAAATAATAATCTGTTTCAATCGAGTAGGGAAGATTTTCCCCTACTCGCCGTGGCGGGGCAGGCCGCATATGTTGCATATTCCTTTCTGCTTTGTGCACATAAAAAAGAGGATGTCAGCAATTTTGCAACACCCTCTTTGTCTGATTTGAAATTCCCACGGCATTTTACCGCTTTTATTTATCTCTCCAGATAATTCTGCCCTTTGTCAGATCATACGGAGAAAGCTCAATCGTAACCTTATCGCCCGGAAGAATCCGGATAAAGTTCATGCGAAGCTTTCCGCTGATATGCGCCAGTACCACATGCTTGTTTTCAAGCTCTACCCGAAACATGGCGTTCGGCAGTTTTTCCAGTACGGTACCTTCTACTTCAATGACATCTGCTTTTGACATATAGACCTCCTGTCATACACTATACATTTCCTGTTTATTTCCGCGAGGATCAAATATCCTGTGATTCGCAGCCTGATATTTCACTTCCCTGCAGATTCTGGTAATCCTTTAGGATTCGTCTCACGTGGGCATCCATTGTGATGGACTGCAGCTGCACCCGGATCTCCTCCGGCAGGTGTCTGATTACCTGTACATGCTTCTGCTTTTTTTTCTTAGGCGTCTCCAGAAGCCTCCGCCTGCCGTCTGACAGCCAGAAATATGTGCCGTCATCCTTCAACACCACATACAGGATACCTTTATCATGCCCGGCTCTCGAGACAGCCAGCATCTCTGATCTCCATTCCCTCACGTTCTTCCTCCGTGCCGCATCCCGGCGGCAAATTTGACCGTTTTTCTCTGCGTGCCGTCTCAGAACGGAAACTTACGCCCTTCCGGGCTGTTCTCACTTAAAGTAAGAATCTCCGGTTCGCCTTCTGTGATCAGGATCGTATTCTCGTAATGCGCCGACAAGCTTCCATCCTCTGTCACTACGGTCCAGTCGTCATCAAGCCATTCCACATCTGCCCGTCCGGCGTTGATCATCGGCTCAATTGCAAGCGTCATACCCGGCACAAGACGAATACCACGGCTTTTTTGGCGGAAATTTGGAATCTGCGGATCCTCGTGAAGCGCATGACCTATGCCATGACCAACCAGGTCTCTCACCACACCATATCCAAAAGATTCTGCATAGTCCCCGATTGCTGCTGAGATCTCATACAGCCGGTTTCCGGCCTTTGCAAATTCAAGTCCTCTGAAAAAGGATTCCCTCGTCACATCAATCAGCTTCTGTGCCTCCGGCGAAATCTTTCCCACTCCATAAGTACGGGCAGCATCCGAATGCATACCTTTATAAATCAGGCCTGCATCAATGCTCACAATATCCCCCTCCTGCAGAAGCTTCTCTTTATAAGGGATTCCATGGACCACCTCATCATTCACAGAAATACAAAACGATGCCGGATAACCATTGTAATTGAGAAAATTCGGTTCACACCCGAAGCTGCGGATCACACGCTCTCCCAATTTATCCAATTCATGCGTTGAAATACCCGGACGAATCGCATCTGCAAGTTCTTTATGGACAATCTCAAGAAGCCTTCCGGCCTCCCGCATCAGGTCAATTTCTTTTGCAGACTTCACTGTCACTGCCATGATTTACGCCTCCAGAATTTTTGTGATTGCTGTAAATACATCATTCATATCCTGCGTACCGTCCACAGCCTTCAAAATGCCCTGTGTTGTATAGTAATCAATGAGCGGCTGTGTCTGATCATGATAGACCGTCAGTCTCTTCTGAACGGTCTCCGGCTGATCGTCGTCACGAAGCACCAACACTTCACCGCAAGTCTCACAAATATCGCCCTTGCCGGACGGATTGTGTACAATATGATACGTCGCTCCGCAGCCTGTGCAAGCTCTTCTTCCCGACATTCTGTTCACGATATTTTCATCCGGAACATCCACATCAATCGCATAATCCATCTTTTCTCCGCGTTTTGCAAGCGCGGCATCCAATGCCTCCGCCTGCGGAATTGTTCTCGGAAAACCATCCAGAATATAACCCTTTTTACAATCTTCCTGACTCAGACGATCAATCACAAGATCTACCGTCAGCTCATCCGGGACAAGGAGCCCCTGGTCCATATATTCTTTTGCCTTCCTTCCAAGCTCTGTACCATTTTTAATGTTTGCGCGGAAAATATCCCCCGTTGAAATATGCGGCACTTCGTACTTTGCCGCAATCATTTTTGCCTGTGTACCTTTCCCTGCGCCTGGTGCTCCCAGCATGACTATCTTCATAATTGTAAATACCACCTTTTCCTAATCAGATACAAAGCAATTTTGCAATTGTATCTATATAACATTTTAGTGCACTCCCTCCACTTGTATGACAGCTGCCACAGGTGGCATGCTGCTATACAACCGGAAGAAGTACACTGAATCTTTTGCATTTCCCTGCTGGCGTAACCTGCTACTCTGATAAGAAGCCTTTGTAGTTACGCACTAACATCTGGGATTCAATCTGTTTTAAAGTTTCAAGGATAACACCCACAATGATGATGATAGAGGTTCCTCCGAAGGAAACCTGTGCACCGAATACTCCGTTAAAGAATACCGGCACCAGAACTACGATGATGAGTCCTGCAGCACCAAGGAAAACAAGGTATCCAAGAATTTTGTTCAGGTAATCTGTCGTTGGCTTGCCCGGCCGGATACCCGGGATAAATCCGCCCTGTTTTTTCATATTGTCTGCAACTTCAATCGGGTTAAAGGTGATTGAAGTATAGAAATAAGCAAAAAATACGATCAAAACAATATACAGAATCAAACCAATCGAATATACCGGTTTGTTAAAATTAAACCAGTTGCCCTGGCTGAGCATTCCAATGATTGTACCTGCGACTCCGGTCGGATTTGCTCCTGAGAAGGAAATCACAATCTGCGGTATTGACATCAGCGAGGAAGCAAAGATAACCGGGATAACGCCTGCGGTATTGACCTTCAGCGGAATAAATGTAGACTGTCCGCCCACCATCTTTCTGCCCTGCATCTTCTTTGCATACTGCACCGGAATCTTCCGGATCGCATCATTCAGTACAATTACCAGAATGATAGTAACCAGAATAACCGCTACGATAATCAGCGCTGCCAGTGCTCCGTGAGCAATGGATTTGCCCTTTACAAACATTTCAAACAATCCGGTCATATCAGACGGAATGCTGGAAAGAATATTGACCATCAGGACGATGGAAATACCATTTCCTACACCCTTTTCTGTGATTCGCTCACCAATCCACATCAGGAAAGCACTTCCTGCTGTGAGTGCAACAACTACAGTAAGTCCTTTTAAGAAATTCATATCCGGAATCAGACCTGAACGTCCAAAGCCTACGGTCATAGCTGTACTCTCAACGAGAGCCAACACAACTGTAACGTAACGCGTAATTGTTGCAATCTTCTTACGACCATCTTCTCCATCCTTATGCATCTCCTCCAATGCCGGAATGGCAATGGTGAGGAGCTGTATAATAATGGATGAAGTAATATACGGCGTAATGCTCAACGCAAAAATTGACATTTTCTCGAAGGAGCCACCGGTGAATGCAGAGAAGAAATTAAATGCATCATTGGACTGCTGTGCAAACCACTGTGAAAAATAACTTCTGTTTACTCCGGGTACCGGAAGCTGTGAGCCAAGCCGAATCACAATAATCATGCAAAAAGTGAAAAAAAGCTTTTTGCGAATGTCTTTAACTCTAAACGCATTCTTCAGTGTCTCTAACATATTAGATCACCTCTGCTTTTCCACCGAGCTCTTCGATTTTCGTTTTTGCGCTTTCACTGAAAGCATTTACCTTTACAGTCAGTTTCTTTGTCAGTGTTCCGCCGCCAAGTACTTTCACGCCGTCTTTCACACTCTTTACGATACCGGTCTCAATGAGTTTCTCAATCGTAACCTCTGTACCGTTATCAAATACTTCCAGTGCGCCCATGTTGATTGCTTCAATTTCCAGAGTATTTCTGTTCGTGAAGCCTCTCTTCGGGAGACGTCTGTACAAAGGCATCTGTCCACCTTCGAAACCAATTCTCGGTGCGCCTGAACGTGCTTTCTGACCTTTATGTCCCTTACCTGCTGTTTTACCGTTTCCGGAAGCGTGACCACGTCCTCTTCTGAAATTATCGCTGTGTACGGAACCTGCAGCTGGTTTTAAGTTTGATAAATCCATTATGGCACCTCCTTATCTGAATATTATTTATGCTTCTTCTACCTTAACCATATGGCAAACCTGAGCAATCATGCCTTTTACCGCATCATTGTTCGGAAGCTCCACCGTTTTGTGCATCTTTGTAAGGCCAAGTGCCTTAACTGTTGCACGATGCTTCGGAATCGCACCGATCGGTGATTTAACTAATGTGATTTTTAATTTATCTGCCATCGTTCAAACCTCCTAACCCAGAATCTCTTCTACAGATTTTCCGCGAAGTCTGGCAACTTCCTCCGGAGATTTCATCTGCTTCAGCGCTTCCAGTGTTGCAAGAACAACGTTCTGCTTATTGTTGGAACCAAGTGATTTTGCACGGATATTTTTAATACCTGCGATCTCCAGAACATTACGTGCCGGGCCACCTGCGATGATACCAGTACCAAGCGGGGCTTTGCGGAGCAGTACGGATGCGCCGCCAAACTTTCCTGTAAAATCGTACGGTACGCTGGCATCCTCATTCATCGGGATGCAGATCAGCTTTTTCATTGCATCTTCTTTGCCCTTACGGATTGCTTCCGGAATTTCTGTTGCTTTTCCAAGGCCGGCGCCTACGTGTCCGTTGCCGTCACCAACAACAACCAGAGCTGTAAAACGCATGGTACGACCACCTTTTACAGTCTTAGATACACGCTTGATTGACACTACCTTGTCAGTCAGTTCGAACTGATTCGGATCGATAATCTCATGTCTCATGTGTCTTTTCCTCCCTCTTAGAATTCCAGCCCAGCTTCTCTTGCTGCCTCTGCCAGTGCTTTTACTTTGCCCTGATAGATAAATCCGCCTCTGTCAAAAACAACCTCTTTGATTCCTTTTTCAAGAGCCTTCTGCGCAATAACTTTTCCAAGATAAGCCGCTGCATCAACGTTGTTGGTCTTCTCCAGCTCTGCCTTCACTTCTTTCTGAAGTGTGCTTGCAGCTGCCAGAGTGTTTCCAACGGAGTCATCAATAATCTGTGCATACATATGATTATTGCTTCTGAACACAGCAAGACGTGGTCTTTCAGCAGTGCCGCTGAAACGATTACGAATTCTTTTATGCTTATTCAAACGAACTTTAGTTCTCGATTCTTTGCTAACCATTCTTCACACTCTCCTTATTTATTTTTTACCAGTCTTACCAACTTTACGTCTGATTACCTCGTCAGCATACTTGATACCCTTACCCTTATACGGCTCCGGTTTTCTCTTTTCTCTGATCTCGGCTGCGTACTGGCCAACCTGCTCTTTGTTGATACCAGAAACAACAATCTTGTTTCCATCAACCTTTGTTTCGATTCCGTCCGGATCTTCCATCTCTACCGGATGTGAATATCCAAGAGACAGCGTCAGCTTCTTGCCGCTCTTCTGAGCTTTATAACCAACACCGTTTACTTCCAAAGTCTTGGTATAACCTTCGCTTACACCAACTACCATGTTGTGAATCAGTGTTCTGGTAAGACCATGGAGAGATTTCATTCTCTTCAGATCGTTTGGTCTGGTAACTACTACGTGACCATCTTCCATTTTAATTTCCATTTCCTTCGGAAGTACTCTTTCCAGAGTTCCCTTCGGTCCTTTTGTGGTAACCTTGTTACCTTCTGCAATCGTAACAGTAACGCCTGCCGGAATTGCGATTGGCATTCTTCCTATACGTGACATGCCTTTTTCCTCCTTACTTAGATTTTCGGAGAAGGCAGAACGCCTTCTCTGTTTTCAGTATACAAGTCCAGTCATGCAGAAAAACAGGGAGACAGGCTCGGCAAATTTATTTGCCGGAGACTGTATAACTGTTTTGACAGCTGGGCGGGACGCCCAGTGAGTCGCAGACAGGAGCTGCAAAGCAGCGGATAGCCTGCGTAGCAGGCGGTCTGCGACCTGCATGACGGAATTACTAACTATTACGAGGTGTCTTCCTTCGACTAAGCTCTTGCTGCGCCTGTCGACTTGCACTCGCTAAGGTTCAGGAAGGGCCTCTTGCGGTAACACCATGGTCACTAACCTCGCCGCCTCATTTTACTCGGCGCTCGCTAAGTGTCCAGGTGGGCTTTCATACTAAACTCAAACTCGCTTTCGCTCGTTTTCGCTAAGTATTCAATGCCAGTGTTCAATGCCTACCAAACGAAAGCAAGAACCTCGCCGCCAACCTGAAGTTTTCTGGCCTCTTTGTCTGTGATAACGCCCTGATTTGTAGAAAGGATCGCTACACCCAGACCACCAAGTACTCTCGGAAGATTCTCTTTGCCTGCGTATACGCGAAGACCCGGCTTAGAGATTCTCTTAATACCTGTAATGATTTTTTCGTTCTTGTCAGCACCATATTTCAGAGTGATATGAATTGTCTTTACAACTCCATCCTCGATCAGGTCATATTTTTTGATGTATCCTTCGTCCAGAAGAATGTTTGCGATTGCAAGTTTCATTTTGGATGACGGTACATCTACGGTATCGTGTTTTGCAGTATTTGCGTTACGGATTCTTGTAAGCATATCTGCAATCGGATCGCTCATTGTCATGATAGTTTCCTCCTGTTTTTCAGACTTTTCATGTCATGTTGTTGTTTTGGTTTGTTATATATCTTGGCTGCCCACTATCTAAAGAAGGGGTATGTTCCTTCAACTAAACTCATGCTGCGCTTACCAGCTTGCATTCGTTAAGGCTCAGGAACGACCTCGCGCTAAGTTCATTCTTCGCCTTCGGCTCGAATTCACTAAGCTGCTTTCGGTCACCAGCTTGCTTTCTTTACTCCCGGGATCTGTCCCTTGTATGCCAGTTCACGGAAGCATACACGGCAGATGCCATATTTTCTCAGAACGGAATGCGGACGTCCGCAGATTCTGCAGCGTGTATATGCTCTCGTGGAGAACTTCGGTGTGCGCTGCTGTTTGATTTTCATTGCTGTCTTTGCCATGAAATTTTCCTCCTACTATGCTGTCTTTTTATTTCGTAAACGGCATATTGAATAATCTCAACAATTCACGGGCTTCTTCATCTGTCTTGGCAGTTGTAACGAAGATTACATCCATACCTCTGACTTTATCGATCTTATCGTACTCGATTTCCGGGAAGATCAGCTGCTCTTTGATACCAAGAGCATAGTTTCCTCTACCGTCGAATGCGTTCGGGTTTACACCTCTGAAGTCACGTACACGCGGCAGTGCAAGATTGATCAGGCGGTCTACGAAATCATACATCTTCTCACCACGAAGTGTAGTTTTGCAACCAATTGCCATACCTTCTCTGATCTTGAAGTTTGCAACGGAATTTTTAGCCTTTGTAAGAACTGCCTTCTGGCCGGTAATTGTTTCCATATCCTTTACAGCAGATTCCAGAACCTTCGCATTGTCCTTGGCTTCACCAACACCCATGTTGATTACAACCTTGTCAAGCTTCGGAACTTCCATAATATTTTTATATCCGAATTTTTTGATCATAGCATCTACGATCTCATTTTGATAAATCTCTTTCAGTCTGCTCAACTTGTGCAACCTCCTCTCCTACTTAGTTAATCACTTCGCCGGTAGATTTTGCTACGCGGACTTTTTTATCTCCATCCATCTTAAAACCAACTCTTGTTGCCTTACCTTTATGAAGGTACATAACATTGGATGCATCGATATAGGACTCTTTGTTCACGATGCCGCCCTGCTGGTTTGCTGCTGACGGTTTTGCATGCTTTGTTACCATGCCGATTCCCTCAACGAGTACCTTACCGTCCTTTACAGCCAGAACCTTGCCATCTTTACCTTTATCTTTGCCTGCGATTACCTTAACTGTATCGCCTGTCTTGATCTTATTCATTCTTTTGGCCCTCCTTATAATACTTCCGGAGCCAAAGAAACGATCTTCATGAACTTCTTATCACGAAGCTCTCTGGCTACTGGTCCAAAAATACGTGTTCCTCTCGGATTCAGGTCATCCTTGATAATAACTGCTGCATTTTCATCAAATCTGATATAAGAACCGTCTTTACGGCGAACACCATTTACTGTACGTACTACAACAGCCTTTACAACGTCACCCTTTTTAACAACACCACCTGGTGTTGCATCTTTAACAGAAGCAACGATAATATCGCCAATACTTGCATATCTTCTTGTAGAACCACCCATAACACGGATGCAGAGAAGCTCTTTCGCACCAGTATTATCAGCAACTCTCAGTCTGGTTTCCTGCTGTACCATGCTGATATACCTCCTATACTATTTAACCTTTTCAACGATTTCAACAAGTCTCCATCTCTTATCTTTTGACAGCGGTCTTGTCTCCATAACTTTTACTGTATCTCCGATATTGCATTCGTTGTTCTCGTCATGAGCTTTCAGCTTGTAAGTTCTCTTTACGATTTTGTTGTAAAGCGGATGTCTTACGTGGTCTTCTACTGCAACAACGATTGTTTTGTCCATTTTGTCACTGACAACCTTACCCGTACGGGTTTTTCTAAGATTTCTTTCCACGGAAAATTCTCCTTTCTTCAATCTGAACTGCGCCGATTAAGCGTTTGCTTTTTCTGTGATAACGGTCTGAATTCTGGCGATGTTCTTGCGAACCTCTTTGATCCTGCTCGTGTTATCCAGCTGATTCGTTGCATTCTGGAATCTCAGATTGAAAAGTTCCTTCTTAGCAGCTACTAATTCTTCATTTAATTCTGCAGCTGATTTGTTCTTTAAATCTTCCACATACTTATTAATTTTCACTGTTATCACCGCCTTCTAAGTCTGCACGAGAAACGATTTTACATTTGCAAGGTAACTTGTGCATGGCAAGACGCAATGCCTCACGAGCAACTTCCTCAGGAACTCCTGCAAGCTCGAACATTACGCGGCCTGGTTTTACAACTGCTACCCAGTACTCCAGCGTTCCTTTTCCGGAACCCATTCGTGTTTCTGCCGGTTTTGCTGTTACTGGTTTATCCGGGAAAATCTTGATCCATACCTTACCACCACGCTTGATGTAACGTGTCATAGCGATACGGGCTGCCTCAATCTGGTTTGATCTGATCCAGCACGGCTCAGTAGCCACAAGACCAAAATCACCGTAGGAGATTGTATTTCCTCTTAACGCTTTTCCTTTCATGGAACCGCGGAACTGTTTACGACGTTTTACTCTCTTTGGCATTAACATAATTATTTATCGCTCCCTTCTTTTTTAGATGGAAGTACTTCGCCCTTGTAGATCCAAACCTTTACGCCAACTTTGCCGTAGGTTGTATCTGCCTCAGCGAATCCATAGTCAATATCTGCTCTCAGTGTCTGAAGCGGAATAGTTCCGTCACTGTAGAACTCAGTACGTGCCATATCGGCTCCGCCAAGACGTCCGGATGCGCAGGTCTTGATACCGAGTGCGCCGGCTTTCATCGTTCTGCTCATGGTAGACTTCATGGCACGACGGAAGGAAACACGGTTCTCAAGCTGTGCTGCAATATTCTCTGCAACGAGCTGAGCATCCTTATCCGGTCTCTTGATCTCTTTGATATCAACAATAAGCTTTTTATCAACAAGCTTCTGAAGCTCTGCTTTCAATTTTTCGATCTCAGCTCCACCCTTACCGATTACAACGCCCGGTTTTGCTGTGTGGATGATAACTTTGATGCGATCAGATGCTCTTTCGATTTCAATCTTGGAAACACCTGCACTGTATAATCTCTTTTTCAGGAATTTTCTGATTTCGTGGTCCTGTACCAGGCAGTCAGCGAAATCACCTTCTGCATACCATCTGGAATCCCAGTCTTTAATAACGCCAACTCTAAGACCGTGTGGATTTACTTTCTGTCCCATGATTGTCCTCCTTATTTCTCGTTAAGCACGATTGTGATATGGCTCATTCTCTTTTCGATCCTGTAAGCCCTGCCCTGTGCTCTCGGTCTTACTCGTTTCATTGTCGGTCCCTTGTTTGCGTAGCACTCTTCTACGTACAGGTTCTCGGCACTCATACCGTTGTTGTTTTCAGCGTTTGCAATTGCTGACTTTAACAGTTTTGCAATCAGTTCAGAAGCATATCTCGGATTGTAAGTAACAATACCAAGTGCTGACTGTACATCTTTACCTCTGATCGCGTCTAAAACATAACATGCTTTCTGGACAGAAACACGAGCGTATGACAGCTTTGCTGACGGTCTCGTATCCTTCTGAGCATTTCTCTCTCTCTTAATTTGGGATCTATGTCCTTTAGCCATTGGATGTAGCCTCCTTCCATTCTCAGGGCTTTTGCCCCGCAACGCCCTCCCCGGGCGGACTGATTTTATTTCGAAATTGAAGCAGCAGCAAAATGAAAAAACAGACTGTGCAAGCGCGCTTGCAAAAGGCTGTATTTTTCATTTTGAAGATGGGCAGAATGCCCATCTAAGCCACAGATGGTTGCTGCTATGCAGCATCCAGTCCCGCAGGGACGATCTGTGGCGTGCTGCACTCTTTATTTTCTGGATTTTATCTTTATCTTACACCAGATCTCTTTTCGTCCTTGCCATGACCTCTGTAGGTTCTGGTAGCAACGAATTCGCCAAGTTTATGGCCAACCATATCTTCTGTAATATATACCGGAACATGCTTTCTTCCGTCATGAACAGCGATTGTATGTCCAACGAACTGCGGGAAGATTGTGGAACGGCGTGACCAGGTCTTAATAACCTGCTTGCTTCCTGCTGCATTCATGGCATCTACTTTTTTCAGTAAACTTTCGTCTGCGAAAGGTCCTTTTTTCAGTGAACGAGCCATTGGTTTACCTCCTTATTTTTCTCGAACATTAGTTGATTGCTTTACCGTCGCGTCTTCTTACGATGAGCTTGTTGGAATGTTTCTTCTTTGCTCTCGTCTTAAGACCAAGTGCAGGTTTGCCCCACGGTGTACACGGACCCGGACGTCCGATACCGCACTTACCTTCACCACCACCATGCGGATGGTCATTCGGGTTCATAACAGAACCGCGAACAGTCGGGCGGATACCCATGTTGCGTTTTCTTCCTGCTTTACCGATGTTGATCAGGTTGTGTTCTGCGTTTCCTACTACACCAACCGTAGCGCGGCAGCTCAGCGGAACCATTCTCATTTCACCGGACGGAAGTCTCAGTGTTGCGTACTTGCCTTCCTTAGCCATCAACTGTGCTCCGTTACCAGCGGAACGTACCATCTGTCCGCCGTGGCCCGGATAAAGCTCGATGTTATGCACCATAGTACCAACCGGGATCTGGGAAAGCGGCAGGCAGTTTCCGATACGTACTTCTGCTTCCGGTCCGTTCATGACCTTCATGCCGTCTTTCAGTCCCTGCGGTGCAAGGATGTATGCCTTCTCACCGTCTGCATAGCAGATCAGTGCGATGTTGGCTGTTCTGTTCGGATCGTATTCGATTCCGATTACCGTTGCCGGAATACCATCTTTATTTCTCTTGAAATCGATCACTCTGTATTTCTTTCTGGAACCGCCTCCGCGGTGTCTCACTGTGATCTTACCCTGGTTATTACGTCCAGACTGCTTCTGCAGTGATACCAGAAGAGCCTTCTCCGGTGAATGCTTTGTAATTTCAGCGTTGTCCAGACCGGTCATGTGTCTTCTGGAAGGTGTATATGGGTTATAGGTCTTAATTCCCATGATGTTTCTCCTTTCGATATTAATTATCATGCGTCGCCGCATATATTCCTTCACGCAACCAAACGCGCGTCCTGCGCTCGTTAAGGTTCGCGAACGGGCCCCGACTAGGACTCAACCTGCGTCTTCGACTTGGTTTCGTCAAGTCTTATAAGCCCTCGAAGATCTCGATCTCTTTGCTGTCCTCAGTCAGAGTAACGATTGCTTTTTTGGTCTTTGCCGTTTTTCCGACTACCATTCCACGTCTTCTCTTCTTACCGTCAAGGTTCATAGTGTTGACACTCTTTACCTTTGTTCCGTCAAACATTTTCTGAACAGCTTCTTTGATCTGATTCTTTGTTGCATCTGTATGAACAAGGAATGTGTATTTCTTTTCTGACATAGCATTCATGCTCTTCTCGGTAACTACCGGTTTGAGAATGACGTCATAATATCTAATATCTGCCATTATGCATACACCTCCTCAATTGCTGCTACAGCAGCTTTTGTAACAACTACTGTGTTATATTTCAGAATATCGAATACATTGATCGTGTTGGTCAGGGCTGTCTTTACATCAACGATATTTCTTGCAGAAAGAACTACGTTCTGATCGTTTTCATTCAAAACAACCAAAGCCTTCTTCACATTCAGAGCATCCAGAACTGCCTTCATGTTCTTGGTTTTGATCTCGCTAAGTTTCAGCTCGTCAAGTACAATCAGCTTGTTCTCCTGTACTCTGGAGGTCAGTGCAGACTTCAGAGCCAGTCTCTTTTCTTTCTTGTTCATCTTAAATGTATAATTTCTCGGTGTCGGAGCAAATACTACTCCGCCGCCTGTCCACTGCGGAGCTCTTGTTGAACCCTGTCTAGCGTGACCGGTTCCTTTCTGTCTCCACGGTTTCTTTCCGCCACCAGAAACTTCAGAACGTGTCTTTGCTTTCTGTGTACCCTGGCGTTTATTTGCAAGCTGGTTCACAACTGCAAGATGCACGAGATGCTCATTTACTTCCACACCAAACACTGCATCATTCAGCTCAATCGTGCCAACTTCTTTGCCTTCCATATTATAAACAGCTACGTTTGCCATTTGTGTCTTCCTCCTTTCCTGATTTCAGGCTTATTTACCGGACTTCACTGTCTCTTTAATCGTTACAAGTGCTTTCTTCGGTCCCGGAACAGCGCCCTTTACTAAGATAAGATTGTTCTCTGCGTCTACGCGGATCACTTCAAGATTCTGAACCGTGATCTGCTTAGCGCCCATATGACCAGGCATCTTCTTTCCCTTGAATACCTTACTCGGGTCAGATGCTGCACCATTGGAACCTGCATGACGATGATACTTGGAACCATGTGTCATCGGTCCTCTGTGCTGTCCGTGTCTCTTGATTGCGCCCTGGAAGCCTTTACCTTTGGAGATTGCAGTTGCGTCGATCTTGTCGCCTGCTGCAAACACGTCTGCTTTGATCTCCTGCTTTACTTCGTAGCTCTCAGCGTCCTCAAATTTGAACTCTCTTACATATCTCTTGTAAGAAACGCCTGCCTTGTCAAAAGAGCCTTTCTGCGGCTTTGCAACCAGCTTCTCTCTCTTGTCAACAAAACCAACCTGTACTGCACTGTAACCGTCATTCTCGACTGTTTTAACCTGTGTCACAACACACGGGCCTGCCTGAAGAACAGTTACCGGAGTGAGAACTCCGTCATCGCTGAAGATTTGAGTCATTCCGACTTTTGTTGCTAAAATCGCTTTCTTCATTCCTTTACCTCCTGTTTTTCTACAGCGGATTACCTGCTGGCAATCATCCTAGTGAACAGAGCATGATATAAGTGGAACTTCATAATGTTACTTCTATATCAACCTGATAGGATTTGCTTCGTAATGATATAATGCTTATTTCTGCTTCATTTTGATGTCAATGTAGACACCTGCCGGCATTTCCAGTCTGGACAGCGCATCAACTGTCTTCTGGGTCGGAGCGATGATATCAATCAGTCTCTTATGCGTTCTCTGCTCGAACTGCTCTCTGGAATCTTTGTACTTGTGAACCGCTCTAAGAATCGTAACTACTTCCTTCTTTGTCGGAAGCGGTACAGGGCCGCTCACCTGAGATCCGTTCTTCTTTACAGTTTCGATGATTTTTTTAGCAGACGCATCTACTAACTGATGGTCATACGCTTTCAATGTAATTCTCATTACCTGACTTGCCATAAAAAAAGTCGCCTCCTTTTCGCACTTTGTTTCAGTACGACAAGCGGTGACTGTACACTCTCCCGTGCGTGTCGCGAACTCACACGGTGCCCAAGCTTATACGGGCCATTAAAATTTTGTACAGTGACTTGTCGCCAGTTTTATAACTTGACATTCGCTCCACGGAAAACCTGCAGTCTCGCTGGCTGCAGCAACCTCACGCTTCTACGCTATCAAGGTCACAACGAGTATATTATAAAAGAAAGGACCTCGGAAGGCAAGAGATTCCAAAAATTTTATTGTATTTTTTTTAATACATTTTTATATTTCTTCTTTTGCCAAACCTACAATTGCACTGACAGAAGTATTTTCACCCAAAATCCCCGTTACACAGACGCAGCCTGCAAGTCCCGCCCCCTAAAAAACACCATACATCTTTGTAGTTAATTCTCAATAATATTCTATTATATAAAATAAAGAAACAAAAACATTATGATGGCAGTAACGCTTACAGGACATAAGTTTTTGAAAAACTGAAAATACGGCCTGTATATTTTGTTAGACATTCTCTGTCACCTATGGTAGAATTTACATAGCAGCGAATCCTGTCGTTTTCAGGGCCCGGCGGATTCTTCTACAGCTCATACTAAATATAAAAGCGTGTTGTTTCAGCGGAGGTGATCGTATGGCACTCAGCAAAGATGATTTGCAGGCGCTGTCTGAACTCTTGGACATAAAGCTCCAGCCAATCAATCTACAAACAACTCGATAAAGTGAATGCACGGCTTGATCAGATGGACGTATGCATGAATGAAATGGATGCTCAGCTCAAACGCATTGACTCGTCTGTAACCAGGAATTATGCCCTGACTCTTGATTTCTATGGAAACCAGACGGAATACAGCAGACATCAACTACTATATGCGTACATTTACACAATAACGCAAACGCACGTGCACACAATAGCACAAAAGAAGAAATCCTGCAAAAATAAAGAGCAGGACACATAAAACAGAAAATAAGCACCTGCCCGTCAGATGCTTATTTTTCTGTTACATTACATTACGAATTGATAGCATAGGGATATTAACCATAAATATATTGTAGTAGAAAGGACACGACACGAACATGTGGATTGCCGACAACTGGAACGATTATGAAGTCATTGATACATCAAACGGAGAAAAACTGGAACGCTGGGGTGACTATCTGCTGATTCGTCCCGATCCGCAGGTGATCTGGAATACCCCGCGCCAGCATTCTGGCTGGAAAAAACCAAATGGCCACTACCACCGCAGCAAAAAAGGCGGCGGAGAATGGGAATTTTTTGATCTGCCCGAACAGTGGAGCATTCGATACCAGAATCTGACCTTTCATCTCAAACCATTCAGCTTTAAGCATACCGGACTCTTTCCCGAGCAGGCTACCAACTGGGACTGGTTTTCCCAAAAAATTCGCAGTGCCGGACGTCCCGTTAAAGTGCTGAATCTTTTTGCCTATACCGGAGGCGCCACACTCGCGGCAGCCGCAGCGGGGGCTTCCGTCACACACGTAGATGCCTCAAAGGGTATGGTCGGTTGGGCCAAGGAAAATGCCGCAGCATCTGGTCTTGCAGATGCACCCATCCGCTGGCTTGTCGATGATTGCGTTAAGTTTGTAGAACGTGAACTCCGCCGTGGGAACCACTATGACGGAATCATCATGGACCCCCCCTCCTACGGCCGCGGCCCCAAAGGCGAGATCTGGAAAATTGAGGAATCCATCCATCCATTTATCCAGCTGACTGCAAAGCTGCTCAGTGATGATCCGCTTTTCTTTCTCGTGAATTCTTATACAACCGGTCTCGCGCCGGCAGTTCTTACCTACATGATTGCTACAGAATTGAAAAAATTTAACGGACATGTTGAATCACAGGAAATCGGACTGCCCGTCACCCAAAGTAAATTGATCCTTCCGTGCGGAGCTTCAGGAAGATGGGAACGATAGGATTTCACATCCAACTATAATTCCTTTTCAAATAAACAGACGGATTTCCAGGGCTTTTCACTGAAGGATATGCGATACCTTCTTTCCAAAGCTCTGGAAATCCGTCTGTTTTAAAGAGCACAGGAATCCGTTTTCAGGAATCCGGCCCCCATCAAAGCAGTTCCGTCATTTGTTCAACTTCGCTGCCTTTACAAACAAAACAAACCCAATCATAAACATCACAGAAATGATTGCAACACCAATGTTCGCAACACCTGTAAGCTGCGCTACAAAACCCACCAGCATCGTTCCCATAAAGGAAGCGCCTTTCCCGCAGATATCATAAATACCAAAGTATTCTCCGGATTTTTCGGGCGGAATAATCCGGGCGAAATAGGAACGTGACAATGCCTGAATTGCTCCCTGAAACATACCGACAAGGACAGCCAAAAGCCAGAACTCCCATTGCTTATCCAGCTGAATTGCAAACAATGCAATACCCGTATAAGCTAGAATACACACCTTTATCAAAAATTCAGTCCTGTATTTTTTGGAAAGTCTGGAAAAAATTAATGCACACGGAAATGCCACAAGCTGGGTGACAAGCAACGCTAAAAGAAGGCCAGAAGAATCAAGTCCCAGCGCACTGCCATAAGCTGTCGCCATCTCAATAATCGTATACACACCATCAATAAAAAAGAAAAAAGCCAGCAGATACATAAATATATTTTTCTGTCCACTGATATCCTTTAACGTCGCGCCAAGACGGGAGAAACTGCTTCGAATCGGCTTTTTCGGCATCTCAATATAATTCTTCTGTTCATACATTTTGAGAAGCGGAATCGTCACAACCAGCCACCATAGCGCATTCAGCACAAACGCGATCGTCATTGCCAATCCCATGGTAATGCCAATTTTTTCGTACATAAGCACAAAAACAAGAGAAATTACAAAAGGAATACAGCTTCCAATATATCCCCAGGCATAGCCGTTTGACGAAACCATGTCGAGGCGTTCTGGCTGCGTGATATCGACCAACATCGAATCATAAAAAATAAGACTCGCGTTATATCCAACCTTTGCAATCACAAACACTGCAAGAAATACGATCCAGGATGTCGGTACTGATAAAGCCGCACAGCCCAGGACTCCCACCATCATACTGATCGTAAACAGCGGCTTTTTATAATTCTGCGTATCGGCAATCGTACCCAGCACCGGACCAATCAGCGCCACCAGAATCGTTGCCACCGATGCGGCATATCCCCAGTAAGCCAGATAATCCACCTCTGAGATTCCTGCATTCCCTGCCAGATAATTAAAATAAATCGGTATGATCGTTGACACCAGCATAATAAAAGCCGAATTCCCCACATCATACAAAATCCAGTATTTCTCTAATTTTGTCATTTTTTCGCGATTCATAACTTCCTCCCATTCTCCCTTTTCAAAAATAAAAATCTCTTTTTACGGCAAATGTCATTCGAATGTTCGGTCAAACCTCGCGTCCAATGCACACGCGTCATACAGTGCCGCATCAAAATTCACCATCATCCGGACTGCTTCCTGGATCGCCGCATCATAATGCTGCATCAGTCCTTCACTGCTTGCGATACAGGCCGGATTATCCCGGCGCTGAAGCATCAGGCCCTTCATTTCCTTGTACTGTCCGGCCAGCTTCATCAACGTGTTTATGACAAACTGCCCGAAAGCGCCCGGTCTTGTAAACAGCCGTTTGACCGTCCTCAAATCTTTCAGAGACTGCTCCACAATTTCCACAGTGATTCCTTTTGCAAAAAACGGAACGATTGCCTCCGCTGTCTCGCGATCTGTGGGTACAAGTTTTGCCAAAGGATAAGAAACAGCGTCGCCTCCATCCATACGGATCAATTTTTTTTCAAACTCCTCCTCAATTTCCAGATGCTGCACTCCTGTCTTTTCTATCATCTGTTGCACATAAGGATGGCACTCGCTGTCAAGAATAAAATGGCAGATGAAACCAAGCAGATACGCATATTCCATACTGTCACGCCCTTTATACCGAATTACTTTGCACGCATGTTCAAAAAATGGAAGTGCCGAAACGCCGTGTAAATGAACTCCATAACGATTTACTGGATTGTGCCCCCAGGGCCGGTAAAAGAAAAACAAATCCGGTCCCTGCAAACCAATTTGATACTGCGGATAGTATTTTTGAATGATATTTTTTAAATCTTCCCTTACCCGCTTTGAAACATCTGCTCCAAAACGGTCATGCGCATACATTGCAGGCATATAAAAACCTCACTTTTTTTATTTTAGTATATCACTACTATAAAAGTATATTCGAAAAATGTAAATAGAAAAGCCCGGGCATTTTCTATTTTATGCCCGGACCTGACCTGCTACTCCATCAGATACAAATTAATTCTCTGCATAATTCTATTTACAGCATCTTCCTCACCAATCAGTCCATCCATACAATTCTGAATCTCCTCCAGAACAACCTCCTGTTGTACAAGCTGCGTATCGGCACACACAGTAAGCTCTGCTACCATTTCAGAAAACCGCTCCAGTTCTTCCTGGGTCGGCCAGGAAAACGTAATACGAAATCCTTCCTCAGAGCCTTCATAGCTAAAACCGTAAGAAGGACCATTTTCCTCGCCCCATTTTGCATCATACAAAACAGAAGTAAAAGCAGCTGCATTCACAGGGAATCCCAGTCCGCCATTTCGTATGCCGGCTTCCTGCGACAACAGATATTTAACCAAAATAAGCGATGCCTCCTGTTCTTTCGATGCCGCCGATATGCCAAGCGTGGCAACCGGCTGAAATACACCGTCACCCTGCCCCGCATACACGTTCATTTCACAGGATTCTTTCTGACGACATATGGATGAAATGCCGGAAAGTTCATCGATGGAATACAATGTACCAGTACATAACTGCGCCGTATTGCCGCTTAAATCCTTATCTAGCAGCCCCATATAATAAAAGACAAGATCTTTCAGTTCAAGATTCTCCTCTTGTTTGAATTTTTTCATTTCTGCGCGGTACGTATCCACCCATGTCAATGTTTCCGGTGAGGCATTTTCCCTCATATCCGAATAAATCCCTCTCAGAACATGAATAAACTCATATAATTTTTCTGAATTGATCGTCCCGTCTTCATTTTTCCAGCTCGCAGCGCTCGCCGAGTACAGAATTTCTGGTAGTAGAAGAATATTTGTAATACTCATCGCACCCTGCTTTTGAACGTCTGCCAAAGATACCAAATCAGAAAGCGGTGAGACAAATTCTGTTTCTCCAAACGCAACCGGAACTCCAAAGCGGGAAGGCACTGCCGGAACTCCGTCTTCCGTTTGATACGTATACGCAATATTCTCCAGCAGCCCGTCTTCGGCCTTTACTTCATCTAAAATACCGCTAAGATCTGCCAAAACACCCTTCTTTGCATAAGATTCCACCGGCATTCCGTCCAGAATCAGCACATCCGGCCCACCGCCTGAAAGAATTTCCGTGTTTAGTGTGCGCAGTGCATCCGAAGAAGTCATCCCATCTGTGCCGCTCATTCCCACTTCATATTTTACAAAAATATCGGGATGCTCTTTCTGAAACAAAACGATCATCTGACGGATTCCCTGATCTTCTCTCAAAGAATAGATGGTCAGCGTTTTTCCCGGCACGCTGGAAATATCCGAGTCATACAAAAACTTCATCAGTTTGTGCATTCCGTCCGCATCTGAATAGATCACGTAAAAGTTCTGATCTGCAATTTCCATGGCCACCAAAGATCTGCTCGGATCAGATAAGGCATTCAAGGAACCGTCCACAATCTGTTCCAGCACACCTCCACCCATTACATGTGAAAAAATCCCTTCTGATGTACAGTAATACAATCTTCCCTCCTCATCCTCTGTAAAAAGAATCGGATACCCACTGGAAGAATTGATCTCATAACTTACACTGCCAGCAAACAGCGCTCCTTCCAGCGCGTCGTCCCGCACAATCGGTTCCCCGCTTGCCACATCGACTCTCTGCACGCCGTTGTCCATCAAAAGAAGCGCCTCACTGCCGCAGGTGGCAATGATATCCGCCCCGCTTCCAAGCAGATTTATTGACTCACCATTTTCTGGACTTACGGAATACACCTCACCGTTCGCCGACATCCAGACCAGCGATCCGTCCTGTAAGAACTTCAGCTGTCCAAATGTTGGTCTTTCTTCTTCTGTACACACCGCATTCCCCTGTGCATCAAATGAGACAAAACAATACTGCTCCTCAGAACTTCCCAGATTCTCCATTGCAAGCCCGGCTCCTCCGCCATCTGCACGCAATGTCGCTTCTGTAAAATACAGATTTTCATACTCCTGTGGAAGCGAAGCGGCGAGTTCCCAGGTGTCACCACCATCTGCACTGTCCCATGCTGACATTCCGTTTTCCTCATCCGAACCAAGAAGCCGAAGCTTCCCGTCATCCAGTCTCTTAATATCATAAAGCTCCAAACGCCCCTGCGTTTCAGGTAAATTCACATCTGTTTCCAAATACCGCCCAGAAGCCCCGCTCTGTGCTGCATCCAAAGGTTCAGGTGTCCCCGCCGCAAGCCCCAAAATCAACGCTCCAGCCACAAGCCTTTTTCTGCTTGTTCTCCTTCTTTCCTGTACCCATCCTTTTTTTACCATACCCTTCACCCTCCCTGTCTGTTTCCTGTTTTCACTCAAAATTTTCAAATCCAAACTTTCATTTATTGGACCGCTAATCAACCCTTCCGTCCTTCTCACTCTCGTTCCCATGACCTTTGCAGCACCAGAATCAATACAAGCACCACTGCCGCATTAATCACCGCCGCCGCCGAAATCTTATCAAACGACAACTCACGAAACCAGTTATTATACAAATGCTGAAGCAAATACATACTCTGATGCGGATAATCTCCGGCCACCAGCCATGCCTCTCGGAATACCTTAAAGGAATTCAGAAAGGAAAGTACCGTAATCGTATACAGCGACGGCAACAAATTCGGCAGCGTAATACTTCGAAAACACCGCAACTCCCCGGCTCCGTCCACCCGCGCCGCCTCATATATCTCATTCGGGATTCCGGCAAGTCCCGCCATCCAAAGAATCATATCGTATCCGATATTTTTCCAAAGGTAACTGATAACCAGTACCAGAAACGCCGCATCACTCGTCATCCAAGCAATCTTCGCTTGACCCGTTTTTTCAATCAAACCATTGATCAACCCACTGGAATGAAACAAAACCTTCCACACCAGTACTACCGAAGCGGCCGGAACCGCCACGGGTATGAGGAATCCACTCTTAAGTAAATTTTTCGCAAATTTCAACCTCTGTAAAATAACTGCCAGGATCAGAGATACTACTACAAGAAGCGGAATACAGATCAGTGTGAACCGAAGCGTATTTCCCGCTGCCATCCGAAAAGCCGTATTGGAAAACACTTCCTTATAATTTTTAAATCCTACCCAATCTAACGTAATCGCGCTCTGAAACGATCGCTTCACCACTTCGATAAACGGCAGCAGCGTAAAAAACAAAACTCCGAGAAACCCTGGCAGGAGAAAACAGACTCCCGCCATTTTCTTCCTGCCTGCCCTCCGTTTCCTTGCAAGCATGACACCACCCTTTTCCTGTATTACTCTGCAAGATACAGGTTCATTTTCTGCATAATCGTATTGATTGCCTCATCCTCTCCAATCTCGCCGTTTAAGCAGCGTTCCAGTTCTTCTATAATTACGTCATGCTGCACACGCTCAAGATCTGCCGCAACGCTGACCTGTTTTGCCATCTCATATAAAGCGTCCAGCTCCTCAACGGACGGCCAGATATAAGTCAGCTCAATATCCATCATCATACCTTCTTCATCAATCTGGCTGCTGGACACCGTATAGCCGCCGTTATCGTCAATTCCGTACGTATTCGTATAAATTTCTTCTTCCAGTGATTTTACATTTACGGAAAAACCGTTATTCTTGTTCTGCATCTGGCCTTCAAACGACAGCATATATTTTACAAAATCTTTTGCGCTTTCCTGCTCTTTTGCCGTATTCAGAATTCCCATTACACAATACGGAAGAAATACATCTGACTGCTGTACAGAAAGCAATGACGCCTTGCAGGCCCCTGTCTTCTGGTTGATGGAACACAATCCTGCATAAGCCATTGTACTGTTTAAAGAACCAAGTTTCACTTTTGTTTCTGAAAGCAGATCAAGAATCCCCAATGAAATATCATCTGCCATAGTGCTAGAATAATGATCCATCATCACCCAAGTCGCATATATTCCGTTCTGGTATCCATCAATCTTTTCCAATGTTTTTTCAGACGCGTTTTCCCTATATACCCGTGCAATTGTATTTACCCCTTTGATAAACTCAGAAAGCTTTTCCTGATTGATGGTTTGATCTTCATTTTTCCAGCTTCCCG
Organism: bacterium 1XD42-54; assembly: GCA_003612585.1. GTDB lineage: Bacteria > Bacillota > Clostridia > Lachnospirales > Lachnospiraceae > Choladousia. Next base: position 179,687 of record RAZH01000005.1, read on the forward strand.
CACAGTTTCGATACAGAATTTCCCCCATGCTCACAACGTCATACGTAGCCAGTACACCTGCCTGCGCAGCGAGACCTGCAAGAGAGTCAAACCCTTCAACAGAGCCGATCATTTCCGGATCGCCAGCCGCTACCAGCATTCCGAACTTTGCCGGAACAGCCGGAAGAATGCCATCTGATTCATAAACTCTTGCCACATTCTCCAGAATTCCATCACTCCCCTGAATTTCTGATACAATGTCACTCAGATCTGCCAAAAGTCCCTGTCTGACGTATGTATCGACTGACATCTCGTCAAGAATCAGCACATCCGGTCCGTTTCCTGCCAAAATATCCGTATTCAATGTGCGCAATGCATCTGACACTGTCACACCATCGTCTCCTGTCATTCCGATTTTATAATTCACATAGACATCCGGATATTTTTTCTGAAACAACACTGCCGCCTGACGTACCGCACCACTCTCACGCAGTGAATAAACATTCAGCTCCTTCTGTGGCGTACTTGGTACATCCGCATCATATTCATAACGCAGCAGCTGCGTCTCCGATCCGTTTGCTACAGCCACATAAAAGTTCTGATTCAGAACAGCCATTCCAAGGAATAACACATTCGGGTCTGAAAGGGAACTGAGTTTTCCATCCACCACCTGTTCTACGACACTGCCGCCCATCATATGCGAGAAAATTCCGTTCCGTGTACTGTAACACAGTCTGCCCTCTTCGTCCTCCGTCATGGCGATCGCTGTTCCAAACGTCGTAGCTACCATATAACTGCCGCCTTGTGCGTACAGTGCTTCATCCAGTGCATCATCTCTCATAATCGGTTCCCCGGTCGTCATATCATACCTAAGTAACTCGGACTCTCCCAATAAAAGCACTTCATTTCCACAGGCGCCGATCATATCGACAGTTGCCGATGTAATCGTACTGCTTATCGCCCCCGTTTCTCCGTCCAGAACACTGACCCCGCTGTTATAAGAAAGACCGAGAAGCTGCCCCTGTCCGGAAAAACGAAGAATCATACCAATTCCGTCATCCATGGGCGTTTTCTGCGTATTTCCCTCCGCATCGAAAGACACAAAGCTGCAGTTTAAGTCAGCCTCTGACTCTGCCCCGCCATCGTCCGACCCTTCCAGCAAAATACCGGCTCCGCCTCCTACCGGATTTAAAATCATACTTAAAAAATAATCATCCCCACTTACCTCCGAAAGCCCGGCAGCTTTTTCCCAGGTCACGCCTCCGTCGCAACTGTCATACATTGCATACCCTTCCTCATCCGTTCCGATCATCCGAAGGCAGCCCTCACTCGTGCGCACAATATCCCTGATAAAAAACTCTTCCGGAAGCTGCACCTGCGTTTCCAGGTAACGCCCCATTGCAGCCTCCTCTTCCTGCGCCAGCGCCGGTGTCACTGGCAACAAATTGGCAAGCACACAGGCGAAAGCCGTAACTGTGCAGACTCCTTTTCTGAAACGTCTTAAAATCTGATTCATAATATTCCTCCTCACATTCTTTTCTCCACACATCACAAAGTCCCCTCATTTGTCACAGGTAAATGTAAAAACTTAGCTGAAATCATCCCCTGCGACACACAGCCCTTCTGGCTGCACTGTACCAAGCCTAACATCTGTTCCTCTAAAAATTATCTAAATGAATTATGAAATTTAGAGGAATTATAGAGTTTTTTCCTCTATTTTATATGATATAGTTAAGAAAAGAATTGACAAAAATAAAAATCAGGTGAAATAATTATGCGCATACTGTTAATCGAAGACGATCTCGCCCTCTGCCGTTCTTTGAGCCTGATGCTCCAACAGGAAGGATTTTCTGTCACTGTTTCAAACGACGGCGAAGAAGGACTTTTTTATATATTGGAAAATGCACATGATCTGGTTCTGCTGGACCGGATGCTGCCCGAACTGGACGGACTTGAGGTGCTGCGCCAGGCCCGGAAAAAACACGTCACTGTGCCGATCATTTTTCTGACCGCTCTGGGCACTTTAAATGAACGTATTACTGGACTGGACTGCGGTGCAGATGACTACATTGTAAAACCTTTTGCCTTTGAAGAGCTGATGGCCCGCATTCGCTGTATCTGCCGCAGACCGCAGCGACTGACCGAATCAAATTGCCTTTCCTTCGGGGATCTCGCCTACGATCCGAATCAGAACCTGCTTTCCTGCAGGGATAAAAGCTGTACCCTCTCCAGGCGCGAGGGCGATCTTCTGTCTCTTTTCCTGAAAAATACCGGGCAGATCTTGCCGCGCGCTACCATTTTGCTGCGTGTCTGGGGTCCGGATTCAGAAATTGAGGACGGCAATCTCGACAACTATATTCACTTTCTGCGCCGCCGTCTAAAATCCATAGATACCAGCGTACAGCTGAAAACCGTACGCGGCGTAGGATACTGCCTTACGACTACACAAGGAGCCTGACATGTTCTCGAAACTTCACTTGCAGCTTACTGCATTATGTATTTCTATTACCGGACTGATTCTTGCTGTCCTTACGACAGTCTGCCTTTTTATTTCTGAATCCGGCATTCGCAGCGCCGAGGACTTGTCGTTTGAGTCAAATCTAAACGTTATGTACCAAAATCTGGAGCAGCAGGTTTCTCTGTCACATAACTGGATTCGCCAGATGGAATACAACTATCATGTATCTTTACAGATTTTCGACAACGGCACTCCGCTTTTCTTTCAGTCCCTGGACCGGTCCGATATTCCGGAATCCCTCTGGGAACAGACCAGAGAAAAGGCGCTTACCGACTACGGCATTAATCTCAACGAACCTGCTACGCTGGGCGTTCTGGCGCAACACAGGGAATTTACCATCAGGGATAAAAATAAGGAGGCTTACTCAGCCTCCGTTGCCCTGATCCCCCGCTCCGGCGGAAGCATCGGCGTTATCATTCTTCATCCGCTCTCTGCTATGAACCAGCGGATTCTGCGACAGAGAATCGCGTTTCTCGCCGCTGACCTGGCCGCTCTTGTCCTGCTCGGAATTTTTTACTGGCTTTTTACGTCACGTATGATACGGCCGCTACGCGAAAACCAGAAAAAGCAAGTGCAGTTTGTCGCGTCCGCCTCCCATGAGCTGCGCTCGCCGCTTACCGTCATACTCAGCAACGTGGCAGCAGTAAAAAACGGCATACTGCCAAATGACCATCAGTTCTTAAATACGATTTATTCGGAAGGAAACCGAATGTCCCGTCTGATCACGGATATGTTACAGCTTGCCAGCGCGGACAATCATACTTGGAGCATGCAGCCTTCCCTTGTGGAACTGGATACACTCCTGCTTGAGACCTGGGAAAACTTTGAATCCATGGCGACTACCAGGCAGCTGCGCTGGGAAATCACGCTGCCCGAAGATGCAGTTCCCCGCTGTACCTGTGACCCGCAGCGAATCCGCCAGCTTCTATCGATTCTCATCGATAATGCATTCTGTTATACTCCGGAAGGCGGTACTGTGCGCCTGTCACTGTCCAAAAATGCCGCGGACGCCCGCCCTGCAAGTTCTTTTTTTATCTCCGTCAGCGACAATGGCCCCGGTATTCCAGACAATCAAAAAGGCGCTGTCTTTGAACGGTTCCAGCGCCTTGACGCCTCCCGGCGTGATAAATCTCATTTCGGCCTTGGCCTTTGTATCGCGAAAGAAATCGCGGTTTTGCATAAAGGACGTCTTCTGCTTTCTGATACGCCGGGCGGAGGAGCCACCTTTACGCTTGTGCTGCCGAAAGGATAACTTTTACAAAATCTGTTTAAATACTATACCCAAATATCCGGCCTATTTTTCTGTTTGCTCCTTGACTTCCATCACGCTCATGTAGGCCGGACGTATAATCTTACCCATGCAGATCTGCTCCTCAATGCGATGCGCACTCCATCCCACGATGCGGGCAATCGCAAAAATCGGTGTGTATAATTCAACCGGAATCCCGAGCATCTGATACACAAAGCCGCTGTAGAAGTCCACATTCGGGCTCACGCCCTTGAAAATTTTGCGCTGTTTTGCAATCAGCTTCGGTGCAATCTCTTCGATATTATTGTACAGCGCCATATCCACCTGGCGGTGCTTTTCTACTGCAAGCATTTCCACGAATTTCTTAAAAATGCGCTCTCTCGGATCGGAAAGCGAGTACACGGCATGTCCCATTCCATAAATGAGCCCCTTCCCGTCAAATGCCTCGCCGGCCAACAGCTTTGCAAGATAATGCTCGATCTCATCCTTATCTTCAAAATCACGGACATTTGTCCGGATATCTTCCATCATTTCCATAACCTTAATATTCGCACCACCGTGCTTCGGCCCCTTCAGCGAGGACATCGCAGCTGCAATCGCGGAATACGTATCCGTGCCGGAGGATGTGACAACACGCGTAGTGAAGGTCGAATTGTTACCGCCGCCGTGCTCCATATGCAGCATCAGCGCCGTATCAAGTACCTTTGCTTCCAGCTTCGTGTACTGCCTGTCCGCGCGCAGCATAAGCAGAATATTTTCTGCTGTGGACAGGTCATGATCCGGCCGGTGAATATACATACTGTCATTCTGCTCATAGTGATTATACGCATGGTACCCATACACGGCAAGCATCGGGAATGTACTGATCAACTGAATGCACTGGCGCAGACTGTTTCCAAGCTCCGTATCGGTTGCACGGTTGTCATACGAAGCAAGCGTCAGAATACTTCTCGTCATGGAATTCATAATATCACTGCTCGGCGCCTTCATAATCACATCTCTCGTAAAGTTTGTCGGAAGATGACACGCCTCCGCCAGTATTTTTTTGAACTCAAACAGCTCCTGATGATTCGGCTTTTCCCCGAACAACAACAGGTATGCCGTTGCTTCAAATCCAAAGCTGTCCTCATCCAGCTCCTGCACCAGACTCTCAATCGGGTACCCCCGGTACCAGAGTCTTCCGTCACACGGTGTCTTTACACCGTCTTTCATCTCAAACGATTCAATCCTGGAAATATTGGTAAGACCTGTCAGGACGCCCTTTCCATTTTGGTCACGAAGCCCGCGGTATACGCCGTAATCCTGGTAAAGCTGGTCCGAAATCGTATCATTCTTCTGACAAATTTCTTTCTGTCTCTCCGCGTAGCCTGTCATCTTCTCTTCATAATTCATTCGCATCTGCCTCCTTTGATTCCTGCGCAGATCGGATGCGCACTCCATATTCTGCGTCATCTTTACCGCTACCTCATACAACACACGTCTCTCCTCCTGCGTGATCCCGTCAAAAACCACAGCAGTCATGTCCTCCCACATTTTTTCAATGGAGCGAACAATCTCTTCTGCCTGCGCAGTCAGCACAAAATGTACACTGCGCCGGTCCTTTTCATCCGGAACAAACGCAAGCAGCCCAAGACCGGCCAGATGCTCCGCGGACTGGGAAATATGCCCTTTCGTCAGCTTGTACGCCTGCCGCAGCTCTTTTGACGTATTGCTTCCCCCGAAGCGATGAAGATAATACAGAATCTCCACATCAATCTTTCGCAAACCATACTGTTCCCGAAACACAGCAGCTCTGCTCTCAAGAAGCTGCTTGTACTCTCTTCCATGAAGCAATACCTCAATCGGTCCTTCCATCGTTTCCTCCCGGATCGCTGCATAACAGGACTTCAAAATCCTGTCTCTGTTATGCAGCAATATTTGTTTAATTTTAAACAATATACAAGAGGATACCATAAAGAAGACAAATCTGCAAGTAAATCCTTTTTATTTTTAATCAAAATATCATAATACACAAAAACCAGCTTTTACATTTCCCGCTCCAAAACCTGCATTCCCTGCGCATCAATCAAATAATCGCTCCAATATACAAGCTCTGAAACCGGAACCAGTTCATACCCCTGCTCCTGAAGCCGCCAAATCACAGTTTCCAGCGCCTGCGCCGTATAATTCGCGTCGCTGTGCATGCGAATTATAGAACCTCCTGAGAGCTGCGGATCTTCTGTTGCCTTTTTAATTATGGATTCGATTCCGTAATCCTTCCAGTCCTCTGTGTCCACATTCCATTCTATGGGAAGGTACCCGCTCTGCTTCACCGTTCCAAGCAGTTCTCCGCTATAATCTCCATACGGCGCCCGGAATACCTTCATCTCCTTGCCGGTCAGCTGCTGTACGCTGCTGTGTACCTGCTGAAGCTCTGCCTGTATCTCGGCCTTGGAAAGTTTCCCCATATCTGTGTGATTCTGGCTGCGGTTTCCCAGCTCATGTCCTCTTGCCGCTATTTCTTTGACATATTCCGGATATTGGTCCACCCAGTTTCCTGTCACAAAAAAGGTAGCTTTAACACCATATTTATCCAATATATTCAAAATCGGCTCTATCTGTCCTGTACCAAAAGACGCCTCAAACGTAAGCGCCGCCTTTTTTTCCTGCGTCTGTACGCAGCACACCGGCCCCTTCCAGCCACTTACCGTACTGCTCGTCGTTATTGTCCTTTGATTCGTCACGTACGCCCCCATAAAAAACACGAGGGAACACAGGCAAACCAGCCCAAGTCCCCTCATTCGGTACCATGCAATCTGATATTTCTCTTTCTCCATCTGTTATCCGTCCTGAAGTTTCTTACTAAAGTATATGAGAAACTCCCGGATATCATGATATCTGTCACAGGATATCTTTTTCAGACAGACAATTTTTACTGATTAAAATACAGGCTCTCTGCGACAAGCTTCCGTGTCAGCTCCGCTGCCGCATCTTCCAGATATCCCGGAAGGTACTTTTTATTGCTTCCCTGGCCGCCTTCCACAGTAATCAGATCCGTGGAATGATATCCTGTTTGCTGATTATCTCTGGTCCAGCAAAGATTTACCCACAGAGTATCGTCCACCGGAGACTGGCTGATTACGCCCGCGCCAATCTCATTGAACATTTCTCCCGGAAATCCGACAAGCGCAACCTTTCCGATACGCAGAACCTGAAGATCCACCGGATATTCTCCCGCCTCAGAAGATGGTATCATTGTCTGGCCGTATTCAAATGCAAGATCCGCATTTCCAGTCTCAACACTCGTAAAACGCATCACTGCAAGCGTTTTATCTGAAAATCCCTCAAAATTATCGCCCTGCGCCCAGTAATACGTTCCGTCTGCCTTCGTGTACTTAGCATTCCGGTTCACATTCATATAACAGTTCGAATAACCGATTCCCATTGTAACAGGCTCCAGGTTCGCCAGCGCCTCATCTGCCGCATCCATCATCTGGTCATATACGAGACGTCCCCATTTATGAAGATTGTCCACTTCCTCATCTTCTTCAAAGGTAAGATAGCTCATATCAATTTCATTTGTAATTTCCGGCGCCGCATGCGCATGCGTTGCAGTATAAAATATCGCATCCAGCGGAACGCCTGTATGCTCGCTCAGCTCCTGTGCAAACAATGATATGCTCCCTCCTAAGCAGCAAGTTTTATTATTTCACTTGTCTACCTAGAAGGGAGCATATCAAAGCGACAGCCACCTTTTTCATAATTATCACCCAAAATCATCACAGAGCAGTAAATCATCCCGCTTTGCAGCCACCTGTTTCAGTTCCTCTGTAAAACCTGATGCGCCAAAAAGTACATACCACACACGCCTTGTGTTCTTTCTCCACCCCACGCGCTCAGACTTTTCTTCCAGACGGTGCAGCACGCCAATATCCACTGGTTCCTGCCAGAACTTGCATTCACCCAGTATCAGATGGTTCCCCTCCGGGTCAATTGCTGCGATATCAATTTCATCCTTAGAATCCCACCAGCGCCCGATTTGTGAAAAATGAAACGGCCAACAGTCCCTGGCATTCATGTCCCACATCCGCTCCTGGCATACATCCTCATAGACGTAGGCAATATGGCTTCTGACCAGGCTTTTACGGATTTTGCCCATAACCACCTCACCGTTGCCACTTTCAATCAAACTCCGATTCGGATACACAAAACCAAACCAAAACCGGATATAATTATCTTTAATCTTGTAAAGGCCTTTTTTGCTTTTTTCCGGATTTTCTTCCGTAACAGGCACTTCACGTTCCAGGATATCAAGGTCAATTAGTGTTTTCAGATACTTTGTCAGGCTAGTCGCTTTCACTTCCAGCACAGTGGCAATCGCAGAAATCCTCCTGTTGCCTGCAGTAATCGCTTTAATAACAGAAAAATAACTGCCGATTTCCGAAACCTCCTGCTGAAGCAGGAAATTCGGTTCATCATACAGATAGCCGGAACGATTCAGCACATTGCGCCAGATGGCAGTATAAATATCCTTGCTCTCCGAAAACAGTTCGATATATTTGGGAACACCGCCTGTTATGGCATACATTTCAATCAGTTCGCGACGATTCTTGTCAGGAAAAAACTCAGAATAATACTTAAATGGAATCTGTGTCAACCGGATCTGTGCCGTCCGCCGTCCGTAGAGAGGGCTGCTGTAAGCAAGCGTCTGTGATTCCATCATGGAAATAAGCGAACCGCAGAGAATTACCATGACGGATTTGTCCTTCAGAATTTCCTCCCATATCCGCTGGAAAATGGACGGGAATGCAGGATTGGCCTTCCCGATATACTGAAATTCATCTATCACAATAATCGGCTTGCTTTCAAAAGGCGTATCCATCAGTGCTTTGAAGATGACATCCCACTTTTTTACGTCTGCATTTTGCAGCAAATCACTGCCGATAAACTCCGCCGCCTTTTCCTTGAATACCCGCCGGTTTTGTACTTCAGACTCCTCGCTGGCAAGGAAGAACAACGCCTTTTTATCCCTGATAAATTCAGAAATCAACGTCGTTTTCCCCACCCTGCGACGCCCGTACAGTACGACCAGTGAACTGCCGTTCCGTTCATATTCGTTCTGCAAAGTTTCCATTTCCGCTTCGCGATCAATAAATTTTTCCACGGTGACACCTCTCTTTCTGTTTAGATTATACTACAGATTATTATAATTTCAATCATAATAATCCAAGAGGACGCTGATAAATCATTGTTTTCTCAGAATCCTCGGCAAGGAAAACGCTATAATCAGCTTTTCCCTGGTCATGCAGAAAGCACAGCAGCACTCCAAAATATGTTTCTGTTATTCCTCTGTTTTTCTCACCGGCACAAATTTTGCCCGATTCATCAGCGGATGCGAAAGCCGGATTGCCCCGGGCCGCGGGCAGACCATCACGCAGGCTCCGCAGTAATAGCACTCGCCCGGATACATCACAATCGGATGCTTCCCTTTTTCCGCAGACGGAAGAAGGATATCGCACTGGCAGACCTCCGCACAGCGGTTGCAGCCGATGCACAGCGTTTCATCGTATTTCAGAGGAGCCGTGCTGCACGGCGCCTGCTCTACTGTAAATTCAACCTTTTTCACGTGCAGCCACCTCCTGTATATAATCCTGATTTCGTTTTTCATATTCCGCTTGCAATTTTCCAAAAAATCCAAGCGAAACATCCCGCGTCATGACCGCGCCATTTTCCCGGCGGATGACGATGTGCTTCCGGTCGTTTACCGGGTCAAGCTCCGGATAATCGCTGCGATTAAAGCAAAGCGGCACGGAGCTAGATTTTCGCGCCAGCGACGCATGCAACACAAGCTCTGCAACGGTCAAAATATCAAGCACCTCATGGACACGCATCAGCTCATGCGGGTTTGCTGCCGTAAGCTTCGGCACAATTTCCTGTTCAAAGCTCTCAAGCAGGTCAAGTCCTTCCTTCAAAAGCGCCTCACATTTCACGCCGCCGCAGTAATTCTGCATGGCCTTGGAGATCGCCATATTCAGTTCCTTCCAGGAAACTCCGTCCTCCCCAGACACGTAAAGCGGCGCATACAGCCGCTCCTGCTCTGTCTCCACATCAGCGCGGCAAACTTCACCAAGCGCAGCAGTTTTCGCGTATTCTGCTGCCTTACGTCCCGCATAATAACCAGTCGCACACGCAAATCCGGCACAGTCGGACGCATAAAGCTGGTCACCGGCCGCATAAACGCCCACCAGATTCGTTTTTAAATCCCAGTCGTGCATCACGCCGCCCGGCGCTCCAAAAAACTGGCGCTCCTGCTCTAGGAAATTCGCCGACTGCCATCCGGTACCATAGCTCTGCAACATATGCTGTTCCGGGTCAAACCCACGATCCGTATAATTCTGATAAATCGGAATCTTTGTTTTTGCCTCCTCGCCTACCATCATGCCCCAGATCACACGGCGCTCCTGTTCCGGCATCCGGCTTAAATCCGCGTAAAACGGAAGCTGATAACCGCGCTTCATCAGCTCCTCAAAATCTAGCGTCTCCGGACCGCGGTACTCATATTTCGGATTATCAATGACACCGCCTTTCAGGAAAAACTTCTGTCCTGGCGCCGGATAGTAACGCTCGGACACCGTTTTCAACTCCCTGCCGTCACGGTCTACATACGGAATCTCCACACCTCTGGCATCTACCATCGTCGCCGCATACCAGGTGTTGTGATTATTGCCTGCGCCATAAGGCGGAAAGCTCCTGCCTGCCGCTGAAAACTCTGCGCGCACCGTCTTTTCCATCATTGTAAATTCCATCCCGGCACGCCAGCCCATTGCATGGCCGCTTCCAATGCTCTGCATGGGCCGGAACTCGCAAAGTCCCGTTGTATCAGCGCTGAACAGCCACACGCGCGCAGGCCGCGACATCGCCATCACCGTGGCCTTTGCGCGCAGCACATAAAACTTCCCGGTTCGGACATTCATGCCCATTGCGCCAATTCCACGCCGCACCGGATTTCCAGATTTCTCCTTCGTTCCCGTAACTGTTTTTTCTTCCTGTATTTCCTGGCTGCCGCCACTCATTTTCTCCACAAGCAGCGCCGTTGCCTCTGTCCGGTCCATCACCCGCACGCCCAGGCGCTTCAGTTCTCTGTAAAGCGCGGGCTTAAATGTGGAACCCCACACACGGATTGTAAACTTATTTTCGTAATCATAGGCAAACATCAGCTTCGTTTTCTCATCCCGAAACTCTGCGCCCACAAACTCACCCTCTGTATCGCGGATTTTTCCGCCAAAACTTTCCAGATCAAGCAGACGGTCGTAGCCCTCGCGGCATTCGATGTAATGCGCAATGCCATTGCTGTACCAGTCCTGTTCATCCACATACGCCTCTGCGATCTCCTCTGGCGTCACTTTGGAACAGGGATTTGTACAGGCTGATTCCCAGTGGTCAAATCCTGTCCCTGCGGAGCCGCTGCGCTCGACTGCACCTTTTTCCACCAGAGTCACGGAAAGTCCTTTTCTGGCAGCCGCAATTGCGGCAAAGCATCCGGAAAGTCCGCCGCCAAGAACCAGCACGTCACTTTCTATTGTCTCTTCCTGTCCGACCTCATTTCCGTAAGGCCAGGAATATTTTTCCTCTACCATTTTCTTTTACCTTTCTGTTGGGGAAACTTTGTGTGTTTATCGGACGACCCCGGGGAGAGGATGCAAAACGGGGTGCCGACCAAACAAGTTACCCCTTATTTTGCATCCTCTCCCCGGGGTCTGACTTCAAAAAATTCAAAATTTACTTTGTTTACATGAGGTGGCATGCGGCAAAGTGGCCTGGGGTTACTTCGCGGAGCGGGATGTCTCCCTGGCGGCAGCGTTCTGTCGCATGCGGACAGCGGGCGGCAAAACGGCAGCCGGGTTTCGGATTGACCGGACTTGTTACCTCGCCCTGAATCAGCTGTCTTTTCTTGTGACAGGACTCCACACTCGGAATCGGAATGGAACCGAGCAAAGCCTTCGTGTATGGGTGTACCGGATTTTTAAACATCTCCGAAGCGGATGCGTACTCGACGCATTTTCCGAGATACATTACCATAATTTCATCCGAAATGTGCTTTACCACAGACAGATCATGAGTGATAAACAGATACGTAAAGCCCCTTTGTTCTTGCAGATCCATCAGCAGGTTCAAAATCTGTGCCTGAATGGAAACATCCAGGGCTGATACCGGCTCGTCGCAGACAACAAATTCCGGTTCCAGTACAAGTGCGCGCGCAACGCCGATTCTCTGTCTGCGGCCGCCGTCCAGCTCATGCGGGTACGCCATAGAAAGACGGCTCGCAAGCCCTACCGTGTCCATGATTTTTCTTACCCGCTCTTCGATCTCTTTTTTATTTTTGCACACTTTGTTGACAATCAGCGGTTCTGCAATCAGCTGACGCACCGTCATTCGTCCGTTCAGGCTCGAATACGGGTCCTGAAAAATCATCTGCATTTTTGTGCGTACCTGGCGGAATTCTTTTTTCGACAGGTTCGCAATGTTCTGTCCATGAAAGAGAATTTCTCCTCCTGTCGGCTCATAGAGCTGCAGTGCCGTTCTGCCCAGGGTTGATTTTCCGCAGCCGGACTCTCCGACCACGCCGAGCGTCTTTCCTTTTGGAATTGAAAAACTCACATCATCTACCGCATGAAGCATTCCGGACGGTGTTTTAAAATACTTTTTCAGGTTTTTAACCTCTAACAGTATTTCCGTCATTTCTTCACCTCCCCGTTTTCTGTAAACCGGTGGCACCGGATCTGATGGCCGTTCTTTTCCCATACCCCTGGCTGGCACGTTTTGCAGATCTCCATACACTTCGTACATCTCGGCGCAAATTTACAGCCCTCCGGCAGTTCAGTCGGATCTGGCATCAGGCCTTCAATTGGATGCAGACGACGCGCATCCTCTGTCAGACTCGGTATTGAGCCAAACAAACCTTCCGTATAGGGATGATGACAATCGCCCGTGAAAATATCAGCCAGCGTGCCATATTCCACGATCTCCCCGGCATACATGATACCTACCTTGTCGCACGTTTCTGCTACTACGCCCAGATCATGCGTAATCATAATCACAGAGGTTCCGTATTTTCTCTGAAGATCGCAGATCATAGTCAGAATCTGTGCCTGAATCGTCACATCAAGAGCAGTGGTCGGTTCATCCGCAATCAGCAGTTTTGGATTGCAGACAAGCGCAATTGCAATCACAACTCTCTGGCGCATTCCGCCGGAAAACTGATAGGGATATTCTGCTTTCCGTTCCCGCGGAATTCCTACCATCTCAAGCGTCTCTTCCACCTTCCGGTCAATTTCCTTTTTGGAAAGCTCCTTCTCATTATGCAGATAAAGCGCCTCTCCGATCTGTTCTCCCACAGTCAGCACCGGATTGAGCGCAGTCATAGGGTCCTGAAAAATCATCGAAATTTTTTCTCCGCGCAGCCTTTGCAGCTCGTGCTCTGACATTTTGCAGACATCTTGGCTGTCAAACAAAACCTTGCCGGATGTCACCTTTGCAGTCCGCTCCGCAAGCAGCCCGAGAATTGCGAGCGCTGTCGTTGTCTTCCCTGCTCCTGTCTCGCCCACAAGTCCCATTGTCTCTCCCTGCCTCAAAGAAAAACTGATGCCATTCACAGCATAGACTGTTTCCAGATCTGTTTTATACTGAATCGACAAATCTTCTATTTTTAAGAGTTCGGAAACTTCGTCCTTTAATGTTCCATCTTTTACTATTTCATCCATGCGTATCTCCTCCTTCCTCAGTCCTTCAGCTTCGGGTCCAGTGCATCTGTAAGTCCGTCACCCACAAGGTTAAAGGCCATCGACGACAGCAGGATAAAAATACCCGGGAAAAGCAGCATATACGGCGCTGCAAACAGGTAGGTCTGTGCATTTGACAAAAGCGCGCCCCACTCCGGCGACGGAGGCTGAATTCCCATACCGATAAAACTGAGACCTGCCGCTGAAAGCATCATAGTGGAAATACTCATCGTGGTATTTACAATAATCGGTCCCATCGCGTTTGGCAGCACATACCGGAAAATAATTCTGGCATTCGAAGTTCCGTACGACTTTGCCGCTTCCACATAATCCTGCTCTGCTGTCGTAAGCACAACAGAACGGATCAGCCGGACATTTCCCGGAATACAGGAAACCGTAATTGCAATAATCAGGTTGCGCAGGTTCGTTCCAAGCGCAGCCACCACGGCCAGAGAAAGCAGAACTGGAGGTACGCACATAAAGACATCTATAATACGGCTGATCACATTGTCCACCACGCCGCCAAAATAGCCGGCACTCGCACCTAGCACTGCGCCGATCGCAAGCGCCATCAGGCTGGTTGCCAGTCCGATCAAAAGCGAATACCTGGAACCGTGTACCACACGTGCAAACAAGTCCCGTCCAAATTCATCGGTTCCGAAAAAGTGTGCCATACTTGGCCCCTGAAGCCGGTCTGCTCCAACCTGCTCGATACATTTCTCATACGGTACAATCAGATCTGCAAAAAGCGCCATTCCCACAATCATGACAAGCAGGATCAGGCCCATGACCGCTGTTTTATTTTTTTTATAACGCCGCCAGAACTCAGAAAGCTGCGCGTGTTTTCTGCTCTTACTCACGTCCCTTCCCTCCATTCTGGTATTTCGCCTTAATTCTCGGATCAATAAATGCATACATGATGTCCACGGCCAGGATGACAAGGCCAAAAAGAACAGCCAGGAACAGCGTAGCCCCCATGACCATCGGCACATCCTTCTGCCGGATCGCCGTTGTCATAAGCGTACCCATTCCGGGCATTGCAAACACCGTCTCTGCGATGATCGCTCCTCCGAGCGATGCGCCGAAACCGCTGCCGAGCGTCGTCACTACCGGAAGCAGTGCATTGCGCAGTGCATGTCTCCAGATCACACGCTTATTGGATGCTCCCTTCGCACGTGCCGTACGTATGTATTCCTGCCGGACCGTTTCTAGCATGGATGCCCGCGTAAGCCGCAAAAGGCCCGCCGCGGAAGGTAACGAAAGCGTCAGCGCAGGCAAAATAAAATGCCGGAGGGAATCAGCTCCAAAGGAAGGAAGCAGACCTAGCTTCAGAGAAAACAGGATCAGCATCATCAGACCAAGCCAGAAACCAGGCATCGAGGCAAACACAAGAGCCACCACGATACAGACGTGATCCATTACCGAATACTGACGTACTGCTGAAAAGATACCCATACTGATTCCCAGAATCGCAGAAAGGCACATCGAGAGCACTGCCAGCAGAAGGGTATTCGGAAATCTTGCCAGAATACTGTCCATAACCGGCTGCCTCGTCGCATAAGAGGTTCCGAGATCAAAATGAAAAATAATATCGCCCACATAATTGAAAAAACGGATAAAAAACGGCTGGTCATATCCGAACTGTGTGTTCAGAGCCGCAATGTCTTCTTTTTTGGCGGTAATGCCAAGGATAATGGAGCCGGGGTCTCCGGGTGTTAGCGAAAGAATCGTAAACACCAGCAAGGCCACTCCGAGCAGCACCGGAATCATGTATAGGAGCCGCTTGACAATGTATTTCGACATATAAGTGATGCCTCCTTTTTCTAAATAAGGGATTGCAAAGTTTTTTGAATAGAGGATGTCCCCTGGCCGTAAATACAAAAACGGGGTTCCAGCAAACAAGTCACCCCTTATTTTGTATTTACGGCCAGGGGACTGGCTTTGAAAAACTAACCTTGAAAGATCTGCGAAAAAGGGGGTGTTGCAGGATTGTCCTGCTCCAGCCCCTTTTTGTCGGTTTTCAGTTTTCATGTAGTCCTGAAATGCGACTAAGCGATTCGTCCCTGTGCAGCTTACAGGCTGTAGTCGTTTTTCTTACCAGGCAAAATCGTACAGATAGTAGTTTCCTTCCAGAACGAACTCCGGAGCTTTCAGGTCGGTGTTGTATGCATACAGAGTCAGCGGGTTGCACATCGGTGCATAGATTGCTTCTTCCTGTGCTTTGGTCAGAATCTGGTCAAACAGCGCTTCTCTCTTTTCTGTGTCTACTTCGCTTCTTGTCTGGTTAAACAGCTCGTCCATCTCCGGATCAGAGTATCTTGCATTGTTTGCCATACCAATGTAATCGGTGGTAAATGCCATTTCGAGTGTCTGTGTGTCCCCTTCCAGCGTCATGTTCAGTGTTGTGATTGTGTAATCGCCGGATGTCAGGCTGCCAATGTAGGAATTAAATTCTCTTGTGTCAATTTCCATCTCAAAGCCGATTGCCCGCAGATCATTCTGTACAACCGTTGCCAGGTTCGCATATTTTTCCGCAACAAGAAGTGTGCCGAGATTGTACGGTGTCTCGATTCCGGCTTCAGCGAGCAGTTCTTTTGCCTTTTCCGGGTCATACGTGTACTGCGGCTGATCTTCGGAATATCCAAAGCGGTGTTTTGCACACAGGTTGGAGTTTACTTCTGCTTTTCCGTCATAGCAGACATTTACCAGGTTCTCACGGTCGATCGCATAGTTTACAGCCTCACGCACAAGCGGGTTATTGAACGGTTCTTTTTCTATGTTCATGCAGACATACGCAAAGCTTGAGGTCGGCACCTCGGAAATCGTAACTGCCGGGTTTGCTTCAAGCTGTGCCAGAACGGAAGCGTCAATTTCTGCGAAATTGATTTCACCGGTCTGAAGTGCCAGTGCGCGGGAAGCGATTTCCGGAAGTACGCGGAAGGTTACGTTTTTGATCGCCGGTGCTCCTCGGTAATAGTCTTCATTCGCTTCCAGCTCTAGGGAAGTTGCTACCGTACGGCTCACAAACTTATATGGACCGCTTCCGATCGGATTTGTTACAAAGCCGTCCGGGTCTTCCTCATAATAGTCCTTGGAACTGATATTCGGAGAACTGATTCCCAGAAGGAACGGCGCGTACGGTGTATCCAGATGGCAGACTACTGTGCTATCATCCACTGCTTCCACACTGCTCAGCACTGAAATCTGAGAGCCCTGATACTGAGAAGCCTTGTACATCTCAATCGAAAATACCACATCGTCCACGGTCACAGGGGTACCGTCATGGAAGGTCACGTCATCTCTGATCTTAAAGGTATAGTCCAGACCATCCTCACTGATTTCATAACTCTCGGCAATTCTCGGTTCCGGATCTTCACTTCCATCCGGGTTGACATACAGCAGTGTGTCATAAATCTGATTCAGAACTGTCATTTCCACAGTGGTGGAGAAATCCGTCGGATGCAATGTCTCAACGTCTGCATCAACAGCGATTATAATATCTGTTTTTCCCTCCTGCGCATACGCGCTAAAAGATGCGAACATCGAAAGTCCGCAAATTGCTGCCAGTAAAGTAAGTGTCTTCTTCATCACAAATCTCCTCTCATGGTCGTTTTTCAGTATATTCTTTTCTGTATGATTGGTCTATTTCTTTCAGGTTTGTTCTACTGCACGCATGCCCTCACATTAGAACAGCGGCTTCCCTTCCCTTGTTGTGATAATCTCAATTTCCTCCTGTTTCAGCCTGCCTGCTTCTTTCAGGAATCCCTGCAACATTTCATTGCTCCAATACTGTTTCCCCTGGAAAACAAAACGAATCTTTCTGATATTTCCGATCGCCTCGAGCGGATTGCCGTCAAGCACAATCACGTCAGCATCCATTCCCTGCAAAATTCTGCCTTTTTCTCCGGCAATACCGATATGCTCCGCCGGATTTACGGTCGCCGCACGCAATGCGTCATAAACGGTCATGTCATAGACCTTTACAAGCTTCTCCAGCTCCTCTGGCATTGCAATTCCGGGAATAATACCGGGATACGGACAATCAGTTCCGGCCATGACACGGTCCGAATGCTTCAGGAAAGCGGTCCCCCGGTCTATAATTGTCTGAAAGTCGGGATGTACGTTCAGCTTGCGATAATTCTGGATAATTACCTCGTTTTCTGCCTCCCATTTTTCCCGTACACATGACGGCAAATCTTCATAATGCGGCAGATCTTTCAGCTGTTTTCCGTTCCACACATAATCTGGCAGCGTCTCGCAAACTACATGCGTCGGACAGAACCACATTCCGCACTCCGCAAGATAGGCGATCACTTCCGGGTCTGAGGGTAGTGAACTTGTATGCTCGCAGCAGACATATCCTTGATCTGCCAGAATCTTATGGTCCATACGCTTTGTCATATGTCCGCACATCGGAAGCTTTTCTTCCCTACACCGGCTCATCAGATATTGATATAACGCCGGCTCAATGGAAGGGTATGTTTTCATCCAGAGAAATCCCAGGCCTTTTGTGTACCGGATTGCCTCCTCCACATCTTCCTCGGTCCGAATAATCACATTTGTATTATCCGGAATGGTCGGGTCCTCCCCATCGTACACCGGACCGCTTGAATATAGATACGGTCCTCTGCGTTTACCTGATAAAATCTCGTCTCTCCACACGGCATGTCCATCAAAGCCACGCATATTCCGGACAGAGGTGACGCCGCTTGCCAGGAAAAAATCTCCCATATAGCTCTCGTCATAATGCACGTGGGAATCAATCAGTCCTGGCATAACCACACAGCCGGTACAGTCAATCACCTGCGCATCCGCCAGAAACACTCTGTCAGGCCCTTCGATTACCGGAGTCCCGGCAAACGCTGCTCTACCTATTTTTTCATTAGCAGACGTCTCTTTCGCGGTCTCTTTTACACGGAGAATTTTGCCGTCTGCAATCCACAGATCTCCATACTTAAGTACCGGACCGTCATTCATGGTCAGAATATCCGCATTCTTTAAAATGATATTTCCTGTGTTCATGTGAATTCCCTCCTGGAAAACGCATGAATCAGGTCAACGCCGGCTTCAATATCTGCCTTGGAGGCCACCGCACTCTGCGAATGCGGGTAGCGTGTCACCACTACAATACCGCCTGCCTTCACGCCCATACCAGAAAGATTCATACTCGAAGCATCCGTACCACCCTTGTCGATAACCTCTCTCTGATATTTAATCTGCTCCTTCTCGCAGCATTCCACCATCGCTGCCACCACATCTTCGTCGCATACCACAGAAGGGTCACAGATTTTGATGCCAATACCACCGTCTACCTCGTTGCTGCCCTCAAGATCACACGGATAATCATGCGCCGGTGTAATATCTACCGCAACTCCGATATCAGGCTGAATCCGCTCTGCCGCCACTTTAGAGCCGCGGCATCCAAGCTCCTCCTGCACACAGAATACATAATAAATATCATTTGGCCCGGTACCGTCATTTTGTTTCAGCGCTTCCAGAAGCTGATAACAGCCAATCCGGTTGTCCAGCGTCTTTGCACAGATTCTGTCATTCACAAGCTCGAGATATTCGCCATGATATCCACAGGCATCTCCGAGTTTTACATACTTTTCCGCATCCTCTTTCGAGCATGCGCCAATATCAATATAAAGCTTTCCCGGATCGTTTTTCGCTTCTTCAATCGGCCCCATGCAGCTGACCACACCGCTTACGCCATTGCGAAAACGTACCCTGCCATTATACGCCGAACCTGTCCAGTTCCATCCAAGGTTACATACCCTGAGCCTGCCGTCCGGTTCGATCTTCTTTACCATAAAACCAATCTCATCCATATGCGCCGCAAACATAAGTTTTTTCGCGTTCGCACCACCGGTTCCTTTTTTATGTACAATCAGATTGCCGACTGCATCCGTCATCATATCATCCGCATACGGGGCTGCCTTTTCTTCTATATAATTACGTACTTCTTTTTCATATCCTGCAACACCCCACAGCTGCGTCAGCTCTCTGAGCAGCTTTTCGTCCCTCATCAAAATCCCCCTTTTCTTTATGGTAACACCTCTCAAACAGTTTATTTCTAAAACAAGAAAACAACGAGACCCCTGCCTTTTTCCAGGTGGCCACCCTGTTTTATTTTACTGCTGTGTTATTTGCCACGTTGACGCTTTAACTTTTTACAGTGTACCATTTATTATATAGATTTGCAATATATTTTTACAAATTCCTTCGCCTCCTCTTAAGAATCTTTTCATTTCTTTTTGTTGCCAGTCGTGGTAAGATATGGGCAGATAAAACGTCAGAACACACTGACATTCAGCTCGAATTTTTATATCTAGCAAGGAGGAAAATCTATGAAAAAGAAAACTTGTCTACGCTGCCTGATGACCATTCTTACCGTCTGTATGGTTGCATGCGCATCTGTTCCCGCGTTTGCATCCGAAGACCGCTGGAAAAACACGACTTCCAGAAATGAAGACAACGATATCCGCATTGATTTCCAGGATCTCTGGCTGCTCCTACCGGACAGTTGGTCCGGCAAATGCCAGATGGGCGTCGGAACCGACGGTGTTTCCTTCTACCAGACCAAATCCCGTCAGCTCTGGACCAAAAAACTCGGATCTCCAAACGGTGGATGGCTTTTCAGTATTTCTTACACCCTCGACGATGATTACCTGGACAATCCGAACTACCAGACAATTGGCCAGGGGCCGGACGGCGGCACCTACTATGCAACCTTCCCGACCGATTTACAGGCTTACACCGAAGATGCCGAAGCCTACGGCGAATACATGCAGATGACAAACGATATGCCGTGGGTGAAAGAGCACATCGTACTTTCCAATGAGTCTCCCATCGTAATTGAAGGAGATTACATTTTTCCGCAAAGCTCCACTTCCTATTTGAGTGAGAGTGATCTGGTTCTGCTTGACGCAGACCGGATTCAGATGGCCATCAATGAAATTTATGCGCGCCACCACCGCAAATTCGTTCTGAAAGAGGTTCAGGACTATTTCAATACCAAATCCTGGTACAGTGGTACAATCGAAGCAGCTGATTTTGATACCAACGTCATGAATGACTACGAAGCTGCAAACATCAATCTGATGGTAAAAGTCATGAACGACAAAAAAGCCCCAAAATAAGGGGCTTTTGAAAAACAATTCCTTCCGGGGCTGCTGCACGGATATCCATCATGCAGCAGCTCCTGTTTTTATTTTTTATCTTTTTTTCATCTCCCGTATCCAGACAGAAACCGCAGCCAACAAAATGCCGATGATCAGCATCCGCGGTTTTCCCGCATAATTTCCTTCCTCCATTGCAAACAGATAAAAGCTGCCCAGCTTATTCCCCATTCCCATACAGAGCGTGTAATACATGACCGGAAGCATATAGGCCACTGCCACATTTCCGGAGATCGCGCCTGCCAGCATACCGAGCGAGCCAAGGAATACAGCGTCTGCAATCGTCCCGGTGACAAGAACCGGTGGAATCTCACAGCCGGACTCCCTCATATAAATGGCAAAAACAAGAATCATCACTGCCATAATACCGGTCAGGCAAAAAATTCTGACCGCACAGACAACGCTTCTGCCAATATATTTTGCGGACACAACATCATCAATTTCACTGCTTTGCTCCGGTCCAAAAATCGGTGTCAGCAAAATCGGACCGAGAAGCGCCACAAAACGTTCCAACGGAACTGCACTGGCAAACCGGTCCAGATCTGTAATTCCAAACAATACCGGTGTCAGAAACAATACCAACGCCCCAACCAGGATATGCATTATAAAATTATGCTGCAGATTTATTTTTGCGATCTGGAGCAGCTGCAAAGACGCTGCGGATTTTAAACCTTTCACCAATTTTCCCCCTCCTTTTCCAATCATAAGCAAAAATAGTTAGTACTACAAGCACCAGAGCAAGCCCTGCCATCAGCAGTCGATTCTGCACAAGACGGTCGAAATTTGACGTGAAATCAAGAACACGAAAACGACTCAGCGTTCCAGCATTATGACGCGGTGCAAGCCGGAACAATCCATAGGAACTGCTGATGTTTTTATAGCCCGCATTTAAATCCAAGAACCACCAGAAACACTGCACGGCGATCGCAATCGGCGTCCCGGTCAGCTCGGTAAAAAACATCCCGACTGCCGCACTTACCATGGCAGACGGCAAAAGCCAGCCAAAGGCGTATTTCAGCGGCGCCAGATAATCCAGCTGCATACCCTCATACAGATTCCAAACCTTACTGTTTGAATAATAAGCCAATATCACCACCGGAACCATTACAACTGTCAAAATTGCCGCATAGCGCACACCCACAAGTACCGCGGAGGACACTTTTCTGCTGTACACCAGCTGTGACATTTTATTGCGTCGATCTTTCAGACAAAGAGCAACTGACAAAAACACCGGAAGAATCGCCATTGCCATAACGCCTGCATAATCCGAAAAAAGCCTTGCATACCCGCCGGTAAACTGGTCTTTATCCTTTACAAGCTGGTATTCCACCCGTGCATCCTCATACGTAACCGGCACTTTTCCAAACCCGATCAGTGCATCTGGCGCATAATCCGAACCGCCGCCAAGCAGCCGGTCCGCCCGTTCCATGCAGGCTTTAAATTCCTCGTAAGTAAGATCTGCACGTGGCGCTATCTCATGCTCCGAAATCCCCTTCTGAAGCTCAGCGTCCTTTTCCACAGAAAACCGTTCTGCTTTGATACCTGTAAGCTCCGATAGGATTTCTGCCATCTGTGCTTTTTCTTTTTCCTTTAATTTTACGTTTTTATACAGACCGATGGGATACGTCGTGTACTGATTCCAGGTATATTCCTGGAACAGCTCCTTAATTGCAGCCGGCATCACAAGCTCCGGTATTTCTTCATTGTGTATGCCGTAGTTTTCGCCAGGCTGCGGTTCCTCCAACTTGTCATGAAAAGAAAATACCCCCTGTGAAGACAGTTCCATAATCAGTACCGCGACAAACAGAACGTACACCACAGAACCTGCAAGTTTTTTTATTTCCTGCCAAAACAACATCAGCTTTCACCTCCCAATCCGTCGTCCAGACTTCGAACGCCGTTTCGGTACAGATACAGCATATATGCATCCTCAATATTCGGCTCGCACACCTGTGCTCCTGGTACTGGTGTTTCGGACAGGAAACGCAGATAAACACGGTTGTTCTGTGTATGCATGCTGGTGATGCGAAATTCCTTTTTCAGCCGCGGAACTTCCCGCCTGTCTGCTTCCTTCGTATATACCTGCCCCCGTGCTTTTTCCAGGAGTTCATCTACTGTTCCATTATATAGAAGCTGCCCCTCGTTCAAAATAGCAATCTTCTCACATGTGGCCTCAATATCTCCGACAATATGCGTGGACAGAATCACGATCCGCTCCTCTGCCACCTCGCACAGAAGATTCCTGAATCGAATGCGTTCCTCCGGGTCAAGCCCTGCCGTCGGTTCATCTACAATCAGCACCTTTGGGTCATTCAGCAGGGCCTGTGCAATCCCAAGCCGTCGTTTCATACCCCCTGAGAGCGCTTTCACCTTTTCTTTTCTGTGTTCCAGCAAATTTACTCTGCGAAGAAGTTGTTCTGTGCGGGCACGCCGTTCCTTTGTCTCGATGCCGGACAAAATGCCCAGATAATCCATCGCCTCTTCAATCCGCATGGAAGGATACATCGAAAAATCCTGCGGCAGATACCCCGTAATTTTCCTGATTTCTTTCGTATGTTCAATCGGCACGCCACAAACACTGATTTTTCCTTCTCCCTTTGGCAGCAGCGTTGCCAATATTTTCATCAATGTCGTTTTTCCCGCACCATTTCTTCCAAGCAGCCCAAACATCCCCTGCTCAATCACCAAATCCACCTGATCCAGAGCCCGTTTATTCCAATAAGACTTGCTCAGGCCCGTTATAATAATTTTATTCTCGTCCATCCATCTCGCTCCTCTCTTTTTACAAAACCTGCAAGTACTTGCAAAATGACCTGTCTCTGTAAGCGTAATGGATAAATTTCTACTTTTTATCAATTAAATAAAATTAATTACCGCTGCCCTATTTAAAATCCAGCACGCACACACGCACCTTTCCTGCCATTAGACAGATGGAGATAACCGCCGTGTTTCTCACACAGCACCTTGCAAATATAGAGCCCCATTCCCATATGCTCTGTCATTTCTGTTTTTGTTTTGGCAACAAAGGGCTCTTCCTGTTTGTTCACGGACACCTCATCTTCATTAGTTCCGTTGCTTTGCTTTGCCCGGTAAAACGGATTTACCGCACGTTCCAGATCTTCTTTTGAAAAGCCTTTGCCATCATCCGTGACAATGACTGAAAAGCCGTTCTCATCCGTCAGAGCAACGGTCACACGGCTGACCGCATAGCAGGCTGCATTGGAAATCAGATTGTCGCAGACCTGCATGGCAAGCTGCATATCAAGAAGCTGCGTATTTCTCTTTAGCCTTGAAGCGTCAAGGTCAAACTGTACTTTTTCCCCACAAATAGCCTGACCGCTCTCAAGAAGACGCATTACAAATTCGGTCGTTGAACTTTCTTCTTTCCGAACCTCAATATCTTCCAGTCTCTGCAAATGATTCATCGTCTGCACATACTCTTCAAGCCTCCCGATATGCCGTTTCATGGTCGCAGCCGCAGCAACGATCTTTTCCTCCGACATTTTCTGTTGAGGTACAAACCGAAGCAGCATATCCGCCTGTCCCTTTAATACAGTAAGCGGTGTACGCAAATCATGCGCAAATGCCGCATTCAACCTTTTCCGTTCCTCTATCTGGCGCCACATTTGCAGATTATTTTCCTGCAAAGAAAGCCTCATTTTCTCAAATGCATTGCAAAGCTGTCCCATCTCATCCGCCTCTTCATAATACACGCTGAAGTCCAGATTATTTTCACCGATCTGCTGTGCCCCGTTGATCAGAAGCTGCAATGGTTTTTTCAAATGCCTGCGAAAAAACAGTGTTCCAGGAATCAAAAGACAGGCCAGGGTCCATGGAATAGCAAGAAGCACTTGACTGATACTTGCAATATCAAACAGCTCTTTATAAAAATCATCATCCCAGTCATAGATAGACCCAATACCGCTTAAAATCAATTGTTCTCCCTTTTCCGTATACATCTTCTCATAATATACCTCCTCATTTATCTCTGCAAAGTTCAGCACAAGCTGATCCTGTACCATATTCGCGGTCAGCCCAAGCACTGCATATCCAAGGAGCAGTGCAACTGCCATAACAAGAAGGTAGGGCACCATTTTCCAGCACACCGAATTTTTGTTTATCCGTTTTCTTTTTTCCATTTGTATCCCACTCCCCAGACCGTATCAATACAGCTTTCCGCTCCTGCCTTCTGTAACTTTGCACGAATCCGACGGATGTGTTCTGCTACCACAGAACTTTCTCCCTCGCTGTCATACCCCCAAACCAGCTCATAAATCCGTTCCTTGCCAAACACCTGCCCCGCATGAAGCGATAGCAGTTCAATGATGTCAAACTCCTTTTTCGCAAACGGCAGCGCATTCCCTTCAAAATAGACACGCCGCTCTGAATAATCAATGACCACCGAACCGCCGAATTTTACGACAGCAAGGCCTCTCTGCCTCTTTTCCCTGCGAAGATGCGCCTCTACCCTTGCGCCAAGCTCCTCAATTGAAAACGGCTTTACAATGTAATCATCCCCGCCGATACCAAAACCGCGGATTTTATCGCTCTCCTCAATGCGCGCTGTCAGAAATAAAATCGGGCAGTTCACAAAATATCGAATCAACCGGCAAACCTCCAGACCATCCATTCCCGGCATATTGATATCCAACAAAATCAAATCCGGCTGCCGTTCTGCTTTCAGCACCGCTTCTTCCCCGCAGCATGCCGTCATCACCTCATATCCATTATAAGTAAAATAATCCCGAAGCATTTCCACAATATCTGCTTCATCGTCTACAATTAAAATTTTGTCCTGCATTGCCAGTGCCTCCCTGTTTTTACATAGATCAAAATAATGTCTTGATTTTAGTCGCCTGCCTGTATTGACCACTTATTTTCTCAAACATATATCAATTAATTATCAACTTTTCAGATCTGTACCTTCCTTATTACCTCACACAAAATCCTGGTCACATAATTTTCCGGATCTTTTTCCGTCAATCCGTCGATCACTGCATCCTCAAAACAGTGCTCGCCTAAAATCAATCCCCGCTCCTTCGCATATGTCAAAAGCCGTCCATATGCCAGCCCAATCCGTCTCCAGTCACCGACATGATAAAGCACCACATAATCTCCGGCCTTCCGCTCCCTATAAGACAATGTCTCCGGCCTTTCATCCAGAAGCAGATACACCATATCGTATCTGAGTGGCTCTGTTTTCCCCTCCTGTTGTGCCACAGCCGCTTTTTCCGCCATTCTCATCTTTATCCGATACCCGAATCCATACGAGCTCCGGATTCCATTTGCCTCACAGTCCGCAAGCAGCTCCCCCGCCTTTTTGACCCATACCGCTTCATCCGCTGTATTCACTGTCCTGCTGATATAATACTTCCCCTTCTGTTCCTCCACTGTTATTTTCTCAAAATCCAGCTTTAATGTCTGCTCCAGAGTCTCCTTTTTGTGCAAAAGCCAACTCCTGCTCCGTTCCAGATGACATATCCGTTCCAGCAGTACCTTTTCCTCTTTTTCAAAGAGCTCCAGCAGCGACGGAACAGTCCGTTCCTCCAGATATTCCCGTATCTCAGCCAGCGGCATGCCAAGTTCTTTCAACACCCGAATCACATCACAGACATCCACCTGAGCGAGCGAATAATACCGATACCCATTTTCTTCCACCGTCTCCGGCTTCAGAAGCCCAATCCGGTCATAATGAAACAGCGTATCCTTTGAAACCCCAGACAGCCCTGCAAACTCCCCTGTCGTAAATTTCCCCGCCCTCTTCAACTGTTTTCCTCCTGTCTGTCTCAAAAAATCTTGACTATTGTGTTACCCCATACTTTATCATACCCTTTGTCCCTTTGACAACCCTGCCCCATCCCCATTGCCAACCCCCCGTTTATGTGGAGGTTCTCGCAGGGCGTCCCGCCAACACATTTCACACCAAATCCAAAAAGGAGGTTTTATGTCAAATAATTCAATTGCACAGGATTTTCGTTTTCCATCCCTCCTGCGCTTTGCATTCCCTACCATTATCATGATGGTTTTCATGTCCCTTTATACCATTGTTGACGGCATTTTTATTTCCCGTTTCGTTGGCAGTAACGCACTCTCCTCTGTGAATATTGTGTATCCGTTTTTAAGCCTTGTGATCGCCTGCGGCGTCATGCTGTCCACAGGAGGAAGCGCGCTCACAGCCAAACGGCTCGGGGAGGGAGCTGACCGTGAGGCAAAAGAAATTTTTTCCATGCTTTTACTGGCCACTTTCCTTTTAGGAGTCCTGCTGCTGCTTGGCGGCAAACTGTTTCTGCGCCCGCTGATCCTCCTGCTCGGCTCTACAGATCTTCTGTATCAAGACTGTGCATCCTACCTGGAAATATCCCTCTACTTTGCCCCGGCCTGTGTTTTGCAGCTCTTTTTTCAGACCTTTTTTGTCACAGCAGGGCAGCCTGGCCTTGGCCTTGCTCTGACCGCAGCAGGCGGAATCGCGAACATGATTCTCGATTATATTTTTATGGGGCCACTGGGACTCGGCGTCTCGGGCGCCGCGCTTGCCACCGGACTTGGCCAGTCAGTTCCCGCCATTGCCGGGCTTCTTTATTTTACACTTGTCCGGAAAAACCTGCTGTACATTGTGAAGCCGCGATTTTATCCGGGAGCACTGTTGAAAAGCGTTTTCAATGGCTCATCCGAAATGGTGACAAATGTTTCAAACGCTGTGGTCACTTACCTTTTCAATCTTGTTATGCTCCGTTTTCTCGGAGAACCTGGCGTAGCTGCCATTACGATTGTCCTGTACAGCCAGTTCCTGTTTAATGCGCTTTACATGGGGTTTTCGATGGGAGTCTCGCCTGTCATCAGCTACAATTACGGAAGGAAAAACATTTCTCTCCTGCGGCGCGTGACAAAAATCTGTTTTGCGTTCACCATCGTTTCCTCTGCCCTTATTACTGCGACGGCACTCGCCGCCACACCCGCCATTGTCGGAATTTTTACTCCTCCGCAGACAGAGACGTATGCAATTGCAAAAACAGGATTTTTTATCTTCTCTTTTAATTATATGTTTGCGGGCCTGAATATTTTTTCATCCGCACTCTTTACTGCCCTCAATAACGGGATCATATCCGCCGTCATCTCCTTTTTGCGGACCTTTGTTTTTATCGCAGTGAGCATCCTGCTCCTCCCGCAGCTCCTCGGCGTGACAGGCGTATGGCTTTCTGTACCGGCCGCAGAGTTTGCCACACTGTTTTTATCGCTGTATCTGGTACAAAAATACAGGGGACGTTATTTCCGGACACCAGCCTGATATTTTTCTCTACCATTTATTTTGCGCCTCAAGTGCAATGTCTCATGCTCTGGTTTGAAAAAACAAAGACTGAGGTCCTCTCGTCTCTTCCAAATAAAAAACAGCTGCAAAATAAAAATAATACAGCCGGGTGAACCCCGGCCGTAAAAAATTTATTTTGCAGCTGTTTTTCAAAGCATTGCTTATTCTCGGAACATAATTTCTCCCGTTTTTTCATCCATTCCATCCACAATCGCCAATGACTCCAGATGGATTCCTTTTGAACGGAGAATCTCGCCTCCCACCTGGAAGCCTTTCTCAATTGCAATCCCGGCTCCCACAAGCTCTGCTCCGGAGGCCTCTACTAGGGCGCACAATCCCTCAAGCGCTTTTCCGTTTGCGAGAAAATCATCAATCAAAAGCACTTTATCCCCTTCTCCAAGAAATTCTTTTGACACAATGATATCATAGACACGTCCGTGTGTGTAGGATTCTACCTTTGAGGTGTACACGTCGCCAGCAATATTTTTGGTCTGCGTCTTTTTCGCAAAAACCACAGGCACCTGTAATTCCTCTGCCACCAGACATGCAATACCGATTCCGGATGCCTCAATGGTCAGAATTTTGTTGATTTCTTCTCCGGCAAAACGCTTTTTAAATTCTTTCCCCATCTCACGAAACAGACTGACATCCATCTGATGGTTCAGGAAGCTGTCTACCTTCAGTACATTGCCTTCTTTGACTTTTCCATATTTGCGGATTTTATCCTTTAGTAACTGCATGTTGTGTCCTCCATTTTTATCTTTTGAAAATCGGACGAATCAGGGGCGCTGGCTCCCGGCTGGTCAAAAAAGAGTTTCCTGCGCGATTCGCAGGCGATTTTCAAACTGAGAGTAAAAATCCTCTGACGTATTGTATGGTTTGAAATAAAATAGTTTGAGCAGAAAAACGTTTGCATTTTTTCTGTCATCGTCACTCATACCATCTGCAAACTTCATTTCTGCATCTTCAAGAAAATAGTGCCAGTCGTTTATGTATGTCTCATAACGTGACAACTGCGGTGTGTCCAGCCATTTTTCCACTTTTACTTTTGTTTTGGCCGGCATGGGGCACTCGTGAATCTGTAAAAAATAACGAAAACTGCGCTTTTCCTTTTCATAATAGCGGCCAAGCGGAAACAGGCGGCAGATTCCGGGGCGCCATGCATGAATGCTGCAGCGCCCCTCCTCATTTAAAAATGCACAGGCTTCCTCTGTAACCGTACCTGTCATATCCGTATCAGACATTGCTTTTCCGGTATCGGAAATGCTTTTCATTTTTAGGTTGGGCAGAATGACCCCATCCACGACATTCAGTTCCACTTTATTCACCAGCAACTCTTCAAACGTACAGGACAATCCTGCCGTCAGACGATACACATCAAACGGATCGAGAATTACAGATGTTCCCATTCCGCTGCAGCATTCACAGCAGCCTTTGCAGCCTCCGCAGCCGGCTCTTACCATATCTTTCCGGCTGTATAATCTGCCGTCAGAAATTTCTTCCAAACTTACTTGTCGTTTCACTCGCCTGTCCTCCGTTTTCTGGCAGATTACACCCTTTCAAACGCATTGGCCTGCCTTGTTTTATGCCGGATTTACATGCACCATAATGTGCTTCACCTGTTCAAACTGTCCTTCTATCTCATCGTGTACATGCTCCGCAATCCCGTGTGCCTCCCGCAGTGACATGGAACCGTCTGCCCGGATGTCTACGTCTACATAAATCCGGCTGCCGAAGGTTCGCGTGCGAAGCAGATCAATCCCCTGAACGCCGCTCTGAATCAGTACAAATTCCCGCAGTTCTTTTTCAAGAGATGGGTCGCAGGCGGTATCCAGCATCTTATCAATTGCATCTTTAAAGATATCATAAGCCGCTTTTAATATAAAAAGACAGATCACAACGCTTGCTGCCGGGTCCATTACCTGAAATCCAAGCCGGGCGCCGAGAATACCGATAAATGCACCGATCGAAGAAAGCGAATCCGAACGATGATGCCAGGCATCCGCCATGAGTGCGGGAGATTTGATCTTTTTCGCATAGAAGCGCGTATACCAGTACATCCATTCTTTTACAAGAACAGACACAACCGCCGCCACAAGAGCAAGTATCCCCGGTACCGCCAGCTCTCCATAATTTCCTGAACTGATTTTTTCCAGTCCGGATGCCCCTATTTTAAAACCTGTAAGCGCAAGTACGACTGCCAAAAGAATGGCGGCGACGCATTCCATTCGCTCATGGCCGTATGGATGCTCTCGGTCTGCTGCTTTGCCTGACATGCGGATTCCGATCATCACAATAATCGTACTGAACACATCGGAAGCCGAGTGAACTGCATCCGAAAGCATCGCGCCTGAAGAGGCCAGAATTCCAGCGGCCAGCTTACCGGCAGAAAGCAGAACATTCACAACAATGCTGATCTTTGATACGCGCATGGCTGTCTGCTCCATGGAGCTGATTTGCCGTTCCTTCATCTGCATCTTCCCCATTCAAAAATCCTCCCTTTATGCTATGCCGTATGTTCCGGCATGTGCATCTTTACGCCTCTTTTAAGAAAGCCTCATAGCCCTTCTCTGCCTCATAAACGTCGGCCTTGCTTGTCACCTCCATCGGTGCGTGCATATTCATCACTGCAACGCCACTGTCGATCACCTGCATTCCGTACAGAGCTGAAATATAAGCAATGGTTCCGCCTCCCCCGACGTCCACTTTTCCAAGCTCTGCGGTCTGATATGCCACGTGATGCTTCTCCAGCGCTGCCCGCACTGCTGCGACATATTCCGCATTTGCGTCATTACTTCCGCTTTTGCCGCGGGAACCCGTGTATTTGCAAAGGACCATTCCTTTTCCGAAATAAGCGCTGTTTCGCTTTTCAAAATACGACGCATAAAGCGGATCATACGCTGCGCTCACATCTGAAGAAAGCATACGGCTGCGGCTTAAACACCGGCGCAGCTCGAGTTCACTGTATTCGCCTGCACAGTTCATCAGCTCTGCCACCGTATTTTCAAAGAACCGCGACTGCATTCCGGTTGCGCCTACGCTTCCGATCTCCTCCTTGTCAACCAGCAGGCAGCAGCATGTATATTCCTGTGTGCCTGCTGCAAGCAGTGCCTCCATAGACGTGTAAGCACAGACACGATCATCCTGTCCGTAAGCCATAATCATACTGCGGTCAAGGCCGCAATCTCTGGCTTTCCCCACCGGAACAATTTCCAGCTCAGCAGACAGGAAATCCTCTTCCTCGATTCCGTACTGTTCTTTTAAAATTGCGAGGATATTTGCTTTTACCGCGTCTTTTTCTTTTCCTTTTTCTTTTCCTTCTTCGTTCCCATCTGCAACCGGGCAGCTTCCGACTAAAAGATCCAGATTTTCACCTTCAATCACCACTCGCGCCTTTTTCTCAAGCTGTTCGCCGGCCAGATGAATCAGGAGATCCGACACAAATACAACCGGATCATCCTCCTTCTCGCCGATACAGACCTCAAGCACAGACCCGTCTTTTTTCGCCACAACGCCATGAATGGCAAGCGGAATCGTCACCCACTGATATTTCTTGACTCCGCCATAATAGTGTGTGTCAAGATATGCCAGTTCTGCATCCTCATAAAGCGGATTTGGTTTCAGATCGAGACGCGGAGAATCAATGTGCGCCCCAAGAATACGCATTCCCTGCGCAAAAGGCTTTTCTCCGATATGAAACAGCGCAATATCCTTTTCCATAAATACTGCATATACCTTGTCCCCGGCTGCAAGCGTTTTTCCGGAAGCAACTGCTTCTTCCAGACTGACGTAACCACTTGCTCTGGCAAGCCGTACGGCCGCCTTCACACACTCACGCTCCGTTTTTCCTGCATCCAGAAAAGCCCTGTAGCGTACAGATAACGCTTCCAGTTCCTCTGTCTGCTCTTTTGTATACGTTCTCCACGCATTTTTATGCTCCATATTTTTTACCTCCTATTCTGCCATTCACCTTACCGATTGCAAACTTTTTTCCAGAGTTCATTCGGACTTCCGCTTTCTTTGCAAGAAGCGGTACGATCAGCAGATCTCTGCCCCGGACGGCATCTCTTTTTCCGGTTTCATCAGCGCCAGATTGCCGCTTGCATCCTCTGCGCACAGCAGCATTCCCTCGGAAAGCACACCGGCCAGCTTCGCCGGCTTCAGATTTACAAGAACCATAACCTTCTTGCCCACCATTTCCTCCGGTGTGTAATGCGCTTTAATTCCTGATACAATCTGTTTTATCTGGCTTCCAATCTTTACCTGTGAACAGAGCAGCTTCTTCGACTTCTTCACTGCTTCACACGCAATAATTTCACCTACCTGGAACTGCAGCTTTTCAAAATCGTCAAACGAAATTTCCGGCTTCGCCTCAACATCAATCACACCTGCGTCCTCTTTTTTCGCTGTACCCTGACTGTCCGCGCTCTGCCCCGCTGCCGCCAACTGTGCCTTCTGAATTTCCTCTGCTTTTGCAAGCACTTCCTTCAGATCGAGACGGGCAAACAAAATCTCCGGTTTATCTGTTACCTTTGTACCCGACTCATACAAGCCGTACTGCTTCATCTCTTCCAGAGTGCGTTTCTTTGCATGCAGCTGCTCCAGAATTTTCCCGGAAGTCTCCGGCATAAAGGATTCCAGCAGCGATGCGCCGATAGCAATACACTCTGTAAGATGATAGAGTACTGTAGCCAGACGGTCCTGCTTGGTCTCATCTTTCGCAAGCGCCCACGGCATTGTCTCGTCAATGTATTTGTTGCAGCGTTTAAACAGTGTAAAAATTTCGCTGATCGCATCTGCCACACGCAGATCATCCATTTTCTTCGCTGCATGTTCCGGAACTGCCAGAGCT
The DNA here is from genome assembly GCA_003612585.1 of bacterium 1XD42-54. GTDB lineage: Bacteria > Bacillota > Clostridia > Lachnospirales > Lachnospiraceae > Choladousia. The sequence goes on from RAZH01000005.1 coordinate 212,530, forward strand.
ACTGCTTTCAGCTCCTCATCCACCGGCTCTGCCACGCCGCCATCCCGCACGATTCCCCCGAAATATTTATTCGTCATGGATATTGTCCGGTTTACCAGATTTCCGAGCGTATTAGCAAGATCGGAATTCAATCGTTCTACCATCAGCTCCCAGGAAATTACACCGTCATTTTCAAACGGCATCTCATGCAGTACAAAATAACGCACCGCATCCACACCGAATACATCTGCAAGATCATCCGCATAGAGCACATTTCCTTTGGACTTGCTCATTTTTCCGTCGCCCTGCAGCAGCCACGGGTGGCCAAATACCTGTTTAGGCAGCGGAAGATCCAGCGCCATCAGGAAAATAGGCCAGTAAATTGTATGGAAACGGATAATATCTTTTCCGATCAGATGCAGCTCTGCCGGCCAGTTTTTCCGGAACTGCTCCGTACCTTCCCCGTCACAGTCATAACCGATTCCTGTAATATAGTTTGTCAGTGCATCCAGCCACACATACGTCACATGGCGTGGATCAAACGTAACGGGAATTCCCCATTGAAAAGAAGTTCTCGAAACGCACAAATCCTGCAAGCCCGGAAGCAGGAAATTATTCATCATCTCATTTTTGCGTGATACTGGCTGAATAAATTCCGGATGGGTATTGATGTGCTCAATCAAACGATCCGCATACTTGCTCATACGGAAGAAATAAGCCTCTTCTTTTGCCGGTTTCACTTCACGGCCGCAGTCCGGACATTTACCGTCTACCAGCTGCGATTCTGTCCAGAAGGACTCGCACGGCGTACAATACAGTCCCTCATATGAGCTTTTGTAAATATCGCCCTGATCATACAGCTTTTTAAAAATTTTCTGTACCTGTTTTTCGTGGTCCTCATCTGTGGTCCGGATGAACTTATCATACGACGTATTCATGAGATCCCAGATCCGTTTGATCTCTCCTGACACGCCGTCCACGAACTCTTTCGGCGTCACACCTGCCTCCTGTGCCTTCAGCTCAATCTTCTGCCCATGCTCATCCGTTCCGGTCTGGAAAAACACATCGTATCCCTGCTCTCTTCTGAAACGAGCAATGCTGTCGGCCAGAACAATTTCGTACGTATTTCCGATATGCGGCTTGCCGGAGGTATAGGCAATCGCAGTAGTCATATAAAACTTTGGTTTGTTCATTTTTTAATGCTCCTTCCTTAAACTAAATCAAAAAATCCCGCATTCCCGAAGGAAACTTCACGTGGTTGCCTGGTTCATTCCTGATGGGAATAAAAAAACGCCCCTTCCTTTCTCATTAAATAAGAAGACGAGCGTTCCCGTGTTACCACTTCTTTTCATCTGAGCCTCACGGCACAGACCTTTGCAGGTACGTTAATACCCAACCGCTATAACAGGCGGACCTGTCGCAGCCTTACCTTTATTTCCTTCCGGTTCAGCCACGCCCCTCCGAAGCCATTTTCCGTATACATCTGCGCTCTCCCTCTCAGCAACGGGAGATTCTCTGTACCGTTTCCGCACACGTACTCTCTTCATCACAGGATTTTCTTCCGGCATTTGACAGCCTCATCTGTCCGTCTGCCAGATACATTTCTGATTTTTAACTTAACACAAGGACCGTTTTCTGTCAAGGCGATGGCATGTTTTTTACATGTTTTCTTATTCTGTGCATAAAATACGATAAGAGTATTCATATGGAGCACTCATATGTCTCAGCTTTCATCAAAACTTCAGACACCTTCTGCTGCCAGCATGGGGACCGCCCAGGCTGCTGCGCCGCAGAAACACACATCTCACAAAACGCTGTCCGGTTGTCTCATTCTCTTCCTCGGCGCTATTTTGTGTCTCCTGGTCGCACGGCTCTTCGGATTGTCCGTTCCGATTCCGTTTCATTCAGAGGACAGAAAATTTCGTAAATTTGCAGAGGAAGTATTTTGCGAAGAGATGAGCGGCAATACCCTCAACAGGCACTATACCATAGCCCAACCGGATTCCTTCCATATCAAAGAAGGGGAAGTCACACTGGGAAACGGCAGTCTCGAAGCGCGAAAAAAATCGTGTGCTTCCGCAGAAAATTACCTCAATGCTCTGAAAAAATTTGACTATGAAAAACTTTCTGATGAGCATCAGCTGACTTATGATATTTTTGCAGATTATCTGAATACGCAGCTGCAAGGCGCTGATTATCTTTTGTACGATGAACCACTCAGCCCGACACTCGGTGTGCAGGCACAGCTGCCAATCCTGCTTGCAGAATACACATTCCGCACAAAGAGAGATATTGAAGATTATCTGGCTCTGCTCACACAGATTCCGGATTATTTTTCCTCTATTTTATCGTTTGAACGCGACAAAGCAAACGCAGGCCTTTTCATGAGCCGTGCCTGTGCTGCGGATGTGATCAGCCAGTGCAACACCTTTATTGCTGATCCAAAGCAAAATTATCTAATCGGGATATTCAACGAAAAAATTGATGAAATCTCCAACCTGACTTCTGACGAAAAAATTGCTTACAAAAGCCGCAACCAGTCCATCCTCGATGCATATGTGATTCCAGCGTACGAAACCTTAAGCTCCGGGCTCAGCGCGCTTGCTAATTCCGGAAAAAACGATAAAGGGCTCTCCTACCTTCCGCAGGGCCGTGAGTATTATCGCTATCTGGTACAAAGCACCGTGGGTGACAGCAGGGAGATCGAAGCGATTGAAGAAGCAATCAAGAGGCAGATGGTAGCTGACTTTTCTGATATCCAGAAACTCTCTGCGCAAAATGGAGGAATCCTCACCCCCTCCGGTACCGGTACGACAGCTTCACCGGCAGCGCTGCTTTCTCAGCTCCGCGAAAAAATCACAGAAGACTTTCCAATGCCCCCGAATGTTTCCTGTAATATCAAATATGTACATACATCGCTGGAAAACTATCTGAGTCCTGCCTTTTATCTGACTCCGGCTATTGATGACTATGAAAATAATGTCATCTACATCAACCGGGCCAGCAATTACGACACGCTCGAACTCTTCACAACATTGGCGCACGAAGGTTATCCGGGTCATCTGTATCAAAACGTATATTTTACTGCACAGGAACCCGATCTGCTGCGCTGTCTGATGGACACCGGAGGATACACGGAAGGATGGGCGACCTATGTTGAAATGTATTCCTATTCACTGTGGGAAGACGATCCGGTTTATGCATCCATCTCCCAGAAAAACCGTTCCTTTACACTCGGGCTGGCTTCCCTTTTGGACATCGGAATCCATTACCGCGGCTATTCCCTGGAAGAGGTCAGCGCCTTTCTGCAAAAACTGGGATTCGGCACAGACACCGCCGCCTCTCTCTACAATAGTATCTTGCAGGCTCCGGCCAACTATCTCAAGTATTATGTCGGCTACCTGAATTTCTGTGATCTGCGGGATGCGGTAAGTGCTGCGCAAAAGGATCGTTTTTCTCTGCGGGAATTCCACCGCATGGTACTGGAAACCGGACCCGCGCCTTTTGATATTCTGCGAAAGCAGCTCCAGAAAACATTGAATTCCTAAATCAGTCCCCGCAGACCACGGGGCAGGAGGTCTCATGGATTTTATTCTTTATGTTTCACAGATGATTATACCCTTTGTGATCTTTTATGTGATCGGTTACGGGCTTCTTATGAAGGTTCCGGTTTATGACAGCTTCATCAAAGGTGCAAATGACGGCCTGAAAACAGTCGTAAAACTTGTACCGACCTTGATTGGCCTGATGATCGCCACAGGGGTACTCCGTGCTTCCGGCTTTCTTGATTTCCTTGCCGGAGCCATCGGCCAGTTTTCCGCCCTGATCTCCTTCCCCGGCGACCTTGTTCCGCTCACCATTCTGCGTATGTTCTCCAGCAGCGCCGCAACCGGGCTGCTGCTGGACATTTACAAAGAATTTGGCTGCGACTCACACATTGGACTGATTGCCTCTCTGATGATGTGCTGTACAGAAACAATCTTTTATACTATGAGCGTCTATTTCATGACGGCAGGCATCAAAAAAACGCGCCATACCCTGCCTGGCGCGCTTCTTGCCACATTTGCCGGAATTGCGGCCAGTGTGATACTGGCCGGATGGATGCACTGAACCACCCTCTGTTTCCTGAGCCGTTTTCATTACCTCGGCTGCCTGGTATGGGCATTCATTCCGCAAACTTTATTGCTTCGGTTTGTGTACTTATTCCACTCCCTTTGCTTCCTCGGTTTCCTGTACACATTCCGCTGCTTTTACTGCCTCGGTTTCCTGCACTTGTTCTGCTGCTTTTTCCGCCACAGTCTCATGCATTCCTTCTTCTGCCGGTATTGGTTCAGGCCTCTTCACTGATTCTTCCGTCCGAACCGTCTCCGCTGCCTCCTGGTTCGCATGTCCGTCATTTTCCTCATTGCGAATCTCCCAGTGAATCAGGAAGGTAAGTGTTGCACGCAGCAGAATAATTCCGGCCACAATACCAATCTCCTGAAGATTACGTACGATAACCGTACGCAAAATCTCACTTCCCAGCTTGAACTCAAGACCCATCGCCAGTCCTTTGGCCAGCACCAGTCTCGTATCCGGCGAGCGGCGGATATAATTAATAAAGCCCTGAATACCCGAAAACGTAATAACGCCGACTCCGATATATTCAAAAAGCAGCATTGCAACATTGACAAACGAATCAAGTATAACCTCTAACAGTTCCATAATAAATCCTTTCCTGCACTTTTTTCTAAGTATAGCTTTAATCGAAGCGAATAGCAAGCAAAACTTCCATTTCAGCAATCTATTGCCACCTATTAAAGCCCCGATTTTTATAATTAAATTGCGACACCTCTCCGTTTGTGCTATAGTAAAAGTTATAAGAATCTGTAAAATCCGGTATACAGACACCGCAATTTATATGAAAATCACAAGCAAGGAGGCAAAAATGGGAAAAATAGCAATTGTAACAGACAGTAATAGCGGCATTACCCAAAAAGAAAGCAAGGAGCTGGGAATTTTCGTAATCCCAATGCCCTTTTATGTAAATGATACCCTTTACTACGAAGATATTACCTTAGATCAAAAAAGTTTTTACGAATTCTTGAAAAATGATGCAACGATTTCTACCTCAATGCCATCTCTTGCAGATGTCACAGATATGTGGGACCGTCTTCTGAAAGACTATGAAGCTATCGTTCACATCCCGATGTCCAGCGGCCTTTCCGGTTCCTGCAGTGCAGCGCAGATGATTGCGCAGGAGTACGAAGGGAAGGTGTTTGTTGTTGACAACCGCCGTATTTCTGTTACCCAGAAACAATCTGCTCTGGATGCAAAATCCCTCGCAGATGCCGGATGGAGCGCTGCTGAAATTAAAACATATCTTGAGGACACAGCTTCTGATTCCAGTATTTACATTACACTGGCTACGCTTTATTATCTGAAAAAAGGCGGCCGTATCACTCCGGCAGCAGCAGCACTGGGCACGCTCCTTCGCCTGAAACCGGTACTTCAGATTCAGGGAGACAAGCTCGACGCCTACGCAAAAAGCCGTACGCTCAAGGCTGCCAAGACCACAATGCTCGAAGCAATTCACAAAGACTGTACAGAGCGTTTCGGTTCCGATGAAACGGCTTCCAATATGCATTTTATGCTGGCTTATTCCGGTACAGATCTGACAGAGCCCAATCTCTGGAAGCAGGAAGTACAGCAGGTCTACCCTACGCACAACATCACCATGGACCCGCTCTCCCTGAGCGTAGCCTGTCATATCGGAGACGGCGCTATTGCTATCACCTGTACAAAAAAACTGACAGATGAAGCATTAAACCGACATCAATAATCCTTTGTATGAGTCTACGTAAAAAGGGACTGTAGCAAAATACAGCATTCCTCCAACATATGGTTTCGATGCCTTTTACATCTAAGCCATATGTTGAATGGATTCGCTATTTTGCAACAGTCCCTTTCCTGTTACTTATTCTAAACTCTTATTTTTTACGTCTCGTTTTCAGAACAACAAGGATCACAATCAACAGAATCGCCACGCCCATCAGTGACGCATAGAGTGCAATCGGTGTTTCATCACCCGTCTGCGCTGCCTCACCAAGCTCACCGTTTCCGGATACCACCCCATCGCTTCCCATATAATTGTCATCCGAATGAAGAATATCATTCCAATCCTTATTCGTCACACTGCCATATACAGAGTTCAGAAGAATTGTCTGAATCTCACGCGTCTGCTTTGTGAACGCTGCATTTGAATTGACCATCTTGATCTCATATCCAAAATCACGCTCATTCTTGATCACTCTTCCGTTCTGGTCAACCTCTGCAATATAGATCGTCGCATCTGAGGTAGTCCCAAGATTCAAGGAGAGCTTCAGTGTTACTTCACTCTTATTCTCCAGCTTCAGCGGAACCGGCTTCGTATAAAGCTCCGTAAAGTTCTTATCCTTGAACAAACCTGCATAGAAGGTTTCATTTACTGCTTTCTGTGCCGTTCCCTGATATACCTTTTTCGTCAGATAAAGCGTTACTTTAGAGGATTTCTCTCTGTTTGTAATCGTAACGGAAGCAGAGCTGCCGCTCGTCACCTTCATGGACGGATTGTCAATTTCAATCTCATATGCAAAGGAATCCTCCTGCACGCGGCTGCCATCTGCATTTACCTCTGCAAAGTAATATGTCTGCTCTCCGCTGTTCGGAAGCAAAATTCTCAGAGTCGTATATGCCGAAGTAGCTGCTTTCAGATCCAGTTTTACAATGGTCGGCGTATCGCTGTAATCCGCTTTACGGAAAATACCTGCGTAGAACGTATCCGTTACATTTACTTCCTCTCCGGAAGCCTTCACTACATTTTTCGTAACTGTAAGTCTTGCCGTATGACGATATCCGGCCGGAAGATTTTTGTAAATATTCTGAATCACGCTGGTACGGCTCTGTGATGACATCGTCACCTTACCGCCCGCTGCATAACGAATGGTTCGGTTGTTATCGGAAACAAGCGGTACACCGTACTGGTCTGTCTCTGAAACATAATACGTTGCATTCTTTTCCAGATTCTTAAACGTTGTGGAGCCATTCAGCCCCTTAACGGTAATCTTCTGAACATTGCTGACCTTCTGCTGATATGCAGAGTCCGCAAACAGTGCTACATAGAAAGTATATCTGCCCTTTGCAGCATGTTCCTTGTTGGTTGTATCCTGTGCATATACCTGGTTCTCGCCACAATATACCTGCTTTGCAACCGTAACGGAATAGCTCGTGCTCTTTGCCGCATGGCATACCATCTCAACCACCGTCTCGCCGTGTTCTTTTACTTTGAATGCCACATCAGCTGCCGGTCCATAGCCCGATGCCGCTGATACCTGGGAGAGGTAATAAGTCTGGCCCGGTGTAAGAACATCCTGTAATACATGATCTGTTTCACCGGAAGTAAATACCAGAGCTTTACCATTGTCATAAGCAACCTGACCATTGCTGTCTTTTACAACCATCGTCACGCCCGGAACATATTTGCCGGATGTATCTCTCAGTGCAAGCTTCACAACAGAATTGTTCATCTGGTTAAGAATCTCAGCACTGACCGGTGTACCGCAGATCACCGTGATCTTACCGGTATTGTCCGGAGCATAGCTTACCGTATACTGAGATTTATTGTTGGCATCTGCGCCAATTATCTGGCCGTCTTTGTCTTTCTCTGTCAGATACAGATCTGCTGTACCAGCAGTCATCTTTACCTGAATCTTCTGTTCTTTTGCTGCAATTCCTGACATTTTGAAGACAACTGGTGCAGCCTCTATTTTTTTCGTTCTCTCCGCATCCTGATACAGGTCTACTGTGAATTCATCACTCTCTTCACCGATACGCTCACTTCCGTCTCCATTTAAAAGCTTCTTGGTCAGAGTGAGATCCGCCAGATAGGAGAAATCTCCGTCCGGATACGTGTTTTCCGTAGCATCTGCTACATACTGATAATTGATTACTGCATTCTGCGCAGCAGTCTCTCCATCTTTAAAAATAAGCTCAGATAAAACCGCTCCTGCATTGTCGACGATCTGGTACTGTTTTACTTCCAGTATTTCTCCAAATTCATTCGTCGGTGCAAGATAATAAGAACCTTTTTCAAGTCCTCCGAAAACGCTCTGTACACTTGCCGTCTTTCCCTGCTCAAAGTTAAGCGCTGTCACCGCACTGACTCTCTGCTTCAGATCCTTGTCCGCAAACAGTGCTGCATAATACTCTGTCTCCATCGCCTCTCCGGCTTTTTCCGCCGTCAGGAGCACGTTGTTACAAAATGCCTGCGCAGTAACATTCAAAGTGTTGAGTCCAGCCATTGCTGCATTTTTTACAACCAGCTCACTGCTTGTATCTGCGACTACGGTAAACGGCTGATCCTCCGCAATCTTATATCCTGTCTCTGTGGAAATCTGTGACAGCAGATACTCGCCTGCCGGAAGTCCGGTCAAACGAATCGGAACCCCTGTGTACTGAATGTAACAGGACGGATCCTCCGATTCCACATTCTTCAATACATTGCCGTCTTTATCCTTCACCACAAAAGCAGCACTCGTAATCGGACTCTCTGCAATATCATCCTTTACAACTTTAAGGATCACGGATCCGTTCACAGTAATTTTACTGCTGTAAAGTGTAATAGTCAGAAGTCCACTCTCTACTGTACCGAATGCGGTACTGTCGAGAACCGGCTTGCCCTCTTCATTCACTGTAAAATAAATGCGCTGCACACCGCAGAAATCAGCCGGAATTTTTGAAAGCTCAATATAGTACTGACCACCCTTTGTAAGATCCTTTCCGATGCTCACTTCTGCATTGGTACTCTCAACCTCTGTAATTACAGAATCTTTTGCAAATTTGATCGTTCCATCTTCATTCACAACATTTTCTGCTGCCTTTACAGCGATACCAACACCTTCTGCAACAGATACACCTGCGTCAGTTTCCTGTACCACACTTACGCGCAAATCAACGTTATCATTTGAATACAGTACAGACGCTCTGCCTGCAAACAAAAGGGTATCAATAACCTGTTCTACAGCAATCTCTCCAGATGCTTCCGTCTCAGAAAATGCTTCTGTCTCCGGTTCTGCTGTAATCTCTGTTATCGCCTCTGTCGAAATCTCCGTCTCAGATTCCACAGGAACCTCTGTAACTGGTTCTGTCAAAGCTTCTGTCTCTGTTTCCGCTTCTGTAACTGCTTCTGTCAGAGCTTCCGTTTCTATTTCTGTTTCTATTTCCGTCTCTGTTGCTACTTCAGTAAGAGCTTCCGTTTCTTTTTCTGTAGAAGCTTCCGTCTGGGTTTCCGTCACCTCTTCTGTCAGGACTTCCGTTTCTGTCTCTGCTTCCGTCGAAAGTTCTGTCTGCGTTTCATCTGGTTCAAGGCCTGTTACGAAAGCGATCTGCAACAGTTCCGTGGCTGAACCTGATACCGTAATCTGTTCTGCATAAACTGCACCGGACAGACTGGAATTTACCTGAACGGACGCTTCCGGTGCAAGATAAGTTCCCTGCAGCCCTGCGCCATTTGCTAGTGTCAGGGTTCCCTTATATGCCTGGAGTTTGTCTCCCTCCAATGCCGCAAAGTTATAGAGAATATCTCCCGGCTCAGTTTCCTCGCTATATGTAACACGTTCTCCGGAAAGAGTCAGATCATATCCGGAAAAATCCAAATTCTGATCTGCATGATCTGCAATCACATTGACAACATAATACTTTTCCGTAACATCAATTACATGATCTTTATATAATTTGTCAAGCTGCGCCATATCCAGCTTGCCATTTTTATCTGCGTAAAGATTTACTACTTCAACCGTGGAAGAAGACACGCCGTTCGCAAGCTTCTTGGAAAAATCTGTAAGCCCTGAAACAATCCCTGCACCCAAATCTTCATCGGCTATTTCCTGATCTTTCAAAAGATCCTCCGGACCGTTTACATTCTTTGCCGCAAACAAATATGGAAGTGCCGTATTCAGTGAAGACGCGAGATCTGAATAGGAAAACTTCTGCCCGTCGTTCACACGCTCTGAACGCTCCGTCTCTTTTTCTGTTTCTTTTTTGGTTTCTTTTTCCGTCTCTTTTTCTGTTTCTTTCTTAGTCTCTTTTTCTGTTGGCGCCTCGGTAGGTGCTTCCGTCGGTGCCTCGGTAGGTGCTTCTGTCGGCGCCTCAGTAGGTGCTTCCGTCGGTGCCTCGGTAGGTGCTTCCGTCGGTGCTTCTGTCGGCGCCTCAGTAGGTGCTTCCGTCGGTGCTTCTGTTGGCGCCTCTGTAGGTACTTCCGTCGGCGCCTCGGTAGGTGCTTCCGTCGGTGCCTCTGTCTGCGTCTCTGCCGGTACAGCTGGACTTTCCGCTGCCATTCCCGCTACGCAGCTTTGCATCAACATTGCTGATGTCAAAATAATAGCTGCAACTTTTCTGAATTTCCTATGCATAAGTAAAAAGCCTCCCCTTATTAATTTTTCTTGATCAACACATTTTTCTTTCTTGGATTGTTTCTTTTTCTGATTGATCATTTCCTTATTATTTTGCTCTTACTTATTTTTTGTAATATCTCTTATATCATAAGAAATACAACAAAACATAATAAAAACTATAAATCATCTTATAGTATAATACATCTATTTCTTCTCGTAAATAAGAAATTTCTTAAAAAAATGACATTTTTTCTGCCATCTTATAGATTGGCAACTTGATTTGACATTTCACTAAACCAGGATTATACTTCTCCTATGAAATAACACCGATTTACACAAGGAGGCCATTATGGAGACACTTTTTGCCTCAGAACTAAAAAAATTAAATACATTATATAATCGTATGCAGTTTTCCTTCCTGTTCCTTTATGGACGGGACGGTACCGGAAAAACAGAACTTCTGCGGGAATTCTGTCAAAACAAAAGAACGATCTTCTATTCTGCCACAGAAATTGTACCACAAAGACAGCTGCATGCATTTTGGGAGGAAGCCGTCCGTTGCATTTCCCCCCACCAGATCCCGCAGGAATTTACTACATGGGAACAGGCTTTCTCCTGGGTTTCCAGCGTTTCCTTTTCCCATCGTCTTGTACTCGTACTGGATGAATTCCAAAACCTGCCGGTTCATCAACCAGATTTTATGGAAGCGTTCCAAAATGCAATGGAACACGATTTTCCAGCCGGAAAAATTTTTCTTGCTATAACAACCTCCTCCGTCGGATACGCAAGACAGATGATGCAGGAGAAAGCACCTTCTCCCTTTCATCATATCTCCGCACGTGCATTTCTGGACGCTGTTCCATTTTATACGTGCCGGCCTTATTTATCCACCTTCCCCCCGCTGGAGCAGATTTGTCTGTACGGCATTACAGGAGGACTTCCTTCCTATATAAATATGCTGCGACCGGAAGCCACTGGCAGAGAAAATGTCCTTTCTTTGTTTTTCCAGAAGGATTCTCCTCTGCTTTTCGAACCGCTAAAATATCTGCACCGGGAACTGCGCGAAATTTCCACCTACAATTTCCTGCTGGAAATCATCGCATCGGGACGAAATCGTTTGGCCGATATCGCATCAGATGCATCCATTGGTACAAATAAGTGTGCTAAATATCTCAATATCCTCATAAGCCTCGGCATTCTTACGAAAGAATTTCCGGCAGTTGGAGATACACAAAAAAAAGTGCGTTACGTTTTCGTAGATCACATGCTTCGCTTCTGGTATCGTTTTGTATACCCAAATATAAGCACAATCCTGTTCGGTCAGGGCCGTACCCTCTATGAACAGGAAGTATATCCAAAGCTAAGCGAATACGCTCTGCCTGTTTTTGAAACAGTATGTACAGAGTATCTGGAACGGCTTGTCGACACACAAGAAGCACCTTTTTCCTACCATCATACCGGTTCCTGGTGGTGCGGAGGGACAAAACGTGAACCTTTTTTCCGTATTCCGCTTGTCGCTGTGGACGAAACGCATACGGTTCTTGGAATCTGTCACGCCAGCGAGGTTCCCGCTGACCTGTCCTATCTGGAAAGCCTGAACATGCCGCTGGAGCCTTTTGCAGATAAAGAACGGTATCTCTGTATCTTTTCCACGGCAGGTTTTACACCAGAGCTTACCCAGGCTGCCGCAGAAGCCGGGAATGTCTGGCTCATTGATCTGGAAGATACCGTACTTTGAGAATGTAAGTCATGATAAGAATCTGTCTTTCATCTGTTTTTGAGACATAAAAACTCCCTGGCGCCAGCTCAAACTGAACTGACACCAGGGAGCTATCTATTCTATCCACAGATACCCGGTCTATTTCGTTCCAAAAATACGATCTCCGGCATCCCCAAGCCCAGGCACAATATATCCATGATCATTCAGACATTCATCCAGTGCTCCAATGTAAATATCTACATCCGGATGTGCTTTTTTCATGGCCTCTACACCTTCCGGCGCCGCTATGATACACATAAAACGAATATTTTTTACGCCTTTGTCTTTCAGCATCTGAATTGCCGCCACAGCAGAACCACCGGTCGCCAGCATCGGATCTACCACAAATACCTCCCGCTCATCCGTATCTGCCGGAAGTTTACAGTAGTATTCAACCGGCTTCAATGTAGCCGGATCACGATACAACCCAATATGACCAACCTTCGCAGCAGGAATCATCGCCAGCATGCCCTCTACCATTCCGAGTCCGGCACGGAGAATCGGTACAACAGCCAGCTTTTTCCCGCTCAGTTCTTTGACCGTCGTCCGGCAAATCGGCGTCTCAATCTCAATATCCCGAAGCTTCAGGTCTCTCGTTGCCTCATAACACATATACATTGCTATTTCACCGATTAACGCCCGAAAATCCTTAGAACCTGTATCTGTTCTCCGAATCAGACCAATTTTGTGTCGGATCAACGGATGATCCATAATAACTATCTTTTGCATCTGTTACCTCCCACATTTTTCAGCAGCCTTATGGCCTTTGTTTTTCACTTTATCAGCAGCGATTTCTCGCCTGCATTCTTTTTTTAGTTTTCTCCTCTATCGCAAGCACAAAGCTTTGCCCCGCGATCCACTTAATATTCTTAACGCAGAAGCTCCTCTTCATTCAACTGTACCACAAGCTTCTTGATCAACGCATCAAGCTGGGCATAGCACTGGCCGTATTCCGCCAGAGCCCCTCCATATGGGTTGATCACATCTTGTGTTTCACCCACATACTCGCAAAGAGCACAAATCTCTTCCCCTTCCGGCGCAATCTCATTTTGCGCTTTCTGTTTCACCGTCTCATCAACGGCCAGAATCAACGTTCGCTCCTCGAAATCCTCTTTTGTCAGCGGATCACTCATATGTTCCTTCATCGTTAACCCATTGCTCACCAGAACGGCTTCCGCTTTTGGATTAATTGGCTCCGGAAACAACACTACTACACCTTTGGACATAATTGTAAGCTCGTCCAGCAAATATTTGCTCTGTAAAATGGCCTCTGCCATGGGCCCCATCGCCGTATCACTATTGCTCACAAAAATAAGTTTGTCATACCTTCTCAATCGTATCTGCTCCTTATCCCTTCCCTGCAGGCAATCCCCCAAAATCTGGCTGCAGCAGTCGGTTTTTCTTTTTGTAATATTTGCGTGCAGACGCCATACTTCAGACAGTGATGATCTGATGACCAGCTGCTTTTATCAACCGGTTCATAATCGCCTGTCCCATCTGCGGTGTATCAAAAGACTCTGAATAGATGGCTGATACATCCATCTCATCAAACTCTCTCAGGATACTGTACAAATGCTGTGCAATCGTAATCTCATCCGCACGCGAGCCAATTGATTTTATCACGCCGCCATGATAGCATCCGAACGATTCATCCGTTCCTATCACACCGACAATGCGCCCGGCATCCATCTGCTCTGCTACAAGCATATTGATCTTCTCCCGCACCTTCCGTTCACTGCCTTCAATAATAAATAAATCTGCTTTCGGTGCATAATGACGGTATTTCATCCCAGGTGCCTTTGGCTTGATATTCGAATCATCGGAAATCAGCGCCCTGTCTGTCTCTACGCTCCCCAGCACTCCGGAAAGCATTCTCTGGCTGATATAACCGGGACGCAGAATCATCGGAACATCCCCCGTCAGGTCGACAATCGTAGATTCCAGACCGATCTCTGCATCTCCGCCGTCAATAATCATATCAATCACGCCATCCATATCTTCCGCCACGTGTACTGCCTTTGTCGGACTCGGACGTCCTGATGTATTTGCACTGGGAGCTGCAATATAACCGCCTCCGGCACGAATCAGTGCACGCGCCACCTCATGTCCCGGCATACGCACTGCCACCGTAGAAAGACCTCCCGTCGTAGTAAGAGGAACTGCATCGGATTTTTTCAGCACCATGGTAAGCGGCCCCGGCCAGAATGCATCAGCCAGAAGCTTTGCCTCCACCGGAATATCCACCGCTATTTTTTCAATGGCATCCCAGTCGGCAATATGTACGATCAATGGATTATCGGAAGGACGCCCTTTCGCACCGTATATCTTTGCGGCAGCTTTCTCGTCCAGGGCATTGGCCCCCAAGCCATAAACAGTCTCCGTCGGAAAAGCTACAAGCCCTCCCCGTCTCAGTATCTCACCAGCGCAACCGATTATTTCTTCGTCTATTCCGTCACGCATACATTCCATGACTGTCCTCATTGTATCCTCCTGCCTTTCGGACATAGTATAACACTTTCGTTCTTTTTTTGGAACCTTTTTCTGCTTTTTTCACCTTTTTGCAGTATTCAAAATAAAAATACTGTGTTAAAATAATTGTAATTGCGCAGAGTTCTGACGTTAAGAACAAAATGTGTGAATTTTTACAAAATGGAGGGTATTATGAGCGAAGAAATTTTAACAGCATCAGCAGAAAGCGAAGAGACAGTTCTGGAAAATCCAGTTGATGAAACAGCAGCAAACGAAGCAGTAGTTTCTGATGAAAAAGCAGAGGAAGCAGAAGCTCCTGCAGAAACAATGGCCGATTACGAAGATGCCATCACTGCCTCCATGAAACCAATCCACGAGGGGGATATCCTCTCCGGCACCATCATCGGCGTTTCTGATGAAGAACTGACGATTGACCTTGGTATTTATACTGACGGTGTCATCCGTCTGGAAGATGCCAGTGATGATCCTTCCTTTACGTTCCGCGATATGGAGGTTGGTCAGGAAATTTCTGCAACCGTTATTCGCCGCGATAATGCACAGGGCAGAATTCAGCTTTCCCTGAAAGCCGCAGCTGCTGTACTCGGATGGGAACGGCTTTTGCAGCTCGAAAAGGATCAGTCCAATATTAAAGTAAAAATAAGCGAGGCAGTCAAAAGTGGCGTAACAACTTTCGTGGAGGGCATCCGCGGTTTTATTCCGGCTTCCAAACTTTCTTTAAATTATGTAGAAAATCTTGATGAATATGTAGGAAAAGAAATCGAGGTACGTGTCATCACCGCTGATCCGGAAGAAAAACGCCTCGTACTGTCCGCCAAAGATATCTTAAGAGAAAAAGAGGAAGAAGAACGCAAAACAAGAATCTCTAACATTGAGGTCGGTCTTGTAACAGAAGGAAAAGTAGAATCTTTGATGCCGTACGGTGCATTCGTTGACCTTGGAAACGGCCTTTCTGGTCTCGTTCACGTCTCTCAGATCAGTCAGCAACGCATCAAGCATCCGGGAGCTGTCCTGAAGGAAGGACAGACTGTCAAAGTCAAGATCACGGCTGTCAAAGACGGTAAGATCAGCCTCAGCATGAAGGCGCTTGAGGATGTAGCCGCAACAGAGATCGAAGAAGAAGTATTCGAAATGCCAGAAACAGAAGAAGCAACTACCACACTCGCTTCCCTGTTCAAAAATATCAGACTCTAATCCCAGTAACCGAAGGTTATCGCATAATCCTTTTTATCGAAACAGACGGAACCCGCAACAGGCTCCGTCTGTTTCTTTGTTTCCAGTTTTCTACAGGCAATACTACATTTTTGAGACTATCTTCTGTCACGCCGCGGTACTGCTTCCAAGATACTGCAAAATCCCGTCACAGACAGCCCGAACCATACTATCCTGATAAGCTTCCTCCTGCAGCTTTGCCTCTTCTGCCGGATTCGTCAAAAATCCGCATTCAACAATCACCGTCGTACTTGCGGAACGTTTCAATATGTAATAGGAGCCATTTCCCTTCGGTACGCGCGGCCGTTCCACCTGAAGCTGCGTATTGATACAATTCTGGATGCTCGTCGCCAGCTCTTTTCCCTCCGCCGAATGCTCAAAATAAAACACCTGCGGACCGCACACCGACGCATCCTGAGGATAGCTGTTCTGATGAATACTGATCGTTACGACCGGCTTTTCCTGTTCAATTACCGCAACCCGTCTTTGCATATCCTGCGCCTTTTTATGCGTCTCATTTTCATCGTAAAGTCCAGCTTCTGTTGTCCGGGTCTGTACAACGTGATACCCCGCTTCCGACAAAAGCACTTCCAGCTTCTTTGCATAAATAAGATTCAGTTCTTTCTCTGTAATCCCACTAGCCCCTGTCATTCCAGGGTCAAAGCCCCCATGTGCTGGTTGTAATTTACGCAAGTGATTTTATGTATTCCCCAGAATAAGCGGGGAAGTCAGAAATGTGTTTTAGATAGCCTTTTGTTCCAGTTCGGCACTGTATATACTTGAAAATAAATGTTCCAGCTCATTTCCAAAATTGTAGCGGATTTTGATTTTACGGTTCTCATAGACAATGATTTCATCTATCATTTCCACTACAATATCTCTGTCCAGTTCTTCAATGTCTTTCAGCTCTAACAGCCGTCTAAGCCACGGTGTTTGAAAAATGTCCTCTGTTACATTATCTTTCTTCTTTGCTTCCAGTGCTTCAATCTGTTTTGCATAGAGATTTTCTTTTTGCCCGTAGTCCTCTCGATAAGAAAAATATTCATCTTTGGAAATCAGTTCGTCCTTGTAATCCTCATAAATGGATTTTTTCAGCTTCTTTACTCTTTCCAGCTCCGCCTTTAGCTTCACAAGCTCCGTATCGGCTGATTTTTTTATCCTTGAAGCGGTAAGGGACTGCTTTTTCACAAGCTCCTGTAAATCTTCCACACTTCGGACAATCGCCTTTAAATCTCCCAGAACAATGTCATTTAAGACTTGAAACGGAAGCGTGTGGGGCGAACAGTAATCTTTCCCGCTTCGCTTATAAGTTCCGCAATAAAAGGAATAGGATTTACTCCCGTCAGCCTTTCGCCAAAAATTCTTCATCATAGCACGCCCACAGTCCCCGCATTTGATAAAACCAGCAAAGATATTTTTATTTGTTTCCAAATCAATGTCCCTGTGTTTCTTCGTCAGAAGTTTCTGTACCTTATCCCATGTATCACGGTCTATAATCGGCTCGTGGGTATTTTCAACCCTTATCCAGTTCTCCTTATCAACCATACGCTGTTTGCTTCTCATACGCTGGTGCTTCTTGCCCTGTACCATATTCCCGATATACATTTCATTTTGCAACATGATTTTAATTGTAGAATACGTCCAGTAAGAAGTGGTTTTCAAACGGTTACAATTCTTGTAGTTCTCCCCGTTCAGCTTCTTATATTCCGACGGGCAAAGAATACCCTCTGCGTTGAGTGCCTTTGCGATACTCTGTTTTCCGATACCCTGTAAATACATAGAGAATACCCGTCTAACCACGTCCGCCGCATATTCGTCAATTACCAGCTTGTTTTTATTTACGGAAGATTTTTTATAACCGTAGCTTGTAAATGCTCCGATAAACTCCCCCGCTTTTTGTTTGGATTTTACGGTTGCCTGTATCTTGTTGGAAATATCCCTTGCATACTGTTCATTGAATATGTTTTTTATAGGAAGCAACATATCGTATGCCTGTTTGATACTGTCGATATTATCCGTTACAGAAATGAAGCGGACACCCAGTTCAGGAAATATCCGTTCCAGATACCGACCTGTATCAATATAATCTCGCCCGAAGCGGGACAAGTCCTTGACAACGACACAATTTACTTTCCCGTCCTCAATATCCTTAATCATTCTCTGAAAGTCTGGGCGGTTGAAGTTTGTACCTGTAAAGCCGTCATCAATATACACATCATACAGAATAAAGTCGTCCTGTTTATTTACATATTCTGTTAAAAGTTTTCTCTGATTTCCTACACTGTCGCTTTCTTCCTTATCTCCGTCCTCTCGTGATAATCTGATATAAATAGCCACGTTAAATAAGCGCAATACCTTTTTCAAAGTCATTTTATTCACCTATTCAACTGCCGTACCTATAATAATATTATACCATAAAATACGGCTTTTTTCCAGTATTTTCAAGGTTTTCCGCCTTTTTGGACGGTACTTTTCATGTGAGATTTCACGATACGGATAATCAGTTCTTCCACGGAAAATTTTGCTAAAAATTCCCGTTCTACTGTATAGGATATAGCTTCTTTTTTAGCCAATATATCGTCCCCCTTAATCAGCTATCTATTCTCAACATACGCAAAAGGGCTTATCCATTATGCGTATGTTATTTAAAGTTATAGAAGCAGACAGACGGCTTCGGCAAGCTCCACTGGCATTTCAGCCATTCTCATTCTTATGAGTGAACCGCACCATGCGGGTGTATCATTATCCTGCAATACTAGGTCGTGGCAAAGCGGCTTTTCCAACGGTCGCTCTCGGTTCACTGTGTAGATCGCTCGCTTTCTCTTATGGAAAAGGTTGTGGCGTACAGTCCCCGTGGCTCTCTGGTATTACAAACGTGTCTGTCTGCTTTATTCAATTTTCAAAGAACGGCTGGCGAAAGCCCAAAAAGGCTTTCATATAGAAAAGGCGGTGCGGGACAGGAAAGAGGGGGATTTTACAAATCATGCCCCGCCGTCAGCCTTATTCTTCTGTTGGTGTTAAATCAACATCAAAGTCCAAAATCATTTTGATAAGGGCTTCTCTGATACGTCCTTTCAGTTCCATATCGACGACAATATAGACGTTGCCGTATTCGTCATAAAGAGGACGCAGACAGCACTTCGATATGTACGGGTCATAAAATGCCAGTAACTTTTCGATTGCCTGTTCATTCCCGTCCATAGCTGATGAAATCAGATAATAAGACGGGTGTTTATATTTCTTTTTCACTTTACGGCTACTCCTTTCTCATGTTTTGTTTCAAATGCTCTAAAGCTCTGTAACGGTTTTTGTAAACTCCTGCTCTGGAAATGTTCTGGATTTTAGCAATCTCTGTGTCATTCATTTCCAAGAAGTAATACATCAACAAATTTTCTCTGTTACGGTCAGATAACTGTTTCAGTGCTTCCGCCAGTTCATCATCAAACACCCGCACATCAACACCGCATACACGAAAAAATGTGTAGTCGCTGTCATATTCATCGGAAACAGCTAATTTTCCAACGATAATGTCAGGAAGCTCACAGAACGGAATTTCATTGTTCTTACGTCGCTTTAGTTCCTGCTGGTAGTCCTTTACGACATGACGGACAACTTTCTTCAAACAGCTATCAAAACGGCATTGTACCGTTTTCTGGAAGTCAGACGGTTTCATACAATCTCACCCCCTTTCCCGCTATGACGTGAAAAGCGTTTATCCCTCTTTCCGCACCACATAGGGAATGAAAGGTGTGATTTGCTAACCTGTTTTGAAAAGAAAATC
The DNA here is from genome assembly GCA_003612585.1 of bacterium 1XD42-54. Lineage (GTDB taxonomy): Bacteria > Bacillota > Clostridia > Lachnospirales > Lachnospiraceae > Choladousia. Next base: position 232,157 of record RAZH01000005.1, read on the forward strand.
AAAAAATTTTTGAAATTCTTATATATGACAAAAGCAATCTATCAGGACACGAATGTACCAACAGATTGCCTTTGTTATTCTTGCTATATGCAGTTTTAATTCATATCGTAGGTAGACGGCTTGATGAAGCATAGTAGGCGGAATATCAAATTGAGAGCAGTATTTCTTTTTATGCTTACTCATAGCACGTCCCCCTTAATCGGAGCGTACTTTTCCAATAAGAAAAGGACAGCCCTGTTTCTACAAAACCGTCCTAATCAAGACGCACGAAAAATATCATTATCAAGAACGGTTTTTTTTATTTACCGTACAAATAATGCAGAACATTTTTAGTGCATACTATATGAAGTTATAACACATTCTAATCATGTGTCATGAAGTATAAACTCATGACAGGTGGTTAAAAATGAGAAAGACAAAAGAAACGCATACCTTTGATTTCTGTCCGCTAGGGCTGGCAATCAGAGAAGCAAGGGAAAGAGCTGGGCTTTCACGTAATGATTTAGGCGACAAGGTATTCTATGGAGAACGCCATATCGCAGATATTGAGAATATCGGAGCGCACCCCAGCTTTCAGCTATTTCATGATTTAGTTACCATGTTCAATATTTCCGTTGACGAGTATTTCTATCCGACAAAGAAAGTGGAAAAGTCCACAGTCCGCCGTCAGATAGAAATGTCTATGGACGCATTGAGTGATGAAGAATTGCTTATCATTCAAGGAACAATCGACGGTATCATGAAAAGCAAGGGGACGGGGAGTAAATAAGGCTTCCCGTTCTCTTTATCTTTATCTTCAATACCTTTTCCGCTGATCTGCTATGCGGGTAGCGGAAAAGGTATTTTTCAAATCTTTGTCTTTTTTGTAACCTTGTAAATATATTCCTCTGGCGTAGGTCTTTTGTTGCCAAAATATCTTTTGAAATTCGCCTGTACTTCTGGGTCGGTGCTGTTCATTTCTTCATCAATGATAGCCTGTATTTCTTCCCGTATAGTTTCCACAGGGACACCACTTGCCTTTGCACCAGCTTTCAAGGCTTTTTTTATATCTCGTTTTTTTAGTCCTATCATATTTTACCTCTGGTAATTATTCGTCGATTTTCAAAGCTGATACCATATCAATATGATATACCTTTCTTGAAAGTAACCTACTGATTATCCACGATAGCAGGAATGTACCCCAAATACTGATAATATAAGCATAAGCTGGAATATATATGCTAATATCAATGGAATCCTGCACCGTACTAAGCATTAAAATTGTCAAACCATATCCTGTAGGTAATCCTACAATAATTCCAGCAATCGTCAGCCATATATTTTGTTGTATCATCAACTTCCTAATCCTTTGATTATGAAATCCTAATACTTTCAATGTTGCCATATCTCTATATCGTTCCATGTAAGATAGTGTGCCTAAATTATATAGTATTACCCCACCGAGCAAAACAGCACATACTAAAAAAAGCATACTCAACATGACAGACGCATTTAGCATAGTATCAAGGGCAGATTTTAAATCTGCTTTATGCTGAACGCTATCTACATAATCGGAATTAGTAAGTGATTTTTCAGGTTTTTCTCCGATAATAGAAGTCGTGTAAAAAGGGATACCCTCTTTGTCCATTTCGCTTTTCAACATGGTAATACCTTGTGTCATGGGCGTGCGGATAATGTACTTTACAACCTCAAGATACCATTTATCACTTCCAGGAAATTTCCATTTTAACCTGTCGCTCACTTCAATACCTAACTTATTTGCGGTATTTCTGGATAAAGCAATCCCTTCTTCCAACTCTATTTCTTTTCCTTCGCCGTCATAGAGCCTTAAAAAATCCTGACTTTCAATGCCGATAAACGCTACGGTTTCCTCTTTGCCATCAAATTTGACTTCTGCGGATATTTCCATCAATTCTTCGCCATACATAGATTGTATCAGTTTATTTTTAAATTCTTCATCACTAAAATTGCCAGTTACTTTTGTGTCATAAGTCTGTACTTTATCAAAAGTCCATTCAGACATATAATTCATAGAAGCAAATAAACCAAAAGAAGAAACGAGCAGTGCAACACACCCCACGACACCAAAAATAGTCATGATACTTCTTAATTTGTTTCGGAATATATCACGCATATTCCATTGTCCGTAAAACGATAAATGTTTCCATAAAAACGATAATGGTAATTCTTTATACGCCTTTTCTATGCTATTTGAGTATAGTATCTTCGCCGCATTTCCTTTTAAGTATTTGTGGCATACAATCAATGAAATAGCCAGACAAAGAAACGCACAAATAATAGGAAGTACCCAACTTCCAGTCAACATATCCGACTTTAGTTTAGGGAGAATATACATATCTTCCATAATAGGAAATAATAATTTTGGTAGTGTTACATAGCCTACACACCAGCCAATAACAGAACCCACAAAACAAACAAAGGTACTGTGTGATATGTAATGAATATACAGCGGTCTTTTATGAAAACCCATAGATTTTAGTATACCAATCTGCAAACGCTGTGAATTTAACAAACGGTGTACGGTTGTAATGGTAACAAGGATAGCAATAAACAAAAACACCAATACGAAAATCAAGCCTATTTCCTTGTGCTGTGTAATCTCGTCGTTTATCATAGAATAGCTGGTATGGTCTTTTTGTAAAACAACAGTCGTATCATTTTTTCCTAATGTGTTATGGATTGTTTTTTCAAGATTTCCTGTACCAGTTATAAGCAACTGGTTCCATTGAATATCCTCTAATTCTGTTATGCTTGTTTCATTGATAAAAGCGAAACCATTATTCTTATGGTCTGGTACAAATTCCCCGTTTTTGGTACTGTAAATATATTCTGGAGAATAGCATAAGCCGATAATTTCTTTTTCAACCGTTTTCCCTCCAATATCCAGTTTTATTTTGTCCTTTACTTCATAATCATTTTCTTTCGCAAATGTAGCGTCTAACCAGATACCTGATGTATTTTTTGAATAAGTTTTTCCGTCCAGAATTTTTAACTTTGAAATATTATTTTCGCCAGCCAAAACATATAAATCAATCGTTTTATCATCATCGCTTTTCAGAGTAGAAGTGTATAATGCCCTTTTTTCCACATCTTCAATAGAGGATTTTTTCTTTAACTGCTCTATATCTGATGATTGAAAATTATCTCCCTCAATCCAAGCGTCCGCAAGGTTTGTTTCCTTGATATAAGAATGAAATGTTTGATTCATTCCATTATATTCACTTGTGATACCAGAAAAAATGAAATTACCAGCAAACATCATTAGAAAAATAGCGATAAACGGGACTTTATTTTTCCATACATCACGAAACATTTTTCGTATTAACATTACCATTCCAACTCCTTTATACTCATAGGTTTTTTATTGACCGCAACATCTAAAATCTGTCCGTTTTTCATATGGATAACTCGATCTGCCGCTTTTGCAATATTCGCATTATGTGTAACAACGATAGCGGTTTTATGATACTCCCGACACACATCTTGTATCAGTTGTAATACCATGCACCCCGTTTCACTATCTAATGCGCCAGTTGGCTCATCACATAGAAGAATTTGCGGATTTTTTACAATCGCTCTGGCAATAGAAACACGCTGTTGTTCTCCGCCCGATAATTGACTGGGAAATTTCTTTACATGCTGTTTCAACCCGACTCTATCTAAAATAGCAACAGGGTCTAAAATATCATCTTTTATATCTTTCATCAGAGCGACATTTTCATATACGGTCAAGGTAGGAATCAGATTATAAAACTGAAAGATAAAGCCTATATCATTAGCTCTGTACCTTGCCAATTCATTTTCATTCATTTTTGAAAGCGGCATATTGTTTACAAGTATTTCCCCGCTACTTAAACAATCAATTCCGCCCAAAATATTCAGCAGAGTGCTTTTTCCTGCTCCCGATTGCCCAAGTATTACGACAAATTCTCCGTCCTTAATCTCAAAAGACACTTCATTTAATGCGAGTGTGTGTCTTGTTCCGCTTTGGTACATTTTTGTTGCATTTTTTGCAAGTATCATTGACATAAATTTCATTCCTTTCTTAAAAATGGGTATAAGAAAAACACGTACATAAAAGAACACATTTTATGCAAGTGATTTATCCTATTTGACTGATAATGCCGTTAACCAAAAGATTAAAAAACTTAAAAAATTCTGCTTTGGCATTGTCCAGATTTTCGTGTTCGATTAAGACGTGTTTTACACATTCCACTAACATATTCAGCACAATCTCTGAATAATGAGCCTCATCATTGATAGAAAAATATTCCTGTAAATGCTCGGTAAGAGATTGCAATATTTTTTCTTTTCGCTCTAACAAGGAAGAACTTTCTAATTTTAAGAGTATAACAACCTTTTTATCAAAGAAACAGCTAAATTCGCTACTATCAAAATCATTCTCTAACTCTTTTAATTTTTCCAGAGCTTTTTCCTTTGTTAATGGGTTCGCCTTTTCATTTTCTATATGCTTTGACATCATATATTCTATATTTTCAATGGTCGGCAGGAGTATTTCTTCCAGAAGTATCTCTTTGTTATGAAAGTAATGGTAAATATTCCCCTGTGTCGTATGTGCTTTTCTAGCAATCATACGCATAGACGCATTTTCATATCCTCTTTTTAGAAATTCGTCCGTAGCAACCTCAAGGATTTTTAATCGAACCTCGTCTTTTTTTATCTGCACTTTATCATCTCCTTGATAACATGATATATATATAAAAGAGGTTTGGCAATAGGTGTTCGTCATTAAAAATCAAAAGTTGCATAGCGTTCATTTTTAAGAAAAGAAAAGCGTGCAAATCTATATAGAAATGCACGCTTTAGCATTATTTATCCTATAATCTTCCAGTTACTATCCTTATGTAGCGTCAGCTCATATTGTGAAATCTGTGTCGCTTTTGTCTGGTTGTCGATAAACTTCACAGCCACCTTGACCTTGATGTTATCCCCATTAGCCGTAAATACAGGATTGACAAGCTCGGAATAGAGATAGTCCCCGTTTATCGGTTCAAGGGAATTTCCCGCCACATAGTAGGCAAGCTCCGTTTCCGTCGCCGTCGGGTACAGCTTGAAGAATGTTTCCAGAAACTCCGTAGCGTCTGCCGTTGTATCATCGTCCACGCTGTTGTCCGCTTCCTGTGCCTTTGGCTCATAGTCCGATTTTTCCATAGCGGGGGCAAGGGTAGGGTTCTGAACGATTACCATATCCCCGCCAGCGTCCACATAGACTTTTACGGTGTAGGTTTCTTTGACATTCCTTGTCTGGTCGCCCTCTTTTATCTGCTGATCTACTTCGTAGGTAGCAGTAAAAGTGTTCTCCCCAGACTGTGCCACGTCCCAGATTAGCACGTCCTGCACCGTGGAGCTGGTCGGCATATCGGTTCTTATGGTATCAACATTCAAATCCTGTAATTCCTTTGTAAGATATTCATTGATAGCCTGTGTCCTTGCTTCGATTGCTTCCTTGCTGTTGCTCCATGAGTAATAGGACTTCGCAAAGTTCTTCACGAAATTCTCTATGCCGTTGGTGTCGTTAAGCCGTAGCTGTACGGTTTCCTTTTCATGTACCGTGTGCATATCAATAGCGGTAAAGTTCTTATACACGCCAAAGCTCACGCTTGCAAGCAGTACCACCCAGAGGGCAATCACGGTTTTCTTATGCGTCCCCACCTTGATAGTGCGGATTTTCTTTTCTTTTGGCTGTTTCTCTTTTTTCTTGAACATCAATCTTTCCACCTTTCTGTTATTGCTTTATCCTGCCAGCACCGATTAAGTGCTGTTGATAGTAGGAGCTTGTGAGGTCGGCATATCCGATAGGGTCGCCTGCATGGTACATCTGATTATTCCCTACATAGATACCGACGTGGGTTACATACGTTCCCGCATTGTAGGTACTGTGGAAGAACACCAAGTCCCCCGCCTGTGCCTGTGAAAGCGGGATATGCTGTGTTGCGTCGTATTGCTCCTGTGCGGTTCTGGGCAAGGAAATTCCAGCTTTTCCATAGCACCATTGAACAAGTCCCGAACAGTCAAAACTCGTGTTGGGATTGCTCCCGCCGTAGACGTACTCCCACCCCTGATATTTGAGGGCTTCGTCCATGATTTTCTGAACCGTGGCATTGTCAAATTGTGTAACGGTCAGATATTGATTGACAAGCTCCACATAGAACATATTTCCGTACCCGTACCGCCACCCGCCGTTTTTCTTCACGGCGATAGGGTTCGTATAGGTAACTTTCTTCCCGCCCGATTTCTCACGGGCGAAATTTTCCGCCAGCGTAAAGCTGTGCTTCTTTCCGTTCTCCGCCACATATCCTAAATACCCGCCCCCGTAGTTATAGGACTGTATCACGGCGTTTCTATCCTCTATCCCTTGATTTTGGGCGGAAGAAAGCAGGGACGCAAAATACTTGCACCCCTGCCTGATAGAGCTTTCTGTATCTAAGGAGTTGGGCGGTAAGCCCATGCTTTCAGAGCTTTGCATAACGTCCTCGGCTGTCCCGCCGCTTTCCACCTGTATGATTGCCAGCAGGACACCCACATACTCGGAAATACCGTACTCTTTGGCGTATTTTTCCACCATAGGTTGATGTTTCAGCACTTCCGCCGAAAGGTTCGCTCCTGTAATAGTAGAAGCAGAACCGCCGCCCCCGTCGTCGTCCTCGGCACTGATAATCACACAGAAGAACAGGACGAGAGCCAGCAAAAACGGAAAGATACTGCTAAGGATAGCGATATGTTTCAGCTTCATTTCTTCCGTCCTCTCTTTTTCTGTCTGCTCTGTTTTTTACTCTGCCTTGTCTGCTGTGTGGTCTTAACGGTCTGTGTCCGCTGTTCCTGCTGTGTCGTCTGCCTTGTGGTATTGACACGCTCCCGCTGGGTAGCCTGTACCTCGGAACGCTTCACACTTTGCCCTTGTACTGGCGTTTTCTGTTCGGACGGTTTCGTGTCCTCTCTGGAAGATAGCGGACGCTCCCTTGTTCCCGTTGGTTGCCCTGTGCGGGAAGTATCGGAAACAGGCGGACGTTCCTTGACAGCCTGTGCCTTTGTCGGCTCAGTCGCTATTTTATCCGTAGCCGCTCTGCCCGCCGTAAAGGGACGCTCTTTCTTCTCTGGCGTGGTCTGGCTCTGCTTTGTGGGGGAAGCGGTAACGGGGCGGTCATGGGGGCGGGTAGCTCCTGCTGTCGCTGATCCGCCGCCTTGTCCGCCTGTCCGTCTGGCTTCCTGTGCTTTCTGCAATGCCATTCTCTTATCCGCTATGGTCGCTTTGTGCTGATTGAGCTTGTCGGCTCGTTCTGCCTGTCGGGTTTCTTTTTCCTGTACCATGCCACGCTTGAAGTCGGACACGCTGGACTTGACATTTTCCTTTGCGGAGTGAACCGCATAGGCGGTCTGTGTCGGCATATCCTTGATATGCTCTTTGACGGCGGAAGCCTTGTCCTTGACTTTGTTTTTCGTATCTAAGACAGCTCCTACCTTTGCACCCGCTCGGCTTCCAAAGGTAGAGGAACGGGAAGAAGCGTTGTTCCCTCTGGTCGCTGATTTTGCTTGCGTCTTGTTTCTATTACCAGATATGGTACTTCCAGCCACCGCACCCGCTATCCCGCCAGCCGTAACCGCACCAGCGATACGCCGTTCCATACGCCTAGCCCTGTGCCGCATGAACAGATACGGACGGCGGAATATCCTGCGTCCCATGTGCTGTGTGTCGCCAGCGTTCAGGCTGAACATACTCATAAGGTCGCCCAGCTTCATGTAAATGCCCGCAAAGGTTACTATCTGTAAGAACGCTATCATAAAGAACGGATAGTCGCTGGATATGTTGTAGAACATACTGGAAATGCTGAACGCCACCGTTACAATCAGCGTAATGCCTGCCCTCGTCATTATCGTGTTGAATACCCGCACGATTGCCTGTTTTGCCATGCCCTCATAGCCCGGTATCATGCTTAAAAGGAAGCTGATAGGCAGGAACATAGCGAAGATGATAAAAAGTATCTGGGAAAATATCATCATGCCTGTAAGCAGAAAAACAAATATCGTGATACCCAGATTGAAGATAAGCAGGAAAAACACCATGCCTAAACGGTTGATGACCTGCGGTATCGTCAGATTGTCATTGTCGTTGTCCTCAATCTCTGTCTTGACGACGCTTTCCCTTGTTTCCCCGTCCTCATCGGACGGGCTTGCCGATACCAGAGCTTCCACACGGTCAGAGCCGATTTCCTCTATATCGCTGTCCCCAAACTGTAAGAGTAGCCACGGCTGGCGAACCTGTATCGCAAACAGACTGTCCCGTATCAAGTCTACGCTGTCTTTCCCTTTGCTGTCGCTGTCGGGTAGGAGTATCTTTGTTCCCAAGTCCAGTGAAGCCGTGGAAATATCGCTGGAAAAATCGTTTATCTTCTTCACATAGTCGGGAGCATAGGCGATAAAGGAAGCGGAGAGGATAAATACCACAACGAAGTTGATAACGGCGTGAAGTGCCTTGCTGGTTTCTCTTTTTATCAGTCCTGTATAGGCGACATAGATACCTACCACAAGGATAATGAGAAGCAACGCCCCCACATAGAAGCCAGAGCTTCCGAAGCCGTTAGATGTTACCCCCGCAAGGGTCTGTATGCTCTTGCCGATACTGTCCGCCATATCGTTGATGAAGTCCAGTTCATACGCCTGTTGCACCACATAGCCCGTAGCATTGCTAAGATACAGGCTGATAGTCCAGACAAAGTTTGTGATACAGTAAAGACCGTATTGTACCGATTTTCCGATACCGTCCAGCCAGTTCCACGGAAGCCAGCTCCACGAATTATCGACGTAAAAATCAAGCTGGTAGTTTTCTAAGGGATATTGTGAGTAGAGATTGTCCGCACTCACGGTATCGTCCACCAGCCCCGCCGCATGAGCCACCGTCCCTACAAGGGACAAGAGGATAACCGCCCCCACGATAACCAGCAGGAGCTTTCCTACAAAAGAAAAGAGCTTCCGTTTTGTCAGAAGCCCCTTTAGCCTTTCTTTCATCACTCCACCTCATTTCTCTGTACGGGCGGTCTGGTGTCAAAGGCGTGCAAGAGTTCTTCAAAGACTGGGTGTATCTGTACCACGCCCACACGCCCGTATAAATCTTGAAGCAAACACTGTCCGTTCTCCAAGTCCCGCAAGCGTTTCTGGTTGTTCTCGTCCTCTGGGTCGATACCGAAAAATTCAAGCGTTTGCTTAATCTCGTTTATATCCGTCGAGCGGAAAGCGAATTTCAAGCCGATGTTATTTTTCAGGCTTTCCTTTGATACGTCCCCAGAGGATTGTGTAACAAAGTACACACCCGCCTGCATAGCACGTCCCGCCCGCACCAGCTTGTTAGAAAGTGTTTCGCCCTGTGCCACGTTGAGGAACGCCCACGCTTCGTCAAGGTCTACAATCTTAAAAATGCTTCGGTCAGAATGGATAAAGTCAAGGGCAAAGGTACTAATCACAATCAGCATAGAAACCGATAACAGCTCTATGGTCGTGTATTCCTCAAAGGTCGTGTCCTTGTCTGGTAAAACCAAGTCCGCCACCTGTATGATGTTGAGCTGGTTGTCAAGGCTGATAGCATTTTGTACGTTGCCGTCCGAGAATAAAAGGTGTGCAAAATCGTAGTCCGTGAAACTGTCGATATGCTCCGCTATGTTGCGGGAGAGAAGCGTATCTTCTTTTCGCAGTTCATCAATGACAAGCAGAAGTCCCCGCCTGTCATTCTGTGCCACGGTACGGATTGCCTTTCTAAGTACAGGGAATTTTTCGCCGTCCCTAGAGGAAATACCCGTAAGGAATGTGAGAACGTCAATCGCAAGGCTTTCAGCGTCCTTTACGTCTTTCATAATCACAAATGGGTCGAGAAGCCCCGCATTTTTCTTTTCGCTCGTCAGATTGACAATGTTTATCTCATGGGCTATTTCTGGGAGCGTTTCTTTCCAGTTCCCACGCTCCGATTTCGGGTCTAAGATGACCGCCTGTCCGCCAAACAATACAGAGTAGTAAACAATCAGGTTATTACAGAATGATTTTCCACCGCCCAGACTTCCGACAAAAGCAGAAGCGAGGGCGTTTGTTACCGTACCTTTCACGCCCTGACTGGCGAGAGAGGGCTGTAAGTATACGTTTCTTCCCGTGTCTACGGAATAGCCGATATAGATACCCGTGTTTTCTCCTAGTTGCTGTGTCGCTCCAAAGCCAAGCCCCGCTAGAAAATCACTCTTGACGTATTGCACATAGTCATTGATGTACCGCTTGCTTGCGGGTAAAAACTCCGAGTGAAGTCCAAGCATATCTCCAGCGGGACGGACTAATTTTACATTGAGGTCGTCGTAAAAGTCCTTGACTTCATCACAGCGGCGTTTCAGCTCGTCCAGATCGGGTGCGGACACCCGTATGACGTAGCTTAACTTATACATACTTTCCTTGCTCTGGTCGAGGTCGGTTTCCAGCTCGTCCACGCTGTCTAATGCGTCTATGACGTTGGAGCTGGTTTCACTCCCCGCACCGTAGGCGTGATTATCAAGGTCTTTCAGCTCTTTCTTTTTGTTCCGTACTGTCGTTAAGGCTTTTTTATTGCCGACGATTTCCACGTTCATGCTTGTATCGACGGGGAATGTGAATTGCTGTTGCTGGAAATAAAATATCTCACTGGACGGAAAATCCAGCTCCCCCACAATCGCATTGACGGTAAAGTAAGACACATAGCTTTCTGTGTCCTCATGCTCCAAGCGTAAATACCGCTGGCTTTCCTCAATCAGACAGCGGGTAGGGCGGATAAGGTCGTAATACTTGATAAGGGTTTCCTTTTTCAGCTTCCGCTTTGGGAGCTGGTACTCGTAATCTTCATAGGCAACGCCCTGTCTGCCGTAGAGGTGTTCTATCAGATAGCCGAAGTCGCTCACGTCCAGACGGCGGACTTTGAAGCGTCGGCTGATTTTATTTTCCAGCAGTTTTTCCAGCTTCGTATAACGGTTTATCTCGTCGTTTGACAGGGAAACAAAGTCGCCCATAAGCGTGTGGTTGACTTCATGCAGAAACTCTTTGAACGTCAGCCACGCCGATTTTTTCACGCTCTTTAAGGAAAGCGTATCTTCCGTAACAATCAGCTTGAAGCCGATAAAAAAGCGGTAGTCCACCTGATTGTCCCCAATCATGGAAACAAGGGCTTCCGTCTGTTCGTCTATCTTCTGATAGGCAACGTCTTTCAAGCGTCCTGTTACTAACCGTTTTGACTGTTCCTGTATGCTCCGCACCGAGCTTTCTGTCGCTATCTGTAAGGCGTGGATTTTCCCCTCACGGCTCTGTGCGATAAGCTGGCGGAAGCTGTCATGCACGATAAATTTCTGCTCCGCCGACAAGAAAGAATAGTTGTAGGGTATCAGCTCATAGTAGGCGAATACCTCATTGTCTTTGTTCCAGACAAGGTTATTGTCGATATATTTAATCGGGAACATAGCTCACACTCCTTACCGCCGTGATTGCTTCATGGAAACGCTCATTTCTTAGCTTTACGGCTTTTCCTGCATAGGTTACTTTGGGACGGACGGCATAGCATATCTGGGACTTGATGAAGCTGTACGGCTTCTTGCCGTCAAAGGTCTTTTGGCTCATAAACCATGTGAGGGCGACGGGTATTCCAAAGTATTTGAGGAAAGCCCCCTCAATCATGGATAAGGGCGGGAAGTCCCCAAATAAAATGACGATAAACTCCGTCATTACGAACCATGCAATCTGGGTAAAGGTAACGGGGAACGGCAGGTTAAAGTCATTGATTGCATACAAGACTTTTTCTACATTCCATATCCCTGTATAGGATTTAATCTTTTTCATGCTTTCAGCTCCTTTCGTTGTAATAGAAAAGGGACAGCATTTTCACTGTCCCTGTAAATAGAAATGATATTGTCAATATTGGTTGACACTTTTTTTGCAAGGATATCAATGCCTAAGCAGCAGTATCCAGAGCTTCATAATATCTCTGCCGCTTGACCATAGGAGGAAGCCCA
>RAZH01000006.1 GCA_003612585.1 bacterium 1XD42-54
CCGGTGCCCTGTCCCCCGGTCATGCACTCCCTTGCATCTGCTTCCACGATTTCGTGGCTCATCCACCAGAAGTTTGAACTGGGTATCCCCTTATACCGCCAGGAAAAGGAATGGGAGGCCATGGGACTGTCATTAAGCAGGGCGACGATGTCGAACTGGCTCATGGTCGTCTATCGGGACTGGCTTTCCCATGTGGTCGGTCATCTCAGGCAGGAACTTCTGAAACAGGAGTATCTGCACATTGATGAAACCCGCGTACAAGTGCTGATGGAACCAGGGAGGAAGAACAGCCAAAGTCGAAACTCCATACCGCTTTCCATTATGCCCTGAACAACCGGCAGGAGTTCTTCAACTATCTTGAGGATGGGAACTGTTCCATCAGCAACTCTCTAGCGGAGAACTGTATCCGTCCGTTTGTGATCGGCCGTAAGAACTGGCTGTTTGCGGGAAGCCCGAAAGGTGCTGCCGCAAGTGGGGGGATCTACACCCTGGTCGAGACAGCGAAAGCCAATGGACTGGATGCAATGAAATATATCAAATATATCCTATCAGATATGCCGGGGAGTACATTTCTTGAAAATCCGGAATATCTGGATGATTATCTGCCATGGGATCCCATGGTACAGGAACGTTGTCGATAACCACTGCCCTTTTAGTATAGAGGGTTGGTGGTTATTTTTCTATCCACTATCTTATTTGACGCTTACGTTAAAAAGCCGGAAAATAAAACTAAGGAACGGATGGAATACTTTGCGTGTATGCTGATGGAGACAGGCATTAAATCAGCAATTCACCTGCTGGCCGAGGCAAAACACGAAGATTGCAATTAAACAGGTAGATATATTAAGTATATCTGTTACGACCAAAGAGTCCGCTGGTACGCTTGGTGGATATTACGCGTTGGCTGATATCAGTAAAAATGCAATCGCTCAAAGTGCAAAAATTATTATACCTTTGGGAGGGTGCCGAGCAGATAACATAGGCGGTTACGCAGCTGTTGCATCCCCATATCTTAGCACTGGCGCTGGATTGGCCTGCAAGTTATGGGCGGTCAACTCAGCATCTGCCGATACGTATTTAATGTCATTTGTGTGCTTGTCATGACAAACACGCATATGATAAAAATCGTCAGGCAGGACGAGATGATTACCTGTACTATTCCATCGAGTGTTATTTGTCCCCTAAAGTCAAAGGTAGGATAGCTATTATTTTATCTGCCCCGCCAGGTCAGCAATATAAGCATATCCGCTTGTCAATTTCATTGCTGCATCTGTTTTTAAAATAACCCTCCAACAGTTCGGCATATCAGCTATTGTTGATATCGCCGTATCTACCCAACCACCCTCCAGCGTGAAAATTCGGGCTGATGTTATAGTCAGCGTATGTTTTTTGCTGTGTTTTGGGATTATTACAGTAAATCCCATTCCGTTGATGAAAAAACCCGGAAGCCAGCTTCCAGAGAAGGCACCTGTGACAAACATATTCGTGTTTTGTTCATTAATAGCAGCAACCAAGTTACTTTTGTCTGTAGTTTTGAGACCTGACAATTCGCCCAGTTGGCTGCTTAGGGTCGTTACCTCTTTAAATACATGATTGATATCTTCTTTGATTCGGTAAATAAAGCTTTTAACTGCATCTTTTTCTATTCTCATAAATACCTCGTTATTTCTTGGGCCAGTATTGTATTGAGGGGTCAAAAATAAGTTATTCTGTTGAAAATGAATGCTTCAGGCATAAATATATCTGAGTAAACAGAAAAAATACGCCAGGATCAGGCCACCCGTTTCCACATATAACAGGTAATGTATGGCTGCAGATTATTATGTGCATTTCCGCTTCCGGTGTTTCCGGTATTAAATGCAGCTGAATTTGCAGTGCTTCCGGAAGCTGCTCCAGATGTTATTTGGGGGATTGTGATGGAGTGGTTGTGTGTAGCAGAACGTCCTGTTGTTGTACCTTTTACATTATGATGGTGGGTGACATCAACAGTGAAGGTATTATGCCCCATCTGAGTTCCGCTGTCAGCGGCTCTATCGACTTTATTTGTTGCTTGGCTTATTATACCAGATGCAGTTCCAGTGTGCCATTGCATGGCTTTAAAAGTACCAGTTAAACTTTTATTTGTGACACCAGTATTTACATCAAAATTATGAGTATGCTCTTGCGTTTCAGCAGCGGACGTTACAGTTTTCCCATCTATGATATGTGTATGGCTGTTTAAACCATGCGCATGTTGACCCACCTGATGGGCATGCGCAGGCAGCTGTGCAGTAGTCAGGGTATGAGTTTTTGTACCTCCGGTTTTTTCCGGAGTGTTAAAATCTGTATCGGATGTATTTATTCCGACAGGCACGCGACCGGAACCCCATATTTCCCATCTTGTGCCGACATATTTTGTGCCAGGGTTTATTCCGGATATATTGATTTCGATATCTCCGACAGATGGAATCAGGGAATCAAGCATTGCGAGCAGATCATTTCTGGTTTCGGAAATTTCTTTTTTATTTTTATAGATGAAACGTTTGATTGCGTCTTGTGTAATTCGCATATTATAGATCTCCTCTCCACTATGCTTCAGTATGTTTTAGTTTGACCAGAAACTGTGTCGGAATGGAAGAAGAGCTTTCGGGAATGATCAAAAGATAAACAATCTCTTCTCCATCAAGAATTGTTGTATACTGTGAACATTTGTAACTGCTGTTTCCCTTATCGTCGTATACAGAGATAATAGTATATGGTTTTGGATAAGCAAAGCCAAATGGTAATTCAAACCCGTACTGGTTCGGAGTCTGGAGCTTATTTTCAGAAACAGAAACCACATAAGTATATGTCTGTTTATCAGATTCGCGGGGGATTGTGTAGTATATGAAAATGTCATGATACAATCCAATTTGGGTGGTTGTATTGTCTTCTATACTATCAAAATCTTCGCCATCAGTCGGCAACCATACGCGCAGCTTTCCGGAGTCGTTTAAAAGGGTTATTCCTTTTGTTTTAAAAGTGTTTTTAGAGTGGGAAGAACCACCAATTCCGTAGTCTATGCCCGAATCAGGATGTAAAAGGCTTCCATTATATACTACTGCGGAGACTTCAAGATCTGAAGTATAGGATATATCAGAAGTAGCGGAGAAGCCAAATGTTCCATTGTGGATACTCATGCTTGTCCCTTTCGGGATTTTAACATATTTAGTGTAAAAAATTTCATTATACCACTGATTGATGTCGTCAGCAGTAATCACATCGCAGCGATTTGTTTCTACATAATATATCAAATTTTCCTTTAGTCTTTTTGTACCGTTTTTTCCTAAATAGTTGATTTTTTGCATATAAAAAACTTCACCTCATTTCAATGGATAAAAGGGACTGTTACAGTAAAAGCGAACGGGTTTAAGTTGTAAACAGTCCGTCAATATACTCGTCTGTGATTTCTTCAAAATTCTCTGGTGTCAGAAACGTACCTGCTAAACAGTCCCAATATCCGTCCGCAGTATAGTAGACATTTGTTCCCGCTGGATAAACGTATGAGGGGCCATCTTTAAAGGAATCATCAGTTGTGAAGGAATCGCTGATATTGTACATATATCCGCTTTTTTTCATTTCCTGTGCTAATTCAGATAATTCAGCAAACGTAATAGTGCCCATGGGCAATAAAGCGCCTTTCAGGCTTTGCGCTACACGTGAGGCCTGTTCAAAATAATATTTTGCATTGTCTAAATTGTCGTCTTCTCTGACCGCGCCGTCTGTTCCGACTGCATAGCTTTTTGCCTGCAAAGAGTAACTCTGAGCGTCATTCTCACTGTTTTTGGCAGAGGCAGCGCTTGCAGCAGCTTTTGTTGCTTCATTTACCGCTGTTTCTTTGCTTGCAGCAGCATTTTGTTCAGATTCTTTTGCAGCCGCGGAAGCTCTTGCAGAATTTTCAGCGCTGATGGCCGCGTCATTTGCCTTCTGATCAGCAGAGCGCGCATATTCACGGCATTCCCCGAGCACAGTTTCCAGGCTGATATAGTCTGGCGTATTGTCATAAATATAATTGGATGGTTTCGGGGCCTTTCTAACATTAATCCGGAATCCATAAATGCTTTTTATTTCCTCCTGATTGGTCAGGTTTACATAACCAGTGATGGTTTTGTATTGCGTGAGCAGTACATTTGGAATATTGGCAGTTAGAACCTGATCTGAAATAATTTCCGGGACAACAACATAAGCCTCCTCCATATCGTTTGTAAAAAAATGCACGCGTGCCGTTTCGTTTATTTCAATTCCAATAAATTGTACACCCACATTTTTATCCCACTGAACAAGCGTGGATAAAGAGTTTCCATTTAAATCATAAACCATAATTTCTTGCACAAAATACCTCCTTTTTAATCAACATCCCTGTTATTTTCATCGAGCTTTCCGACGGCCCTTAGTTTCCTCACTTTTTCCATCAGGGTATCCACATACCCATTGCCGTCATACTCTTTTGCATAATCATCATGCAATTCTTCGAGTGATTTGAGGCTTCGGATTGTAATGTAACCGTTTGATATAGCTTCTTCACCAGCGCGGACAATGGAGTGGCGCAGTTTTTTAAATTCAGATTTGTCCTGTTTGTCGAGCCGCTGAATAATGACAGAGAGTTGTTCTTTGATTTCATTCAGTTGAGTTTCATGATGTGTGACCATATTTTGGGTTGTTTCTTTGGCATCTCTGATTTTTTTTGTTTTTTCAAATGTTGTATATGCTTTTCCGATTCCAATTCCAGCTGCAGTAAAAATAGCGCAGATTACTGCAATCCACGCCAGTACAGTGCCAATCGGAATACGGTATAAAATCTCCCATACAGAATTTGTGTCCATCATTTTTACCTCTTCAGATATTTACTTGAAACAAAACCAGTGTAGGAACGGTAAGCGACAAGATACCATTTTGTATGATTGACCTCTGTGTAATATCCATAGCAGCGGACGGTTCCTCCACAGGGGATCACGCACTGGATTTTTTGTCTGGTGTTATCCGTTCCGGCACCGGTTCTGAGGTTAAGCGCAGTTGTAGTGGTATAGGTACCGGCAAGTGATTTGGAAAAAGAGTATGCAGGGTCAATCTTTGTGCTTACTGTATTTGAGGGATTCTCAGTTTTAGTTGCGTTTGAGTCTGCTGTGTCTGGCTTTTGAGACGGGAGATTAGAAAGAAGAGAAGTGACCAGTGTATAATCCGGTCTGCAAAATTTAGTTCCCGGCAGCTTGCTGTTGAAATAGGATTTCTGACATACACCGCCGCCATTGGCAATCACACCTGAGGCGCCGCTTGTATTTCCTTCAATGGTCCAGAATTTATCTCCGGAAACCTTTGTGACAATGCCTGTATGCACGAAGGTGCCATTTCTGTAAAAGATTACGATATCACCGGCTTTCGGGTTCGCATGTTTTGTGAACAGGGTTCCAAGCGTGGGGCAGTAGACGTATGGCCAGTGCCCGAGCATTTTTTTTGCAGTATCTTTTCCAAAGGCTTTCATAAATACCCACGAAACAAAACAAGCGCACCAGGCCTGTCCCTGATAAGCCGGATAGACGTCGCGCCAGTATTTGGTGTAATTGTTGCTTCCTGCATTTGCCGTTTTGCTGTCCAGATGATTATTGGTCGCTTTTTCCAGATACCCCAGCTCATTCGCAGCAATTTTAATTACTTTGTCAATCGCCTGAGCGATGGATGGCTGAGCCGAAGCTATGTTGTCTGTACTAGATGCTGGTTTGAAAAATTTATCATAATATTCCTGGCCGTATTTGGCCCGTATGCTTTGTACGGATGCTCCGGTATCCGGAGGACATTCAAATCTTTTTAAAACGATATCAGAAGCCTGCTTGACAGAGGTCGCTGTTTTTAATGCTGTCAGGACAGAAGTGTAGGATGTCGATAATTCTTTCATCAGATAATCCAGGGTATTTTCTTCGTCAGCAATCGATACCCCTTTCGTTTTTGCGAGATCATAAAGCCCTGCTTTTCGCCCCGGGCTTGTCCACTGCGCAAGCCCGTATCCATACTGTTTTCCCGGAAGGGGGTTCAGAAATTCAGAACGGGAAATCTTTCCATTATCAATTGCAGCAGTATAAGATGCGTCCGAGTAAACTTTGCCGTGTTCTTTCAGCCGTTTTAAACATAAAATTTCCACACGGTTGAAAATAAGTCCTGATTCTGCACGCAAATTCCCCATTAATCCGGCAACGCCGTAAGCATTTTTGAGTTTAGAGAAGAGATAATTCCACACCCGTTCTTCCACGTTTTTTTCTTTTTCAATCAGTGTCATAAAAATCACTCCTTTGTTTATAGAAGAAGGCCTGCCGCATAAACAATATTTTTATACATTTTTCTACAGAACAGTACGCTTACGCAGCAAACCTATAAAATATAAAGTCGTCAGTTCCATTGTTTGTCAATGATGCCCCTAAGAGTCTGTAAAGAACTGTCAATTTCATGATCCATCCACTGAATGAGTTCTTTTTGATTGAGCGCTCTGGAGAGAACGGGATATTTGTCAAACAGTTCATTTATGACCTGAGAACGTTTGATACTTCCAGTTTTGTTCCATTCCCCATAATCCATCTCAGCATCAGAAACCAATGTAAGCAGCGTCTCTTTTATCTGGGCTTTTGCAATCTCAATTTTTTCCTCATCCGATTTCGTCCAGTAATCCTGTATCTTTTGAACGATACCAACAGAGAGCCCCAGAATGACCAGAATCGTCGTCCAATTAGCATTGATCAGCTGTAAAAAATTTTGAATTCCATTTAACATATTCATACGTACCTCCATTTCCCGTATTTATCAGGTTTCACTTATTTATACAAAATCAGCTCCAGGGGGAGAATACACAGAAAATACTTTATTTTCTTTGGAGCGGTATTTTGTATATCTATAAGATTCGGCCGTTTATAAAAATTAGCGCCAAGGGGAAGCGCACGAAGTGAGAAATGCGCAGTTTCCTTTCGAGCGCCATTTTTAAATTTAGTAGACGTATCCTCTGATACAAAGTCAGCCCGCTTCGGGCGCCCCTTTATTCGGAAAGTCGCCCCTTTTCGTCGGAAGTCCGCTTCCTCTCCGACATTGCCGCCTCATACACAATACCACCAAGGGTATTTTCTGCCTTGGCCTTGTTGTAATAGCCCCAAATCGCAAGAGACAAAGTTACGGGTAGTACCAGCAGTGCGTACATGGCGCGCATGTCACCTCTTTGAAGAATGATGTATTCGCAGAAAACAATTACTTCGAGACACAGTAAAATTACCGTCAACAGCATTAATTTGCTTGTTGACGGCAATTTGAAAGGTTTCCGGTATTTGTTTTTTTCGGCTTTCAGGTTCTGGCGAATTTCAATCTGTCGGTTCCTGATTTGAAGGTCGAGCATTTTTTCATTATACTTTTTTTCCGTCATATACCACATACCTAAGATCACCCTATTCTTTATCTGTCTTGCAGTTTTCTGTTCCGGCTAGTGCTTTTTCATACTGCGCTTTCTCCGATGCATATTGCTGGGCCAGGGCCTGCTGTACCTGAGCATACAGACTGGCCAGTATTGGCTCAAGCACGATCGGCGGTAAATTAGAATGGTTGATTAGATTTGTCAGTCCGGTAACGAGTTCTTCGCGTGCTACGGTGAGGGGCTTGTTGATTGTTTTATTGTCCATTTCTCTCCTCCATTATTTGAATATTTTGTCATGAGTTGCCGAAATTATTTACTGCCTGTTCCAGAGCATCCAACCTTTCGCTGAGTTTCTGGTTCTGTGCGCGAAGGGTGGCATTTTCAGTGAGGCATTTCTGAATCATATGTGTGTTCCACATCGTGAATTCTGTGTAAATGAGGCTCCACGGGTCTGTTACGCCGCAGTAATCCTCACTTTCCGGGTCATCGGTTGTCTGCACCAGTCCGGCAAAATCCTGCGTGGTGTATCCGTGAGACAGAAAAGCGTCCCGTACCTGCTGGGCTTTTGCGCCAAAATGATAACGCCCGGATACCCCCTGATTATATTTGAAGGCACAGGTTTCGATGTCCATAAATACATCATCAAATTCATCGAGAGATTTGAAGCTGTTTTTCACACGTTCATCCGATGTGACGGCGCTGCCGGAAGTATTTTTCAGCAAAACGGTCTGGCCGCGCAGGATGGTTTTGGTTTGATAGTCAGCAGAGCCATTCCAGCCGTAGCAGCAGTTGATTCCGTTATCTACTTGGACAATATTGTGGTTTTCGCCATCTGCCCATTGGCAGAATAATTGTTTTTGAGTTGTATAGTCTGAATTGTAGCCAAATTTTTCATTTGCAAGAATAATTGCATTGGAATAAATATTTTTAGCACATCTAACAGTAGAATCAAACAATACATCATTATTAAATTCACTAAATCCTGCAACAAGCAGACCGTTTTGTATGGAAGCACCGTCATGGATTATGAGTGTATTATCCACTAGTATCTGTTCAAATCCAGATCCAATGTTTAAAATATAAAATCCAGAATAGGAATTAATAGATGATTTTAACGCAATCCGGGATTCCTCGCCATCGTTGACATACATATTCAGATCCTGTTTAATATAAGATTTCTTCATCCACACATGCCCGTCCCGGTTAACTTTAAAGTTCCCGTTCCCGGCCCAGAATACCCAGTGGTCATAGGTACTCAGATCGGAACTGCGTATGCCTGGATAAACAAGCTGTTCCTCGCCTTCAAAGCTTGTGGCGTAAGTGCCTCCGCTCATACCGCAGTAAGGCGTGGAGAGGGAGTCGGCATAAATATTGAAGTCACCGATAGTTCCGCTGCTGGCTGTTATTTTGCCGTCCACAGAAAGAAGACCATTGTTCCAGACCAGCTTTCCTCCGATATTGATTCCGTTTTTGGTGAAGTATGAGGTGGTGGCGGGCGTTCCTCCGGATACGTTGAAACCGTCGATTCCAATGTAAATGCCGGGTATCGTAGTGTTGGTTACACTTGAAATGCTTCCACTTCGGATGCAGGCAGAACCGATTTCCAGGCCGTTTTCGCCTCCGATGTGCCCGGAGGTTGCAGTGACTTTGCCGGTCAGTTCAAGATCGCCGTCTGAGTTTAGACAAAAGACGTTTCTGCTGCCTTTTGATACTGTCAGGATGGAATCTTCGTTATTCGGGTCAACTTGAAATACATTGATGCCGTTCGATACGAGAAGTCCGTTTTTGTCAAACTTCAGAGAGCCGGCCATATTATAGATTCCGAGGTTTTCACCGAGGATGAGCCGGCCGATCAGGACCTCTGCGTTGATTCCGTAGGTTTCGCACAGTTCTTTTGTCTCGGGGTTGCGGTACAGAAGGTTACCGATTGCGGTCTGAAGCGTATTCCAGTTATCCTTTGTGATTGCAAGGGTGGAATTTATGATTTTCAGCTGTGTCGGCTCGTAGCTGTCTGTAACGTCGTTGTATTTGCGGAACAGTAAGCCGTTTTTATCAAAAACAATATCCTGGCTGCCTGCATCGTTCACAATTTTGGTCAGCGTTGCATCGAGGCCGTCGCGGGTCCAGCTCTTTACTGTGTCGTATACATTCTGGCCCTGAGAGGCCTGCCGCTGTACGTAATGATACGTTGAAAACATAGAGGAGGCCTGTCCGAGGATATTTCGGACATCCGATATTCCGGTTTTGATTGTGGTGACGTCGGAGAAAGCAACCTGAATCGTTTCGAGACTGTTATAGTCAATTTCATATTGCAGCAGTCTGAGCCTGTAAATTTCACCGTCAACGAGAATGCGGAGCCAGTTTCCGACCTGGAAATAGCGAATGAGGGGTTCAAATTTTTCAATCGCGAGGAGATTTTTCAGGGCTGCGGAAATGCTGTGCTGTAAGGCAGCGGATTTATAGATTTCTTTTTCGGCTGTTTCAATAAACTCTGTGGCCTTTTGTACCAATTCGGCATTGTTCAGGCCATCGGAGATATAATTGCTGTTGGAATAAACATCGTCTCTGCGATAGCTGCAAAATACCTTCCAAAGGTCAGTTCCCAGGTACTGTTCAAAGTCAAGCGCTTTCTGAATGCGGATGCGTTCCTGCAAGGCTGCATGGTACAGATTTGCAATTGTTTCGAGCTCCTGCTCGCGGAGCGCCATTTCCCCTTCAATTGCCTGCAAGCGGTTGCTGTAATTCAGAAGAAACGAATGGTACAGTTCCGGGTCCGTGAGATTTTGGGCAGCGGAATCGTCTAAGCTGAGCTCTTTGAGCACCTCAATACATCCCTGACAGCAGTCGTGAATCACTGTTAACATGCCAAGGCTGTATTGCCTCAGGGATTCCACAAAAGCCCCCTGGAAGGTTCCGCCCTGGGAAATGATTTCTTTCTGAAACAGGCCGGATATGCTGTAATCTTCGGTATCTCCTTTGCGCAGTGCTTTGTCGATTTTCTGTCGGAGGAAAGCTTCGTAATCATCCGCAAGTTTGACCGCAATTCTCGCGCTGTCTGCAAAGTCCGTTTCGTCTGAAAAATTGGTTACAGCGAAGACACCGCTCCAGGTAAGCGTTGTTTTGTCGAACGAGGATTCTTTGATTTTTACCTGGTAACGGTTGTCTGTGATGATTTTAGCTACAGAGAGCACATTGCTGTTTGCAGTAGCTTCTGAGACAGAGGACAGGTTTGATACAGCGACTGGAGAAAGGTTTTGCTGTGTAAGCAGGGCTGCCTGTTGTGCAGCGGAGGTATTGCTCATGGATGGGGCCGGCATAAAGCTGTCGCTCAGGAACCACTCAAAATCAATGGTTTCATAAAGAATGCGGATGAGCGAAGGATATCCGATGACCGGGGACGAAATTTTGCAGAGGCTGTCGCGATTTGACTGGTATTTTTCAATGAGCGCATTATAGCTTTCAAGAATTTCTGAGTCAAAGTCTGACCGGTGCTCTTTTTCATAACTCTGGTACAGATTTTCATAATCTTCGATTTTCTGACATAATTCCTCTGGCATATCCTCCTTTACGTAGGCCGATATGTACCACAGATAGGGGGAGCCGTTCGGATTGCAGTTCTGGATGGTATTCGTCATCAAATCATCCCCGGCCTCCAGACGGAAACAATTCTTTACAGAATCCGAATCGGTGGAAAAGGTAATTTCGTCGGTCAGATTATCCTTTGTGATAAAGATTGTGGTATCTTTGCCGTAACCATGGCGGATGTCCGTACTTTGACATTTTGGACATGCATCCGTAAATTCTCCGCGGTAATGGCAGGCCTGGCATGTCTGTTCCAGATCATAGAAAGAAATCGTACGTGCAGGGCAATTCGTATCCGGATCATTTTCATTCCCGTAAACAACGAGCGCGTGAATTTCTTCCGCAATTTCATCCAGTGCATCTTTGATGGAAATGTTATCAAAGGAAAAGGTTCTCTGAAGTCCAGCCAGTTCTGAGTCAACGTGAGCAATTTTGTAATGGGGGGCCTTTTCCAGGATGCGGTGCAGGAGGGAAGTTTCTGGATGGTCTTTATTATATAGAATTGTAGCAGTGACTTTATCCTGAGGAGAGGTGTCTTCCGGTTCTCCGCCATGGTCTGAAGTGGCAGGCTTGCCGTAATCATCCCGTGCAATATCGTCTTCTGTATTGATTTCCGTACCGAAGATTAAAATTTGAGACAATTCCGCTTCGCACAGACCTTTGGCAGTAACACTTTTGGTAACGCTAGGTCCATCCGACAGTTCAACATTTATTTCAAACCAAGCATCCCACTCGGGACAGTAGATCAGCTTGAAATCGACCAGTTTATCCCATAAAAAGACGGGCGTTTCGGTGTTATCTGTTTTGGATATTTTAAAGGTGAGTTCTGTAGTGTCATTCAGATGATCAGAGACAAAAAGATCCGTTACGTTTCGCAGCTGCCCGAGACGCTTTCCATTTTTGTTTGCAAGGATAAGTGTCGGTTCTACTGGTCTGTGGTCCGGATCAAATAATATTTTTATAGTAGACATACGTTAAATCCCCACTTTCATCGAAGGATTGTATTTCAAAACAACAGAGCAGGGGAGAGAGAAGGTCAGCGTATTGGCACGTGTCTTGTACGAGTTTGTGATCTGTATAAAATGAAAGTTAAAATCATTCATAATTGTCTCCTGGTGCGAAGCAGAGGAAGATTCTATGATCAGGTCCTTCAAAGTAATGATTTCCCCTTCCGTGCAGCCTTTGATTTCAGTCGTGCGCTGGTCCAGACTGTTGGTGATGATCAGATCTCCGCTTTGTCTGCATGTGATTTCGACCTCAGCGCAGGACGAACCGATTTCATCCGAAGTGTCATAAATGGTATACTGTCCGTCCGGGGCAGAGATGTCAAAGGTTATAATCTGAGTTTCGCGTAAGGCAAAGGGGCGGTTGGTGGTGAGAAACAGATGCATCCCGATTACATTTCCGTGAAGTTCTATTTTTTCTATGTTAAAGCTGCCTTCAAAGTAAAGATCACTGTACTCATCATCGATCAGTTTGAATTTGAGAAACTGATGGCGGTTCAGCCAGCGTGTAAGCTCTCGCTGTTCCTGGAGTGTAAAATACAGATCTTCGTTATTGTTCCATGTGCATGGATTTTTGCAGATGCTAAATTCAGTTTCGATACAGTCATCATAACTGGTGCTGGCCAGCATGTGGAGTTGGCCGCGCTGTGTCTGCGTTTTGTTGAAGGTAATCTGTGAGCCTGCTGCAATATTTTCGATGTTATTTTCGTCAAACGTACAGATCATACATCCAAAATCAGACAGGTACAGACCGTCATATTCAAAATCTGTGGCTCTCATGTTATCCCTCCGTTTCGTGATTATTTGAGCATTCGTTTTAACTGGCAGCACTGAGCGTATAGTTTCTGATACGCATCCCTTGCAGCCTTTGCTTCAGAGATTCCATCTTCCCATTGTTGCTGGATAGCGGCACATTCCAGAAGGATATGCTGGGCGCGGCTGCGCTCTGCGGCAGTGTCAGTCTGAATAGACTGAACCAGATCGCGCAGGGCGGTATTTTTCTGTTTTAATTCTCTGTTTTTTTCTTTGAGCTTTTCATTTTCAAGCTTCAGTTTTTCATACTGTTTAAAAATATTCAATGTGATGATTCCTCCTGGTATGAGAACCGCTGTTCCAAAGCGTGTTCAGCTTCGAAACAGCGGTGTGGTTAAAAGTTGAATCGGTTTTTCTGGTTAAGGCTTTTACCTGCGATCGGATCGATGGTAATCGATTGAATAAAGCGGGTGAAGCTTTTATCTTTTTGCATGGCGGCTTTGAACTCGTCATAGTTTTTCACAGATGGAAGCGTAATGTTGAATTGGCTGTCTCCCATTTGAATCTGTGTATTCTGAGTTGCCTGCGGAACGTTTTTCACCACAACGCCGCTATTGCCGGAATATTGCCGGATATAGCCGGACGGGTCGTTTGCAGCTCTCCACATATTTTCGGATGCCATTGCGTTATAGATTCGGGAATCTTTTGATAATGGCGTCAGAATTGCACCATCCGCTTTGCGGACATACGTTTCAAAACCATCTGTCTCCCAGTTTTCGTTGGTCCATCCGAGTTCATTTTGTGCGATGCGCTTTGCACCCCTGGCATATCCGCTGATCTGCTTTTTCTTAAGCCATCCGCGGTCGCCGCTTCCCAGCTTTTTGCCGGTACTGATATGATAAGGGTAAGTCCCCTTTGTGTTGATTTTTGTGATATATACGTATCCGCCCCGGTTGCTGTGGCCATGCGGATTTCCGCCGTAAGAGTCATTATAATACTCGCCGCTCACGTATTTTACCTTGTCGCCAACCTGAATTTTTCCGTCGCCCTGGGGGGATTTTGAAGGCGCAGCAGGTTTTGGAGTATTAACAGGCTTGTCCGCATTTGACGGAGCCTGATCTGAGGAAGAATTTCCCGTAGCGGCTTTTGCGGCAGGCTTGGTGTTTTCCGGGTTGGAGGCGCCAACCTTACCGGCCTTTTCATCTGCCTGTTTTTTTTGATTTTCTTCCTCTGTTATTTTCTTTTTCGCCAGCTCTGCCTCTTCATCCGCTTTCTTAGAAAGGTTTTCCATGAAAGCTTTGATGGAGTCAACGGAAGCCTGTACGTTGTTCGTCCAGAGCAGATTCATCGCATCGGAAAGGCTCGTACCAACGTCTGCTGCCAGGTTGTTTAAGGTATCGGAAATTGGCCCGGCATTTTCTTCAATGGACTGAAATACCTGCTCAAGGAGGAGCGTGATATCATCCAGTCTTTGATTTAATGTTTTTTCGTATTCGTCATACAGGTCGCTCAGTAGCTGTTTCTGATCAGAAACATACCGGTCATACTGTGCTTCCTGAAGCTGCTCTTTGGCCTCGTCCAATTCGACTTTGATTTTTTGGATCTTGGATCTTGTTTCTTCCGAGCTGTCGTTTTCGTAGGCAGAAAGCTGTTTCTGGAGCGCAGCTATTTTTTTGGTTTGATTTGAAATATTTTTCTGATAATCGTACAGATCCTTCTGGCTGTCCAGCGCGTCAGTGTATTTGTTGATGAGATCCTGCAGGCGGTCCAGTTCTGCGTCAATTCCCTCGCTCACAAGATTTTTGATTGCCTGTTTTTCGTCTTCAGCAGCCAGAATAGATTTGCGTTGTAATTCCAGCAATTCTTCTTTGCGTTCGATCAGTTTCGTGTCAGCCGGATTGGAGGCAAGTTCATCGTTGATATGTTTCAACTGTTCGGCATATTGGTCAGCCTGATTTTGGTATATCTCATAATTCCGGCCATGCAGTGCAAGTGTTGCCTGGCCGGCATCTGTGATACCGTTATCGTCAAACAGTTCTGAGTTTGCCATGAGGTCAATGTAAAAATCGGTTTCCTCTGTCAGTTTGGAGATCTGGTCCTGTAAAGAATCAAAACGTTCCCAACTGATTTCACGAATGGAATTGCTGAAAGTAATCACCTGTGTTTCTGCTTTCTGGATTGCTTCTGACACACCGTTTATTTTATTGGTCATATCATACCAGTCCTGAGAACCCTGTTCGATTTCACCGCTCGCCAGTCCGTTGTACAGGGCCTGCTGTAAATCTGCCAGTTCTTGCTTCATGACACTGATATTGTCACGTTCAACAGATTGAAGCATTTGATAATAACCGGCGCTTGCCGCGAGTCCTTTGGCCTCGGCCTGTGCGAGCGCGTTGTCGTACTCATTGGAGATATGTTCAGACAGAGAGAGCTTGTTTTGGTATTCCTGGCTGATACTGTCGAATATTTTTACGTATTCTTCCGAGATGTCATTGGAAGCCCGGATAATGTCCGCGTTCAGACCGTCGATTTCTGATTCGACTGACTGGATTTGGGCTAGCGCGTCGTACCATGCTTCGGTATCCTCTGGAATTTTGCCGGTATTCAGATATTTTTTCAACT
The DNA here is from genome assembly GCA_003612585.1 of bacterium 1XD42-54. Taxonomy (GTDB): domain Bacteria; phylum Bacillota; class Clostridia; order Lachnospirales; family Lachnospiraceae; genus Choladousia. Next base: position 15,361 of record RAZH01000006.1, read on the forward strand.
CGGCAAGTTCTTTGGATTTCAGGTTAACCTGGCTCTGATTATTTTTGATCAGATTCTGGTAATCTTTAATGTTTTGTTCGGACGCTTTGCGGCTTTGATCTGCTGTGACATGGTCGCTGGCATAGTCGTTTCGTCTGGAAATGACACTGTCTGTTCGCTTTGCCGCGTGCTCCAGATCCTGAAGCTTCTTTTCCCATTTGGTTATGATGTTGTCAAACTGCTGTTTGTACAGCTCGGACAGAGTCTCATTCAGTTCGGCAATCGCATCGTTACAGCTGAGGGCTTTTTCGTACCATAATGCGTATTCAGAGATTTTCTTCTTCGTCTTATCGTCGTATTTATCAATATCAATTGTGCCGTTCTGAACCTTCTCTTTCAAATCAGAGCTCAGGCCTACGCTTTCCGCTTCTGCGATATAGCGATTGTATGCCTTTGCCTGCTTGCCTATTTCCGATGATACTTTTGAGATCTCAGACGCGAGCGCTTTATTCCGTGCCGTAAATGTCTGGAATGCGCTGTCGGCAATTAGTTTGAGATTTTTGATTTCGCGCTGAATGCGTTTTAAGAGTTTTTCGATCCAATCTACAGAATCCCGGTCGCCGCCGTTCCCTTTTGAGGTATTAGTGCCTGTTTTCCCGGTGGTTCCGGAGGTGGAACCGGTAGTCTTGGAAGTGCTGCCGGAGGGGATGTCCGGACCGGTGCCGCGTCTGGCATTTCCCTGTACCAGAGCCTTTCCGTGCCGGCTGGTGTGCCCTCTGGAAAGAAGCTCCTTTGTCTGGAGATGGTCAAATACGATATCGCCCTTTTGCAGGTGAACCATTTCCGGGCCATGATCGCCAACGGTGAAATAACGGTTTCCCCTTACGACCATTTCCTGCCCGAGTTCTCCGGTTAACGCAACCGTATCGCGCAGTTCTCCGGGGGAGCCGTACGCGTTGGAATCTCCTGCAATGAAACCGGGTGAAGCTTTTGGTACAGAATTGCCGGAAGGAGTAGAGGAGGGAAGAGGAAGACTGCCGAACAGATTAGGACTTGTGGTTTCCGTTCTGGTTATATTAATGTAAGTTTGCGCTGTTTTCCCGTTTAATTCATCAAGCACGGTTTCAACGGAGGTGAGAACACTGGTAGCATTATCCGTCACAGACGCAGTTGTTTTAACTTCTTTCGGCAGTTGGTTTACCTTTTTCTGTATTGTATCGAGCGTTTCTTCATTTATGAAATGAAACTCGTAGGATAATTTGTTGATACCATCAAAGGAAGATAAATCCATTGTGGCAATCTGATGGACTAGTTCTACGTCGTCAATTCCCTGAACGGTAATACCGAGTGTTTTTTGCGTATCTTCGTCAATGAGGTCTATAGCTTCTCTAGCCTGAGCGAGATTGGCCTGAGCCTCTTCTGTATTGAGACCGAGTGTCTGTGCGTGTTCCAGTTCATTGTATGCCTGCTGGAAACTCTGAATTGTATAGATCGCGCTGCTTAACTGTGCGTCCACACCGCTTAGCTGCTCATCGCTGATATTCATCACAGCAGGTGCTTCCAGTTCCTGCTTTTTAGCAATTAGAAATTCCAGTACGGCTTCTATGGAAGAAATCTGGGTCGTGTCAGCAGTCGCAGGATCTGCTTCTCTTAATTCCTGTAATTTCTCCGAAAGCTGGTCGATTTCACCGTTAAGTTCGTCCCCCTTTGCGCCAAAATCAATTTCAATACCGTCAATATTGGAGACAGTCTCGTCGAGCGAGACGATATCGTCTGTTCCGATAACGAGATGGTAATCCCGGGCAAAGTCGTCTAATTCCTCCTGCAAAGATTCCTTTAACGAAAGATCATCCGTATCTTCCATCTGCTGAAGCAAATCCCGGGCTACTTCTTTGGCGTATTCTGCTTTGGCTGCGATTTCCTCCGAACTGTTTGCAGACATGTTGTCAAGAGTTTCATTGCACTGTGCAATGCGTTCTTCGTACTCTGCAATTTTCTGTTTGGACGCCTCTACGGCGCTTTCGTAATTCTCCGTATTCGGATTTGCCTGGATTTCAGCAAGATGCCTTTTTTCAGCAGCCAGTTCACTGTACAGATCTTCGACATGCTGTACGCCGTCTTCTTCTGTAGTGAAAAAATCGTTGTGGAATCCGTAGGTTTCTAGCTGACCGAAGATTGCCATCATTGGCTCAAAACCAATACCAAGCTTTTCGGCAGTGGATTTCAGCTCGTCCATACTGTTCCCGAGCTCATAGGTCCATTGTCCGTTTTCCTTTTCCGCCAGGCCGAGGGCCTCTAGATCGTTCAAAAAGTTGAGGCAGCCGTCAGAGCCATCCTGGAAATACCGCTCGAACTTCGCCATATTTTCACTGAAATTCAAAGGATCGTCGGAACCGGTCGGGCTGATCATTTTGGCAAAAGCCTTGAAATTCGGATCGCCGATCTGATTGCTTTCATAAGCTTTCTTTGCCGTTTCATATCCGGAAAGCATTTTGTCGTACGTGCTTCCGGGGCTTTCTTTGCTGTTTTCCCATTCCGCGAGGTTCGGCGTATCGATTTTCAGTCCGCCAATCCGGATAAAGGTTCCTTCGATTTCATTTGCAGAATCAATCACAGACTGCGCATAAGCCTCAAGCGCGTCTGCATCGGCATCCTTGCCGATATTTCTGAGATGTTGTATTTGCTGCGTAAAGTAATCAAAGGTCTCATTGTTTGCGGCAGTGATTAAGCTGTCAACGCCGCTTTCGAGGTCTCCGAGATAGGAAGCGAGCTGAGGGCAGGCTTTCAACAGTTCCCCAACCTGTTTTTCATCCAGTATTCCCCCGGCTTTTGTGAGCTGCTGCTTGGCGGAGGTAAGAGTCTGCATTTCGGAAGTGTAGGCAGATACGGTTTCCGATAACTCACTTCCATCCTTTATAAAATTTTCAAATGAGAAATCATCTAAAAATTCGGATTTAAATGAATCAAAACGAGCACGGATTTCTTTTGGTGTGCCAGATAAATTTGTAGTATCAACGACAAATTTGAACAATATTTTTCTATCGGTTTCAGATCCAAACTCTTGTTTAAATTCGTTTAAGATATTTCGTGCGCGTATGTTCGCTCCTAATACAGAACCTACCCCAAGGTTTGCATATAGCTGGGATTCAAGCTGGGAGACATCAATTTTAGAAAATTCTATATCATTAATCAGATTTCTTAAAAATTGTTTGGCTTTTACGAATTCTTTGGGGTCAGCTATGGCAGAGACAGTCTCATTATAAGAGCGTATGAATTGTGATAATTGATCCGTTTTTAGATTCGAAAGCGCTTTATTCAGATGATTCGTTTGTCCCGCAAGCTCAGGGAAACGTTGAACGAGGTCAGTTAAATCAACTTTTTCTCCATTGTTTAATTTAGCAATTGTTGATTGAATTTCAGAAATATCGGCCTGAAATGCATCAATAGATTTGCTAAAATCAGATTCAGATCCATCATCATTTTGGAAAAGGGAGGAGAAAGTAATCTGGTTGACAGAATTAGGTTTAGAAAATGTGTTTTTAATATAATCTTGAACAAGTGTTTCAAAAGATTTTGAAGGATCATTTTGGGATGTTTCATAAATATCCAATATTGCTTTTACAGGTAGCGTGAAAGTCTGAGACGAAAGTTCTTTATCTAGGATCTGTTCAGCAATAAAATCTCTAATATATTCTACATAGTTCTGGTATTGCGTTACTTTTTCCCCACTGCTGAGTAGTTTGACGCTTTTCATTTGTATTCCAAAATTAAGCAAGAATTCATGATATTTTTCTTTGCCCGCTTTTAACCCTAAGTTCTCTATATAATAATCTAGCAGTGGCGATAATAAAGTATTGATATTTTCTTTATAATCTTCAACACTTAAACGGGATAAATCTAAAGAGAAAAATTTATTGATTGAATTTTGAAGATCTTTTTGAGTTTCACTATTGAACACTTCTGAAAGAGGATATAAATAGGTTTGCTTCAAATAATCTTCTATATTTACATCAGCTGGAAGCCCGGACCAATCAATATTTGACATTGAGTTCAAGATGGCGGAGCGGACAGCATCTCCCATTTCTGGGTTATTAAAATTAGGATTTGTTTCAAATTCTGCTTTAAAAACTTGCAGAAGTTCATCCCACAATGCGTCAGCTTCTTTACGAAGAGAAGATATCTCAAACAGATTTTCGGAACTTTTATCTGAGAATGTTTGAACTAAATTATTTTTTGTGACGGGTAGAGAGTTTTTAAGCTCAATGGCTGCCTGTTTAATTTGGTCGTCGCCTGGCATTCCTTTTAAAGAGAAATATATCTGATCCAAATCACCATCGCCGTTTAGATCATTAAGTTGTTTTTCTAAGGTAATACCGGCATTTCGAAAAGTTTGTTCTATTTGATCAATAAAATATTGGTATTTGTTATATTCAAGATCCAAATATGTAGTTTCGCCATTTTGAAGGTCATCTAATTGTTGTTTTAGTATGTCATTAACATCCTGGGAATCAGATCTATTAGATGAATCATTTGAACTTGTCAGACTGGCTATATTGTCTAGAGTATCTGTATTTTTCTGATAGGCAGTAGCTGCTTCTTCGAGGTCCTTGATTTTGTTTTCGATTTTATCAACTTGGGCTTTCGTACCTTTAAAAGCAGATTGCAGATTGTTGCCAATTTTAATATTTGCTACTTCTCGGTCGGCCTCAAGCAGTTCTGTGAGCTGTTGTTTTGCTGTTTCTGCATTGTTACCGAGATTCAAAATAGCAGTTCCCTGAGAATCGTAGCCTGTAACGAGTTCCGGATAGATTTCTTTGATCTCATTGCAAAGAGATAGGTACTCTGCATATTCTTCATTTGTAAGTGAAATATTTTGATTGGTATTTTGATTTACACCAGCGCGTAGCTCATCAAAACGATCTCCGGAATTGTTTACGAAAGATTCTTTATTTGTATAGTCAGAAATAGTTTCCGAGATTGTTTGTTTCGCTTTCTGCCCCGCCTCAATTAAACGCTCTGTTTTGTGAATGTAGTCATCAAATACTGAGATTGCTGCCGGGATTGTTACGGCAGCAATTGCAGTAACTGCAGCTCCGATGGGATGTGAAGAAATAACCGTATTAAAGCCGGAGAGCATGCCACTTAAACCACCGCCAGCAGCGGTAAAACTTTCCACAGCTTTCATTAATGTCGGAACTTGATTTTTTAATGCTTCTGCCATAGCAGAAAAGGATTTTATTTCCGTAGTTGTATCTCCACCAAACAATTTCACGATAGAAGTCATTGCCGTTGACATTGTTAATAGACATCAATATTACTTTGTGGTATAGTAAAATTAAAAAGAAAGGTGGTAGATTTGTATGGCACTTATTGCATGTCCAGAATGTGGTGGGAAAATTTCTGATCAGGCGAAAGCCTGTGTACACTGCGGTTATCCATTGAAGCGAGCCATTTTTACATTTAAAATTACTCTGTTGGAAATACCAGAGTTAAGTAGATGGAATGAACAACGTGTAAAAATGATTACAGAAAAAATTGACAATGTGCTTCGTAAAGTAACGAAGTTAGAGCATAGTCAGATAGATAGTCTTATAAATAACCGGCCGTCAGTTTTATTGGATGGGTTATCAGAGAGAAATGCAGATACCCTTGTGAAAGAGTTTACTGAGGTGGGAGCAACGGTAGAAAAGCAAGAAAGCGATTCATTATTTGATGGAAGGCTTAATGTTGTCATAGAATCATATGTGCGTGGCGGTGTCATATGTCCAAAATGCGGCTCCATGCAAATTGCTCTGCTGCCAAGGGGATTTAAGGGCACTTTATGTGAGCACAACTGCTGCCAAAAGTGTGGATATAGCTGGGCAATATAATTGAATTTTGAAAAAGAAGTGATATTATGGCACTTATTACATGTCCCGAATGTGGCGAAAAGGTCTCGGATAAAGCAAAAGCCTGTATACATTGCGGTTATCCTTTGGAAGTGCTGGGGATTGAAAATACCAATGTATTTAAAATTATCCTGACAAGACTTCCATATAAAGGTAATTCTAAATGGAGAAGTAGTTCAGAATATAACGAGGCTGTATCTGCAGTAAGAGCAGGACTTGAAAGTTTGACAGAGCTAAGTTTGCTGAAATATCAGAAATTATTGACGGATATCCTTCACTTTTGGTTGATGGATTATCAGAAAAAAATGCTGATATTCTTATACAACAATTTACTGGGAAAGGAGTCACTGTAGAAAAGCAGGTAAGTGCTTCTTTGTTGGATGAAAGGCTTAATATTATCATACATAAAAGAGCATGTGCTGAAGTAGTATGTCCCAGATGCGGTTGTACAAAAATTGCAGCGCTACCGATTAAATATAATACTGTAGGGGATGTTATGAGTATAACAAATTATTGTCAGAAATGTGGGAACAAGTGGTAGCCATAAAAATATAATGAGTAAAAAATAGTTTCTGTCCCGTTATCAACGCCGACAGAGAGCGTACCACAAAGCAGGAGATAAGTTCCTGTACAATAGACTATACAATACAAGCTGCCGCTCTGAGGCGGCGGCAACTCGGAGGGTGGGTAGTCGTTGGGGATGAGACCTTTTACATTCCCGTCCTGCTGATGTTATCCTATCTGCTCGTTTGAGCGCGACACTTAGGCTTATGGATTCCCATATGTCATCCGGTCAATTTTTTCTGCTTTCGCGACGGTTACGTTTATCCTGTTCGGATTCCGCTTTCGTTTGACCGGTTTAACCAGTTTCCCAGCATATACCCCTCACAATTTATTCCCGCAGATAACAGGTCAGATACCGTGATTGTACGGATATTTGGCGAATGCTGCGGGGATTTTGATTTATCCTACCTGTGCTCATAGACTTGTCTGCATCACCGTTTTCAATGCTTCCTTATCTACGCTATCCTCACTGCAATGAACTACCCATGGTTTTGGGTTAAGATAAGTTGGATAAATCATTTTTCAGATTTTGGTATCTTTTGACTTCTTTAGTGAGTTGTTCGAATGTTCCGATTGTTGAGTTGACCCAGCCGCCGATATTTTCCAGGGCAGTTTTTGCCTGAGTTTCCGCAGCGTCTGCTGCCGCCACGGTATCTGTCATTTTAGTCGCTGCCTGATTTTTTAAAGTATCAGGCAAAGCAGCAGAGTTTGCAGTTTTTGACAGATTGAATAATGCCTGGGTAGCCTCTGTCAGGTCGCTGAGGTCAATTTTTAATTTATATTGTTTTCCAAAGGCAGTATTAAGATCAGTTATGACCCGGTTAACTTCCGATCGGTCGATACCGAGCTTGATCAGGTGATCATAGTTATTATTTGCCATAAGCTGTCACCTCTTTCATGAAGCAGAATTGACTTTCTGCAAAATGTCTGTCAGCGCATCAGAGTTACTGTCCAATAGCTTCGTCATTTCTTCTACAAGTCTGTTTACGAAAGCCTGTGGCGTAGAGGTATTTTCGATCAAATCTGTGTAGGTCATGTGAAAGACCGCATCAAATTCTGACACATCTTTTCCGATCATGCCCATGATATCTGCCAGTGCACCACTTTGCATTAACAGGTCATAATCTGCCAGCGCATCCTCAGAGCTGATGCGCAGCCCCGGGCAGTAGAGCTCAACTGTACACATGCGGTTCAGGACATAGAGCAGTGGGGCGTTGCGAAGCACAGTGCCATATTCTGTCATAAAGTGATTCCTGATAATTTCAGTCGCGATTTTTGCCTTTACGCTGTATGGCACATATGTTCGAAGTCCAATACCGGCCCACAGATCAGCCTTTTCCTGCGGTAAGTGACAGGCCTCATATTTTCCGACAAAATCAGACACAGTAAGTTTTGTGTTTTCCATTCTTGTTTCCTCCTTCTATCATTCATGGGTGGGGGTAAAATGTGTGGGAAGCGAACGCCTTTCAAAGTCAGACCCGTGGGAGGCAGGCCAAAATAAGGGGTGACTTGTTTGCTGGAACCCCGTTTTTGGCCTGCCTCCCACGGGTCGTCCTCTCAAACAGGATTGCCCCCTCAAACTACCCGCTTGCATTCCCACCACAAAAAAACAGGGGGTGCCGCAAAAATACAAATCTGTCTATGAAAATGAATTTTGCAACACCCCCAGGGTATTTGATTATCTGAAAACTACTGCATAATATCCCTGATCTGCTTTTGAATTCCCGCATCAAAGGATGCGAGATCACTCAAATCACATGCTTCCAGCCTTTTTCGTGCGCTGTCTTTTGTGATTTTGCTGAGAAAGGAATCCATCAGGATATAGAAGATATTCTTACAGTTCTCCTCATGGAACATCCCATACCACGATGGTTTGGTTACGTCCGGGCAGGAGGGGCAGTAGTAGTATTTTTTACCGCACACTTTGCAGGTGCGGTTTGCTCTTGCCATGTGGCTTACGCTTCTTCCGGAACGACGATCTGGAAGAGCACCTTCTTGGAATCGCAGTAGTTCTGCTGGCAGATCAGCTTGAACGGATGCTTGCCGTCAGTTGTGAAGCTGATATCTACGTTTGCATCGAGTTTTGCGTTCGGGAAGATGAGGTATGCGTGAATCAGTGTGGTCGGATCACAGGTATCTGTACCCAGAACCTCCATGACAAATTTACCAGCTTTCGGGAAGTTGAGTGCGTCGCCTGTGACTGCAACTGCATTTTCCGCTGCATAATTGTACATAACGAGAAGCTGTGTACCTGCTGCCAGCTTGGTCGGAAGTGTGACAGAAGCGGACTCTGCATCGTATACAAACTGTGTCTCAGATGCTTCAGTACCTACTACGTATTTTGTGCCAAGTGTGCCGTCGCCGTTCAGCTGGTAGATTTCCGTGATGTTTTCAAGCGGAGTATGAGCCAGGGTCTTGGTTGTGTCGCCGGCAGCGATTTCCAGAGTTTCAAATGCCGGCGTACTGATCGTTGCGCTGGCGGAAGCCACTGCTTTGTCCACGCCGTTCTGTGCAGCGAACAGACTCAGGTCAAACAGAGAATTGCTGGCAGAGAATTCAGCCTTTTTGCCGCGGTTAAACGTAGCAATAGCGGAACCGAGTGCGTCGACTGCCTCTGCTGTTTCGGATGTGATGTTGAGTGACGGCTCTGTAATCTGGTTGATAGACCAGAGGTAGGAACCATCTGCGGAAGTCATAACTCCACGAAGTACATGATCGATTACGAAATTGTTGATATTAAATGCCATAGTTTTTTTCCTCCATATTTTGTGTTTTTTGTATATGAAAAAGCCTCAGCTTTCATCGCCTTGGCTTCTCATCCAGTTAAATTCTTTTTTGTTTATTTTGCTTGTATCAATCATTCCACTGTAAGCTCCTTTGAGCAAAGCGGTAGAGGATACATAGATCTGTGAACCCATAACGGTATCCATAAATTCATAGTAACCGCATTGTTTCAGTTCGTCTTTTTTGTATTTGAAGCCGGGATATCGCATCATGGCAGATATGTATTCTTTCAGATAAGACTTATAAGGTGCTTTTTTCTGCTTTTCAATGCGCTCCCGGTCAAGCCGGATTAAGATATCGTGCGTCGTCTTATTGGCGGCATGTTCGATTTTTGGTTTGATACCATGCATTTTTCGTAAATAAGAAACGATTCTCAGGTAAATAAGCCGGTCAATCGTAATGTCATTTTTTTCGTCGTACAAAACGGGTTCATTGTTTCTTCGGTCAATCAGTGGAACAAAGGCGCTCAAATCTATTTTACCGAGAAATAGTCCCGTTTCGTTTGGGGTAAAGCTGCGGGAGATCAGGATGAAATATTCAAAGTCATCAATTTCCATGTAGTCGATGTTACAGATATCCAGCAGATAAGATTTCATATCGGATGGAATCGAACAGAGTGTGTAGATTGCGTTAAAATATTTTCGTTCTCCAAACGCAACAATTTCCCCGATGGTAGGCTGATGAATCGTGATTTTATCGTTGATTTTGTAGTCTTCGGCAAAATACAGTTTTAATTCATCAAAATCGGTCAGATCCAATTAGTTCACCACCTTGTTATTTACAATGGTTGTCTGATTGTTCCTGGTTTTTAAAACAGCATTTGGCGTTTTTAGTTCAAAAACGAGCGTTCGAAGCGCATACTGGTTTTCTGTGACGCCAGCTGTTTCTTTGACGAGATGGACCTGCTGACCAAAACAGTTTGTCCAGTTGAAAACATCCCTGATCAGAGCTGCGAGCAGATCATGTCTGCTGATTTCAGTTTCTGTATCAAATATTGTTTTCTGGTCGCACAGAACATAAAAAATGATTTTTCCATATTTGATAAGCCGGTTTTGCTCGCTTGTCTCAGAAAAACCGGTTTCAAAACAGATATAGTTTTTGGCATCCGTGGCTACGCCAGGAACCACATAATATGGAAAAAGAGCTTTCCCCAGGTATTCATCCGGAGCGTTTTCATCCAGAGTTGGATGATTTAATACGTGAATAATGCGTTTGTCGGCACATAGTTTTTGCCTGATGATTTCCTTGAAACGTATGTTGTCATCATCCGGGTAATCTTTGAATTTCCGGAGCTCAAGGAGTTCTTCCTGTGACAATCCCATAAAAATTCCTCCAAATTGATGGTTTTGGGTTTCTGAGTGGTCTGTATGTGCACTGACGTTGCTGGATAAGCAGTGTCAGCGCACAGTCAAAAAGAAATAATGAAAAAGAAATTGTGCTGTCTTTTCTTTCTCCCCTCCATAACAGTTCCTTAAGCGGTGCGCACAAATGGCTGTTTTACGGGGAAAAACAGGCCTCGAAGTGAGAAGTACGGAATTTTAACACGCTTTTTTGTAAACTTTTGCAAAATTCATGCCATACAGGATTACGTTCCCGGTGTCGCTGGCCGTCAGATAAGCCCTGTCAGACTTACTTTTCAGGAATGCATCATAAAAGGTTTTGTTTGGAATTCCCATGAGAGCGAAGAAGGTGGAAGAGCGGATATCGGCATATTCTTCACTTTCGATGCGTTTCATTAGAGCGTACGCAGTGCTGTAGGTGAATTTCATTTTGGAAAGCTCCTCCAGAACGGCGCGTTTGATCTCGCTGCTGAGGAAATATTTTGTCTGGCGGTCCATTTCCTCTTCCGATTTTGCATAGATCTGACGGATGGAATCCTTCTGATCACGAATCAGATCCGTGATGCGGCGTATCTGGTGGTAGTTCACGAGCGAGCTGTCGTACTGTGATTTATCAAGAATATCGCTGAAAGGAATGTATTCTTTTTTCTGTACAGTCCGGATGCGGTAGGAATTTATGATTTTCTGCAGATAGTCCATGGAGGTCTGATGTTTCCGATAGTTTTTTGCAGATGGAATATAGTAGCCTTTTTTTCTGGCCAGGTGCAAAAAGAAGTTCGGCTTTATCTCTTTTCCGTTTTCATCCTGGAACATACATTTGTACTTCTGCTTCATCTTTCGCAGTTCCACCGCATTGTCGGTTGTAAAGATCTTTTTTGCTTTGTCAATCTCGAGATTTGACATAACGTCGAGCTGTGCAATGTCGCAGTATAATTCCATATTTTCTTCAATCGACTGACCGTGAGCGAGATTGTCCCAAAGCAGGCTGTTCAGCATCTGAGAAAAATTAATAATTTCTCCGATTTTGTTTACCGATGTTTTCACATCAAGGTCTGCTTTCTGTTCGTCTGTAAAGTATCGGTTGGCTTTGTCGGCAGATACAAGGCCTGTCGGCACTTTAAAATGGTCATAATTTTTCCTGGCGGCCTGTATGAGGATATTATGATCGGTAAGCATTACTGCGTCTGAGTCAAAATCTGATCCGCTCAAACGGTTCAGTACATTTTCACCAATCGAATTCATACAGCAGATTTCCTTTGATAAATTAAAATAGGTATCTATCAGCGAATTTTGCTGATTTGTGGGGAGCCACATATTTCCGATTGTGACATGAGGACTTCTAGAGCCGAGCAGCGTCTTTCCATATGCGAAGTTTTTACAATGGATATTTCCGATGCCGATCTGACTCTCCCCGGTGAAACGCCCGATAGCATGCTGAAGCATTTCAACAGGATTGCCAAGCAGGGTAGCGTAGTTACCGCGGACAAGGATGTGTCCGTACCGGATATTTTTCAGATATGCGCTGATCAGTTTTTTCTTAAAATCTTCATAGATTCTGGTGTGTTCAAACTGATCATTCAGATCGAGCATCCGAAATACAATATCGTTTTTATTTTGGACAGGGGAATAGCTGTTTTCAAACTCAGAATCGAGGTTGAATTTGAGATGGTGCCGCATGACTGCCACATCTGTACGAAGCAGTCTTGCGTATTCAAGTGATTCTGCCAGAAGCTCTTCCATTTCCCGTTCGGATAGCTGCAAGGTATTGATCAGCTGATAATGTGTCTGTACAAATTTTCCGTTAAAATAGTGTGTTGGCTTCTCGTGTTTTACTACACCGAAGGTCGGTTCAAGGTGATCAAGCCATTGATCGAGTGTCCCGAATTTCAGATATTTAATGCTGCTTGGAGTGGTAATCAGTTTGACGTCCTCAATACGGGTTGCCCTCGTGTATCCGTTTAGTTGAGAAAGTTTTGTTATGTTGTGGTCGGCAAACCATTGCTGAATATTAGTGTTAAAACAGCAGGATTTGAAAAAACGGTTTCTCAGAAGAACCATACCGTAGCAGTCATACATGCCCATAAGTGTTTGATCAATCAGAGACTGACCGTCCCAGATGTTATTTGAGATTGTAACATGTTCTTCTTTTGTAACCAGATTTCCATCCACAGCTCTCGTAGCGACGACATCGTCTTCAAATACACTTTTATAATCATGGATGACTAAAATATTTTCCGGAAGAATCTGAAGCGTATCAATGATACTGCTCGAAGTAAGAGAAATATAGGATTCCCATGCGGCCAGGTCAATTTTTTGCCCTTTGCGGATTTTTAGCCCGCAGCATTCCCACCGGTGCATGCGCGCATAAAGTTTTTCATCAATAAACAGGCATTTCCCGACTCTGGCTGACCCCGAAGAACGTTTAAACCGTACATAATGGATTCCATCACAGGTAAAACCATTTTGGTACAACAGATTCCTGGCCTGTGCGCAGGTATAAACTGTTTTGATGCCGCTTTTTAGCTCATATATGCCAGTGGGTTCCCCATTACGCCTGGTGTAACAAAAACTTTTTCCAAGCAAACTGTCATCAACGGGAGAAAGTACTTCCTGCCCGATGCGAATGCCTGCCAGTTCGCCGTTCCTGACACAGACATTGTCTTCAAATGTAAGATCGCTGACGTTGTATCCATACTTTACGTAGGTGTCAGCGTTTACACGGTTATATTCATATACGTTATATTTGAAAGTTACATTGATGATACATCTGGTAAACTCTTTCCCCAGATGCGTGAAAGTCATTTTAGAATTGCGATATGCTTTTTGATAGACTTCCTGCAGCTTGATAGATTCCAAGCTGTGGTCTAAGACATTGGTAAATTTTCTGTAGTTGACAGTTCCATCCTTTCTCATAAGAGAATATCCGTTACCTCTGTCACTGGCAGCCGCAAGGATCAGGTCCTTTGCGTCCAGCGAAGCGATATAAAGTCCTCTACTTATAGACAAAATCTCCTTTTCTGAAAATGTTTCGATTGAAAAGTTAGCTCCTTCACTTTTTCTGGAAAGTTCAGCCCCTACCCTGACCTGCTCGGCTTTTGGCGTCTTCGCATGGTTTCCCCGGTACCGGCTGACGAACCACTTCAGTTGTCAATGTGCGTTTGCGTGTGTCGGGAGGCAGATAGTTTATCTGGCGCTCTTTTTATTCAGGGACGCAAAAGAGGCGAGCCTCATTTTCAGAGACTCACCTCAATAATGGTTTCATTATTAAGTTTTTGCGTGAACATATGTACGGAATGTGTTCCGTGTTTGGCATTGTATCATGAAAGGATAGAGGTGTCAAGTGCTTGTTTGCACCTGAGGTACTTTATTTTTGAGGTTATTATCATTTGCAGAAAGTTACTTGACATTTGGTTTAATGTATGATATTTTGAATAAGAGTTCCGAAAGAACGAATATAAGCTGCCGAAGAATGGTTTTGGGATTTTTTCTTAAGCAGTTTTTCTTTCAAAAAAGAGTTCCGAAAGAACGAACATAGAAAAGAAACGCACTTTGAAAATGAGCGGAGGCAGGTTGAAATCTGCAAGGTACTTTTTGTACCGACCGTATACAGGAAGGTAAGTCCTATTCAAAAGAGTAGGCAGGCGCTGCATGGAGCCAGGCTTTGAAGTTTTTTGAAAAGTTACAGGGGGTGGATTTATGGATGGAAAATGTATTGTCAATCAGGTCAAAGGATACGGGTCTATGCGTTTTGGTATGGAGATGCCGAAAAATGCAGTGTATGGAACATACCGGGGCGTACCGTGGATGTGCATTGATTTGAATTTTTATCCGGACGGCAAGTCAATTGATGTGCTTGTTTACAGACGAAAGTCAGAAAGATGGAGGCGGGAGCGTCTCGACAGCGGACCGATTTACGAGATTTTGACACAGTATATAGCAGAGAACGGTTTGCTCGGGAGGCCTGTAAAGTACGCATTAAGACTGAGGGGTACGTTTCAGGCAAATGGTCCGGCTGGCAGAAAAAGAAAAGTTTATTCCTCGTTTTGTTGATGAAATAAAGCAATTTGCAGGATCTGGAAAGTATTACCATATGGAATGTTTTCTTTACAGGGATATAAACTCATGATAAAATTGTTATACATATGGAATGAGGGGTCGGACAGTTATTATTATGTATAACAAGGACAGAAAAAAGCAGTTTCTGGAAACGCTGAAGGATAAGGCGGAGACAGGCAGAGCAAACCGAGTTTTTGCTGCTTCAGAAGAACCGGAAATTTTGACAGGAAAGGATCTGTGCGAGTTTGACAGAGAAGAGTTGTTGGATTTGATCGAACAGATGGAAATCGTACAGCTGACGACAGCACAGGGATGTTATACTGTAATTCGGAAATATATGAAGTGGTGTATGGATGCTTTTCTGATACCAGCCACAGATTTAGTACAGATTTCTGTAAACGAAATGCAGAAGAGATTAACAGCGCTCCCGGAAATTATCACGTATGAGGAGCTGCAGAAAAATGAAAGGCGGTTAATCAATATATGCGACCGGCTGATACTGGAGGCTATTTATCTCGGCATAAAAGGAAAAGATTATTGCGAACTGTTTTCTATGTCGGAAAAGGATATTGATCGAAAGCGAAAAACGATCAGGTTATGTACTGGCAGAGAGATCAAGGTTACGAGTAATTTTATTGATTTATGTGAGAGTTCTGCTGAGTGCTACGAGTATGAACTGGTCAGCGGGCAAAAACAAAAGTTAGTCGGAAATTTACCGATTAAGAGAAACGCACAGGCGGACAAGGCATCCGGAAAAACAAGAAACGCCGATATCATAGCAAGCCGACTGAAGCGATTTAAAAAATTGCCGGGCTATAAAGATAATCTGAGCACAACGATGCTGTTTGACAGTGGCTTTGTAAACGCATGCAAATCTGCCATGAAAGAAAACGAAGTAGATGATTTTGAGTATTTTATGAAAACGGAAAAGGGCAAAGAAATTTATAGTCAATACGGGCTGCCTCAAACACAGACGGCCAAGTGGAATAAAATGCGAAAATACAAAGGATATTTTGAATAGTACAAATAGAACAGAAAATGGGAGCAGCCGCACAGAGTACAAACTTTGCGGCTGTTTTGTATTTCAGGAAAAAGCAGTCAGACGGAAGCGAGAAAAATGCCTGTTGACAAACGTATGTTCTGGTGCGATAATAATAGCACAGAAAGAACAAACGTTCGAAAAAGAGGGACGCGTGGATGGATGAAATGCAGAGAGAACGGCTTTTGGCAGGATTGCATGTATGGGAAAGGCTGCAGAATGTCAATTTAAGAATTATGAGTGGAACAAAAGTCTTGCAGGGCAGATATAAACGATTCTCAGGGAAAAGACAAATCCGAATCTATTTAGACCATAGACAGAGCTACACCTTTCACACGGATGCGATAGAGCGGATCGAGTTTTGCAAGGTGCGGGGACTTAGATATACATTGTATATGGAAGATAGATTCGGTGTCAAAACCTATATCGAGCATATTTCAGAAGATGAAATTCAAAAAAATAAATAAAAGAATACTCAAAAGAGGGAATGTCCATTACGAGCTGCAGCGTGATGGACATTTTTGCGTCAAAATGAAAATTTTATGATTGTTTGCAGAAGAACGGAGGAAAAGATGACAAAGGAAGGATTTTATACGAATAAGTATGTGACTACAAAACAGAAAATTACAGAAAGAGACAGATATGAGGCGCTGAAATTGTATTTTGATATATGCGATTCGGACGAGGATGGATTGGTAAGCAAAGAGGAGGCAGTACGACTTTTCAGACAGATTGATGCATTTCGCATTCCGAAATTCAGAAATGAGCTTTTCGGGAGGCTTGAGAGATATCTGGGGCTGTTTTATGATGATGACATAAAAGATTGGAATGCATGCCGGCTTGAGAAGGAGGAAAAAAATTATGCGTAAAAATTGTTGGAACGGGCAAGACAGAAACGAACAGAAACGCAGGGCTTTTAACCGTATTATGGTGAAAACGAAACAGAAAAAACCAATCTGCACGAAGAATGGCGTCGTGTGGGGAACAGACAGAGATGCGTTAAAATAGGTCTTGCGGGGTTTTTGGTTGCTAAAAACGGTAGAACAGGGTATTCTATTACAAAGAAATCAAATCCTTTCAGGAAGGAAAGGTAACACGGGAGAAAAGGAGAAAAAGGTTATGCGTGTAGGTATGGGATATGATGTGCACCGACTGACAGAGGGAAGAAAGCTCATTCTTGGCGGGGTGGAAATTCCGTTTGAGCGGGGGCTTCTGGGGCATTCAGATGCGGATGTGCTGGTGCATGCAGTGATGGATGCGCTTTTGGGAGCGGCTGCGCTCGGCGATATTGGAAAGCATTTTCCAGATCATGAGGAGCA
Source organism: bacterium 1XD42-54 (assembly GCA_003612585.1). Classification (GTDB taxonomy): domain Bacteria; phylum Bacillota; class Clostridia; order Lachnospirales; family Lachnospiraceae; genus Choladousia. The sequence goes on from RAZH01000006.1 coordinate 32,330, forward strand.
GTATCGTGGGATTTCGAGCATGGTGCTTCTAAAACGGGTGGCAGAACTTCTGGAGGAGCGATGCTTTGTGATTGAGAATCTTGATGCGACTGTGATTGCACAGCGCCCCAAGCTGCTTCCATATATGGATCAGATGCGTGCGAACATTGCACAGGCGTTGTCTCTTTCAGAAGACCGTGTAAATATCAAGGCTACAACGGAGGAAGGGCTCGGGTTTACCGGAACGGGAGAAGGAATTTCAGCGCAGGCTGTTTGCCTTTTACAGCCGCTTATGGACGCAGTGGCAGACAGCAGAATGCAGCCGGAGGGCTGCGCAGGCTGTGATGGCTGTTCGAAGGATCACTGAGTAAAGATCACGCATTCAGACTTAGAGGGGACAGAAATTTGACGTAGAGAGGTATAGGATCATGGAAATCAGACGGCTGGAGCCATGGGAGCATGGAAAAACGCGGAGCTTGTATGAGGAAGTATTTTCAGAGGATGATAAGAAGTTTGTAGATTATTATTATAAATGGAAGATTCGTGACAGCCGTATCTATGTGGCAGAGGATGGAGGGGAAATTCAGGCCATGGTGCATGCAAATCCGTTTCTGGTATGGGTCAGAGGAACGGTGCAGAGGCTGCATTATATTGTGGCAGTGGCTACGCGAAAACCGTATCGGCACCGGGGCCTGATGAGAGCGCTTCTGGAGCTGGCCGAACAGGACATGGCAGAAAACGGCGAATGTTTTACATTTTTGATGCCAGCGGCTGAACAGATTTATGCGCCTCTTGGATATCGCTTCTTCAGCAGACAGCGGTGCGGGGTACTGCGGGGGGCTTTGTCATCGAAGATGCGTATTCTGGCGGCAGATTTGCATTCTTTTGCGGAGAAAGCGGACCGGTTCGTTTGCGAACCGGAAGAGCCGCGAGAAGTTTGCTGCCGCCCGGTTCAGCAGAAGGAATATGCGGCTTTGGCAGATTTTGTAAATGGAATACTGCAAAAACAGTATGATGTTTTTATCTATCGGGATGCAGCCTATTATGAGCGGCTAAGTGCGGAACAGAAGTGTCAGGGCGGCAATGTGATGATTCTTATTCATAAAAAGGAAGATGGAATAGGAAATCCCAATCAGAGGGAGGCACAGAACGAAATGCAGACACCGGGCGTGGAGATCATCGGAACCTTTTGTACCTCTGCCGAGGATGGTCAACAGCTGGAGCTGCGGGAAGTGATTCTGGCCCCGGAGTACATGAAGGCGGGTACAGAGGCGCTCCTGCGGTATGTGGGAACAGAGGATGGTTGCAAAGTCTTTGGCTGTCAGCCGGAATTATTCCTGGAGGAGATACAAATGAAACCGCTTCTCATGGGAAAGGCTCCGTGCGGAGGCGTTTTTTGTAGTGATTGGGATGCTGACCGAGTATATATAAATGAAGTTGTATGAGACTTTATCTGTTTTAATTCTAAATAATCTAAATCTAAATAAGGTAACGCGAGGAGAACAGGATGGCGAAATTGTATTTTCGGTATGGGGCGATGGGAAGCTCGAAAACGGCTAATGCACTGATGGTAAAATACAATTATAACGAGCGAGGGAAAAAAGCAATTCTGGCCAAGCCGAGGATTGATACGCGGGATGGCGCGGTGGTACGGAGCAGAATAGGGCTTGAGAGCGCATGCATCTTTGTGGAGGATATGTGCAGGATGACGGACGGGGAACTGTGTGCGTATGACTGTGTGATTGTAGACGAAGCGCAGTTTTGCCAAAAAGAAGAGATTCGTTTTTTTCTTCATATTGTGGATGATCTGGAAATTCCGGTTATCTGCTATGGGCTGCGTACGGATTTTCAGATGAATCTGTTTGAAGGAAGTAAGTGGCTTCTGGCGTGGGCGGATGTGCTGGAGGAGTTGAAAACTGTCTGCTGGTGCGGACAGGGAGCCGTATGCAACGCGAGGCTTAATGAAAAAGGAGAGGTTATTTACAGGGGAGAACAGATCGTTATGGGCGGCAACGACCGCTATACGACGCTGTGCAGAAAGCATTATCAGGAGGGGAATACGGGCGCGTCAGAAAAGAATTGACAAAGAACCGGAATTTGCATAGACTTAGAATCAGAGAAATGGAAACCGCATCAGGCCTGCAAAGACAAAGAGGATGCATTGCCGGCATCTACAGATCCAGCGCATATTCGGAGTCTGGACGGGGCGGTTTAAGAAAGAAGAGGAAAGCGGATGAAAGTATATAATACGCAGAGCAAGCGGAAAGAGGAGTTTGTACCATTGGTACCGGGGAAGGTGAGCATGTATGTGTGCGGACCGACGGTCTACAATTTTATTCACATCGGAAACGCCCGCCCGATGATTGTATTCGATACGGTGCGTCGCTATATGGAGCATAAAGGATACGAAGTGAATTATGTATCAAACTTCACGGATGTGGATGATAAAATCATTGCGAAGGCAAACGAGGAAGGCGTGACGGCGCAGGAGATCTCAGAGCGTTATATTGCGGAATGCAAAAAAGATATGGCGGATATGAACGTAAAACCGGCTACGACGCATCCGCTGGCAACTCAGGAGATCGACGGGATGATTGAGATGATTTCCACGCTGATTGAGAAAGGCTACGCTTACAATGTAAACGGCACTGTTTATTTCCGGACGAGAAAATTTGACGAATACGGAAAGCTGTCGCACAAAAATCTGGAAGATCTGCGCTCCGGCAACCGTTCTTTGCTCGTAACCGGGGAGGATCAGAAAGAGGACCCGCTCGACTTTGTACTGTGGAAGCCCAAAAAAGAGGGAGAGCCTTACTGGAAATCTCCGTGGAGCGACGGGCGTCCGGGGTGGCATATTGAGTGTTCTGTGATGGCGAAAAAATACCTCGGTGAAGAGATTGACATTCACGCAGGCGGTGAAGACCTGATTTTCCCGCATCATGAAAATGAAATCGCGCAGAGCGAGTGCTGTAACAACAAAATTTTTGCAAAATACTGGTTGCACAACGGTTTTTTAAATATTGATAACCGTAAGATGTCGAAATCGCTGGGCAATTTCTTTACTGTACGTGAGATCGGTGAAAAATACGACCTGCAGGTACTGCGTTTCTTCATGTTGAGCGCGCATTACAGAAGTCCGCTGAATTTCAGCGCGGAGCTGATGGAATCCTCGAAAAACGCTCTGGAGCGTATCCGGAATGCCGTATCAAATCTGGGCTATATGACGGAAAGGGCAGTTGACAAAGAGATGACGCCGTCCGAGCAGGCTGAGATGGCAAATGTGAAAGGCTTTGAAGCAAAGTTTGACGAGGCAATGGATGATGACTTTAACACAGCAGATGCAGTTGCCGCAGTGTTTGAGCTTGTAAAATATGCGAACAGCAGTGTGCATACGGACAACACAAAAGTTTTTGTAAACGCTGTGCGCGATGAGATTATTCGCCTGTGTGATATTCTCGGAATCATTGCAGAGGTGAAGGAGGAGCTTTTGGATGAGGAGATCGAAAAGCTGATCGAGGAACGACAGGAAGCGAGAAAGGCCAAAAACTTTGCACGCGCCGATGAGATCCGGCAGGAACTGCTGGAAAAGGGAATTACGCTTCTTGATACGAGAGAAGGAGTAAAATGGAAAAGAGCATAATATCTTTTGACGAGAGCCTGAATGAAACATTCAGGCTCTCTGAAAAGGACTGGAATATGTACTCGCCGCTGACCCTCGCTTACATAGGGGATGCGGCGTATGAGCTTATCATAAGAACAATATTTGTAAAAAAAGGAAACTGTCAGCCCCAAAAGCTGCATCAGAGGGTAACAGCCTGTGTCAGTGCGAAAGCGCAGGCGAACATGATAGAAGCGTTGCAGGCGCATTTAACGGACGAGGAGGCGGCAGTGTATCGCCGCGGCCGCAATTCCAAGCCTTATACGAAAGCTAAAAATGCGAGTATGACAGAATATCTGGAAGCCACGGGCTTTGAGGCGATGATCGGCTATCTGTATCTGAAAAGGGAGTTTGCCCGGATGAATGAGCTGGTGGCTGTGGGACTTGCGGCACTGGGAAAAATATAACGGACAGAAATGATGGGCTACGGAGCGAATGGAAAGACGCTGAAGAAACGTTTTAGATAAGAGCAGTGCGCAGGAGAAAGGGAACTATGAAATTCGAGAACAAAGAATACAGGAACAAAGAATATAGGAACAAAGAATATACGAACAAAGAAAAGAAAAGAATCGGGAAAGAGAGATCCTATCATAACCTGCCGAACGCACAGGAGGGGGAAGCTGCACAGGGACGTGTAGTAGAAGGACGCAACGCGGTGCTGGAAGCTTTCCGTTCCGGAAAGGCAGTCGACCGTCTTCTGATCCAGGACGGGTGTCAGGACGGTCCAATTCAGACGATCAAGCGGGAGGCAAGAAAGCGCGATACGCTGATTGATTTTGTGTCTAAGGAGCGGCTTGATCAGCTCAGCGAAACCGGAAAGCATCAGGGGGTCATTGCGATGGCTGCGGCATACGAGTATGCCTCTGTGGAGGATATTTTAAATGCTGCCAGAGAAAAGGATGAGGCGCCTTTTTTGTTTTTACTGGATGATATTGAAGATCCGCATAATCTCGGAGCAATTATCCGAACCGCGAATCTGGCAGGAGCACACGGCGTCATTATACCGAAACGCCATGCCGCAGGGCTGACGGCGACCGTAGCGCGAACCTCAGCAGGTGCATTGAATTATACCCCGGTGGCACGTGTAACGAATCTTGGCAATACGATTGAAGAGCTGAAAAAAGAGGGAATCTGGTTTGTATGCGCAGATATGGGAGCTGAGACGATGTACAGCCAGAATCTGACCGGGCCGATCGGGCTTGTAATCGGAAATGAAGGAAGCGGCGTCAGCCGTCTCGTAAAAGAGAAGTGTGATTTTACAGCATCAATTCCCATGAAAGGGAATATAGATTCATTGAACGCTTCCGTGGCAGCCGGCGTGCTGGCATACGAAATCGTGCGTCAGAGAATATACGGAGCAGGCAGGAAAGAGTAGCGAGGGATTATACAGAAATGAAGCAGTTGAAACGAATCAAAAAAATCACCCGGAAAATGGAACAACATATGACGGCTTCCCAGATGATGGTTTTTGGCTTTGCGGCTGTTATTTTGTTGGGAGGAATTTTGTTGTCATTTCCGATTTGTAATGCGGATGGAAAATGGCTGAATTTTATTGATGCATTGTTTACCTCATGCACTTCTGTCTGTGTCACCGGCTTGGTGACTGTTGTTCCGGCAGAACAGTTTACACTGCTTGGAAAGATGGTTATTCTGCTTTTGATTCAGTTTGGAGGGCTTGGAATCATAGCGTGTACAATGGGAGCATTTCTGATTCTCAGGCGTCAGATCACAATCCGGAACCGTGTGGTGATTCAGGAAAGCTACAATCTGAATACATTAAGCGGCCTCGTTGTAATGCTGAAATTTGTTTTGTGCGGAACCTTTTTGGCAGAGGGAATCGGAGCTTTCTTTTATGCACTGCAGTTTGTGCCGCAGTTTGGATTTTTCCGGGGCGTATGGTATTCGATTTTTCATTCGATTTCGGCTTTTTGCAATGCCGGGATTGATATATTGGGAGAGAACAGTCTACAGGCTTATCAGACAAGTCCGCTGGTAAATTTTACGACAATCGGACTGATTATAGCCAGCGGTCTTGGATTTACGGTCTGGCAGGATTTGCTGCTGACCGGAAAGCGCATTCGTGGACGTGAATTTTCTTTTGGGCGCTGCATGCAGAAAATGCGGCTGCATACAAAGCTGGCGCTTTTGATGACGCTGGTGCTTGTTCTGGGCGGAACCATCGGGTTCTTCTGTATGGAGTATTCAAATCCCGCTACATTGGGGCCGTTTCGGATGGGCGAGAAATGGATGGCGGCGATGTTTCAGTCTGTGACAACAAGGACAGCGGGGTTTTTTACAATTCCGCAGAGCGCATTTTATGAACCGTCTCGTTTTCTTTCCTGCATTTTAATGTTTATCGGAGGCTCTCCGGGAGGAACGGCCGGAGGAGTGAAGACAACGACGATTATGATTTTGCTTCTGACCTGCTGGTCTGTTTTAAAAGGAAATCCGGATACGGAGTACTGCCGCAGAAAAATACCGGCTCTGAATGTGCGGACCGCTTTTTCTGTGGTGATCGTTGCTTTTGTTGCGTTGCTCGGCGGAACGATGGCTATTTTGCTGTTCGAGCCGGTCGGACTTATGGATGCGTTGTATGAGGTGACTTCTGCCATTGGAACAGTGGGACTGTCTGTGGGGATTACCCCGTCTCTGTCTTCGGCAAGCAAGTTGGTCGTGATTCTTCTTATGTATATGGGGCGCATTGGCCCGACAACTCTGGTACTTTTATTTGCAGGGAAAATCGGGAAAACAAAAGCCGGGAGAAAGCTGCCGGAGGAACGGATTATGGTAGGATAGGGATGTTTGATTTCAGAAAGGATGGCACCATATGAAAAAGCAGTATGTGGTATTTGGAGCAGGAAAATTCGGTCGGAGTATTGCAGTGACGCTGCAGTCGCTTGGCTGTGAAGTGATTGTGGTGGATCGTAATCCGGAAATTATTCAGGAGCTTGCAGATGATGTCAGCTATGCGATCTGTGCGGATGTGGAGGACCCGGATGTATTTGAAAATCTGGGGCTTCGCAATCTCGACGGCGCTATTATTGCAATTGCAGAGAATCTGGAGGCAAGTATCGTGACGACAATGCAGTGCAGTGAGATCGGCATTCCGCGGATTCTTGCGAAAGCAAAAAACAGTCTGCACGAGAGAATCTTGAAAAGTGTCGGAGCGAACAAGATTATTTATCCCGAAGTGGAAATGGGGCGTAGGATAGCCAAGTACCTTGTGGCAGACAGCTTTACAGATTGGATTGAGTTATCGCCGTATTACAGTCTTGTGGAACTGGATATTCCGGATAAGTGGGTCGGCAAAAGCCTTAGCGAGTTGCAGATCCGTGAAAAGTATAACCTGAATGTAATCGGCATTCGCGATGGAGATCAGGTGACGGTCAAGCTGGACCCAGGCGCGCCGATGAAGGCGGGAATTGAACTGATTGTGGTCGGTGAAAACAGTGATCTGGAACATTTTCAAAAGTAGCAGACGGAGGCATGCATTTGAAAGCGAATCTGATACGGTATCTAAAAGAATACGGCGGGAAAACATTTCAGGAGTGTCCGTTTTCGGAGGTTGACGCGCTGTTGTTTGCGTCGCTTTCCTATCTGAAAATGCAGGGGATTGTTCCGGGCTTTCGAAAGGGTGAGGGCGTTAGATGGACAGAGATGGCGCAGCATCCGGAAGTAGAAAAGATGTTTACAGATCCGCTGTACGGAAAACAGCACCGCCGCGTATTTTACCTGGTGCTTGGCAGCAGGAGATACCGCAGTGTTCGGGTCAATTATTATAAAGAGTGGTTTGATGAAGGAAGGGAAGCACAGTTTGCGGCTGTGACATTTTTACTGGGACCGACCAGTGTTTTTGTATCGTTTCGTGGCACGGATGAGACCCTTGTGGGATGGAAAGAAGACTTTAATATGAGCTGTATGAGGGAGGTTCCGTCGCAGCACAGCGCGCTTGCATATTTAAAAGGCGTGGCCAGGTTTACAGATGGCCGGATGATTCTTGGAGGGCATTCCAAGGGGGGCAATCTGGCTGTCTATGCAGCTGCGTATGCGCCAAAGCAGATTCAGAGACGAATCCGCCGGATATACAGCTTTGACGGGCCGGGATTTCGCAGAGGTTTTTATGAGAAGCCGGGGTTTATACAGATGGAAGACCGTCTTTGTAAAATTATGCCGGAGCAGTCTTTGATTGGCGGACTTTTTGTAAATTACAGAAAATATCGCGTCATTGAGAGTTATAAAAGAAGCAGCATATGGCAGCATGATCTGATGCAGTGGAAAATTCGAAGTGGACGGTTCGTGTACTGCAAAAAACTGGGAAAACGGAGTATCCGCAAAACACTTGTTTTCAATAGCTGGATCAATTCGCTGAGCCGTCGCCAGAGGTCAGAGTTTGTAAATACTTTATATAAATTGCTTCGTGATACACATGTCTCAGATGTAGGGGAACTTTTTAAAAAACCGGTCTCGATTTTAGGCGGGGTCCTGGCAGGCCTTTTCCGGCTGGAACGGGAGCGGCGGCAATTATTCCTGCATACGATCGGACGGTTGTTTCAAGCGGCAGTGCGCCAGTTCGGGCGATGAAAATTCTCTTAATCTTAATAAGGAGTGTTTTAAGATGAACAAATTGAACATAGGGGAGAATATTACACGACTGCGTCACAGCAGAGGAGTTACGCAGGAGGCGCTGGCCGATTTTGTCGGGGTGACGAAAGGTTCTGTGTCAAAATGGGAAAATCATCAGAGCATGCCGGACGTTTCACTGCTGCCATTACTGGCAGCGTTTTTTGATGTTAGTATTGACGAACTAATCGGGTATGAGGCGCAGCTTGATAGAGAGCAGATTCGTAAAATATACCAGGAACTTGCGGCTGATTTTGCCAGGCATCCATTTGAAGAGGTGATGGAAAAGAGCCGGAAGCTTGTGAAGCAATATTATTCCTGCTACACGTTTCTGTTTCAGATCAGTCTTTTGTGGCTGAATCATTTTATGTTGGCGGACAGTCCGGACGTGCAGCAGAAAGTGCTTGGTGAGGCACGCGAGCTCTGCCGGCATATTTGTAATGAATGTAAGGAAACGGCACTCAGCAGTGATGCGGTCATGCTTCAGGCATATATTGATCTGCAGCTTGGCAAAGCGGAGGCTGTAATCGAAGCTCTGGAAGAGACGATCAGTCCGTATCGGATGACAGGGCGAAGCGAGGGCGTTTTGATTCAGGCATACATGTTGGCAGGAGAAAAGGAAAAGGCGGTCAGTTATACGCAGTATGCTATGTTCAGCCACCTGATTAATCTCGTGAGCCATGCAATCATGTATTTAGAACTCCATGAAACGGATTTTACTGTCTGTGAGGAGACCATCCGGCGTGTGGATCAACTTGACAAAGTATATCAGTTTGCTGCCCTGGACGGGAATGCAGCCGCTATATTTCAAATGCAGGCAGCCTGTTTCTATGCGCGGTATGGCAAGGCAGAGCAGGCTGTGGAACGTCTGGGACGCTATGTGTCTGTGATCCGGTGGATGTTTTCGAAAGAGAATTTAACCAACCACGGTGACGCGTATTTTGACAGGATTCAGGCGTGGTATGAGGGCTGTGACCTCGGGAACCGCACGCCGAGAAGCAGAAAAGTGATACTGGACAGTGCGTTGCAAATTTTTGACTATCCTGTTTTTGATGGTGTGAAAGAACGCCATGATTTTCAAAAACTGCAACAGTCTCTAAAAGAGATCAGGATCTGATTTTTGAGTACGCACCTCAGGCAATTTTTGGGTTGACACACCTGAGTGAGTGTACTATAATATTGAAGGTATGGCCGGTTTATTGTATAACTGTGCCCGAAAGTTATGTGTATAAATGCTTTAGCCAAAGCCCCGGTGAGGCATTTTATCATAAGATTCCCGTCACGGGAAATCAGCGGGAGGACGGAAATAAGCCTCTGTCAGTCCGAAGCAAGTTCACTATGTTCAAGGAGGAAGACCAATGAAAAGTTATATGGCTAGCCCAGCAACGATTGAAAGAAAATGGTATGTAGTTGACGCTACAGATATGACACTCGGCCGCTTGGCTTCAGAAGTGGCAAAGGTATTAAGAGGAAAGAACAAGCCGATCTTTACCCCTCATATTGATACAGGTGATTATGTAATCATCGTAAATGCAGAGAAGATTCAGGTGACAGGTAAGAAGCTGGATCAGAAGGTTTATTATCATCATTCTGATTACGTAGGTGGCATGAAAGAGACTACACTGCGTGACATGATGGCAAAGAAGCCGGAGAGAGTTATTGAACTCGCTGTAAAGGGTATGCTTCCGAAGGGACCGCTTGGAAGAGAGATGTACAAGAAGCTTTTTGTATATGCAGGTCCGGATCACAAGCATCAGGCACAGAAGCCGGAAGCGCTGACATTCTAAGAAGGAGGTAGGAAACATTGGCTACAGAAAGATTTTACGGAACAGGAAGAAGAAAAAAATCAATCGCAAGAGTATATCTTATTCCGGGTACAGGAAAGATTACTGTAAATAAAAGAGACATTGATGAGTATTTTGGTCTTGAAACTCTGAAGCTCATCGTTCGTCAGCCGCTTGTAGCGACAGAGACAGTTGATAAATTTGACGTTCTTGTAAACGTTCGCGGTGGCGGTACTACAGGACAGGCTGGTGCAATCCGCCATGGTATCGCAAGAGCACTGCTTCAGGCAGACAGTGAATACAGACCGACTCTGAAGTCTGCTGGTTACCTGACACGTGATCCGAGAATGAAAGAGCGTAAGAAATACGGTCTCAAAGCCGCACGTCGTGCTCCGCAGTTCAGTAAACGATAAGCAGAAAAATTATACAGATTCAAGTATATGGACTCCGCAGGATTTTCCTGCGGAGTTTTTATTAACTTTTCAGGAGATTAGGGGTATAATAAATTCAATGTAATATGAATTAAGGAGGTGATGTTATGTGTGATGTTAAAAAATATGAAAAAATCTATGAAGATATACAAAAGCTACAGCCAGAAGACACTTTACAGCTTGTACTAGAGGCAGAAACAGAAGAGCAAAGAAATTTTTATGAGATGGTTGGTGATTTTCTCCTACAAAAAAAGCAGAGACAGGTAATAGAAAGGAATCTTTTCTAGTGAAAAAATATATTTTGATAGCAGGAGTCAATGGGGCAGGTAAATCAACTTTGTACGAGTCATTGCAAACTCTGCATGATATACCGAGAGTGAATGCAGATATTGCAAAAGAAAGAGTAGCAGGGCGTATAAAACATGGTGGTCATGGTATCGCAAAGCAGGATATAGAAAGAAGATTTATTGAGACATTTGATAATTTGAAAAAGGTTTTGCCGGAAAGTGATTTGGCAGCATTCTATGATAACACGATAGAATTTCGCAGGTTTGCAATATACAAGAATGGAAATCCGGTCAGAATTTCGCATAATGTGCCGAATTGGTATAAAAAATTTGCGGGAGATATGGAGTAAAATCCCAGGTCTGTCCTACCTATCTTTATATTTAGATAGTCAGATCCGTTGCAGATTTGCCTTAGCCCTTTAATTGTTTTCTGAAATATTACAAAAAAAGAACAGGGCACATTTCTGCATATGCTCTGTTCTTTTTTTAATTCTTATCTAAATGACATTGGGAACTTTCCTGTCTTTTTTCTTATGAAACATCCCGCAATACCGTATACCCATCTTTCCCGTTCCGTTTTGTTTCATACAGTGCCTTATCCGCAGCGACATACAGCTCCTGATAGCTCCGGCCATGGATTGGGGAAATGGCGACTCCGACGCTGATTGTGATGTTGCCGGAGGGAATCGCGCTGAATTTGTGGCAACGGATGCTCTGGCACAGACGGTCGGCGCGGAGGGCAGCCGTGTGTTCAACGGTGTTATTTTTGGCAAGAATACAGAATTCATCGCCTCCGATGCGGCCAACAATATCTGTTTCGCGGAATTCCTGGCGAAGCAGAGTGCCGAGCTCCCGCAGGATCTCGTCTCCGGCGATGTGGCCCTGAATGTCATTGATATTTTTGAAACCGTCAATATCCAGCATCATGAAGACCTGATATCCGATGCAGCGTTCATCTGCAAGCCAGTCATTGATTTGATCTTCTGAACTTTTTTTGTTCAGGATTCCGGTCAGAGCGTCCGTTTGTCCGAAAACAATGAGCTCCTGCTGTTTTTTGTTGTTTGAACGGAAAATCACGAACAACAGCAGCAGGGTTGCGACAAACAAGGTGCCAAAAAGGATAAGTTCATAATCGAGGACAAACTGGTAGGACTGCTGGGCGATTGAGACAGGGACAATGTAGCAAAGGGACCAATCGCTGAGCTTCAGCGGCCGGTATGCCATATAGTAGGTGGAATTGTCTTTTTCGAAAAGAACAAGTCCTTCGTGAAACTGCGAAAAATCCTGACGAATTGTCTCAAGCGTGACTCCTTCCCGAAACTTTGTGGCACTATAATAACGGAAAAAATTGTCCTCCGGCTGTACACCGGAATTGTCCTTCTCCATCGTACAGGAGATGATTTCCCCTTCTGAATTAAGGATTAAAATAGAACCGGCTCCATCGTAAATATCACCGAAAAGCATTTTGCTTAAAGATGATACATCACAGGAGCCGCCAATGACACCAATGACATTGTCACCACGGCAGATCGGAACTGCCAGGATAATCCGAGTGGTTTTGTTGTCTACTTTGCTGATAATCGGGGCGCTGAGAGCCCGGTGTCCGGCGATTGCTTCCTGAAAATATCTTCGTGAGGCCACGGATTTCTGCATCCCGTTGCTGTAGGTGCTTGTCCCGTCCGGAGTAATGACAGCCAGAAGCTCCAGACTGGATTGTTCCTTGACGGATTCCAGGAGCTGAAGATTGTTCTCAGAAAGGAGATCATCGCTGGCGGCAAAGTGGCTGGCGATACCTTCCAAATATTCAAAATGAAGAGTGATTGTGTCGGTGAAGTGAATACTTTGTCGATCTACATTATTGATAATAATTGCTTCTGTGTTTTCTGTGACGTCTTTTTGAATCAGACAAAAAAATGTGAGAAAACTGGCCAGCATAAAAAGCAGGAAGACACTGAGTGACTTTAAGTGCATCCGGAAATCATCTTGATACGTCTGTTTTTTGTTAACCATATCTCGTACCTTTCTGGTATATAAACAAAATATAGTGCAAGTATATCATATTTTTGTGTAATATACAAAAGAATCGAGTAATTCTTGAAGAAAATATACAAGCCTGAAAAAAGGGGGTCTCTATCGACGAATGCCTTTTTCTGTGCTATGATGAGGAAGATACGATCACAAACAACAGAAAGGGGCATTTTCCATGGGAGATACCTCAAAAGATAAATTAAACGAGCAAAAAAAGCATATCTGTCTGGGCATTCTGGCCCATGTAGATGCGGGAAAAACAACGCTGGCAGAGGGAATCCTTTATCTGACCGGAAGTATACGAAAACTAGGCCGGGTGGATCATCAGAATGCTTTTTTCGATAATTTTGAGCAGGAGCGTTCCAGAGGGATTACGATTTTTTCAAAACAGGCTGAATTGGTTCTGGATGGGCTAGCGATGACGTTGATGGATACGCCAGGACATGTGGATTTTTCAGCAGAGATGGAGCGGACATTGCAGATTCTGGATTATGCAGTTCTCGTGATCAGCGGTGCGGACGGCGTACAGGGACATGTGGAAACGTTATGGCGTCTGTTGGAACGCTACCGTATTCCGGTGTTTTTATTTGTCAATAAAATGGACCAGCCGGGGACTGACCGGGAAGCATTGATGCGGGAGCTGGAAAAGCGTCTGGATGGAAAATGTCTGGATTTTGGGCCGCTTGAAAAAGCTGAAACAGATGCAGAGGTTTGGGAAGCGTTTCAGGAAAATCTGGCGATGTGCGATGAGGTGCTTTTGGAACAATATCTGGAAACCGGAGCGATTGCAGACGATGCGATTGCAGGATTGATTGCTGCGCGCAAGGTATTTCCGTGTTATTTTGGTTCTGCTTTGAAGCTGCAGGGAGTGGAGCAGCTGCTTGCAGGAATCCGGAATTACAGCTATGTGGCAGAGTATCCGCAGAAATTTGGCGCGCGGGTTTTTAAAATTACGAGGGACACGCAGGGAAATCGTCTGACCCATATGAAAATAACTGGAGGAAGTCTGAAGGTAAAGGAGGTACTGACAGACAGAAAGCGGTCTGGAACCGAAGGTCGGGAAGGTATGGAGGCCTGGGAACAGAAAGTTGATCAGATCCGGGTTTATTCCGGAGGCAGCTTTCGTGCCGTGCCGGAAGCGACTGCCGGGATGGTGTGTGCTGTGACCGGGCTGGAATATACATATGCCGGAGAGGGACTTGGAGCAGAGGAGGAAGCGGAGCTTCCGTTACTGGAGCCGGTGCTTTCTTACCGGATTGAGGTGCCTCCGGAATGCGATGTGCACCGTGTATTTTTACAGCTGCGGCAGCTTGAGGAGGAAGAGCCGGAGCTACATATTGTGTGGGATGAGCAGCTTGGCGAGATTCATGCGCAGTTGATGGGGGAGGTGCAGATCGAGGTTCTGAAGCAGATCATCCATGAGCGTTTTGGCATCTGGGTTGCGTTTGGTTCGGGCAGTATTGTATATAAGGAAACGATTGCAGCACCAGTTGAGGGAATCGGGCATTTTGAACCACTTCGTCATTATGCGGAGGTACACCTTTTGCTTGAGCCCGCAGAGCGTGGAAGTGGTTTGCAGTTTGCAAGTGTGTGCAGCGAGGATGTGCTGGATCGCAACTGGCAGAGGCTGATTCTGACCCATCTTGAGGAAAAATTGCATCGCGGTGTGCTGACAGGGGCGGAAATTACAGATATGCGCATTACGTTGACGGCCGGAAGAGCGCATCAAAAGCATACAGAGGGCGGAGATTTTCGTCAGGCTACGTACCGTGCAGTTCGTCAGGGGTTAAAATGTGCAAAAAGTATCCTGCTTGAACCGGTGTATGAATTTTCTCTTGAGGTCCCGGTAGAATGCGCTGGCCGTGCCATGACAGATGTTCAGAAAATGTATGGAAATTTTGCTCCGCCTTTCATAGATGAAGCGGTGGCAGTGATTCAAGGGAGTGCGCCGGTCATCACGATGCGGGATTATCAGAGGGAACTGGTTTCTTATACAAAAGGACGCGGCCGGCTTTCATGCAGGCTGAAAGGCTATGAGGAATGCCATGATGCAGAGGAGGTAATTGCACAGATCGGGTATGATTCGGAGGCGGATTTGTACAATCCCACAGGGTCCGTGTTCTGTGCACATGGCGCCGGTTTTGTGGTTAGTTGGGATGAAGTGCCGGATTATATGCATATGGAGCGTACCTTGCAACAGGAGGAACAGGTATTGGAAGAAGGGCCGGAGTGTCCGGTGCCTTCAGGGCCAAGGGTGAGCCAGACAGGAAGAGGCTACCGTGTTCCAGACACAAATGAAAAAGAGCTGGAAGAAATTTTTGCACGGACCTATGGGGCAGTTCCAAGGGAACGGAACCGTTATACAAAGAGCCGCCAGGTGGAAGCTCCCACAGGAGGAGCGCGGGCCAAACCGAGACAGGAGCAGGAAGAATATTTGCTCGTAGACGGTTACAATATTATTTTTGCCTGGGAAGATCTGAAAGAGCTGGCAAAGGCGAACATCGACAGCGCGCGGGACAAACTGATGGATATTATGTGTAACTATCAGGGCTATAAGAAAAATCATCTGATTCTGGTTTTTGATGCCTATAAAGTGGCAGGGGGACCCGGAGAGGTGCTTGCGTATCACAATATTCATGTCGTTTACACAAAGGAAGCGGAGACCGCAGATCAGTATATTGAAAAAACTGTGCGGAAGATCAGCAGGGAGTACCACGTGACCGTCGCGACTTCCGATGCGTTGGAACAGATCATTATCATGGGAGCCGGAGCTACGAGACTGTCGGCAGCAGGGCTTCTGGAAGAAGTGCAGCAGATGCAGCAGGAGATCCGGAAAAATTACCTGGAAAAGCAGACGGGGGGCAAAAATTATTTGTTTGATCATTTGGACGAGCATCTGAATGATCTGATGGAGGATGTTCGGCTGGGAAAGAAAAAGCTGGAGTAGAAAACTGGAATAGGAGAAATGCTGAACTGGTATGAAATTTTATTTGGCCCCGCTGGAGGGGATTACCGGACATATTTACAGAAATGCGCTGGAAAAGTATTTTCCGGGTACGGATCGTTATTTTACGCCATTTATTGCGCCGGATCAGAACCGGATTTTGCGGACAAAGGAGCGCAGAGACGTTTTGCCGGAGCACAATCATGTACCGGACCTAGTGCCGCAGATCCTGACAAACGACGCGCGGGAATTTCAACGGACGGCACTTGTTTTGCAGGAAATGGGATATCAGGAAGTAAATTTGAATTTGGGATGTCCTTCCGGAACCGTAGTTTCCAAGAAACGCGGATCTGGTCTGCTGGCATATCCGGATGAAGTGGACCGTCTGCTGGAACAGATATTTGAGAACGTCGATCTGAAGATTTCTGTAAAAACGCGAATTGGAAAAGACGATGCATCGAAGGCTTTAACTCTTATGGAGATATACAGAAGGTATCCGCTTTCGGAACTGATTGTGCATCCGAGGACGCAGAAGGATTTTTATCGTGGAGAACCAGATCAGGAAGCGTTCGGGGAGATTCTTTCTTTATCGTATCCGTTTCCGGTCTGCTATAATGGAAATTTGCTGACAGTTCGGGACTATCGGGCTTTTTGTGAACGCTTTCCAAAGGTGACATCCGTTATGCTTGGCCGTGGCGTTATCGCGAATCCGGGTTTGATTCGATACTTAAAGACAGGGGAGGCGATTCAGAAAGAAAGCCTACATTTGTTTCATGATGAAGTACTGGAGGGCTACCGTAACGTTTTTGGCGAGGATAAAAATGCGCTTTTCCGGATGAAAGAGATGTGGATTTATATGATTCATCTGTTTTCGGATCATGAAAAGCATATGAAAAAAATCCGCAAGGCACAAAATCTTTTAGAATACCGCTGTGCGGTGGATGCATTGTTCAGGGAGCAAGAACTGCTTACGGAAGGTCCTCGGCGGTGGAATCTTCCGCAGAGATAAGCGGATTCTGTGCAAATATGGTGACAGGAGTACTGGATTTTGGGGAAGCTTTCGGAGCTTCTCCAAATTTTTTGCGGTAAGCACGGTAAAAAGCGGCATAGCTTGAGAAACCGCTCTGCATGCAGGCCTGCGTGACAGGAACTCCAGACTGAATCATCGTGCGCGCGGCGAAAAGTCGTTTTTCCGTAAGGTACATGCCAAGCGTATAGCCGGTTTCTTTTCGGAACAGGTGCATCAGATAAGAACGGCTCAGGTAGCAGGCGTCAGCGATCTGGTCAATGCAGAGATCCTCGTAGAGATGGCCATTAAGATAGGAAAGAATCTGCGAGATCTGAGGGTTGGCTCTGGATGCAGCTGGGAAAAAACTACCGGTTCCTTCAGCCAGAGTATTCAGCAAAAGAAGGAATTGCAGCAGGATACAGGACTGATAAAGCGAGGCAGCTTCCACAGAAAAAGAAACCTCTCCTGAAAGACCGGCCTGAACAGTACAGAGTAATTCCCGGAGTAACGGATACAGACGTGTTTTCCGGAAGTTTGTAAGACGTATTACATGAGCCCGGCGATCCGCACACAGAGAAAAACAGTGGCCGAGATCTGCGCCCTTGTACTGTTCAAAAAAGGAAGGAGAGAGGTAGAGAATCAGGCGCCGATAAGGCTGGGCGCCGTGAATAACCGGACGGTGTACTTCCCCGGCAGGAACAAGCACAATGTCTCCGGGCTGCAGATGGTAGGTTGCGCCTTCGATATAATAGCTGACACTGCCGTATTCAAAATACAACAGTTTGTGAAAATCGTGATAATGACTCTGAAAATCACGTTTTTCCGTACTGGTCAGATAGAAAATCCGAAAATCCTCGGCCAGATATCCTGATTTTTGTCTCTCTATCTCTGTTTTTGGTGGAAGCATGGCATTCTCCTTTGCTGCTTGCCGGTTTTAGCTGGTAACTATCTGCATTACGTTTCAGCAGGGCTGGTTTCGCTGCAATCGTATATTTTATTCAGTATAAAGCATTATTTGCAATATATAAAGCATAATATTAGTTTTTATTGCTGAAAATGTTTTTTATACTTAAGGAAGCAACGTATTTTTCAAACAGAATAGGGGGATTTTATATGGAACTGACTTTGGGGATGTATCACAGCTTTGGAAACGATTATCTGGTATATGACTGTATGAAAAACAGCTATGAACTGAAACCGGAGGATATCCGGAACATCTGTAACCGGCAGTTCGGAGCAGGCTCTGATGGGATTCTGGTTGGACCGGTACAAATTTTTGGAAAGCAGGGTGTAAAGATTTATAATCCGGATGGCAGCGAGGCGGCCATCAGTGGAAATGGTATCTGTATTTTTGCAAAATACCTGAAGGATGCCGGGTACGTTGTGAAAAAAGAATTTGTACTTCAGACACAGAGTCGTGAGGTCTTTGTACGGTATCAGAACGAGGAAGGAAAAGAGATGACGATCTCTATGGGCAGACTGTACTGCGGGCAGACGGAGCCCCTGGAAAAAGAAGCGGAAACGGTTGAAAGTTCCAAAGAAAAGAGCGAGCACGTTTCTGTAGACTACCAGGGGAAAAAGTATGAAGGTACGTGTGTGTGGATGGGGAACCTGCACTGCATTATTCCGATGGAGAAGATTTCCAGAGAAGCCGTATGTGAAATTGGCGCGGAGCTTGAAAAATCAGAACGTTTCCCTGACGGAATTAACACGCAGATTATCCGAATCGCGGATAAAAACAATATTTACACAGAAGTGTATGAACGGGGCGCTGGCTATACACTGGCTTCTGGCAGCAGTTGCTGTGCAGCGGCAGGTGTAGCTTACCGGTTGGGCCTTACCGAACCGTGTGTATATGTGCACATGGCTGGCGGTACGCTGACAGTGCGGGTTGATGAGGAAATGAATGCGAGCATGACCGGCAGCGCAGAATGTATCGGCAAAATCACACTGTCCGATGAATTCCTGCGGAAATATCAGATAATGGCAGAATAAACAGAACAAAACGGAGCTGAAATTGCGGCTTTGGTGGCTTAGAATTGGAACAGATTGCATAAAATCAGGGGCAAAAAAGGGTGTATTCTTTTTTGCCCCTGATTAAATTTAATGTCAAATTTAATGCCAATTTTAAAAGTGTACAAAATGAAGGAATGCAGGTATAATAATGACGGGTTATTGTGTGCCATTGTATTGCTTGGGAAACATACCGGAATGAGCGATGCAGTCTGGGAATCATGTCGGAGTCGCAATGCAGCTTAGGCAACACATAATATCACATGGAATCAAGGAGGGACTATGAAAATCAGGAAAACAACGCTTCAGGATCTTCCTGAGATTATGCAGATATATGCGCAGGCGCGCGTGTTTATGGCGCAGACCGGAAATCCTCATCAGTGGCCGGAGGGATATCCGGGGGAGGAGCTGATTCGGGAGGATATTGCGTGCGGCATCAGTTACGTCGCTGAGGTAGACGGGGAAATAGAGACAGTATTTCTTTATTTTGAGGGAGATGATCCGATGTATCAAAGGATTGAAGACGGCGCATGGAAAAACGAAGCGGCGTACGGCGTCATCCACCGGATTGCTTCCAGGGGCAGAGTAAAGGGCGCCGGTTCCTTTTGTCTGCAATGGGGCTTTGCCAGATGCGGAAATCTGCGCATGGACACGCATGATGACAATCGCGTGATGCAGCACGTTTTAGAGAAAAATGGGTTTGAACGGTGCGGCCGCGTTTATACAGAGACGGGAAGCCCCCGGATTGCGTATCAGAAAGTCCGATAAATTGAGTCAAAACAAGAATATTGGAGTGGTGGAAATGGAGCAAAAAGAAATCTACGAGTTATTCCGGCAGGTTGAGGCGGGAACGCTGACTTCTGAAGAAGCAATGAAAAATGTGGACCTTCATCCAGAAATGCTGGTTGGAAATTATGCGGATATTGATCTGCATCGCAGCATCCGGCAGGGCATGCCGGAAGTGATTTACGGAGAAGGGAAGACAGCTGAACAGATTTTGGGAATCGCTTCGGCCATGAAGGAGCGGAAGACAGACAATATCATGATTACACGTCTGTCTCAGGAAAAAGCAGACTGGGTGCGGGAACGACTGGAACTGGATTATGATGCGGTTGCGCGGATTGGAATTGTGGGGCGCAAGGAGGTACCGAAGCTTGGAAAAATTGCTGTGGTTGCCGCTGGGACCAGCGATATGCCGGTGGCGGAGGAGGCAGCAGTGACAGCAGAGTTGTATGGGAATTACGTGGAGCGCATTTATGATGTCGGCGTGGCCGGAATCCACCGGTTGCTGCACCGGCTTCCACTTCTGGAGGATGCAAAGGTCATCATAGCAGTGGCCGGAATGGAGGGAGCACTGGTGAGCGTGATTGGAGGGCTTGTCTCCTGTCCAGTGATCGGCGTGCCGACGAGCGTTGGATATGGCGCAAATTTTGGCGGCCTGGCAGCGCTGCTGTCCATGCTGAATTCCTGTGCAAGCGGTGTGAGTGTGGTGAACATTGACAATGGATTTGGCGCAGGGGTCCTGGCAGCTAAAATTAATAAGCAGTCTCTGTAGTTTAGGGGCATTGCGAAATGAAAAAACGGATGTCTCCGGTAAAACATGGAAAATACATAATTTGGGGATGAGGAGGATGAGAGAGTATGAAAGAATTGTGGGAACTTTATATTTCCTTTTTTCGCATTGGAATTCTGACCTTTGGCGGAGGTCTGGCCATGCTTCCGATGCTGAAATATGAGCTGGTGGAAAAAAGGAGCTGGATCACGGAAAATACACTGCTGGATTGTTATGCGATTGGTCAGTGTACGCCAGGGATTATTGCGGTAAACACCGCGACCTTTGTAGGGTATAAAAGGAAGGGGATTTCCGGAGGGATTATCGCGACGCTTGGCATGGTGAGCCCTTCGCTTCTGATTATTACAGTAGTAGCAGTATTTTTGCAGGCATTGATTGGCGAGCCGCTTGTACAGCATGCGCTGGTGGGAATCCGCGGCGGAGTCTGCGGTCTGATGCTGAATACGGTCTATATGCTGGCTAAAAAAAGCCTTGTAAATCCGTTTTGTATCGCTGTCTGTGCAGGAACGTTTCTGCTCGCATTTTTCACGAAGCTTCCTACCGTACTTATTATTGTGCTGGCCGGGGCGGTTGGAGTTCTCTGCGACCGGGTGATTGGAGGTGCAAAATGAATCAGGCATTGCTTTTGATCTTTGAGTTTTTTAAGACCGGGCTGTTTGCAATTGGAGGCGGACCGGCCACAATTCCGTTTCTCATGGATATGGCAGAAAAATATCCGTGGTTTACGATGCAGGAACTCAGCGATATGATAGCGATCAGCGAAAGCACGCCGGGCCCGATCGGAATAAACATGGCAACCTACGCTGGTTTCCGGTCTCTGGGACTGTTTGGTGGATTGGTTTCCACACTGTCTCTTGTGTTTCCAAGTGTGGTTATTATTATACTGATTGCAAAATTTTTGGATGGGTTTCAGGAAAACCGTATTGTAAAAGCTGTATTTGCCGGTATCCGTCCAGCTGTGACGGCACTGATTGCAGTAGCTGTGATCCAGCTGATTCAGGTCTCCCTGTTTACAGAAGAGGCGGGCGGTTCCGTGTTCAATTACAAAAGCGGCGCGCTGTGCGTAATTATTTTTATACTGATGCAATGGAAGAAAACGAAAAAGCTGCACCCTGTGGTATGGTTTTTGCTGGCAGCTGCGGCAGGGATTCTGTTTCAGCTGTGATATGTGATTGAACTTTTGTGGAAAGAGGACGGAACCAGTTTTGTTGGGAAAGGAGTATGTGTGAAGACATATCATTATATTTTATTTGATCTGGACGGGACTTTGACAGACTCGGCGGAGGGGATTATTAATTGCGTGCTTTACAGTTTAGAAAAATGCGGAATTCAGGAAAGTGACAGGGAGAAACTGAAAGCGTTTGTTGGTCCGCCGCTTATGGATTCTTACAGGAACTGTTATCACGTGTCAGAGGAAGAAGCGCTGAAGTTGACAGCGTGCTACCGGGAGCGTTTCAGTGTGACAGGATGGAAAGAAAATCGTGTATATGAAGGTATTCCGGAGGTGCTGGATGCATTGAAGAAGGCCGGGAGGCATCTGATTCTGGCTACGTCCAAGCCGGAGGTTTATACGAAACAAATCATGGAGCTTTTCGGGCTTGCGCAGTATTTTGAATTGATCTGCGGGGCAACTCTGGACGGAAGAATTGTTCAGAAGGGGCAGGTGATCGCGTGTGCCATTTCGCAGATCGGCTTAGAGCATAAAGATGAGATGGTTATGGTCGGTGACCGCAAGTACGATGTATACGGCGCGGCAGAGCATGGAATCCCGTGTATTGGCGTGCTTTATGGGTATGGCTCGCGTGAGGAGCTTGTAAGCGCCGGGGCAACCATGCTGTGTGAAACGGTATCGGAGCTGCCGGGGCTTCTACAACTGTAATGGGGCGGCTGCACAGTGTAAAAACTGTGTGGCGGCCCTGTTTTGTGTCATGGTTCTGCTGTTATATTTTGGAATCCCTGTACATAAGATAGAGAGAACGCGGCCCATCCATCCGAATCCGGGCCGTGTAGAAACGGGGGAGCAGTATGAATGACAGAGCTTTAAAAATACTGGAGCAGTATGATCTTGAGATTCTTAGCACAAGGCGCGGACGTGGTTCCTATATTTGTGAGACACCGCAGGGGCTTCGGATTTTGTGTGATTATACGGGCTCTGAAAATAAAGCGCTGTTCCAGAATTGTATCATGGAAAAAATCCGTGAGGGTGGATATGAAAAGGTAGATAAGATCCTTCCGAACCGTGAAGGCGCTCTGATTTCCAGGGACTGGGAACAGAATAAATATGTGGTGAAAGAATGGTATGTGGGAAGGGAATGTGATACCTCAAATGAAAACGAGATTCTGGCAGCGGTTACAAATCTTGCGCGGTTGCATCGTCTGATGCAGCTTGGTGAGGACTGTGAGTTTCGCAAAAACTTTACAGCGACAGCGCCGACAGAAGAGATCCGGGCACAAAATGCAGAACTGCGCAAAATCAGAACATTTATCCGCAAAAAAAATGCCAAGCAGGATTTTGAGCGGTTGTTTCTGAATTATTTTTCACAGTATTATGAGCAGGCTGCGGAGGCAGAACAAAAGGCAGATGCGCTCTCTGAATACGGGAATGCTGCTTTGCAGAAATATCCGGGTGTCTGCCACGGCGATTATAACCATCATCACGTACTGATGTCGGGCTACGACATTGCGACAACGAATTTTGAGTGCTGCCGTTTTGATTATCAGATCAATGATCTTTACCGGTTCATGAGAAAAATTCTGGAAAAACATGACTGGAATCAGAGACTTGGCATGCGCATGCTGGAATATTATGCGCAGGTTCGGCCAATTCCGCGTCAGGAGCGTCAGCTTCTGTATATCCGGATGCTGTATCCGGAGAAATTCCGTAAGCTGGCAAATCATTATTATGGAAGCAATAAAGCATGGGTGTCCGGGCGTTTCCTGGAAAAGCTGGAGAATCTGAACCGTCAGGAAGAGCAGAAGAACAAATTTGTGAGGCTTCTGGAAAAGTAGTTTCTTTTTCCTGTTTTTCGTGCTATCATGTACATAAATTTGAATCTAAAAATACAGGAGGGCAACTATGGAGGACTACAGAAAAGCTTATGAAGAATGGCTTTCTAACCCTTACTTTGACGAAGCGACAAAAGCAGAACTGAAAGCCATTGAGCATGATGATAATGAGATAAAAGAGCGGTTTTATACAGAGCTGGAGTTTGGTACAGCAGGTCTTCGCGGCATTATAGGCGCAGGGACAAACCGCATGAATCAGTATGTGGTACAGAAGGCTACACAGGGGCTTGCCAATTATATCATTCAGGCAGGCGGTCAGGCAAAGGGCGTGGCAGTTGCATACGATTCCAGAAGAATGTCGCCGGAGTTTGCAGATTTTGCGGCGCTTACCCTGGCGGCAAATGGAATCAAGGCTTACGTATTTGAGTCCCTGCGTCCGACACCGGAGCTTTCTTTTGCAGTACGGACACTTGGCTGTATCGCAGGAATCAACATCACAGCCAGCCATAATCCGCCTGAATATAATGGCTACAAAGTTTACTGGGAGGATGGCGCCCAGATTACGCCGCCGCATGATACCGGAATTATGGCAGAGGTAAAGGCGATCACGGACTATACTGCGGCAAAGACAATGACTAAAGAAGAAGCGGAGGCAGCAGGCCTTTACGAAGTGATCGGCGAAAAGCTTGACGACGCTTTTATAGAGAGCCTGAAAAAGCTGGTGCTTCATCCGGAGACGATCCGCGAGGAGAGTAAAAATCTCAGAATTGTTTATACTCCGCTTCACGGAACAGGAAATATCCCGGTGCGCCGTGTGCTGAAGGAGCTTGGCTTTGAACATGTATACGTTGTTCCGGAGCAGGAGCTTCCGGATGGAGATTTCCCGACGGTCGGGTATCCGAATCCGGAGTCAGAGGAAGCATTTACGCTTGGCCTGAAGCTGGCGAAAGAGGTTGATGCAGATCTGATTCTTGCTACGGACCCGGATGCAGACCGGCTGGGTGTGCTTGTGAAAGATTCCAAAACAGGCGAATACCATACGCTGACCGGCAACATGTCCGGCTGTCTGCTGGCTGACTATGAGATCGGACAGCGAAAAGCGTTGCAGGGGCTGCCGGAGGACGGCGTTCTGATTAAGACGATCGTTACAACGAATATGGCAGATGCCATTGCAAAATATTATGGGACAGGCCTGATCGAGGTTCTCACCGGTTTCAAATATATCGGACAGCAGATTCTTGGATTTGAGAATGGGGGAAGGGGAACGTACCTGTTTGGATTCGAGGAGAGCTATGGTTGTCTGATCGGTACGCATGCGCGGGATAAGGATGCGATTGTAGCGAGCATGGCGCTGGCTGAAGCCGCTGCATTTTACAAGGCGCAGGGCAAGACGCTCTGGGATGCAATGCTGGATCTGTATGAGCGGCACGGATACTATAAGGATGATATTAAGACGATTACTTTGAAGGGAATCGAAGGCCTCAAGAAGATTCAGGAGATTCTCGAGACACTGCGCAAAAACCCGCTGACAGAGATCGGTGGTTATCAGGTTTTATCTGCGCGTGATTACAAAGCAGATACCATCCGCGATATGCAGACGGGTGAAGTGAAGCCGACCGGACTTCCGTCCTCGAATGTACTTTACTATGATCTGTCTGACGATGCGTGGCTGTGTGTTCGTCCGTCCGGAACAGAGCCGAAGGTAAAGTTCTATTACGGAATCAAGGGAAATTCCCTTGCAGATGCGGAAGAAAAATCGGCAGCGCTCGGCGAACAGGTGCTGGAAATGATTCAGAAAATGCTGTAAGATACGATTCATGTACAGCCTTTTCGGGAAAGATATTTCTGAATTTCAGGTGAAAGGTTTTCGTGACAGGGATATTTTATGGAGATGCGGGAAAAAAAGGAAATGAAAAACAGTGCCAGCCGCGATGCGGCAGGGCTGTTTGCGGATTTTTGTCAGATTATTGCGACTTTGCGGGGAGAACAGGGATGTCCGTGGGACCGGGAGCAGACCTTTGGGAGTCTGAAACCGTGTATGGTAAATGAAATGACCGAGGCTCTGGCCGGAATTGATCTCTATTACAGTTCCGGAAAAGCGGAAAACCTCTGTGAAGAGTTGGGGGATGTGCTTCTTCAGGTGGCGCTTCTTTCACAGATTGCACAGGAAAAGGGACTGTTTTCCATAGAAGACGTGATAGCCGGTGTTTCCCAAAAAATGATCCGCCGTCATCCACATGTATTCGGAAGTGCGAAGGACAATTCGTCTGTGCCGGCGCAAAGTGCAAGTCACACGGAAGAGGAGCGATTCGCGTCAGATTCTGCTATGCCTGTATGTGCCGGGGAGGTTCCGGGACTGTGGGAAGAGATCAAACGAGCGGAGAAAAAGAGCAAAACACTGGAGGAAATACGGGCCGAAAAAGAGGCTTTTGGCACAGCCGCTTCGTGGGCAATTGCGCATCTTTGTTCCCATGCAAAGGGCACGGGGAAAAAGCAAGGAAAACCTTGACAAACAAAGAATAACATTATATAAATATTAGCAGGGCCATATTTATATGGAAAAGATTCAGAATACAGAATCTGCATTTGGTTTTGTACAGGAATCGAACTGTACATTGCAGATTAAATCCAGAGGAGGAAACTACAATGAATAAGACAGAATTAGTGGCTGCTATTGCAGAAAAGACAGAATTATCCAAGAAAGATGCAGAGAAAGCGCTGAAGGCTTTTACTGACGTTATTACAGAGCAGCTGAAAAATGGCGAGAAGGTACAGCTTGTTGGATTCGGAACATTTGAAGTATCTGAGCGTGCGGCAAGGGAGGGAAGAAACCCGCTGACAGGCGAGGCAATGCAGATCAAAGCTTCCAAGACACCGAAATTCAAAGCAGGAAAAGCTCTGAAGGATGAATTAAACTAATTCAGAATATTCAGTGATTACAAGATTTGTAATAAAGCCCCCAGGATTTCACAGGAAGTTCCGGGGGTTCTTTTGCGCAAAGGTGCGCATGGAAATTTATTCCTTTGTCGTGTGTAATGGGCGGGGAACAGAGGAAAGGAGTGTCAATGCGTCTCGATAAATATTTAAAAGTATCACGTTTGATTAAACGTCGCACAGTGGCAAACGAAGCATGTGACGCTGGACGTGTTCTGGTGAACGGAAAGCCTGCCAAGGCATCGGTTGCAGTGAAAGCAGGAGACCAGATTGAAATTCAGTTTGGAAGTAAGGCAGTGAAAGTAGAAGTGTTGAATGTGCAGGAGACCGTCAAAAAAGAGGCTGCATCTGAAATGTACCGTTATTTGTAGTGCATCGTCTGTGTCACAGATGGCAGGATTGTATGAGGAATATTTGACGGGAACCAGTCATATGGCGCCCGGAGGATTCATACAATAGAGTAATGGAAAGACTGCGGAGCGTGGCATGGAAGAAAAGAAAAATTTAAAACCGCACAGTATCATGTGGAAGGACCGAAAACAGGGGAGCGTGACAGGAGTTACGGATGTTGTTTCTTTTGACGATGGCTGTGTTGTATTGGAGACAGAGCAGGGAATGCTTACTCTGAAGGGAAAGGATATGCATGTCGGCCGACTTTTGCTGGACCAAGGGGAGGTAGAGCTGGAAGGCGAGATCGAGAGTGCGGTATATTCCGGACAGAGTCCTGCGAAAAAGGGCAGTATGCTCAAGAGGATGTTCCGATGATGAGCGATGTCATCCGCCAGGAGACGCTCGTATTTTTTCTTTCGGTTCTGCATGGTGTGATCCTGACACTCGGGTATGATGTGTTGCGGGCGCTGCGGCGGGCATTTCATCACAGCACGGTGGCAGTTTCAGTGGAAGATTTTCTGTTTTGGCTTGTTGCGGCATTTTTTACCTTTTGTCTTACTTTTTTCTGGACAGATGGGGTAATTCGTGGCTATGTGGCGGTCGGAATTGTGATCGGAGCTGTTTTGTATCATGTTTCGCTGAGTGCTCTGGTGGTTGGTGTACTTGCCGGGATGTTGCGTGGGGGAGCGCGCGTCATCTCATTTGGGTGTCGGATATTGTCAAAACCGCTGACAAAAATCTGTGCCTTTTGGAAAAAACTGATTGAATTTGTTTGGAAAAGAGTTTACAATATTTTTAGGGGAAAAAAGGGAAATAACTCATTAAAGGAAGATAAGAAAAAGAAAAAATCGAAAAAGGAAGTTGATGAAAGAATAAGGGGAAAACGCTATGGCAGGAAGAAGGGGACGGCCAAGCAGAAGCAACCGTAGGGGAATGGTTGCGATTGCAGCAGTCGTTATGGTACTGCTGCTTAGTTTGCTTGTGCAAAGTCAGAATTTAAGTGCGCAAAATGAAAAATATGAGGCCCGCAAGGCTGAGTTAGAGCAGCAGAAAAGAGACGAAGAATTACGTGCGGAGGAGATCACAAAGCTGAAGGATTATGTGAATTCTCCGGAATACATTGAAATGGTAGCCAGAGACAAGCTGGGACTTGTGTACAGTGATGAGATTTTATTCGTAGCGGAAGGATAAGGAGCTGCAATTTGCTGTTAAAAATATCACGGATGATTCCGAGTGTAAGTATATACTTCGAAAGAAGGCTGTTGTGGAACAGATAAGTTTATCTGTACACAGCAGCTTTATTTTTTGCAATCCACACTTTTGTTACAGCCTCGATTGATTTTGACAGATCTCGCATCGCAAATGATATATAGTAGTCAATAAGCCGTGAGGCATAGAGTGACAGAGTAAGGGGAGGAACTGATATGGGAGATTTATTTGCATCGGCGCTGCTGTCGGGAGGCAGGCCGCATCTTTTGGGGAACAGGGAGATGACACGGCAGAACAAAATGGAGACCAGTATGTATCCGGTGCCGGAAAAAGAACAGCTGGAACGATACGCAGAAGCGTTCTATGGTTTGTCAAAGCTGTTTCAGAAAATGCCCTGCCAAAAAGAGCGGTTAGGGGATGCGGACCTGGAACTTATTTTTGACCGTGTACGGGAACGGGTCTGTGCGTACTGTGGAAAGGCTGGAAAATGCTGGGGAGGGGATTATTTTCAGAGCTGTCGCATTTTGTATGAGATGGCGGCTGAGCTGGAATATGACGGTGTTATATCAGAGGAACTGGAGGCTATGCTGCGGGAACGCTGTGGAAGAACCGAACCGATTATGCAATCGTTGCATGAAGAGTATGGACAGGCCAGGATTAATCTGATGTGGAGCAATCGCATGATGGAGCAGAGAATGGCGGCCGGAGAGCAGATCTTCCAGACAGCAGAACTTCTGCGCCAGGTAGCGTCAGGGTTTTCGAATTCACCGGAACAGGAACAGCGAATTGGGAAAAGGCTGCGCCGTGAATTGAAATATCTCAGTGTTGAGGTGGAAAGTGTCCGGGTCTTTGCGTGTGAGGGGGAACGGACAGAGATTTATCTGTTTTTGCGGGCAAAAAAGCATACGTGTGTGTCGGCAAAGACAGTTGCAGAGGTGCTTTCCGGATGCTGCGGACAGAAAATGAGACCGGCGTGGAACTGTCAGGCAGCGGTGGGAGAACAGATGGCCAGCTTTCATTTTGTGCCGGACACACGGTTTCAGATTTTCTGTGGGATTTCAAGGATTACAAAAGCAGGAGAAATGGTGTCCGGGGATAATTATGCATTTTTGCAGAAGGATACGGGAAAGGTGGTTATGAGTCTTGCGGATGGAATGGGGTCCGGTGCCGGAGCATGCCAGGAGAGTGAAAAGGTCATTGAACTTCTGGAACAGTTTCTGGATGCTGGATTTCCGCAGGAGACAGCGGTGCGGATGATTAATTCATGTATGTTGCTTCAAAATCATCAGCAAATGTTTTCAACGATTGACTTATGTATGGTTGATTTATATAATGCAACATGTGATATCATGAAATCAGGCGCTGTATCGACGTTTATTCGGCGAGGCGATGAGATTGAAGTGATCGGCGGAAGTGCTTTTCCGGCAGGTGTGATGCAGCAGTCAGATTATGAGAGTATGCACAGACAGCTCGATTCCGGCAGCACGATTATTATGATGACGGACGGTGTGCTGGAAGCGTTACCGGAGGAGAACCGGGAGCAGCAGATGGTGGAGCTGATTGGCAGAACCGCGACGCGCAATGCAAAAGAACATGCGCGCAGGCTGATGGAAAAGGTGTATCTGATGCAGGAGCTTCGGGCAAGGGACGATATGACGATTCTTGTCGGGAGCATCTGGGAAAAATAAAAGAACGGTACGAAAGAGGAAGGGGTACAGAATGCGCAGAATCTTTGAGACCATAGAAGCGTATCATATGATAGAAGCAGGTTCACGTGTGATCACGGCAGTTTCCGGCGGGGCAGACTCAGTCTGCCTTTTGTACGCGCTGAAAGAATTTCAGAAAAAGATTCCGTTTGAATGTACTGTGGTGCATGTGGAGCATGGGCTGCGGGGGGAGGAGAGTCTTGAAGATGCGCGTTTTGTGGAGGAATTATGCCGGGAATGGGGAATTTTGTGCCGTACTGTGCGGATCAGGGTACGTGAGCTTGCTGCAACGCAGGGGATTTCAGAGGAAGAGGCAGGGCGTTTGGAGCGATACCGGATTTTTGAGGAGATCAGGCAGGAAGAAGGGGCGCAGCGCATCGCAGTGGCGCACAATCAGAATGACCAGGCGGAGACGGTTCTGCACCATCTGGCAAGGGGAAGCTCCTTAAGAGGACTTTGCGGGATTCGTCCGGTACGGGGAAATATTGTTCGTCCGCTTTTATATCTGGAGCGAAAGGAGATTGAACAGATTCTTTGCGCCGCAGGCATTTCCTGGCGCACAGACCGGACGAATCTGGAACAGGAATATACAAGAAACAGGATTCGGCTCTCCGTTTTGCCGCAAATGGAGCGGGAACTGAACAGGCAGGCTACGGCTCATATCGCTCAGGCTGCGGGACGTCTTTTGCAGGTGCAGGAATATCTGGACCGGGTGACGCTCAGGGCGGAACAGGCTTGTATTGTGCAGGAGACGCACGGTCAAACCATAAAATGGAGTGTACGGCTTCCAGTCTTTTTTGAGGAAGATGCACTGATTCAGCAGGAACTTTTGAAAAGAGTGCTGGAGCTTTGCGAAGGACAGAGGGATATCGGGGCAGTACATATAGAGGCGCTCATGGCGCTTGCACGTATGGATTGCGGAAAAGAACTCTGTTTGCCGGGCGGAATACGGGCGGTGCGGGAGAATGAAAAACTCTGTTTTGTCAGAAGGGGCGATCGAAAAGAAAACAGAGTGCAGAAGGACCAGGGCAAAGACGCTGGGTGCTGCGCGGAGCTGAATGGTAAGGAGAATGACGGATGTGCATATCAGCAGGAATTTGCGCTTACGTCTGCCGGCACTTATGATACGCCGGACTGGGAGGTCGGCATAGCGTTTTCACAGAAGAACCGTGTTTCTGAACAGGAGATTATCGAAGAAAAAAAGTATACGAAATGGCTTTCATATGATACAATAAAAGATACTATTGTGTTTCGCACGAGGCGTAAAGGGGATTATCTGGTCGTAAACAGGCAGGGTGGAAAAAAGAAACTGAAGGATTACCTGATCGACTGTAAAGTCCCGAGAGAGCAAAGAGATCGGCTCTGGCTTCTCGCAGACGGTTCGCATGTGCTTTGGGTGGCAGGTTACCGGATCAGCGAGGCGGCGAAAGTTACAAAAACAACAGAAAAAGTGATCAAAATACAGTTGAAGGAGAAAAGGAAATGAAAGAGAAAGTAAAGATTTTTTTGCAGGAACAGGACGTAAATGCACGAATTGCTGAGGTTGCAAAGCAAATCAGCAGCGATTATGCGGGCCGGGAGGTACATCTGATTTGTGTGCTGAAGGGCAGCGTCTTTTTTATGTGCGAACTGGCCAAACGGATTACCGTTCCGGTGACCATGGATTTTATGTCTGTGACAAGTTATGGAAATGATACGAAATCCAGCGGCGTGGTGAAAATTATCAAAGACCTGGATGAACCACTGGACGGTAAAGACGTGCTTGTAGTGGAAGATATCGTGGATTCCGGGCGTACCTTAAGTTACCTTCTTGAGATTCTTCAAAAAAGAAATCCGAAATCTCTGCGGCTTTGTACGCTGCTTGACAAGCCGGAGCGTCGGGTGACACAGGTGGCAGTGGATTATACGTGTTTCAATATTCCGGATGAATTTGTTGTGGGATATGGCCTGGACTATGCGCAGAAATACCGCAATCTCCCGTTTATCGGTATTGTAGAATTTGTCGAAGACTAGAAAACGTGTAAAAGGTTGCGGGAAGAAAGGCGGAAGCAGTAGAGGAAAAACGGAAAAAGAACAAGACAGAGGGAATACTAGAATATGAGAAAAGGGAAAGGTAATGCGAAAGGAGACAGGAATTGAACAGGAATTTTAGGGGAATTGTTTTTTATCTCGCAGCGATTCTGGTGATCTTCCTATTGGTAACGACGTTTCGTGACCGGCTTGAGGCAAGTCAGGCATGGAACAACAGTCAGCTGGAAGAAGCTCTTGAAAAAGGCAAGGTAGTAAAGGTTGCGATTACACAGAACCGGGAGGTGCCTACTGGCGTACTGCGGGTAACCACCACATCGGGAGAGGTGAAGAGTGTAAATGTTACGGATGTCAGGGCGGTGCAGGAGCTTTTAAAAGCGTATCCGTCTGTGAGTATGGAAGTCAGCGATGTGACGCGGGACAGCGTATTTCTGACGTCGATTCTTCCGATTCTGCTCATCTGCCTGCTGATGTTTTTCGTTTTCAGTATGATGAATCGTCAGGCTGGAGGCAGTAATGCTAGGATGATGAATTTCGGAAAAAGCCGCGCCAGGCTGATGAGTATGGCGGCTGGACGCGTGACTTTTAAGGATGTGGCAGGACTGCAGGAAGAAAAGGAAGAATTGGAGGAGATTGTTTCTTTTTTGAAAGAGCCTGCAAGGTTTCTTCAGGTGGGCGCAAGGATACCGAAGGGTGTAATTCTGGTGGGCCCTCCAGGAACTGGTAAAACGCTGCTGGCGAAGGCGGTCGCAGGTGAGGCAGGAGTTCCGTTTTTCAGTATTTCCGGTTCTGATTTTGTGGAGATGTTTGTCGGCGTTGGCGCTTCCCGTGTGCGGGATTTGTTTGAGGAAGCGAAAAAGCACCATCCGTGTATTATATTTATTGACGAGATTGATGCAGTTGCAAGACGCAGGGGTACCGGTATGGGAGGAGGCCACGATGAGCGGGAACAGACACTGAATCAGCTTCTTGTGGAGATGGATGGTTTCGGTGTGAACGAAGGTACCATTGTCATGGCAGCGACGAACCGTGTTGATATTCTCGACCCGGCAATTCTGCGGCCGGGACGTTTTGACCGCCAGGTAGCAGTGGGACGGCCGGATGTCAAAGGGCGCGAGGAGATTCTTCAGATCTACGCAAAAGGAAAGCCGCTTGCGGACGACGTTGATCTGGAGGAGATATCGCGGACGACAGCAGGGTTTACCGGAGCAGACCTGGAAAACCTCATGAATGAGGCGGCAATTCTGGCAGCCCGGGAGCAGCGAGCTTATATCAGACAGTCTGATATCAACCGTGCGTTTATCAAAGTTGGAATCGGCGCTGAGAAAAAAAGCAAGGTCATTTCAGAAAAAGAAAAACGGATTACAGCGTACCATGAAGCGGGTCATGCAATTCTGTTTCATCTTCTGCCAGATGTGGGGCCTGTTCATACGATTTCCATTATTCCGACAGGGCGCGGTGCAGCTGGGTATACAATGCCGTTGCCGGAAAAAGATGAGATGTTTAATACGAAAGGCCGGATGTTGCAGGATATCATTGTGAGCCTTGGAGGCCGTGTGGCAGAGGAGCTTGTAATTGGTGATGTGACGACAGGCGCGTCGCAGGATATCAAGCAGGCGACCGGAGTGGCACGTGCGATGGTCACAAAGTTTGGTATGTCAGAACGCATTGGCCTGATTAATTATGACAATGATGACAATGAAGTTTTTATTGGACGTGATCTGGCCCATACACGTTCCTACGGGGAGGAAATTGCTTCGCAGATTGATCAGGAGGTAAAACGCATCATTGACGATGCTTATGCAAAAGCAAAGACAATGATATCTGAACATGAGTCAGTGTTGCATGCGTGTGCGAAGCTTCTGATCGAGAAAGAGAAGATCGGACGTGAGGAATTTGAGACTCTGTTTACAGCATAAAGAGGCATGGCAGCTTTTTCAGCAGATAGGAGAAAATATGCTGATGGAAATTTATGTATGGAATGCAGCAGGATGTAAATGTGCACAAAAACGAAAGGCATTTTTTGTGAAGTTTATGCACACTTAATTGGCATACTATGGTAATATAATTATCGTAAAACCCCCCAATACATTATATAGTTTTTGCTACACCCCAATTTGAGAAATACCTTCTCCAAAAGGAGCAGTCGCGTGCGACTGCTTCTTTTCGTTGTGCCAAAGTAAACAGAAATCCCTGTTTCGCGAGTGGTTATGACTGAATTTATAGGAATAGAAATTGCGGAAGTTGAACACAAGGCAGACTGTACTTTTATAAAAAATGATTGTATAATGAAAAGAAGATATTTATTTTTCGGTCAAAAATAAGGAATCAGGGAGGAAAAGGCATGAAATTTCGGACACTTTCCATAAAAAGGAAGCTTTTTCTGATTCTGATGGTTTTTACATTGATTCCTGCGTGTCTGTTGTCGGCCTGGATTTATACGAAGGTTAGCGGAAACTGGCGTGAGAAGGAGTACAGCAATCAGTCGAATGAGCTAGGGAATATTCTAAAGACAACGGAACTTCAACTGAAGGAATACGAAAAAGTAATTTATCGTTTTTATCAGAATGAAGACTGTGCCAGAAGGCTTCGTACTGCGCGCGAAGAAAGAAGCCTGCTTGATTATGTTGAGATTACAAAGTATTTCCGTGATATTGTCAGCGACAATGAAAAGATTGCTTCCACGTATTTTTTTGCCAAAGACGGTGAGAATTTCAGACAGGATGCTACGACGACGGAAAGGTACATGTCAATGTATAAAGAGAATCCGGCATGGGAAGAACAGATTCAGTTGAAAAACGGGGCCATTACCTGGATACCGACTTTTATGATTACCACGAGCAGAAACATCTACCGTTATCTGTCATGCGGCGTTCTTGTGAAAGATCTAGAATCATCTGCATGGAAGCCGCTCGGGATTCTCGTATTAAATATCAATGTTTCATTTTTTGATGAGCTTTTTGAATTGCTTGGTCAGAAAAACGATCTGACGACGTATTTGATCACAGATGATGCCGGGAACATCATCTGGAGTAATCACGAGACATTTCCGGCAACTTTGGACTTGGACTTTTTTGCGTGTGTGCAGTCAGCAGATAAGCCATACAGTGAGCAGCGCTATCGGGACGATACGTGCATTGTCACAAGAATGCGGTCCGAGTATAATGGGTGGAATTATATCTCTATGAAGAGCAAGGCAGAGGTACTGAAGGCAGCAAATTGGGTGCTACTGCTGATTGCAGTAGAGCTGATACTGCTTTTGCTGGCAACAGTGCTGGGCGCGTACATTATACAGCACTACATGCTCCATCCGATTCAGAAGCTTGCGGCTGCTATGAATGCACCGGAGAATGAGCTTGTGCGTGTACAGCTTTCCACAAATCAGGAGGATGAGATCGGACTGCTTTACCGCAGTTTTAATGAGATGAATGACAGGCTGGAACGTTTTATTGAGAAGACTGCTGTAATGAACAAAAAAGAAAAAGAATACCAGATGCAGGTTTTGAATGCGCAGATCAATCCGCATTTTATTTACAATACGCTGGATACTGTGCAGTGGATGGCAATGGCAGTTCCGGCCCCCGATATCTGTCGATTGATCGCCTCTTTTTCGGATATTCTCCGCTATTCCATCAGTAAAAAGGAGAGTGTTGTCACACTGGAGGAGGAACTCAGCTGTATTCGTAATTATCTGAATATTTACGAGGAACGGTATGAAGCAAAGTTTTGCAGTTTTGAGATTGACAAGCGGATTTATCCGTATCGTACGTTTAAGATGCTGCTTCAGCCGATTGTGGAAAACTGCATTGTACATGGTTTTGAACAGAATGTAAATGAGGCTTCGCTGGAGGTGAGGGGGACACTGGATGATGATGAGGCCGTGATATGCATTGAAGATAACGGAGTTGGCATATCGGAAGAACGGATTTCTTACATTCTGTCCATGGACAGTGACCGCGTGGGAATCAGCAATATTAATCAAAGACTCAGACTTTTGTACGGAGAAGAGTACGGTCTGCAGATATACAGTGAAAAAGGAAAGGGTACAACGGTGATGCTTCGTTTTCCGAAAACCTCTCTTTCGCTGTAAGTATAGTTTGGGGGTAGAAGGATGTTAAAAGTATTGGTCGTGGATGATGAACCGAAGGTGCGGCGTGGCGTTTCCGGATTGATTGAGGCATATCCGGACAAGTATGAGCTTATGGGAAGCTGTGCGGATGCAGAGGGCGTCATTGGATTTCTGGAAAAGGCAATTCCGGATGTGATCGTGACGGATATCTGTATGCCGAAACAGGATGGGCTGGAATTGATCTATTATCTCAAGCATCGGTATCACAATCTGGACTTCATCATTCTGAGCGGGTACGGTGATTTTGAGTATGCGAAAAAGGCATTGCAGTATCAGGTGTTTGATTTTCTGCTGAAACCACTACGGCCGGAAAAACTGTATGAGGCGCTGGACGGAGTTTTTGAGAGAAGAAAAAACAGCCGTATTACAAAAGCAGAGAGTATGGAGGACAACTGTTTCTTTCATCTGATTCGAAGCGGTGAGAAAGAAGCGGAGGAAAAGCATCTGAAAGCGCTTGGTCTGTATGACCGGAAAGGAACGTACCGCGTGGGCATTTTTGATCTGGGCGATATACCAGCAGTGTGCCGGGCAGAGATTGAGCCACAAAAGTTGGCGGAGCAGGCCGGGCTGCCTGTTCCGGAATATATCTTTACATGTTTTGAGTATCAGATTGTCTTTGCATGGAATACGGAACCGGAGGAAACTGCGCTGAGAACAGCGCTTACGGAGCTGGAAAAAGATCTGGGAGGGGCCGTCTATCTTGGTATCAGTCAGAAAATGGAGGGATGCCTGGAATTCCGAAAAATGTATTTTCAGGCGCTCGATGCAGTAAAGCAGCATATTTATAACAAAAAGCAGAGACTGTATTTCAGTGAAAAGGTGGCCGGAAGTGAAAGGCTGGTTTTCCCGGATGAGGTATGTGATCGTCTGCTTGGAGCAATCCGGCTTGGGAATGCAAAGCGCACGGAGCAGATGACAGAAACGCTGCTTGGCTATTATAGGGAAAATGCCTGCCATATTCTGCTTTTGAAACGGCATTTGCTGCTTTTACAGAAACGAATTGATATGCTTTCAGAAGAACTGGGAATGGAACGGAGCAGGGCAAAGATGCTTTTAGATTTTGTCAGAAATATTGAAGAGGTGAATCATTTTGAGGAGATTCTGGAGTTCTGGAAAGATAATTTGCGGCAGATGGCGCAGGAGACGGCTTCTGCTGCGGAACGGAAAATGAATTCGTTTTATCTTGATCAGATTCTGAGTTATATTCAGAAAAATTATAATCAGAATCTTTCTTTAGAGGATGTGGCGGAGCATGTAAATCTGTCCGTAGGTTATCTTGGCAACTATTTTAAACAGAAAACAGGCATGAATTTTACGGATTATCTGGGACAGCTTCGGCTGGAGAAGGCGAAGGAGCTCTTGCTGCATTCCAATCAGAAGATTTACCGGATTGCGGAACTTGTCGGATATCAGAACTCACAGTATTTTGTGACAGCTTTCAAGAAAAAGGTCGGACTTACCCCCATGGAGTACAGAAAATGCCTAACGGAATCCGATACGGTGCACTGATACATGTCAGAAACAGAAAATTACAGGGTTGTTGCATACGATCGCTGGAAGAATACGAAAGATGTCAGAATAAAAAATAGACAAAGAATAGAAAAGGAAGAGGAGAAACTGCCGTGTAATATGATAGTTTCTCTTTTTAATTTTGGTTTCTTTTGTGGATATTG
Source organism: bacterium 1XD42-54 (assembly GCA_003612585.1). Classification (GTDB taxonomy): domain Bacteria; phylum Bacillota; class Clostridia; order Lachnospirales; family Lachnospiraceae; genus Choladousia. Next base: position 69,731 of record RAZH01000006.1, read on the forward strand.
ACAAAAAAGTAGGATCATTATAATAAATATAAGGTATTTGAAATGGAATTCAGGGTTTTTGTACCGTATAATAAAGTTATCCGAAAGGGATGAAGTGAAAAGGCGCCAGTTCTCATCCAATTCAAATGAGTACAAAGAATATGGAGGAAGTGTATGAAAAGAAAAGCGATAAGTCTGTTGTTATGTGCAGCGATGTTGGTTCCGTGTGTGAGTGTTCAGGCTGAAGGTGAGAAAAAGCAGCTGAAATTCGCAGTATTCAGTGAGAATCTGGAGTTGGAGTTTTTTGAGGATTGTATAGCAGAGTACAATGAACTTCAGGATGAAGTGGAAATCGTACTGGAGCAGATGCCGCAGGATGATTATCGTGGTGCAAAACTTGCAACCGCATTTGCATCAGGCGAAGGCCCGGATATTTTCTATTCATATCCGGGAATGTTCCTGAAATATGCGAGCGCAGGTACCATGCAGTCACTCAATGATTATATTGATCCTGCAGTTCTGGATGATTTTCTGGAGCCTGCCATTGATGCGTGTACGGTAAACGGCGAGATTCTGGCTCTCCCGTATGAGCTGGAGCAGGTTGGATTGTATTACAACAAGGAAGTACTGGCTGAAGCTGGTATTGAACCGCCGACTACCTGGGCGGAGCTGTATGATGCAGCTGCAGCGCTCACGACAGATACGAGATATGGTTACACGATGGAAACGGTAAAGGGCGGACATCAGCTCTTTGAGTGGTACCCATTCCTGTGGATGACCGGAAACGAAGTATTTAAGGATGGCAAGCTTGCACTGAACGAGCCGGGTGTAATCGAAAATTTTGAACTGAAACGTAAAATGTTTGAAGAAGGCTATGCAAATATCAACCCGAGCCGAAGCAACACAGATATCGGAATGCTGTGTGAGGGCGAGACGGCAATGCAGCTGATGGGAACCTGGGGAATTTCACAGATTAAAAACAGATATCCGGAAATGGAAGAAAAGATTGGCGTAGTACCGATTCCGGTAAGCGAAGGCGGCACACCGACAACGGTTGCAGGTGGATGGAAGCTCTGTGCAAATGCCAATTCCGATTATGCAGAGGAAGCGGCAAAGTTTGTGGTATGGATGTTTGGTTCAGAGGATAATTCCAAAACAGCTAGATGGTGCACAGAAGTGAAATTCGCTTATTCACCGAGAAAATCAGTAACCGCTGACCATGAAGAATTCTACCATGAAGGTCTGAAGGGCGTATTTACGGATAATATTCTCGGAACAGAGATTCCGGAGCTGAGACTTCCGGCAGAGATTTCTGATACGTTGCAGGATTTGCTGCAAACGGTTTATTTTGATACCAGCATCAGCGTAGAGGATGCGATTGCAATTGCAGAAGAAGAAGTAAATGATTTCCTCAGCACATATGACGGGGCACTGTAAAACTGATTGACGCAGGAGAATGAGAAAGGGACATTCGGGGTTGCTCCGGGCGTCCCTTTTTCAAAGAAAATTCCGGTGTTAAAAAAGGAGGGAAACCATTTTATGAAGAAGAAAAAACAGATCAGTCCCAAAAAGCGCAGAGAGGTATTGACCGCATACGGAATGCTGCTGCCTGACGTGCTTGGACTGCTGGTTTTTGTATTTATTCCGATTGTTTATGCGTTTTATATCAGTTTGCACAGCTGGACCGGGCTGTCTGACATGGATTTTATTGGTTTTGGAAATTATTTTAAAATGTTCAAGGATCGGATGTTTCGCAAGAGTCTGATTGTGACTGCGAAATATGCGTTCATGTACGTGCCGTGTGTGTTTCTCATGGCATTGATGATGGCGAATCTGCTGAGTGCGCTGCACAAAAAGGTTCAGACGTTTTTCCGGACCATGTTTTTCCTGCCTTATGCGATTTCCACGGTTATTGCCGGTATCGTATGGTCCTTTATCTATAATCCCATGCAGGGATTTCTGAATCAGATTCTCGTGTTTGCAGGTATTGAAAAACAGAGATTTCTGGCCTCGCCGACGCAGGCGCTGCCTTCGATTGTGGCGGTAAGCGTATGGCTTGTGCTTGGCTATAATACGATTTTGTTTCTGTCTGCGATCAAGGATGTTCCGAGGGACTATTATGAGTCCGCTGAGCTAGACGGTGCCGGACCAGTGAAAAAATTCTTTTCCATTACGCTGCCGTTGATCAAAGAAACTACGATTTTTGTGCTGATTACATGCACAATTTCTTCGTTCCAGGCATTTGACCAGATCAGGGTTATGACAGAGGGAGGACCGGCAAGTGCGACGACGACATCCGTGCTCTATATTTACAAAGAGGCTTTTTCCACGTACGAGATGGGCTATGCGTCCTCGCTTGCGTTTGTGCTGTTCCTGCTGATTATGGTGCTGACTGTTTTGCAGATGGTACTGACAAGAAAGAAGGAAAGGTAGGGTGAGAGTATGAGGAAAAAAAGAATACGACAGGCGATTCTGATTGCTCTGGCTCTGGTGCTTGCAGTAATTATCGCATTTCCCATTTATCTGCTGGTGATCAGCGCGCTAAAGCAGCCGGAGGACATCTTTGGCATGAATATTTTTCCGCCGCTTTCGTCCCTGACGCTCGATAACTTCAAGACAGTTTTCAGCAAGGAAAGTTTCGGAACGTATATTGGCAATTCATTTTTTGTAGCGACGATCGTTACGGTAGTTGCACTGTTTTTCCACGCAATGGCCGGTTATGCAATTGCACGGCTGGAATTTCGCGGAAGAAAGCTGATTTTCAGCTGGATTTTGAGTACCATGATGGTGCCGTTTTCTGTTTTGATGATCCCGCTTTTTATTATGATAAAGAAAATGGGCCTTGTGAATAATCTGTGGGGTGTCATCATTCCCATGATTCCACATGCGTATGGTATTTTCCTGTTCCATCAGTTTTTTCTGGGAATCCCCAAAGAGCTGGAAGAGTCGGGATACATAGACGGTGCGTCTTATTTCGGCGTGTTCCGTCGTATCGTACTGCCACTGGCAAAGCCGATCTCCGTGACACTGGCCGTCTCGTTTTTCCTAACAAACTGGAATAATTACCTGTGGCCCTTGATTGTGGCGCAGGATAAGAAAATATGGCTGGTACAGATCGCGATTGCGAATTTTAAGACCGGAAATGCGGTAGACTGGAATCTTGTCCTGGCCGCTTCCTGTATCTCGGCATTGCCGATCATTATACTGTTTTTCGTGTTCCAGAGATACATTACGGATGGGATTAAGACGTCAGGAATCAAAGGATAAACGAATCAAAATTTATGGAATCAATGAAGGAGGAGAAGAGGATGAGCAATACGAACACACCTGCGTCGCTTGCGACAATTGCGCTGGCAAGGGATGCAAAAAGGATGAGGGAATCGAGTTATGACAGGACAGGCGGGAATGATGACAGGATTCATATTCAGCCAGGAGAGACGTTTACATTTTTTGATGTACCCGGGTGCGGATGTATCACGCATTTTTGGTGTACGCTTGCACACGAACCGGAGGAGGTAAAATATTACCTGAGAAAATCAGTGCTGCGTTTTTATTGGGATGGCGAGAAGGAGCCGAGCGTCCTGGCGCCTGTCGGCGATTTCTTCGGTATGGGCCATGCAATGAGCAAAAATTTCGTCAGCGAGCCGCTGCAGATGAGTCCGGAGGACGGTAAGGGCTTTAACTGCTGGTTTCCAATGCCGTTTTCGGATGGAGCGCGTATGACGATCACGAATGAGAGCGACCGGGAGCTTCTGTTTTACTATTATGTGGATTATGAAGCGTACCAAAGCCTTCCGGAGGAAATGCTGCGCTTTCATGCGAAATGGCACAGGGAGTTTCCGACACAGGGGCAGCCGGAGAAGAACTTTGAGACGCACAGAGAATGGTGCTTCGGCGGCGTCAATATGACCGGGGATGAGAATTATGTCATCATGGAGGCCGAAGGAAGAGGCCACTACGTGGGCTGTAATATCAACATCCACAACCTTCACAAAAACGCACTCTGGGACTGGCCGGGCGAGGGCGACGATATGATGTTCATCGACGGAGAGCCGTGGCCGCCAAGGCTTCACGGGACCGGAACAGAGGACTATGTGAACATGGCCTGGTGCCCGTCACAGGAATACTGCGCGCCATACCATGGGCTGATTCTGGGCGGAAAGGATAACTGGAAGGGCAAGATCAGCTATTATCGTTATCATATTGCAGATCCGGTCATGTTTGAAAAATCAATTCGTGTGACGATTGAGCATGGACACGCAAATCATCGCAGCGACGACTGGTCATCCACCGCATACTGGTATCAGACAGAGCCGCACAGACCGTTTGAGGAGATTCTTCCAATGGAAAAACGTCTGCCGATCGAGGATTCCGATTATCTGTGGGAAGGAGAACTGGATGGGGATCATAGAAAAAATGAGGATTAACGGAAAAATTTGTCTGGTGGAGGAATAAGTTTCTCAAACTCAGGGGTGTGAAAAGATAAAGACAGATGCTGCGGTTTCGGATCAAGAAAACTGCAACATTTTAAGTTTCCATTGCATTTTGTATGGAAATGTGTTGAAATGATTTCAGAAGCAATCATTTCAGCAAGGAATTCTAAAAATGAGAATGGAGGAATTATACGATGAAATATGGTATTTATTTTGCATACTGGGAGCAGGAATGGGGTGTGGACCAGAAAAAGTATATTCCGAAGGTAAAAGAGCTCGGATTTGATATTCTGGAAATCTCCTGTGCGATGCTGAAGCAGATTTCGCCGCAGGAGCTTACGGAACTGCGAAAGATGGCGGAGGATTCGGGCGTGACACTCACCGCAGGATATGGGCCGAATGCACAGGAGAACCTGGCAAGCAGTGATCCTGCTGTTGTAGCGCATGCGCTTGCATTTTACACAGATATTCTGAAAAAACTTGAGGTTCTGGATATTCATACCCTAGGCGGGGGTATCTACTCCTACTGGCCAGTCGATTATTCAAAGCCGATTGACAAGCAAGGAGATTGGCGCAGAAGCGTGGAAAATGTCCGCAAAGTAGGCCAGATTGCAGGTGAATGCGGCGTTGATTACTGTCTGGAAGTATTAAACCGTTTTGAAGGGTATCTGCTGAACACGTGTGCAGAGTGCCGCAGATTTGTGGAAGAGGTTGACGTGGACGCTGTAAAAATTATGCTGGATACATTCCATATGAACATTGAAGAGGACAGCATGGTGGAAGCGATTTTGCTGGCAGGCGATAAGCTGGGGCATTTCCATGTGGGAGAGAACAACCGACGCGTGCCTGGAAAGGGAGGCTTCCCATGGTATGAGATCGGTATGGCGCTGCGGGCCATCGGTTACGATAAAAATGTGGTAATGGAGCCGTTTGTAAAGAGCGGCGGAGGCGTAGGCAATGATATTAAAATATGGCGCGATCTGAGCGGAGGGGCATCTGATGCACAGCTCGACGAGGACGCAAAGAATTCCGTCGCGTATCTGCGCTATGTATTTGGCGGACCGCAGTCGGACTATGCAAGCGTGTTGAAACGAAGATAAATTTTATTTGTTTTTGTAAGAACTGAAGCTGCTGCATGAAAAATAAAGGATTTCGGATATGGCCTTTCTAAAAAAAAGTATTCCATATTCGATATCCTTTTTTCATGTTATCGTTTTCTATTGCAGTAAAGGGTTTTCCCTGTAGCACAAAAATCAGTTCAGGGAAGCGGTCTGTCGTAATATGTAATTATGAGAGAGAAAAATTAGTGAAGTCAGGTGAAAAATGCTGGGTTGTACAAAGCTTGAAAATAGCGTAGAATATATGGAGATTTTTGGGACAGCTCTGTCTGCCCGGGGAGGTATGTATGGATCAGAAGACAAAAACTGTCATGAAAAAGCTGCGCTATGCGATGCTGATGCGCCCTGTTTTTAATATGAATGCGTTGTTCAGTGATGAGACGGAAAATTATGTGACGCCAATGGAACCAAAGCCCGGCGACCGGATCAGAATCCGTCTCCGGACGCAGAAGGACAATGTGGACTGTGTCTATTTTATCAGCGGTGCGCTGAAAAAGGAGATGACGTTAGAGTTCTGTGAGGGTCGTTTTGATTATTATATGATTGAGATAGAAGCAGGAACGGAACCGATTTATTATTATTTTGAAATCCAGAACGGGCAGTTTCGATGCTTCTATAATAAATGCGGGGTGTCACGGGATTTGCAGCAGAGCAAATCGTTTTGTATCGCCCCGGGGTTTGCCACTCCGAAATGGGCCAAGGGAGCGGTCATGTATCAGATTTTTACAGATCGTTTCTGCAACGGAGATACGGGAAACGATGTGCTGGATAAAGAGTATGTCTACATCGGAGACTATACAACACAGGTGCAGGACTGGAATAAGCTTCCCGCTGCTATGGGCGTCCGTGAATTTTACGGGGGAGATCTTCAGGGGGTTATGGATAAGCTTGATTATCTTCAGGAACTCGGGATTGATGTGGTATATTTTAATCCTTTGTTTGTCTCGCCGTCCAATCACAAATACGATATTCAGGACTATGATTATATTGATCCGCATTTTGGAAAGATTGTCAGGGATGCGGGTGCGCTTGTGCGCGACGGGGAACATGATAACCGGCAGGCGACGTGCTATATTAACCGTGTGACTGGGCTGGATAATCTGGAAGCCAGCAATGAGCTGTTTATATCCCTGGTCGAAGAGCTGCATAAAAGAGGGATGCGGGTTATTCTGGACGGGGTGTTTAACCACTGTGGTTCATTTAATAAATGGATGGATCGGGAGCGTATTTATGAGAACCAGAACGGTTATGAGAAGGGAGCTTACGTCTCGGCAGACAGTCCGTACCGGAGCTTTTTCCGGTTTCAGAATGAACACGAGTGGCCGTATAATCCGTTTTATGACGGCTGGTGGGGACATGATACACTGCCAAAGCTGAACTATGAGGATTCTCCGAAGCTGGAAGAATATATTCTGAGAATTGCAAAAAAATGGGTATCGCCGCCGTACAATGTCGATGGATGGAGACTTGATGTGGCGGCGGATCTTGGCTTTTCGCTGGAATACAATCATGAGTTCTGGAGAAAATTCCGCAGAGCTGTGAAGGAGGCAAATCCGGATGCAATCATTCTGGCTGAGCATTATGGAGACGCGTCGGGATGGCTACGCGGAGATCAGTGGGATACGGTGATGAATTACGATGCTTTTATGGAGCCGCTGACCTGGTTTTTTACAGGTATGGAAAAGCACAGCGATGAGTTCCGGGAGGGGATGCTTGGAAATGCAGACAGTTTCATCGGAGCCATGAAATACCATATGGCCTGCATGATGGCGCCTTCGCAGCAGGTGGCGATGAATGAGCTTTCGAATCATGACCATTCCAGATTTTTGACAAGGACAAATGGCAGAGTCGGCAGAGTGGAAACTTTGGGAGGCAGTGCTGCGAAAGATGGAATCCATCCGGAGGTTATGCGTGAGGCTGTTGTGATGCAGATGACTTGGCCGGGAGCACCGACGGTATATTATGGAGATGAGGCCGGAGTATGTGGCTTTACCGATCCGGATAATCGCCGGACCTATCCATGGGGACAGGAGGATCAGCAGATGCTTGCCTTTCACAAACGGGTGATTGCACTGCATAAACGCTACCCGGTGTTTACGAATGGTTCTCTGAAATTTCTGTATGGGTCCTACAACTGTCTCGCGTACGGACGCTTCAGCCGCGAGAGCCAGATTGCTGTGATTTTTAATAATAACCCGTATGAGGAGGAAATCCGGGTTCCGGTGTGGGAGATCGGAGTGACAAAACAGCAGGTTATGCGCCGCGTATTTGCGACCGGGCCGGAAGGATTTACGGAGGAACCGGCGATTTATCCTGTTTATTCGGGGATAGTGTCCGTGCGTTTGCAGGGAACCTCGGCCGTTGTACTGGTTGCAGAAAAAGGGGACTGGCCAGGCGACAGGGCTGGAATTATTTAGAAAAACAGTGTGCCGCTGTTCGTTTTTAAGAAAAAAGCAAGATTGTTTTAACCGGGACTTTCTTTTATTTCCAGCCTCTTTGCTTTAGACTGGAGATAGAAAATACGACAAGCAGGAGAGCGAAGGGGAGAACTGACCTATGAGAAAACGAACAGCAGCGATTGTGGCAATTATAATTATTTTAATCCTAGGCGCCGTGGGTGCATATACTGCCATAGGGATACATTACCGGACCCATTTTTTTGAACATACGACCATCAATGGGATAGATGTGTCAGATCTGACGGTTCAGGAAGCCGAGGGGCTGATTGCAGATCAGGCGGAGGATTACAGCGTGAAGGTCCGGACAAAGGACGGCACGGTTGAGATTATCGAGGGAGACGAGATCGGATATCAGTTTGTCTCCAAAGGAGAGGTGCAGGGTTTTCTGGATAAACAGAATTTTTTTGCATGGCTTCCGGCTTCGTTTGGCAGTGGAAGTGAGTATGTGATGCAAGCTTCTGTTACCTACGATGAGGCGAAGCTGATTGGGGCGGCAAAGGCTCTTGCATGTATGCAGGCAGGTGAAGAGGCTGCGCCGAAAAATGCCTATCTGACCCGCGAGGAGAGCGGTACGTATGTGATTGTGCCGGAGCAGGAAGGAAGTCAGCTTGACCACGGGAAGGTCGAGGATCTTTTGAAAAATACGGTAAAAAACGGAGGAAAGACGGTTGATCTTGTGGCCACAGATTGCTACGTAAAGCCGGCCGTGCGGGCAGATGACAAGAGTCTGAAGACAGAGGCAGATCTTTATAACCGTTACAGTACCATTACAATCACGTATCAGATGGGTGGAGGAGTTACAGAAACACTCGAAGCGGAGACTGTGGCGTCATGGTTTTCACTGGATGAAAACAAACAGCCTGTATTTAACCGGGAGGCGGTTGCAGCCTGGGTGAATCAGCTGGCAGATCAGTATGATACGATTGGGGCTTTTCTGCCATTTGTGACTTCCAATGGCGAGACGGTTTATCCGGAATCCCGCACGTATGGCTGGCAGATGGACCGCGAAGCAGAGACAGAAGCGCTGTATCAGCAGCTTCTGACCGGAACAAGTGCGCAGCGCGTTCCGGTTTGGCTGGAAGGTGCATGGAGTCGCGGAGCGAATGATATTGGAAATACATATGTAGAAATTGATTACACAAATCAGAGAATGTGGTATTATAAGGATGGTGCGCTGCTAGTGGAGACGTCGGTCGTTACCGGCAATGTGAGTGCAGGAACGGCCTCGCCGGAAGGAGTATTCTGTCTGGTGGGCAAAGAAGAGGATGCGACGCTGGTTGGGGAGGATTACAAGACGCCGGTCGATTACTGGATGCCGTTTTACGGAGGTGTCGGAATTCATGATGCGGACTCGTGGCGCAGTACATATGGCGGCGATATTTACATGTGGAGCGGTTCCCATGGCTGTATCAATACGCCAACCGCGCAGGCGGCAATTATTTACCAGAATATCGAGGTCGGCACCCCGATCATCTGCTACAGCTCCGAAACGAGTTATGATTACGGGCAGACAGGAGCAGGAAGCACGGCAGGAGACGGGAATGTAGTTATTTCAGGAACGGATTTAGGGAACGTAGATCTTGGCGGAACTGATTCAGGAATGACGGATATCGGTGGAACCGATTCAGGGAGCATGGATATCGGCGGAACTGATTCAGAGATCATCGATATCGGTGGAACAAATTCAGGAATGACGGAGATCGGGGGATCTGGTTCAGGAAATGCAGGGGACGGGATTTCACAGTCCGGTTCGGAGTTTCCGATTACGATTCAGGATGAGTGGTCAGGGAGCGGGAACGATGAGACCGTTATCTGGTGACGGGACAGAGTTTCTATCTGGCGGAATAAGAATATTTATAAGGATTTCAGGAGGGCATTTCGAATGAAAATAGTAGTTTTGGCAGGAGGAATCAGCACAGAACGTGAGGTTTCAATTACATCAGGGACGATGGTCTGCAAGGCGCTGAGGGAAAAGGGACATCAGGCAGTTCTGGTGGATGTTTACTGCGGAGTACAGGGAATGCCCGGGAATACGGTCCGGACGGCAGAGACAGGAGAAAAAGTCGAAGCGCAGAGTAATTCACATACAGAGGGAAAAGAAGCGGCGGATATCTGGTCAGCACAAAGGTATGATGTGGACGAAGCAGCGGCATATATGCGTGGCTTCAATGATAAAATTCCGGAAATGAAAAAGGTCAGAAGACAGTTTTTTGGACCAGGGGTACTGGAACTTTGCCAGGAAGCGGAGCTTGTGTTTATGGCGCTTCATGGGGAAGACGGAGAAGGCGGAACGGTGCAGGCGTTTTTTGATCTGATGGGAATCCGGTATACGGGATCGGGCCATCTTGGGAGCGCCGTTGCCATGGATAAGGGGCTTTCGCGAAAGCTGTTTGCGCAGGATGGAATCCCGACTGCAAAAGGGATCGTGCTGAGCCGGACGCAGGAAAGGCTGCCAGCTTTAGAAAATGGGGTGGGGCTGCCCTGCGTGGTGAAACCGTGCTGCGGAGGTTCGAGCGTAGGCGTGGCGATTGTACATACACAGCAGGAATATTCTGAAGCGCTGGAAATGGCTTTTGGATATGAAGAAGAAGTTGTTGTGGAGCAGTATATCGAAGGAAGAGAGTTTTCGGTAGGCGTTGTGGAAGGAAAGGCCTATCCGGTTATCGAAATTGCACCCTTGGTGGGATTTTATGATTATACAAACAAATACCAGGCTGGCTCGACGATCGAGACGTGCCCGGCGCAGCTCGATGAGCAGACGACAGCCCGGATGCAGCGGTATGCGGAGATGGCGTACCATGCGCTGAAACTGCAATGCTACGCGCGGATGGATTTTATGATGGGGAAAGACGGAGATCTGTACTGCCTTGAGGCAAATACGCTGCCGGGTATGACGCCGACGAGCCTCCTTCCGCAGGAAGCGGCAGCGCTTGGGATGAGCTTTGCAGATCTGTGCGAGCTGCTGATTGAGGTATCAATGAAGCATCAGAGTTGATGGAAGGATTGCGGAAACATCAAAAATAAGAACAGGACGAGAGGAAAGAGATATGAAGGGATTGACATTGCAGCGTATTGCCGAGGTTTGTGCGGGTTCGTACGTGGGCAGGGCAGAGGATGCGCAGCGGGAGGTAAGCGCTATTACGACAGACAGCAGGAAGGCGGAGCCGGGAGGCCTGTTCGCGGCAATCAAAGGCGCGCGGGTGGACGGCCATGATTTTATCCCGGCCGTGTTTGAAAAGGGAGCGCTCTGCGTGCTTTCAGAGAAGGAGCTTTCGAATGCAGAAGGCAATTATATTCTGGTGGAATCTACGCTTGAGGCATTAAAAGCGATTGCACAAGAATATCTGGAGCAGCTGCAGATTCCGGTCGTGGGGATTACAGGCAGTGTCGGAAAAACAAGCACGAAGGAAATGATCGCTGCTGTGCTTTCACAGAAATACCGTGTGCTGAAAACGGCCGGCAATTTTAACAATGAGCTGGGACTTCCTTTGACGGTTTTCCGGCTTTGCGAGGAGGATGAAATTGCCGTTCTTGAGATGGGCATCAGCAATTTTGGTGAGATGCACCGCCTGGCAAAAATTGCGAAGCCGGATACGTGTGTGATCACAAATATCGGGCAGTGTCACCTGGAATTTCTGGGGGACAGGGACGGTGTGATGCGGGCAAAATCAGAAATTTTTGATTTTCTTCGTCCGGATGGGCATATTATATTAAATGGAGAAGATGATAAGCTGTCAGAACTGACGCAGGTCAAAGGGATTTGTCCGGTGTTTTTTGGATTTGGAAAAGAGAATGCGGTATATGCGGACCGGATTGAGAAAAAGGGATTTGACGGGATTTCCTGCCAGATTCATACAGAAAAGGGCAGCTTTACCGCACAGATTCCCGTACCGGGTATGCATATGGTCCTGAATGCGCTGGCAGGTACGGCGGTTGGATTGCACTACGGGCTGACGACCGCACAGATTCGCGCCGGGATTGAGAGCCTGCAGCCGGTAAGCGGCAGGTTCCACATTGTGCATACAGAGGACTATACGATAATTGACGACTGTTATAATGCCAATCCGGTCTCCATGAAAGCGTCACTTGAGGTTTTGCAGGATGGTCTGGGCCGGAAGGTTGCGATTCTTGGCGATATGGCGGAGCTTGGGCCAGAAGAGCGTGCGCTGCATCGGGAGGTCGGTGAATTTGCTGGAAGTCTGGATATTGACTGCTGTATCTGTGTCGGTACTTTGATGACAGAGCTGGCAGACGGGATTTCCAGTGTAAATTCCAAAATACAGGTCATTCAAATGGACAGTTTGCAGCAGCTTTTGCGGGAGCTGCCGGGGCTGGTGAAGAAGGATGATACAATTCTGATAAAAGCGTCGCATTCCATGCATTTTGAGAAGGTCGTGGAATGGCTGGGCGGGAGCCAGGCATGAGACTGTGGAAATCGGGGAGATACTCCGGGGACGACAGTACCATTATGCAGGCAGTACGGCGGTTTTTTAATTACAGACAGAACGGAGAGAATAGTATGTACATCATAGCAGGACTTGGCAATCCGGGGAGCAAATACGCTGGCACGAGACATAATGCCGGCTTTGAGACAGTGGAGCGTCTGGCAGAAAAATACAGGATTGATCTCATCACAAAAAAGTTTCAGGCGCTTTGCGGCACCGGTGTGATTGAAGGACAGAAGGTACTTCTGTTAAAGCCGCAGACTTACATGAATTTAAGCGGGGAGAGCATCCGGGCAGCATGTGATTTCTATAAAATAGATGTGACAGAGGAACTCATTGTTCTGTATGACGATATCAGCCTTGCGCCGGGACAGCTGCGTATCCGCAAGAAAGGAAGCGCCGGAGGCCATAACGGAATCAAAAGTATCATCAGCCATCTTGGAACAGAGACATTTAAGCGTGTCAAAATCGGAGTCGGGGAGAAGCCGGCCGGATTTGATCTGGCTGACTATGTGCTGAGTCGTTTTTCAAAGGCGGAACGGGATGAGATGGAAGACGCGTTTTCGCGGGCAGCCATGGCAGCTGCACGTCTTGTGACGGAAGAAACAGAACAGGTTATGAATGAATTCAACATAAAAAGAAAAGGACCTCTTATATGAATGCATTTTTAACTCCCATGCAGCAGCTGGGGGAATTTGAAGAGATAAGCCAGAGGCTGGCCGGCAACCGTGGAATGCTCCAGGTTACCGGCTGCATTGATTCTCAGAAACCTCATTTTATTTACTGTGCAGGCGAACAGCTGCGGCGTATGAAGCTGATCGGGAAGCGGTTTGCAACGGTTATTATTGCGCACAATGATTTGCGTGCAAAAGAAATATTCGAAAATTTCAAATTTTTTGACCATGAGATTCTTTATTTTCCGCCAAAGGATCTGATTTTTTTTCAGGCTGATATTCACAGCAATCTTCTGGAACAACAGCGCATCGCAGTGCTCAAGGCGCTGCTGGAAAAGCAGCAGGTTACAGTTGTGACCACGATGGCCGCGTGTATGAATCACCTGGTAGCTTTTGCGGACTGGATGAAGCATATCATGGTCATTGAAAGCGGCTGCGAGCTGGATATCGAGAAGCTGAAAAAAGATCTGGTTCTGTTTGGCTATGAGCGGACAGGGCAGGTAGAAGGCCCGGGACAGTTTGCCGTGCGAGGGGGTATCATTGATATATTTCCGCTGACGGAAGAAAATCCAATCCGTGTTGAGATGTGGGGAGAGGAAGTGGACTCTCTGCGTAGTTTTGACGTACAGAGCCAGCGCTCCATCGAGAATCTTGCATTTGTGCGGATTTATCCGGCGGCAGAGTTGATTCCGGACGAGGAGCAAAGAGAAAAAGCGCTAGAATGGATCGCAAAAGAGGCGGAGCAGTCTGAAAAAATCTTCCGTAAGGAAGGAAAGACGGAAGAGGCTGCACGGATACGGAGTCTTTTGCAGGATTGCCGGGATCAGATTGAGGAACTTGGAGAGCCGCTTTCCATGGAAGGGTTTATTGATTATTTTGTGCAGGAAAAGACGAGCTTTCTGGACTATTTTGACCCGGAAACCACGCTTTTTTTCCTGGATGAGCCAAACCGTCTTCTGGAATCGGGTGATGCGGCGGAACTGGAATTTCGGGAAAGTATGCAGCACAGACTGGAAAAAGGATATGTGCTTCCCGGACAGGCGGGGCTTTTATTTTCCTGTCAGGAAACAGTGGCTGCGCTCTGTCGCAGAAATGCAGTGGGGCTGTGTACGCTGGAAAATGCCCGCGCGCCTTTTTCAGTATCAGGAAAATTCAGCCTCACCGTGCGTTCTGTGAATCCCTACAACAACAGTTTTGAATTTCTGGTGAAAGATCTGAAGCAGTGGAAGCGGGAGGGATACCGCGTGATTTTGATGTCTGCTTCTAGGACGAGGGGAAACCGTCTGGCCGGAGATCTGATGCAGGAGGGACTGAGCAGTTATTACACGGAAAATCCCGAGCGTGATGTGCAGCCTGGCGAGATTCTGATCACGTGCGGCAATATCAAAAAGGGTTATGAATATCCTCTGATTAAATTTGTTGTCATTGCCGAGAGCGATATTTTTGGACAGGAACAGAAGAAAAAGAAGAAACGTAAGCGTTATGAGGGAAAGCACATTGCGAGCTTTACGGAGCTTTCAGTCGGGGATTTTGTTGTGCATGAAAATCACGGACTTGGCGTGTACAAAGGGATTGAAAAGGTAGAAGTTGACCACATTACAAAGGATTACATGAAGATTGAGTATGCGGGAGGCAGCAGTCTGTTTGTCCCGGCAACGCAGCTGGATGTGATTCAGAAATATGCGGACAGCGATGCGAAGCCGCCGAAGCTCAATAAGCTGGGAACGCAGGAGTGGAACCGGACGAAATCTCGTGTGCGCAGTGCAGTTCGTGTGATTGCGCAGGATTTGGTGGCCCTATATGCAAGAAGACAGAGAAAAGAAGGCTTTGTTTACAGTGAAGATACCGTATGGCAGCGGGAGTTTGAGGAGATGTTTCCATTTGAGGAGACAGAGGATCAGCTGCTTGCAATCGAGGCGGTCAAGCAGGATATGCAGAGTCATAAGATTATGGATCGCCTGATCTGCGGGGACGTCGGTTACGGCAAGACAGAAATTGCCATCCGGGCTGCTTTTAAGGCAGTTCAGGATGGAAAACAAGTGGCTTATCTGGTTCCGACAACGATCCTGGCGCAGCAGCATTACAATACGTTTGCGCAGAGAATGAAAGATTTTCCGGTGCGGGTTGACCTCATGTGTCGGTTCCGCACAGCTGCGGAGCAGAAAAAGACGGTTACTGATCTGAAAAAGGGCATGGTCGACATCGTGGTCGGTACGCACAGGCTTCTTTCGAAGGATGTGGAGTATAAAAATCTCGGCCTTCTGATCATTGATGAGGAGCAGCGTTTTGGTGTGACGCACAAGGAGAAGCTTAAGCAGCTGAAAAGCGATATTGACGTTATGACGCTTACAGCGACTCCAATTCCGCGAACGCTGCATATGAGTCTTGTCGGGATACGGGATATGAGCGTGCTGGAGGAAGCGCCGCAGGAGCGTGTGCCGATTCAGACCTACGTTATGGAATACAACGAGGAGATGGTGCGTGAGGCAATCAGCCGCGAGCTGTCTCGCGGCGGACAGGTGTATTACGTTTACAACAAAGTGAATTCCATCGTGGATATGACGAATACGATTGCCCGTCTTGTTCCGCAGGCGCAGGTGGCGTTTGCGCACGGTCAGATGAAGGAGCGGGAACTGGAAGGAATTATGTATGACTTTATCAACGGTGATATTGATGTGCTTGTGACGACGACGATTATTGAGACAGGGCTTGATATTTCAAACGTCAATACAATGATCATTCATGATGCCGATACGATGGGGCTGTCGCAGCTGTATCAGCTTCGAGGTCGTGTCGGTCGGTCGAACCGGACGGCGTATGCATTTTTAATGTACCGGCGCAACAAAATGCTCAAGGAGATTGCGGAAAAACGGCTCTCAGCGATTCGGGAATTTACAGAGCTGGGAAGCGGTTTTAAAATTGCAATGCGGGATCTTGAAATTCGCGGCGCCGGAAATCTGCTGGGCAGTGAGCAGCATGGGCATATGGAATCCGTAGGCTATGATCTGTATTGCAAGCTTTTGAATGAATCCGTCAGAGAGTTACAGGGGCAGACGGTGGCTGAGGAAGCGTATGAGACGGTGGTCGATATGGATGTGGATGCCTTTATTCCGGAGCGCTATATTAAAAATGAATATCAAAAGCTTGATATTTACAAGCGGATTGCCGGAATTCGGACAGAAGAGGAATACGACGATATGCTGGAAGAGCTGATGGACCGTTTTGGTGAACCGCCGCGCTGTGTGCAGAATCTTCTGATGATTGCCCGGCTGCGCGCACTGGCGCATGAGGCCTATGTGACCGAGCTGACGCAGAAGGGGGACGAAATCAAAATAACGATGTTTGAGAAAGCCCGGATTGATACGACCAGGATCGATGGTCTGCTCAAAGCGTATAAAGGCAGGCTGAAGTTCAAAGTGGATACGGTTCCGTATTTCCTTTATCAGCGTCCGAAAACTACAAAAAAGGATAGCGAGACGGTGATACAGCTGGTGAAGGAGCTGGTGGAGGCAGTCCGGACGCTGAGCCAGTGACAATCACAGAGGCAAAAGGCGGTATGTGCATCTGCGAGAAGCGCCGAAGGAAGGTCAGAATGGTAAGTCCCAGGGTCTTCTGGGAATCAAAGAAACAGGGGGCAGTACAGAAATAAAGTAGTTGCAGGATGCAGAAAAAACGGATATAATGATAAAATGAATTTAATACAGGAGAATTCTGCCAGAAACCAGGGCATATTTACCTGTTTGCACCATATACGGGGCGAAGAATGGAGGATATCATGAGAAAAGGTTTAAAGAAAGCAGCCGTTTTGGGATTGAGCGCCGGTCTTGCGCTGACATCTGTTGCGGGCTGCTCCAAAAAGGACAATTTTGATGCGGAGGCTGCTGCTGTTACGGTGAATGATGCCACGGTTTCGGCAGGTGTGTTGAATCTTGCGGTACGTTATAATCAGGCAGGATATGAATCCATGTATATGTCATTCGGACTTACAGATCCGTTTAACCAGGATTTGACCGGAATGGGAACTACGATCGGAATGGATCTGAAAAATCAGCTTGCGACAGAGATGACGCATGCGCTGCTGGCAGAGCAGAAGATGAGTGATTACAATGTTTCGGTATCTGATGAAGACAAAGAAAAGATCAAAGCAGCGGCAGCAGGGTTTATTGCGGCGAACGAAGAAGAAGTGCTGAAAGAAATGGGCGTTACGCAGGAAATTGCAGAACGTTATCTGGAACTGATCACGATTCAGTCACGGGTAGAGCGTGAAATGTGTGCGGACGTCGATACAGAGGTGTCCGATGAAGAGGCAGCGCAGAGAAAGGTGCAGTATGTACTCTTTACACCGGAATCTGAAACAGAATCCGAAGCAGTAACGGAGCAGGAAAGCGCTGAGGACACTACAGAAAAAGTTACGGAAGCAACAACAGAAGCTCAGACAGGTTCAGAAACGGAGACCGAGGCACAGACAGCAGCTCTGACCGAAAATAATGCAACAAAGACGCAGACAGCATCTGAGACGGAGACCGAGGCTGGAGAGACGGAAACTGAAGCAGGCGAGACAGAAAAGGCCGTGACAGCATCTGCAGATGGCGAGACCGAAGCACAGACCAAGGCTGATGATACGGATGCTTCAACAGAAAACGAGACGGAAGTAGCTACCGAGGCTGAGACTGAGACTGAAGATCCGGAGACGGCGGCAGCGAAGGAAAGGGCTCGCGTACATGCAGCGGAAATGATTGAGAAAATCAAGGCTGGCGGGGACTTTGAAGAAACCGCAACCGAAATGGGTAAGACAGCAAATACAACGACGTTTGGCGCTGATTATTCCCTGACAGAGCTTGTGACAGCGACAGACGGGCTGGCCGATGATACACTGGTAGAAGAACCAATTGAGACAGCAAGCGGATATTATGTAGTGAAGCTTGTTTCACAGCTTGACCGCGAGGCCACAGACAATGCAAAGACGAATATTGTAAATCAGCGCAAGAATGACCGTATCTCTGAACTTTATACCGAATGGACGGAAGACGGAGACGTATCGGTTGACAGCGAAGTTCTGGCTAAGATCACCTTTGACTATCACCTGGTATTGCCGGAAGAGGAGCCGGAAACATCAGTTGAGGAAGAAACAGAGGCAATATCCGAGGCTAAGACTGAGGCAGGAACAGAAGCGTCTACTGAGGCGAAGACAGAAGAAACAGAGACGGAAGAGGTACAGACAGAGAGTGCAACATCCGCGAAAAAGAAAGAAGTAAAATAAATGAAGCAAAAATAGTCGCAGATCCGGAAAGCGGGTTTGCGGCTATTGTTATAAAAGGCTGTCGTAGAAAAGGAATTTCAGATTGCGGCGGCACAACTTTAAGCTTAATGCAGGAGGCAGAATGCGGCAGAATATATTTTTAATTGGTTTTATGGGAGCAGGCAAATCTACAGTTGCGCGGATGATGCAGGAACGATTTCATATGGCTCTTGTCGAGATGGACGAGCAGATTGAATGGCAGCAGGGCAAGCGCATTTCAGAAATATTCGCAGTGCATGGCGAGGAATATTTCAGACAGTTGGAAACAGAACTTCTGGAAGGTTTGTCGCAGAAGGAAAATACGGTCGTATCGTGTGGCGGTGGCGTGGCGATGCGGGAATGCAATGTAGAAGCAATGCGAAAAAGCGGTACAGTTGTATATCTGAGTGCAGAACCGGAAACGATTTATGAAAGAGTAAAAAACAGTCACAATAGACCACTTCTGGAAGGGAATATGAATACTGCATATATCGCAGAGCTTTTGAAAAAAAGGCTGCCGTTTTATCTGGCTGCCGCTGACGTGACTGTGGAAACCGACAAAAAGGACGGAATTGCTATCTGCGATGAGATTTTCGAAAAATGTACCGGCAGATTGTGATGGAAAAATGAAGTTTATTGGGAATGGTGATGGTAATTCATTGCCATAAGCAGAGAAATCATTTATAATCAATAGTGTTTGCATACAGACGGTAAGAAGAAAAACGATTTATGGTTAGAAAAAATACGGTATTTGGTATTGGAGTGAAAGAATACTATGGGTGATATAGGTAAGCTTTCGGGAAAGGAAAGCGGTCATGCGACGATGTATTCCGGGAAAGCATACACGCCGGGGACCGGAAACGCGCCGCGCAGAATCGTTCGGATGGACACGGAAAATGGGTATGACGACCAGCCAGAGCGACGTGTACCAAGGCTGCGGCCCGAGGCTGAAGGAAAACACAGAAGCGATTCAGAAACACAGAGAAGACACGTGCGGGAACATACACGTGGGACGAACGATAGCATGGAACGTGGTCATGACACGGACACCGGGCGCAGGCGTATCGCAAGACTGGTGGAATCCCAGGAGCAAAGAGAACGCCCTCGTCATTCACATGAGAAAAGGAACGACCGACAGGGACATCCACAGAATACGCAGGAAAAAAGAGCAGACCGGCAGGGGCATCAGCAGAATACGCAGGAAAAAAGAGCAGACCGACAGGAACGTTCGCAGTACATGCAGGAGAAGCATGAGAGTTTAAAGAATTTGTCGCAGGACAGCTCAGAGAAAAAAACAGATGCAAAGAAATTATCGCGAAATGGTGGTGTGTCTTCAACGGGCTGGAAAGAGCGTGCAAAACAGAGACGTAAGAAAAAGCTGTTGATTTTCTTCGGCAGTGTTGGTGTGATTCTGATTTCCGCTTATATTGCAGTGGCAGTTTATTTCAGCGGACATTTTTACGAGGATACTGCGGTTTACGGAATTGATTGCAGTCAGAAAACGGTAGAAGAAGTAAAAAGCGAAATCGAGGACAAGTTGGACGAATATGTTCTTGAGATACAGGAACGTAAGGATAAGACGGAACAGATTACGGCCTCACAGATCAAGCTTCAGTACGTTGACGATGGCGGCATTGATCGGATGATGAAAGCGCAGCGCGCGTATATCTGGCCAATCATGCTTTTTTTGGACAGGAAGCCGGGGGAAGCGGTTGCTTTTTCTTATGACAGAGAACAGGCAAAAAACAGGCTGATGGGGCTGGACTGTATGAATCCGGCTTTGATTGAGGCGCCGCAGGATGCATATATTACAGCGACAGATACCGGGTTTGAAGTAGTCCGTGAAGTGATGGGTACAACGCTTGATACAGAAAAGACGATCGATGTTGTTTTACAGGCGCTTGATGATGGTGCGGTCCATGTTTCTTTGGAAGAGGAAGCTTGCTATGTGAATCCAAAGCTTTACCAGGATGATGAAAAGCTTCAGCATGATGCGACAGGCATGAGTGAGCTTGCGCGCGCAAATATTACGTATACCTTCGGTGATCAGAAAGAGATTGTAAATGCAGCGTTGATTTGGGACTGGATTGTAGAGCTGCCGGATGGTTCGTTTGTAATTGATGATGGTTGTGTCAGTGATTACGTAGAATCGCTTGCAGCAAAGTATGATACATTCGGTCTTCCTCTCGAATTTTATACCACGATCGGTACGACGGTTACTCTGTCAGGCGGAGATTACGGCTGGTGTATCAATCAGAGTGAGACGGTGGTAGACTTGCTGAATGCGTTGGAAGAGGGATATCGGGGCGAGAAAGAGCCAGTTTATCTTTATTCAGCAATGAGCCATGAGAACCAGGGGATTGGTTATACCTATGTGGAAATCTGTATTTCACTTCAGGAGATGTGGTGTTATCAGGATGGTAACCTTGTCGTGGATACGGCAGTTGTGACAGGAAATCCAAACAAAGGCAATGCAACGCCGTCAGGAGGCGTCTGGGCTATTGATGCGAAAAAGCGCGATGCAATTCTGACTGGCGAGGGATATACGTCACCGGTGGATTACTGGATGCCGTTTAACGGTGATGTCGGTATTCACGATATGCAGCAACGATCTGCTTTCGGCGGAAGTATTTATCTGTCAAACGGTTCACACGGCTGTGTAAATACGCCATATGACCAGGTACAGATGATATATGACGTTGTGTCAATCGGTACCCCGGTTATTGTATATGAGTAGCGCCAGAAAAATGAAGCAAAAAGCAGGGAAATAGATTTGTTTGCCTGGCATAGATGGCAGAAAGGATATTTTAACACTTTACTCTGAAAAAATGTCGTGCTATAATCAAAAAAATTGCAGGGCTGTATTGGAATTGTAATTGTGCATCCGGATACCACATGGAACGGAAAGGGCACAGAAGGGGAGCAGCATGGGGAAAAAGAAAAAGCAGGAAAAAGAAAAGAAAAGTAAGGAAAAAGAAAAAAAGCTGCTAAAAACAGGAAGAAAGACGGAAGATAAAAAAGAGCCCAAGGCAGAAAAGGCGCCGAAAGTCGAGAAAAAGCAGAAGGCAGAAAAGGTGCCGGAATATGAGAAGGAGCGAAAGGCAGAAAAGGTGCCGGAAGCTGAGAAGGAGCGAAAAGCGGAAAAGATGCCGGAGGAAGAAGCGCAGCGGAAGAAAGTTTCTGAAGTTGCACCGGAGAATCTGGCCGGAACGGCAGCGGTTTTCCGTGCGTTGGGGGATGAGAGTCGCCTTCAGATTCTGAATCTTCTGGCGCAGAAAGAATTGTGTGCCGGAGAGCTTCTGTCCTCGCTTTCTATTGTACAATCTACCCTGTCGCATCACATGAAGATTCTGACAGAATCCGGTATTGTGAAGTGCAAAAGACAGGGAAAGCGGTCCTGCTACTCGATTGACAAGGAAGCGCTGGAAAAAATTCATGCATGTATCAGGTGGGGTTAGCAACAGGATCTTGAGTTTAAGCAAATGAATGACAACAGGGAGAATAATTATTATGATACAGACGGATACAGACAGAAAGATAAGAGACATCAGGCTGGCAGAGCTGGTTAAATACTGTATGATTTCAGGGGAACTGGATTTGAACCTGTATGAAGAGTACGATGTAAAGCGAGGTCTGCGCGAGTCCGATGGAAAAGGTGTGCTAACCGGTCTCACTGAGATTTCAGATGTGGTTGCGTTTCGGACAGAAAATGGAAAAAAGGTGCCGCAGGAGGGCCAGCTTTTTTATCAGGGTTATAATATCATGGACCTCAAAGCAGGTTTTGAGAAACGGAAATTCAATTTCGAGGAAATTACATACCTGCTTCTTTTTGGTGCCCTGCCGAATCGTCAGCAGCTGGATTCCTTTGTTGAAATACTGAGCCAGTACCGTGAGCTTCCCAACAAATTTGTGCGGGATGTAATCATGAAAGCTCCCAGTATGGACGTAATGAATGCATTGCAGAAAAGTGTACTGACGTTATACTCTTACGATGATAATCCGGATGATATTTCCATTCCGAATGTACTGAAGCAGAGCTTGTCTCTGATTGCGACATTTCCGTTGATTTCGGTGTATGCGTACCATGCGTACCAGCACTATCACAATGACAAGAGTCTCGTAATCCGTTATCCGAAGCCAGAGCTTTCTACGGCGGAAAATATTTTAAGAATTCTGCGCGCTGACGGACAGTATACGGAGCTGGAAGCAAGAGTACTGGACATTGCGCTTGTTCTTCACGCGGAGCACGGCGGTGGTAACAATTCTTCCTTTACAACCCATGTTGTATCATCAACGGGAACCGATACGTATTCTGCAATTGCGGCTTCGCTTGGATCTCTGAAAGGACCAAAGCACGGCGGCGCAAATCTGAAGGTAGAGAATATGTTTGCGGATATTAAAGAGCATGTCCACAACTGGGGAAATGAGGATGCGATTCGTGATTATCTGATAAAAATCATAAAGAAGGAAGCGTTTGACCAGACAGGACTGATTTATGGTATGGGTCATGCCGTTTACACGTTGTCTGACCCCAGAGCCGTTATTTTAAAAGAATACGCAAAGTATCTTTCGATTGAAAAGGGCAGGGAGGATGAATTTGACCTGTATGAGAAGGTAGAGAAGATTGCCTCAGATCTCCTGACAAGCCGCAAGAATCTGCATAAGCCGATTTGCTGTAACGTCGATTTTTACAGTGGCTTTGTATATTCGATGCTGGGGATTCCGAACCAGATGTTCACGCCTATTTTTGCGATTTCCCGAATCGCAGGATGGAGTGCACACCGGATCGAGGAGCTGGTTAATACAGGAAAGATCATCCGTCCGGCTTACAAGTATGTTGGGCATCACAGGGATTATGTGGAGCTGGACGAGCGTTAATCGGCGTGCGGGAAAAGAGTCAAAAAAAGAAATCAAATAAAAGAAATCAAATAAAAGAAATCAAAGAAAGAATAAAAGAAAGAGGCCGTTACAGGAAGATGGAACGATACAGGATCTGGAAGTCCTTGAAGAAGGAATCCCCCGTATCTCGTATGTTCTTACTCTCACTGTAACGGTCTCTTGTGTTTTCCGCACAGATCTGGTTGCTGACTATTTCCAGGAAAGCAGCGTTTTCTTCCGGAATATATAATAGAAGATACCAGTCATATCCGCGAGAAACCAGCCAATCGGTACAGACCACCAGATACCTGTGACACCAAAGAACGGGATGGCTGAAAGCGCGTAGGCGAGTGCGACACGCGTGCCGAGGGAGATAACGGTCAGTACTACGCTCATTCCCGGTCTTCCAAGCGCCCGGTAAAGCCCATAAAGCAAAAACAGACAACCGATTCCACAGTAGAAGGCGCCTTCAATACGCAGATAACGGACACCTTCGCGTATGATTTCTGTTTCGCCCGCCTCAATAAATAATGCCATCAGTGGGCGTGCAAAAATCCATACCAATGCGGATACGATTATGCAGAAGATCAGGGATACCTGGACAGCGCCTTTGAGTCCGGCACGAATGCGGTCTGCTTTTTTTGCACCGTAGTTTTGCGCAATAAACGTGGAAAAGGCGTTTCCAAAATCCTGGACCGGCATATAGGCAAAAGCGTCGATTTTTACGGCAGCTGCGAACGCTGCCATAACGGTAGGGCCAAAACTGTTGACCAGACCCTGTACCATGAGAATACCAAGATTCATGACAGACTGTTGTACACACGTCAGAATGGAAAAACTGGCGATCTCCTTGACACATTGCCAACGGATGCGGCAGCCTTTGCGGACAGCCCGCAGCTGCGGGCATTGCATCAGGGCATAGAGTGCAATTCCGATACCAGATACGTATTGAGCGATCACGGTTGCCTCAGCGGCTCCGGCCACGCCCCGTTTGAGTACGAGAACAAAGCAAAGATCAAGCAGAATGTTCAGTACTGCGGACACGGCAAGAAAAATGAGCGGAACAATGGAATTTCCAACTGCCCGCAAAAAGGATGCAAAATAGTTATACAGAAACGTAGCAGCTATCCCGCAGAAAATAACAGCAAGATATTGCCGCATGTCTCCCCATACCTCATCCGGAACCTGGAGGAAGACGCGTATATAATCCAGACAGACAAACGCGAGCACGTTGAGCAGAATGGTTACTGCCGCAATCAGAACAAAAGAGGCACAAATACTCTCCTGCAACCCGGCTTCGTCGCGCTGCCCGAAGCGGATAGAAAACAGCGCGCCACTTCCCATGCAAAGCCCCAGAAGAATGGAGGTAAGGAATGTCATTAAAGTAAAAGAAGAACCAACGGCAGCCAGGGCATTTTTTCCCAGGAACTGGCCGACAATCAGAGTATCTGCAATATTATAGCACTGTTGCAGCAGGTTTCCCAGAATCATAGGGATTGCAAAAAAAAGCATAGACCGCATTACCGGCCCACGGGTCAGATCTTTATTCATTTCTTCATCTCCATCACATTCATATAGAAAGTTGTATCTTACGTTTCGTAACTATTATACTGACCATTCCTACGAAAGTCAATCAACCGTTTACATTGAGCGTACGAAATAGTATGATAATCAAGGAATATAATTTTGAAAGGAGCTACCTTATGTTTCTGGAAGGATTAGACGCACTGGATCAGAAAATTGTCCGGCTGCTGATTGAAAATGCCCGCATTTCCTACTCTGACATTGGGCAGAAAATTGGTATCTCCCGCGTAGCCGTAAAAGCTCGTATTCAGGCTTTGGAAGAACGGGGGATTATTGAGGAATATACGACAATTATCAACCCGCAGAAGATCAGCGGAGCTGTGTCCTGTTATTTTGAGATTGAAACGCAGCCAGGCAGCCTTGCGCAGGTTACGGAGATACTGGAGCAGGATGAAACCATCACGCAGATATATCGTGTGACAGGAAAAAATAAGCTTCATGTTCATGCAGTGTCCGCGTCCAGTGAGGACATGGAGAAACTGATTCAGGAGGTTATAGATCCCTTGCCTGGTGTGGTAAGCTGTAGCTGCAATATTATTTTATCACGGATTAAGGATATCAAGGGGCTGAGGCTGTAGGCGGAATTGACGCTGCCAGCCAGTGAGAAGATTACCTGAAGTTCAGAGAGATTAAATTTTTATAAAATGATTGCAGGCTATCAGATAGCACAGTAAAATATAGAGTATGGGTTGCAGAACGCAAGACTTTTATGGATTGATATTTATTAACAGATTTTGATTGACGGATCTTAATTTACTATAGCGAAAAGAGGCGTATCAGATGCAGGATGCATTCGTAAAGCTTGAGCGTGTGACAAAGGTTTACCGCATGGGTGAGGTAGAGATTCACGCGGTGGACGGGATTGATTTTGAGATACAAAAGGGAGAGTTTGTCGTGATTGTCGGACCGAGTGGTGCGGGAAAGACGACGGTGCTCAATATTCTCGGCGGCATGGATACGGCCAGCAGTGGACGTGTTGTTGTAGATGGACAGGATATCGCGAAGTACAGTCAGAAAAAGTTGACCGGATATCGGCGGAACGACATCGGGTTTGTATTTCAGTTCTACAACCTTGTCCCGAATCTGACCGCGCTGGAGAACGTAGAGCTTGCCATGCAGATTTGTAAAAATCCGCTCAATGCGTCAACCGTGCTTGAGGAGGTTGGTCTCGGACAGCGCATGAAGAATTTTCCATCCCAGCTTTCGGGCGGCGAGCAGCAGAGAGTGTCAATCGCCCGGGCGCTTGCAAAAAATCCCAAGCTTCTGCTGTGTGATGAACCGACAGGTGCACTGGATTATCAGACAGGCAAGTCGATTCTAAAGCTGTTACAGGATATGTGTCGGCAACGGGGCATGACCGTGATTGTAATTACGCACAATTCAGCGATTACACCGATGGCGGACCGTGTAATCCGAATTAAAAACGGCAGAGTGGACACCGAACAGATCAACGAGCAGCCAATCTCAGTTGAGACGATAGAGTGGTAAGTATGAAGAAGAGAGCACTGAAAAAAGATTTTCATGTTGAAATTAAAAAGAGCCTGAATCGGTTCCTTTCTATCTTTTTTATTGTAGCTCTGGGCGTGGCATTTTTTTCCGGGATTCAATCAGCGGCGCCGGATATGCGTGCGACAGGCGACTGGTATTTTGACGATAGCAAACTGATGGATCTCAGGGTCATCAGTACCATGGGTCTGACCGGGAAAGATTTGGAAGCGCTTGGCAGCATAGAAGGGGTGGAGCGTGTAAATGGCAGCTATATAGAGGATGTTTACTGCGGGGAAGGAGATACCCAGGAGGTCCTTCATGTTGAATCCGTGCCGGAGGAGCTGAATCAGCTGGCGGTGATCGCGGGCGATGAGCCCAAAACAGACAGAGAATGTTTCCTGGATGCCAGTTATGCGCAGAAACTTGGCATTCAGCCCGGTGATGTGATTGAAATCATGGTATCGGATGAGGAAAACAGCAGCCTGAAGTACAGGAAATTTACAGTCAGCGGTTATGGTTATAGTCCATGTTATATTTCCTTCAGCAAGGGCAGTACGACGCTTGGGACCGGTGCGGTGGCAGGCGTCATGTACGTACCTGCACAGGCGTTTGATGCGGAAGTATACAGTGTTGCGTATATGACCGTTTCCGGAGCGCGGGAAGAGACTGCGTTTACGGATGCTTATGACCGTCTCATTGATGCTGTTCTCGAGCGCGTGGAGGCGATTGAAGATGTCCAGTGTGAAATCCGTTACGATGAGGTTGTAGGGGAGGCAGATGAGAAGCTGGCAGAGGCAAAACAGGAGGTTGCAGACGGGAAGAAGGAGCTGGAGGACGCCAGAAAAGAGCTGGAAGATGGGAAAGTGCAGGCGGATGAGGAGCTCTCAGAAGCAGAATCAGAGCTGACAGACGGAGAGAAGCAGCTGGAGGATGGAGAACGTGAGCTGAAGGATGCACAGAAGGAACTTGCAGATGGAGAAAAAGAGCTTGCAGACGGTGAAAAAGAAATAGAAGAGAACGAAAAGAAGCTCGCGGATGGAAGGCAGCAATTTGCAGAAGGCCAAAGCGCACTGGAACAGGGAGAGCAGGAGTACCAAAGCGGTCTTTCAAAGTATCAAAAGGAATCGGCAGCAGCTCAAAAAAAGCTTGAAGCAGCGCAAAAAGAGATCAATAAAGGAAAAAAGGAACTGAAAAAGGGCTGGGAGGAGTACCGGACCAATCTGGCCGCTTTGGACGCAGGAGAACAACAGCTTGTGCTGGCGGAACAGGAGCTTGCAGAGCAGCAGGCACGATACGATGCAGGAGCAGCACAGCTTGCAGAAGGCAGGGCGCAGTATGAAGCCGGGGTTGCACAGGCCGCAGAAGGCAGGGCGCAGTATGAGGCAGGAATGGCTCAACTGGAAGCAGGGTGGGCAGCGTATCAGCAGAGCTATGACGCTGTGATACCAGGATTGCAGGCCGCTTTGGAAGGCGCAAGCAGCCAGTTGGCAGCGTGTGAACAGGATGTGGCAGCCAGGAAGGCGGCTATTGATGAAAATGCCGGCGCACTTGCAGTATGTGCGGAAAATATTTCGTCATATGAAGCGGCGCTTGCAGCGGCGCAGGCGGCCAGAGACGCGCTGGATGATTCCGCAACGCCGGAGGAGGTTGCGGCAGCAGAGGAAGCAGTGCAAAGTGCGGCGTCTGTGCTTACGTCAGAGAAGGAAACATATGCAGAATTGAACAGCAGGGCTTCCGAGTTGCAGTCCGCATACGATACTGCCGCAGCGCAAAGAGACGGGGCTGCTCAGGCTGTGGAAGCAGCAGAGGGCGCACTGAATCAGGCATCTGCGGAATTTGCGGCGCAGGAGACGGTACTGAATGGAACGGCTGCTGAGCTTGCGGTGGCAAAACAGCAGCTGGATGCGTCAGAGGCGACGCTTGCGTCAACACTTGCGACACTGGAAGCAAAGGAACAGGAACTTGCGGCGGCAAGTGAGCAGCTGTCAAGCGGCTGGGAACAGATCAATACAAAGAAAGAAGAGATCGCTGCAGGGCGTACGGCGCTTGCGGAGGGAAAAAAGACACTTGAAGATAATGAAAAAAAGCTCTCAGATGGTCAGAAGGAAATTGACAGAGGATATCAGGAGCTTGAACAGGCAAAGAGCCAGCTGTCTTCCGCACGTCAGGAGCTGGACCTTGGATGGGCGGAACTGAACGCTTCTCAGAGTCAGCTGGCAGATGGAGAACAGCAGCTCGAAGAAGGACGCAGACAGCTTTCGGATGCCAGGGCAGAGATTGCGGATGCCAAGCAGCAGATTACAGATGCCAAGAAAGAGTTGGAAGAGAACCGCCAGAAGATCGAAGATGGCTGGAAGGATTATGAAACGGGAAAACAGGAGGCAGAAGAGGAGATTGCGGACGGGGAACAGAAAATCCGTGATGCAGAAAAAGAGCTGCAGGATGCGGAGCAGGAGATTGCTGATGCAGAAGCAGAGCTTGCAGATCTGAAATTCCCGGAATGGTATATCAATGACCGGAGTGTGCTTCCGGAGTATTCCGGTCTAGGAGAAAACGCGGAGCGAATGGGCAATCTTGCCAAAGTAATTCCGCTGCTGTTCTTCCTTGTGGCGGCGCTGATCAGCCTGACGACCATGACGAGGATGGTGGAGGAGCAGCGCACGCAGATTGGCACTTTGAAAGCACTTGGCTATAGCAAGTGGGCCATTGCTTCCAAGTATTTAAAATATGCGTTCTGGGCAACCATGGGCGGCAGTGCGGTTGGAATTCTAATCGGAGAGAAGCTTCTGCCCTGGGTAATCATTCATGCATACGGGATTATTTATCTGTACCAGCCTAAAATTATCATACCGTACAATGTGGCTTACATAGCTGTTTCCGCCGGCGCGGCACTGACCTGTACGCTGGGGGCGACTTTCATGGCCTGTTGGCGCGAGCTTCAGGCCGTTCCGGCACAGCTGATGCGTCCGCCAGCGCCGAAGCAGGGGAAGCGCGTGCTTCTGGAATATCTGCCATTTTTATGGAGGAAACTCAGTTTTTCGTGGAAATCCACAATCCGGAACCTGTTACGCTATAAAAAGCGTTTTCTGATGACAATATTTGGAATCGGCGGCTGTATGGGGTTGTTGATGGTAGGCTATGGCCTGCAGGATTCCATTATGGATATTGGTATATTGCAGTTTGATGAATTGCAGCAGTATGATGCGATGGTGATTCTGGATGCAGATGCTTCGGAAGAGAAGCAAAAAGCTCCCAGGAAATTGGTTGGCAGTGACACGCGAATCGCTCAGGCAAAAGAATTTTACATGCATCAGGAGGACATCCGACAGACAGACGCTTCCGGAAAAAACTGGTCGGTCTACGTTTATGTACCGGAAAATCTCGAGGATTTGGATGCGTTTGTGACTTTCCGCGACCGGGAGACAAAGGAAGTGTATGAGCTCACCGATGAAGGCGCCATCATTACAGAAAAAATTGCAGGAGAGTTGGATCTGCATCCTGGAGATACGGTTTATCTGAAGCAGGAGGATGGTGAGGATGTGGCGGTACCAATTGCGGCTATCTGTGAAAACTATCTGTCCCATTATCTCTATATGACGCCTGCACTTTACGAAAAGGTATATGGAAAACAGATGCACAGCAACAGTATTTTCCTGTGCAGCGATGAGGGGCAGGGGGTGATTGAAAAAATCGGAGAAGCACTTTTGCAGATGGATGCCGTACTGAATATTACGTATACCGGAACCATGGCGGAGCAGATTGACAGTATGCTCGGGGCAATGGATATTGTTATGATTGTACTGATTGTATCAGCGGGAATGCTGGCTTTTGTTGTTTTGTACAATCTGAACAACATCAATATCAATGAGCGGCGCAGGGAGCTTGCGACTTTGAAGGTTCTTGGCTTTTATGACGGAGAGGTTGGCGCCTACGTTTACCGCGAAAACATTCTGCTGACGTTTCTTGGAGCGCTGCTCGGTGTATTGATCGGAAAGCTGCTCCATGCCTATGTGATCAGTACGGTAGAGGTGGATGCCTGCATGTTCGGGCGCAACATCAATCCGGACAGCTTTGTGTACTCTATTCTGTTCACAATTGGATTTTCCGTGATTGTAAATTTTGTCATGTACTTTAAATTAAAGAAGATTGATATGGTGGAATCGTTAAAGAGTATTGAATAAAGGATGGGCTGTCGCCAAGCTATAAATTTTTAGCCAGTGCGACAGTCCCTTTTGTTCTACAGAAAGCTTCAATTCCTACACAAAAGAGTTTTTGGTAGAAACCCCTGGACGAACCAAGGAAAAACGTGTATGATAGTAGAAGCAAATTTCATAAGGAGGAAGCTATGTTAGAGGAGCTGAAAAAGCAGGTGTATGAAGCCAATATGGAACTGCCGCGCCGCGGTCTGGTCACATATACCTGGGGAAATGTCAGTGGAATTGACCGTGCAACCGGATATTTTGTGATTAAGCCGAGCGGCGTAGAGTACGATAGTCTTACGCCGGACGATATGGTAGTGATGGATCTGGATGGCAATCGGATCGAAGGAAAATACAAACCATCCTCTGATACCGCGACACATATCGAGCTGTACAAGGCATTTCCGGAGGTGGGCGGCATTGTCCATACACATTCATCCTGGGCGACTTCATGGGCACAGGCCGGCAGAAGCATTCCGTGTTACGGAACGACACATGCCGACTATATGTACGGGCCGATTCCGTGTGCAAGAAGCCTGACTGAGGAAGAGATTAACGGAGAGTACGAGAAAAATACGGGTCTGGTTATCATCGAAACGTTCCGGGAAAAGAAGATCAATCCATCTTATGTACCGGCCGTTTTGTGTTCGAACCATGGTCCGTTTACCTGGGGAAAGGATGCACATGAGGCAGTTCATAACGCGGTTGTCCTGGAAGAGGTAGCGAAGATGGCATGCCGCACAGAACTGATCAATCCACGCGTGACACCTGCGCCAGATTGCATAAAAGAAAAGCATTTTATGCGTAAACATGGTGCAAACGCCTATTACGGACAGTAAGATCATGTGCTGCCCAAGAAGTGGATGGCCAGGAGCCGGCCGGAAGGAGCAGGGGCCTGGCGTAAAAGAAAAAAGAGAAAGGAAATAACCATTATGACAATATTGGAATTACAGAAAATTGCGAACGAAGTCCGCAAAAGTATTGTGACAGCTGTATACAGCGCGAAGTCCGGTCATCCGGGCGGATCACTTTCCGCCGCTGATCTGTTTACGTATCTTTATTTTGAGGAGATGAACGTTGACCCGAAAAACCCGGCAGATCCGGACAGAGACCGTTTCGTGCTTTCAAAGGGCCACACGGCTCCTGGCTATTATTCAGCTATGGCGCACAGAGGATATTTCCCGGTTGAGGATATGGCGACGCTTCGTCATGTTGGTTCCCATCTTCAGGGACATCCGTGTATGCAGCACCTCCCGGGCGTTGATATGTCCTCCGGTTCCCTCGGACAGGGAATCTCCGCAGCAGTTGGAATGGCAGTGGCAGGAAAGCTGGACGGCAAATCCTACCACGTGTACACGCTGCTTGGCGACGGCGAGATTCAGGAAGGCCAGGTATGGGAGGCAGCAATGCTTGCAGGTCACAGAAAGCTGGACAATCTTACCGTGATTGTTGACAACAACGGCCTGCAGATTGACGGAAGGGTAGCGGATGTATGTTCCCCGTATCCGATCGACAAGAAATTCGAAGCATTTAATTTCCATGTGATCAATGTTGCAGACGGCAATGATATGGAGCAGCTTGCAGCGGCATTTGCAGAGGCAAAGACCGTGAAAGGGCAGCCGGTTGCCATTGTCATGAAGACCATGAAGGGCAAAGGCGTATCATTCATGGAGGATCAGGCATCCTGGCACGGCTCTGCTCCGAACGATGAGCAGTACGCCGTTGCAATTGCAGATTTAGAGAAAGTGGGGGAAGCATTATGTCAGAAGTAAAGAAAATTGCCACGAGAGAGAGCTATGGAAACGCTCTTGCAGAACTTGGTGCACAGCACGACAATATCGTAGTTCTTGACGCTGACCTTGCAGGAGCTACCAAGACAAGCGTATTTATGAAAGCATTTCCGGAAAGACATATTGACTGTGGTATCGCAGAGGGAAATATGATGGGCGTAGCAGCAGGTCTTGCAACAACAGGCAAGGTGCCGTTTGCGAGCACGTTTGCCATGTTTGCATCCGGACGTGCATTTGAGCAGATCCGCAATTCCATCGGTTATCCGCATCTGAATGTAAAGATCGGCGCGACCCATGCGGGTATTTCTGTTGGTGAAGATGGCGCTACGCATCAGTGCAACGAGGATATCGCTTTGATGCGTACAATCCCGGGGATGACGATCATCAACCCGTCCGACGATGTGGAAGCAAAGGCAGCTGTGAAAGCGGCTTATGAGCATGAGGGACCGGTTTATCTGCGTTTTGGCCGTCTGGCTGTTCCGGTGATTAATACGAATCCGGATTACAAATTCGAGATTGGCAAGGGTGTTGCGCTTCGCGAGGGAAGTGACCTGACGATCATTGCGACCGGCCTTTGTGTAAACAGTGCCCTTGAGGCTGCGGAAATGCTTGCGAAAGACGGTGTTTCTGCAAAGGTAATCAATATCCATACGATCAAGCCTCTGGACGAGGAACTCGTAGTAGAAGCAGCAAAGGCAACCGGTAAGGTTGTAACCGTGGAAGAGCATTCTGTCATCGGAGGTCTTGGCGGCGCTGTCTGCGAGACACTTGCTGCAAAAGCTCCGACACCGGTTCTTCGTATTGGTGTGCAGGATACGTTCGGCGAGTCCGGTCCGGCAGCTGCGCTTCTTACAAAGTATAAGCTTGATGGCGCAGGCGTTTACGAGCAGATTAAGGCTTGGCTGTAAGATAAAAGAACAAAAAGTTCGAATATAAAAAAATCCCGGAAGTTTTCAGCAGAGGAATCCAACCATGATTCTTTTGCAGAAAGTTCCGGGATTTTTTTATGGTCATCTGTTTTAAAGAGTCGCCCTTTGCAGCGAAAAGGTAAATTCTGTGCCAACATTCTGTGTGCTGACGACATTGATATTCTGGCCATGTGCATGAATAATCTCTTTTACAATCGACAGGCCCAGCCCGGTTCCCTTCTTATCGCGTCCTCTGGATGCGTCTGATTTATAAAACCGATCCCAGATTTTCGGAAGATGCTCTTTCGCAATTCCTTCTCCATGGTCCTTGACGGAAACGAAGATGCGGTTTTTCTGGCCGTATACCCGAATCAGAAGGACGGAATCACTGTAGCTGAATTTGATGGCATTGTCGAGCAGATTGTAGAGCACCTGCTGGATTTTGCCACGGTCTGCGTGAACCTGGATGGATGAAGCATAAAAAAAGATTTTGATATGCATATTCTTTTTCTGGCAGATACCTTCAAACAGATCAGCAGTGCTCCGAATGACCGGAACAAGGTCAAAATCTGTCATTTCAAGATAGACTCCGCGGTCGTCGAAGGTATTCAGCGTCAGAAGGCCTTCTGTCAGTTTATTCAGCCGTTCCGTCTCATCTACAACAATGCTCAGATATTTTTCCTGCATTTCCGGTGGGATCGTACCGTCGAGAATGGCCTCTACGTATCCTTTGATGGAGGTCAGAGGGGAACGGAAATCATGGGAAATGTTGGAGAGAAACTTCCGCTGGGAATCCTCGGAATTGTGCACGGCCTCTGCAAGATAATTCACAGAGGCGGCCAGTTTGCCGAGCTCGTTATCATGGTCGTATTCCAGGGCCGGGTGATTGTACCCGTCCGTGTATTTGGCCGCTGCATCCGTAATCCTGCTGAGCGGGCGGTAAAAGGCCAGAAAGAAGATGCCGGCAGGAAAAAGTGAGAGAAGAAATACGACAAAAAGCAGCAGATAACAGACATTTTGAATGTCAACAAAGTGGCTGTTCAGATACCGTATCACTTCCTTGGGCGCAGCGGCAATGAGATAGTCAGTGATCAGCGACGGAGTCAGAAAGAGGACAGCGGCGAAACTGCCCAGGAGGAAAAGGATGTATGCTCCCAGGCAGGTAAGAAGCAGTTTATGTTTCATGACCGCACCTCGAATTTATAGCCGATTCCCCATACTGTCGCGATGGACCATTTTTCATGATCTTTAATTTTTTCGCGGATTCGTTTGATGTGGACGTCGACTGTTCTGGTATCTCCGATATACTCATAGCCCCAGATATGGTCGAGAAGCTGTTCCCTGGTAAATACCTGGTTGGGGGAAGCAGCAAGGAAATAGAGAAGTTCCAGTTCCTTGGGTGGCATCTCGACGGTCTGTCCTTTGTAAATGACGGAATAGTTTGTCAGGTTGATCAGAAGCTCCGGGTACTGCACATACTTTCCGGCAGGTTTTGGCTGGGTGGCCGGATAGGGCTGGTAACGCCGCAGGACTGCTTTGACGCGGGCGACGAGTTCTTTTGAGTCAAAGGGCTTGATGATATAATCGTCTGCGCCGAGTTCGAGGCCAAGTACTTTATCGAATATCTCTCCTTTTGCCGAGAGCATGATGATCGGAACACTGGAACGCTGGCGGATTTCCCGGCAGACCTGGTAGCCGTCAATGCCGGGCAGCATCAGATCCAGCAGAATCAGATTGGGCTGAAAGGATTCAAAGGCTTTCAGGGCAGCTTCTCCGTCGTAAACCATCTTTGTGTCATAAAATTCCTTCGTCAGATAGAGGGAAATCAGTTCTGAAATATGTTCATCATCGTCAACAATCAGAATTTTCTGTCTGGCAATCATATAAACGCTCCTTTTATTTAAATTCCACAATCGTAACTCCCGCGTCGCCCTCGCCGTATTCGCCCAGGCGGAAGGAAGCGACGTTTTTCTGCTTGCGCAGATGCTGATGTACGGCCTTGCGCAGAATACCGCTGCCCTTTCCGTGCACGACACGTACCGGAGAGAGGTGTGCGAGGTAAGCATCGTCAAGGTATTTATCGAGTTCGACAATAGCCTCATCTGAATTCAGACCGATCAGGTTGATTTCCGCGCTGATGGAGTAGGATTTTGCCATTTTGACCTTTCCGGTGCTTGCATGGGCCGTTTTTTTGGCTTTGAAAGCTGGTTCGTCCTCGAGCTTTTCAAGATCTTTGATATTGATCTGAGAGCGAAGGATTCCCATTTGAACAAAAAGGTTCCCTTTTGCGTCAGGGAGTGTGCTGACGGTACCTTTGAGGTTCATGCTGAGGACGCGCACGCTGTCGCCGATGCGAAGGTCCTTTGCCGTGAGCTCTTTTCCATGTTTTTTCGCTGCCTTTATCCCGAGCTCTTTGTCGATGCCGGACATTTTTTCGCGCAGTCGCGTGCGTTCCTGCTCCATCTTTTTGGAAGCGTCGGATTCTTTTCCGAGTTTGTTATATTTGCGGATGGTGTCGTCCGCATATTCCTTTGCTTCGCGCAGGATGCTCTGTGCTTCTTCCCGGGCTTTTTGCAAAATGGCGTCACGGTTTGATTCCAGTCGGTCTTCCTTACGCTCAAGCCGTTTTTTCAGCTCTTCGATTTCCTGTTTGTAGCGGTTGATTTCCTGCTGTTCCTGCTCAATGGTG
The DNA here is from genome assembly GCA_003612585.1 of bacterium 1XD42-54. Lineage (GTDB taxonomy): Bacteria > Bacillota > Clostridia > Lachnospirales > Lachnospiraceae > Choladousia. Next base: position 105,653 of record RAZH01000006.1, read on the forward strand.
GCGCGGCTTGTCTCAAGATTTGCGATGACGTCCTCAAAATCCTCCGCATCCTGCGTCAGATGTTCTTTTGCCTCTTCAATGACGTAATCCGGAAGCCCGAGCTTTTCGGAGATCGCAAAGGCGTTGCTCTTTCCAGGAATACCGATCAGGAGGCGGTAGGTGGGACGTAAGGTTTCCACGCTGAATTCACAGCAACCGTTTTCCACGCCGGGAGTTGACAGCGCGTACACCTTTAATTCACTGTAATGTGTTGTGGCGATCGTGCGGGTGCCGCGGCGGTGCAGGTTGGACAGGATGGAGATCGCAAGAGCGGCTCCTTCCGTCGGGTCTGTTCCGGCGCCGAGCTCATCAAACAGTACAAGGGAGCGGTCGTCAGCCTGTTCCCAGAAGGATACAATATTTGTCATGTGGGACGAAAAGGTACTGAGGCTCTGTTCAATACTCTGTTCGTCTCCGATGTCTGCGTACACTTCATGGAAAACGGCGAGCTCACTGTGGTCGAAGGCAGGGATGTGAAGCCCAGCCTGTCCGAGCAGTGTGAAAAGACCGACTGTTTTGAGGGAAACAGTCTTACCGCCAGTATTCGGTCCGGAGATGACAAGCAATGTGAAGGTATCTCCAAGATGAATGTCAACCGGCACGACAGATTTCGGGTCCAGCAGCGGATGACGGCCTTTTTTGATGCGAATCCGTCCTTCTTCGTTAAAATCGGGCTCTGTTCCGTTGTAAGAGAGGGAGAGCTGTGCGCGGGCAAAGATGAAGTCAAGCTCTGTAAGCAGCAGTACGTTGTAATTCAGAGGCTCACTCTGTGCGGCAACTAGGCTGCTCAAAGTTGCGAGTACGATTTCAATTTCTTTTTCTTCTTTGATCTCGAGTTCCCGCAGGTCGTTGTTCAGCTTTACGACAGCCATCGGCTCAACAAAGAGCGTAGAACCGGAGGAGGATTGATCGTGGATCATACCGGGAATCTGCCCGCGGTATTCTGCCTTAACCGGAATACAGAAGCGGCCGTTTCGCTGAGTGATCACAGCGTCTTGCAGATAAGTGCGGGACGGGCCGTTTACGAGGCCGGCCAGCTGTGTGCGGATTTTTTCGTTTGCCAGACGGATGGCGCGGCGTACCTGACGCAGGCCAGGGCTGGCGTCGTCGCTGATCTCTTCTTCAGAGATGATGCAGCGCCGGATTTCTGCGGCAAGCGGTGTGAGTGGCTGTAGATCTGTGAACATCTGCTCCAGGGAGTCCTGCGGCATCTCTTCGCGGTTTTCACTGCGGGACCAGGATTTTACCCGAGCAGTCACCTCAAGCAGCTTGCATACGCGAAGCAGTTCTTCGATGTTCAAAGAACTGCCGATTTCCAGGCGCTTCAGTGAACTGCGGATATCGCTTAGTCCGGAAAATGAGATGTTTCCTTTGCGGCAGATCCGGCTTACAGCATCCGAAGTTTCCTTTTGCATCCGGCGGATTTCCGAAAGGTCGTCTGACGGGACTAGCTGCTGGCAAAGGGATTTGCCCGGCTGAGAGCCTGCGTACTGCGTCAGCCGTTCTATGATTTTATGGTATTCGAGTACCTTTAGTGCTTTTTCGTTCATGAACCATACCCCATTACTTTCTGTTGAATTTCCTGTCTTTTATTTTACCTTATTCTTCCCGGTTTGAAAACTGAAACTTTCTATATTCTGGCGTTACAATTTCTCCCTATATAAAGTAACAATTGTAGTTGCATAACTTTTGAAAATGTAATATAATCAAACCGTCTATCTAATTAAAATGTAAGACAAATGTAACATTTCATTAATAAAAAACGGAGGGTATTATGAACGAATTAATTGAAGCCTTAAAAAGAGTAAACGCGAGTATTGATTATGAAAATGAAAAGCATCTGGTGACAGACAAGCTGATTGATTCGATTGATATGTCCGCAGTTCTGGCGGAGCTGGAGGACACGTTTGATATAGAGATTGATATGGAATATATTGTTCCGGAAAACTTTGACAGTGTAGAAGCAATGTGGGATATGATACAGGAGCTGACAGGAGAATAAGATGACGTTCATACAGGTAAAATTTCTGATTTTCCTGATTGCTGTCTTTTTTACGTTTTATATATGTCCGGTCAAACATAGATGGATCGTACTGCTCTGCTCGAGCATAGTTTTTTACGCGATAGCAGGTATCCGGTACCTTCCATTTATTTTTGTGACTTCGTTTACGGTTTACCTGGCAGGCCGGAAAATGGGACGTATCTATGACGAGCAGGAGGAGGCGGCGAAAGCGGACGGGCTTTCCCGAAAAGAAAAAAAGGAGCTCAAAGATCAGGCAAAGGCCCGATGCCGCAGTACCATGATCTGGGTTCTGGTGCTGAACCTTGCCATTTTGATCCTGTGTAAATATCTGAAGTTTTTTGTGGAACCGATCAATGCGCTGTGGCAGCGCGCGGGCGGGAGCGGTGAGTTCACGGCAGCTTCGATTATTGTGCCGCTTGGAATCTCCTACTATACGTTTTCCGCGCTCGGTTATCTGCTGGATATTTATTGGAGAAGAATATCGTGGGAGAAGAGCTATCCGCGTTTTTTATTGTATCTGATTTATTTTCCGCATATTCTGCAGGGACCGATTGAGCGGTACGGCCGCCTCGGCCAGAGGCTGAAAGAGGAGCTGCGCTTTGATTATCAGAGAGTGACCTTCGGCATACAGCTGATTGTGTGGGGATTCATGAAAAAGCTGATTCTCGCAGACCGGCTCGATGTTTTTATTTCCGGAGTTTATAAGAATTATGAACGTGCAGAAGGGCTGATCTTTGTGGTTGCAGCTTTGTTGGACGTGGTGTACATATATGCGGATTTCTCTGGGTGCATGGATATGGCGCGCGGAATCTCACAGATTTTTGGCGTGGAGCTTGACCTGAATTTTGATCATCCGTTCTCTTCAAAGGACATTGCGGAATTCTGGAGAAGATGGCACATTACGCTGGGCGAGTGGTTTAAGGACTATGTGTATTATCCAGTGTCCACCTCGAAGCTGGTCAAGAAGATCAGTAAAAAGACGAGGAACAACTGGCCGCCGCGGCTTTCGCGTCTGGCGATGAATGCTCTGCCAGTCACGGTTACGTGGATTCTGACCGGATTATGGCATGGAACCGGGAAAACGTACCTGGCATGGGGCGTTTATTATGCCGTTCTGCTGCTGATCTCGTCCACATTCGGGGAAGATCTGCATCAGCTTGCAGTAAAATGCAAAATTCGGACAGAGACGATGTCCTGGTCACTGTTTCAGATGGCAAGAACTACGCTTATTTTTGCAGGCGGCCGGCTTTTGACACGGCCCGGCGGGCTGCGAAAAACGTTGCACATCGGAAAGAGCATTCTGACCGATTTCAATCCTTGGGTACTGACGGACGGTACACTGTACAGCTTCGGGCTGGAACAGGATGCGATGCTGCTTTCGGCTGTGTTTATTGCTGTTTTCGGTGTAGTGGGCTGGTATCAGAAAAAGGCTTCCATTCGTGAGACGATTGCCGCGCAGAATCTGGTATTTCGCTGGAGTATTTATCTGGCGGGCGTGCTCGCCGTGATGATTTTTGGTATCTATGGACCAGGATACAGCGCCGCTTCATTTGTTTATATGGCGTATTAATTGCACAGGGGATGTTTATGACTAGAAAACAGATTGGTAAGGTGGCAGGTTTTTTGCTGGTGCTGCTGGCAAGCGTGATCTGTCTGACGTATATTTTTATCAATAAATGGACGTCTGTCTGCTATGAAAGTTCGGTGCCGACAGAATTTTATAAGCTGGATAAAAACAGCATAGAGGTCGCTTTTTTTGGCAGCAGTCAGGTGGCGCAGGGAATTTCCGGGATGGAACTTTACGAGGACTATGGAATTTCCGCCTATACGCTGGGCACTGCGAGACAGCCAATGCTTGCAACGTATGCCTGGCTGAAGGAATGTTATAAAACGCAGAAGATCAAACTTGCGGTGATTGATACAGCGGCGCTTTATTACAAGACAGTTCCGGAGACAAGATACCGGCAGGCATTTGACAATATGAAGCTGTCGTGGAACAAGATTCAGGCGCTTCTTGCGCACAGGAGCCATGGGGCCAAGGATCCGTTTTTCAGCTATATTTTCCGTATTTCGAAATACCATTCCAGATGGAATGATCTCGATGAGGAAGATTTTACGTTTTATCTGGATGACCATATGGTATTTCGGGGCAATGCGCTGTATTCGGATAAAGTGACGCTTGATATCAATGCGCTTGCATACGATAACGATAAGCCGTCCGCTACAGCTGCCATGAACAGCTTTGAGGTGGAATATATGGAGAAGTTTATTGATTTCTGTGAGGAAAACGGAATCGAGCTTCTTCTGATCAAAACGCCGCGTACGGACTGGAACATTACGCAGCATGAGCAGGTGGCGGAATTTGCGGCGCAGCATGAGCTGCCGTTCCTGGATCTGTGCTCCATGGATGCACTTGAGGCCATGGGAATTGATTCGGTGAATGATTTTATGGACAAAAAGCATCTGAATATTTCCGGTGCGGAAAAAATGTCCAGGTACATCGGCGCATACCTGAAGGAAAATTATGAGTTGACGGATTTCAGGGACGTGGAAGGTTTTAATGAATTAAATTATGACAGGTACTGTGAACGAAAAGAAGACAGTAAGCTTCAGATGGCTGTGGATGTCATAGAGTATCTTCCATATCTGAAAAATGAACGCTATGATGTTCTGCTTCAGACAACGGCTGATGTGACAGGGCTGTTTTCACCGGAGATGCTGGAGGTGTTTTCCGATCTTGGTTTGCAGGGGCAGATCAACGGGCTTTACGGACATACGTATATCGCTCAGGTAAACAGTGGAGTCTGTGTTTATGAAAGCACATCGGAAAAGAAGATGAAGCATAAAGGATATTTGTCGGATGGTACGGAATATAAGCTCGACAGCTCTTACAAAGAGGAGGATGCTCCTGAACTTGAATTTCATTTTCAGGATGTGGATTTCGCAAATCGGGGGATGAATATCCTAGTTTACGATCATCAAAACGGGATTGTGGTAGACCGGAGTACACTTGCCTACAGTGAGGCGACTGGCGGTCTGATGCTCATCAAAGAAAATCCGCGGCGTATGCTGGTGGAATTGGCTGGAAAGTAATAGAATAAAAATATCTGGGAAGAGCAGACAGTTTGACCGGCAAATGCACAAGGCGGTTGCGGTTTCACTGATTTTGCGGTGAAATGAGAGAGGAATAGGAGACAGAGATGAAATATATAGGGACATTTCGCGAGGGCGATAAAATAAATGAGATTTATTTGTGTAAATATAAGCAGTCGGCTACCGCGAAAAACGGAAAGATGTATGAAAACGTAATCCTGCAGGATAAAACAGGTACGATTGATGCAAAGATATGGGATCCGAATTCCTCAGGGATTGAAGACTTTGAAGTGATGGATTATGTATTTATCACCGGGGATGTCAACTGCTTTCAGGGAACGCTTCAGATGAATATCAAACGGGCGCGCAGAGCGCAGGATTCAGAGTATGTGGCGGCAGATTACCTTCCTGTCAGCGAAAAGAATATTGACGCAATGTTCGAAGAGCTGATGGACTGCATGAAGCAGGTGGAGAACCCGTACCTGCAGAAATTGATTCAGATGTATTTTGTGGAGAATGCCTCCTTTGTGGATGCTTTTAAGAAGCATTCGGCTGCGAAGACAGTACATCACAGCTTTGTGGGCGGCTTGCTGGAGCATACGCTTGGCGTTGTGAAGCTGTGTGAATGTTATGTGAAACAGTATCCTTATCTGAACAGAGACCTGCTTTTTACGGCAGCTCTGTTTCATGATATCGGAAAACTCAAGGAAATTTCGAATTTTCCGGAGAATGACTATACGGATGACGGGCAGCTTCTGGGGCACATTGTGATGGGGTGCGAGCTGGTTGGTTTTGGCTGCCGCCATATTAAAAATTTCCCGAAAAAACTGATGAGCGAACTTCAGCACTGCATCCTGGCACATCACGGCGAACTGGAATTCGGTTCTCCGAAGAAACCGGCTCTGGCGGAAGCAATGGCGCTTAATTATGCGGACAATACGGATGCCAAGCTTGAGACCATGCGGGAGATACTCAAAGGCGCGGGAGAGAATAAAGAATGGCTGGGGTATAACAAGCTTTTTGAGTCGAATCTGAGGAAGAGTACAGAATTTTAAGGATTGCGGGAACATATTTGAGGAAAAGGACGCCCCTGGTACCAGGGGCTGATTTTTGCAAGATGATTCACATAGTGGTTTTTGTAATATAGTAGTTTGGTAAATGAAGGGGCGGAAGATGAGAAAAGATGATTTGGTAGTTGTGTCGGTTGAGGATATGAGCAGTGAAGGTATGGGAGTCGGGCATGTGGATGGCCTGGCTCTTTTTGTAAAGGATACTGTGATCGGGGACGTCGCTGAGGTCAAGATCATGAAGATGAAGAAGAATTATGGGTATGCGAGGTTGGTTCGTCTGATCACGCCGAGTGCGGATCGCATCGAGCCGCCGTGTCCGGTGGCTCGTCAGTGCGGCGGCTGTCAGATTCAGGCGATGAGTTATGAGGCTCAGCTTCGCTTTAAAGAGAAAAAGGTACGGGAAAATTTGCAGCGGATCGGAAAATTTGAGAATCCGCCCATGGAGCCGATTATTGGAATGAAGGAGCCGTATCGCTATCGCAATAAGGCGCAGTTCCCAATCGGAAAGGATAAATCAGGGAAGCTGATTGCGGGTTTTTATGCGGGGCGGACGCATGCAATTATTGGATGCCGTGATTGCCTGCTGGGACATGAAATCAATCAGAAAATTTTGGATATTGTTTTACATCATATGGAAACATACAGGATTCCGGCCTATGATGAGACAACAGGTACCGGACTGGTGCGCCATGTGATGACGCGCGTGGGGCAGCAGACCGGACAGACCATGGTCTGCGTTGTAATCAATGGCAGAACGCTTCCGGGCGGGGAGGCTCTGGCAGAGGAGCTTATGCAGCTTCCAGGTATGTCGAGCATTACCTTAAGCAGCAATCTGGAAAAAACGAACGTTATCATGGGCAAGACACTTTCCCTACTTGCAGGCAAGGAGTATATCGAGGACTATATCGGCGACGTCCGTTTCCGGATTTCCCCTCTTTCTTTTTATCAGGTAAACCCGGTACAGACAGAAAAGCTGTACGGCAAGGCGCTTGAGTATGCTGCTCTGACCGGTGAGGAGACCGTATGGGACCTCTACTGCGGTATTGGAACGATTTCCTTGTTCCTGGCCCGCAGGGCAAAGCATGTTTATGGTGTGGAGATTGTGCCCGAGGCAATCCGGGATGCCCGCAGCAACGCAGAGCTGAACCATATTACAAATGCAGACTTTTATGTGGGGAAAGCAGAAGAGGTTCTGCCGGAGAAATTTGAGAAGGAGCATATTTTTGCAGACGTAATAGTGATCGACCCGCCCCGCAAAGGATGCGAACAAAGCGTGCTCGATACCATGATACAGATGGCTCCGAAGCGCATTGTGTACGTAAGCTGTGATTCTGCGACTTTGGCAAGAGATTTGAAGTATTTGTGCGAGAAGGGGTATGAATTGAAGAAGGTTTGTGCGGTAGATATGTTTGGGAACAGTGTGCATGTGGAGACGGTTGTAATGCTTACGAGAAAAGCCCAGTGATCAAAGGCTTCTGTTGATTTTGGAGGGAAAATGTGTATATGCTTGGATAGGAGAGCAAAGAGAGTTCTGTTTCCGATTACATGAGTATCTTGGTAACTGTACTGGTAGACTTAATTGGTAGCGCTACTTACAAAGATCGATGTACATTTCACGAATAAAGGTGTTCAGGTTTCCCAGGATGGCTGTATTGATGGATACGTTTATCTCTGCTCTGACAGAAAACTATAATCTAGCCTATATGCTGGCAAATCCTGCGATAGAGGCTGTTTGCTATGAAACAATCGAAGGAATGCCAGATGAAATTCCGATAGAACTATATGCCGCATTTTGAGACAGGGGTATTCGGAAGATGATAAAATCTGGACAAGCCCGACCATTTACCACCTACATTTGTAGAAAAGGCTGCCGAAGCAGCCCGAATATATTAAACCTAATAATGGTCTCGTCTATCTTCTCTGCGATCATTGCGTCTGTCTTCTCTGCGGTCTTCTCTGCGATCGTCGCGTCTGTCTTCTCTGCGGTTATCTCTGCGATCATCACGGCGATCACGGTCACAGCGGCATGGCGGACAGGGAGGACAAGGACGCATGCGGCGATTGTCAAAATTGTCAGGCATGGTAGAACTCCTTTTTTGTTTAAAATATGCGTGAGAAGACAGTGTGGTTCATGAGATGGAAAACGGAAAAGAGAAATTATACGCAAGAGGTCTATGAAAAGATATACGCTAGATGAATAAGCCATACCGGAAGAACAACGAAAGCTATAATGCTGTTTTGATTAGTCAAGGAAAAAATCAAAAAGAACGCTTGGAATGACTCTGGCAGTTGGCAATACAATAGATGCAGACATTGGAAAATGTGAGTTGCAATAATTTGCCCCAAATAGTAATATCTCATTGCGAAAAATAGGAGGTGTATGTGAGCACCTATTCAAAAAACGATAGGGCAGAATGAAGCTTGGTTCATTTACAGATAATGGGTAAGTAAATTCCAGTCTGTTGCAAATATTGAAAGGGGACGAAACATGATAAGGTATGTTGAAAAAGAAGATATCAATCAGATACTTTCTATGATGGAATCTGTAAAAGATGATTTTGCCGGATATAAAGAAACAGAATTTTTAGAAGCACTTTATAAAGCGATTGACCAAAAAGAGGCATTCTTATATGAGGAAAAAGGAATCGTGGCAGGCATGATTTCTTTTTCTTACTATGAAAAGGAACTTACCTTTTTGGCTGTGATGCCGGAGTTTCGGAAACAGGGCATAGGAAAACAACTGATTAGGCAGGTTACAGAATGTTTTGAAAATGGCGATATGATTCATGTCATTACGTTCCGGGAAGGAGATCCGAAAGGGATTGCCGCCCGTCATTGTTATCATTCCTGTGGATTTGTGGATGATGATGAGTTAGAGGTGTTTGATTATCCATGCCAAAAATTGGTTTTGAAAGTAAAGTAGACAAAGATTTTCAGAATGAAATTAAGATAAGTGTGGTTTTAATTATTGTGTAGGCTTTTGGCCTATCAGATTAAAATTCGGGATTTGAGGTATAGCGTATGAAAGGCTTCCAAAGGGATAATCAGCTATTTTCACTTTGTGGTTTGAATTGTGGATTATGTCCTATGCACTTAAATAAATACTGTCCCGGCTGCGGTGGTGGAGAGGGAAACCAATCTTGCAAAATTGCAAAGTGTAGTTTAGGGCATGATGGTGTGGAGTATTGTTTCCAGTGCAGTGAGTATCCTTGTGAAAAGTACACGCATATGGATGATTTTGATTCATTTATTACACACCGTAACTGAAAAGCTGATTTGAAAAAAGCAAAAGAGATAGGGATAGAAGCATACAACGCAGAGCAAGTAGAAAAGACTGAAATATTGAATCTTCTGTTAAATAATTATAACGATGGCAGAAAAAAGACTCTTTTTTGTATGGCTGTAAATCTTTTGGAATTGCAGGAAATAAATGAGATATTTATGCAAATAGAAGGTAACTCGGAACTGAAAAGATTCACACTTAAAGAAAAAAGTTCTTATGTTGCCGGGCAGTTTCAAAACGTAGCAAAGCGAAAAAATATCGAACTAAAGCTCCGCAAGAAAAAAATAATCTCATAGGTGGGAAAATTTTGTGAAAAATAGCTTTCACCTGTGGTTTAGCTTTACAGTAAGATTTTAAGTGGTTTACTTACCCAAAGAAAGCATGCTTATAGTTGCAGTGCAGATATGGAATTTTGGAAAGCATGTCTATTTTGAAATATAAAAATTGTTTAGGAGAGAAACAGATGGATTTTAATGATGAGAAAGATTATATTATGCGAATAATCAAGGAAATGGTTCGGGTCCTTTTTTCTTTAATGCTTGGAAAGCAGTATAAGTCGGTAGAATTACCAGAAGCAAAGAAGTATGAGGTTTCTGGAAAAGTATTGGAAGAATTTGAAAAAATGGTTGATCAAGGTTTGGTAAACGAGGCTGAAAATATATTGCTGGAAAACATGGATTATACGAAAAAGGAAGAAATTCTTGCCGCAATACTGTTTTATCAATATGTCGGTGAGAAAGATAATGATTTCTTAACTTTGCATAACTATTCCAAAGAAGAAGTGTTGGATGGACTGAAAGCATTGGCAGAAAAATCGGGGTATGGAGAGGTGGCTGATGTAGTAAATGTTTTAATGATAGAAGCAGAAAAAAGCCGCCGTTTGCCATTCTGTCATTCACCGCTCCGTGGCTTATAGCCTGTTACCATCGTGGAACGTATTAGAAGAAATCATAAATTTCCTAAAAAATAAATGTTTTCTGTCACACAGATACGGTAACGTTGTCTAATTAAGCAGGAGGTAAAAATTATATATAAAAAATGAATGAAGAATTACAGGCTTTCGTAGGAAAAGCCACAGCAGGTGATAAAAAACTTGAAACCTTTATCACAGAATTTTTGTTTTGTAAGCCATACCAATCTCCTGCACACACAGAAAATCTGGTACAGGATTTGTTAGATTTCACATAGTTTTCTAGTGATCGAGAATTTTTAAAGGAGAAGACAGATTATGAATACACAGTTTATTATAGATTACTTAATGGCATTGAACATGAATAACAACCGTGAATGGTATCATGCAAACAAGGAAGATTACAAAAAGGCAAATGCCGAGTTTGAAGGATTCTTACAGGCTTTGATGTTGGAAATCGGAAAGTTTGACAGCAGTATTTTACACAACAATCCGAAAGACCTTACCTTTAAGCTCGTAAGGGATACTCGCTTCAGCCATGACAAATCACCCTATAATCCTGCATTCCGTGCCCATATTTCTTCTCAGGGTAAACTGCCTGTTCCTGTCGGATATTATCTTATGATAAAGCCTGGCAATCAGTCCTTTTTGGGGGGCGGTTTATTTGCAGATATGTTTAAGGATGCAACTACTATGATTCGGGACTATATTGCGCGAAATGGCGAAGAATGGGAAAAGATCATCCATGAGCCAGAGTTTGTAAAATATTTTACCGTACAGGGAACGGCATTAAAGAAGGTTCCTGCGGGATATGAGAAAGAACATCCGCAAGCGGAATACCTAAAATTTAAGAGTTGGTATCTGGAATATCCCATAAAAGATGAAGAATTAAAAGATGCAGAAGCTTTTCTTGCAAAGGGTGCAGAGCTTTTCCGGATTATGAAACCGTTTAACGACTATCTGAACAAAGCGCTTGTGGGTTTTCAAATGCCGACAAGGTAATGAAATATTCAAATGGGAGTGAATAACAAACTTACACAAGAAGAAAGAGGGGAAATGCTATTTTGATATACAGCTTTTTATCACAATAATCCGCTTACGGCTGGATGTTTTTTTCCTGTATGACAGCATAGAAAGACAGTAGACTTTCTTCCAACGCTCCGGTTTTAGATCATGGATCGATGTAACCACGCTATATCGGAATAGCTCTTCCGTCAGATTTTTCAAAACTTCTGTTCTGTTTTGGATTTGAGAAAGATAACCGCTGATTGCCGTAAGCGGAGTCCGTAGGTCGTGAGAAATGTTGGTGATTGCTTCTTTCAGTTCCAGATCGCCTTGTTGATAGCGATGGCGTTCCTTGCGAAGTAGGCGAAGCTGAATATTGATCTTTGCGGCCAGTTTTCTCAGATGAGGGTCTCTGGAAGAAATATTAATGAGTGTGTTAGTGTCGGAGGAAAGACGTTCCTGGAACTTGGTATAAATTTCGTCCATGCTTTTTTGTGTAGAAAGCATTTTTGCGATTAGCCCAAATACCACAAATAGCAGAACACAATGGAAGAAAAATAAGGTGTTCCACCCCTTCTTCGCAAAGAATTACTCCTTGTCCTCCAGGTGTCAGACAAATAACCAATTCCATCAGCAGTTTTATGATTGCATACTCTGTTCTGGCCAGCTTTACTGCATGTCCTTGAACGGACAGAGCAAGTGATATTCCAGGAGAAGATCCACTTTATCTTGTACATCTACCTTTGCACTGAGCACAATAACAGGACTATTTTCTATATGGGGAAGGACTTCTTCGCCGCTAAGCCCCGGAAGCATTAAGTCCAACAGAATCAAATCTGGTTTGTTTTGTGACACAAGATATGATGCTTCGGTTCCTGAATAGGCGCGAAGGACAGCATATCCTTCTTGTGTTAAGACTTCCGTCAGCATATCTCCAATATAAATATCATCCTCTAGGATTGCGATTGTTTTCATTGTGGTTTTTCTTTCTATAACAATGGTTGCCTGAGGTTTCAGTCTAATTCTACTGATGCCATAGCATTGAAACGCACCTCAGCCCTGGGTCATCCAACAGGAACGAACAGTATCTCCTGATTCATCGTTATTAAATCTACCCTGTGTAAATTTACAATTTTCTAAGTTATATTTCCGTCATTTGCCGCTTTTTGAGCGTTTCTCTACAAGGAGACGGCACAGAGGCAAAAAAGTTGCCAGAAATTAGGATTTTCTTAGGAATTAAACAAGTTGATATTAAGGTTTGAGACGTTTTTGTCTGATACAATAAGTAACGGACGGAGGTATGCTTATATTGTAATCGGTTGGAAAAGAAGGGAGTTATTATTATGGATGAGAGAGACAGAAGAAAAGAAAGGCGCAATAGAGAAAAAAGGATTTTTATCGCATCTCTGTGCGTACTACTTTGTTTCGTTACAGTGGCAGCCATTGCGGGGATTTATCTTTCACGGAAACTGGTGAGCGATACGACAGAGGATACTATGACAGAGAAAACAGAAAGCAGTACCAGTTTTTCTGTGACGGAGAAAATGGAAAGGGAAACAGCTTTTTCCGAAACGGACAGTGAAAAGAAGGAAACAGAATCTGAAACTGAGCAGGCGAATTCCATTTCAGCAGATATAACGGCAACGAATGCCATTGTGGTGGAGGCTGATTCTGATCTTGTGTTGTATCAGAAAGACAGTAGAGATCAGATTGCACCGGCAAGTACTGCCAAAATGATTACAGCCCTGACGGCGCTTGATGTTTGCCCGGAAGAGGAGGAGATAACCGTAGGTGCAGAAATTGCGATGATGAACGAGGATTCATCGAGGGCGTGGCTTAATCAGGGGGATATTTTAACTGTAAGACAGCTTCTGATCGCGCTCATGCTTCCATCAGGCAATGATGCTGCTTATGCGCTTGCGGTTCATACCGGAAGAAAAATTTCCGGTGACAACAGCTTGGCAGATGAGCAGGCTGTGGGTGTGTTTATGGATGCAGTAAATAAAAAAGCTAGAGATCTTGGCGCCCAAAATTCAAATTTTGTAGCACCGGACGGGTATGATGCCGAGGGGCAGTATACGACGGCTTCAGATCTTGCTGTGCTTGCAAAAGCATGTCTGGAGAATCCCTGCATTGCGGAAATTGTAGCAAGCTATATATCCTATGAAAAATGGGTGAATGACCGGGAGGTCACTTACTATAATACGAATGAACTTCTTAATCCGGACAGCTCCTATTATTATCCGGAGGCGATCGGCATCAAGACAGGAACTAGTGATCTTGCCGGAGCCAGCCTTGTTTCTGCAGCAGTCATAAACGGGAAGACTTATATCAGCGTGGTCATGGGCGCTGCAACAGAAGATTCCAGATTTCAGGATAGTATTACGATTTATGATGCGATTAAGAGTCTGTAGGGAAAGTTACTATTGAAAAAAGGGTTGCCATATGATACCATAATGAAGCTTATGCAAAATTCTGGGAATTTACAAAGTGGGAGTTGCATTTTATGGCGTCTAAATGTGATAATGTATTGACAGACAGACAGACAGACAGACAGACAGACAGACAGACAGACAGACAGACAGACAGACAGACAGACAGACAGATGAAATAACTATACCTTTTTATAAGAATAGAAACGGGCAGGGCATACTCTGCCCTCAGAATAATTTCTGAGGGAGGAGTGTGCCCTTTTTGTGCAAGAAAGCGGCCAAATATGAAGCTTAAGGATACGTTTCATATTTGACCGCTCCTGTATGTCAGATGAAAATTACATTCATTTAAACCAGAGAAATAGCAATTCCAAGAAGAAAGGAGAGGTGGTATGAACAAAAGACACCGGCTAAAGAGATACGGAAAGAGTTTTGCAATTTTGCTGACCACTACAATGGCGGTTCATTTTGTGGCTGTGGAAACCGTAACATCTGAAGCTCAAGAAGAATTGACGCCGGAAGCCTATCAACAGACACTAATGGAACTGACAGCCGATATTCGCTGGGCAGGTACGCAAGAGGAGCAGGAAACAGCGGTGCAGATTGCGGAGCGGCTGCAGGAGTATGGGCTGGAGGTTTGGCAGCAGAAATTTCCGTTTGTGGAGCAGGCAAAAGGAAAACAGAACAGCAGGGAGTCTTCTAATGTAATTGCAGTAAAGCGGGCAAATAAAAACCCGAACGGAGATATTTTGATTGTATCTGCGCACTATGATTCGAAAGAATGCACGGTTGGAGCTAATGACAATGCGTCCGGAGAAGCCATGCTTTTGGAGTTGGCCAGAGTGATGAAGGATGTGGATAGCGATACGGAAATTCGTTTTGTCTCATTTTCAGCAGAGGAAGAGGGGCTATGCGGTTCTTCCTGTTATGTGGACAGTCTTCCGCAGGAAGAGCGGGGACATATTATAGGAGACATCCAGATTGATATGATCGGGCATTATAGAAGCAGTGAGGCTATGGTAATGACTGCATTTGGAAGAGAAGAACTGGTTGGGAACATGCTGGTAGAGGCTTCCGCGCAGATTGGTGAAGCAAAATGGAGGACCGGACGGGAAGCAGCCAGTGATCATGCTTCATTTTCTTTTGCAGGTATTCCGGCAGTATTGGTGCAGCAGGGGCCTGGTGTTGATGCTGAGAATCACAAATTTATTGATAATAATGATGTCGTAGATCCGGAAAAAGCTGTTGCGACGGGCAGGGTTATCGAGAGCGTACTTCGTACAATCGCGTCGGAGGAAACAGCATCTTTACTCCCGGAAGCAAAAAGGCTGACAAGCGCGGATAATGCGGTTCCAATCAGACCGGACACACCGATCTTGTTCGGAGTGGTCAAGCCCGAGGTAGATGTAAAGATCGGAGCCGGAGGTACTTTTGAAAAAGCGGATGAGAGCGAGTATGGATATCAGCAGGAACATTATCTTATGGAAACGAAATGGTTTGACTGGGAACCACTGATAACGGATTTTGTTTTTCGAAAAGAAGATGAACTTTTCCTGGACCGTGTGTTTATTCGGACAGCGAAGCTTGGTTTGACTGATGAAGAGCTTGGGGAGAAGTTGACAGAAGCAGTTGGCGAAGCACAGACGTATGACGGTGGAAGTAAACTATGGGGAAGCAGTTTAATGACAGAAAATCCATCTCTTCGTCAGTATATGATCACTGAAGCTGACGGGGAGCAGGCTATTGAGGTGATTTCTTTTATTCATTCAAATGTGGGAGAAGATATCCAGAGCTATGCGTTTGACAAGCCGGTACAGGAATATAAAGATATGGCGGACAAAGCAGATATGGCGTTGCTGGAAACGATCCATAAAGTTATCCCGGAAGATGACCCGTATGTGAAACATATTATTTCTTGGACAGACGGCTATAGTTACATACTTGGGTCCTGTACGGCAGATGACATGAAGAAATCAGACAGTTTTTCCATAAGGATTGACAAAAATGATTTCTTTGATAAAGAAGGAACGATCATAAATGAAGGCAAATTCCTTGTAACTGCAGTCCATGAATACGGACACGCGCTTACGTTAAATGCGGGGCAGATAGAGGTATCAGAAATCACAGATACTTCTCATTATAATGAGATCAGTCTTTATAAAGAAGACTCTTATATGAAGGCTTTTTATGACAAATTCTACGCAGACGGTAAGCAGAGAGATTTTTATGAATATCCGGAAGATTATGTCAGTAATTATGCAGGAACAGCCGGAATGTTTGAGGACATCGCAGAATGCTTCATGCAGTTTGTGATAGGCGGCAAACCGGAGGGCGAAAGCCTGGCAGCAGATAAAATTAAATTTTTCTACAGTTATCCTGAAATGGTGGAACTGCGCAATTATATCCGTTGCAATTTCGGGTACCCGACAGAAATAAATCATAATAAATAAGAAACGGAACAGAGAATATGAAGAGAAAAAACATTTTACAAACATTGTCAATGTTTATGACAGTAATGTTCCTGTCTGGAAGTACATCGGTCTATGCGGCCGAAAATACTCTGACCGTAGGTGTCAGAGGCGATATTATGAATTTCGGTTACTACAACGAGACAACCGGAAAATTTTATGGCATGGAAATTGATTTGGCATATGAGCTGGCTGAAAGACTTGGATATGAAAAGGTTAAATTTCAGGAAGTACAGCCGGATAATCGAAAAGATATGCTGCAAAACGGAGCGGTTGATTGCCTGATCGCAGCGTATTCCATTACGGATACACGCGTTGAAAATTTTGATTTTTCGCCGGCCTATTATACGGATAGTACAATGCTCATGGTGGAAAAATCCACTATGATAGAAAAAGTCCAGGATTTGAAGGGGAAGACCATAGGCATACTGACAGGAGTGAATGCCGGACCGATTCTTGCCGGCAAATTGTATGATATGGGATTCACTGGCGACATTGTTGCCAAAGAAGATAACGTGTATATCGAGTATGAGAATCTCACAATTGTTCAGATGGAGTCTTATGCGGAAGTCAGTACAGCTCTCGAAGAGGGAACTATTGACGCTGCATGTTTGGATCGTGTGATTGCCAAAATGTACTGGGACGATGACAGAAGATTCCTTCCATTTGATCTTGCTGAGCAGAGCTATGGCGTGGCGACACAGAAGAATTCGGAACTGAGCGAAAAGATGGGAGCAGCAGTTCAGGAACTTTTGGATGACGGTACAATTGAAGCATTGATTGATAAATGGGATTAAGGAGGAAAACTGTGTCTAAGCGTTTAAAGAGAAAAAGTATTGCGATGATCCTGGTAGAACTTCTTTTTGTAGCCATTCTGGGAGTAGTTCTATATCAGATGCAGGTCAAGATATCCGCAAATGATCAGGCAGTCGAATTACAGAAAAAGATGGAACCCTTGCGTGACACTGTTGCAGAAGCAAAGAAGGAGGCAGAAGAACATACCGGATCGTATGACTCCATGTATCAGGCTAAGGCAGCCAGTCTGGCTTATATGATTCAGAAAAAGGTGGATTCTAAGCAAACGACGGATACACTGCTACAGAAATACAAAGATCTGTTGCATGTTACAAATGCACTTGTTTTGGATAAAGAAGGAACCGTGGTTGCAAAGGCAGAAAAAAGCGATGCAGACTTTACGTATGCACGCTACAACCAGTTGCGCACAGTATTTTCAACACATGAAACATCCGAACCATTCGAGGTAGAACGGGAAGGCAAGACCTACCGATATTACGGGGCAGTGATTGATGAAAACACAATGGCTGTAATCGAACAGGACCCAGCGGAATTGAAAGCCCTTCTTTCAGATACGGTGACGTGGAAAAGCATGCTCCGCAATGTGAGCGTTGGTTCAACGGGCTATGCATTCGCACTTTCTGCAAAGGATTATACATTCCTGTACCATCCAGAAGATGATCTTGTTGGACAGGACGCACTGGATGCGGGAATTCAGGTAGAGGCGCTGGAAGACGGAAACCGGACGTGGATGGAGATTTACGGGGAGCGTTATCTCTGCGGGGTTGCAAATCTGGACGATGCTTATGTGATTTGTGCGCTTCCGGCACAGGAAATCAGGGATTCTTGTAATATCACGGTTCTGGTAGTACTTTGCGTATTTTTTGCAGTGATCACCCTGGTCGTAACATACGCTATTTTTATCCTGAAAGATCAGGAAGGACAAGCAGATGCTTCCGGGAATACATATGCCAGACTTGGCAAATTTTATTTTAATAGGGCAGTAAGCGCGAAACTGGGAGCAATGATTGCGGCAGGACTCATTTGTGTATTTGTAAGTTCTCTGTATATGCAGGAGTTGTTCTCGCTGTCGGGGAAATCCATAAGCAACAGCCAGAATATCGAAGGACTGCAGGCAACGATCAGCAAATATGAAGAAAACGTAAAAATGCTGGAAGAGCAATATGATACCAGATACCTGAACAAGTGTCGTACAGCAGCGCATATTCTTACCCAGAAACCAGAATTCAGAAACCGGGATGAGCTGGCCAGGATAAGCAATGTGCTTGATGTAGAGTTTATCAGCTTTTTTGATGCGACAGGAACCATTATAGCAACAAACTCTTATTATAATAATTTCCGGTTAAGTCAGAATAAGGAAGACCAGTCCTATGAATTTAATAAACTTCTAGCAGGCGGTGAGTATCTGATTCAAGAAGCGCAGATGGATGATGCATTGGGAGAGTATAATCAATATATTGGTGTGGCCATACGAAATGATGAGGGTATGACAGAAGGCTTTGTACAGATCTGCGTCAATCCGGAGAAGCTAGAACATGCGCTGGAGAAGCTTCAGATTGCTTCAGTACTGGACGGTGTACAGATTGGGGCGAGGGGATTTGCTTTTGCCATCAATAAAGATGAGCACACCTTTGCTTATTATCCGGATGAGAGATTTATCGGCAGAAATGTTGCGGAATATGGTATCAGAGAGAACCAGATCCATGGCGGATTCAGTGACTATCTGACAATTGGTTCCGGGCGTTATTTTGCAAACTGCCTGGAGACAGACCAGTATTATGTATATGCGTGTGTTCCCAAAAATGAAATAGCTTCAAACAAGGTCGCGATTGCGCTTTTCTCCACAGCGGTCAGCTTCATATGCCTACTGATCATTGCAGCACTTCTTTGTATCAACAGAGGCACGGAAAGTGCTGAACCGAGCAGGGAAAAGCAGCCAGGAAGTATGATTAATGTGACGATGCCGGATGGAAAGAAAAAGAAAACAATGGATGTGTCCAGCAGATGGTCCAATGTGGCTTTGCACTGGGCTGAAAAGACACCGGAGCAGAAGATGACCTCTGTATTGAAAGGGCTGCTGGCGGTTTATGCGTTGCTGATCTGTTTTGCCTACATATTCCAAATGCAATCATCCGGCAATACATCCATGTTTGCGTATATCATTAACGGTGGATGGGAGCGCGGCTTAAATGTATTTGCAGTTACCGGATGTATTTTTGTGATCTGTATTGTGATTACGCTGACGATCTGTATACAAGAAATTCTCCGTGTGCTTTCAAATATATCGAGTGCACAGGGAGAAACCGTTTTCCGGCTGATCAGCAGTTTCGTAAAATATGCGTCTGTTGTTGCTCTTCTGTATTACTGTTTTGCTTTGCTTGGCGTTGATACGGGTACGCTCCTTGCATCAGCTGGGCTGCTTGGTCTGATGATCAGTCTGGGGGCACAGAAGCTAGTATCGGATATTTTGGCTGGTCTGTTTATCATTTTTGAAGGCGAGTTCCGCGTAGGTGATATTGTTACCATTGGCGACTGGAGAGGAACTGTGGTGGAGATTGGAATACGGACTACAAAAATAGAAGAAGCTGGCGGCAACATCAAAGTAATCAACAACAGTGCAATCAGCGGCGTGATTAACATGACGAGGCAATATTCGTTTGCAGCGTGCGATTTTGGCATTGAGTACGGAGAATCTCTTGAAAGAGTAGAGTATATTCTGAAAGAGGAGTTGCCGCGCATGAGAGAACGTCTGCCGGCAATTATGAACGGTCCTTTTTATAAGGGAGTTTCTGCGCTTGGCGATAACAGTGTAAATATTAAAATCGTGGCCCAGTGTGCAGAGGGAGACCGCATTCAGCTGATGCGCGATTTGAACAGAGAAGTAAAACTGCTGTTTGATAAATACGAGATCAATATTCCATTTCCACAGGTAGTACTTAACCAACCTGCTGAATTTAAAAAGGCCACAGAGTGGCAGAAAATGCAGGCAGATAAATTCACTGAGGAACAAAAAGAACTGGCTAAAAAGCTG
Organism: bacterium 1XD42-54; assembly: GCA_003612585.1. Lineage (GTDB taxonomy): Bacteria > Bacillota > Clostridia > Lachnospirales > Lachnospiraceae > Choladousia. The sequence goes on from RAZH01000006.1 coordinate 125,823, forward strand.
GAGGATGAACAGTAACGATTGCAGGAATAAAAAAATATATTTTAGATGGAGGATAAATACTATGAACAAAAGAATTATGGCAGGAATTATGACAGGTGTAATGTTTTCAGTTGCCGGACAAACAGTGGCATTTGCCATGCCGGGTGATATCAAGGAAGCGGTAATGGAATCCGGTTATAACGCGTATGACCATACAAATTCGTACGCGAATTACAGTGATTCGGATCTGATTTCCATTCAGGGTTATTATGTGGCAACTGCACAGGCAATGATCAGACAGTCACCGTTTGGAGAAATATATGGCAGTGTGACACCGGGACAGGAATATTATGTTGTCGGGGAATGTGCGGATTGCATGTGGTACAAGATTTCAGGCGATGTTTCCGGATACGTATATGCAGCCTATCTGGTGCCAAAGAGTGATTATTTTGTACCGGCTATAAATACAGAGCAGACATGGAATGTGCGAGACCTGAACATGAAAATGACAGTTACGAATACATCTGCTGTTCATGTGCGCAGAGCACCGTCTGTAACGGGCGAAATTATAACAGCTCTTTCAGAAGGGGAAGAAGTACATGTAACAGGAAATGTATTGAATACAGAGTGGTATGAGTGTAAGTATAATGGTGAGACCGCGTATATCTGTGACGACTACCTTACACCGGAGCTTCCGCAGACGATGGCCTGTACTGCAAAAAAACTGAATGTGCGTGCAGCAGCGGATGGAAACAGTCCAGTCATCGGTACACTGAACCACGGAGATAAAGAAAGAATTAGTGCAGACGAAAACGGCTGGCTTCGTTTTTCACTTCCAGATGGAAGAATCGGATACGTGAGTGACGAGTATATGGCTGTTGTTGACCAGTAAAAGAATTGTTCGTACCCTGAAAGCTGTCACATGGTTGTTATTCCAATGTGGCAGCTTTGGCTTTTTCACAATGGAGGATAAAAGATGGAGGAGAAAAAGAAAGAGATAGGAAAAATTGTGCGGGCAATTGTTTTTTCAGATAAAGATGCGCCTGAAGAATATGTTTTGGAAGAAAAGCTGCGCATTCCGGTAGGTGGGGAATTTGTGGAGATTTTTTCGGACGGGAAAGACTGGCGGGTTGACAGAACAGGGTTTCAAGGAGAGATATGGATCAATGGGAAAACGTATACGGATGAAAAATCTGTTCTGAGCGTTCGGGAGAGGGAGATTTTGCAGTTGAAAAATCATGTGGTTACAGATCTTGTTTTGGAACAGATGGAATCTGCAGATCTTCAGTGGAAAAGGATGCCCCTTTCAGAATGTTTTCCAATTATCCGTATCAGAAAGGCCGGAGAGAAAGGTGAACAGGCTGAGGCTGATGCAGAAGCCCAGATCAGTGAGGATGATGTCCATGAAGCGGTTATTCGTCTTGAGGAAAAAGAGTGGAGGCTTAGTAGCGTTCATACGGTCAGGGGAATTTTTGTGAATGGTGAACGCGTATTTGATTCACGCACCCTGAGGAAGATGGATGTGATATGTGCAGGAGATACGTTGTTTTTCTTTAACGGGGAAGCGTTGTTTTACAGTCATACCGTGCTTCGTGGAAACAATCTTTCGATACATATTGAGGAAAGATCTGTCAAAAGCTTTTTTAAAAAGCATATTCTTTTACAGGATATTAACTTGACCATAGAGCCTGGCAACATGGTTCTTATTCTTGGGGGGTCCGGAGCAGGAAAGACAACATTTGTGAATGCAGTTACCGGATATGAGAAAGCAAAAGCACAGATTCTTCAGAGTGGTGTAGATGTATACGAGAATTATGATGTGTTGAAACACTCCATTGGATTTGTCCCTCAGCAGGATCTGCTCCGGGAAGACGATACGGTCAAAATGACACTTGAAAATGCGGCAGAGATGAGACTTTCCAAAAAGTATTCCGGGGAAGAACGGAACGTCCGTGTACAGACTGTACTAGAAATGTTCGGACTTTCCGTACAACAGAATGAGCTTGTGCGAAAACTTTCAGGCGGACAGCGTAAAAGGCTTTCCATCTGTGTAGAATTTATCTCTGATCCGAAGCTGTTTTTCCTGGATGAGCCCGACTCAGGACTTGACGGTGTTATGGCCCGAGACTTAATGGAGAATTTAAGGGAAATTGCAAATGAAAATAAAATTGTGCTTGTGATTACCCACACTCCGGACCGCGTCATTGACTTGTTTGATCAGGTGATTGTTTTGGCAAAAGGGACACAGGATCATATAGGGCATCTTGCTTTTTTTGGCGCTGTAGAAGAGGCGCGCAAGTTCTTCAGCAAGGAAACAATGGAGGAAATTGTTTTGGCAGTAAATGGCACAAATGAGGGCGGCGAAGGGCGCGCGGATGAATTTATCGAAAAGTTCAAAGCGATAAATCCGGAGGAAAGAGGAAATGTTTAGATCAAAAGATGAAAGGTATGCAGGATATTTGGAACAGACTCGCGTTTATTTAGGGAAACTGTTCCGCATTTTCGTATATGAAAAAGACTGGAAAGTCCTTCCGATGGCAGGAATTATTGCAGCTATGGTAGCGTATGTGGTAGGACAAAATATGTTTGTAAATATGGAAGGCACTAAAATTGGTTCTCTGGCGTTTGTCTGCGTCTGCATATGGAATGGATTTTTTAATTCGATTCAGGTGGTTTGTAGAGAACGTTCTGTTATTAAACGGGAACACAGATCAGGAATGAGTATTTTTTCATATCTTTCCGCACATGTTATTTATCAGTCAATGATCTGTGCGTTACAAGTAGGAATTTCTCTGGCGGTTTATGTGTTGATGAACGTGAAATTTCCGACAGAAGGGGTTGTCACGGGTAACTTTTTGGCCGATATTTTTATAACACTTTTTCTGATTACATTTGCAGCAGATATGATGGCGCTTATGGTATCCTGTATTGTACATTCCACAACAACTGCGATGACCGTTATGCCTTTTTTGCTGATTGTTCAGCTGGTATTTGCAGGCGTTGCTTTTCCTCTTCATGGTTTGCCGGATGCCATTTCAAATGCAGCCATCAGTAAGTGGGGGATTTATGCGGTATGTACAGAGAGCAATTACAACAATCTGCCTACATCTATGCTGAAAAAAAGCTGGATGCTGATCAAAAACAGCGAGTATATACAGGCTTTACAGGAATTGAAAGGCCTGTCAGACGATGAAAGTTTATCTGAGGTGGAAGAAGAAATTTATCAGGATATTATACATACAGTGCAGAAAAGTCTTCAGGTGAAGGAATATGAAACAAACGAAAAGAATGTCTTGAAAGAATGGGGGATTTTACTGGCATTTGCATTACTGTATGCCATCATAGGCATGGTGGCGTTAGCATTTGTAGACAGGGACCAACGTTAAAAAAAGCGACAAGGGTCTGATGCAGGACAATGAGGTTTCTGAGTTTGAAAATAATAGCTATCAATTTTTGCTATAGTTTGATAAACTAAACGAAGTATTCGAATTGGAACAGATTATTCTGGACGCAAAGAATAAAAAGGAGGTACACATCACGATGATAAAGGAAATCGCTACTCGCAGAAGTATACGTAAATATAAGCAGGATGAAATACCGGAAGCAATCATCAGACAGATGATACAGGCAGCTGCTCTGGCGCCGTCCGGGAAGAACAGGCAGCCATGGAAATTTTTGATTTATGAGAAAGAGGCAAAAGCAGAGCTCCTTGCGGGGATGGAAAAGGGCATTTTTCGCGAGACAGAAGGAGAGGCGTTGCTTCCAGAGTCTGCTTACGGTTTGTCGGATGCAAAAAATACGCTGCGGATTATGCGGGAAGCGCCGGTTGTTGTGGTGGTAATGAATCCGGGAGGGAGTTCGCCGTTTGAGCCGCTTACCAATGATGAGCGTATGAAGGAAATCGTGGATTCTCTTTCTGCTGGGGCTGCGATTCAAAACATGCTTTTGGAGGCAGAACATTTGGGGATTGGAACGCTGTGGATTGCCAATACATGTTTTGCGTACCCGGAATTGATGGAGATTCTAAACGAAAAAGGGCAGCTGTTAGGAGCGGTTGCACTGGGCTATGCAAATGAAGCGCCGGGGCCGCGTCCAAGAAAGAAGCTGGAAGAGATTATAGAATATCGCTGCTGATATGAGCGAGAAAGAATGTCAGGGAAGTATTCTGTACGGACAAAAATGAGCAGGAATGGTCGGGCAGTCTTATGGAAAGCAGGATATACTGAAACAGCAGAAGGGAGGAAGTGCTGTGGATTGGGCAGGAACGATAGAAAGAGCGCTTGTTTATATGGAGGATCATATCACGGAGGAACTGACCGTAGGCAGGATTGCCGGGGAAGTAAATATATCCGCATTTTACTTCCAAAAAGGCTTTGCCATGCTGTGCGGGTATACGATCGGTGAATATATTCGGATGAGACGGCTTTCACTGGCTGGCAGTGAATTGCTCGCGTCGGACAGCAAAGTGATTGACGTGGCTCTTAAATATGGTTACGATTCCCCGGACAGCTTTACGAAAGCGTTTACCCGGTTCCATGGAAGCACACCGACTGATGTACGGCGTGGCGGTGCGTCGGTGAAATCATTTGCGCCGCTGCATATCAATCTTTCATTAGACGGAGGTACAGTGATGGAGTACAGAATTGAAAACAAACCTGCATTAAAAGTGATGGGCATATCCAGAATGTTTTCTTATGAGGCAGCTAATTCCGATATCCCGAAATACTGGAATGAAGTATATGTGTGTGCAGAAGAGAAATCGGTCATGGGCACGTATGGGATTTGCTTTGATGAAGAGATGAGCGGAAATCAGTTCCGCTACATGATTGCGGACGACTGGAACGAGGCAGAGGCGGCCGGGAAGGAGCTGGAAGTGTATGAAATTCCGGCACATAAGTGGGCGATTTTTCCTTGTCGCGGGGCTATGCCGCTGCCGCTGCAGGAGGTGAACCGCAGAATCTTTGCGGAATGGCTGCCGGCAAACCGATATGAAATTGCAGAAGGGTACAATATTGAATATTACAGCAACCCGGCAGATTTCAAGGGCGGGACACAAGATCCTGAGTATTATGCAGAGGTTTGGATTCCGGTAAAGGAAAAATAAAACAGAATAGGAATGATAAAACGTCTGACAGGGAGGCGCGTGCCTTCTGCCAGGCGTTTTATATTGCGAAAACGTTGATACGAGACAAAATTTTACCGTCAACATATAATTTTACACACGTTTTGTTTCCACTTATGCTATACTGAAAACTGAAAAATTGGAAACTGATTTAGCGGGGCAGATATATAAAGCAGGGATATGATAGGGACAGAGGAGCATCAAAAGGAATTTTAACAGGAGGATGAGGGGAAGATCTATTTCCATTGTGCCAGAGAGGGCCATAAAATAGACGCGATCAGGCGCTGTGAAAAAGTATGCTTTACGGTATGGAATGAAGGTGTTCAAAAAGACGGAGACTGGGCGTATGATGTAATAAGCGTGGTTGTGATGGGCAGGGCAGAGCTTGTGAGCGACAGTTCCGTTGCGTTTGGGAAAGTCAGAGAGCTGGCTTTGAAATATTATCCGACTGCGTGTGAGGCAGAAGAAGAGGTGGCCAGATCAGCAGGCCGCGTGCAGGTTATTGCAGTCGCCATGGATCACATGACCGGAAAACTTGTGCATGAAAAATAATTTTAACTTACGGATGTGAAAGGATAGGGATGACAGATGGCATCGGACGTTTTTTTGAATCTCCCGTTTTGGGAGCGACTGAGTGAAATGGAAAAAGAGTATACGACGCGCAATGCGTCTGTTCGTCATTATGAAAAAGACAGTCTTCTTTATGGCAGCGGTGGCGTCTGTCTTGGAATGGCCTGTGTATTGAAGGGAAAGATACGGGTCAGCCTTCTTTCGGAAGAAGGCCGTGAGATTACGCTGTTTCGTCTTGAGAAAGGAGATTCCTGCGTGCTTTCTGCATCGTGTGTGATCAGTCAGATCACGTTTGATACACAGATGACCGTGGAGGAGGACTGCGATTTGCTGGTTGTCAATTCCGGTGCGTTCGGGCGTCTGTCAGAACAGAATATTTATGTGAAATGTTTTATGTATGAACAGATGGCGGAGCGGTTTTCTTCTGTTATGTGGACCATGCAGCAGATTTTATTTGCCAGGATGGACCAGCGTCTTGCCGGTTTTTTGCTCCAGGAATATGACCGAACGGGAAACATGAAAATCCATATGACCCAGGAGCAGATCGCATTGCAGATCAATTCTGCCAGGGAAGTTGTGGCGAGGATGCTCAAGCGGTTTATTGCGGATGGTTTGGTTGAGGTCGGACGGGGTGTGATCATTTTACGGGATACTGAAAAGTTAAGGGAGATATAGAAAACAGAGGTCTTAGACAATGTTTCGAGAAAAAAATAGGTAAAATGAGACCTGGTTACGGTGCGTGTTTTCCTCTTCTGTTAAAATAAGCACATAAAACAGCAAAAGAAATTTAATCTGGGAGGTGGAGATAGATGAAAATTACATTAAATCCCGATGCGGAGATTGTCCGGGTGGTAAAAGAAGGGCTGAAGGAGACGGGCGGGTACTGTCCGTGCCGGATGGAGCGAAAAGAGGAGTATAAATGTATGTGCGAAGAGTTTAAGGCACAGATGAAAGACCCTGATTTTGAGGGATATTGCCACTGTATGCTTTACCATGTAAGCCGATAAATATTTTTTTAATAGGTATATTTTTTATAGAAGAAAAGACAGAGGAGGACATAAAAATGGCTGAACTGAAAATCACAAAAAATAACTTTGAGGCGGAAGTAATCAAATCAGATATCCCGGTATTAATTGACTTCTGGGCTACCTGGTGCGGTCCGTGTCGGATGCTGGCGCCTGTAGTGGAGGAGATTGCCGAGGAATATGATGGACGCGTAAAGGTAGGCAAGGTAAACGTGGATGAGGAGCCTGAACTGGCAGCTGCATTCCGGGTTGCAAGCATTCCGACTGTTGTTGTTCTGAAGGGCGGTAAGGTGGTACAGACATCCATTGGTTACAAAACAAAGGCGCAGATCGCCGGAATGTTGGAAAATTGACAATTCATGGGTTTCGAGCTCCCGTTCTCTTGCTTTTGTGAAAAAATAGGTTTATAATTCAAAGAATAGAAAACAGGCGGAAGTATTTCGCAAAAGCAGAAAGAGGGAGAGAGATGAAGCAGTATTTACAATGGAAAAAGTGGTTATTTGTCATTATTTTTTGCTTGGCAGGCAGTATCGGGCTTTCGCAGAATATGCTGGTCTCAAGGGCCGCAAATACGATCACCCTGGGAAAATGCCAGAGCGCAGGAACGACGGTGCTTTTGGTGCCGGCAGAAATTTCCTGTACGGAGAACGGGACGTATGAGCTCTACCGGGCTACGAAGAATCCTGCGAGCGGAGGCAAGTATACTTTGCTGGACAGCTTTGCAGCGTATGGCGCATCGTGGAGCAATGAAGGCAACGGATGGCACAGGAGCGGACAAAAGCGAGCGGTAGAGGTGTATTCTTTTGAGCAAAGCCCGTCTTTTAACGGTTCTGTAGTCTTTCAGGACAGACAGGCAAAGCTGGGAAAGACTTATTATTACCAGCTTGTATTCCGGTCATCCTACAGTGACGAAGAGGTCAGCTCTAATATGGTATCCGGTAAGACAGCGATTGGAACACCGGAGATTGTAAAATGCTACGGCGCATCGAACACTTCTGTTAAGGTGGCGTGGACGCGTGTAGATAAAGCGACTGGTTATCTCGTTTACCGGAAAAACGGAAAAAAATGGACCAAGGTTGCGACGATTAAAAAAGGCAGCACGGTTACATGGACAAACAAGAAACTGAAATCCGGAAAAACCTATGAGTACCGGGTGAGGGCTTACTGCAAAACAGGCGGAAAGACGTATTACAGCAGTTACAGTCCGACCAGCAAAGCTTCTCTGAAAAAACTGACCGTAAAGGGCAGCTACAAAAAAGGCAGTGTATACGGCCCGTCACTTTCGACCGGAAAGCTTACGGAAGTGCGCAGAGTTGTGCAGGGATTCAAAGATAATTATATCCGCAAAGGCATGAGTGATTATGAAAAAGTATGGGCTGCGTTTTGCTTCATCCGGGCGAACTGTGGATATGCGCGCCGCGGCTGGCAGTACAATGGAGCCAATACAGCCTGGGGAGCCTTGGTTTACGGGGAAGCACAGTGTTCCGGCTTTGCGAGAGGTATGAAGGCGCTCTGTGATGCAATTGGCATTGACTGTCGGTATGTGCACGCAGATTCGAAAGCTTCCAATCCGAGCCATCAGTGGAATCAGGTAAAAATCGGAGGGAAATGGTATATCATTGACCCGCAGAGCGGATTTTTCCTTGTCGGAACCGATACATGGCGGAATGTGATGAGAATGTCCTGGAGTACGAAAGGACTTCCGAAATGTAGCAAAAAAGATCATGCCAGAGGCGGTTTCACTTACAGTATTACGTAAATAAATGTGGCAAATATCGAGACAAATCAGCGGACGATGTCAGGAATCGTCCGCTGTTCCATTTTGTAATTCTTTTTGCAGCGCAGCAGTGATTTTACCGTACTGTTCCTGTGTGATCAGGATTTTTCCTTTCCTGGTGGAAATCAGTCCTTCCTCGTACATTGCGTCGAGCTTCCGGTAAAGTGTGCGCAGACTGATGTTGAGCGTTTGCGCCAGTTCCTCTTTTTTCATAGGAAGAAGATATGGAAAAGCCTTTCCATCAGAACATTCAAGCAGTTTTAAAAGAATGTTGCATCTTGCATTATTTAAAATTAGACCGTCGTTTTGAAGCAAAATCCGGTAAACAAATTTTGAAAGTATTTGTAGGGAAATCTGGAGCGCATCTATGCTGGTATTCAGTTCCTTCAGATAGTGATTTACCGGGATTTTCAGGCAGGTACAGGAGGTGATACAGCGGACAGAGACTTCATGCTGGTACAGGGGAAGCGGATGGACTGCCTCGAAAAGCCCGAAAAATTCGACCGGGCTGATGTTTTCTGAGATCAGAAGCCGGCCCTGAATGTTGTATTTTTCTGTACAGCAGAGTCCATCCACAAGAATACAAATACAGTAAATCGGATTCTGACATTGTATCAGCATGGTACCGGCCGGAAAGTGCTCAAAGTGCAGGTGCTCTTTTTGAAGGAGGCTGTCAAATTCCGGATCATATTTATAATTTTCATAAGAATCAGAGACGATTCGCTTTAATATTTTGGAGAAATTTGATGTCATGGAAAATCCTTTCTAAAAAACTGCCATTTGTCATTTTTTTGACTGCAAAATCATGTTACCATCTATCAGAGTATAAATCAATAAGAGATTGATTTTTCATAAAAAAGGACTGCAAAATGAAACAGGATATCTGTATGGCATACTGCAGAACATCAGGAAAGGAGCATCCGAATATGCTGAATATTACAGATATGAAAAAGGATGTTGAGAGTATTATTACCAATACGGCGCTTACGAATGAACAGGCAGCCATGAACCTGTCGGCAGTGCCGTTTAATTATGTGGAATTTTTTGAGACGAGCAGTGCATTTCGGGAACTTTTGGAGGCCGGTTGTGTCTGCACGATGACAGAGGGGAATGCGACGTACTGTCCCCGTTATACGTTGCCGGATTATGAAAAGCTGATGCGGGAGGGGTGCCGATTCCTTCGGCTTGATCCGCCGAAGACACTGTTTGAGGCCACACAGACGCTCGAAATGTTTTACCGGCATATTCCGTCTGTTACGCATTATCCGGTGTATCTCGGTTCAGTAGATAAAATGTTGGAGCCGTTTATGGATGATCCGTATGCGTATGAGATACTGAAAAGTTTTCTGATTTTTCTGGATCGTACCATTCCAGATTCGTACTGCCATATGAATCTCGGGCCGGAAGCGACAAAGGCCGGAGAAATGATCGTGGAGATTCAGACAGAACTGAAAAATGCCATTCCGTCGATCACACTTCTGTATGATCCGGATATCACACCGGACGATTTTGCCGCGAAATGCGTCACGTGCGCGCTTGCATGTGCGAAACCAAGCTTTGCCAATCACAAGGCGTATCAGAAGATTTACCGTACACCATACGGGATTGCAAGCTGTTACAATGCACTTCCGATCGGGGGAGGTTCGCTTACTTTATCGCGTATTGTGCTGAGCCGCCTTGCCGTGCGTGCAAAAGACAGTGAGCATTTTCTGAACGATCTTCTGCCGCATACGGTGCGTGTGCTGTGTGAATACATAGAACAGAAAATCCGATTCCTTGTGGAACGGACCCATTTCTTTACATCAAACTTCCTTGTAGAAGAGGGTTTTTTGAAGCTTGAGAATTTTACCGGAATGTTTGGCGTTGTGGGAATGAATGAGTGTGTCAATACGCTCATGGAAAAAGAGGGCTGCGGTGACCGCTATGGGTACAGCGAGAAGGCAGACCGTCTGGCACAGGAGATTATGGAAAAAATGACACAGTGTGTCATGAACTTTGAAAGCAAATACTGTGACTGTACGGATCATCATTTTACCATACATGCGCAGGTTGGAATTGATGTGGATTATGATATCAGTCCGGGAGTGAGAATCCGGATCGGGGACGAGCTGCCACTGTATGAGCATTTGGAGCACTGTGCGAAGATGCAGCCGTATTTCAATTCCGGTGTCGGTGACATCTTTCCGTTTGATGAAACGGCAAAACGCAATCCGGCAGCAGTGGTTGACCTCATCAAGGGTGCTTTTTCAAAGGGGATGCGGTATTTTTCTACGTACTCTGATGACTGTGACGTAATTCGGATCACAGGATATCTTGTGAAAAAATCAGATATCGAAAAGCTGGACAAGGGAATCCGTGTGCAGCAGGCCAACGCTATGTGGGGCTACGGGGAAGTAAAGAACGCCCGTATTTACGAAAGGAAGGTACGAAACCTTTGACGTTAAACACAGACAAAGGTATGCAGCGGACGGAAATGGCAGAACGACCGAAGGTTTTGCGAGCTGCGGTCAATAAAATTCTTCATCACAGTGTGGTAGATGGACCGGGGAACCGGGCTGCCGTATTTTTTCAGGGGTGTAATTTCCATTGTGCCTACTGCCACAATCCGGAGACGATTGCAATGTGCACATCGTGCGGTCACTGTGTGGAGGTTTGTCCTGCCGGAGCGCTGACGCTTCAAAACGGAAAGGTGAGATGGCAGCAGGAACTTTGCTGTGAATGCGACCGGTGCATTCACGAATGTGCGCATCTGGCTTCGCCTCGGACGAAGGATTACACAGCAGGGGAGATCATGGAGGAAATCAGAAAAGATCTTCCGTTCATCCGGGGACTTACGGTTTCCGGCGGAGAGTGCTCGATGCAGAGGGATTTTGTGGTAGAGTTGTTCCGGCTTGCAAAGGCAGAGGGGCTTTCCACCTTAATGGATAGCAATGGTTCTTATGATTATTCAAAGGATGAGGAACTTCTGGCAGTCTGTGACGGTGTGATGCTTGATATCAAGGCTTTTGATGAGGAGGAACATAAAAAGCTGACTGGACAGAGCCGGGAAATGGTGCTGAAAAACGCTGTTTATCTGGCAGGCTGCGGAAAGCTGGAGGAGATCAGGACCGTTGTTGTTCCTGAGTTTCTGTCTGGTGAAGAGACAGTGGAAAAAGTTGGACAAATGCTGGAACCGTACTTGAAGGAACAGAAGATACGTTATAAAATAATTGCATATCGGCCATTTGGCGTACGTGTTCCATACAAAGAGACACTTCGCAGTCCGTCCGCGGAGGAATTGGAGCGCTGCAAAGAGATTGCAAAGTCATATGGATTTTCTGAGGTGGTGGTGATCTAGTGCGCGAAGACAGACAAAAGCAGCCAGTATCAGAATATTGTATAGACATGCAAAGAAAATGCGAGAGGTGAGAATATGATAAAACTGTTGATTGACTGTGATACCGGTGTTGATGATTCGATTGCTTTGTTATTTGCACTGCATCGTAAGGATGTAGAGGTCATGGGGATTTCGACAAGTATCGGGAATGTGACTGCGGCACAGGCGGCGGATAATACAATGAGGGTATTGAAGCTTGCAGGAAAAGAAGGGCAGGTTCCGGTATGTGTCGGAGCAGAAAAGCCGATGGTGGGGACGTGTGAGGATTTTCCGGACTTTATTCATGGGAAAAACGGACTTGGAGAAATCGAACTTCCGGAATCTTCCCAGAAACCGGTGGATATGGACGTATGTGATTTCCTGTATGAAAAGGCGTGTGAGGCGGATGGAGAAGCTGTTTTGGTCACGCTTGGCAGGATGACAAATATCGCGCATACCCTTCAGAAATATCCGGATTTTCCTGCAAAAATAAAACGTGTGGTATCAATGGGCGGAACCGTAAACGGGCCGGGCAATGTGGCGCCTATGGTTGAGGCGAATATCGGCGGAGATCCGGAAGCGGCAGATCTTGTCTTGATGGCTCCATGGCAGGTGACGATGGTAGGGCTTGATGTTACATTAAAGACGGTTATGCACATGGAGGATGTGAAAATGGCCCGCGGCTATTGTCGTGAGGAGTGCAGGCCGGTGCTTGATTTTATGATGCAGGAGTTGCAGCATTATATGAAAGGTGCAAGGATGCAGAACTGGATGCGTGAGTGCTGTCCGCTGCATGATCCTCTGGCGATGATCGTAGCGGTAGATCCGAGTGTTGTTCTGACACAGAAACGCATTACACGCGTTGAGACGGGCGGTACCTACTGCCGGGGAATGTTTGTCACAGATCTGCGCGAGCAGCCGATAGAAGGACGTTTTGTCGAGCATTGCATGCAAGTGGATGAGAGAAAGGCATTGAACGAACTTTTTGCCGTGTTTAACTGAAACCCGGATGATAAAATAGATTATCATAACAACACAAAAGAAAGCGAGGAAAAGAAAAAAATGAAACGGAACGGAACATTACGGCTGGCGGTAACGGCAGCAGCACTGTCACTCACAGTTACAGCATTTGGACAGGCACAGACAGCAGAAGCGGCAGATGCAAAGGTAGCAGCTATTTTTGGTATCGGCGGTCTCGGCGACCAGTCCTACAATGACCTTGTATACGCAGGTCTGGAACAGGCGAAGGAAGAGCTTGGCGTGGAATTTGACTATGCTGAGCCGAAGGAAGTAACTGATTTTGAAGTAATTATGCGTGACATGAGCGATTCCGGAGAGTATGATACGATCCTTTGCATCGCATTTGACCAGCTGGATGCCCTGTCAAAAGTAGCTCCGGATTATCCGGATCAGCAGTATGCACTGATCGATGCAACGCTGGAGATGGACAATGTAGTTAGCTACAGCTGTAAAGAGCATGAGGGCTCTTTCTTGGTAGGCGCACTTGCAGCTCTGATGAAGCAGGATGCGGCAGCTTACGGCCTGGAGGAAAACCACAACTACGGTTTCGTAGGCGCTATGGAAAATGATACCATCAATAAGTTTGCAGCAGGATATCAGGCAGGTATCAAATATTTTGATGACGCAGCAGAAGTTCAGATTCAGTTTGTAGGCGGAGACAATCCGTTCGGCGATACGACAACTGCAAAAGAAATCGCAGCAAGCCAGTTTTCCAAGGGCTGTGATATTGTTTACCATGCAGCAGGCGGTTCAGGACTCGGCGTATTTGCAGCAGCAGAAGAGAACGATTTTATCGCAATCGGCGTAAACTCCAATCAGAATATCATTGATCCGGATCACATCGTTGCCAGCATGCTGAAACGCGTAGATACAGCAGCATTCGATATCGTAGAGAGCACACTGAACGGCAATCTTGCGGTAGGTACTGAAAAGGTGCTGGGCCTGTCTGACGAAGGGATTGGCTATACACTGGAAGGCAGCAACATCAAGGTTTCCGACGAGATCGTAGCACAGCTTGAAGAGCTGAAAGCACAGATCATCGACGGTACGATTGAAGTTCCGGCGACTCTGTAATTTGTCCGGGCCGGACATAGAGAAAAGAAAACGATGCATCATTGGGGGGATGGCGTTTTTAGACAAGAATGACCGGTCAGATTGTAAAGGAGATGTCCAAGTATTGTTATGGAAGGCATCTCCTTCTTGTTATTATGAAATCAGAAATACAATCCGGGAGGTAGAGCGCGTGTATGCGGTTGAAATGAGAGGAATCACGAAGCGGTTTGGCAGCTTTACAGCAAACGACCACATCGACTTCTGTGTGGAAAAGGGAGAAATTCACTGTCTGCTGGGTGAAAACGGAGCCGGAAAAACGACGCTGATGAATATACTGTTTGGCCTGTATCATGCGGATGAAGGCGAACTCATCATTGACGGTAAATCAGTGACGAAGCACTCTGCAAGGAACGCGTTTCTGTGCGGGCTTGGAATGGTTCATCAGCATTTTATGCTGGTAGACGCTCTGTCGATCTGGGAAAATGTGATCATCGGAAACGAGCCGGGAAGATTTTCCATTGACAGAAAAGAAAGCATCCGTCAGGTGCAGGCAATTGCGGACAGCTATAATTTTGATTTAAACGTGGAAGAGAAGGTGTCGGAACTTTCCGTGGGTATGAAGCAGCGTGTGGAGATTTTGAAGACGTTGTACCGCGGGGCGGAAACCATTATTCTGGATGAGCCGACAGCCGTGCTGACGCCCCAGGAGGTGGATCAGTTACTTGCTATTTTCCGCGATATGAAAAAGCAGGGTAAGACGATTATTTTTATTACACATAAACTGAACGAAACAAAGGCGGTATCAGATCACGTGACAGTTCTTCGGGCAGGGAAATCCATACATACTGTACAGACAGCGGACGTGACCGTAAATGAACTGGCAGGTATGATGGTAGGTCATGAGGTCAGCTTTGAACTGGAGCGCGCAGCGAACGAGCCTGGAGAGGTCGTATTGTCCCTTCAGAACGTGCGGTTGCTTCCGAACGCCCAGAATACCGTTTCCCTTGATGTGCGGGCCGGTGAGATTGTCGGTATTGCAGGCGTTGAGGGGAATGGACAGAAGCAGCTCGAGGAAATGCTGCTCGGACTTTTAAAATGCAAAGAAGGGAAAATTTCGCTGTACGGTGAGGATATCAGCAGCTGGCCTACGAGAAAACGTGTGGAAAAGGGAATCAGCTATATACCTTCCGACCGGTATCAGCGTGCAATCCTTCCAGGATTTTCGATTCTGGATAATTACCTGCTGGGCAACCAGTTTGACGAACGTTATGTACCGCACGGCATGATTGATTATCACGTTCTGGAGGAGCGGGCGGAGGAACTGATGAAGGCCTACGATGTCCGCGCAGTGGATGAAAAGCAGAGCATCGGTTCACTTTCAGGCGGCAACCAGCAGAAAATGGTTCTGAGCCGTGAAGCATCGAAAGATGCCGGCTTTGTGCTGGCATGCCAGCCGATTCGCGGCCTCGATATCGGGGCAATTCAGTATATTCGGGAGATTCTTTTGAAGCTGCGTCAGCAGGGGAAGGCAATTCTGTTGATTTCAGCGGAGCTGACGGACATTTTTCAGCTCAGTGACAGAATTGCGGTTCTTTACAAAGGAGAACTCATGGATATGAGGAAGAACGAAGCATTCACAACACAGTCGATCGGCCTTTTGATGGCAGGGCAGAAGGAGGAGGCATAAATGAGCAGAGAGAAAAAAGCGGGCTCTGGCAGATGGACTTCGGGGCTTCAGAATATCTGGCTTTCGGTCATTGCCATCCTTTTGTCGCTTGTGATCACGTCCATTATCATGGCAGCTTCCGGCAACAATCTGGCAGAGGCATATTCTGCACTTTTTAAAGGCGCTTTCGGCAGCCGGAATGCGATTGCGAATACGCTTGCCAAAACCGTTCCGCTGATTTTTGTCGGAATGGCCTGCGCTTTTTCAAACAAGGGCGGTATTTTTAATATCGGTTGTGAAGGGCAGCTCTACAGCGGAGCGCTTGCTGCGGCTGTTGCGGCAATCTTTCTTCAGGGGGCGCCGCGCATCCTTGTGATTCCGGCTGCATTTGTTGCAGGAATGGCAGCTGGAATGCTGGTCGGCGGACTGAACGGGTTTCTGAAAGCAAAGCTGCAGATCAACGAGGTGCTTGTCGCAATTATGCTGAACTACATTATGCGTTATCTGACGAGCTATTTCGTACACGGTCCGTTGAAAGATCCGGAGGCAAGTGTCGCGCAGACGGTAGCAATGGATGACACCTATATGCTGACAAAGCTTGTTCCGAAAACGCAGTTGACAACAGCGCTGCTGCTTGCGCTTGTGATTGCAGTTTTGCTGCATTTCTTTTTTCTGAAAACGCGGACGGGCTTTAACATCCGCGCGGTCGGTGAAAATCGTCTGGCAGCTCAGGCATCCGGCATCGCGATGTCGTCCACGATTGTGCTGACTATGGCGGTAAGCGGCGCTCTGGCAGCCTTGACGGGCGTGACAGAGGTGCTCGGTAAAACCGGAAAATTTGTGGATGGATTTTCTCCGGGTTATGGTTTTACCGGAATTGCGGTTGCTGTTCTGGGGCGCAACAATCCGGCGGGCGTTCTTTTAAGTGCGCTGCTCTTTGGTATCATGGAATCGGGTGCGATGAAGATGAGTTATGTGGCGGGTGTGTCTACCAGCATGATTAAGGTAATGCAGGGCCTTGTGATTCTGTTTGTGGCGACTCCGAATCTGGTAAGTTTTTTAAGACGGCGAAAGGGGGAGCGAAAAGGTGAATAATTTACAGCATTTGTTTTCCATGCATATGGTGCTTTCAACGCTCCGTCTGGCGATTCCTTTGACGCTTGCCTCAATCGGAAGCGTAATCTGTGAGCGGAGCGGAATCATTAATCTGGGAATTGAGGGTATGATGCTCTCTGGTGCATTTGGTGCAGTGTTTGGCACCCATATATCCGGCTCTCCCTGGATTGGTATGCTTGTGGCAATTCTTGTGGGCGGCCTGTTTGGACTGATTCATGCGCTTCTGTGTATCCGCTACCGAACTAATCAGGCAGTCAGCGGAGTCGGAATTAATATTTTTGCATCGGGTATCACGATTGTGCTCTGTCAGGTTGTGTGGAACAAAGAGGGGTTAAGCGGCGAGGTTACAGCCATACCGAACGTGACGGTTCCTGGACTCAGTCAGATTCCGGTGCTTGGCAAATTGTTTGAGAAACAGTCTCCGTACTTTTTTATCACGCTTGTGATTGTTGCGGTTTCGTGGTACGTGATGTATCGTACAAAAGTCGGCCTGCGGTTGCGCACGATCGGCGATAATTCAAAAGCGGCTGCAACGGCCGGAGTCAATGTGACGCGTTACCGTTACGTATCTGTGATTGTCTGCGGCATGCTGTGCGGGCTGGCCGGTTCGTTCCTGTCCATTGTACAGAGCAACCTGTTTGTCAAGGATATGGTGGCAGGGCGCGGTTACATCGCTTTGGCGGCGACGATTTTTGGCGGCTGGAATCCGTTTGGTTCGTTCCTGGCCAGTTTGTTGTTCGCCTTTTCACAGGCGCTTCGTATCAATATCGAACTGGATATTCCGGAGCAGTTTTTACAGATGCTTCCGTATTTGCTGACTATGGTGGTGCTGATCATTGCCGGACGTAAAGTGAAAGGCCCGCAGGAGTCGGGAGATATCAGGGACTGACAGATAGTTACATGATTTTTTATAGGAGAAGATACGGAAGTGTTTTCATAGGATCTTACAGAATTTCAGGGGCAGATTTCTGATAGTTAGAAATCTGCCCCTGGTTTTATCGGATTGCTATTTATCGGATGTGCCCCTGTTTTTTGCTTTGCATATAAGCTGTGTCATGGTTCCCATTGGACAGTACACGCACCAGGAACGTGGTTTGAATAAAACCATTGTGACAAATCCGAGTACAGTGGAAGTAAGCATTACACTGTAAAAGCCGAATGCAAACTGTGCAACACCGTCGGAGAAGAGCGTTCCATGATAGGCCCAGTGCCATGGAAGTTTAAACGTCCAAAGCAGGGTGACTGCCTTGCCTAGCGTTTTAGTTCCGGCAAATACCAGATAGGTGTTCCAAAGCATGAGAAAAAACATTACAAAAAAGAAGATTAAAAATCCATAGCGAAAATAGCTTGATTTCATCCATTTGGGGATATCCTTTTTGCGGGAAAGCCCGAAGTTGCCGCCAATCAGGGAAAAAAGCTGACCCCTGCCGCAATATTTGTTACAGTAAGCTTTGCTGCCGTTTGCGACTGCGATAATCAGCGGGATAAAGAAACAAAGCAATCCAAGCCAAGCAAAAAGGATATTGAAAAATCCAAGAATCAGATAAGTGAGTGAAACAACCCAGAGGTAATCGTACCATTTCTTTTTTCCTTTCATTCCTTTACCACCTCCATTGTGATAACACTTGCGGGACATTCTTTTGCACATTTTCTGCATCCGACGCACAGACTTTTGTTGATTTCGGCGTATGTACCTTTGTAGATTGAGATTGCGTTTTTGGGACAGACTTTTACGCAGCATCCGCAGGCAACGCATTCCTGAACGGTGACAATTGCGTTTCGTTTTGGCATGAGTGGACTCCTTTTAAAAATAATGATGATAAATTGCGAAAGGGGCTGGCCTTTGCTTTCGCAAGTTTGAATTTTTATTTAGTATACAGGAGAGCGGGGGTTTCGTCCGTGACAAAGTTACAGAAACGGTTGTTTTTTTGGGGTATTAATAATTTGAGAGAAGTAAGGGGAACGAGGGGGGATAAGAGGATTTCAATAGGGGGGGAGGAAAAGAAATGGTTGACGTGGCGGTAAGTATCGGTCATAATTCAAATTAAGTAAATTGTGTATTTGAGTAGAGAAAAACGAAAGGAGATTATAGTTATGCATAAAAAAGGATTCATGGTGTTGGGATTAGCTTTGTGTGTGTTGCTTGGAGGGTGCTCGTCAGGAAATACGCAAAAGGAATCGAAGGAGACACAGAGTGAGGCACGTACGGAGAAGAAAACAGAGAAAGAGACAGAGCTGGCCTCTGAAACAAATACCGAGATAGGGGCTGAAAAGCACGGGGAGACAGAAACGGAGATAAATTCTGAGAAGCATACAGAGACGGAACGTGAAACGGGTGCTGCGGGACAAACAGAAGCAGAAACGGTGTCACAGGAAGATACAGAGGTGTCTGATTTGTCGGATGGACTTTTTGGTGTTTTTGAGACTAAGACGCTGGATGGGGAGAAGGTTGACCAGAATATATTTGCGCAGGCAGATTTGAATATGGTGAATATTTGGGGGACATTCTGCGGTCCGTGTATTAATGAGATGCCGGAGCTTGGAGAGCTGGCGGAGGAATATGCTGAAAAAGGAGTGCGTCTGATTGGTATTATTTCAGATGTGAGAGAGCCGGGGAATGAGGCGGCTGAGAAAATTATCGAGACGACAGGAGCGGATTACACGCATTTGGTTATGTCTCAGAGTCTTAAGGTAAATTATCTTGATCAGGTGCAGGCAGTTCCGACGACGATTTTCCTGGACAGAGAAGGAAAGCAGGTTGGAGAGGTCTGTGTGGGAGCGCAATCAAAAAAGAATTGGAGCAAGCTGATCGATGAAATGCTGGAGGAGGTTGCGAAATGATTTTTGATACGCATGCGCACTATGACGATCAGGCCTTTGACGAAGACCGGGATGTCATGCTGGGGCAGCTTGCGGCAAACAGAGTCGGTGCAGTGGTAAATGTAGGCGCGTCCCTGCGCGGCGTTCAGGCGAGCCAGGATCTGTCGGAGAAATATCCGTTTGTTTATGCTGCTGTTGGCGTGCATCCGGACGAGGTTGGTGCGCTGGATGAGCAGAAGCTTCTCTGGATGTATGATCTGTGCCGGAAACCGAAGACGGTGGCAGTGGGCGAGATCGGTTTGGATTATTACTGGGACAAGGAAACGCATGAATTTCAGAAAGAATGGTTTATCCGACAGCTTCAAATGGCGCGCGATGTCGGACTTCCGGTGAATATTCACAGCAGAGAGGCTACGGAGGATACGTTTCAGATTATGAAGCAGTACCATGCCGGGACGACGGGCGGCATCATCCACTGTTTTTCTTCGTCGGCATTTGTTGCGGCGGCTTATGTGGAGCTGGGATATTATATTGGAATCGGCGGTGTTGTGACGTTTAAAAATGCGAGAGTCATCAAAGAGGTTGTGGAGGCTGTTCCTTTGGAGCGCATTGTGCTGGAGACCGATTGTCCGTACCTTGCGCCGACGCCGCATCGCGGGAAGCGGAACTCTTCGCTTTATCTCGAATATGTGATTGAAGCGATTGCTGCGGTAAAGAAGATCACGCCGCAGGAGGTGGAAGAGGCCACCTGGAGAAATGCGCTGCGCGTCTATCCGAAGGCAGAGCGTGACATGAGACTGCAAAGCTGAAATAGCGAAGTGATGAGGCATATACCAGAGAGACAGGAGCGCGGTTTTTAGAGCTGTTCTTTCTGACGACATAACGAATGGAGCAAAAAATGGAAAAGCTTTCAAATCCTCAGAAAACCATTGAGGTGATTCAAAAATACAGTTTTTATTTTCAGAAAAAATTCGGGCAGAATTTTCTGATTGACGCACATGTGCTGGACAAGATTATTGCGGCAGCGGAGATCACAAAGGATGATTTTGTGCTGGAAATCGGACCGGGCATCGGAACGATGACGCAGTATCTGGCAGAGGCGGCCCGCGAAGTGACAGCAGTGGAGATCGATCGGAATCTGATTCCCATCCTCCATGAGACGCTGGCGGAATATGATAATGTTACAATTTTAAATCAGGATGTACTGAAGACGGATATCGCAGCGATCGCGCGTGAAAAAAACGGAGGCAGGCCAATTAAAGTGGTGGCAAATCTTCCGTATTATATTACAACGCCAATCATCATGGGGCTTCTGGAAAGTCAGGTGCCGGTGGATTGTATTGCGGTCATGGTACAAAAAGAGGTGGCGCAGCGGATGCAGGCAGGCCCTGGAACGAAGGATTATGGAGCACTTTCCCTTGCCGTTCAGTATTATGCGGAACCATATATTGCAGCCAACGTACCGCCGAACTGTTTTATCCCGCGTCCGAATGTCGGCAGTGCGGTAATCCGCCTGACTCGGTATCAGGAGCCGCCGGTGAAGGTAAAAGATGAAAAATTGCTGTTTGCCCTGATTCGCGCTTCCTTTAATCAGCGTCGGAAGACGCTCGTGAACGGACTGAAAAATTCGTCGGAGCTGCCGTATGGAAAAGAGGAATTATTATCTGCATTGGAAAAAGCAGGCTTGCCGGAAAATATAAGAGGCGAGGCGTTGACGCTGGAGCAATTTGCACAGCTTGCAGATGCATTGATTCGGGAATAGATCCGTCCGCTTACTGACTGGCAGATAAAAAGATTAAAAGATAAAACGATTAAAATAGAAACGCAGTGCTCAAAACAGAAAGGAGTGATTGTATGATAAAAGAAGAACATTTTTATTTTCCTTCTGCGGAAGGAACCATGCAAATTCATGGTATGCGATGGGTTCCAGAAGGTGAGGTAAAAGCAGTATTTCAGATCACGCATGGAATGTCAGAGCATATTGAGCGTTACCGAGATTTTGCGATGTATCTGGCCGGGTTTGGCATTCTGGTAGTCGGACATGACCATCTGGGGCATGGAGGGTCTGCGCCTTCTGAAAAAGAGTTCGGATATTTTGCAAAGGAAAATGGAAATAAAATTCTCGTCAGTGATATTCACAGACTGGTGCGGATGACAAAGCGCGATTATAAAAAGCTTCCGTATATTCTGCTGGGACACAGCATGGGTTCCTTTCTTGCAAGGCAGTATCTGTGTCAGCATGGCGGCGAGCTGGATGGAGCCATTATCTGCGGGACAGGTTATCACTCCTATGCGGAAGCTCGGCTGGGGATGCTGGTGGCAAAAAGCGAGGCGTTTCTGCACGGCTGGGAATACCGGAGCCGTTTGCTTTGGTGGATGACCTTTGGAAGCTTCAATGCAAAATTTAAGGATACGTGTACGGATTGTGATTGGCTGTGCCGGGATTACGCTGTGGTGGAGGCGTATATCCGTGATCCGCTTTGTGGCTTTGCATTTACCGTAAATGGTTATTATAATATGCTGAAAGGCATTTCTAAAATTGCGCGTCCGGAATATCTCGAGAGGATGCCGAAGGAGCTTCCGGTTCTGTTTATCGCAGGCGAGAGCGATCCGGTTGGGAATTTTGGCAAAGGCGTGCGCCGTGTGGAAAAGGAGTTCCGCAAAATTGGGATGCAGCATGTGGCATGTAAACTGTATCCAGAAGACCGGCATGAGCTGTTAAATGAGCTGGATAAAAAGACTGTATACAAGGATATTGTAAAGTGGCTGGAAGAGAGCGGGCTTTTACAGAATTAAAATAAGATAATTGCACAGGCTGTATAAAAATTTCCCATCCGGATGGATGGGAAATTTTGGTATCATTATTCTGTTTTATTGTTAGAACTGCAATACTCCTGTCTTTTCAAAATCTTTCTCCATATCGAAGGAGATCAAGAACGTATTTCCTGCCAGATAGAAGGCATCTTCAATGTAAAGACCGCGCATGGTATCATATTCTGCCTGTCCTGTCAGCATGTCGGAATAAAAATCATAGACCATTTCCTGGACGAAGCCTTTTTCTTCATCGTAGGAGAACAGGAGGTAGCGGTTGTCGCAGTAGAAACCGATCAGATTTTTTTTAGGCTGCACGAGAATGGATTTGTAGTTCTCAATGGCCGGACACCAGGTAATGCCTGGGATTGTGAAACGGTTTACCTCTGTAACCTGTTTCGGATCGGAAATGTCAAACATGGACAGCTTTAAACCTGTGATCATTCCCGTGGCTTCATCTGCCTCGTAGCCGATACCAAGCAGGTGATTTTCTCCGTAAAAATGCAGGTAGGAGGAAAAACCGCTGACCTTCAGCTCGCCGAGTATCTGTGGATTTGCCGGATCGGACAGATCAACAGAAAACAGGGGATCTGTCTGGCGGAAGGTTACAAAGTAACCGATATCTCCGAAAAACCGGGCGGAACGGATTGTTTCGTTGTCAGCAAGTCCTTCAATCTTGCCGATTTGCTTTAACTGTTCGTCGAGGACATACAGTGCATTGTGTTCTGTCCAGTTTTGTTCGTAGTATTGGCCGGTGATGTTGCTGGCAAAATCACGGACTGCGTTGGCATCATCTCCGGTGTACGTGGAGACAACGCGCAGGTTTCCATTATATTCATTCAGAGAGAAGGAATTGTTCAGGTATCCTTTTACAGAACCGGCAGCTACGCCGACGATCTGTCCGTCTGAATAATGGAATTTTGTGATCTGCGTATGCGGCTGTCCGGAATCATATTTTGTGTTCGTAATGTAAATGTTTTCTGCACTTACATAGTAATTGGAAGCTCCGGATACCAGGATCTTGCTGTCAGCAATTGCATCCGGCTGTGCCGTATTGACAGAGGAGATCACAAGATAAGCGCTGTCGGAGAGGTTTTCTGGAAGGAAGACATCACCTGCTGCAGCTTCTGTTCCGTTGATACGCGGCATAATCGTACTGTTTTCATACGTATCCTGAATGTCCGGATGATAGCTGGTGAATAAGTAAATATACGGACCATTTTTACGGGACGTTTCATAAAAACCATCCTGTGTGACAGTACCTGTCAGAACCGGAGTTTTACGGTCAGCAATATCATAGGTCAGAAGTTTTGCCTGACGGTTTGCACTTGTATAATAAATATTTTCATTATTTTCAAGAGAAGTAATATACTCACTTAAAATAATGTAAAGTGTTTCCTTTTCCGCATCAAGATACATTTCCTGGATCGCACCCTCTGTCTGACTGCCGAGGTACGTAGTGCTGATGAACTGCGGTTCTTTTTTGTCGGCTTTGAGGATACTCAGAGACAGATCACGGCGAAGAATATAAATGTACTGTCCGTCTGTCTTGACGATATCTCCCTCATCTACGCTGAGTTCCTGCAGGTTTGTAGTGGAAAAGTCGGCGCCTGACTCGCCACTCCCACCAGTGTCAGCTGTATCCATGGTTGCTGAGCGGGCCATCTCCATCTCCATCTGCATCGGTGCGGAATCTTCGACTATTTCACCGCGTATTAGATTAGTACCTTTTGAAGATATGCTGCCGTATCCGTCAGCGTCCATAGAATTCTGGCGAAACTGTTCATAGAGGGCAGTATAAATGGCCTGCGGATCGGAAGCGTACGTGAAAGACTCTTTGAACTGTGTTTTTGGTTTCTCTACATCCGGCGTACGCTCTGTCTGTGTAGAATCTTCGGACTGTACATGCCCAGTCTGGCCAGCTTTTTTTACAGTGTTTTCCTCTGTCTGGAAAATGACAGTGTCCTTCGGAGCAGCATCATGCTCGCTGCGTTTTGAGATACGCTGTGACTGCCACATAGCGGCCATGGCAAAGACGAAAACTGCGGCAATGCTCCCATAACGGGTCAGCGCACGATAACGGCGCTTCTTTTTATCAAACAAAACTGGCTCTGGGTATTCGTGTTCTGGTTGCTCGCCCTGATATTTTTCCTGTTTGGCGCGCTCCCGAAGCATTTGTTCTACCGCATCAGGAGCCAGTGAGGAAGGCGGCGTCACCTGCTGCGCATCCTCTTTGATTTTCTGTAACATATCTTTTTCGTTCATGGAAATCTCCTTTCCCTGCTAAATTATACCTACAATAGCTAATTACAAAACTTTTATCAAATCCAGAACCCTGAGCAACGATACAAAATAAGGGGTGACTTGTTTGCCTCGGAACCCCGTTTTTGTATCGTTGCTCAGGGTTCGTCCGCCTTCCAAAAAGTCTCGCAATATTCAAAATAAAAAAATTCAGACAAGCAGCTCCTCCATCTTTTTCAGCGCCCGGCTCTGCCTGGAACGCACAGTATTGGGATTCATCTGAAGCTGTTCGCCGATCTCCTGACTGGAATAGCCGGCAAAAATACTCATGGATATGATCAGCCGATCTTCTCTGGAAAGCACGCCAAGTGCACGCTGAATATCCGTCTGCTGGCAGATAGCCTCTTCTTTTTTACTTTCATCGCCCAAATCCTCATCCAGCTGCGCAGGGGCAGTGGTGTATTGGCGGATGCGCCGGTTGCACTTGGCGGTTAAAATACGGAAAATCCAGGATTTGAAAGCAGATGCCTCCCGAAGCATATGTATTCCGGAGAAAGCATCCAGCACCGTTTCACTTACTGCATCTTCAGCATCCTGTGCGTGGCGCAGCGTATAAAGTGCAAAGCGATATAAATCTGTGTAGACAGCTTCATACAGCCTGGAAAATGCATGCGCATCCCCGCCTTGCGCCAGACGGATCAGCTCAGTCGTTGTATTCATGAGAATCTCCTTTCTCTGTGTTTATATACTAAGTGCAAAAAGATCCCTGAACTGTTGCAGGGATCTTAAAATTTATTCATTTTTTTCAATGAAACCTTCTCCGTATACTTCACGGGTCTCCGTCATCATGATAAATGCGTTCGGGTCAATTTCATGCACGGCATTTAAGATTGTATGGGTCTGTACCTTGGAACAGGCGCACAACAATACGTCGCGTTCCTGACGAGTGTAGGTGCCCATGGCGCGGATTGCCGTAGAGCCTCGGTCCGTAATTTCACTGATTTTTTCAGCGATCTCCAGGCCGTTGTCCGTAATGATGACAGCCAGTGCCCCGGCGGATGTGCCATACATGATTTTATCAATCGCGAGGGAGGTGATAAAAGTGGTAATTAATCCATACAGTACCGCGTCCACGTGTTGAAATACGGGCCATCCGAGCAGGATTACAAGCAGATCAAGAACCATCGTCACAGCGCCGAGCGAGAGATGCGGATGCAGGCGCTTGATCGTCATGATCAGAAAATCGGCGCCTCCGGAGGAAGTGCCGCGCATGTAAAACAGGCCAAGCCCGATACCGAGAAATACGCCAGAATATAAAGCCGCCATAAAAGGAGAACCAGTATAAGACGGAGTGTACGGGAATACAATATCCAGGAAAAAGGTGCAAAGCAGCATGGTTCGCGCGGATTTTCGAAGAAATTGTTTTCCTACAACCCGATAACTGATCAGGATAAGCGGAATATTCAGAATCAGGGATGTGATACCGATCGGAAACTTCCATAAATAATTGATAATCAGAGCCAGACCAGATACACCTCCGGGCGCAAAGTCAGCGGCCCGTGCAAAAGTATAGATGCCGATTGCATAGCAGATACTGCCAATGAGATCGAATAAAAAATCAAGAAGTAAGTTTTTTGTACTTTTTTTCAGGTTCATGGTCAAGTCTCCGTTTCTTAATTAAAAAGCCTGCATCATTTTTCCGTAACGCAGGGAATGATCTATCAGTTATCCTATCATAATTTCAGGAATTTTAAAAGCCATATGGCCTGTACATTTATGCCTTGCAGGAACGCAGGAAAAAAGGTATAATGTCCGGAAAGAGGGCTTTTAGGGCCGGGTTGCGGCAGGTGTATGCGGCAGCTTTGTACAAAAATAGAAGAGGAGCTTATATTATGGAGTTTACCACAGTCAGAGAATTATACCGCAACAGCGGCACTTACACAGATAAGGAAATTACAGTCGGAGGATGGGTGCGCAGCATCCGTGATTCTAAGACGTTCGGTTTTATCGTTCTGCACGACGGCACCTTTTTTGAGACGCTTCAGATTGTTTATTCAGACAGCCTTGCGAATTTTGTAGAGATTTCCAAATTGAATGTCGGCGCGGCGATTATTGTAAAAGGTACCCTGGTTGCGACCCCGGGTGCAAAGCAGCCGTTTGAAATTCAGGCGACAAGTGTGGAAGTAGAAGGCGCATCCACACCGGATTATCCGATGCAGAAGAAGCGCCATTCGATGGAATATCTGCGGACCGTTCCGCATCTTCGTCCGCGAACGAATACTTTCCAGGCCGTGTTCCGCGTGCGGTCCCTGATTGCCTATGCAATACACAAATTTTTCCAGGAACGCGACTTTGTTTACGTGCATGCGCCGCTGATTACAGCCAGCGACTGTGAAGGCGCAGGAGAGATGTTCCAGGTGACGACATTTGACCTGAACAATATTCCGAAGAATGATAAAGGGGAAGTTGATTTTGCACAGGACTTTTTCGGAAAGGCAACAAAGCTGACAGTCAGCGGTCAGCTTGACGTTGAGGCATTTGCGCAGGCTTTCCGCAACGTTTATACCTTTGGTCCGACGTTCCGTTCTGAGAATTCCAATACGGCGCGTCATGCGGCGGAGTTCTGGATGATTGAGCCGGAGATTGCGTTTGCAGATCTGAAAGATGATATGATTCTGGCGGAGGACATGATTAAATATGTGATTCGTTACGTGCTGGAGCATGCGCCGGAGGAGATGAATTTCTTCAATTCGTTTGTGGACAAGGGACTAATTGAGCGTCTGAACCATGTCCTCAACTCTGAGTTTGGCCATGTGACCTACACGGAAGCAGTTGAGATTCTTGAGAAGAACAATGACAAATTTGAGTACAAGGTATCCTGGGGCTGTGACCTCCAGACCGAGCACGAACGTTATCTGACCGAGCAGGTATTTAAAAAGCCGCTGTTTGTGACCGATTATCCGAAGGAGATCAAAGCGTTTTATATGAAGCTGAACGAGGACGGAAAGACCGTTGCAGCTATGGACTGTCTTGTTCCGGGCATTGGAGAGATTATTGGCGGAAGTCAGAGAGAGGACGATCTGGAAAAGCTTCAGACGCGTATTGAAGAGCTGGGTATGAACGCGGAGGATTACAAATACTATATGGATCTGCGGAAATACGGTTCCACGCACCATGCAGGATTCGGGCTTGGTTTTGAGCGCTGCGTGATGTACCTGACCGGAATGTCAAATATCCGCGACGTGCTCCCATATCCGCGTACCGTGGGCAACTGCGAGTAAAGGAGAAGTATGAGCAGCAAGATTTTAGTTCTGGACGATGAGAAGGAGATTGCAGACGTAATCGCACTCTATCTGCGTAACGATGGTTATGAGGTGGAGACAGCCTACAGCGGCCGGGAGGCGCTGGGACTGATTGAGAAGGGAGAGCCGGATCTGGCGCTTCTCGACGTGATGCTTCCTGATATCGACGGTTTTCGAATTCTTCAGAAGATCCGGGAAAAATACAGATTTCCGGTTATCATGCTGACTGCCAAAACAGAATATACGGATAAGATTGCCGGGCTGACACTGGGGGCGGATGATTACATTGCAAAGCCGTTTAATCCTCTGGAGCTTGTGGCGAGGGTCAAGGCTCAGCTCCGTCGTTACACAAAGTACAACGAAAACAACAAGCAGCAGGGCAATCTCATTGATTTTGCCGGGCTTTTGATGAATCGTGATACACATGAGTGTACCTACAACGAACGGGAGCTGGTATTGACGCCAATTGAGTTTGATATTTTGTGGCTTCTGTGTGAAAACCGTGGCAAGGTGATTAGCTCCGAGCAGCTGTTTGAACAGATCTGGAAGGAAAAATATTTCAAAAACAGCAATAATACCGTGATGGTTCATATCCGTCATCTTCGCGAAAAGATGGGGGATGGCAGAAGGAAAAGTGATTTTATCAAAACCGTCTGGGGAGTAGGATATAAGGTTGAAAAATAATTATGGAAAGTTAAAACGAACAATACTGATCCGCTCACTTCTGATTTCCGTTTTGGTAGCGGCAATCGGATACGGCATCCTGACATTTCTGGTGGACGGAGTTTTTCAGGACAGCTTC
The DNA here is from genome assembly GCA_003612585.1 of bacterium 1XD42-54. GTDB lineage: Bacteria > Bacillota > Clostridia > Lachnospirales > Lachnospiraceae > Choladousia. The sequence goes on from RAZH01000006.1 coordinate 154,482, forward strand.
GCACGGTTTGTCATGGCTATTTTTACGAGATTTGGCATTGAGCAATGGAAGGCAGTAGAGTATTACAACCGTATATTTGTCTACAACAAATCCATTTTTGTGGTGGGAAGTCTGGGGATTTTGTTCCTGTTTTATTTTTATGTTTCCGTGGGACGTCTGACGAAGTATCTGAACGATATCAGCGGTGCCCTGGAAAAGACGCTGAACCCTTCAGATGAGCCAATTATTCTGGTGCCTGAGCTGGAGCCGATGGCTGAGACGCTTTCCACACTCAAAATGAAGCTGAAATGCCGCGAGAGGGAAGCAGCGGAGAGCGAGCAGCGCAAAAATGAGCTGGTCGTTTATCTTGCACATGACCTTAAGACGCCATTGACCTCTGTGATTGCCTATTTGACGATGCTCGATGAGCAGTCGGATATGCCGCAGGAAGACCGGGCAAAGTACACGCATATCACGCTGGAAAAGGCGATACGGCTGGAAGAGCTGATCAGTGAGTTTTTTGATATTACGAGATTTAATTTGCAGAATATTGTTCTGGACAAAGAACGGCTGAATCTTTCGATTTTGCTGGAACAGCTGGCGGACGAGAGCTATGGAATGTTGAGCGAGAAGAACATGGTCTGTGCCGTGGATGTGGAAGAGAAGCTGATGTTCCAGGGAGATCCGGATAAGCTTGCGCGTGTGTTTGACAATCTTCTGCGCAATGCCGCTGCGTATGGCTATGAAGGAACGCAGATTCTGATTCAGGCCAGAGGAGGCAACGATTATATTACGATTATTTTTACGAATGAAGGGCCGCAGATTCCGCAGAAAAAGCTGGAAATGATTTTTGAAAAGTTTTATCGGATTGATGATGCCAGATCAAGCCGGACCGGAGGCGCCGGATTGGGACTTGCGATTGCAAAGCAGATCGTGGAGCTCCATGGCGGAACCATTTCTGCGACAAGCGACAGCCGGAATACACGTTTTATTGTAAGCTTTCCGGTTCAGGAATAGTAAGGGGGATATCACATGTCTGGAAAAAAAAGAAAGAAAACATTTGGAGACGTGCTCAGTACACTGTTGATGCTCGTTGCGCTTGGTGTATTTGTTTTTTCTGCGTATACCCTGTATGGTTTTTATCAGGAATATCGCAAAAGCTCCGTAGAATATGACAACCTGGAGAATGACTATGCATCTGTGGACGAAGCAGATGAAACCGAGGATTTTGATGCGCTTGAGGATGATAAGACAGTACAGGATTTACAGAACAAGCAGAATATCAGCGGAAAAGAAGTTGTGACCGTTATGGAAAATGGAAAACAGATTACGGTACCGACTATGCGCAACCCCATTGATTTTACAGAGTTGAAACAGAAAAATGAAGATATTGTCGGCTGGTTGCGTATCCGTGCGCTCGGCATTTCCTACCCGGTCGTACAGGGGGAGGATAATGATTTTTATCTGCACCGCACCTTTGAAAAAGAAGACAACTTTGCTGGCTGTATTTTTGTGAACTGTGACAACAGCGGGAATTTCACTGACCAGAACACCATCATCTACGGCCACAATATGAAAGATGGTTCCATGTTTGGAAAGCTGAAGAAATTTCGGGAAGAGGGTGTTTTTGATAAGAGCAAATATTTCTGGATGTTCACACCGGACCTGATCTATGAATACCGGATTTTCTCCGCAACGGTTGTAGATAAGACCGGAATTACATATCAGTCATTCTTCACGCAGGAGGATTTTGATACGCTGATGCAGCATGCGTTTGAGACGTCAGTGATCGACGGTTCCGATGTGGATGTCAATATGAACGACCGGATTATGACGCTTTCGACGTGTACCGGAGACGATGCAACGCGGTTTGTCGTGATGGGCAAGCTGGTGCAGATTTATGCTTCAAAGAAATAAAATAAATCTTTTTAATAATAAGGGGCTGTCCATCTTGTAATACTTTAAGATGGACAGCCTGCTTATTTTGCGTTGGATTGACAGTCGGTAGTTTTATATTGCTTCAAAAACAGGAATTTGATCTAAAGGGGCATCCACGGTATACCACTGATTGCCTTCATAGGTTTCTCCGGTAAAGTAGTGCTGCCAATTTCCCACAGGCAGATAAACATCCCAGGTGGTTGCGCCCTGCTCAGTTACCGGGCATACAAGATACTTATCCCCAAACATATACTGAGTTTCAGCTTTTCGTGCTTCCGGATCGTCCGGATACTCATAAGCCAGTGAGCGCATCATCGGATAGCCGGTTTCGCTTGCTTTTTCTGCGTTTTCCAAAATATAATCCTGAAGCTCATAGTGTATATCATTAAAGATGTTAAAGATATCAATAATGCTGTCATCGTGATAGCGTTCTGCCAAATTCCAAGGCATTCTGGTACGGCTCAAATCCGGGTTTTCACGGTTCCGGCCCTCAGAGTGAAGCTGGATGGCAGGAGAGAATGCTACCTGCGCAAGGGCTCTCAAATACAGCTCCTTGTATTCATATCCTGGCAGATCTCCTCCGAATCCGGCCATGTCCGGGGTATTGAAAGGAACATTGGAGAGGGCGAGATTCATCTGTGCATTCAGTACGGATCTGAACTCTTCCCAGGTTGGATTCTGATCGCCCATCCACATCCACGGATGCTGGTTCATATGGCGGCCTGCAGCGCGGCTGAACATGACTGCATCTCCACCAGTCAGTTCATTGGCAATGTCGTAGAGTGTCTGTGCATACAGATCCGGATAATCATTTCTGAGTTCATCTCCGCGGCGTCCGTCAAAGGCAACGGCATCACGTCCCCAGAGGAATTCTCCTCCGTCCGTTTTAAATCCGCTGATTCCGATTTCGGTAAACAGGTAGCCCATTTTTCCTTTCAGCCATTCTTTTGTCATCGGGTTGGTGAAGTCCAGAATCATATTATCTGTAAACCAGTCGTTTGGCTGCCGATAAGGAGTGCCGTCTTCATTCATAATAACCATATTGTTTTCAATCAGGTATTCGATGTCTGCGGTCATCTGCGGATTTGTGGAATTTCCGTCTTCATCCAGGGCAGGTTCTTTGATAGAGGGAACCAGCCACAGAATAAAGTGGGCATCCTTTTTCTTCATTTTTTCTACGAGAGCCACCGGATCGGTCCAGCGGTCACCCCAGATGAAATCAGAGGCGCTGAAATAATAGTCTCCGGACTGCGGCGTATAAGAGGAATCGCTGAAGATGTAGAAGTTATTTTTCCATCCCTCTGTAATAATAGCATTATATTTTACACTGTATTCCTCAGCCTTGTTCATTACGTCTTCAATTTCAGCGGTAGTGCGCCATTCATTTGCGCACAGCCAGGTACCAAAGGACCATTCAGGCGGCATAGCTGCATGACCGTTTACATCAGCGTATTCAGCTGCAATTTCCTCATTATCTCCAAGGAAAATATGCAGATCAGTCTGATTCTCTTTTCTGGAAGAAACGCGGTCAATAATCTGGATGTCATTGTTTTCAGAGGCCATCTGGAAGGAAATCTGATCGGACTCATCAATATAGAGACCGTATTTATCGGGAACCGTATAATAAGGAACCGGCGCATAGGTGGCACCGCTCTTATACTGCTCCAGATACCAGTTTATGGTTTGAATATGAACGGTATTTCCGCGTTGATTCAAATCGGCAAACTGCATACCAAATCCCATATACTGATCGTCATCCTGGCTGTCGAGATCATACTGAATCTGTTCTACATTGCCAGCGGAATCTGAAATTGCGGAAATTCCGTTGATTGCAGTAACATAATCGCCATTTTCATTATAAAAACGGATACTGAAAGGATTATAGTTTACTTCAACGCGGCAGTCGGAAGTTTTGGCCGTGAGACCGTTCTCATTTTCGATGATCTCAGCGCTCTGTTCGTCTGGTATAAGTTCGCCGAAGCCGGTATTTAAATGAATGTCGCCTTTTTCTCCGAATACCATTTGTATCTGGAAACCGTCCTCTGCTTCTAATACGAGACCGGCTTTTTCCGGATTGCGTTTCATGTTTGTATAATTCTGATGAGCCATAACGGTTACTTCATAATCCTCGCTGACGGTATCGCCAAACTGGAAATGATATGTAACTACGTCGTCCTTTTCAAGAGCCGGAAGATTGCAGGAATAGATTTCCCGGTCTACTTTACTCAGATCTACCTGATCTGCCTTATCTGCGGTAAATCCCGGGATAGCAAAGGGCAGGCTCAATACGTCCTCTACAAGGCCCATCTTTATGGGCTCCTGCTTTTCCCCATTTACAGTCCACTCCAGTGTTACATTGCGGATCATGAAATCTTCAGAATCCATTTTGGCAGAAACATAAATGGCAGTTTCCTCGCCTGAGATGGGAGTGGTGGGATTTCGTACCGCTGTTACCGGATCCACAACTTCGATCGAATAGACCTGCTGAATGCCATAAGGGGTATGACTAAAGGTCACCTCGCCAGTTTCGGCGTTGGCATAGCCAGTCAGGCCGAGCGGTACGGATAAAGTTAATAGGAGTGCTAAAACTTGTTTCTTTTTCATTCTTGATTCCTCCATTTTTCTTTACAGTTTATCAGTTTCAGTTATTCCGTTCCTGTTACTGCAATTGCACTATAAGCGATTTTATCCGCTGTGCCAACTCGATTATTTTATCTATAAAAGATAATGATTATAAAATAATGCCAATAAATCGTGCGTTATTCCATGGATTTTTTATGTAAAGTGCATATTAAAATCTGGAGAAAGTGTAAAAAAACCAATCCTCTAACGTTAGGACTTTAATCAAAATATATGATATAATCAATTTAACCAGAGAAACAAAAGGAGATTCAGGGGGAAATCATGAACAGATTAAAAAAAAGGACGCTTATTACAATAATCTGCGGTATACTCTGTGGATTTACGCAGACAGTAGATGCGACGGAAGTATGCAGCCCGCGGATTGCAGGTATCCTTTCTACAAAATCAACCTACTGGCAGGAAATGCTGCAGGGTATAGAGGAAGGCTGCAGGGAGCAGGGGCTTTCTTTTTTTGCTTTGGATATTTCGCTGCAGGACAAGGATGCTATGACCTGGAACGTGCTGGATGCCTGGCGGTTAGTATTGATGTCCGATGTAGATGTGATTATTGCTGAAGGCAATCTTCCGGATACGGAAGTGATAAAGGAAGCGCGGGAGAAAGGAATCAAGATTGTTCTGGTAGATTCTGATGCCGGAAAGGAACTGCGCGACGCCTATGTAGGAACAGATAATGTGCAGGCAGGTTACCTGGCGGCACAGATACTGGACGAGCTGTATGGAATCAGCAACAATCCTGTTATGATTCAGGATAATGAAACGAACGCTGCTGTTTCCGATCGTTTTTATGGAATTTGTGAGGCATTGAGGCAGAAATGGCCGGATGTAGAAATTAAATCTCCTGAGACACCCTGGTATTCAGAGCGGGTATCCAATTCCAGCCTGGAAAATCTGATTCTGGAAAATCCGGACATTCAGGCGATTTTTGGCCTGATGGAATCAGAAACGATGTTGTACGCACAAATTCTGAAACAGATTAACCTGGAAAAAAAGGTACATTTGATCGCCTTTGATCGTTCGGAGGAAACTCTGGAGCTTCTTGCAGATGGCATTGTTGACGCAGTAATTGTACAGCAAAGTTACGAGGTAGGCTATCAAAGCGCACAAATTGCAGGATGCCTGGCAAATGGAGGAACGCCGGAACAGGACACGATATATATAGATTGTTCAGTTATCAGCCACAAGGATCTTCCGGCTTTGGATGGAGGGAAAATCGAATGAATAAATATTATACGGTAGGGATTGTAGAGGATGAAGTTATCGAACGCCAGGTACTTCAACTAATTCTGATCCAAAACCGACCAATTCTGCAGATTGTTTTCGAGGCAGAAGACGGGAATAGTGCGTTGGAGTTGGTGCACAGGTATACTCCGGATATCCTGATTGTTGATATTCAGATTCCGGAGCGCTCCGGACTGGAGCTGTGCCAGGAACTTCGGCAGGAGGGGTATGCAGGGTTAATCATTATTAGCACCTCTTATTCTTTGTTTAACTATGCTTATCTGGCAATCAAGCTAAATGTATTGGATTATCTGTTGAAGCCAACCAGTGAGACGCAGATTTTGTCTGTATTAGACCGGTGTGTTTCTATACTGGAAAAGGATGAACAGCGAAAGGAAAAGGAACAGAGACTTGAGGAACATATGTGTCAGGCCAGATATGAGGCAGACAGGCGGTCTATCCACCATGTGCTATCCGGAAATGAACAGATATTACCGAAGCTGAGGGAGGTCGGGCTTCCACAGGACGGGGAATGGCAGGCAGTATGGATTGCCCAAGCATTGGATATTTCTGAAGATACAGGCACGCGAGAGGCATTCAGTCTGCATTCATCCGTTTGTCGGATCTTTCAGCGTGCTTTTTTTGTATTTGCCCGGATAGAAAAGGACAGGCTTCTTCTTTTCATTCATCCGCAGGAAACGAAGGAATTGTTTCAACTGTACAGTATGCTGCGCTGCTATATCTGGTCGCTCAAGCAGCTTACTGGTCAGAAACAGCCCTGCTATGTAGGGCCGGTATGTATATCGTTGGAAGAAATGCAAGCAGCCGGAAGGCAAATTCCCGAAGAATTGTATTCGCTGCAGATGACCAGCAGGGATTTTATTGGGTATACGTGTTTTGATCGCTGTCCGCGTGCATTTTCAAAGGATAAGTATGTATTTCATATGCACAAAATCCTTCGTCTTTTGCAGGATAATCGGATGAAATATCTGGAATCCATGATTCTCTCAGAGTTGCGGGAATATGCCGAAAGGGCGCCGCAAAAATTTTGGGAATATATTCGGATTTTTGTGGACGCAGTGCTCTCGTTTTCTGATTCGTGGGATCTTTCTCGCGTTCAGGAGGAAATCAATCATACAGAGCTCCTGAAAAATCCGGAAAAGCAACAGGAGATAATTCATCAGATATTGTCTTTTCGTCCGACTGTCAATGAGGAAGGAGCAGATGCGTCGATCGATAAGATTCTCCGGATTATGCGTACGGAATATTCATCGGATCTGTCCCAGGCAGCGATTGCTCATCGGATGGGCATGACACAAACGTATTTTAGCCGTATCTTTAAAAACAAAACAGGGAAGACCTTCGTATCTGTGCTGACTGAGATAAGGATGAACCGGGCGAAAGAATTAATTGCAGAAAACAGAGGCATTACGATCGGTGAACTGACGGCATTATGCGGATATACGAGTAAAACGTATTTTTGCTCTCTTTTTCGGAAAACGACTGGACTTACTGTATATGAATATCAAAGGCGGATAGAAGATGAAGAATAAAAAATTTCATACCCTGCAGGGAAAATTGGGTTTATTGGTCAGTATGATTGCACTGACTTCCCTGCTTTTCTTTTTCGGAAATTTTTATTTAGCAGGTATAGTAAGCGAGGAATACACATTGCTGATTGAACAGAATCAGCTTATGCCTCAATATATGAAAGCACTGTCAGAATATCGTTCTGCCCTGCAAAAATACTCGAATATGACAAAGGATTTGAACTGTATGAAGGAGTATTTGGAAAGCAAGGAAAAATTAGTACGAATTGCAACAGAGCTTTTTGAGGCGTTCCCGGATCCCTATATTGAAAATTTGTCCTATTTATCTGAAAATCTTTCCAGACAGGGAATGCTGATTATTACAGAAACAAAAAAAGGGGAAACAGAAGCAGCAAAAAGCGCATATACAGAATTTTCTTCCGAGTATTCCCTTTTAAATAAATACACGGTGTATGTCCAGCAATCCATTGATAAATTATCTGTCCAGGAAATCAGTCGTATCGGAAGCCAGCAGGCGGAGCGTCAGCGCAATATGCTGTTAGTTTTTTGCAGTGTTATTATCGTACTGGCTGTTTTATCTTTTCTTCGCATTCGCAACATCGTGCGGCCGATTTTACATCTCACGGAAATGGCAAATCTGGTAATGCAGAATGTATGGGATCTCCCGGGGTGGCATCATCCGCAAAAGGACGAAACAGGTGTATTGATCAATTCTTTTTACCATATGGTACAGACGATTCAGGAGCAGATTGAAATATTAAAGCAGCAGCAGAAGGTGGAAATGGAGCGTAAAGAGGCAAATGAAAAAAAGCTGCAGCTGGAGTACAGAAACGTACAGCTGGAGCTGAAAGCTCTTCAGAATCAGATAAATCCTCACTTTTTATTTAATTGCATGAATATGATTGCGAAGCAGGCATATATTGAAGCGGCGTCTCATACGCAGCATATCACAGAGGCGATTGCCCGTTATCTTCGCAGTGTGTTGGACCAGGAGCGGGAAATCGTAACCATAGAGCAGGAACTGCAGCAGATACAAAATTATTTAGATATTCAGACAATTCGTTTTGGCAGTCGTTTTCAATATGAGATAAACTGTGACTCGTCGTGTTTTTCTTTATACGTGCCATTTATGATTTTGCAGCCCCTTGTGGAAAATACGATTACCCACGGCGTGGATTGCTGTGCCAGGGGGATTCAGCTAAGCTGCAACATAAAAAAGGAGGCGCAGGGGATCGCTATTTATGTGGAGGACAATGGACCGGGAATGGAAGCGGAAAAGGTAAATGAACTGCGTATCATGGCTCAAAGCATATCTCCGGAAACTCACACAGCCGGAATCGGACTGATTAATGTATTCCGTCGGATGCAGTTATATTTTCAGGAACAAGTGGAAATTTTTATTGAGAGTACGCCCTATATCAGGACGGTTATCGGCTTCCGTATTCCGGAGGCAGGGCTGAAACGGTGATTCGCATGTTGATTTTTTGCCATACAGTGTAAAGGAATGAACAAGATGCACAAAAAATGAATGGAATGTCCAGGCAAAAATGGGTGATTTTGTTTAAAAATGTAATGGGACGTATAAAAAAACTAAATAGACAGTACAAAAAAATGAATATAGAATACCTCTCGTAAGATCTGGCAGAGAACCTTGCTGATCGAATAAAGGAAAAGGAGAGGAAGAACATGTGTAAAAATAGAACCATGTGTAAAAAATTTTTATCCACAGGGCTTGCAGTAATCATGGCGTTTGGAAGTCAGGCAGCTGTATTTGCAGCGGAGCCGCAGGCTTTTACTGCGAAAGACGGGGTCATTGACGAGCAGGAAGGCGACGTATATTATGAAATTTTTGTACGTGCTTTTCGGGATTCAAACGGGGATCACATCGGTGATTTCAAAGGAGTTGAGGAGGCTGTTCCGTATCTGGCAGATCTGGGGATCACCGGTATCTGGCTGATGCCGATTACAGGATCAGACAGTGCGCATGGCTATGATGTAGTTGATTATTATGCAGTAAACAGCGATTATGGAACAATGGAAGATTTTGAAAGCATGCTGGCTACCTGTCATGAATATGGCATTGAGGTTATCATGGATTTGGTCGTTAACCACTGCAGCTGGTCGAACGTCTGGTTCCAGGAAGCACTGAAAGGGCCGACCTTGGAGGATGGCAGTGCAAACCCATACTGGGATTATTTTACCTTTGTTCCTGCCGATGCAAATTATGTAGAGAAAACAGCAGATGAGATCCATGCAGAAGAGGCGGCTTATCTCGAAGAACATGGAAGCATGGAAGGATATGAAGCACAGTATCCTCTCTATGATAATGCAACAGCGGGTCCAGATAAAACGGTATGGCGCAGTACGGATGAGACGGCAGAGAGGATGGTATCGCGCGGTATTATTGAAAATGCCGATAATATCATTTCGGGATACAATTACACAGGCATCTTCAGCTCAGGAATGCCTGATCTGAACTATGAGAGCGAGGCGCTTCGGGAGGAAATGAAGGATGTGGCGGCTTTCTGGCTTGAGGCAGGAATTGACGGATTCCGTCTGGACGCAGCGCGCCACATTTATGGAGACTATTATTCAAATATTTATACAGATTACATATTTGAGAAAAATATGGATTACTGGAGAGACTTCCGTGCATCCCTGGAAGCAGAGTATCCGGAGGTTTACCTGGTAGGTGAAGTTTGGGAGAAAAATACAGATAATGTGGTTCCGTTCCTTACTGACGGCGGATTGCACAGTATTTTTGACTTCAATCTTTCCGGTAAGATCTATGAAGCAGTTTCCAACGAGACAACTGCTTACAATCCGGAACTCGCATCAGAAACGAACCGTCTGAGTGAAAAAACGGATCTGGATATCGTAGGAGGACTGATTGATTATTATAATAAGCTTGGCGAAGGATCTAATTATGAATTCATTGACTGTCCATTCATAACAAATCATGACCAGAACCGTCTGATCAGCCTTTTGCGTTATAAATTTGATGAGAGTGCGGATGATATTCTGACAGCACCTGTTCTTCTTGATCCGAATGAGAATCCGGTGCCAAGAGATGATGCAGAAAAGGCAGAAAGCCATGCAAAGGTAGCGGCAAACCTGCTGCTGACACTGCCTGGAAAACCGTTCCTGTATTATGGAGAAGAGATTGGAATGGACGGCGCAAAGCCTGACTCCAGTATCCGTGAGTGTATGGGATGGTTTGAAAAGCCTTTTGAAGGCGGATTTGCAAAGGATGGACTTGCAAACTATAATACTGTATATTACAGTCTCGGCGGAAAATCTTCTGTAGAAGTTCAGCAGGAGGATCCGACATCCATGTTGTCTCATTATAAAGAGGTTATTAAGACACGAAAAGAAATTCCGGCTCTGATGAATGGTGACATTGATGAATATGCTGTAGATTCCCAGGAAATCGTATCCTACATTCGCATGACTAAGGATCAGCGTGTGCTGGTACTGATCAATCTGACCGGCAAAGAACTGACTCAGGAGATTGCTGCAGATCCGAACTACGGTGAATTTACAGATGTGGTATTCCAGTCTGCAGTAGATGAAACTAGCAGCTTCGATGGACAGACAGCGACACTTGCACCTTACTCTATGCTTATTCTTGAGTAAGTTTCTGTGATTATACAGGAAGAGAATACGGGGAGGAAATACGGCGGTTAGCCGTATTTCCTCCCCACAACATAAACAGGGACAAATAATCCCGCCAGATACACAACCAGTAAAATGCTTTGCAGAAACAGATTTACGGATAAACTGGAAGCAGCGGCAGTGCAACAAATGTAAAACGGCGGTATGGTCAGCAGGGTGACGAGCGACCAGATACGCAATGCCCTTACGATGTGCGGCCAGTTGCTGTTGTTAAAATACAGACCAGGCACATTCATACGAAAAAATCCGTCCGAGATGCCACTGATTTTATTTTCGTCATAATAAGCAGGCAGTCTGTTTTTCATGAAAAACCAGAAATAGACTCCAAAGATAAAACTAAGCAGCTCAAATGTCAGAAATGTGGTTGCAAATGGATAGAGTATTGATTTTCTGCCGGATAAAAACCATATTCCTAACAATAGCTCCAATAAGGAAAGCAGCGTGCAGCTGCCAAAAAGAACCGCGTGTTTTTTACGCTGTTCTTTTCTTTTTTCCGGTGTTTCTTCTGAGAAGGTGAGGGCTTTTTTGACAAGGACTTCTACCTGCGAAAGCTCCATGTCAGAAGCGGTATCAAGACGCCGTGCTTCAAGCAGTTCCGTGACGGAAACGCCGAGGATGTCAGCGAGCGGCATCAGAAGAGAGATATCCGGCATACTCAAGCCCGTTTCCCTTAATTAAAGATATTGTTGGGTAAAAAAGAAAGGTCAATCGATTTTGCCGATAAAGCGGTAGTAGATTTCTACTTCCTGCTCACGGCTTCCATCCTCGCCCTTGACAGCTTCGTGGACGGTTATTTTTTCAATTAGAGTGTTCAGAAGTTCGGCGGTCAGCTCCACAGGGTTGACATACTGTTTCATCAGGGCAATCCACTTTTCAGCATCCGCTGCGGTCTGTACGGCGGCTTCCATCGTTTCGTGAAGCTGTCTTATTTTTGTTTCAAGCTCCTTTTGCTCGTTCTGGTACTTCTCGGACAGCATATTGAAGTTATACTCGGTTATGCGTCCAGCAGACCAGTCCTCATACATTTTAGCAAACAGCCCGTCAACCTCGGCTTTACGCTTCTCTGCCTTTTTCAGCTCCGCAGCCTGCTTTTTCTTCGCAGAGTTTCTTTCCCTGTCGCTGGCATTGAGCAGGCGTTTCAGCAGCTTGTCCTCGTCTTTCTGTGCCAGCATAGACCAGTATTGCAGTCTTCAAGTACATAGGCATACAGTACATCATAGCGGATATAGTGCATGGAACACTGGCGTAATCCCTGTCCGTTTTTGCTGCAATGGTAGTACCCGTATGGGTTTTTGTTCTGCTTGTTTTCCCCATAGGCTAAAGACCATCCGCAGTCTGCACATTTTATCAATCCTGCGAAAATCTGTGTCGTACCGTTTCTGCGTTTCCTGCGTCTGCTTGCAATCAGCTCCTGAACTTTTTGGAACACTTCTTCGGAAATGATGGCTTCGTGGGTATTTTCCACACGATACCATTCTTCCTGCGGCTTCCGCACCTTTTTCTTGTTCTTGAATGAAATGTTGCTCTGCTTGTTGTGAACACTGTGACCGATGTAGGTTTCCTCTTTCAAAATGCTCTTGACCTGTGCAATCGTCCACGCATAGGCTTTTTCTGCGGGCGCACCGGCGTAGATATTAGCGAAAGTCCCGTATCTTTCATAGTTCAGCCAGCCGGGGGTAGGTACTTTTTCCTCCACCAGAATCCGTGTAATGCTGGCGGCACCACGCCCGTGTACGGCAAGGTCAAAAATCTTCTCTACAATCCAGCGTGTTTCCGGGTCGATCAGAAGATGACCTTTTTTGTCCGGGTCTTTTACATAGCCCAGCGGTGCATAGGCTCCATAGTGTGCGCCATTGGCAAATCTTGTGTGCATGGCAGCCTTGACCTTTTTGCTGGTCTGTCGGGCGTGCATTTCATTTAGGATGTTTAAGAACGGGGCAAGCTCGCTTTCTCCGTTGATGGTGTCCACATTGTCATTGATGGCAATGTAGCGTACTCCCTTGCTGGGGAAATAGATTTCCGTGTACTGACCGGTCAGGATATAGTTTCTTCCCAGACGGGATAAGTCCTTTGTGACAACGCAGTTGATTTTTCCGTCCTCGATGTCATCAATCATCCTTTGGAAACTTGGACGCTCGAAATTTGTCCCGCTCCATCCGTCGTCAATGTACTCGTCTACAACGGTCAGCCCATGCTCTGCGGCATACTGCCTAAGCATCATGCGCTGGGTCTGGATACTGCCGCTTTCCCCCTGTAATTCATCGTCACGGCTCAATCTCAAATATAGTGCAGTGTTATAAATCGTTGTATTGTATGGTTGTTTCACGGTTAAAAATCCTCCTTCTAAAAGAAACAACCCACGCTTATACAATACTCGCTGGTACAAGTATATCATAAGCGTGGGCTGATTGACAGTCGTTATTCCGTATTTTTTCAGGAAGCGGCGGCAGCGTGCTGGATCACATCTTCCAGCAGGCTGTCAAGCGGCTTCCCATCCTGTGCGAAATGCTCCGATACCTTGATACGGACTTTCCCCATGACAAAATACTGGGTGCCGTCTTTTTCGGTAAGCAGGGTGCCGCTGTTTTTGTTATTGCTCTCGTTTTTGTTTTTTGCCATAGGCAGTTACCTCCATAAATGAAATATGCCCGACAAGGGAATGTCAGGCAGGTGTACAGCCGCAGACTGTCTCCATGTCAACCAAACCGTGTCAACCGTCAGAAAAGACTTTGAAAACAATCCATTGGCGCTCTATGATTACTTTTTACTTTTTCTTTGATTTCTTGGTTGACATGGTTGACAAAGGAGAGAAATGCCCAAAATATCAGGCTTTTCCCCGTCAACCGGCTGTCAACCGAAGCGTCAACCAAACTGTTAACCGGTGGCTTTTCAGAATGGCAGTTCCATTTGCCGGGCTTCTTCTTCCGTGATTTCTCGAAAACCGTCCCCCTCCGGCGGAGCTTGGTTGACACGCTCCCAGCCTTTTTGAGAACCGTATTTCTTATACCGCTTCGGACTTTTGTAGGCTACCCAGCCCTGTATGATACCGCCCGCAATGCCGGTATTCATAATCTCGCAGATTGCCCGTGTCTCCCAGTCTGCCGGGGAATTTAAGTTCCCCAATGCTTCCTCATAAAGCTGCTTGGAGCATACCCTGTCGCCGGTGTAGTCCTCCAAATAGGCGTAGATCATGCCAGCCTGTGTGTCTTCCTGCATGAAGTCCTGCTGGTGTTCTTTCAGATACCGCTCCATTGCTGGGCTTAGTTTCAGCTTTACATCGCCTTTCCGGTAAACCTCCATGACCTCCGCCCACATCTGCCCGATGTAGGCTCTGGAAGCGGCTTCATCTTCCAGAAAGTGAACCTCCGCCGCTTCCGCCTGCACCTGCACCGGCATGAAACGCCGGTTCCCGGTTCGGTCAAGAGGCAGGAAGTCCAGCGTGTTGGAAGTTCCGGCAAACACGCACTGCCGCTTATGGTCTTTTGGGTGGACTTCATAAGGGGCTTTGTAGGTTTCCTTCTGGCGGCTCAAAAAGGACTTAATATCCTCAATGCTCTTTGCGTTCGCCGTGGCAATCATTTCCGACATTTCAATAATCCAATGCCCTTGCAGCTTGCGGTACACATTTTCATCGTCCAGCTTCTTCAAATCGTCTGAAAACCATTCGCCCCTGCCTGCCAGCAGCCGGAAAAAGGTAGATTTCCCGGCTCCCTGACCACCAACCAGACAGAGCATGACCTCAAACTTGCTCCCCGGTCTGAATACCCGCCGGATGGCTCCCATCAGGAACAGTTTCAAGGCTTCATAGGTGTATTCGTCCGTATCGGCTCCCAGAAAGTGATGCAGGGCGTAACGGATGCGCTCTGTGCCGTCCCATTGCAGGCTGTTCAGGTAATCCCTGACCGGATGGTAGCGGTTTTCATTGGCAACAATCTTGATGGCGCTCTGCACCTTTTTCTCGCTGGTAAGCCCGTAGTTTTCTTCCAGATACAAAAGCAGGTAGTTCATGTCCATGTCGGTCAGCGTGGTACTGGTGCGCTCCCAGCCCAGCGGCTTCACAATGTCAATCTGCTCCGTCAAAAGGTTCAGACGCAGCGCCCCACGAAACAGAGGGTCACGCTGGAACACCGTCAGGCAGTTTCGGATGCTGTTCTTCACGCCGCCTTTCTGCGTCCCCTCTAATGTCTCCCGGATTTCTGTCGGTGTCTGCGCCGGTTCCATTGTGTCCATCGTCCTTTTGACAGCTTCCTGCGTTTCCGGCGGCAAGCTCTGAAATTCGCTGTTCAAGCCGCAGCACCTCCTTTCCCTGTGCGGCGATCAATGCCGCTTTTTCTTCTATTTCTCCGTATAACAAAATATCCAAAAGGTATTCTGTGTAGCTTATCCTCTGCAACGCTTCCACAAAAAGAGGATGCGCATCCTGCGGCTGTGGGGCGTATGCTGTTTTCCAATGCTCCAGCAGGCGCAGATAATCGCATAGCACCCGGAAACAATACCGTTCCGTTTCCTGAAATCTCTGCTCCGCTGATTTTTGTCGGGGCTGTGACCTGTTGTGACGCTTCCTATCTGGCGGCGCATTGCCGGATTTCTCATAGGAAACGCCGAAGTCCTCCGCAAGCCTGACCGCAGCTTCCCGTTTCCCCAATCCATGCAGCAAAGCGGCAAAGTCGATCACATCCCCGGAAGCCCCGCAGCCGAAGCAGTAAAAGCGGCTGTCCACTTTCATGCTGGGCGTGCGGTCATTGTGGAATGGACAGCAGACCATGCCGTTTCTCCCCACCCGGATTCCATAGAATGAAGCAGCCTGCCGGGTGGTAACAGACTGTTTCACCGCTTCAAATACATTCAAATGCTCCCTCCATAAAAATACCGGCAGCGGTAAAGCTGCCGGTTATATCATAGCTCCATCTCATGTTTCTTTCTTTGTACTTCCTGTGGCTGCTCCCACCGGCGCAGTGCGGTATCTACGGCGTTCTGCACCTGCCGCAGCCGTATGACTTCCTCCCGGAGCGGCTTGTGCTGCGGAGACAGTTCGGCATACTCTGTTTTTAACTGTGCATATTCCTGTTTCCATGCTTTCAGGGCAATGGGTTTTCCGTCCAGTTTTTCTTTCAGAATACGGCGGGCGGCATAAAACAGCCGTAACTCCGCATCGTGGGATGTTTCAAATTTCTCCCTCTGTTTCTTAAACTTGATATTGTTCAATTCCGTATGGACAGGTTTTAGCCGCTGGTAATTCTCGCCCTCCCGTATCAATTCCTTCAATTCCTTTATCCGGGCAGATTTCTTTTTCATGGAGCCGCTTAATGCTTAAATTCTTCACTGACAGAGGAAAGACGCTCCTGCAAATCCTCTAATGTGAGCAGCTTGTTTTCCGTCAGATAATTGACGGCTTCGGCAAACTGCTTTAAGTTTCCGGTTCTGGCTTTATTGCTCCATGCCCCTGCGTTGCGCTGGTTGTAATAAGCGATCAGCAGGTCGGCAAGGTTCGGTGTCTGCGGTTTGGAAAGTTCTTCTTTTACCTCTGCCATCCAGACAAACAGGGCTTTGATCTTCTTCCTCACATCCTGCATGAGCCGGTTGGTAGCTTTAATCCAGCGGTTCAGTTCCCCTTTTTCGGTACGGATGCCCTTTGCTTCCATCTGCCGGACATTAGCGCCCTCGTGGACAGTAGGTATCAGGTCAAGCCCCTGCCGCACATAGGAACGGTGGTCGATACGCACATCCTGCCCTTTTTCCTCAAATTTTGTATTAACGGCAGCCGCCCACTGCTCCCGCCAGTGTTCCAGTGTTTCCGGCTCGTGCCAGTCTGTTGTGTGGACAGCATTAAACATATAATCGCCGTTTTTATCCCGGATTCGGTTTCCATCTTCATCAAGAAGATATTCCCGCCGCTGTTTTTGTCCCCATGTGCCATCCGGGTTCAAAGGGCGCATGGTTGTCATCACATGGAAATGTGGGTTAGGGATGCCGCCGTCCTCTTTCTCCGGGCTGTGAAAAGCAAGATCGGCAATCATGCCTTTTGCCACAAACTGCTCCTGCACGAACTTCCTCGCCAGCTCCATGTTTTCTTCCAGCGTCAATTCATTCTGCATGGCAATATCAAAGGAATAGGCAAGCTGGGCTTTTGGATGTTTCTCGCAGTTCTCCACAGCATTCCAGAGGGTCGCCCGGTCAAGATATATTTCCGGCGCATGGGGCGGCAGCATGATTTCCGAAGCGATCACGCCGCCCTTTTTGGTGTAGTCGCTGACTTCTCCATAGTAGCTGCTGTAAAGACGCTCCCCGGCTCGGTAGGCTGCGCTGGCAATGGCGCTCTGACCGGCGCTGCGCTTTATCTGTGCGATTGAAAAATGATAAAGTGCTATCCTTAGTCACCGCCTTTCTCCTGCCCGGAAATACGGGCGTGGTTTTCTGCGGCAGACCGGATGAAATGCTCCGCCTGCGGCAGATTCAAAATGCTTTCCATGAGGGAATAAAATTCCGTTTCGGTCAGCTCCTTTGTCTGTGGCGCAATGCTCTCAATAGCTGCCCCACGGGTAATCAGCCGGTGCGTCCTCTGTTTCCGGGAACCGCTTTCCAGATACGCCTGCCGGTTTTTCAAACGCTGCATTTTCCGTTTTTCCCGTTCCAGCAGGACAGTGGTTTTTTCATATTCCTGCTTTAACTGTTCCAAAGATTTTTCCATGTTCTCACATCCTTTACTGATAAGATAAAGAAAGACCATCCGCAGACAGTCTGTGTGTCAGTGCTTCTATAAAACCCGATGAAAAGGGAAAACCGCAGAGCGGATTTCTCTTTGCGGCGGGTACACAGGGGATAGCCGCTTTAGCGGCGCAAGGGGGTGTAGCCACCTTGTCGGAGCGAAGCGAACGCAGACCTCGGATTGCTGATTTTATCAGCGGCAGGGGTAAGCTCCGCAGGACGCACGATACATGGTCTTTAGACTATGTATAGAAGTGCGCCCTTAGTTCCTAAGGGATTTTGCCGTTTCCGGCAGTCTTGTTCTTTTTCTTGGAACGCTTGGAAAGATACTTCGGGCAGTCAACCACAACCGCCCGGAAGCTCTGTTTACATTCGTGCTGGCATTTCCGGCACAGTTCGTTGTAAGTGATACGGCTGCGGTCATTTAGGAAGAAAGACCATTCCAACCGCCGCTTGTTGCTCATTCTTGCCATAACCGGCTCCTTTCTCCGTTTCTATCTGATGTACGCAGATAGGCTGTTTTGGTGTAGCGTTTCGGTATCATTTTTAAGGTTTTTTCCCTCTGTATACCCCTTTGGAAAGTACGGCAGTTTTGCAGTCAGGGAATGATACCTCACGCTTATTTGTCGCTTACCGGTACGGTTTCGGAGCCTTTTGCCATCCATTCAAAGAAGGCAATTTTGCTGACCTTGATAAGCCTGCCCCTGCGGAACGCCGGAAAGCCGGGTGTGTGTACCAGCTCATAGGCGCTCGCTCTTGAAATTCCCATAATCCGCTGAATGTCCGCCACATCCAAAACCAGCGGTAAATCCTCGTAGCTGTTCAATCTCTTTTTATCGTTCATTCTGTTCCTCCCATAAATCAAATAGGTTAAAATGCTTCCTGTTGCCGTTCTCCCCAAAAGCCGTTTTCCTGCCCCATTCCTGCGGTGTTTCCCTGCATTGGTGCGCCGGATGCGTCACTTCTCCTGCCGGTCATATCCCTTTTGGACGGTCATTCACTTGTCAAGGTACTGTATGGCACGAAATTACCAACTACAATCATCGTAGCGGACTATCCTTGACAAAACAACGCTTCTGCGATACCATGAGTGTAACGGATATAACTGAATTATATAATTACCATAGATAAAGGCAGGGATAGGGATGGAGAATCAGTTTATACGGCATGAGCCATGTTTTGAGAGGATTTTGTTTGTCCTGACGCTGGACAGGAAGAAAATGAAAGAGCGGATTTTGATTGGGGAAGAACAGCAGATCCGCTTCCAGCTGAACGGGAGCCAAAACGCAGAGGTGCTTTGTGATATGACACGCCCGCTGGGAACTTTTTTGATAAACTTTGAGCGTGACACGGACAGAGACTGGAACTTATACGGGCTTTCTCCGCTGCGGCAAGCCCTCCACTCCAACCGATGGAAACAGCCGGAGCTGGAGCAGGCGGCAAGCGAATTTCTCTGGGGAAAATATCTTAGCAATGACCCTCTGAAAATGTATGTGGCGTTCCGTATCTGGAACAGCTATCTGCTTGCCAGAGAACCCCGTGACCGTAACGCTGCCTGTGACCGCTTCATGGATAAAATGAGCAGCCTGACCGGGGTATTCCATAGCGAAGCCATGACCTTTGACAGGGAGACAGGAAAACCGAAACATTTTCAAGCTGGCAGCCTTTATTTCAAAGGCGCACCATCAGAAGATACCCGGCTTGACCTCTGGTTCCCGGACAACCGTCGCACAGAAGAATGTGTGTCTGCCTATGCGTCCCTCTACCCGTTGATTACCTATTATCTGAGCAGACTGAATGACTGGGGGCTTTGCTTCCGGCGGTGCAAGGTTTGTGGAAAATATTTTCTGGCAAAGAGCCAGCGGTATGAGCTGTGCAGCGATAAGTGCCGAAAAGCACAGGCGCTTCAAAACAAGCGGGAATTTGACGAGAGGGCAAGAGAAAATACCTATGACCTGCTTTATAAAAATGAATGCCAGAACTGGCGCAACAAAATAAACCGGGTAAAAAATACCGCAGGCTTTCCGGCTGACCGTCTGGAAAAAATACAGGCTGCCTTTTCCGACTTTAAGAAAGAAGCATTGCAGAGAAAAAAGGCTGTAAAAACAGGAACAGCCAGCCCGAAAGAATTTACGGACTGGCTGTATCAGCAGAGTAATGTAATTGTTGAGCTGACCGAGATATGAAAAACTTTCTATCGTCAATTTCGCATTATTGCAATAACAGATTGCTTCTTCCATGAATGGTAATATTATCATCAAACTTTTGGAAGAACTATAAATGTCCGAGGTACCTTTGATTTCGACAGAAAAACAGGCTGAATTGTTACAACGCTCGGACATTTCAAAAATTTTTTTGAGAAATGGCGAAAAAAGCGGGGCAGCATACGCCGCCCCGCCGATCTCAAAAGGTCATTCCATCGCCCGCATTTGTTCAATCAGAGATTGTTTTTTCTGTCTGCGGACTGTCCATACAGACAAAATCAGCTCCATTCCGAACAATACCAGAATGAACAGACCCATTTCCAAAACCGGGAATTTGTAAGGCACTACTTTTCCGGCAAAAGCTCCTACACTAAATTTGCTGCAAGCAAAGATGGAAGCCGGAAGCCCAACGATCAGCGTCGCCAATGTTGCAAAGAATGCATAGCACAGCCCCTCGCAGATATTCATTTTACATAGCTGCTTTTGGGTCAGTCCGATGGAACGCAAAACACTGTTTTCCTGTTTTCTGGACATTTGATTAGAGAGGGTCGTGTTAATTAGGTTGATAACGCCAAAGAGGAATACCAGCCATGAAAGTACCTCCATACTGCCAAATACAAAAGAATTTATATTTTTTTCATACTCAATTACAGTGTTAATATCATCTAATGCAATATCCGTATGAGCGGATATAATATTTTTTAATTCATCCCTCACATGATCCGCTTTTTGGGGATCACTTACAATGCTCCATGAATAATCGAAAGAGGTGATTTCCGGGTGCAGTTCATGGAACAATGCTTCCGGTGCAAATTCCAATACACCGTCAAAGTGATGTGTTCCATGTCCATTATCCAGATTATTGTTAAACACCCCGGATATAGTAACCGGAATGGTTGATTTCCCGGAGATAAGTTCAGCTGTTTCTCCGACACCTATATGTTCACGGTTACTTGTTGCCGAATCAATTAGGATGCTGTGTGTATCCGTCGGCATAGTGCCCTCTATCAATGAAGCTTCAACCTTAGAATAATTTTGATCAGTCAGTATATCACACATACCACCATATTCAATTCCGTTGACGTTATAATTTATATGAAGGCTTTGCCTTTTTGCAATCACATCGGTTACACCGTCAATAGACAAAATTTCCTGTTTGAGTTCCTCATTCAGTGGATTTCCTGCTGCCATGACTTCTTGTTCTGACAACTTTGAATCCAGATAAACCTTATAGTCACCATCCGGGAACTCTTGTCTTGCAAGCGCCTCTGGGGAGCGCAGCAAAACAATGGAGGATACCACAAGCAGGATAATTCCACCCAAACTCAATGAGGCTACAATAGCAACGGTCTTTTTGCGGTCACGCTTAAAATTCGCAATTCCCATTGAAACAGGATTGAGCTTGATATTCTTTTTCCGGCTGCGGATGTCCTTTTGCGCCGGGGTAAAACGGACGGCTTCAATGGGGGAAATCCCTGCCGCTATTTTCACCGGCTTACGGATGGAAACAGATACCATGATCCAACTGCTTATGAGTGTCAAAATAATCGTTGCCACATAGGAAACAGCATTAAATCCCTTGGGAAACAAAAGAAAACCGCCGCATACACCCAGTACTGTACCAATCAAAATTCCGATACTGCCGAGTTTGCGCCCCTCCCGCTTTACAATCCGCTTGATTTGCTTTGGCGTCGCGCCAATCGTCCGAAACTGCCCGTAGCTCTGGATTTTGTCATTGATGGAGATACGGAAGATACTCTGGATCACAATATAGCCGCCGATCAGAACAATAGCAATCACACCAACAATCGGTAAAAAATCAAAGGATTTAGAAGCATAAGCAAAATATTTGCTGTTCATTTTGGGCATAGAAAGCTGATATTCCTCCGCAACCTCCCTGCAATAAGAGGTCATCAGTTCTTCGTCCAACTGAACGCTGTTTTTGAAATGGGCATAGGCGCGATACCCAGCGGGGTTAAACCCATCCCATTCTTTCAGGGCAGCTTTGGAAAGAATGATGGCACAGGTATTCGCTTCTTTTTCATTTACGCTGTCCAGAATGCCGGTAACGACATAATCGCCATGAAAACTCTCTGTATCTAAGGTCACAGTGTCCCCAATTTTGGCATTGTTTCCATAGGTGGAAAGAAAGTATTCGCTTACGACAACTTCATTTGCCTTTTGGGGCAGATTCCCCTCCAATAGCTTCATTTGGTCGCGCCCAATCTCCATCATTTCTGCGTCATTATATACATAAGAGGCATGATAGCCCTGTTCTGAAAGTTCCTCACCCAGCATATAGTAGCCGCCTACGCGCTCAAACTCCGGCACTCCTTTCAGGGTTTCAATGTCGTTTTCCTCTACACCCAGCCAAACCGCCTCATAAGTATCGACAACCTGATTGCGCTGCATTTGTGTCAGGGAAGTAGACACAATTCCCGTAAAGCAGATCAGAAACGCCGCCAGCGCAACGGCGATCACCACCATCAGATTCCGGCGCTTCTCGCTTTGTAAACTTTTCTTTGCCAGCTTCTTTGTAATGGCGTTGGTATCATTCTCAAAAGGCCATGTCATAGCCTGCCACCTCCTTATTCCACAATCTTTCCGTCCTCAATGCGGACAATCCGATCTGCAAGACGGGCAATATCGTTGTTGTGGGTAATCATCACTACGGTTTGCCGGAACTCCGCGCTGGTACGCTTGATAAGCCCCAGCACCTCGGCGCTGGTCTTGCTGTCAAGGTTGCCGGTCGGCTCGTCGGCCAGCACAATAGCTGGTTTGGTAATCAAGGCGCGGGCAATCGCCACACGCTGCTGCTGGCCGCCGGAAAGATTGTTCGGCATATTTTTTAGTTTATCTTCCAGCCCCAGCAGGTGAACGATCTCGTCCAAAAACTTCTGATCCACCGTGTCCCCGTCCAGCTCCACCGGCAGGACGATATTCTCATACACATTCAGGATGGGAACAAGGTTATAGTTCTGGAAGATAAAACCGATGTTGCGGCGGCGGAAGATGGTGAGCTGTTCGTCGTTCTTCTTTGCCAGTTCTTCGCCCCGGACAATCACGGTTCCGCTGGTGGGAGTGTCCAGCCCGCCCATCATGTGAAGCAGGGTAGACTTGCCGCTGCCGGAGGTTCCCACAACGGCCACAAATTCGCCCTCGTCTACGGAGAAGTTCACGCCGTCAAGGGCGCGGGTAATGTTCGGCTCTGCACCGTAATGCTTTTTTAGGTCAATCGTCTGTAAAATGCTCATATTCAAAACTCCTTTCAAGGCTTTCTGCCTGTTGATAAGGGTATTGTAAAACCCAAATGTCCGCGAAATGTTACAGCGGCCCAAAAAATTCATTGAAAATCGGGGTGAAATGTTACAACGCTCGGACATTTCAAAAATTTCTATGATAATTCCCGTATTTGATCTACCAGAGATTGTTTTTTTATCTGCCGGATTGCCAAATACGAGAAAAGCATTTGGACAGCAAGCATCAGTATAAAATAACTGAACATTTCAACTGTCGGAAAATGATAGCTTACTTTTCCAAAAATACTCATTGCACTAAAGACGGTGCAGAGAAGATATCCGATAAGAGTTCCGCATGATATGGAAAGAAGCAGCACCCCTAATGTATAGAACAAGCCCTCTATCAATAACATTTTTGAAAGCTGCTTACTGCTCAAACCAACCGCTTGCAAAACACCCAGTTCCCGCTTCCGTGTCAAGATGTTTGTTATCAGTGTGTTTAACAGGTTGATAATGCCAAAAACCCCGATAAACATAACAAAAATGTAAACTGGCATACGATAATTCAATAGTTTTTCGTTGTATGCCTCTGCCCAATCATTCAAGGTACTGACATAGAGGCTGGAAGTCGGTGGAATTATCTTTTGGATTTCATCTTTTGCAGCTGCCCATTTACTGTCATCTGTATCTACAATAAATTGATAATTGAGGTTTTCAACAGGAACGATCTTTGACAGCATTTCTAAAGGAATAAATAGCGTATCATATCCGCCATACGGGATATCAGCGTCCACAATTCCCATTACTTTTACTTCCAATGTTTGTCCGCCAACTTCAATCAGAAGTTCGTCCCCAATCGCTGCATCCCACCCAAAAGTTTCTTTCCACTGTGGGCCATTTTCAATAATAATGCCATTATTATTGAGTAGTTCCTGCAAATCTGCTGTACCATCAATCAAATATTCTTCAAGCAATTTTTGAGAGCTTGGCATATATGCGTCTGAAACAACCGGTTCAATATCTCCCGTTGGCATACGGACATTCAAAACGGTGCCCTGGTATTCTTTTATTTCTTCCACACCATCTATGTCCAAAATGGATTCTCTAAAATCTTCTGTGAGCAGATTTGATTTTTGGAGTTCTGAATATTGTTCGCTGTTATGTGCCTGCGGCCCGTAATCGCCTAATTCAAGGCGAATTTCTCCGTAAGGAAAACTCCTGCGCGCCATCGCTAAAGGATCAATGGAATTAAAATATGCAGAGCTTGCCATCAGCAAAATTCCACATACCCCTAACGACAGGATCGTTAAAGCGGTTTTCTTTCTGTTCCTTGCAAAATTAAGGAAAGCTAAATTTTTCGCGGATAGAGAACGATGCAACACTTTTGTACTGTTGGACATTACATCATTATTGCCCGCCATATAACGGACTGCTTCAATAGGCGTAACATGAGCAGCAGTTTTGGCTGGCTTAATTACAGCAATCATAACGCATAGATACACAAACAGAGCTGTGACAGCGGCAATTACAAATACTATTAAAGTGTTCCAGCCTTGTGGGACAAGGACATACCCCGCTATTGCACCGGCTAATATTCCAATCGGAATACCAATTCCGGAAAGATGGAATCCCTCTCTAAAAACGATTTTTTTCATCTGTTTTCCAGTTGCCCCTATTGTCCGCAGTTTCCCATATTCTTTTGTTTTTCTGGCTATGGACACATAGAACAGACTGTAAATAACAAGGGTACAAGACAAAGCGATAATAATACTGATAAATGCTATTACAGCGATATATTGACTGCTTCTCTGTTCAATGAGAGAAAAATAATATGTTGAAAACTGCATTTGCTCCGGCTGTATTTCCAATTCTCTGCACAATGTTGATAATTCAGCTTGTATAGCGGCCTTAGACCAACCATCAGATTCATTCAAACGGATATAAGCGGAGTATGCCGGTTCGCTGATCTTGTTTTCAATATAGGACTGCGGCACGAATACGGAATAATTTGAATTTTCGACAGGCAAAATACCACATAAGGTATAATCTTTTTCTCCATCTCCCAGATTTAACGATATAGTATCGCCTATGGATTTGGACAATCCAGCTCTATCAAGAAACGCCTTTGTGATAGCAATTTCATTTGTAGATTTGGGCAATTCTCCCTCTAAATCAGGATATTTTGCTAATTTCATCAACGTTTCGTCCATTGAACGAACGGTTAATTTGTAGTCCCCATAAGATACTAAACCCAACAAATGACTTACACCCACTTGAACCCTATCGTCATTTACTAATTTCGTAATGGTATCATTATCGACTTCATTGATGATTGCTTGATAACGCCCAGCCGCATCATTTAATGATTTTCGCTGCGAAGCAAAAAAATACAAGGTCGTTGTCATTATCAAACAGGTAGCTAAGGCAATCGTAATGATAATGAGGATGTTTCTGCTTTTATCTGCTTTTAAGTTTCGTTCTGCCAACTTTTTTGTAATGGCGCTTGTATCGTTTTCAAAAGGCCATGTCATAGTTGTATCACCTCCATATTTGATAAGGCTATTGTAAAACCCAAATGTCCGCGAAATGTTACAGCAGCCAAAAAATTTCATTGAAAATCGGGGTGAAATGTTACAAAGCTCGGACATTTCAAAAAAATTTGCGGCGGGCAGCCGGAAATGGCCGTCCGCCGCGTTCTATTTTGTCGGCAGCATAATGGAAAATTCCGAACCCTTTCCCAGCTCCGAAACCACTTTGATATAGCCGCCCTGCCGCGTTACGATCTCACGGGCCAGATACAGGCCAATGCCCACGCCCTGTTGTTCGTGTACTTCTTCCTCACGATAGAAGCGCCGGAAGATGGCGGCCTGATTGCTTTCGGAAATGCCCTTGCCGGTGTCGGCCACTTTGATCTCCACATACATTTCCCACAGCACCACTGACACAGCGATTTTCCCGCCTGCCGGGGTGTACTTCACCGCATTGTCCAACAGGTTAAAAAGGGCTTCGGATGTCCATTTGCTGTCATGGGAAACGGCCAAATCCTCCGGGCAGTCCACAGACACGGCGATTTCTTTTTTCTCCGCTGCATATACAATCCCACTCATAGCCTGCGCTACGGTATCAAAAAGGTGGCCAGGTTTCTTATCCAACTGGATCACGCCCGTTTCCAGCCGGGAGGTTTTCACAAGGGCCTGAAAGAGAAAGTCCAGCTTATCCGTCTGGCTGCGGATTCCCAAGATAAAGTCAGTGCGCTCCGCCTCGGTCATGGGCCTTTCCAGCAGGGTGTCCGCCGCCATTTTCAGATTGCTTACCGGCGTTTTCACCTGATGGGAAATATCCGATACAAGGGTCTGTAACTCCTGCCGTTCCTCGTCCACAAGACGGCGGTTCTCCTGCATGATCTGATAAAGTCTTGCCAGCCGGTGTCCGATTCTGGCAAGCTGGGTTTCGCTGTCCTCCGGGCGCTGGGGCGCTTCATTTCCGGCGATCATGTGGTCTAAGGTCTGGCATAGGTCAGCGGTAAACTGCGACAGCCGCTTTCCAAACACCTGCGTCAGTACAAAAATCCCCACAAGGGCGCACAGCAGCAGCGCCCCGCCAGTCAGCAGCGCCGCCGTTTGTTTTGTCACAAAAAACAGGGCTATGGTAATCCCGGACATAGAGAGGACAAGCCCTATTGCCACCCGGCCAAACAGCCGCTTTACAGATAGGTTTTGAAACTTCATTTCGCCTCGCCTCCCGTCCACTGATAGCCCATGCCGTAAACGGTCTTGATGTAGGGCGTGCCGCCGTCGGATTCGATCTTGCTGCGAATCCGGCTGATGGAGGTTGTCAGGGTGTGTTCATCCACAAACTTCTCGTCTATATCCCACATCTTTTCCAGAAGCTGCCCACGGGTCAGCACTTGCCGGGGATTTTTACGGAACAGGTTCAGCATTTTGTACTCCATCGGGGATAAGGTCAGGGGCTTGCCGTTTAGGGAAGCCGCCTGCTCCGAGAAGTCCAGAAACAGCCGCCCGTCGTCGTAAATGTCCCTGGCCGGTTTGTGGTGTTCCAGCATGGCGAACATGGCTTTGATTTTCCGCTGCAAGGCCCCGATCACAAAGGGCTTTGTGATGTAGTCCACCGCGCCCACCTCATAGCCCCGTATCTGGTCGCTTTCCTGATCGTTGGCGGTCAGGAAGATTACAATGGTGTCCGGGTGCTGGGGCTTTATCAGCTTGCACAGTTCAAAACCATTCCCATCCGGCAGGTTGATGTCCAGCAGCACTAAATCAAATTCCCGCTGGCGCAGGACATCAGCTGCGGTCCTGGCATTCAGGGCAGAAGTCACGCCGTACCCGTCTGTGGTCAGGTTATAGGCCAACATCTTATTCAAAAAACTGTCGTCCTCGACAATTAAAATCTGCTTCATATCCTCACTTCCTTTTCTTTTTGCAAATAGTATAACAGGCAAATGTCCGAGAATTGTTACAAGGACAAATATATTTATCATTTTACAGCTTTTTTCTGTGTACTGCAATTTTATAAAAGAAAGGACAGCAGTATCAAATTGCTGTCCTTGCGGTTTATTATAGCTGGTAGTGTATAAGCGTGGGTTCATCATATTTGGTGTGGTATCTTTAACTATGGGAAACTCCACGCTCCCATTTGCTGACCGCTTTGTCAGACACGAACAGTTTTTCGGCAAGTTTTTTTTGGGTATAGCCTTTTGCTTTTCGCTCCTGGCATAAAAATTCTGCAAATGCAGTTTTGTTAAGCTCAAACATGTTTTATTACCTGCTTTCTGATAAACTATTTATTGGAGATTTTAGTACGAGGGAAATCGTTTTCAGTTTACCTGTTTCGTCCCCAAATAGCAACCGACTGGCAGTAGAATTGCCGGAAATTGGGGCAAAATCATTGTTAACAGAGAAAAATGTTATAAATGAGAAACAGGCAATCGGTGCAAAATCTGGCAGTGAGAGAAAGAATTATCAGATTTCAATGCAAAAACGGTCAGTGCCAGGGCAGGTATTTTGAGATTACATGCGCTATCTTTTCCTGTAATCAGAGGATGTGACAGAGAATTCTCCAGTTATTGTATTTATCCACGGTGGTGCATGGTGGGAGGCATCCTACAAATGTGAAGAAGAATTTACAGGTTCTTGGTCCAATCAGCAGCTTGCATACGTGCTTTCTCTTGTAGAGGAAGGGGCTCGATTGATTATCGCCTGAGCCAGGAAATGGCTTATCCGGCACAGATCGAGGACTGCAAGGGTGCAGTACGGTTCCTGCGTGCTCATGCAGAGGAATACGGAATTGATCCAGAGCGGATTGCTTGTTCCGGAACTTCAGCAGGTGCACATCTGGCAATTCTGCTTGCTGTTACAGGCGATGTGGAGGAGCTGGAAGGAGAGACAGGAGGAAATCTGGAACAGTCCAGTCGGGTGCAGGTGTGCGCAGACTATTATGGTATGACAGATATTATTATTCTGAGTACAGATTTGTATGATGCCCCGTATCACATCAATGCAATGGATGCCTATAATCAGATAGACGCATATAACTCAGCACGTTCTCAGCTTATCGGGTTTAAGGAAAAGGGAGAAGGCATGGGCGTTCTGCGTGCAGAACAGTATAATCCGGATACGCCTTACAAAGAGGAGCTGAAGCTTGTGGAAATGGCGAGTCCGATCAATTATGTGACAACAGATGATGCACCGATCTTTATGGGGCAGGGGGGAAAGGACCCGCGTGTATTTGTTGCACAGGCAGAGCGTCTTCACAAATTATACATTCAAGCAGGCCTTGAGGCATACCTCATGGTGAACTCCATGGCAGGCCGTGATAATCTTGGAACATATATCAATGAGGCGGCATTAAGCTTCCTGCGTGACAAGCTTGGTATGAATTAAGGATTTTGAATAACCGCGGTATCCAAAAGGCATCCGGCCCCGAAGATACCGCGGTCTTTTGTTGACGGCTCAGCGATTTTCTTGTTATGATAAATGAAGAGAGAATCGCGATAGAGGTGAATGAACTACCCGCAAAGGCAAAAAAGGAGGGCAAAGCCGTTGAAAAAATGGATGATCCCGGTACTGTTGCTCGGAATAGCATAGCTGAATGTTGGTCTGGTCTATGAGAAGGAAAGTGATAACCGGATAGCTGAAAAAGTTAAGTTTACATTTGTGGCTCCGACGGCAAATTATGGCTACTGGGAGCAGGCGGCTCTGGCAGTTTCCGAGGCGTGTAAGGAGCGCGGCATTGATATAAATTTTCAGCCGGGCAGACTGCTGCCCGATTACTCGCGGATCTGACCGGGGAAAAGGGAAGGATAGCTGCTGTTGCGTCTGAAATTGAAAAGTCGAATCAGGCGGAGCGGCTGCGTGGCCTGAAAGAAGGACTGGAACAATATCCTGATATGGAGATTACTGCTGTGCTGGAACGAGGTGAAAGTATTATTGCGCTGAAGGATCAGATTACACAGCTTTTGGACCAGAATCCCGAGATTGACGGATTGTTTTGCATCGAAGGGTATTCTTCACGGGCGATTTCGCTGATTATGGAAGAACATCCGGAAAGTTATACACAGATGCACAAGGTGGTTTTTGATTTGAATGACGATACAAGCCAGGCGCTGCAAAACGGCTATGTAGATGTTGTTCTGGAACAGCGTCCGCAGACGATGGGAACGGAGGCTGTGCGGGTTTTATATGAACATTGTAATCAGGTGGCGGAGGGAGGCAGTATGGAGCGTGAAAAGGATGTGCTTCTGAAGCCGGAGATTATAACAGCCTGGAATGAAAGCGTGACAGAGCCGTATATCAGTGGGGAATTATCATGGCATGTATACTGAAGAAAAAATATAAAGATACGATTCACTCTATCCTGCGGCGTGATCTGATTTCTATTTTTACAGGGGCGCTTACCATGCTCATCGACCGTTTATCAAAGGCGAAAGTGAATCGGGCTTTTTCATGGGACATTTTAGATATGGCGGCGCTTGTGGAAGGGTATCAGCAGCAGATTATCCGGATAAGGGAAATGCTTGACCAGGAGTTTTCAGGAACCGGCGTAAAGATACAGGAACAGTATGTTTTGCTTTCATGCCTGGCAAGACAGTGCGGTGCATATCGGCCAGATCTGATGTTTTCGGCCGAACATGGGTTTTGGCCATATATCAGGTGGAAGAATGCAGCAGACCAGAGGAAATCGCAGCAGAATGTATAAAGGCGATTAAAAGGTGTTGCAGTATTGCCGAACCGGCCGATACGAGGGCTCAGTACGTGCGGGAAGCGATCCGGATTATGAAAGAGCAGTTCACTGATGACCTGGCGCTGGAGGATCAATGCGGCAATTGATCTGATCCGGCAGAACCGTGAACTGAGTATCCGGGATATCGGAAAAATGGCCGGGTACAGTTCAGAGACATATTTTTATAAGGTATTAAAAAAATACAGGTATGGCAGTTGGCAGGATGCGTGCGCTGCTGACCGGAGCAGAAAAGTGACAAGGGTGAGTCGTGGAGAAGCAAGGCAGAATTTTTCTAGTTGTTGGACATGCAGATTCATGGTAAAGTGATTACAGGAATTGGAAATTAAGAGTAAGTTAGTTGAGAATGTTGAGAATATGGAGACAGTGGCAGAGATTGGAGTCTACCGGGATACGGATTTCAGATAAAGGAGATTTGGCAGAATGGAAGAGAAGATAAATAAATTACAGGAGATCATCAGCGGCAGTGATAACATTGTATTTTTTGGCGGCGCAGGTGTGTCTACGGAAAGCGGGATTCCGGATTTTCGAAGCGTGGATGGTCTGTATCATCAGGAGTATGATTTTCCACCAGAAACGATTCTGAGCCATACCTTTTTTGTGCGGAATACAAAGGAGTTCTACCGGTTTTACCGGAATAAAATGCTCTGCCTCGATGTACAGCCAAATGCAGCGCATAAAAAGCTGGCTGAGCTGGAGGAAAAAGGAAAGCTAAGGGCGGTTGTGACGCAGAACATTGACGGGCTGCATCAGGCAGCAGGGAGCAGGCGGGTGCTGGAGCTGCATGGCAGCGTGCACCGCAACTACTGTCAGCGTTGCAAAAAGGCTTACGACGCCAGATATATGCTGGAGTTTCAGGGTGAAGTACCGCTTTGTACCTGTGGAGGTGTCATAAAACCGGATGTGGTGCTCTATGAAGAGGGGCTGGATCAGCAGACGATACAGGATTCAATTTACTATATTTCCCATGCGGATGTAATGATCATTGCAGGTACCTCTCTGGCTGTTTATCCGGCAGCGGGGCTGGTTGATTCTTTCAGGGGCAGGCATCTTGTGGTAATCAACAAATCTCCGACCCCCAGAGATCAGGAAGCCAAACTGCTGATTTCTGACAGGATCGGCAAGGTGCTTGCGCAGATTGAGGTGTGAGAGAAGAACAGAGGGAAAAGACCTCTAAATGCTGAATAAAAGAAGTTATTCTGAATCGTTATGACCATTATGGAAATGGAAAAGCAGAAAGCAGGTGAGCGATCTTGGATTATGAAGTGGGACAGATTGTAAAATTGAAGAAAAAACATCCCTGCGGCAGTCAGGAATGGGAAATCTTGCGCGTGGGAGCAGATTTTCGATTGAAGTGTCTGGGATGCGGCCACCAGATTATGGTTGCCCGCAAACTGGTAGAGAAAAATACGAAGGGACTGCGGGCAAAAGAAGGCTGAAGGACGCCGTGGGGCTTGGGCAAAAACTGCTTGCTTTTGCAGACAAACTATGGTAAAATCAGTGCTTGTGATATATTATTTCCTTGCTCCTTTCATCGAAAAGGGGCCAGAGACCATAAGGAGGTGCGAGAAGCATGAACAAGTATGAATTAGCAGTGGTTGTCAGCGCAAAAATTGAAGACGAAGACAGAGCCGCTACAATCGAAAAGGTAAAAGAGATCATTACACGTTTTGGCGGTACTGTAACCGAGGTAGACGAGTGGGGCAAAAGAAAGCTCGCTTACGAAATCCAGAAAATGCGTGAAGGATTTTATTATTTCGTTCGTTTCGAGTCTGATGCTACATGTCCGGCAGAAGTTGAAAGACGGATCCGTATCATGGAAAACGTAATCAGATATTTATGCGTGAGACAGGATGCATAAATAGAAAAGAGGAGATAGAATGAATAAAGTCATCTTAATGGGACGTTTGACGAGAGACCCTGAAGTACGTTATTCCGCAGGGGATAACTCAACCGCAGTTGCCAGATATACGCTGGCGGTTGACCGCAGATTCCGCCGTGATGGAAACGACGGACAGAGTGCAGATTTTATTGGCTGCGTGGCGTTCGGCAGAAGTGCGGAGTTTGCAGAAAAGTATCTGCGTCAGGGAACAAAAGTTGTAGTGACCGGCCGCATTCAGACCGGCAGCTATACAAACCGGGATGGCCAGAAAGTATATACGACCGATGTGGTTGTGGAGGATCAGGAGTTTGCTGAGAGCAAGGCGGCGTCCGCAGACAGCGGTATGATGCGTCAGCCTTCACCAATGGCGGCGGCGCCGATGCCGTCACCGAGTCAGGCATCAGCAGGAGACGGCTTCATGAATATTCCGGACGGAATCGACGAAGAGCTCCCGTTTAACTAAAGCGCCTGGAATTTTTGCGTAAAAGGAGGAATAACCAAATGGCATTCAATAAAGACAGAGGCGATGCTTCTATGAAAAGAAGAGGCGGTATGCGCAGAAGAAAGAAAGTCTGCGTTTTCTGTGGCAAGGAAAACAATGAGATTGATTACAAGGATGTAAACAAGCTGAAAAGATATGTATCTGAGAGAGGAAAAATCCTTCCGAGAAGAATCACAGGAAACTGTGCAAAGCATCAGAGAGCGCTGACCGTAGCCATCAAGAGAGCACGTCACGTATCCCTTATGCCATACGTTCAGGACTAATTCGATAAAAAGAACCGTGATAAAAAACAGAAACGCCGCAGGATGTGTAAACATGTTGCGGCGTTTTTTTGTATAAATGGGCCAAACTTCGTTTCGTATCTGAAAAAAGCCTCAGGCTGAATGCGCTTTTGCGCATTCTTTTTTGTGGGCTTATTATATAGGCACTATGTATTCAGGCATCATGTGTCAGGAAGAAATCCTGAATCTTGTTTACTGCGGACTTTTGCATATTTCCGTATATACGTTCCAGGGATACGAGATTTACAATTTCCTCTATTAAAAGAGGACTTACAGTGTTGGGGTGTTCTTCGTTGTATTCGTTTAAAAATTCTAATATCTCTTTGGCCGTATTGTATGCTAAAACGGCTTTCATAAATGCCTCGAAATTGAAAACCCACATGTCACTGTCTTTGGGAGCAGAAGCAGCCGTTTCCAAATCAAAAGAAACAGGGCAATAAATATCAAGAGAAATGGAAGCAAAATTTTGAGACAGATCAATCAATACGTATGCAGGAATAAAAGGCATTCCTGGATTGGTTGCCCGTATTGGGAAAGTTTTTGGTTTGGTCAAAGGAGCGTTCACATTTTTCGTTATCTTAACAGCTGTACCGTTGGCAATAACTCCCATGATGTCTGCGGAAAAAGTCGTGTAGTCGATATCAAGGCCAATAATGGCGTTGCCGCCGGCGTTTTCTACTCGAGTCATTAATTGTTCCATTGCATATGTTTTGGCTGTTTTTAATTTGTCAGAATACATTGTACTGTTGGAGCCAAGAAAATCTGCGAGACTGGCACCTAAAGTACTCAGAAAACCTGTTCCCAGCGCACATTCTCCGGAGTATACTCCGAGATATTCTGAGATAGAATACTCTTCGAAATTATAGCCGGATGTCAGTAAGATATTGTTCACAATTTTTACCTCAATTCTTTTGCTTTTATATTTCTGCAAAATTATTGTAAGATATTTTTTGAATATATCAATCAAAACATAAAGCTGGTGTCATGAATTTTTTAATACAATTTTAATTATACATACTGCTATGCTTCTGGTACAATGTGTTCAGGGATTGTGCGGAAAATTGTGGAAGGGTCCGGGCGTTTTGGGCAGCATAATTTCTGAAGCATGAGATAAAGGTGGGAAATAAGTGGAAGATACAAAGAAAGAATTAAGTGATTTGAGTTATAAATTTGTCAGTATTTTGGAGAACGGGCGTCAGTACATGAAGATCATGAATAAATACCGCTGTGCCATTATGGAGGTTGAGACAAAACTGAATGTACTCAATGCGGAGTTTTCCTTGCAATACGATCGTAATCCGTTTGAATCAATTGAGAGCCGTCTGAAAAGTCCGGCCAGCATTATTGAAAAGCTGGAGCGGAAGGTACCGGATTTGACGGAGGACAAGATCGGAGAGAGTATCGAGAAGTATCTTTATGATGTGGCGGGGATTCGTGTGGTCTGCGCATTTCCGGAGGATATTTACCGGTTGGCGGAGCTGCTTGTGAATCAGGATGATATCCGGTTGATTCGAACAAAGGATTATATAAAAAATCCGAAGCCGAACGGATATCGCAGTCTGCACCTGATTCTGGAGATACCGGTTTTTCTGGAGGAAGGCAAGGTTGCTGTTAAGGTAGAGGTGCAGTTTCGGACGATTGCGATGGATTTCTGGGCGAGCGTGGATCATAAGCTGCGTTATAAAAAGGATTTGCCGAATGAGGCGGAGATTGTGGAAAAGCTGCAAAGATGTGCAGATGCCATCACAGCACTGGACTGTGAGATGCAGGAAATCAGAAATATGATTGAGCAGGAAGGGGAAGCCTCTGTGTTTTCGTAAAAGAACTTTATTAAGACTATGTTTTATGCTATAATACAATGTCAGGTTTGTTTTTGTTTTCCTGCTGCAATACAACCGTAAAGCGGATTTGTGTTGCTTCATGAAAGATTGGAGACTGTTATGGACAAAAATAGAATGGACAACAAAGCACAGCTGAGATACAGTGGCAAGGTTATGCGGCACTGGTATTGGTGCGTTCTGGTAGTTCTTCTGCAGCTGGTGCTTACCGCGGCTGTTTTGTATGTAAATACGCTGGCGGGATGTATTGTGGGAGGATTTACAGTTGTTCTGATTTTGTCGCTGGTTTTGCTGGATGTGCATTACCGGTCACGGGTTCTGATTGAACTGATGGATTTTGCGCATAAGTTCAGCGGAATTGAAAAAGAAATGCTGAAGAATTTTCTGGTTCCGTATGCGATTGTTCAGCCAGATGGAAAGCTGGTCTGGATGAATGATATGATGGCAGAGCTTACTGGAAAGGATGCAGATTATCATAAAAATATATCTACGTTGTTTCCGGCTATGAATGCAGCGCATTTTCCGCTGGATGAAGAGGCGAGAAGCCTTGAGATTGAGTATAATGAACGCAGGTACCGGGTGGACATGAAAAGGGTATGGCTCAGTTCTATGCTTGAAGATCTGGAAGGGGTGGAGCAGACTGGCGGCGAGAGCTGTATCGTTGCGCTGTATTTTTTTGATATTACAGAGCTTTTGGCATTCAAACAGGAGAATTATGAACAGAAGCCCGCGGTCGGCCTTTTGTATATGGACAACTACGATGAAGTGATGGAGAGCGTGGAAGATATCCGGCGCTCTATGCTGGAGGCACTGGTAGACAGGAAAATTACGAAGTATGTCTCTTCTGTCGGTGGTCTGATCAGTAAACTGGAAAAGGGCAGGTACCTTTTGGTTGTGAACCGCAAAGGACTTGAGACGATGGTGGAGGACCGTTTTTCTGTATTGGAAGATGTCAAGACAGTCAATATCGGTAATTCCATCAATATGACTGTGAGTATCGGAATTGGTATCAGCAACGAAGATTACGTACAGAATTTTGAAGCCGGCCGGGGGGCTATGGAAATGGCTCTTGCGCGAGGCGGAGATCAGGCGGTAGTGAAGGAGCAGGACAAGTTGTCGTTCTTTGGTGGAAAGACGCAGAGAGCGGAGCGCAACACGAGAGTCCGTGCACGTGTGAAAGCGCAGGCTTTGCGCGAGCTGATCAATTCACGTGACCGTGTGATTGTTATGGGGCACAAAATGACGGATATTGATTCCCTGGGCGCGTGTGTGGGAATTTGCCGCGCAGCCAAGCAGGTGAATAAGCCGGCCTATATTGTGCTTGGCGATGTCAACAGTGGCATCCGGCCTTGGATC
Source organism: bacterium 1XD42-54 (assembly GCA_003612585.1). Lineage (GTDB taxonomy): Bacteria > Bacillota > Clostridia > Lachnospirales > Lachnospiraceae > Choladousia. The sequence goes on from RAZH01000006.1 coordinate 190,749, forward strand.
AGCGTGCTTGAGGCAAACGAGAATGGCGGAGAAAGGCTGTTTCTCGACCATGAGCAGGCGATTGAAATGATAAATTACAATACCACATTGGTTGTAGTTGATACGAACCGTCCGAGCATGACGGAATGCGAAGAGCTTCTGTATCTGACGCGTACGATTGTCGTGCTGGATCATCATCGTCAGGGAGCGGAAAAGATTCAGAATGCTTCGCTTTCATATATTGAGCCGTCTGCCTCTTCAGCCTGTGAGATGGTGGCAGAAATATTGCAGTATTATGATGACGGCATCCGGCTAAAGCAAAGTGAAGCGGATTGTATGTATGCAGGAATCGTTGTGGATACGCAGAATTTTGTGGCCAAGACAGGAATGAGGACTTTTGAAGCAGCGGCATTTTTGCGCAGAAATGGTGCAGATATGACGAGGGTGCGCAAGTCCTTCAGGGACGATATGAGCACGTACAAGGCAAGAGCGGAGGCAGTGCGTCACGCCGAAGCATTTATGGGGTGCTATGCAATTAGTATCTGTCCCAGCGATGGTCTGGAAAATCCGACAGTGACAGGCGCGCAGGCAGCGAATGAGCTGCTGAACATTGTCGGCGTCAAGGCATCCTTTGTTTTGACAGAGTATATGAACAAGGTTTATATCAGTGCGCGTGCCATGGATGAGGTGAACGTACAGATTATTATGGAACGGATGGGCGGAGGCGGTCATATGGATATTGCCGGAGCACAGCTGGAAGGTATAGACGCGGAGGAAGCGCGCGTCCGTCTGAAGGAAGTATTGACACAGATGACGAAGGAAGGAGCTATTTAGTTATGAAAGTTATTTTATTACAGGATGTAAAGGCGCTTGGAAAAAAAGGAGAGATTGTTGAAGTGAGTGAGGGCTATGCCCGCAATATGCTGCTGAAAAAAGGAATTGGCAAGGAAGCGACGGGACAGAATATGAATGATCTGAAACTTCAGAAGGCCAATGCGGAGAAAGTTGCGCGCGAAACGCTCGAGGCTGCTCAGGCACTTGGAAAAGAGATGGAGGGTAAATCCATTCAGATAGCAGTCAAGACAGGCGAAGGCGGCCGGGTGTTTGGTTCTGTGTCCTCAAAAGAGATCGCGGAGGAGATCAAAAAACAGCTTGGATATGACGTGGATAAAAAGAAAGTTCTGTTGGATACGCCGATCAAACAGCTTGGCGTGACAAACGTGGGTGTGAAGCTGCATGCGAAGGTGACTGCAGAGGTGAAAGTACACGTGAAAGAGCTGTAATCTTCGCGATCAGAAGGCGGTTGCCAGGTACCTGTAACGAAAGGGGAAATACGGTGGAAGAAGGGTTACTCAAGCGGGTGATGCCGCACAGTGTTGAGGCGGAGCAGTGGGTGATTGGTGCCATGATTATGGACCGGGATGCCGTTACAGTGGCTTCGGAAATACTGAATGCAGATGATTTTTATCAGAAACAGTATGGCATTCTTTTTGAAGCGATGACAGAGCTTTACAGTGAAGGGAAGCCAATTGATCTGATTACATTACAGAACCGTTTAAAAGAAAAGGATGTGCCGGCGGAGATCAGCAGCCTGGAATTTGTCAGGGATATTGTGATAGCGGTGCAGACTTCTGCAAATGTAAAGCATCACGCGGAAATTGTTGCGGAAAAGGCTTTGCTGCGCAGGCTGATTAAGGTGAATGAGGATATCGCGGCATCGTGCTATGCAGGCAAGGACCGCGTGGAAGATATCATGGAGGATACAGAGAAGAAAATTTTCCAGGTATTACAGCGCCGTTCCAACGATGAGTTTGTTCCGATCAAGGAAGTTGTTCTGAATGCACTCGATAAAATCGAGCTGGCGAGCCGTTCGAAAGGAAGTGTGACCGGGATTGCGACCGGTTTTATAGATCTGGATTACAAGACTTCCGGTTTTCAGCCCTCGGATTTGATTTTGATCGCTGCGCGTCCTTCTATGGGAAAGACGGCGTTCGTTTTGAATATTGCAGAATATATGGCGTTTCGGAACAATGAGACTGTGGCGATTTTTAGTCTCGAGATGTCTAAGGAGCAGCTTGTAAACCGTCTGTTTGCGATGGAATCGCGAGTGGATTCTCAGCTTTTGCGTACCGGAAATTTAAGCGACGGCGATTGGGCGAACCTGATTGAGGCGGCTGGCGTAATTGGGCGTTCAAATATGATTATTGATGATACCCCGGGTATTTCTGTCTCGGAGCTTCGGAGCAAATGCCGGAAATTTAAGCTGGAACACAACCTGGGGATTATTATGATTGACTACTTGCAGCTTATGCAGGGCAGTAAGCGATCTGAGTCGAGACAGCAGGAAATTTCAGATATTTCCCGTTCTCTGAAAGAAATTGCGAGGGAGCTTCAGGTGCCGGTGGTGGCGCTTTCTCAGCTTTCGCGTGCGGTGGAGCAGAGACCGGATCATCGACCGATGCTTTCGGATTTGCGTGAATCAGGGGCGATTGAGCAGGACGCGGATGTGGTGATGTTTTTATATCGTGATGATTATTATAACCATGATTCAGAAAAAAAGGATGTGGCAGAAGTCATTATTGCCAAGCAGAGAAATGGCGCCATTGGTACGATCGAGCTGGCGTGGCTGCCGCGTTTCACAAAATTTGCAAATATGAAAAAATAAATAAAAAACAGGTTCTATTTTAAGAGAATTCTTCATATATTTGTAGAAGAGCACTATGCGGAAGCGTTGCTGCGATACGCTCAAGGAGATTCCGGGGTTACCAGGAAAAGTTCGCGGCAGGCGCAGCGTGTTTGAAAATAATAGTTCAGACGCGCTCTAAGCGGCGGAAAAGGCTTAGATACAGATAAGGGAGAAATTATTATGGATGAAAAATTGTATTCCGTTTCAGAAGCAGTGCGGCTCATAGGTGTGGAGTCGCACGTTTTGCGTTATTGGGAGGAGGAGCTGAACATTCCAATTCAGCGGACAAGCCTTGGACATCGCACTTACAGTGAAAAAAATATTGAGACATTTCGACAGGTGAAGGACTGGAAACAAAAAGGCATTCAGCTAAAAGCGATTCGGCTGTTGCTGGAAGAAACGCCGGAAATGGAAAGTGCGCTTCATACGGTTGCGTACCGGGAAGCAGAACACGGCGCAAATCCGGAACCTGCACAGATGAGAAATGTGGCAGAGAATCGTAGATTTGAGAAAAAAGAAGCAGACGTTGTTGAGACAGAGCGCATTGAGATAAAAAATACGCGATCGGCTATAGAGCGGGAAAAATACAGTGCTTCTACTCCGACAGGACATCATAAAAACGAGGAGAAGAATGCGACAGATCATACAGAAGGGAAAAACTGGGAAAACGCAAGCGACGAAGAACGAAGAGAGCTGATATATGAAATTATTTCGACCGAAGAACCACAGGATGATATGGAAAAGGCGATTCAGCTTCTGAAACAGATGATGGAAGAAGTTGTCGGGGAACAAAATAAAAAGCTGGAAGAGCAGCTCATAGAACAGTTGCGGGATGAGATGGAGCTTTTGTATTTACAGTATCTTCAGGCTATGCAGGAAGCGGCAGCTTCGAGGGAAAAAGAAGAAGGGAAAATAAAGAAAATATTCCGCAGATTTTTTCCGGGTACAAAGTAGGAAATTTTTGCAGCTAAGTTTGATCTCGCTGATTTGACAGATCTTCAAATGGCAGTATAGTGCTTGACAGTATTGGTTTCTCATGTTATATTTAGTTAGTGTAAGCTAACTGAAATTTCTGTTCCTTACATATGGATGGAGGAAAACAAAACTGCGGCAGAATACTGTCATTTTTTTTACATTAAAGTTAGTTAAAACTAACTAATAGCGAGGAGGATTTTATGAGCGTTGTCATTGTCGGAGGAAATGAAGGAATGGTATGTCAGTATGAAGGAATTTGCAAAAATTACGGATGCAGGGTAAAGATTTTTGTAAAGGAAAGCGGAGCGATCCGCAAAAAACTGGGTAGTCCGGATTTTTTTATACTTTTTGTAAATACCGTATCTCATAAAATGGTTCGGAGTATGTTACAGGAGGCAAAACGTAATAAAGTTCCGGTGTTGCGATGTCATGGCAGCAGTGTGGCAGCGTTGCAGGAACTGCTCAGCGAACATTGCGCATAGCAGTTCCTTCCAGCATAAAAGAAAGATGTATGCGGACAATAAGAACAGAATCAGGAATGAACGCACGGAGGTGAACGTGTATGAGATCGGAGGAAATCGGTTATCTGCTCGGACAGCAGTGCGCACCGATATTGGCGGGGATTAAACCGTCAAATCTTCTGATTGTGGAGCCGGGAAATCAGAAGGAATTAAGCTGTATACTGCGTGGCACGGGAATCCGGAGCTGTTGCCTGTATGCTTCAGGAAAAAAGGATTACCTGCTCTTGTTTGAGGAGGAAAAGCTTCAGAAGCTTCTCAGAGAAAAGGAAGTCAATGAATATTTAAGAAAATGCGGATATGTTTCCAACAATGTAAAAGAAGTTTTACGGCGCCTGGCCTGGCGTTTTGCAGAATATAAGAAGAATAAACAAGAATTTCCTCATGAAATGGGGATTCTGTTTGGATATCCGCTCAAAGACGTGCAGGGATTTATTGAAAATCAAGGAAAAAATTTTAAATTGTCCGGATACTGGAAGGTGTACGATGATGTGGATTATGCCGGGAAGGTGTTTTATCTCTATGAATGTGTGAAACATATAGTGCTGAAACTTTGCCGCGAAGGGGTGTGCATTTCGGATATCTGCCGTGTCTGCCGCGATTGGAAAACAGGAGAAAAAGTGCAGAGAGTTTTGGAAAGAACGAGGAGTCGTGTGTGATCTTACAGACATTACAAAGAAGAACTAAACTTTATATAAAAAGCGGAGCACCTCTGGGATGCTCCGCTTCAGACATTCATATTCTTAAAGCTTCACTACATTAGCTGCCTGCATTCCGCGAGCGCCTTCTGTCAAATCATAAGAAACAGCCTGTCCTTCTTCGAGTGTCTTGAATCCGTCACCCTGAATTGCAGAAAAGTGAACAAATACGTCTGAACCATTTTCTCCGGTAATGAAACCATACCCCTTTTCTGCATTAAACCATTTTACCGTACCCTTATTCATGTTCGGTACCTCCTAATTGAATTCCACATGTACCCTTAAAAAGTTCCACTAACTATCGTAGACTACGAAGGTATATTTCATAATCTAGGACAGTTAGTGAAATATTTTAACCAGGCAATCTGTTGCATTCTTATTATAGCACAATGAGAAATAGTGTCAAGTAAAATGGAAGAAAATTCAGTTAATTTACGCAGTTCTTATCTATGATTTTTGCTCAGCATCAGTCATAATAGTGCATAGGCTGATGCTGCTGTTTCAAGTTCAGTCTGCGTTCGGGGCGTCAAATTCATCAGTGTTGTCTGTGGTTTCTGTTTCAGTATCCTCAAAGGTTTCATCTGCATCAATCTCTTCTTCTTCGTACGGTACTGGAGTAATTTTAGCAGAATCATATAACAGAGTTGCAACTGCATTTTCATACAGAGACCATACAAGGGAGGAGCGTGTATTTTCTTCCTCAAACTGTACAGCACTTTCGTAGCCGAAAGCTTCCGCGTTTTCCATTACAAAGGAATTGTACTCTTCCTGTGTAATTTCAAGGTTTTGGTCGGCGCAAACTGAGCTGACAATCAGGCGGCGGTTAACCATGGAGAGTACTTCTGTTTCCACATCGTCCGGGGAAAGATCAAATGCTTCGTAGATCTCCTGCTCGTCCGTAGTTCCGAGAAAGCCGCCATAAAGAGAGAGAACTTCTTCTTTGCAGGTGTCATAGAGTTCATCCGGATAACCGGAGAATGTGGAGGCATCAATTGCTGCCTGGAACAGAGCCTCAACGGTATCACTGTAGCCATTTTCTTCGTATTCTTCTGTGAGCAGTTCACGTATTGCTTCTTCGTATTCTTTTGTAGTTGAATAATCCGTGAATTCTTTTACATAAGCATCGTTGTATTCGGGCGTCTGCATTTCACAGACACTGGTGATTTTTACTTCGAAGTCCACCGCTTTGTTGGCCCATTCGTCCATGATAGCATCATTGTCAAAAGAGCAGGTGAATGTGAGGAGGTCGTTTGCTTTGGCGCCGGTGATCTGCTTGTCAAAATCTTCGCTGTATTCCGCATAACCAAGCGTGATATAGGTGCTCTCGGTAGCGGTGGTGTCTGGTTCACCGTGAACAGTGGAGGTGACATCGGCATAAACCACGTCCCCCTCGGCTGCAGCACGGTCCACCTCAACTTCTTCGCCGACTTCGGTAAGATCACTCTCAATTCTTTCCTGAATCATATCGTCGGTAACTTCAAAAACATACTGTGTCACTTCCAGATTTTCAAGGTTGCCCAGGGTCACGTATTCGGAAGAATTTTTAACAAGATAATCAGATGGTGTAATGGATGCAAGGGCTTCAGCCGTAGCGGGTGTCTCGGTCATATCCTCAGTAGCGGCATTCTCGCCGGAAACAGAGGATTCAGTAGAAACAGGTTCCTTTGGCTGTTCTTTTTGGTCGCAGCCTGAGAGTGTTACGGCGGCTATAATTCCTGAAAGAAAAAGTAAATATTTTTTAGACATTTTGGGATTCCTTTCTGATATTTTGAAATATATTTTTAATAGAAATATAACATTTTTGGCGGGGAATTGTAAATAGTTTTTCTGGAAAACACAGTTTTTTCACTTTTTGCTTTTCAGAGAAAGTCTGCTGTGCTATGATGAAGAAAAAACTGAAGGGAAAGGGCAAAATGGCATATATTGAGATTCCCGAAAAGGCAGAGCAGATTTTGCAGACGCTGCATCAGAACGGATTTGAAGCCTACGTGGTAGGGGGCTGTGTCCGTGATTCGATTCTCGGACGCAATCCTGAGGACTGGGATGTGACAACTTCGGCTTCTCCCGTTCAGGTAAAGGCTCTGTTTGCACGGACGATTGATACAGGGATTGCACATGGAACGGTTACAGTGCTTTTGGGGAAAGAGGCTTTCGAGGTGACCACGTATCGTATTGACGGGGCGTACGAGGACTGTCGTCATCCCAAGGAGGTCATTTTTACGCCGAATCTGGAGGAAGATTTGAAGCGGCGCGATTTTACCATCAACGCTATGGCATATTCTCATGAGACAGGTCTGGTGGACAAATTTGGGGGCATGGAAGATCTGAAAAACAGAAAAATCCGCTGTGTGGGAAACGCACGGGAGCGTTTTTCCGAGGATGCTTTACGCATGATGCGCGCGGTTCGTTTTGCGGCGCAGCTTGGATTTTCACTGGAGGATGACGTGCGGGAGGCAATTCGTGAGATGGCGGATGCACTTGATCAGATCAGTGCGGAGCGGATTCAGGTGGAACTGGTAAAGCTGCTGACATCACCGAACCCTCATTGGTTCCGGCTGGCGTATGAATGCGGAATCACCTCTGTGATGATGCCGGAATTTGACCGGATTATGGTACAGCGACAGAATAATTCGCATCATATTTATACGACGGGGGTACACACACTTGTGGCGCTGGAAAATATCCCGGCGGATAAGGTGCTGCGCCTTACGATGCTGTTTCATGATATGGGCAAGCCGGAGGTTTGTGTGACAGATGAAAATGACAAGGATCATTTCAAGGGACATGCTGTCTGTAGCGAAAAGATTGCAGAACGAATCATGAGAAACCTCAAATTTGATAATGATACGATGCGTAAGGTGTGCAATCTGGTGCGCAACCATTCGTGGTACCCGCAGCTGACCGGCAAGGATGTGCGGTTGTGTGCCTACCGGATAGGACCGGAGTTGTTTGATTTGTTTCTGCTTGTGAAGCGGGCGGATATTATGGCACATCATCCGGATGTTGTAGAACAAAAGCTGATTTATCTGAAAGAGGTGGAACATATCTGGACCGATATCCGCCTGCACGGAGACTGCCTTTCTTTAAGGGAGATGGAGCTTGGTGGGAAAGATCTGCTTGCAGACGGCATGAAGCCAGGGCCGGAGGTTGGGAAGCTTCTCAATCTGTTGCTGCTGGAAGTGCTGGAGTATCCAGAGCGCAATAAACGCGAATATCTTCTGGAAAGAAGCAGGGAATTGCGGATTGCCAGAAATATGAAATAGGAAAATACGATAGAAAATGAGGGCGTAAATCATGAAATCACCGCTTACAACACTTTGTTATGTAGAAAAGGACGAGCAGTATCTGATGTTGCATCGGATCAGCAAAAAGAATGATGTAAATAAAGATAAATGGATCGGAATCGGTGGACATTTTGAGGACGGAGAAAGTCCGGAGGAGTGTCTTTTGCGTGAGGCAAAGGAAGAGACCGGGCTGACGCTTACTGCGTGGAAATTTCGGGGTATTGTGACTTTTATTGCGAACGGATGGCCGCCGGAATATATGTGTCTGTACACGGCAGACGGGTTTACAGGCGAGATGATTTCCTGTACGGAAGGAACGCTGGAGTGGGTGCCGAAGTCAGAGCTTATGAATCTGAATCTGTGGGAAGGTGACAAAATTTTTCTGAAGCTCATGGCACAGGATGCTCCGTTTTTTTCTCTGAAGCTGATGTATGACGGAGATACACTGACGTATGCGTCGCTGGACGGAAGAGAAATTACGCCGGAAGCCTGGATTTGATTACGAATGATAAAGAGGAGAATGTTATGAAAAGGACGTCGTCTGTGAAGAGTCCCCTTCTGTTGTTTTTGACAGCAATTATATGGGGGACGGCTTTTGTTGCCCAAAGTGTCGGAATGGACTATGTGGGGCCGTTTACGTTTAACTTTGTGCGAAGTGTGATTGGCGGAGCAGTGCTGATTCCGTGTGTTTTTTTGCTTGACAGGTTTCGGGGGCTGGATGGAGCAGGCAGTGAAAAAATATATACCTGGCATCAAAAAGAATTATTTGCCGGCGGAATCTGCTGCGGTGTGGCCTTATTTATAGCCAGCAATTTACAGCAGTTTGGTATTCAGTATACAACAGTGGGTAAGGCAGGGTTTATCACCGCATTGTATATTGTTATTGTTCCGGTGATCGGAGTTTTTACAAAAAAGACAACAGGGTACAAAATTTGGCTCAGTGTGCTTCTGGCGGTGGCCGGGCTGTATCTTCTGTGTATCACGGAAGGCTTTTCAGTGGGGACCGGCGACTTTTTGGTATTTCTCTGTGCACTTTGTTTTTCAGTACATATTCTGATTATTGATTACTTCTCACCCAAAGTAGACGGTGTGCGGATGTCGTGTATTCAGTTTTTTGTGTGCGGCCTGCTTTCGGGAATTGCGATGGTGTTTACGGAACAGTTTGAGTTCCATGCAGTTCTGACGGCTTGGATGCCGCTTTTGTATGCGGGCGTTATGTCCTGTGGTGTAGCGTATACGTTGCAGATTGTGGGACAAAAGGGAATGGACCCGACCGTTGCCTCTCTTATTTTGAGTCTGGAATCAGTAGTTTCAGTGCTTTCTGGATGGCTTTTGCTGAATCAGAAGCTCAGTCTTCGCGAGTTGGCGGGATGTGTTTTGATGTTTGTGGCAATTATTCTGGCACAGATTCCGAAGAAGCCGAAAAAGGAAGAGAACACGTAAAAAGATGATAAAAGATGGAAGGAAGAGGACGGAAAGAGAAAAGTGAGAATGACAAATTTGACGGGCATGTTTTTTGCCATTGTTGGCGGCATACTCTGGGGTGTTTCCGGAGTATGCGGTCAGTTTTTATTTCAGAATAAAGAGGTTACAGCCGGTTGGTTGGTTCCGGTCCGGCTGCTTTTTGCCGGTTTTTTTCTGCTTTGTTATTTCCTGATTCGGGACAGAAAGCAGGCAGTGGAAGTCTGGAAGGACAGACGAAATGCGCGGGATGTTGTGATCTACGGGTTTGCGGGCCTGATGTTTTGCCAGTTTTCGTATTTTCAGACGATTGAATGGTCCAATGCCGGGACGGCAACTGTAATCGAGTATCTCGGACCGGCGCTCATTGTCGTTTATGTCTGTATTTCGGCGCGCAGACGGCCGGAAGCCAAGGAGGTGGTTTCTGTGCTGCTGGCGCTTGGCGGTATTTTTCTGATTGCGACACATGGAAATCCTAGTACGCTTGTACTGTCTCAGAAGGCGCTGATTATGGGATTGCTGTCAGCTGTTTCCGTTGTTATTTATACCGTTCAGCCAGAACGCCTCTTGAAACAGTTTCACGCACCGCTGATTCTTGCGTGGGGAATGCTGATTGGAGGGATTGCGCTGTGCGCAGTGTTTCAGCCGTGGAAGCACATGCCTGTTCTGGACAGTCAGATGCTGGCAGTGCTGTTTTATATTATTGTATTTGGTACAATGGCAGGGTTTTCGATGTACATGCACAGCGTAAAGCTGATTGGTTCGGTGAAGGCCTCTCTGTTTGCCTGCGTGGAGCCGGTGGCAGCGACGCTGCTTTCTGCGGTATGGATGAAGGTGCGTTTTACTGCGGTTGATCTGCTGGGTTTTTTGATGATTTTAGCGACGATTTTTATCCTTGCGATTCCAACTGGAAAAACGAAATAGTATTGGCAGGGGGCAAAGGGTATTGTATATAGAAACACAAGGAAAAGCAGCTTAAGAAGAAACATAAAAGCAAGAGACTGTTAAGAGAAAATCGAGATAAGTAACTGTATCGAAACAGAAGGAGCAGGAAGCGTTGGGAATAGAGGGTATGCAGACAAGAGCGGAAGAAATTTTTAAGGAATGTACTTTATGCCCGCGGGAATGCAGGGCAGACCGCGCAGCAGGAAAAGTGGGGCGTTGCCATGTCGGGGCGGTGGTTCGTGTAGCCAGGGCGGCGTTGCATATGTGGGAGGAGCCTTGTATTTCAGGTACAGAGGGTTCCGGCGCCGTATTTTTTTCAGGATGTTCTCTTGGATGTATTTATTGTCAGAATCGTGAAATTTCCGGTGGGAAGAGTGGGCTGGATATTTCGGTTACACGCCTTGCCGAGATTTTTCTGGAGTTGCAGGCGCAAAAGGCAAATAACATTAATCTTGTGACCGCAGGACATTATGTGCCGCAGGTTGTGCAGGCGCTTACAATGGCAAAAGACTCGGGGCTTGGCATTCCGATTGTCTATAACAGCAGTGGTTATGAAAAAGTGGAGACTTTACGTATGCTGGAAGGTCTGGTGGATATTTATCTGCCGGACTTTAAATATATAAGTTCAAAGCTGGCCGAACAGTATTCCGGTGCCAGCGATTATCCGGAAATTGCGAAGGCTGGGATTCAGGAAATGGTGCGGCAGCAGCCAGAGCCGCGGTTTGATGAGCGTGGCAGGATGACGAAGGGCGTTGTGGTACGCCATTTGCTGCTTCCGGGCCATGTGCGGGAGGCGAAAAGTGTTGTTGAATATTTGTATACAATGTACAGGAAACAGATTTATATCAGTATGATGAATCAGTACACACCAGGGGCTGGCGTTGAAAATGATCCGCTTTTATACCGCAGGGTTACAAAAAGAGAGTATGAACGTCTGTTGGACTTTGCCGGGGAAATTGGCATTACGCAGGGGTTTTACCAGGAGGGAGACACGGCAGAGGAAAGTTTTATTCCGGCGTTTGATTGTCAGGGAGTAGCAAAGCGATAGGCGTAGAAAAAAGGCGGAAATCTGTTGAAATAGGTAGAATAGAAAACAAGAGAGCTAAGGAAGAAACAGGGAAAGGGAGAAGCTATGACAGAAGTGACTGGAAAAAGGAAACAGAAGCAGAAACAAAAAAACGGGAAAAGGATAGCAGAAAAGAAGATAGGAACCGAGGCGAAGACGCGAAAGCCAGAAGAAAAGGAAAAGACCGGAGGAAAGGTGAGAAAGAAAAAAGCACGAGAGAAAACACCGAGTGCGGGAGCCGGGAAGTGTCCGGTGGCAGCGCGTTGCGGCGGATGTCAGTATCTGGATATTTCATATGAAAAGCAGCTGTCTCTGAAACAGAGACAGGTAGAAAAACTTTTGTCTTCTTATTGTCCGGTACATAAAATTGAGGGGATGGAGCATCCGTTTCATTATCGGAACAAAGTGCATGCAGTTTTTGCACATCGCCGCGACGGTTCTGTCATTTCCGGAACTTACGAAGAAGGAACGCATGATGTGGTACCGGTAGAAACATGTTTACTTGAGCATGAAAAGGCAGATGAAATTATCGGAAGCATCCGGGTTTTATTAAAATCTTTCAAAATTAAAATCTACAATGAGGATACCGGTTATGGTATTTTTCGTCATGCTCTGGTTCGTACTGCGCATCAGACGCGACAGATCATGGTGGTACTTGTGCTGGGCTCGCCCATTTTGCCATCCAAGAACAATTTTGTGAAAGCTCTTCTTGCGTTACATCCGGAGATTACAACAGTTGTACTTAATGTCAATGACAAAAAAACAAGTATGGTTTTGGGAGAGAAAGAGACGGTTCTCTATGGGAAAGGATATATTGAGGATATCCTTTGCGGATGCCGTTTCCGAATTTCGGCAAAATCTTTTTATCAGATTAATTCCATTCAGACAGAAAAGCTTTATGCGAAGGCTATGGAGCTGGCTAATCTGACCGGAAAAGAGCGTGTGATTGATGCATACTGCGGGATTGGCACGATCGGTCTGATAGCAGCAAAACAGGCCGGACAAGTGATTGGTGTGGAATTGAATCGCGATGCAGTTCGCGATGCGATCCGTAATGCAAAAGCAAATGGAGCAACGAATATTCGATTTTACCAGAATGATGCAGGAATGTTTATGGTGCAGATGGCTGAAGCGGGAGAGAAGGCCGATGTTGTGATTATGGACCCACCTCGCTCGGGCAGTGATGAAGCGTTTCTGGCTTCTGTCGTCAAATTATCGCCAGAGAAAATCGTGTACATATCCTGTAATCCGGAAACGCAGGCAAGAGATCTTGGGTATTTGACAAAGTGTGGGTATTGCGCGGTGGGGGGATGGCCGTTTGATCTTTTTCCTTGGACGGGGCATGTTGAGACAGTTGTTCTTTTGTCCCAACAGAAGCCGGATGACACGATAGAGATCGACTTAGACCTGGACGAGCTGGATGCTACCAGTGCCGAGTTGAAAGCAACCTATCAGGAAATCAAAGATTATGTGCTGAAAGAATTTGGCTTGAAGGTTTCAAGTTTATATATTTCTCAGGTAAAACGCAAATGTGGAATTGAAGTGGGAGAAAACTATAATCTTCCAAAATCAGAAAATGCAAGAGTTCCACAATGCCCGAAAGAGAAGGAAGAAGCTATCAAGGCTGCCCTGAAATATTTTGCGATGATCTAAGGACATCGATGATTTCAAGGAGGAATAGCACATGAAAAGCACATTTGAAAAAATGGGTGGAACCTACACACTTGGTGCAGACGGAATTTACTATCCGAATCTTGTTAGTACAGATGAAAAACCGCATTATGGGAAATATGGAATGATGCGGAAAACGTATCTGAAAGAGCATCGTCCGGCAATGTATTCACTGTATATGTTGGAAGACAGATTGACAGAACATCTGAATTTTGTCGACGATGAAGCGCAGGAGCGGATGGTTATTCTGGTACGTCAGATGATGGAGAGGCAGGGCATTACGGAAGAATTGAAAGCTCGTGATCAGATGAAATGGGTCAGGGCGGTAAATAATATCCGGAATGCTGCAGAAGAGATTGTGCGTCATGAAATAATTTATAAATAATAGCTGAGGGACTGTTGGACAGTCCCTTTGTTATTTCTTGGTAGCTAAAACTGGTGACAGGTGTTAATGACATAATTCGCGTTAAATACATATATTTTATTTGATTTTTATTGAAATAAGCTATGGTAAAGTTGAAAATCGTAAAAAAATACGAAAATATAAAATAACTATTGACAGATTGGATGGGGGAAGGTATAATCCAAGATGTAGAAAGGTATGGTGTAATTATGTTTGTTTCATTTTCAGTAGGAAATACAGGTCCATTCAAGGAGATAACTGGAATCACAACCCTTGCGGAGAATTTGAAAAAAGAGTTCTTAGAGGAAAATACATTTGAAGTCTCTGGACAGAACTATAATAAAATTTCATACATTTATGGAGCAAATGGTTCTGGAAAAACAAATTATTTGGCAGCACTTACGAAAATGCAGAAGATGATAATAATGTCTACTGTGTTGGGAGCTAATAATAATAAGCTATTAGAAGTTCCTGCAATTAAGAAAGAACTAGCAGCACCAATCGAAACTTTTAAGTTTGATATTGATTGTAAAAGTAAAGAGACGTATTTTGAGATTCAGGTGATTATCGAGGAAATTTTATACACTTATTCATTTGCAATTCAGGATGGAAAAATTCAAAAAGAGCTTTTGACCAAAAAGAAGAAACGGACAGAAGTACTTATTAAGAGGACTTCTCCAAAATATGAAGACATAGTACTTCGCTCCGGATTGTCTAGTTTCAAGAATATGGTATCTGTTGTTAGAGAAGACGCATTATGCTTGGCAATGGCGGCTATGTTAAACAATCCTTTAGCAAGTATGATTCTGAATGAAATAATGAATTATCGTGTGATAAATATGGCTTCGGTTGGAAATGCACCGGATTTTGATGAAGAAAATACTAATGAGGAAGCAATAGAAAGATATCTCAAGTATTTAAAAATAGCTGATCCCACATTGACAAATTTAAAGGTTGATTTGGAATCAAAAATGGATAAACATGTATTGAGTGAAGACGATTTAGAGAACAAAGAGCTGGTCATCAAAAACATACATGTAAGTGTTCAATCACTTCATGCTACTTACAAAGATCATAAACAAGTTGGGGAGATAGAACTTCCATTTTTGAAGTATGAATCAAATGGAACTATTCGAATGCTGAGAGTTTTACCTGCTATTTTTGAGGCATTAGATGCTGGAAGTACGTTATTTATTGATGAAATAGAGAATGGTTTACATCCTAATTTAGTAAAGCTTTTAGCTGGTTTGTTTAATTCTAATGAATCTAATCCGCATCATGCACAGTTAATATGTACAACACATGACACATTGCTACTCGATGGAGTACGGAGAGATCAGGTATGGTTTACAGATAAGAACCAGTATGGAGAAACAAGCATGTGCAGATTAAGCGATTATCCAAATGTGAGAAGCAATGATAATATTGCTGCGAAATACTTACAAGGAGTATTTGGAGCGATTCCCAATACTCAGAATTTGTAATAAAAAAAGAACCAAAGCGCCAACTTTGGTTCAGGTGGTAGATATCTACCAAATGTAGTAACCATGGACGAAATGACCATGGCGCAATATAAAATAATCCAAACCAATAATACCATGGTTACTACAAACTTTCAATAAAAATTTAATACAGGAGAGATAAAATATATGACGGAATTGTAGTAATATGGTAGCTATTGCGCCATTAAATTTATAAGTACTTTGGTCATTTCTCCTTTTCATATAGATATATTTTTTATATAAAATGGAGGAAATAATTTGATTATTAAAAAGAAAAGAATTAATAGTTTATCATGTTTGAACCATGTTGAAGAGGGAAAGAATCTGATGATGGTACTACGTGATGCAGCGAGATCTAAAGGGATATTAGTGAAACTGGGATTTTCGGAGGATTTAATTGAAGGCGAGAGAGTTTTACCATCCATGTTAAATCCGACGCTGAAGAGAAATGCAGAGCCTTTTTATATTAAGGATAAAACAAAACCGAAAGAACAGTATACACAAACTTTATGGTGGACGCGACATGAGTGGGCAGGCCGTGGAGAGACAAGAGAGGTGACGGATTTTGTTACCATTCCTCGTGAGAGATATGCAAGAATAAAATTCGAGCCATACAGTGTGGAATTGTTCTTGAAATATGATGAACAAGGCCAGTTGATGGTAATGACGGATTTCATTTCATATTGTCATGATAATGAAAAGTTGCTGATAAATACGATTAATATTTTTCTTACTAATTTTGAAGAGTGTGAAATATTAACTGAGAATTTTGAAAATGTGATGCCTACCCGAACTATAAAGCTGAATTGGGAAGTGTTACCAAGTGGAGATTATCCGTGGAAAAGGATGCAAGATGATTTACAAAAAGTATCTGCTAAAAGTAGTAAGACTGCGAAAAAATTGCTAATTGATAAATGTGAGTTTATAAATTCTTTTCAGCCTGATTTTAGAGCATATGGGAAATCTGGATTTCATGGGTATGTGATTTTTGGATTCATGCATAGGAACATATATGTTTTGGAAAGCGTTTATCCGAACAATGCCACATATGTTTTTGGAAAAAATTGGGAAGAACTTTCAAAACTTACTAAAGCCGAAATTTTAAAAGAGAATTTGCAAGATGTACGAATAATTCATAATAATAATTGGCAACAAGAAATACGTGATTTGTTGGAGGTAGCATAAATGGGAAAAAATCAACATGTAACGCCACATAAAGAAGGTGGCTGGCAAGTTAAGGGTGAGAACAATACAAGAGCAACAGTTAGAACTGATACACAGGCTAAAGCTATACAGAGAGCACGAGAAATAGCTAGGAACCAAGAATCTGAACTGTTTATTCATGGAAAAAATGGGAGAATTAGAGAAAGAGATTCATATGGAAATGATCCGTTTCCGCCGAGAGGATAAACTATAATAAGTAAACAAAGAGCTGAACAGATAGGACGAAAACTCCTATTTGTTCAGCTCTTGTGTTTATAAGAGGTCAAAGAAGAAACAAATTATAATTCCATATCATGTGACCTTTTCTTAGATCGAACAGGCTGATTTCGTCGCATCTCCTGTTTCCTCTGATATTCAAGTTCCCATGCACGATGGGAGAAAACATCAGGATCCTCCACATTGAGATAATCCACCTCATCGGCTGCAATATCACGGCGGTGATAGTCATAATATTTACCGAAAGTACCTTTGAGCTGTTCGATCAGCTTATCCCGAAAATCAGGACGTATCTGGATTCTGGTGTCCAGCAATTCTGTATACTGTTCAGGTTCAGGACGAAATTTTTCTTCCCGGAAAGCGGCGGCATCTTTTTCAAGCTGTTTTTTGAGCGAGATGTCCTGAGAATCTAGGATATCAAGATTGTTATTCATCTGGTCGTATTTCTTGGATAGATTCGTCATATCTTTATCGGTAGAGCATTCTGCCTGGAAGATTAGCTGCTCTTTCCTTGATTTCAGTTCTTCGATTTCTTCGGTAATAGTGGTAAGCTGCTGATTCAATTTTATATGCTGGATGGGATTCAAAATACTGGTTTTCTCTTTTTTCACATTCAGTTCTTTCCGCTCTGTAACTTTAGCTTTGAGTTTCTTTTTAACGGTGTTGTATTTATTCAGTATTGGATTAAAATGATTCATCCAGTCATGGATCACTTTTTTTTGCATCTCATTGTGGAGCAAATGATATTGTGTAAAAATCATGTGATTTCGGATTGCTTCCAATGTTTCTGCAATTATTGGAATAGACTTTTCTACAGCTTCAGCCAGTTTTGCTACTTTTGCTTTTAATTCTCGGAGCATTTTGTTATCCGCACGAATCTGACGGTTGATTTCACAGCGGTCTGCTATCATGCCTTTCTTTTCCATATTCTGGGCAATGTAGCCTTCATGGATGGTTGGCTGTTCGGTGATTCCCTGATCTGCAAAGCTACGGTGATCAATGGTAGCATTTATCTGATTACGTGCAAGCATTTCATTTACGGCATCTGCCCAGTTTGCCCGCCAGATGCAAAGTTGTTCATCACTGTTCCATTGTTCGGAAATAGGATTCTGTCTGCCATATCGGCTGCTCTTGGGGTGTTTATCAATCCGTTCATATCCTTTTTCCTGTGCGGCAGAGGAAGTCAGATATTCTTTCTTTTTCCCAACTTTATAGCGATATTGCTTTTCCCATCCCTGTTTCTGAGCAGTTTTAAATTCAGAAGCAGTAAATCCTTTTTCTTCTCCATCTTTGATACAGAGATATTCTTTTTCTGTTTTATACTGCCATGTTCCATTTTCATTTAGTGGTCGGACAGTAAGAAGAATGTGTGCATGGGGATTGTGACCATCTGTATCGTGAATGGCAAAATCAGCACACATCCCCATATCTACAAAATTCTTTTTAATAAAATCCTGAAGAAGAGAAATATTGCTGTCTTTATCCAACTCAACAGGGAGTGCGACAACAAATTCTCTTGCCAGTCGGCTGTCTTTGGTCTTTTCGGTTTCTTCCACAGCGTTCCAGAGTTGTTCCCGGTCAATCCATTTGGATGGAGCAATTGGAGGAAGCATCACTTCCTGATAGATTAGCCCATGCTTTCTGGTATAGTCATGCTGGATACCATCATAATCATTGTACATCCGGCTACAACTCATATAAGCAGAAGCAGCAACAGCAGACCGACCAGAACCACGGCTGACGACTTTGGCTTGCATATGATAAATTGCCATATCTAGCACCTCCTTTCGATGTTGCCTGCAACAGCGGATAAAGCCCTCGGCAGAGCGCACGAGCCCCGAAGGGGATACCACTGCCTGATTTATCAGGTGGTGAGTAAGTGCGCCCTTCGGGAGTAGAACTTGTGCATTTACATTCCCCGTAGCCGGATCATCAGCTCCCGTTTCAGGGAATCTAAATCCATTTCATTAATATGGGGAACAATACTTTCCAGAATTGCTCCTTCCTGGACTAACCTGTGTGTTCTGGCATCACGTTCTTTTTTGCGATTTCTTGCTTCGGCTTCTTCCTGGCGGTGTCTTGCCTGTAAAAGTACTTTTTCTTCCGGTGTCATGATTTTTTTATCTGCCATATCTGGCACCTCCTTTTTATGCCCGTATCCGGGCAGTTTTGGTTTTAAAATCTTTTGGTTTGGTACTATGGTTTTAGATAGCTGACAGTGACATATTTCCGGTAATAAATGAGGAAAGAAAGTAGTACCACTGTCAGTGAAAAGTAATCATTGTGTTATACTTTTTCGAGTCAATTCTGGTTCGGAGCATGATTGTTCAACAGGATTTTTTTCGCCTGTTTTAAATTAGCTGTTGCATTGTCCTGACGAATATTCCGGTTATTGATACGGACAGGAATACATCTCTCCAGAATACGGTCATAAATTCGTTTGTGTGCGATATCAGCGGCGTTATTCAGCTCTGATAAAGTGAGATTGGTCGTTATGATCAGGGGCTTTTTACTGCGGTAACGACTGTCAATCACATTGAATACCTGTTCCAGTGCAAAGTCAGAGTTCCGCTCAATTCCGAGATCATCAATAATCAGAAGACTGTAGCGGTTTAAGCTGTTGATGAACTGGTTTCTGTCTTCAAAATGCATTCCGGTAAGGGTATTTAGAATCCGAGAGAAGTTGGTCATCAGTACAGGAATGCCTTTTTCCAGAAGGGCATTGGCAATGCAGCCTGCAAAAAAAGATTTTCCAGTACCGACATCACCCCAGATGAGAAGTCCGGAAGCGTTTGATTTCATCTCTTCCCAGTTACTTACATAATTGTGTGCCAGTTTTATTTCCGGATTGATGCCGTTATCCCTGGCAAACGTGTAGTCGTAGAGTGCTTTGTCCTGTAAGCCACTGGTTTTAAGATGCTCTATTTCCATTTGTTTTTCATGAAGTTTTCTTTGGGCTTCCTCCTGCTCAAAGATTTCCTGCTGGCATTTACAGCGGATGGAAGGAATAAGAACTTTTCCCTGTAATTCATGCCGGCATTGTCTTGGCGTATTGCATTTGGAACAGTAGATCAGGTGGTCTGTTTCGTTAAAATATTCATCAGGCTGAATCTCTCTGTTTGGTGTTATAGCGGTTGCTTTTTCTGTAAATTTTGTCATAATGTTTCGTATTCCTCACTTTCGTAATTTCTTTGCTGGGAAGCAGGATGATCCTGGCTTGCCCAGCTGATGATGGTAGCTGCATGGTTCTGATATTGCTTTCCGGTAGAAGCCATATAACCGGATAAGCGTTCCATATAATCCTTCCAGTCAGGGATTGTCTGCCGGATATCTTCAAGCTCTTTTTCTGACAGAAAAACATTTTGAAATTTTCCATAGGGTGAGAGTGGCTTCTTACTCCCTCTTATTGCTAAATTGTTCTTTTTTATCTCTTTCTTATTACCAGACAGTTTTCTGTCTGTATCAGGGAAAGAATTCTGTCTGTCAATAGGACAGTTTTCTGTCTGTCTTGAGGAAAGAATTCTGTCTGTATTGCTGAGGGTTTCTTTCGGGATTTTTACATAAATCCGATTAGGGTGTCCGGGTCCCTGCCGTTTTCGGAAGATAAGCTCTTGTTTTTCCAGTACTGCCAGAGCAGTTTTCACCGTCATCTGGCTTTTGTGGAGAACTTCTGCCAGTGCTTCAATCGTAAAGTAAATGAACACATGACCATTTGTATCTGACCAGCCCTCATTTCTCTGGGAAAGCCTTGCACGGTCGAGTAGGATCATATAAAGCATTTTTGCAGTTTCGTTTATTTCCATGTCCAGAAGAAAACGGGGAAACATCATATAAGATGGCAGGTTTGTGTCTGCTGTCAGAAAGTCCGTCATGTGTTCACCTCCAATCACAATGGCTTATTCTCCAAGAAAATCCCAGTCTACATCACGATCCAGCTGTGCAGTTTCAGGTGCTGGAAAGGATGCCCTGATTTGGGGCTCCCTTTGCACCATGCCTGTAGTCAGTCCGGAAAGAAAAAGTGGCAATGACTGTTTTAGGCTGTTTTCCACTGCTTCTATAATCTGTTTCACAAAAAGTTCTTCCCGTTCCCTTGTTTCCAGATAAGGATCAGCCTGTGTGCGGTAGTAGCGGTCAAAATAATCTACCAGTGCAAGAGAGATTACCTGACTGTAAGATTTAAATTCCTGCCTGTCCATCGTCTGTAAATATTCCCAGGCTTTCCGCTGCTGGTCTTTGTCCAGATTAAATCGCAGGTTTGTGTTGCGGATATTATTCTGCATGGCTTATCCCCTCCTTTTCAGGCTCATATAAGCCAGAGATTCGTAGCCTTTAGCGGTGGCACAGATATCGTCAATAATGGTGACTCGTGATTTGTCATAAGTTCCGAAGTTACGGATCAGGCATCCACCGCCGCCAACTACATACAGGCGCATCAGGTCAGGATTGTATTCATATTTGCGGAGTGTGGCAAAAATATCTGTGACATACTGTCTGGCAACAGCAGTAATACAATCCAGATAAGGCGCTGAAATGTCAGCGGTTCCAAACCGTAGAATCTGCTCTACGGTGGATTCCTCAATCTTTACTCCGAATTTGTCCAGAACAGCGTTTTTAGCGGCAATCATACATTGGTTTACGCCGAACTTTTCTGTCCAGCACCGACTTTCCTGAGCTTTCTTATTATTGATATACAGAATGTTCATGGTTCCGTTTCCGATATCTGCAAGAAGATTTGTCCCCTTGAAATCTCCAAGTCGGTTTACGATAGCCGGATATCCCTGTGGGTAAAGGCTGCATCCCACAAAACGGAGATGATACTCTTTGCTGTTAAATCGGTAATGGACTTCTGGATTCTGGAGCAGATAAGAACGGAAATCTTCTCTCTGGTTTCTGATCCATGTCAGAGGAAGCCCGGCAGCCAGGTGAACGTCTGCTTCACGGATAGAAAAGACATTCAGTTCCCTTGCAATCGCCATGAGAGTCAGAAGATAATATTCTTCGTCCATAGCTTTATCCGGGATAAATTCTTTGTGTCCTTCGCCAATCCGGTAGTAAATGCCGTTATATTCCAGAATATTCCCGGTGAAGATGGGTTCTGTTTCATAGGCTTTGATTCCGGTTGGTGTGACGGTATTTGCTGTTTTCATGTTGCCGTAGCCGTGATCTACAGCAATGATTTTTGTGTTTCTAAGTTCTCGCATAAAAAATACCTCCGTTTTCGTATTGATTGATTCAGCAGGTTGTACCGGTGTGGTACTGCTTTGCTGTGAGATAAGCATACGAAAGTTGGAGGTAAAAGACATTGAGGGGAAATTGAACTGGAATTGAGAAAAAAGCAGATAATGAAATTTTTTTCAATTTAATTATGTAACTATTTTTATTGAGTGTATTAAAATGAAATGCTATAATATGGAAAAGTGCTTTACTATGAAAAAACAGATGTTGAATGTACCAAGAAATAATAATGCTTGATTAGGCAGGAGAGAAAAATGTATTTCATATCTTAGATCAAATCATACAACTAGCATATACCATGTAGATGGATATTATTTTAAAGGAGTGTATTTTATGTCAAATAAAATATTAGTCGTTGATGATGAAATGGAAATCGCTGATTTAATCGAAGTGTATTTGAAGAACGAAAATTATATCGTATATAAATTTTACAATGGTCAAGATGCTTTAAAATGTATGGAAGAAACGTCTATCGATCTTGCAATTTTAGATATTATGCTTCCAGACATAGATGGATTTACATTATGTAAAAAAATTAGAGAACATCATACATATCCGATTATTATGTTAACTGCTAAGGATGCGGAGATTGATAAAATTACAGGTCTTACGCTTGGGGCGGATGATTATATTACGAAACCATTTCGTCCACTCGAAATGATTGCCCGTGTAAAATCGCAGCTTCGTCGATGCCAAAAATACAATCCGGTTCATGTGGGTAATGTTGAAAACTCTAATGGAGAGTCAGATGATCAGTTGGTTTGTGGATTGTTGACTATGAATATAAAGGCACATACATGTTTTTTAGGAGAACAACCAGTAGTATTAACTCCTACAGAATTTTCTATCTTGCGTATTTTGATTGAAAATGCTGGAAATATCGTGAGTTCAGAAGAGTTATTTCATCAAATTTGGAAGGATGAGTATTATAGTAAAGCAAATAATACAATTACCGTTCATGTTCGGCATTTACGAGAAAAGTTAGGGGATAGTCTTGATCATCCCAGATTTATTAAAACAATATGGGGGGTAGGATATAAAATTGAAAAATGATCAAAAAGATGAATATTTTGCTTTTCAAGAAAAATTAATTCGAAGAGTATGGATTAATGTTGCTACATCCATTGCCATTGTTATAGGTTTATATCTTCTTATTTGGAAACAACGTGTAGGGGATTGGATTGTATGGCTTTTAGAGAATGTATTTCAAATCAACCATGAAGATGCATTTCTCTATTATCATGTTTATTTTAGGGGGAATAAAGAAATCTTTTTCACGATTTCAGTTCTTGTGATTGTAATTATATTGATGGTAAGGACTTTCCGATGGGTAACGGGTTATTTTAGAGAAATTAATCAAGGGATTGAATCTTTATTAACGGATGATGAGAATAAAATTATATTGTCATCGGAAATGCAGCCATTTGAGAGAAAACTAAACTCAGTCAAGAGAACATTAGAAGAACGAAAAAAGGAAGCTCTTTTAGCGGAACAACGAAAAGATGAGTTGGTAATGTATTTAGCCCATGATATTCGAACACCGCTTACTTCTATCATAGGCTATTTAAATTTGTTAGAGGAAGAGCCGAATATGCCTGTTGAGCCGAGAAAAAAGCGTGTTCATATAGCATTGGAAAAGGCTTATCGATTAGAAACAATGATCAATGAATTTTTTGAGATTACGAAATATAAGTCCCAAAAAATTAAATTGTCTAAGGAAACTATAGATCTTTATTATATGTTGATTCAGTTATCAGATGAATTGTTTCCAGTCTTAGATGCTCGCGGAAATACGGTTTCATTACAACTTGATGAGAATTTGACTGTGAATGCAGATCCAGAAAAACTAGCAAGGGTATTTAATAATATTCTGAAAAACGCGGCATTATACAGTGACCCTAATTCTGAAATTTTAATTTCTGCAGAAAAAACAGAGCAAGAAGTTATCATTAAATTTCAGAATAGGGGAGAAAACATTCCAGATGAGGCAATCCAATATTTGTTTGATAAATTTTATCGAGCAGATAAATCAAGATCATCAGATACTGGTGGTACAGGTCTTGGACTAGCAATTGCGAAAGAAATCATAATACTGCATGGCGGACAGATTCGTGTATCTAGTAAAAACCATGTAGTTACCTTTTCTGTTTCCTTGCCGTTGGCAAACTAATTCTTTATCCGTTTTATCTTAGGATTTTCTTAATAATTAAACAACTTCATATTAAAGTTTGAGGCGTCTCTGTTTAGTAGAATAAATACTAACAGGGGCGTTTTTATTATCCCTAACACAAAAAGGAGGATAATTGAATGAAAGAAAATATAAAAACGGATTCTAAAAGAAAACAGTATATAAGACGACCACAGCGAAAAAGTTTCCCATGGAAATGGGGAATGATCATGGTGTTATTAATCGTAGTTTGTGTGGCTACAATCATTTTGCTTACAAGAACGAAGACGGAAGTAATTTCAAACCATATACAAAGTGCACAAGTAACCGAGAATCAGGTTAACAATGAAAGTATCATGAATACCACGGATTGGAATTTACTGCTAGTAAATAATGAAAATGCAATTCCAGATAATTATGAACCGAAATTAGTAGAAGTGTCAGGTGGCGAGAAAGTAGATGGGCGAATTTACGAGCCTTTAATGGAAATGTTGGAGGATGCAAAGGAAGCAAACCTGGGTCAACTTCCAATGGTAGTGTCAGGATACCGAACGCAAGAAAAACAACAAAAAATAATGGATGATAAAATAGCAGAATTTCGCAGAGAAGGAAATTCCAAAAGTGAGGCGAAAGAACTGGCAAAAAAATGGGTGGCAAATCCGGGATATAGTGAACATCAAATCGGATTAGCGGTGGATATTAACGGAGCAACATATGATCTGTATTTTTGGCTTCAAGAAAACTGCTATAAGTATGGGTTTATTTTCAGATATCCTGGAAATAAGACAGATATCACAGGAGTAGCAGAAGAGGTGTGGCATTATCGTTATGTAGGAGTAGAGGCTGCTACGGAAATCCACGAGAGAGGCATCTGTCTGGAAGAATATTTGGAAGAAAAGCAGATGGAACAATAAAGGAGATTTTGTAATAAATAAGGCTAATGAATGGATAGAGTTATTTGAATAATCAGCAGAAGGTACGGGAAACTATCGTATCTTCTGCTGCAACTATTATTTATTAAAAATATGATGGTCTTGTTTAGTGCTTGGTGTAAAGGATACTTTTTGCCAGAGCAATTCCGGCTTGTGGATATAATTCCTGAATTTTTTTGTGTTTTTCTTCAATCAATTCAGGTTCATCTGCCCATATATCCTCATAAATTCTTAAGGCTTTTTGAAAATGTTGTTTTGCCTGCGAAATATTTGCAGTGATCAGGCAGATATTGCCAATGGCTTCCTGTACCTGGGCATAATCCAGACAGTGGTTTGAATTATATTCTTTGATAATCTGTGCTAATTTCTGAAGAGAAGACAGGGCAAGGGCAGGTTCTTGCATTTCAGTTAATAGGACAGCGTAATTATTAATCTGGGGAATGCTGTCATTAGTATAAAGAAGCTGGTATTGTTCTAAAAGAGAGATACCCATTTCCATGTGCTTTTTAGCCAGATCAAGTTGTCCGTTGATTCGGTAAAGCCCTCCAAGATTGGAATGGAGGTTGGAAACCAGATGGGCATTTTCTTTTGTGGTTTCTTTTATTTGAGCAAGTGCTTCTTTTTCTAATTTTATAGCTTTTTCTGTTTTGATTTCCAAAGCTGCCTGATAATCCAATAGTAAGGCATGGTCAGATGCAGTCCCGTAAGTATTTGCTTTTATAAAATGCTGTAGTTCCTGGATGATTTTTTTCATACCCTTTTGATAGTGGTACTTCTCCATATATGGAAAAACATCTTCTAAAAATAACAGGTATTGGGGAATATCGTCCTTTTCAATGAAAAGCATGATGTTTTCTACTGTTTGAAATAATTTTTTATAATAGCTAACTTCAATGCCATGCATCAAACATATTTTTTGCAAAGAATCCAATAACGTGTGGCAGTTTGTAACAGAAGGTGCGGTCTCGGAAACTGCAATTTCCTGAATCATTGGATGCAGAGAAATAGTATGCCGGAGACTTGACTGTACAAAACCTGTCTCGATCAGATCGTTGATATCATTTAAATTTCTTAATTGAAGCCATTCAGCCCAAAGCCGTGCAGAGATACCACCAGAAGGAAGAAAGCACAGATTACGCATGATTCCCTTTTGCTCCTGGGAGAGAGAATAGAGGGAAAATAGGGTGTGAATATGGTAATAGTAGGTTGCATTACTGCTTTGTCCGTCTTTGAAGGCTTTGATTTTGTCCTCATTTTCGAGAGAAGCCTTTTCTTTTTGAAGCTTTTCTAGTAATTGCTGCGGAGCTAAAATTCCATTTTCCAGAAGTTTTGCTGCCAGTTCTACAGCAAAAGTATGGTAGTGTACAGTTTCTATGATTTTTTCTACGATTGCCCGGTGCTCTTCAGCTTCCGAATAAAAGGAAGATACCAGTTGAAACAGGCTGGATGATTCTTTAATCTCTTTTAAGTGCAGGGTACAGTAACTATCGAATTTGCTTCTTGTTGTAAAAAGAATCCGGCAGCGGTATTTTAACATTACGGACAAAAAGGAGTCCTGTGTTGCGGTTGCATTGAAGTTGTCTATGATGATTAAAGTATCATCTTTCAAAGAACGAAGGAAACGGTTGTGTTTTCGGAAACGTTCTTCTTCGGTATCTTCCGGTAAATCATCAGCAAAATCCATATCCGTAACAGATTGATGTAAATCTCCGGCATATTCAAAATACAGGATGTTTGTGTAATGCTTTTTATAGTACTTTGCATAGGATTTTGCCAGTTCGCTTTTCCCGATTCCGGCAATTCCGTAAAGAAATGCTTTGCTATTATCTTCCAGAAGGGAATGTAATTCTGTTGTTTCATCTTCTCTCCCTACAAAATGGCGGCATGGTCTTGGGACTTCACTATCCATAATATAATCCAGTACCATTGGTGAGAGGGAACCACCTGCGATCAATTTCTGGTTTTTGGTATCACGTTTAATAAACGGGCGTTCCATACCGAAAGAAATCAGTTTTGCCAAAAACAGCAGACGTAAATCGGCAGGTTTGTATAGAGGAGCAAGTTCTGCTTTTTTGGCTTCAGAAATTGAAGAATCCTGGATAAATAAGGTATAAATATCTTGAAGTGTTCTGCTGTAGTCTGCCATTAGTGGAAGAATATTTTGTTGTATGTTTTTTGCCAGTTTTTCCTGATTGCTTGGTTTTGCATAAAAAGAAGATATTTTGGGACTGATTTTCGCCTGACCTGTCATCCAGCGGCAAACCAGACCATTATCCAAAGTAAATTCTTTGTTTTCAGGACTGTCTAAAAAATCTTCAAATATTTCGTATAAAAACTCAGGCTGGCTCATCTGATTGCTTTCACTGATTTGGTTTTTTAAATATGTCATTATCGAACTAAAATCACAACGATCCAATAGGCATTTCCTCTTTTCTATAGATTAAATTAAGTGAATATGTTTGAATAAGTATATCATACCACGAACATATATTCGATTCAAGATAAATAGAGATTTTCGTTACATGATTTTCTCAATTTACGGTCAATTCCGGTTCAATGTTGTTTATGAAGAAATTCTGTAAAATAAGCTCAGATTAAAACAATGACAGGAGGAGCTTATGCAACAGAATATTGAATTTGAGCGGTGCATTGATTTTCTGGTACGGATGATTGATAAGTACGGCGATGAAGTCCTCCGGGAGTTGGAGGAAGAAAAACAGAATAAAGAAGAAAAAGAAGCGGCAGTTTCCTGAAATACTAAATGTAAATCAGACTGCCGCTTTTTATGTGTTTTCAGATGAATTTCAAAAGCTGATATAGAGTGTGAGGTTCATTGTTCTGGGAAGCGGTAATACGGGTATCAAATGGCTTGAAATGATTTTGTGTATAAAAGCTCAGAAGAAATTCATTATCTTCGCATTCAAGAAATTCCATAACGCCGCCTACGGAATATTTGAGACCGGATATGGTTTCCAGTGCAAATCCCAGCAGGATGTTTCCAGGGATTCGTTTTTCCTTTGGTAGAGAATAGTTCTTACCTAACTGTGCAATCAGGTAAGCTGCTGTGTTGTAAGACTGTGTTTCTTCATCCAGAATACTGACACGGGACAGCTTCTTTGCCATCGTCTTACTGATATTTGAAGCCCGGACAGATATTGGCTTTACTGTAAGAGAAAAATAGCCGACCAGTGAAGCATCTTCGGCATCGAATACCAGATAAGTGATAGATTGATCTTTTTTGGCAAACTCAACCGCATTATGTAATAAAAAGTATTCCACATCGGGATTTTGGGGACAAGAAAAATCGGAGAGCAAGTCGTAAAGACTTTCCTCTCCGATATATGTCGGTTCGTCTTTATCCAAATATGCCCGAATATTAACGGTAAAATATTTATCAGACATGTTTTTTCTTCCTTTTTGACATTAAAGCTAAGATTTCCTGTGGGTTTGTTAACTGACGTCCGGGAAGTGCCTGCTTTGGTGTGCGGTCACGATCGGCTTCGTCAATCGCTGCGACAAAACGCTTTACACTATTTGGATTGGATACGACAAAATTATGAGTAATACTTGAAGTAGCCATACTAACACCTCCTCTATTTCTGGCTTTTTGTGTATTTATAGTATATGCAATGTGTGATAAAAACACAATATCAAAAACTGAAATAATTTCTAAATAATTTTCAAGCCGGATATTTATTAGATGCTTCCGGTAAGTGGACAATATTTTGATAACAGATATTCTCTATATCTAATTTAATTATACAAGTGACAGAGAAATGCGTCAACATGGAAAATAAGTATTGAAAAGAATTGGAATAAGTACTAAAATAAAGTTGGGACAATAAAGCGGAGTTACTATATAAAGGAAAAGACTATGAAGAATATAAAAATTAAATGTAATATCTATACCAGAGTATCCACAACCATGCAGGTAGATGGATACAGTCTGGATGCTCAGAAAGAAAAATTAAGGCGTTATGCAGAATTTCAAAATATGGAAATCGTAAATGAGTATTCAGATGAAGGTAAATCTGGAAAAAGCGTGGAGGGAAGACCTGAATTTCAGAGAATGCTGGATAATATAGAGAATGGCACAGATGAGATACAGTTTGTACTAGTATTCAAACTTTCCAGATTTGGTCGTAATGCGGCAGATGTTTTGAATTCTTTGCAGAGGATGCAGGACTTTGGAGTGAACCTGATTTGTGTCGAGGATGGGATTGACAGTTCAAAAGATAGTGGAAAATTGATGATTTCTGTTTTGTCTGCGGTGGCAGAGATTGAACGGGAAAATATCCTTGTCCAGACAATGGAGGGACGTAAACAGAAAGCCAGAGAAGGGAAATGGAACGGTGGATTTGCTCCATATGGCTATGAACTGGTAAATGGAGAATTACAGATTGCAGAGGATGAAGCAGAGGTCATACGTCTGATTTATGATAAATTTATTCATACGAATATGGGAATTGCTGCGATCGCCATATGGCTGAATCAGCATGGATATAAAAAGAAAAAGAGACAGAATAATACACTGGATGCATTTGCCGCTTCCTTTATAAAAGGCGTTCTGGACAATCCGGTTTACTGTGGAAAACTGGCTTACGGACGAAGAAAGAATGAGAAGGTTTCCGGAACACGAAATGAATACCGTATTGTAAAACAGGAGAATTATATGTTATATGATGGTATTCATGAGGGGATTATCTCAGAGACAGACTGGGAACTGGCACACCAGAAAAGGGTAAAAAATGGAGTGAAATATGAGAAAATCCATAGTTTAGATCATGAACATATTTTATCCGGAATCTTGAAATGTCCGCTATGTGGAAGTGGGATGTATGGAAATGTGAACCGAAAGAAAAAGAAAGATGGAACTTTGTATAAGGACTATTTTTATTATGCCTGCAAACACCGCCGCTTAATGAATGGTCACAGATGTGATTACCATAAGCAATGGAGCGAGGATAAGGTCAATAATGCAGTTGAAGAGGTTATCCGGAAACTGGTACAGAATCCCAAATTTGAAGAAGCGATCCGAAAAAAAATCGGTTCAAGGATTGACACAGATGAAATTGAAAGAGAAATCGAAAATTTGGAAAAACAGCATAGGCAGTTGACAGGAGCAAAGGCAAGGCTAGGCCAACAGATGGATAACCTGGATATCATGGACAAATTTTATGAAAAGAAATATCAGGATATGGAGACAAGGTTATATCGGCTGTATGATGAAATTGAAGGCGTGGAAAATAGCATAGAAGAAGTTAAAAAGCGTTTGCTGAATATCCAGCAGCAGAAAATATCAGAAGAAAACGTCTATCAATTCCTTTTATATTTTGATAAACTATATGATAAGTTCACCGACTTGGAGAAGAAAGAATTTCTCAACAGCTTTGTAGAACGTGTGGACATTTACGATCAGGAGCAGCCGGATGGCAGATTCCTGAAGCACATAAAGTTCCGGTTTCCGGTGTATTTTGGAGACAGGGAAACACAGGAACTTTGTTGGGACAACGAAAGTACCGTTGAGACGGTAGTATTGATGTCAAGGGTTGAGAAATAGAAGTACAAAAAAGTGTAGTAAACAAGGGGTTTCCGGGAGTTGGGAATTGCCGACGGGTAGTTCCGACTCCCGGATTTTTTGCGTTTAGTAGTTCTATGGAAACTGGTCTACGGCAAAAAATCGCGTGGGGTTGAGTTGATAGGTTGGATATTGGGTAGGTTGTGGAGATAGGATTGTTATAGGATGGTTGAGTTGACAAGATGGACATTGTAAGACATTACTATAAAATCGAAAACCGCAGACTCCATTCTATGGGGCGACTGCGATTTCCATCATTTTATGATATTCATAAGGTCAAGCAAGATTTTTCTCTGCTCTGGGGTAAAGGTACTCCATTTTGAAAATAGCAGCCTCTGTTCCTGTAGCGTCTCATTGTCTTCAAAATCCTCAAAGAACTGAGACAGCGTAATGCCAAATGCTCTGCATACAGCTTCAAGGGTCGGTAAAGTTGGAGCATTGCTGCGGTTGAACATATTTGTAACTGTGGAATGGGAAAGACCGGCTTCCTTCGCCAGCCGGTAGTCTGTCCAGCCTCTCAATTCCATCAGGTCTTTGATTCGTTTCTGTACATCCATTTTGTAGTCCGCCTTTCCTTATGTCTATTTTAAGCCCTTGAGTGGTGCTATAATAGTCTTGATTGGTAGATAAACTATATCCTTTCACGGGCATAAAACCGTTTATATTATGCCTCAGATATGGCATACTACTCGTATGGAACGAAAGGAGGCAGGCATATGCCGGAGTATAGAACGTTTTTTGAGAAGCTGGCGAGAGACAGGAATATTACAGTGGAAGAGATGAGGGCGATTATTTCAGCCCGCATAAAATCGGGGATGAATGACCCAGACCCAATACGACGGGCACAATGGGAGAAAATTCCCCACACAGGGGATATGCCTACACCGGAAGAGTGGTTAAGTTATGTGGTCAGAAAGCTGGAATCCGAGGGACTGTCTGAGCTGCTCCGCTGGTATCCCAATCTTTGACTTTGTGTATTTACATGAAAATCAAAAGTCGAGCAAATTTTCTCTCTTTCTGCAATGAAAAAGGTGGAACGATATTCAACTTGACTGTGTGTGCAATGTACGGCAATATACTCATGGTCGAGGGGCATCTCAAACAACGCCGCACATCAAAAGGGCATTGTGTGAAAAGCCCAGCCGGAAATAACGTGGTATGATGTGAACATCATAGGGATGAGCTAAACGACATTTTGCTCATAGCTATGAACATTAATCATAGGAGGTGCTGTAATGCACACATGGGAAACAATCGAACAATCCTTGACTTTTATCGAGGAACACCTGGCTGAAGAAATTTCGACGGAGGAATTGGCAAACACCGTTGGCCTGTCCCCTTTTTATTTCCAGCGCTTGTTCAAGCGACTGGTGAATAAATCGGTGCAGGAATATGTGAAGCTCCGCCGTTTGGCAAAGGTGATCGAGAATCTGGGGGACTCCGAGCAGAGAATTCTTGACGTCGCCTTAGACTACGGCTTTTCCAGCCACGCAAACTTTACACGGGCTTTCAAGGAAACGTATGGGATCACTCCCGAAGACTATAGGAGGAATTCACCAATGCTTAACACATTTGAAAAGCCGGAGATTTCCATGAACTACGTTCTGGTTGACGAAGGGGTTCCGCTGGTAGCGGGAGATATCGTTTTGGAAATTCAGAGAAAATCGCTGGCGACCCCGGAGACCTACCTTGGTCTGGAGACCGAAGTTCGTATTTCTGAGCAGGTTCCGGCTGGCGAAAGCACCGGCGTGGATGCGCCGGGTCAGCTTTGGAAACGGTATCACACGGAGAAAGCCTCAATTTTGTCCACCCTCGATACCAGCGTAGAAATGGGAATGTCCCATACGGAAGATGCTACGCAAGGCCTTTTCGCCTATTTTGTAGGTGGCTTTGCTAAAAATGTACCGGGCCAGTTGCAGGACGGTTTCATAAAGAAAGAACTTCCTGCAGGCGAATACATCGTTTGCAAAATTGAAGCAGAAAAATTTGAGGATTTGGTGACGGTTGCTTTGGATCAGGCCAGCAAGTATCTTTTTGGCACATGGCTGTCGCACCATAACCTGGCCACGGAACCCTTCTCTGCGGAAAAGTATTACCGGGATGCAGAGGACATGGCATACATGGAAATTTGGGTCAAGCCTTTGCCGCTGGATAGTCGGGCCTAAGGAGGGAAATTAGGATGGATTGGAATATGCTCTATTCAAATGTAACGCCGCCAACGTGGGAGCAGGTCACAGAATATATTTGTAGCCCGTTATGGGCGGACTTCAATGAGCGTATCCAGTCCGCCTACCAGATCAAGCCCTGCATGGAACACAGCCGTTGTTCCATGCAGGCTGGCTGGAATATTAAGTACAAAAAGAGCGGAAGATCCCTTTGTACGCTCTATCCAATGAAAGGCTATTTTATCGCCCTCGTGGTCATAGGAAGTCATGAACTTGCAGAGGCAGAGCTTCTCATGCCGCTATGCTCGAACTATGTACAAACGGTATTCAAAGCTACTAAAGCTGGAAATGGACAGAAATGGGTAATGCTGGATGTCAAGAACGAAAGGATCATGGAGGATGTTTTTAGCCTTATCAATCTTCGGAAACGTATGCCACTATAATAGCAGGTGACATGCCCACGCCGGAGGAGTGGTTGAGTTATGTGATCAGGAAACTGGAATCCGAAGGGCTGTCTGATTTGTTACGTTGGTATCCGAATCTGTAATTGTGTGCATTTACAAGCAACTAGAGGGAGGGTAATCTTGTAGCTTTTATGCGGATGCGCTTGGGATGATATTCAACTTGACTATGTGCAGAATATATAGGAATATACTCATGGTCAAAATTCTCTGTAAGCAATCCGAATGCCAAAAGAGGAAAAAAATTAGCCTTGACAAGCGACCATCGGTCGCTATATAATGATAGCAAAACAAGAAGCGACCGATGGTCGTTATAAGGAGGTATCATAATATGCCAAAAGGAATTATGCTTACACCAGAACAACAAGAAGAGCGTCGAGAAGAAATAATCAGTATTGCTTTGCAGCTCATAGAGAAAAATGGATTCCAAAAAACATCAATGAGGGAAATTGCGATTTTAGCAAACATGGGAAAGTCCAGTCTGTATGATTTTTTCAAAACGAAAGACGAGATTGTTGTATATGCAGTTGAGAAAGAAATAGAAGAAATAATTAAAAAGGTTCATAGGATTATTGCCGATGAATCCTCGCCGGAACAGTGTCTTAGAAAAATCATGCTGAATCATCTTGGAGTACCAAAGCAGTATCGAACGGTGCTGATGTGGTTAAATACAGAATCTGACTATTTAGAAGAAGATTATCGAAAGCGGCTGAAAACTGCGCGTTACGCATATCAGGATATTATAAAATCTGTAATTGAAAATGGAGTGAAATCAGGCGTCTTCCGTAAGACAAATGCCGATTTAATGACGCGTTTGTTAATTAACTCCATTATATCAATCATTTACACATCCCGACCATCAGCCAGTCCGGAGAAAATGCTTGATGAAACAATGGATATATTTCTACACGGAATTATGAATGATGAAGGTGAATAATTATGATTTATTATACCCTACCCTTGCTGCATAAACAGGCAACCCTTGAAATGGTCGGCGGAAAAGGTATGTCTTTATCAAAACTTTTGACAGCGGGCATCCCTGTGCCGGAGGGCTTTCATGTTACGACTACCTCATACAAGATTTTTGTTGAAAAGAACCATATTCAACCTCACATTAATAAGTTGCTGGACGGTATTGACTCTAACAATACCAGTCAGCTTGAAAATGTATCTACGCAGATAGGGATGCTTTTCCATGATGGAGAAATGCCGCAGGAAGTATCAGATGCAATTAAAACCGCATATGCCGGATTGGGAAATATAGCAGTGGCTGTCCGTTCCTCCGCAACCGCCGAGGATTTGCCCGACGCTTCTTTTGCAGGCCAGCAGGAAACCTATCTTAACATACAAGGTGAGAATGAAGTTCTTGACGCTGTAAAGAGGTGCTGGGCTTCCCTATGGACAGCTCGCGCTATTGCTTATCGCATGAAGAATGATATAAAGCAGGAAATTGTCGCACTTGCTGTTGTAGTACAAAAGCTTGCGTTTTCCGATGCGTCCGGCGTTATGTTTACGCTAAACCCTATCAATGGCAGACGTAGCGAAATGATTGTTAACGCCGCGTGGGGACTTGGCGAATCGGTTGTTTCTAGCTTAGTCACCCCTGATACAATTGTTGTAGATAAAAATGCTGAACGAATTGTATCATATGAAGTAGCAAACAAAGAAATTATGACAGTCCGCAACTCAGATGGAACAGAAGAAATCCCAACTCCTGAACAGTTGAGGAAAAAACATGCTCTTACTCGCAATCAAGTTATGCGATTAACACAACTTGGAAAAAAAATTGAGAAGTATTATGAAATGCCTATGGATGTAGAGTGGGCACTGGAAAAAGATAAGTTGTATATTGTTCAGGCTCGCCCCATTACTGTCCTACCGCCGGAATGGACGTTACCGGAAAAGGATGTTATATATACAAAAGGCAGTCTAGCGGAACACTTGCCAAATCCTGTTACGCCCTTATTCGCCACACTTGGGCTTGAAATAGTCAACCGTGCGTCGGCGCTTTTATGGATAGATATGTTTGGTAAAAGTGCGAAAAAGCTACTGCCAGAAAACGGAGCATATACGATTATTAACGGATATGTTTATCTTTCCGCTAATTCAAAGCCTCTTTTGATTGCTGTCAAATCCCTTTCACCCCGATCTTTACGCCGTGCGCTTACGAACAGTGTTGCACGCTGGGAAACAGCACGAAAAGAATTTGAGGATGTGATTAAACAATGGGAAGAAAAGCCCCTGCATACGCTGAATGCCCATCAAATAATGAAGGGGATTCAGACTGTATTTTATGCCGCTTGTATTTATTTTACAAGAATTCAGCTTACATTGCCAGCCGCCTCTATCAGCGAAACATTATTTACAAAATTTTTTCAGGGAGCGGCTCGTCGCGCTGGTATGACAGATACTTCTGTTTTCCTGCTTGGATTTGATACGATTGCTCTGCAAGCCGAAAAGAACCTGTGGAGTCTCTCGGAATGGGTAAAGCAAAATAATACTCTCAACCTTTATCTGCAAAGTAATCCAACAGCAAAGATAGCGGAAAATTTTATGTCCTCAGTTCCGCCTGACGAAGTTTCGCTGGAAGTATGGATAGAATGGAAAAATCGAATCAATCAGTATTTTAAAGAGTTCGGTCGTACCGCTTATGAATTTGATTTTGCATATTCCACACCGCAGGAAACACTTACACCAACCTTTGAATCCATAAAAACCTTTGTAGAAGGCAAAGGTGAAAGTCCTTTTTTACGTCAATCCAAATTTGAAAAGCATAGGAAACAGGCAGAAGAAGAAATTTTACAACATATAGGTGGCTCACGCAAAAAACTGTTTTTGAAGTTGCTCCATTGGGCGCAGGAAACTGCTCCTATGCGTGAAAATGCTATTTATTGCATGGGAATGGGGCATCCTCTGATTCGCCAGATGTTTCATGAAATTTCAGCACGCCTTATACGTGGCGGAGCTACTTCGCATATAGATGATATATATTGGCTCACAAAATTGGAATTGGAAAAACTCATAGTACAGTTAGACAAAAATATACCTTTATCCGATAGAAAAAATTCGATACTTGAGCGAAAAGCGGAACTCAAAAAGTATCAGGGCTATGTGTCACCAGCTCAGTTACCTGAGAAGAAAGTAAAAAGCATATCACATGCACCACAGAAACAAAAAGATGGAAAAACCGTGTTGAGGGGTATAGGAACCAGTTCTGGTGTTGTGACAGCTCGTGCCTGCATACTAAATAGTCCGGCAGATTTTAAAAATTTCCAGCCAGGAAGTGTTTTGGTTGCCGTTACTACAACTCCGGCTTGGACACCCTTATTTGCCTCTGCAAGTGGAATTGTAACGGATATTGGAGGTCCTCTCAGTCATTCAAGTATTGTTGCGCGGGAATGTGGTATCCCTGCCGTTATGGCGACACACACAGCCACGAGAAGTATTAAAAATGGACAAATGATAACGGTGGACGGCTCAGAGGGGACGGTGACGATTGATGAATAAAAAGCCAATTTTCGCTTTAAATCTTGCTACTTTGGTGATTGCGTTAGGATATAGCTTAGTTCTTCCGGTCATGCCATTTTACATGGAAAATCTAGGTGCTGGCGGTCGTGAGCTTGGATGGCTCACTGCCGTATATGCTCTGGCACAAACAGTATGCGCACCTTTTTGGGGTGCACTGTCCGACCGAATTGGTAGAAAGCCGA
Organism: bacterium 1XD42-54; assembly: GCA_003612585.1. Lineage (GTDB taxonomy): Bacteria > Bacillota > Clostridia > Lachnospirales > Lachnospiraceae > Choladousia. Next base: position 227,625 of record RAZH01000006.1, read on the forward strand.
TTATCAGCATTGGTATTATAGGATATTCCATCAGTTTGTTCCTGTTCGGTTTGGCTTCATCCTTTTGGACACTATTTATAGCTCGCAGTTTATCGGGTATTTTGTCATCTGCTACGTCCGTTGCATCTTTGGCATATGTTGGAGATTCCAGCTCGGAGGAAGAAAGAAGCAAGAATATGAGTCAACTTGGAGCTTCAATGAGCATTGGCGTAATGATGGGACCATTATTGGGAGGCATTCTTGCAGGCTATTCGCTTGCGCTCCCATTTTTTACAGGCGCTGGCATTTCATTTATTGCCTTTCTACTAATTCTAACACTTTTGCCAGAGTCAATTGAGCGTTCAGGACAGACGGAAAAAAGAAAACCCTTTGATTTTTCAGACCTGAAAAGTATAATTTTGGGCTCAGCAGGAATGGTTTTGATACTTATTTTCGTTGTGCATTTCTGTCAAACAGGCTTGCAAGGAATTACGGGGCTGTATGTCGTAGATAAGTTTGGATTTTCCACTAAGCAAGTTGGTGTTATTTGGATGGCTCTAGCAGGTATTTTGATTGTAGTACAAGGCTTTTTGACTGGTCCTTTAGCAAAAAAAATTGGTGAGAAGCCACTAATACTGATAGGTGTGTTTTGCAAAGCCTTAGTAGCGTTTGCCATGGTATTGACAACTGGGTTTGTTAGTGTGTTGGTGGTTTTTGGCTTATTTGCGGTATCTTCTGCTATTACAGTACCCACATTAAACGCAACCCTTTCAAAAACTGACAATCAGCATAAAGGAACACTGATGGGATTTGCCAGTACCGCCGGAAATCTTAGCAAAGTTATTGCTCCTTTATTAACTGGGTATCTGTATGAAAGCAATATTGAATTACCATATATAACCACAGGAGGGATAGCCTTAATCGGAGTGGTTATCTGCTATATCTGGATAAAAAATCAAAAGAACAAATGATGGAAGAGGACGTTTATATGGAGGTTATACACAGTAACTAATCTGGTATAGAAATTCAATTGAGGCTTTTCTACTTTATTAAAGTCTTGCTACTACTTAAACCTATAATATCCTTAATTTATTATGACAAATTCCAATTCAACAGTTTTGATACATAAGGAGGTAACAATACTATGGAATAAAATAAAAAACGAAAGGAGATACGGACTATGAATCTTGAAAAACTTGAATTTGAAAAGCTTATAGAGCAAATCTCCACTCTTTACAGAGAGAAGAAATATTCACAGCTTAAAAGCATTTTAGCAGACATTAATCCAACTGATATTGCTGTTCTTTTTGATGAATTTCCAAATGAACAGAGGATTTTGCTCTTCCGTCTTCTTCCTAAAGAAGAGGCGGCTGAAACATTCGTTGAGCTTGACGGTGAAACGCAGGAGGCTCTCATCCATGCTTTTTCAGATACAGAGCTTCGTGAGGTTATTGACGAGCTTTACCTTGATGATACAGTTGATATTATTGAGGAAATGCCTGCAACAATTGTAAAAAGAATACTCAGAAATACTGATGCACAGACACGAAAATCAATTAACACTCTTTTAAAGTATCCTGAGGACAGCGCAGGCTCAATTATGACCCCTGAGTTTGTTGATCTGAAAAAGGATAACACTGTTGAGGATGCCTTTAAAAGAATAAGACGTACAGGTGTTGATAAGGAAACAATTTATACTTGTTACGTTACTGACAGCTCAAGGCATCTTATTGGTGTAACTACAGTAAAGGAACTTTTGTTACACGATTATGACGATAAGATTGAAGAGTTTATGGAAACAAATATAATTTTTGTAAACACGCATGATGATAAAGAAATAGCGGCAAATTTCCTTGATAAGTATAACTTCCTTGCTCTTCCTGTTGTGGATATGGAAAACAGGCTTGTGGGTATCATTACAGTCGATGATGCTATTGACGTATTGCAGGAAGAGAATACTGAGGATATCCAGAAGATGCACGCTATTCTGCCTAACGAGAAACCTTATCTCAAAACAGGCATTTTTGAAACATGGAAATCCAGAATTACGTGGCTTTTGTTTCTTATGATAAGTGCAACATTTACGAGTATGATTTTAAATGCTTTTGAGGACAAGCTTTCGGCACTGATTGTACTGACCTCGTTTGTACCTATGCTTACGGGAACAAGCGGTAATTCGGGAGGTCAGGCGAGTGCCGTTATTATCCGTGCTCTTTCACTTAAAGAAATAAATTTTAAAGATATTTTTAAAGTGATATGGAAGGAATTCAGAGTAGGTGTTCTGTGCGGAATTACACTTGCCACTGTCAATTTTGTTAAAATATGGTTTGTTGACAGAATATTGCTCGGTATGAGTGCTATTACTATTCAGGTTGATCTTGTAATCAGTCTGACACTTATAATCGAAATTATATTTGCCAAAATGGTTGGATGCGTATTTCCTATTCTTGCAGAAAAAATGAAGCTTGACCCGGCTGTAATATCATCTCCGTTTATTACGACGGTTATGGATGCGCTTTCACTTTTAATTTATTTCTGGCTGGCGACAATGATACTTCATATATAAAAAAGCAGTTTTTCAAACCTGTTTTTTTATAGTGGTGCGCCTGGCGGCGCACGTTTCTAACCAATGAAAGTCTGGAATCCGCCCGGTAGTGGGAAGGATATAGCCGAAGGCAAGGGTGTCCATCGTGAAGTTGAATCTGAAGGAAGCCGGATTTCGGGGAAAGTACTAACCCGGAGAGCAAACCTCTGGTCTGACGAACAGAAATCACATAGAAAGAATTTCAGTTCATGTGTGGAAACTATATCATGTTGACTATATCAAAGGGTTGCGGCAATATGGTTGATGAGCAAATGAGGAATAGCGCAATCTTTGAAAACAGGATCGATAGTGGTGTTTTGAGGAGGCTAAGTTATGATCAACATAATACCAGATGAGAATGATATGATTGCCTTGATTGGACAATCTTTATATGACGTATGGCAGAGGCTATGCGCTGCGATTGACGAGAAATACGATATGGATCGCATATGGAACAGCGGTGGCAAGTCCTGGACCTATGAATACAAATATCGCAGAGGCGGAAAAACACTTTGCGCCCTATATGCAAGGGAAAACTGTATGGGCTTTATGGTAATCTTAGGCAAAGATGAACGAGCCAAATTTGAAGCGATAAGGGATACTCTTTCTAATGCTGTTTGTAAGCAGTATGATGAGGCGAAAACCTATCATGACGGGAAATGGGTTATGTTTGAACCGACTAATACGGCTGATTTTGATGATTACATGAAATTGTTGGCTATCAAAAGAAAACCGAACCGAAAATGACAAATTTCCGTTTTGTTGAGCCACGAAAATATATCTATAAGTGAGGAATTATCATTATGAAATATACATGTACTGTGATTTCGGTGGTGGACATCAGTGCCGCAAGAAATTTTTATGAGGATTTGTTTGGATTAGAGGTGTTCCAGGATTATGGCAGAAACATTGCTTTTACCTGCGGACTGGCATTGCAGCAGGATTTTGACTGGCTTGTAGATCTGCCAAAAGAAAAGATATTAAAGAAATCCAACAATGCGGAAATCGTCTTTGAGGAACAGGACTTTGACGGTTTTTTGAACAAGTTGAAAGAATACCCGGATATTGAATATCTGGGAGAAGTGATCGATCATAGCTGGGGCCAGCGGGTGATTCGCTTTTACGATTTGGACGGACATATCATTGAGGTTGGCGAGGATATGAAAATGGTTATAAAGCGTTTTCTTGCTACCGGTATGACAATGGAAGAAGTTTCTGTGAAAATGGACGCTTCCGTGGAGGATTTGACAAAACTTCTGAATAGTTAATGTACTGTGGACGGATAAACTAACCGGAATTTTATAGAAAGGAGCGATAAAATGCAATCAAAAAAAATAACCAAAGGATTACTTATTGTATATCTGTTAGCATTAACATGGATTATAATATTTAAACTACAATTTTCTTTTAAAGATATAGATCACTTGAGAAGTGTGAATCTAATTCCTTTCCGAGGTTCTGTTATCGTCAACGGAACAATAAGTTTTGGTGAGATATATAATAATGTTTTTGCTTTTATTCCTTTCGGAATTTTGTTATGTGCATTGCAACAAGAGAAGCCTTTCCTTAAAAAGTTTATTCCAATATTTCTGACAAGTTTGTTTTTTGAAACCGTACAATTTGTTTTTGCTATTGGGGCAAGTGATATTACTGACCTTTTAGCAAACACTTTGGGCGGAGTAATAGGCATGGGAGTCTTCTTCATTCTATCGAAAATATTTAAGGCAAAAGTAAATAAAGTTGTAAACATTTTTTCTTTAATAGGGGCTATCATTTTAGTGATGTTTATATGGCTTCTGCTTTTGTCAAATTGAAAAACGATTCGGAGTTGTGGAGGTATAATAATGGAATACAAAGTGGGTGATAAAAAACTTAATGCTTCAACTTTTCTCTCCTTTGTTAATCAAGTATGGCAAGGCGATTATGACATCGAAAGAACAAAGGAGGCATTATCTAAAACGCTGAATATAACCGCCTATGATGACAAAGTGCTGATAGGGTGTTTGCGTATTCTTTCAGATGGTTATTATTTTGGAACAATTACAGAGTTGCTTGTTCTTCCAGAATATCAAAAACAAGGAGTAGGAAGTAGACTTCTTCAACTTGCAAAGGATAATACGCCTACTATGTTATATTTTGGTTCACAACCGGGAGTAGAGGGATTTTATGAAAAGAATGGCTGTCAGAAGGGTCTGCAATCCTACACAATAGAAAAGAAAAGACAATAGCTAAATTCCAGCTTGTCGAGACTTTGAACAGATCCGAAAAATATAATTTGAAGGGAGAAAGATTTAATGAAAGAATTTAGTCAAGAAGCAGAACTGGTCATGATTGAGCGTTTCGGGAAAGACACAATTATCGCCTTGGCAACAACAGAAAACGGGATGCCTTATGTACGATATGTAAATGCTTATTACGAAAATGGAGCATTTTATATCATTACCCATGCGCTTTCAAATAAAATGCAACACATAAAGGATAACCCTGTTGTTGCAATCGCCGGTGAGTGGTTTACAGCCCATGGGAAAGGCGTTAGCTTAGGATATTTCGGGAAAACGGAAAATTGTCTGATTGCTGACAAATTGAAAAAGGTCTTTGCTGAATGGATCGATAACGGCCATACTGATTTTGACGATGAAAATACGATTATATTATGTATTCAATTAACAGAAGGAATTCTTTTCTCACATGGGACAAGGTATGATATAGACTTCTTTGGTAACTGATTGCGGCCTGCAAAAGCTATGCCTGCTATTGTGATTGAGAAGGGAAAATGTGAATCAATCAGTATGCTGGACTTGGAATAAAAAAATTCTTTGATCTGGAATACAAATTTTGAGCCGAGGGAGGTGCCAAATATGAGAAATTTTTCTATGCCGGAGCACATATCACCGACTTTAGAATTGGATGAACTTATGAGACTGAAACGCAGTTTGGAAACGACAGTTTCAAAAGAGTCATCAGATAGTGTAATGTTTGAATTGCCGTTAACACCAAATTCAACACCTGCAGAACGCGCGGAATGGGTGGAAAAGCTATCGTCTCTTCTGGAAAACAGGTTTGATGGAAATATCGTCAAAGAAATTCGTCAGAATTGTTATTGTAATGAAAATGGAAGATTGGAAGATACGGCTAAGGAACTGAAACGGTTATATAAATCCCTTAATAAAGATTTGCACCGCTTTGTATCTGCATTAAATAAAAATGGTGCCGGCTGGTATATAGAAGAAAATCAGTTATATACGAAAATGTTTACTTGTGAGTGTCCGATGTTAGAGGAGGCGGCTCTTTCACAATCCCTAACTTGGTGCCACTGTACTGCAGGATATAATAAGAAACTTTTTGAACTTGTTTTTGAGACTCCCGTGGATGTGGAAATATTGCAAAGCATACGACAGGGATTTGATTACTGTCTGCTGAGAGTCACGTTTAGCAAAGATTAGGATTTATCTTACATTAGGAGATGCCATGAAAGGATTTAACCGACCAAATCAATTATTTTCCCTCTGCGGTTTGAATTGCGGGCTTTGCCCCATGTTCTTGAATAAAAACTGTCCTGGCTGCGGCGGCGGTGAAGGAAATCAGTCGTGCAAAATCGCAAGGTGCAGCATGAAACATGACAGTGTTGAATACTGCTTCCAATGCAGTGAATACCCTTGCGGAAAATACGATCATATTGACGACTTTGATTCCTTTATAACACACCGAAGCCGAAGATCCGATATGGAAAAGGCCAAACGATTCGGGATAGATGTTTATAATGCAGAGCAGGCGGAAAAAGCAAAAATGCTGGAGGTTTTCTTGTCCAACTATAATGATGGCCGCAAAAAGACACTCTTTTGTGTAGCCGTCAACCTGTTGGAACTGCAAGAATTGCAAACGGTACTTAGGGAAATGGATCGTAAACCTGATATGGAGACACTGACGCTCAAAGAAAAAAGCGCCTTTGTCGCTGGATTACTGCAGGATGCAGCGGCAACGAAAAATATTGACTTAAAGCTACACAAGAAAAAGAGATAATGTATTTGAAAAAGCGCCACATCATTATCAGTTAGCCAAAATAAATCTATATTACTTAAAGCGAATTTCTGTTTGAAGTATCAAAAACTATGGATATAATGATAGATAGGTGGTGATAGAATGTTTAGAATAGGTGAATTTTCAAAGCTGGTGCAGGTATCTATTCGTATGCTTCGCTACTATGACGAGGTAGGACTTCTGACACCGGCAGAGGTTGACAAGTGGACGGGACACCGACTGTATTCAGTAAAGCAAATACCGCGTCTAAATAAGATTTTGTATTTGCGGGATAGTGGGCTGAATGTTTCGGAAATTGCGCTTGCCCTGACGATGGACGAGCAATCACTTCTTGTGCAACTTGACAAGAAGCGCATAGAGATAGAAAACGCAATACAGGCTGAACGAAAAAAACTGCGGAAGATCGAACTGGCAAAAAGTGAAATACAGGGTAATAAAGGAGAACTGCACTATAACATCTCCGTTAAGTCAATCCCTTCGTATCAGGTGCTATCCTTGCGGAAAATTGTACCAAACTACTATTCCGAGGGTGACTTATGGAAGGAACTTTCTACTTTCACAGAAGCGCAAAAAATCGAAATAACGGGCAATACATTTTCCATTTATCACGATATAGAATTTCGAGAGACCGATGTTGATATTGAGCTATGCGCCCCGGTAAAGAAAATGGGAATGGCAAAAGAGCCATTTTGTTTCCACATGACAGAACCAGTCCCATATATGGCCTATGCAATGGTTTATGGTGATTTTGCAAATATAAAAGGTGCCTACCTTGCCTTTGCCCAATGGTTGCAGAAAAACAGCGAATACAAAATGTCTAACCCGATGCGCCAAATCGTGCATAGAGGTCCGTGGAATGAGAATAACTCTGAAAAATATTTGATTGAGCTTCAAATACCGCTGGAACACGCATGATTGTATAGACTTTGAAATATCCTGCTAAAAATGCAGGGCATTTTTTATTTTTCCCTATTGCATCTCACATGATGTGAGGTCTTATACTGGTTTTACCAACAAAAGCAAGGAGGAAAAATATGACCTATCAATTAAAAGCCATTGGCAGAGTAAAAAATGATGAATTCGGCACATTTATTCAGTTAGAGCCGGGGTACATTCCCGGACTGCAAGCCTTAGAGGGCTTCAGCCACATCAATGTCCTTTGGTGGTTCAGCGATTGCGACAACGACGCAGACCGGAATGAATTACAGACAGAACAGCCCTATAAAGGCGCGCCCGAAGTCATGGGTGTATTTGCGACACGATCTCCTGCGCGTCCGAACCCTATTGCATTAACAGCGTCCGAAATTATCAACATTGATTTCACCAACGGCATGATTCGTGTTACATTCATTGACGCAAATGACAATACGCCCGTGCTTGACATCAAGCCGTACACTCCGAGTTTTGACAGGGTTGAAACACCCGGTGTTCCCGCATGGTGCAGCGAATGGCCGAAAAGCACAGAAGAGTCCGGTTATTTTAATTGGGTACAGGTGTTCAAATTTTAAGAAGGGGGTGGCTTATGAAATTACAGGATTATGCGCAGAATAAGCCTGTTCTTGAAACGGAACAACTTATCCTACGCCCTCTGCGAAAAGAAGATGTTTCAGATTTGAAAGAATGGTTGGGTGACAGTTCCATTTATCAGTATTGGGGAAAACGCCCCGGGAAAAGTGACTTAAACCCGGAATTGCTTTTTCAAAAGCCGGAGAAACCCACAAAAAGTTTTCATTGGGGTATTGTTCACAAACAAGATTATAAAGTCATTGGGGATATGTGGGTGTATCTCATTGAAAATGACCGCATGGCAAAAGTAGCATTTCGCCTTTCTCCTGCCTATCAAGGCAACCGACTTATGACAGAAGCGCTGGCGAGAGTAGCTATCTTCTGCTTTGAAGAAACAGAATTGCAGCGTCTTTGGGCTGATGTTCATGTACAAAATATTGCATCGTATAAAACTTTGGAAAAAGCAGGCTTCAAGCGTGAGGGACTTATCCGTGAGGGTAAAATGGTAAACACATACTGCGATTACTATTTGTACGGTATGACTAAAGCTGATTATATTGAAATCACCGATAAGGGGGCTACCCCCTTACGAGCACTTTGAACGCTTTTTCCGAAAGAACTAAATCCATATAGCCCCAATCTGCTGAACGACGGCAAAAGAAAAATCATACGCTTGATGAGCGTTGATTTATAACTGGCAAGCCCTAAATTGTAAGCGTCAAATAAGAACGTGTAGTGAAATATTTGGCGTTCTCTTGTAAACTTAGGGTTAGAGTTTTTAG
>RAZH01000007.1 GCA_003612585.1 bacterium 1XD42-54
AGTTCCTTAGAAAAAAATCTCTTAGAATCTTTTCAAGGTTGTCTCACTGTTCAGTTATCAAGGTGCTTCTTTTTGATATTTCTTCTTTATTTCCTGTGCTGTGTTTCGAAGTGATTTATCGAAGCAGCTTCTATAAACTATCATGTTATTTCTCTTTTGTCAACACCTTTTTGGAATTTTTTTTATTTTTTTCTGTATTATGACAGCTTTACAGAAAAAACCCCGGTATTTCCGGGGGTTTTCCACTTATACTTCCATGAAATATTTTATCCTTTTTCGGACAGGCAACTTCTTTCTCAGCTTTCTTTGACTTGCCTGATACAAGTTCTGCATATGATCTGCATCAGTCTGTGTCAGCTCCTGTCCGCCGAAACTGGCTTCCAAAATTAATATTTTAAAGGCTGCCAATTCTTTTTCTGTCATAGCTTCATATATTTGCGCAAAATATTCCGGTAGCATCTTGTTTTCCATGATGGAATATTCCTCCGACATTCCCGCATACACAAGAAGTCTGTATAAAGAGCGATACAAGGCCAAAATACGCTCCCTTGGCTCCAGCCCAACGCCAAGCCTGTGCTTCCTTGCCTTTCTCAGCCTGCAAATACTCCACCCTGCCAGTGCCGTTAGCACAACCGACAGTATTCCTGCCGCGATTCCGATCCAGTTTTTTGCTATATACTCTGCAATCTGTCCTGCTGCCGACGCTTCTTTCCCTGCTCGCACATTTTCTGTTTCATCTTCTAGCCCCTCTGTCGGTTCCTGCACACGCTCTTCCTGCATATAAAATTCTTCCGACAGCTCTGCCTCCATACCCGGAGTCACCTCCACAGGCATCCATCCAAGAAACGGCTGGTAAATTTCCGTCCACGCATGCGCATTGTCATCCTGCAAGACAGCCGACCAAGATCCATCCTCATTTTCCGTAAAAATCTCTTTGGGCGCCACATAACCAACGACATACCTGGCAGGTACTCCGCACAGACGAAACATGATTGTTGCCGCTGCCGCAAAATGCATGCTATACCCCTCGCCCGTTTCATACAAAAAATGTTCCACAAAATCTGCTCCCTCCGGAAGCGCATCCACATCCAGCTCAAAATTACAGGATGTCATCAATACTTTCAGAATGTACTGCCTGATTTCTGCAATTTCATCTGCAATTTCCCAGGCCGGACGCTGTAAAGACTGTTCTAGATCCCATTTATTCTCTTCTACTGCTTTTTCACACGCTTCTTTCAGACGGTCGATCCCTTCCTCTGGGGTCTCCAAACCACCCTGTTCACAATAGGCCCGGTACTGCGCTTCTACACGATCAAGAACACTGTCTCCGTTCCCCGCATCGCGCCTTGCCTCCATCGCTTCCCGATAACTCTCTCTCCAATAACAGGGAAATACATCATCCTGAATAGTCTGACCGCCAGTATAACCATCGCCGCCGTATATCTGATAGTTGTCATTCAGGAAAGAAAGATATGGCACATAGGTGTATGCCGTATTTGCGTTCAGATTTTCGACAGAAATTGTGTTTGCTGTTGTCTGCAAACCCTCTTCCTTTCCATTATCTGTCGATGTGCTCTGTTTTTCCGCGCTGTTTTCCACGGGCTCTGTCTCTCCGAAATTCTCATAATACATCATCCGCAAAAATGGCAGATTCTGCACATAAACAGAAGAATTCCCCTCTGTATTCCATGAAACGGACGCATTCTGAAAACGTTCTGCGCTTCCGGTTTCAAAACGATTCCCCGTATACTGTTCTCCTATATATCCCTTCAGATAGACCGTTTCCCTCGGTTTCTGGCTGCTCGTCACACGAAGAGCTTCTGTTCCGCTGAAAAAATAACCGTCTACTGCGCCAAGTACGCCGTTTTCAACGCCTCCTCCAATTCCTTCGACAGACATCTGAAGCCTTCCTCCGGATATTTGCGGAAGCAGGCGCCATACAGACTGAAGCAATTTTGTCTCCAGCTTGGCTGCCCTTTTCGAAAATCCGTTTTCCGGAATCTTACCTGCTGCCTGCATCATACCCCAAGACGGCAAAGAAATACCGATTGCAAGCATCCCTGCAAAAACAGCCACACTCCACCCCGGCACAAGGCTGCGCGATGCTGCAAAAATAACGAACATTCCGATACATACAAAATACAACCAGACAAAATCCGGTTGTCCTCCTGCCGCCACCGACACAGCCAAAACAGGAAACAAAACAGATAAAATCAAAGCAAAATAAGGCCGCCTTACCATTCCGGCCGCTAAAATACCGTTCACAGGAAAAAGAACTGCAAGCAAAAATGCTGTGCCATCTAGCTTTGTCCCGCTGTAAAACATGGACAGGTTGCCGTCATACACGTAATTAATCCTGCGCACTACCGTATCCGCCACCCAGTAAAATCCCCGCTCAATTTCGCTTTGAAAAAGAAAACAGACTGCCCCATACAGTACAAGCAGAAACAAAGACACTAAAACACGCACAGATCCATCCAGACGTCCTTCCAGAAAGAACCATGTAAAAAAGGTACTCATAATCAGAACTGCTGTTATCAGAACTGTATGCACAGCTTCCACCTCGAAAGCAGAAAGAAAAATACCCAGAAGAAGCAAACTAAAGGATGCTACCATAAAAAACGACATGAAAATAGACTCCCTGCGTCTTTTCGGGCGTTTTTCGTCCGGAATATACCTTTCTTGCGCAATGTCGATCTGCATCCGGTTTCTGTGTTCAGCTTCTGCTTCTCCCGATCCTTCCAACACAACGGTGAACGGCGTTCCCTCCGGAAAAGTCCCGTATTCTTCCAGCCAGGCATTGATTTCACCCGCACCGTGATGTGGCACTGCCCCCAGCAGCGCTTCCAGCGCACGGTACAGACTTTCCTCTGACTCCACGCGCTCCATATTCACTGCCTGCTCTGCACTGGAATACCACAAAATCTCGCACGGCTGATTATTTTCGAGCAGACCTGCCGCAAATGCTCCGATCCGTTCATAAAAAAGATCGCGCGCTTCCAGTGTAACTGCTTCCGGATGCTCGCAGGAACTGTCCGCGACAATCATCTGCGCGGTTTTGGCTGCTGTGCTGAACTCCTTTACAAGCAGATCATTTTCCTTGGCACTGAGCTTCCAGTGCACCATACGCAGTGTGTCTCCCCTTTGGTACAGACGCGTATCACAGACTTCCTGTGTGTCCCTTTCTGAGCCCGTCACGTTTTCTTCTGCGCTTGCCATCGTTTCCGTTACACAACGTTTCCCTGGAAGCGCTTCCGGGCAAATACGCGGGAGTACAGAAACAAGCCTGCTGCCAGGCAGCCGCGTTCCCTTTGCTGACCACAGGCCGATATAATCAAAAATTCTGATTTCTGTTACAGACAGTTCCAGTACACCGCAGTGCTCCGGTGTAAGTGTCGTCTGCCATGTATCTGTGCCACGGCCGGCTGCGCCGGTTCTAACCAGAATGGGCATCCGATTTTCATTTTGGATATCACGCAAAACCAGCCAGGCTTTCAGTTCTCCCACTGGAAATCTTGTTGGATTTGTCACCTGCAGCTGTACCCGCAGTTCACTGCCTCTTTGTATGACAGAATCTGACAATGACAGCGAAACACTCAGTTTTTTCACAACAGAATGCACCCAGAGTGCCATGGCTGCTGCAAAAAAGAACTCAAAAGCGAGCATAAAATATAAAAACTGAGATTTGCGTGTCACAGCCAATGCAGCAGTCACTGCAACCAACAGGCCATACCCTACTTTTCGCTTCATTTTGTTATGTTTTCTCTCCTTTTTATTGCTTCTCCGGGCGAGGCGCCTTGACAGATTCCAGAATTTCTTCGATGATCTGCTGCACACTGCCGTGGTTCAGTTTGGCTTTTGCACTGCATCTCATACGATGCGCGGCTGCATCCGGAAAAACCGACCTTACATCCTGCGGCAATACAAACGCCCGGCCTTCCATATAGGCGGACGCTTTTGCAAGTCTTGTAACCGCCAGCGCGCCGCGCGTGCTAAGTCCAAGAGAAAGCATCTCATGTCGCCTCGTCGCATTCACAAGCTGTATGATGTATTCGCAAACAGATCGATGAATATAGATCTGAGCCGCCTCATTCTGCATCTGCTGCAATTCCTTCGCATCAATAACCGGCGAAATCTGTCCCAGCGGACGTGTTTCCGACTGTGTCATTAAAATTTCCAGCTCGTCATCCGGAGACGGATATCCCATTTCAATGCATATCATAAACCGGTCAAGCTGAGATTCCGGCAAAGTCTGGGTTCCGGCAGAACCGATCGGGTTTTCCGTCGCAATTACAATAAACGGAGACGGAACTACTCTTGTCACACCGTCTACCGTAACAGTTCCCTCCTCCATTACCTCAAGAAGCGCAGACTGTGTCTTGGCTGATGTACGATTGATCTCATCTCCAAGAAACAGATTGCACATAGCAGCTCCCTGCTGATATACAAACTGATCTTTCTCTTTTACATACATCGAAAAACCGGTGATATCTGAAGGAAGTACATCCGGAGTAAACTGCACGCGATTTTGTTGTAAATTCATTGCCTTGGCAAACGCAAGCGCCATTGATGTTTTCCCAACTCCCGGAATATCTTCGATCAAAATATGTCCCTGGGCAAGAATCGCCATCATTACTTTTCGGATGCAGTCATCCTTTCCGAGAATCACCCGACGAACCTGCTCCATAACCTCTTCCGTTTTTCTATTTCCCATACCTTCCGTTATCCCTTTCTCACTTTTTTCTACGACGGTGCTTTTTCCAGATCAGCACCAAAATTAAAAGAAATTCCACACCGGCAACGCCTGCCATCATAATCAAAAACCACGGCCACACATCAATCAAACGGCGCGCCATCGCCGCAGGCTGTACCTGCGATACGGTTCTGCTGTTTTCCTCTCCAGTATATTCGATTCGGTGGCCGCGCACTAGCAGACGGTGCGTATTGATCGAATAAGGGGTACACGTAACCAGTGTTACGTAATCCTTCCCCTCTACGATGTCCAGCTCAGACGTATCCTCCGGGTCCACCACAAGAATCTGATCCACTTCATATGCAAGTACTTCATCCAGCACATGCAGATAAAAGGTATCCCGCTCCTTCACCTCACCCATCCGCGTAAAAAGTTCCGCACTCGGAAGGCCCCGGTGGCCTGTCAAAACGCTGTGCGTTCCCTCGCCGCCAAGTGGAAAAGATGTCTCTTCAATATATCCGACCCCTTTTTCCAGAACCTCATTGCTCGTTCCGTAATAAATCGGGAGATTCACGTCAATGACCGGCACGGTCAGATACCCGATGATTGTTCCCGCATCAATCATATCAACGTAACTCGTTCCATTTTCCTGTATTTCTCCGGCTGTCTCACGTATGACTGCATGCCCTAGCTGCTCATTGTACTGACGCATCGCCTCTTTTGCAGCGTCAATTTGCTCCTGTTCCATGGCCTCGACCTGCTCGCTGTAATCCACAATTGCTTCCGAAGCGTTGCGCTGCGCCAGCATATTGCTGATCATCGGGTACGCTGCCAGTCCCACGCCCGAAAAAATCAAAATCCCACTGAAAATAGGAATAAGCTTTCTCATCTCCGGCTCCTTTCGTTTGCCAAATATTCTGAAAACAGTTTCAGGCATTTATACGGAAGGGGCTGTCGCAAAGCATCCCGGCCTTGCAGCAGCCCCCCTGGTATAAATGCCTCAAAGGGCTTCCTTCCGTTTTTTTATTTCGAAGTTTTCTTTTTTGCAGCCAGAATCAGAAGCAGACCTGCGAGTGCAAGTGCGATACCGCCAACCATAAAAATCACGGTACCCATGCCACCGGTTGTCGGAAGCATAAAGCCCTTCCGGTTTACAACCGTCTGTGTCTCATATCCGTCTTTTCCTGTTGTATCATCCGTTTCTGTAAAGGTGGTCTGCTCTGCGTGAATCTCATGCTTTACAAGCGTCTTTACGCCATCTTTTACCGTCCATTCCCAAGTCTCTGTCATAGATGTCGTATAAGCCACCTTCAGCTCCACCTGTACCGGAGCATTGAGGAGATTATACCCTTCGTTTGTCTTTGTCTCCACAAGATAATACGTTCCGTTTGCAAGACCGGTTTTGGAAATCGTTCCGTCTTCCGTTGTCGTAAGTGTATCCAGTTTCTTCCACGTTTTTGACGCATCAAGTCCGGCATTTTTTACTTCCTCAGCAGTTGCCGCATCTGCTGTTCCTGCTTCTACTTCCTGGTACAAATCAAACACAACGCCTTCCAAAGGCACATTGTTCTCGCCTGTTTTGTTGATGTTCAGTTTGAAAGTGTATACAACGGTGTGATCTTCAATCTTATCTTTGCCTGGCTTTTCGTCCGGATTCTCCGGTGTATTCGGATTGTCCTCGTCATCCTGGTCCGGGAAAATCTCATTTGAATACTCCAGTTTTGCCTCGTTCGGATTTCCTGCCGTCGTTGTAACTGCAGTGTCAAGCAGTGTTGCATGATATGTGATCGCAAGCTGTTTGCCTGCATATGCTCCCATAGACTCCGGATGGAATGTGATCACAAATCCATTTCCATTTTCACTCACTGTATAAACCGTTTCAGAAACTGCCGTGCCCTCTGATACGATTTCAATGCTTTCTGTATTATCTTTTAAGTTTGTCGGAGTATCGGTCACCGTAAATTCTTTCAGTTTTGCGATATTGGCCGGAACATCCACGGTTACACGATACGGAATACTGTCTCCAACGTTGTAGTCAGAATCCTGTTTCCACGTTCCTTCTGTTCTGTCCTGCACCTCTTTTTTCAGATCCGGCTTTTCATTTTTTACCGGAATCGTTATGGACTCAGCGGTTGTTCCAAGATAAGATACCTGACCATCCTGTGTGATTTCAAATTCATAGGCAGTTGCTCCATCCATAATATAGCCGTCGTTGTTTCCGCGGGACGTCTCAATAAAGCGATAGGTTCCCTGTGTCAGGCCGTCCACTGAAAGCAATCCGTTTGCCGCAGTCGTCAGATTCAGTGCATCTCCTGTGTTATCGCCTGCCGCGCCGCCTTTTTTCGTGATGTTTTCCCAACGCCCTTCTGCATTCTGTTTCTGAAGTACGAAGGTAACGCCTGCCAGTTTCACGTTATTCACACCTGTTTTTTCAAGCTTTACTTCGCCGTATTTCGTGCCGTTTTTCGGGAACGTGTGCACGTCGTACAACCAGTCTGCGCCATCTACCGTCGTCATCGGAATCGACACCAGAAACGGAGCCATCACAGAGGTAACAGCCGCCGGTTTTGTCGTTTCGATCACAACATAAAATCCGAGTTCGAGATTTTCAAACGAAACAATACCATTCCCTCCTGTTACTTGCTCAGGAAGTGCCGTCGCAGCATACTCTGACTTGATTGCGCCATTTTCAACGAAAGTACCGATACTGGGAAGCTCTGTGCTCTGTGACCCGTAATACGTCTCAAATGCACTGACATCTGCCACTTTGTAGATCGTAAAGCCTGCTCCGGCAAGAGGGTTGGCGCCTTCTGGCACCTCATCGTTTGCAGCTCCTGTTCCGTTTATTACTTCTTCGCCATTGTACTCATATTTGTGAATGGTCAGGCTACCTTTTTTTGTTGTATCAATCGTTGCCGGTGTCGTCTGTTCTGCTGCAAAAGACGTCAGTCCCGTCGATGACAGTACCATAGCTGCACCGATCACTCCGGCCAGCAGTTTTTTCAGTTTTATCATACTTATTCCTCTCTTTCTTTTACACAGCAACCATCTGGCGCTGTGTAAATATCTTGTTTTTGCTCTTCCTTATCTGAGCTGATCTATCTGTAACCTGGCGTCAGGAGGCTGTTCCCTCCTTTCTTCGCCGTCTTAACAGATACATAAGAATGGCTGTGCCTGAAAGAATCAGGCCTGCAAATATAAGAATGTAGCGACTCCAGCTTCCTGTTGCCGGAATCTGAAATTTTCTGCGGTTCTGCACCGTGATCGTCAGTACATTTTCCTGATCTGTCTCAAATGGTACTCCGTCTACCGTACAGGTTCCTCCCGGTGTCCGGTCCAGTACGATAACAATCGGCGCTTTTAAAAGACTGTAGCCTGCTGCCGTTTTTATTTCCGTCAGACGGTACACACCATCTTCGAGCCCGGAAAATACTGCCATTCCATCCGGCCCGGTTGTCAGATCTGTTCCGATTTGCGTATAGATCTTTCCGTCCTCAGAGGCTTTTTCCAGCTTAAATACGACTCCGCCCAGTACCCGATCAGGATCTGCGGAATCTGTCTTTCGTATTTTCAGATCCGTAAGTGGCCGGTACGTATTCGTGATATCGTATACTGGTTCTGTCTGTCCCTGTTCTGTCACAGCTGAACCGCCGCTCCACAGGAACCTGGTATTCTCCACTTCCGTACCATCTACCATAAGTTCCACTACGCGATAAACGTACTCCTCCCGGCCGCTGCCTGTTCCGTTATATTTCGGTACATTTTGAAACAGAAATTTCCAGTCTGTATCATTACTCACAACCAGATCAGTGATCTCCCGATCCTGCATATCGCGTGCACGTTCATACGTGCTGTCTTCTGTCCCCGCGAGTTTTCGCTCCAGACGAAGTGTAATATTTGACGGAATCGCCTGTTCTGGAACAGCATTCCAAAATTTTGTACCGGCTATCTCTATTGATTCATTTACATCATTCGTAAATGTAAAGGCATCTGCCTCCGTGCCGTCCGCCACAATGCTTCCTGTCACCTCCTGTGACACAGCGTCCACGATTGCCCGGTCATTTCCTTCTGTTTTCACATCGATCAGTGTAAAACTGTCTTCCGCTTCTTTTATTTCGCGGATTGTATACTGTGTCCCCGCCGGAATTCCGGACAGTAACAGCGCATATTCGGCGCCTGCTTTTACACGGACCCTTTTTGTAATCGGAACATCCCCTTCCAGTTTCATACCTGCAACATTGGAAAAGACAATCTCAAACGTATATTCTCTGCCGTCGTCCTGCTGGCCCTCCTGCAACAGCTTGCATATTCTGATATTTCCGAGCTTCAGTGTATTGATATACTTTACGGTTTTAACAAAGTGGTCTGTCAGGCTATTTTCTCTGCTGCCAAATAAAATCGACTGTTCCGGCCTTCTTGTCGGCAATTCCGGCGCTGATGCGTACGGTCCGGAGGATGTTCTTCCATCGTCGACAGACACACCGGTTCCGCTTTTTTCTTTCAGGCCATTCTCATACAAAATCCAGGCAGTGTCAAAAACGGAAGCATCCACATCCTCTGTAATACAGAGATAACTCTTTCGTCTGAACTGATCGCTGAATGTCACCTTGTCTCCATTTTTCAGATACACATGACCGTCTGTCATATGTGACGATCTGTCTGCTCCCTCACGTAGATACTCTGCTCCGTTTGCCTCCATCGGACTGCGCGACGCGACAGAACCGTAATCCGGTATCACCTTGTCATCCTTTGTAAAACCAGTACTCTTTGCGTATAGTGCCGGAGCCTTGATGTAAATATTATCCAGATAAATCTTCACCGCGTCATGGTATGCGAACTGAATCCTCCTGATAGTTCCGTAATCAAAAGAGGAGCCACTGACCTGTCTCAGTTTGTCAATGGAAATCTTCAGCGTTTTCCATGTCCTGTCTCCCATGCTACGGCTTGCACTGTCATATGCACAACCGGACGCCCATCCGCCAATCCGGTTTCCGTTTCCATCCACCAGGGCGATAAATGGTTCCGTTGCGGAAGATTCCGCATACGTATCCAGCTGTATATATCCGTATTTGCTTACCTGCTCTTCCACGCCTGTCAGGCTGACATTCACATCAATATAGATCGATCTTGAATCCGTTACGCTCTGTGGATCCAAATAATTCTTCCGGCCCGGATAATAATATTGCAGTACTTCACTTCGACCGCCTCCTGAGCCTACGGCGCATACTGCCGACCATTTTGCGTTTGCCAGGCTGGCGCTTGTACTGCCCGTAATCGAATCAGCCACCCTCATGACCGCAGGCTGTACGCTGTCCACGCCCACCTCCGGCCCGCTTGCAACAAGATTTTTTACGGAAACGGGAAACTCTATGTTGTTTAAAGACTGTACTGCGGAACTGAACCAGGCGTTCACTCCCCGCGGAATGACAACCTCTTTCTCAATCTCCAGTTCATTTGACTGCGGAAAATTGAAAGTGATTTTCATGTTTGATTCCCATAGTCCCCGCTCCATATAAAACATGGTCAGCGTATGCTCTTTGGAGCTGTCCAGCGGCGTAAAAGAATAGTCTGCGCCAAGGCAGTCCCAGCCGCCATTTGTGGTTGTCGTGGCCTTACATTCATGAAAATCGATTTTTCCGTCAACTGCACCGTGGTCGCCGCCAATATCAAGTACAAGCTGTCCGTCAATGTAAATCCAGATATCATCATCACCGGAAAACTGGAACACGATATTCTCTTTCTTTCCGTTCATTTCTACCTGGCCGTCAGACGTCATATAAAACGGAATATCCAGACGCGCGCCAAACGCATAATTCAGCTTTTCCGTTTTTCCGGATTCTGCCGTTCCATTGAACGGAAAGAAGTTTGAGTTCGCTGTCACTGACGTACTCGTATATCCATGTACTGCATTTTTTTCACCGACCCTGTCCAGGAAATAGCTTCCGCTCGGGTCAAGCTTCATGCGCAGTGTCTGCGAGGAATCATAACTGTTAAATTCCCAGTACCCGCTGCTGTTTTTCACAAATGGAAACGCAACCTCCGGAAAAACGTATCCGATGTTCGTTCCGAGCAAATTATTACCCCGCAGAAAGCTTTCGTTAAAGTAAGGAGCTGCAATCCCGCCTATCGTAAGCTGGCCGTCCGCACCCAACGACTGATCGGCAAGTCCCTGTCGGGCACCTGCTTTTCCATTTACCCGATTTGGTTCTCCGTTGTTATTCTCCCATATAAATCGATTCAAATCAGAAGTCGCGGCCTGCGTAAATTCGCCAAAATAAAGTGGACTCTGCCTGCCGTTCCCGGTCACGAGCTCCGTTCCTGCAAAGTAATCAGAAATTGCTGCATTAAAGTTTCTGGCCTGGAGTTTATCTTTGCTCCCTGGCGCATGATCAAAGCCATTCAGGTCTTTTCGATTTCTTCCACTTAATTCCTCATCCGAGTAATAATCGTAAAACGTCGATGTAATATACAGTACATTGGGATCTCGTTCAAACCTGCCAACCGGTATATGCAAACTGGAATCTCCGTCTGAACCGTACCTGGTGAGTGATACGTGGCGCCGTACCTGCTCTTCAATCCAACCTCCTACCCATGCATTCAGCTCTGCCGTATCATACATGGCGGCCGCAGCCTGAATATCCTCACGGCTGACCAGAATAGTTTTGTTTCCTTCTTTTGTGCTATTGCGCTCACAGATATAAAACCCGTCATATTCCTCACTGTATAAGTCAAATTCAAAAATATACGGATTATCCTGCGAACCGTCAATCGGCCAAATCCTGCCCGTGTCGCTTCCATTTTTGGTATATACGATTTGTATACCCTTGCTGAAGTCATGGCGTACATACAACTTTGCCTCATGGATCTTCGGCACGTACGCTACCCACTCCACACCGTCATAGCACGGTTTTGACGTATAAAAATCCGATATCGGTTCTGCCGGAATCGCCATCTGTTCCTCTTTCGAGACCTCTGAAGCGTCCACAAACTGGAACGTAGTATCAGGAAGCACATACGCGTCAAAATTATAAGAATAAATCTTAGTTTCTCCCGCGCAAAGTATCATTTCCTGGTATCTGACTGCACCGTCCGGATCAGTTATCTTCACAACCGGTGTATCTATTCCGTCTATATCCGTCGTATCAAGATAGACCCGCTTGCCGGAAAGCTGTGACTGCGCAAACAGTACTTCCGTGATCGTATAGTATTCTTTGCCTTTATCATCCCCACTGTCTGACCAGTAACTCCCGGCAGCTGTAAACAGCTTGCCTTTCAGTTCTGAAACTGTTTTTGACTGTGCCTTGTAAAAGTGATTCGTATTGTTTGCAGACCAGTTATCTGCATATCCGAAGTTGGCACTGCACGAATCCTTGTTTCCTTTCTCGTCAAGATTCCAGGCATAAACCTGCTCCACTCCCGGATTCTCCGAGGACGATTGCAGCCACAATGTCGGATTTTCATGAATACTGCAATATAAAACAGCTTTACTGTTCCAGTCTGTATTATTTTTGGTAAAATCTTTCGTATCCAAAAGCACATACCCCGGATGTTCCTCCAGGAACTGTTTTAAGATCTTCGTTTCCTGCGGAGTAAACCTGCTGCCTCCCTGCGCCTGCGGAGCTCTCGCAGCGCTCCACGTCATTGTTTCCTGCGCCTGTGCGGCAAGGACATTGACTGCCATCATCTGAGGGTTTTCAGGATTTTCATATACAGGAGCGGCTTCTGCAGGAGTGCCTGTTTCATACCCAGACGTGGCTTCTGCAGTAATACCTGCCTCATACTGAGGTACATTTTCGGAAATTATGCTTGCCTTATGCTCTGGTATCATGTCTGCTGTGGCTTCCTGCTCACCTTCAGCCTGATTCTCTGTAACAGTCTCTAAATTCTCCTTTGTCTGGTTTTTGCCTTCACTCTCCCAGTCCGTCTGCGATTCCTTTTGCTGAACTTTATCTCCAGCCGCTTCGGATAAAACCGGAAGATACTGCAACGCCTCCGCATCAATCAAGACCTGTTTTTCATATGTATTCGCACCCGTTGTATACGTAACTCCAACATAAAAATCTGTGCTGCTCCCCGCCGGAAGATTGAATTGCAGATAATCATCCGTAATCGCTTCTGTATCGCTGTCTGTCTCCTGTACCCTGGACACAACCAGAGGTTCTGTACCAGTCTGCGTCTGCACCGCATCGGCCAGCGTGACGTTCTGCGAAGGTTGTGCTTCTTCTGCCTCTTCCTTTGAGCGGAACACCGCTGTCTGCACGTCCGCTGCCGGTACCTTCACTCCCATATCCACTAACCGAAGTTTTACAACACTGTCATACGCTGCATCCGGCTGTATATCTTCTGCTCGAACATGCACGAAATACGCCTGACCGGACACTGCCGTGTCTTTCGCTTCCTCCGCAGACGGCTCCGATTCTTCTGGCTCCTCTGATTGTGAAGCTCCGGCAATGTTCTGTACTTCATCCTCTAAAAGGATTTCTGCCTCATAGTCCTCTGGAGCGTCATCCTCCTGCCAAAGACTATCATCTGCTTCCTGTCCATCCTGTAGTGCTTCTGTTTCTTCCAGTTCCTTGGTCAGTGTAATCCGTACGCTTGATCTTATTGGTTTTTCTTCCCTCTGCTCTCCCGCTGTTTCGGATTCTGTTTCGGATTCCGTTTCTGACTCCGACTCTGTTTCTATTTCTGACTCTTTTTCTATTTCTGACTCTGTTTCTGTCTCAGCCTCACTTTCTGTTTCCTCAAGCAAACTGCTTTCTGACTCGGTCTCTGTTTCAGTTGAAGTCTCCGTTTCCGACTCTGTCGTTGTTTCTGTTTCTATTTCGGTCGAAGTCTCTGTTTCCGACTCTGTCGTTGTTTCTGTTTCTATTTCGGTCGAAGTCTCTGTTTCCAACTCCGTCGTTGTTTCTGTTTCTTCCTCTGTCCAAGTCTCTGTTTCCGGCTCCGTCGTTGTTTCCGTTTCTTCCTCTGTCGTTGTTTCCGTTTTTTCCTCTGTCGTAGCCTCTGATTCTGGCTCTGGCAAAGCCAAGTTTTCTGTCTCTGTCGCTGCAAAAGTCTCTCGCTCCGATTCTGCTTCGCCGGAAACAGTTACATGAAACGTTTCCATCTTGTATGCATCATCTGCCTGATAAGTGTGTGCCAGATATGCCTCTCCCGCTTCACCTGCTTCCAGCCGTACAATCGCGCCATCTGTCTCCATAATCGTAATCGGCCCATTTTCCAGAACCCCCCAGGAATGATCTTCCCCCTCGGCCCCTGCAATCCAGGATTCACTGCCAGCGGTCATTGCCGCTTCATAAAATTCCTGCACATAGGAATCCCAGACCAGAGTCATTTCATGGTCCGATTGTTTGTCTGTATCACCCCTGTATAAAATATCCTGCGGAATTCCATCTATCTCCTGCACAGCCTTTGCCTTTGCATCCAGACTGTAGGTCTCTTCCCCGGACATCCCATACACAAAGGCAACTGAAAATTCTGCCTGGCCGGCTGCAGGAAGTGTAAATGTAAGGTAATCCTCTGCTACGATCTTCTTGCTATTTTCGTCAAGAATGTATTCTCCCTTTTCATTTTTCTGGTATTCCTGATCGCGTACGATTTCCAGATCTTCTGTGCCATTTAGTGCCTTTTTCAGCTTCACCGACGGAAGTTCCTGTTTCTTGGGCAAATGCTCCACATATGTTTCAAACGGCAGCGCAGTAACACACTCCGGAGGACGCTTTGTTTTCTTATCTGTGAGATAAATTTTTACTTGCGCTTCGCCCGATGACTTCTGGCTGATATCCCGGATCGACACATGCATCCACTGTACATTTTTCTGCTCTGGTGAAAAAATACAGTTCTGAACCATATCTTTTTCCTGCGTAAGGCGGATGTCCACCGTCATTCGTTCCTCTTCCGTTCGCTGCTGCGTTTGATAGGTAACCTCACCGCCACCTCCGGCCGCACGCTCTGCCTCTGCCTCCGGCACAATTTCACTGCTCTCTATCGTGATCTCAGGAAATCCTTCTCCACCTAAATCCAAAAGGTCTGTGCTTTCTAAAAAGTTTCCGTCAGGATTGGTTCTTTCCCCATCCGTTTGTATCTCCGGCATTTCTTCATCCAGTAGTATGCCATCTGCCTCCGCAGCACTGGCAAATTCGTGAAATCCGGCCGGTAAACGGTAAATACTGCCTGTATTCATCAGCATTGCAGCACTCGCCGTAAATGCGATCACCTTTTGCCATTTCCGGTTTCTCATACGCTCACCTTCCCGTCTGCTTTCTTCTTTTTTCCTCTTTTCATCGGCCTCATCTACACTGTTCAAAGCTCTGATGCGCATGCACCAGGCCCACAACAGTCTGTCGTCCTTTTTATTATAGGCAGGAATATTTTTACCCGAAATATGACTTTTCCAAGAAATATATAACAAATCACAGAAAAAAGGAGACTGTCCTTTTTCCAGACAATCTCCTTCCAATCCAATTGATCCTATGAGTTTCTGCTTTTTCAAAAAACGTATATCCTATCGCCACGCCATTTATTGCCGCCCATCCCGGATTCGCTCATACTTTTTCTGCGCCTCCTGCTGCGCATGCTTCCCTCCGCGTGCATACCACTGTTCCACCATTACTTCAAAAGCAGAAGAAGAATATTCACCTATAATAATTTTCAGCATGTATTCATTCTCATACTCTTTCCATTCATCTGAAACAATTCCCTTAAATCCCTGCGTATATCCCTCATTCACATACTCAATTTCATGCTCCATCAGCAGGCTCACCGCTGTAATACGGGACGTATAAGCCGCCCAGTTCGTTGAACTTTTTTCGCCGTCAAGATACCCCTTGCATGCATTATAATAGCCTTTTTCAAGTGTATTCAGTTCCGAGGAATCCTTTTCTCCGCATAATACACTTTGGAGCTGCTCCGTCACCCGGAAAATGGCATCGCTGTAATCACAGTTGATCACAAGCGGCGTCGCAGACGGATCAATCCCATTTGCAAAATAATTCTGAATTGCCACAGCATCCGAATCCTCATACCTGGCATAATCATACAGAGCGCTGATTATCTTCATAACAATCTCCGGATGTTCATATCCTTTGCGCACAACGACAAATTTATCTGCCGCATATGGAAGATACGTTTGAACCGTTCCATCCTCATCGTTAGTCAGCAGATACGGCTGCCAGTCAGCCTCCGGGTCCTTGCGCACACTCTCTTCCAGGGGATTGTTCGGCGCCCACCACCATCCAAAAAAGGAACCGCATTTTCCTTCGCTGACCAGTTTTGCATTGTTATTTGTGGTGCGCAGCAGAAATTCCCGGTCTAAAATACCATTCTGATACCATTCGCGCAGCTTCTCTAATGCAGCCTTCGTCTCCGGCAAAACACTGCCATACGCAATTGTTCCGTCCTCTTTTTCCATCCAGATGCCCGGATATGCGCCAAATGCTGCAAACAGCGGAACGACATTGTAACATTTGCTCGTATCAGCCATCAACTGCCTGTCACACAGAAGACCAACCGTCTGCCCCTCGCCATTGTTTCCCGGGTCCTGTTCTACAAAAGCCTTGACAATCCTGCCCACGTCGTCGATTGTTTCCGGCGCCTCCAGCCCAAGCTCATCCATCCAGTCTTTGCGCAGCCAGATAAAGTTCGCGCTGGAATAGATATCTGTCTCGGGAATCCCGTATATTTTGCCGTCAAAAGTCACCGCTGCAAAACGGTCATCTCCATAACTGTCATAAATCTCCCGTATTTTGTTGCTGAAACAGGTTTCATAATACGGCGTCAAATCCTCCACCATATCATACGCTACCATTGTGCTAAGCAGCTCTGCATCGTTGATCATCATTACATCCGGAAGCTCTCCGCCCGATACTGCAAGCGCCTCCAACGCACTGTAATTCGTCTCATCACCTTTCAGAATCAATTCGGTTTTTATATTCAGCAATTCCTGAAGATACCTTGTATAAACATTATCTTCATAGGAATCTCCGTCTTTCATACCTGAAGACGCGCTCACCTGTTTGCCCAGTGTATACGTCACGGTTTCCGGATACCGGCCGTACGGAGTTGTCTCAGCCATTTCCCATGTGTCTGCTGCCAAAACCTGTTGCCGCTCCGTCAGCATCCCCTGCAAAATACAGCCTGCAACCAGAAAAAGACACATTGCCAGACTTACTTTTCTGTCATGGCGCATAGCCCCACACTCCTTTCTTCCGGTATCTTTATGTAAATCTCCGTTCCTATTCCCTCACGGCTTGTAACACGGAACACATAATTCTTTCCATATAAAAGTGTAATTCTTTCTACAACATTTTTAATTCCATATCCCTTGCTGTTGTACTGCACAAGTGCATCTGCCTTTTCCTGTGTCATGCCCACACCATTGTCCCGTACAATAAGTACCATGGCATCCCCTTCTTTCCCGGCATACAAAGACAGAAGCTTGTCTCCCTCCTCCTTCAAATCCAGGCCATGTTCCAGCGCATTTTCCACAAGCGGCTGTAATACCAGCTTGGGCATCTGCCAGTTCATAATCTGTTCATCCAGATCCCACGCCACCTTAAAACAGTAATCATGCATGATCAGCTGAATATCGAGATATGCACGGATATTTCTGAGTTCCCCTTCTACTGTAATAATGCTGGAACCGCGGTTCAGTGTGGTTCTGTAAAATTCCGCCAGACGCAGCGTAATGCTGCTAACCTCATCCGCCCCTGCATCCAACGCTTTCCAGTTGATAATAGACAGGGAATTATACAGAAAATGCGGATTGATCTGTGCCTGAAGCGCTTTCATCTCCAGATCCCGCCTTGCAATTTTCTCGTTATATACGGCAATCTTCAATTCATCAAGACGAAGGACCATTCGATGAATGTTTTCCACAAGAGCGCCGATCTCATCCATGGCGCCATTGTACTGTTCCAGAACCGTTCTTCCCTTGTCTTCATTGGCTCCGATCTGGCTGACTGCCTTTGTCAGCTGACCGATCCGCTTCACCAACAACTTTGCCAGCAGAGCTGACATGACCACCGCATAAGCCAGGCAAAGGATCAGAATCAGGCTGCTGGATTTCAGTGTATCCAAAAGCGCGTCGCTGATTGCATACTTGGGGAGGTTACTGATCAGTGTCCAGCCCGTATATTCTATCTCTGATACAATCGCCGCATCCTGGCTTTCTTTTTCCGGCTGTCCGTACTTTTCCCCGATCCGTTCCTTGTCGCTGGAATACAAAATTCTTCCGCTATTCTCCAAAAGACTGACGCTTTCACCCGGAACAGTTACTACCCCGTCCAGACGTTCAAAAAACGTATCATAGTCAAAACTTGTAACCAGAACTGCTTTCATTTCCATATAGCGAGTCACTGGCCGGACATAATAAACGAGACAGTCATCCACAGATACGTGCCATGTTTCTTCCGGCTCTTTCCCATCAAAACACTCCTGATACCACGTCTCTTTTTCAAGCTGATAAAAAGGCGCGATTGTCTCTCCGTGTTCTATATCTGAATTTTTCAGATAAATCGTTATACTTTGTATCATCGGATGATAGTACATATTGGTCTGCAAAAGCGGATCAACCGTATCGCGGCAGGCGCGGTACACTTCATACAGATTTCGCCCGTCAAACGCCAGAACATTTTGCAGATCCTCAATGGACAACATATAATCAATGACATGCTCGTACAGCTCAATCCGGCTGTCCAGCTCCTGATTGATCTGGCGCAACTGCGCCTCTTTTGACAGCTCTATGTTTGTATACACAAATCGCTCAGAGTCTGAATAAAACACAATCGCACACAAAAACAACGGAACTGCTGAAACAACCAGCATTGCCAGAAATACTTTGTATTGATATCTGAGATTTTTCACATGCTCAGCCAAGATCTTCATCTGTACTTACGCCCTTTCGGAACCGCTCCGGACTACAACCATAATATTCCCGAAAACTTTTTCCAAAATAAGAAGCGTTCGTAAAACCGACCTCCCGGCATATCTGGTTCACTTTCATACTCGTATTCTGTAAAAGATCCCTGGCCCGTTCCAGACGATAGGCACGAATAAAATGGCTCAGTCCTTCTCCTGTTTCCTTTTTAAAAATGTAACTCATATATCCTGGTGAAAGGAAGACCCCTTCACTCAGAATCTCAACACTCAGTTCCTCCGCATAATGTTCGTAGATATAGCTTTTCACCTTCTCCACATCGCTGCCCGCACTGCTCTTGTTTGCAAACATGATTTGCTCATAGTCATGAATATTTTCCTCAAGAATCTTCAAAATTTCCTGTATCGTGGTACACATATACAGTTTCTCTATGGTCTGATTACACTTTTCTGCTGAAAAACGCAGCTCCCGGTACAATGCTTTAATCACATTGGAGCAGGAAAACTTTACATAAATATGTGAAAAGCTCCCTACACTCTGCCAAAGCTGCGAAAGCTTCTGAAAATGTTCCCACAGATGCTTGATATCTCTTAACCGGATATCTTCCTCCATCCACTCAAACAACTGAGCAACAATCTCATAATTATCTTTATCTTTGAGCTCCATAGCCGGAACAAAAACCCACAGATCCTGCCGATAAAAACGATTCTCCATCAAAGACTCTGTTTCCTGAAACGCTTCCGGCATCTTCAAACCATGCTGTAACGGACTGCTCACAGCCACATAGCATCCAACCCGAAACTGGCGCATCATATACTCATGGATATGCTGTGCCATAACCCGAAAATTTGCCTTTACACGCCCGTCAAACAACAGCATGGTCCGGCTGGCCTCCAGATTCAGATAATGAAACGGCAGCTTCAGCTCTTCTAAAAGCTTCCCTTGAAAGTCATCGCCGCATGTCTCAAAAAAATCTGTTATTGTCTCAATCAAAAGCATCTGTCTGACGCCCTGCCACCATTTCACATCAATCACATCTGCCGCCTCAGCCATTACCTCCGGCCGTCCTGTATAAATAAATTTCTGAAGAAAATACTCACCGAGAAAATCCTGATTTTTCCGGCGCAGCTCCGTACGATGTTCCCGCTCCTCTGCCAACTGCATTGCCTCGAGGAAAACTCGGCGTAGCTCTGCCGGGTCAATTGGTTTGAGTACGTAATCCTTTACTCCGCTTTTCATTGCGCTTCTGGCAAATTCAAAGTCACTGTACCCGCTGATAATGATAATTGCTGTGTCCGGGCTAATCTCTTTTGTTCGCTCCGCAACTTCCAGGCCAGTCATAAACGGCATTTTGATATCACAAAACAACAGATCCGGCTTATGTTCCTGTACCATCTGAAGTGCCTCTCTACCATTTGACGCTTCCAGCAGGTTTAATTCCATGGCCTCACGCCGCAGCAGTGTTTTTATTCCGTTTCTTTCAATTCTCTCATCGTCCGCAATCAAAATAGTTCTCACTGTGCTTCTCTCCAGATTCTTTTTTGAATATTATTACAATATTATACAAGTTTCCGTTATATATTACAAGCTCGCCTCCGGAAATTCGGTATTTTTTTCAATTCTTGTCACATTTTTTGTAACCTTCCCGTGACACCAAAATTACAATAAAAAATTGTGTTTTCTGCTGCCTGCAAAACTGCAGTCAAACAGAAAACACAAGAATCAATTACTGTTCTTTTGCTTTTCGGCCCATTTTCCACATAACCAGAAGCAGCAACATGACCAGGGCTCCTCCCAATACACACAAAAATTCCAGAACAGGCGTATCATCCCCCGTACGTACAGTAGACGAACCTGCAGAACCATTATTTTTCTGATCCACGACAGGATTCTCCGATTCACGTTCTTTGACCTCTTCCGGGTATGTATTGATAATGGTTACTTCTTCTGATGCATTTGCAGCGGACATCCGTACACTGGTCTTATCCAGCGACACAGCAAACTCCAGGCGTGAAGCTCCGTCATACACGTTTCCATTTCTGTCCGTCTCGGCCACATAGTAAACGATTTCCGCATCCGGATCAGCTCCGAGAGATACCGGAACCGTTACGCTCAAAGTCTCTGCCCCATCCATATTCAGCGTAATCAGGTCCCCGTACTGCTCCGTATAATTTTTGTCTGTATAGACTGCCGCATAAAAGACTTGATCAGTACCATACGGCGTAGAGCCTTTCAGAACCTTTTTCGTGATAGTCAGCTCACCCTCGTAATAATATCCCTGCGGAATCTCGTGGAATACATTCCGCAAGCCTATGCTTCCCTCCTGCCCTTGTGTCAGACTGATCTCATGCCCGTCCGGATATTCCGGAACAAACAGACAGTCTTCATAAAGGCCGCTTTCCATAAAGTTTCCAAATGCATCCGTCTCACCCACATAGTACGTCCTTCCTATCTCAAGATTTTCAAAAATGGCAGACGTACTACTGCCTTGCTGACAGTGAAGCGGCTCTACATCACTAATTCGGTTTTGTCTTTCTGCATCTGCAAACAACGCTACATAAAACAGAGCATCTTCCACCATCAGACGATCTCCATTCAGATCGCACAATTCCTTGGTCACAATCAGGCGCCCTGAAGTCTCTTCCTGGCGTTCATCCACCATCGTAACCTCATTGACCGTATCCGCTGCATCGCTGAGCGTCAGTTTTACATCCTGCGCAACTGCATAACCGTCCGGCGCTTCAAGCTCGCTGATATAATATTCACCGGCTGCCAGGCCTTTCAGCTCATACGGCTGATCGGTAGTCACAAAAGAATACTTTGCATTTCCATTTTCGTCCAGAATAATCTGCCCGTTTGCATCCTTCACCACCAGTCTTGCTCCCGCAACAGGTTGTCCCTCACGATCTACTTTATGAACGCGCAGGGTTGTTCTCTGATTCACAATCTGTACCGCTGCCACTGCGCCTGATTCTTCCTGGTATATTCCTTCTATCTCCACCACAGTTCCCGGCTCTTCTATTAGAAACTCATGCGGAGTTGTATTCAAAATACAACCGGATGGTGCCTGTGTCTCCACTAGGCGGTAAAGCCCCATTGACAGATCGCTTAACACAATCTGTCCGCTTTCATTTGACACGAGATCTGCATCAAAATCTTTCCAATAAAAAACACCATCCTCATCAGATTCTGCCGCCGCATCATCCGGGACATTCCCATCTGCCGGATACGTTTTTTTCTGCAGTACAAAATGTGCCTGTCCAAGCACAGTTCCGCTTTCATCCGTCTTTGTGGCAATCACTGCACCTCCCGGCAGAGAATACTTCGGTGAAATCACGATATCATAGACCGAACCGCCCCCATCCTCTGTCAGATACGGCACCGGTATCAGCGCCGGCTGTAATACCACACTTTGAAAACCATCCGTCTGCGCACTAAGATAAAGTCCCGGCGTAAGCTTTTCAAAACGCACCTCTGCACGCTCACTTACCTGCCCTTTTTGTCCCTCCACGTTCTGCTCAGCCACGTATGTCGCCAGGCGCTCTGCCGCTCCCTGCATCTGTGAGCTGTCACGCAAATCAGTAATTACGATCCCGCACTCCGCAAACGTATCCTGAAATACATACCCCTCAGAATCCGTATAGTCTGCTACCGTATACAGCGACACTTCCGCACCAACTGCTTCCTGCGGCATCTGAAGCACAACAGAGCCTTCGTTCTGTGCCTGTACCGATATCCCTCCCAAAGCCAGCAACGACGCCATCCAGATGCCGCCTGCCACATCTTTCCATCCTGATCTTCTCACGGTCCTCTCTCCTTATATAATAGTTATTTTTTTCCAAAACACAAAAAAACGATTATCTGTGACCAGAGCCCTGATTCCCCCCATGTTTCACCTTGTGATAACCTCTTTGATGAAAATGACAACTCCCACAAACAGCACGAGCAATGCAACCGCTACTGTCACAATCCATAATACCATCTGAATTGGAATACCGGTTTCTTCTGTTTTTTCTTCTTGTACCGCACGCACGCCTACTGCCTGAGGCTTATAAGACGTCCGTTCTCCCCGCACCAAAAGACGGTGCGTATTCACGCCGTATGGGGTACAGGTCTGCAATGTCACATAGTCCTTTCCCTCTGCAATCCGGATCTGCTCTGTTTCCTCCGGCAGAACGATCGTAACCTGATTCACTTCATAAGCAAGTGTCTCATCCAGTACATGCAGATAAAATCGGTCTCCCTTTTCCATCTCATCAAGCCCTGTCAGAATCCTCGCAGCCGGTAAACCACTGTGTCCGGATAACACACAGTGCGTGGATGCTCCCCCTACCGGTAGTGACGTCTCTGGAATATGACCAATTCCCTTTTGCAGTGTTTCTTCCTCCAGCCCATGGTAAATTGGAAGATAAACATTCAGCTTCGGTATTTCCAAATAGCCGATGGCATCCGTTACAGCCAGCAAGTCTCCATAATCCGCTACTGATACTGCTTGTCCTTTATACAAGGCCTCATTGTACTGCTGTGCCTCTGCATACATGTCCTGCAGTTTCCCGCTTTCTTCCTGCGACACTGCCTGCCTGTAATCTTGAATCTCTGCCTTTGCCTGCTGCGAAAAAAGCAAATCTGCAACAAGCGGATATCCCGCTGCAATCACCCCACAAAGAATAAGAAATAATCCTGCCAGCAGAAGCAGTAACTTTCTTTTGTAATATTTCATTTCTGATCTCTCCTGTCTATTGACACGATCTGCCGTAACTTAATTTTAAAGTACCTTTTCTCCCTTGAAAATATAATAATTCTAAGATAAATATAACAAAATCCCGGTCTTTTCTTCAGGTAACACCGTATGCAACCAATTATATCCGAATTCTCTTTTGTCATGTGCACAAACGCCATGAAAGATGAAAAGCTGTCGCTTAAACGATAAAAACCGTAAAGCGACAGCTCTTTTATTATGTCAGTGTTACATATGAAGATATTTTTCTTTTGTTGCCATTCCTCCACGGATATGTCGTTCCGACTTATTTACATCCAATACGGCCCGCGCCTGGCTGGCAAGAGCAGGATTCAACTGCGACAGACGTTCTGTGATATCTTTATGTACCGTACTCTTGCTAATTCCAAATTTCTTCGCCGCATCTCTTACTGTTGCTTTACTCTCAATAATATAATTTGCTGTTCCAAGTACCCGCTCTTCTATATATTCTTTCAAGGAAAAATCCCCCGAGAAACCATTTTTACAATGTATGCGAAGAAGCGCAAAGGTATACACTATCAAGAAAAATATCTACCAAAAACAACCCCAAGCATAATACAGGGGGCTTTTCCTGTGCAAATTTATTTTTCCGTACTTAAAACAAGTTCATTTTTAACACAACATTTTACATGTACTTAAAATGTACTAAAGCAAAAATATTACATATTTTTATACTGATTTTTGTACTGAAAGGAAAGATTATGGAAAAAGATAAGCACTTGGGTCTACGGATAGATTCTGACACTCATAAAAAACTTAAAAGCCTTGCAGAATATGAGGGCCGTTCTATTAATGGTGAAATCCTGTATCTGATTCGTCAGGCAATCACCCGACATGAGAAAAAACACGGTTCTCTCCTCTGATCCCCATTTTATCGCATGTTTTAAAACCAAGCGATTCTATCGTATCATTTAAAGCTACTTTTGTATGTCTGTTCCACATAAATATACATATCACTACATGTGCAAGAAGTCTGACATAAGAAGTCAGAACTTATCTTTCTATTCTACTTTCCATACACTATAATTGTCAATTTATTCCAAATACTTTGATAATTTACAAAAAGAGGTAGAAATAGAATGTACGAACAAAACTATGGCATCATCCAAATTAAATTGGCAGAATTAATCGAGCAACGCGGTATCAGCAAAAACAAACTCTCTCATCGTGCGGAAATGCAACGTTCTCAAATTAACCAGTATTGTAATAATCAGGTCACTCGTCTGGATACCGCAGTCTTGGCAAGAATTTGCACTACTTTAGACTGCAAAATCGAAGAGCTGCTGGAATTTGTTCCAAGTAAAATATCAAACAACAATGACCCCTGATATCCACTCAACAAAGAACGAAACAAACATCTTGTCTACACCTAATGTAGATCTACGAATACCACGTCAGCACCCGGAAGACTCAATAACAAACACTATGCCAGCGCCAGGTTACGATCAATCTACACCTGGTGCGATTTGTTTTGCTCATAAGTGGCACACTCTATTTATATATATGGTAAATTTATCTGTTCTCTTAAATACATATTTGCATTTTATTTATACATTTACAAATATTAAAACAAGAACCTCATTAAATAAAATATTGTGAACAAGCTATGACACGGAAACTGTATCCTCCTCAACAGATTCTTGATCTGCTAGAACTTTCTCATTTTTTTCCAGTATAGGCAAATAATATGCATTCATTTCCAGCCCCTCCCTTACTTCGCGCACTTCTATCCAATAATCTCCAGTTGAAAAAGTTGTGTGTGTATCCTGGAGTGAGTACAGTTCCAATGTATCAAAATCCACCACGCAAAACGGTACGGGTATTTTATCGTCGTATTTCTTTTTTCTTATGACCTGATTTTCTAGTACGTTGTCAAGACACGACTGACAAAGATTCTCTTTCAGCAGTGTAAGATCAGGCAAAAGTCCCTCTGGCCATCGCACAGTAATGGAGGCTCGTCGTCCTGATGCCATACTTTCCTTTTCAATTCTGATATCTCCCTTATTTACAAAGCCAAACATTGTTCTGGCACTTGATGCATTTTCTTCGCCCAAAACACCGTTGGAATTAGAACCACCATCGCTATCTGTATTGCTTTTCTTCCTGGACTGTAAGTCAAAATCTGTCACATACCAATCGTTAAAAGAAATAACCCCAATTCCGCCAACCTGGCGATAGTAACTCAGCATAGTCCGATTATGTGATCCACAAAGAAAACAATCCTCCTGCTCCTGCAATTCTGAATCTAATTCTTTGTACTTAACTGTCACATATTTCTGATTCTCCTGCCACTTCCATAGCATATCCGGAACAGTAGTGCTCATCAGTGAGGTTACTGTAGCAACCAGTATATACTTCCATAGTGGAGTATATTCTCTTTCTTCTGCAAGGTCCTCCTGAAAAAAAATTCTTACATCCCGCCAAAACATCCTCAGCTGCCTCCTTTGATTTTTTTCGTACTTAAAACAAGTTCATTTTAAACACATTTACATAATTGTACTTAAAATGTACTGAGGTACATAACTTATTATATACTTATTTTAAGCTGAAAGGAATAGTCATGGAAAAAGATAAACACTTAGGTCTCCGGATTGATTCAGATACTCATAAAAAGCTTAAAAGCCTTGCAGAATTTGAGGGCCGCTCCATCAACGGAGAAATTCTTTATCTGATCCGCCAGGCGATCACCCAGCATGAACAAACATACGGCTCTTTATTCTGATTCTTCCCTTCGTTTAAAATACCCGGGAACTCATTGTGTATCTTAATGTTATTTTATTGACATTTTTTCGGATGTAAATGTTTTCCTTCTCATGTGTAAGAAGTCTGACAAGATTTGTCAGAACTTATATTTCTATTCTACATTTCATACACTATGATTGTCAAATTTTTCCATATTTTGACAGTTTATATGAAAAGTATGAAGGGGTAGTAATAGGATGTACGAAAAGAATTATGGATTTATTCAAATCAAATTGGCAGAGCTGATTGAAGAACGCGGGATCAGCAAAAACAAATTGTCTCATCGTGCAGAAATGCAACGAACGCAGATTAATCAATACTGTAATAATCAGGTCACTCGACTCGATACAGCAGTCCTGGCAAGAATTTGCGCTACTTTAGACTGCAAAATCGAAGATCTGCTGGAATTCATTCCAAACCATCTGTCAGACAGCAATGATATATCATAGATCAGTTTGTATACTTTTATCAACACCAGGTGCCCTGCCGACGCACCTGGTGTTTTTTCGACTTTTCTTTTCATGTGTTCTCTTTCGATTTTATCTTTTGTTTTTTCTCTGCTTTTCCCGTCTCCTCCTTTACGTATTTGCATATTTAATTCGTATATACGTATACTATCACAAAAAAAGAGGTATGTCAAGCGACATACACTCTTTTTTATCATATGCAAACAATCAACGCCCCAGTTTATGCAACGCCTCTGCGTATCCAAGCATTCGTTCTTTATCTCCGGGCCGCAGGGAACGGTACAGTGTAAAAAAAGCAAATTCCTCAGAATTTCTTTCTAACACAATGCATTCTTCGCCAAACGTCTTGTCTGACATCGTTTCTCCGAGCAATTCATATACCGAGACATCCAATGCCCTGCTGATTGCCAGAATCTTGTCAGCTGCCGGATTCGTCTTTTTCCGTTTCCAATCACTGATCGTGCTTTCCGCAATTCCCGTCTGTTTTGAAAATGTTTTCTGAGAAATACCCTTTGTCTTGAGAATATCAAAAATGCGTTCACTAATTGTCATCTTGCTGCAGCCCCTCTTTCAAAAAACCTGCTTTTTAATTTATCAGAAAATCACTCCCTGTGCAAGAACCATTCACAGGTAAATTTTCCGCACCTTTTATTTATGAAAGATTTTACAAGTATCCGAGAATGCCTGCAATGATCGAAAATACATGAAATGAAGCAGAACCTTATGTTCCGCTTCATTCTAAGCACATATTCTCTTTCTGTAGTCCTTTTATTTTTCATCATCCCGAAGTTTTCCAAGCGCTCCGCCCGGATGCCACTTCACATACTGCTGCGGCGTTACATCCTTGTCAGCCTGCAATATGTTCCAGCTTGCGGATTCCGGAAACATGCACACAATTTCCGTTTTTCTGTACCTCGATGCTCAACTCACGCGGCATCCTCGAGTCGTCCGTAATCTATGCTATCAATAAATTCACTCAGATCATTCTTCACAGCGTCAAAAAAAATAAAATCTCTTGTTTCCCTTTTGCCTCCATACGAAATACCTGCCCGAAATGTAATCAAACTCTTCAAGCCTTCAGCGCTGAAGTATCTGGCACACAGCCAACACGTTCCATCAAAAACGCTTCCACACGCTCAAGCGTCGGAAGAGACGGCATAGCACCCATTCCAGATACAGTGAGCGCCGCGGTATGGTTCGCAAACTTCAGCGTCTCATCGTAATCCCAGCCGCAACTTAGCCCCACCGAGAGAGCACCCACAAAGGAATCTCCCGCAGCTGTCGGATCTACAGCCATAACATTCTCAGCACATGGACTGTAAAATACACCGTCTTTTTCCGTATCTAAAATTGCTCCTGCTTCGCCAAGTGTAATCAGAACATTTTTTACTCCTTTGGCTTTCAGCGCTGCGGTGGCTGCCTTTGCTTCCTCCATATTAACGCCCTTATCTTCATGTGAAATCCGAATGCCAACCATATCGTATGCTTCATGTTCATTCGGAGAAATATATGTCAAATGAGACAGTAACTCATCAGAAAGTGGTGCGCTCGGTGCAGAATTCAACATAACTGGAACACCCTTTTCATATGCATACCGGGCAACCAGCTCATTAATCTCCATCGGAATTTCTAGCTGCAATACAACCAGATCATACTCTGCAATCTTTTCCTTCAAAAATGCGACATCGTCCGGCGTAATACTCATATTAGAACCAGAAAGTACAATGATGCGGTTTACGGTCTGCTTCCCTGGAGCTTCCTCCAGAATAATTACACTGCACCCGGATGGCAGTTTGTCATCATAAACGATATGTTCTGTATGTATTCCGGCTTCTTTGCAGGTTTTTACCATTTCTTCGCCGTTGCTGTCATGACCAAGTTTTCCCACCATCGTAACATCAGCGCCAAGACGCGCCATCTGTACCGCCTGATTTGCCCCTTTTCCACCGGGCGCTTTTGAAAATGTTTTCCCAAGTACCGTCTGCCCCTCACGCGGAAAAATCTCCGTAGTGGCAATCTGATCCATCACAAAGCTTCCCACCACGAGAATTTTCGGTTTCATCATAGTTTGTTGCCCCTTTCCTTTTGTTCATAATGAATCCAGAATATCAAAAACAGAAGGAAAATGCAACACTTAACACTCTTTCTTTCCAAAACCGGCAAAGTCTCTGATTTAGGGGCTATTCGAATTCGACATTTTCGTGTATACTATGGAACAGTACACTTAAAAAGGAGGCATTTATGCTTAATTATGCAATCGTTTTTCTGATTTCCATGGTACCGCTCATTGAGCTGCGCGGGGCAATTCCCTATGCCGTTGCATTCGGACTGCCAATTGTTCCTTCCTATATTATAGCAATCGTCGGAAACATGCTTCCTGTCCCGATCATCTATCTCTTTGCCCGCAAGGTGTTGGTCTGGGGAAAGGACAAACCCTATATAGGAAAATTTTTCACGTTCTGTCTTGAAAAAGGGGAAAAGGGAGGGAAAAAATTGCAGGAAAAAGCCGGAAAAGGTCTTTTCGTCGCCCTGCTCTTCTTTGTCGGTATCCCGCTTCCCGGAACAGGCGCCTGGACCGGTACACTGGCTGCCAGTCTGCTGGATATGGATTTCAAATCCAGTATCATTGCAGTTATGCTCGGAGTCATTCTGGCCGGACTGATTATGGGGGCCGCAAGTGCAGGGCTTTTGGGCGCTGCGGGAGCAATTTTAGGTTAGGAATTCTGTTATGTCAAATGATAATATCACACTTATTGGAATGCCCGGCGCCGGAAAAAGCACGATCGGAATCGTGCTGGCCAAGGTACTGGGATATGATTTTATTGATTCCGATCTTCTGATTCAAAAGGAGGAAGGCAAACTGCTGTGGGAAATTATGCAGGATGCCGGAAACGAAGGATTCACCCGTATCGAGGATCGCGTAAACAGCCAAATCGAAGCCAGGCGAAGTGTCATTGCTACCGGAGGCAGCGTTGTGTACTGCCCCACAGCGATGGCACATCTGCGTGAAATCAGCACCGTCATCTACCTGAAAGTCAGCTGCTCCATCCTTGAGAAGCGGTTGGGTGATCTGAGCAGACGCGGTGTCGTCCTTTCACCGGATCAGACTTTGACAGATCTCTATAAACACCGTGTGCCCCTCTACGAAAAATACGCACATATTACCGTCAACGTCGGGCACAAAACGGTGTCAAACGCGGTCGCCGCGATTCAAAAAAGTCTTTTTTCCCACTGATACGTTTCCATAATCACCCTGCCACCCCGAAATGCAACGCCTTCCCCCTGCAAAAGCTCCACCTGGCGATTTCCTCCACCAAACGCAAAAGCCTGTGAAACCTCTCCTAAGCGGTTCACCACCCGGTGACAGGGAATCCGTTTTGGGTCTGGATTCACGTGCAGGGCATAACCTACAACCCGGGAAAGCCTTTTGTTCCCTGCAAGCTCCGCAATCTGGCCATAGGTCGCCACCTTTCCATACGGTATTTTACAAACAATTTCATAAATTCGCTCAAATGTATTTTTCTCCATAAATCTCCTTTCTGTCCGACATTTCATCACCATGATTGCTCACATCATACCGTCTTTCTATCGTCACTGCAAGCATCTTTTG
This sequence comes from bacterium 1XD42-54, assembly GCA_003612585.1. Classification (GTDB taxonomy): domain Bacteria; phylum Bacillota; class Clostridia; order Lachnospirales; family Lachnospiraceae; genus Choladousia. Next base: position 30,148 of record RAZH01000007.1, read on the forward strand.
TAACATTTTACGCAAAAGCCCTGACCATTCCAAATGCTCTTTATTTCCCATAATGACAAGTTCTCATTCAAATGTTAAACTAGTATCATTCATTCCTAATATAAGTAATTGCGAAACTTTATCATGCTTCGTCCGGATAACCCCTTCGCAATCAATTTCCCCCGGAAACAAAGGAGTCCTGTTATGCGTATGATTTTCCACATTGATGTCAATTCCGCCTATCTGAGCTGGACCGCCCTCTCCCGTATGCAGGCACACCCTGCTGCTGCTGACCTGCGCACAATCCCTGCAATTATCGGAGGAGATGAGAAAACCCGTCATGGCATCGTCCTTGCAAAATCCATCCCGGCCAAAAAATACGGCATTCGCACCGGAGAGCCGGTTGCTTCCGCCTTGCGCAAATATCCACTGCTCACAATCGTTCCACCGGACCGCAGATTATACAATCAGCGCAGCCACGAACTTATGGAATTGCTGTATACCTACACCTCTGATCTTGAACAGGTATCCATCGACGAATGTTATATGGATTATGCTCCTATCAGCCGGCGTTTTTCCTCTCCAAAGTCCGCTGCACGCCAGATCGCCGATCATATTAAAAACAAGCTCGGATTTACTGTAAATATCGGTGTCGCACCGAACAAACTGTTGGCCAAAATGGCCAGTGATTTTGAAAAACCAGACAAAGTCCATACTCTGTTTCCGGAGGAAATTCCGCAGAAAATGTGGCCCCTCCCCGTCAGCGAACTGTTTATGGTCGGCAACAGCAGTGCACAGCGTCTTCTTGAGCTTGGAATCCGTACGATCGGCGAACTTGCACATACGGACCCTGCATTTTTACAGCTTCAGTTTAAAAGTCACGGGCAGACCATGTGGGAATATGCAAACGGTATCGACAATACACCACTGAATGCCGGCAATCATGAACTGAAAGGCATCGGCAATTCCACTACCCTGTCCTCAGATATTCAAAATGCGGCTGATGCAAAAAAAATCCTGCTCTCGCTTTCTGAACAGGTTTCCTCGCGTCTTCGTAAGTCGCATCAGCTCGCCCGGACAGTAACCATTGAAATTAAATATAACAACTTTCAGTCTTATTCCAAACAGACACAGCTCTTTTCTCCGGATGCAACCTCCGGCATCCTGTACGAATATGCCTGCCGTCTTTTCGATGAGCTCTGGGATGGAACGCCAATCCGCCTCCTCGGCCTTCGCACCTCCAAACTGCTGCCGGAAGATGCTCCCGTACAGCTTTCGCTGTTTGATTTTGGCTTGTCCACAGCAACAAACCTTCCGGAAAAGGATACAAAAAACAGGCAAAGTTCCGCAACACAGACATGCAACGCAGAAAAGCAAAAGCGACTGGAAATTGCAATTGACCAGATTCGAAAACGATATGGAGCCGATGCCGTTACACGCGGAACACTTCTGAAAAAAATCACTTGAAAGGCTCTGACTCCTTTACAGAAAATCAAAAATAACTTCCCTGTTTTTGCTTGACACAGCAAAACAGCAGGCGTAAACTACTACTAATCAATATTCAGCTATTTAAACTACTAAAGGAAGGACTGTTCAGTATGGAAAAGAAAAACATCAACTGGTCGGAACTTGGTTTCGGCTATGTGCCGACAGACAAGAGATTTGTCGCTAATTATAAAAACGGAGCCTGGGATGACGGTATCCTCACTTCTGACGCTAACGTAACGATTTCCGAATGTGCCGGTGTACTTCAGTACGCACAGACCTGTTTCGAGGGCATGAAGGCCTATACAACCGAAGACGGACGCATCGTCACCTTCCGCCCTGATCTCAACGCAGAACGAATGGAAGCATCCTGCAAGCGTCTCGAAATGCCGGTATTCCCCAAAGAGCGTTTCGTCGATGCTGTCATGCAGACCATTGCAGCAAATACCGCTTACGTTCCGCCCTATGGTTCAGGCGCCACGCTTTATATCCGCCCTTACATGTTCGGAAGCGATCCCGTCATCGGAGTAAAACCGGCAAATGAATACCAATTCCGTGTTTTTACAACACCGGTTGGTCCGTACTTTAAAGGCGGCGTAAAACCGCTTACCATCCGCGTATGCGATTTCGATCGTGCGGCACCTCACGGAACAGGCCATATCAAAGCCGGTCTCAATTATGCAATGAGCCTCTATGCAATTATGGACGCGCATCGTCAGGGCTTTGACGAAAACATGTACCTTGATGCTGCTACCAGAACCAAGGTAGAAGAAACAGGTGGAGCGAACTTCCTGTTCGTCACCAAAGACAACAAAGTTGTCACCCCGAAATCCAACAGCATCCTACCATCCATCACCCGCCGTTCCCTGCTCGTTGTGGCAAAGGATTATCTGGGACTCGAAGTAGAAGAACGCGAAGTGTACTTCGATGAGGTAAAGGATTTTGCAGAATGCGGACTTTGCGGAACAGCAGCCGTGATCTCTCCGGTTGGCAAAATTGTGGACCACGGCAACGAAATCTGCCTGCCAAGCGGCATGACCGAGATGGGTCCTGTTACAAAGAAATTGTATGAAACACTGACCGGTATTCAGATGGGACGCCTGGAAGCGCCGGAAGGCTGGATTAAAGTGATCGGCTAATAAATATACTACACACCAAAAACAAAATAAGGAGTTACCGTGCTTGTTTCTATTTCTCGCGGCAGCTCCTTGTTTTTTTAATTCTGTTCTTTTCTGTTGTTCTTCGCCTTATTTCTTGAACTTCTCTATTCGTCCCATCCGTCTGACAGACGTACATTCACACAGATATTGCGCACAACTTCTCCCTCTGTAAGCTTCAGATCTGCCACATCCGAAACCGGCGGCAGATGAGCGCCTTCTTCCGAAAGCTCCAGCTCAATCCAGTTATAAGCTGCTTCATTTGCAGCGTCCACAGCGTCTTCCAGGGTGTCTCCCTGTGCCTCACAGCAGGCAAGATCCGGAAATACTGCCCGAAAGGTACCGGAAGGTGTTTTTTGAATAATTGCAGGATATATAAATTTCATAAACATACCTCAGCTTTCTCATGTTTAAACTTTATCTCAGATATCTGCTATCACATAATGTGCCTTATCCTTTTACAGTGCAAACGGATCTCTGAGCGTTTTCTTTGATATTATATGCTTTTTTTTCCATAGAAGTCAAGCTGGAAAGCTGTCTTCTATGCAGGATTCCCGGCCACATGCACAACGACAATTTCGCTGTGCTTTCCGGTTCGAAACGCGTATCCCCAACCTCCAATGCCTGACGATACAATCAGCTCCATATCGCCAATTGTTTTTCTGCCATAGTTAAACGTATCTTTATCGAACAAAGTAGTAATAAGTCCCACCGGCCACATCTGACCGGCATGCGTATGCCCGGAAAGCATCAAATCATATCCGGCCTGTTCATTTTCTTCCATCTCCCGCGGCTGATGGTCTGTCAAAATGCAGAATCGCTGTTCAGAAACATCCGCCAGAAGTTCTTCAGATGACTTGCGCTCCATCTCATCTCTCCTGGCATCCGTCCGGTCGCGCCGGCCGGCCACACAGAGCTCTTCGCCGATCAAAGCCGTCTCGTCCTCCAAAATCTTTATTCCTGCTGCGGTAATCGCTTCCTCCAGTTCCGTTTCCGTAAAATCACACGCATCCAAGTAGCGCCCCTTGTCGTGATTGCCATAAACGTAATACGTTCCGTACGTGCTTCTGATCTGACCCAGGCATCTAAACGCCTCCTTCACCTGTTCCAGCGTCGAAGCCTCATCTACAATGTCCCCGCCAAGCACAACGAGATCTGGCTGTTCTTTCTCTATACGTTCACAATAATTCTGAAGCTGTTCCGGATTCATGGTTGTCCCAAAATGCAGATCTGACAAAAAGGCAAGGTCATATCCTTCTTCCCGGATTTCCTTTTCTGTAAAAACCGTGTATTCCGTCACAACCACCCGGTGCATATTCCAATATGCATACCCAAGAACAACAGTCGTGACCGCTGCTGCCAGTGTACCGCTGCGCCATGCAAGCTCCACGTACCTGTGAAATCCGTGTCCTGACTTTTTCAGAACCAGTCTCACAACATCCACAATCGCCGACGCTGCAAGAAAATGCAGCACAATAAGCGCCCAAAAACCAAACAGATTCTGCGCCGGAAGAATCACCAGCACAGATAGTACCACTGCCAGCACCATCTGCACATACTTCCCTTTCCCGCCAAACAGCAGGATCTGAATCCTTCTGATAATAAAATACAAATAAATGTAAAGTGGAATCATAAAGATTCCCGCCGTTCTCACAAAAAACCGCATTCTCTTTCTCCCTGCTTTTCCTTATCAATATTTCACGATCTGCTAACAAAATACAGAATATCCAAAATCCGGAATTTCATTCTTCCTCATCCTATCTTCTCAAACTTCTGCCCGCAAACGATATTACTGCCAGCCAGGACACATTGGTCCCCCAGTTGGCGGTAACATTATAACAGTTCGACTAAGCTACAGGTCAATACATAATATGTGAAAATACTGTGAATTCCTTCGTTTTCTAACAAAATAAATGGGACTCGGATCTATAAAAGTTGTACTTGACAGCAAACGCTTCTCTATAATAAGATAAAAATAGCATAAAAATACTGCGTATGTTAATATAGTGCCGAAAGGCTGCCCCCTTTGGGGCAACGGGAACAAAGTAGAAGCTTTGACAGCCCCCGCTACTGTGTGACAGACGAACTCTCCCAAAAGTCACTGGAAAACCGGGAAGACGGAGAAAGTAGGATGAAGTCGAGTCAGGAGACCTGCTATATTATCAATACTGTTGCTTTCGGTGGGGAGGCTTACATAGACATAGCAGAAATGCTTTTTTGCTGTGCACAGATTGTGAAGTTTTATATTTTCACTTTACTTCTCAGATCTGATGAGCCACCAAAAGGCTCTTTTTTTATGCGTACAGACTGTTACAATACCGCATACTTCTGCATCAGTCCAGTCATTTCACACAGCAGAAAGAGAGGATTCAAAATGAAAAAGAAATTTGTTCTATCACTACTCGCAGGTATGATGATTCTGTCTTCTTTTGGCACGGGGGTTTTTGCCAGTGAGACAGCAGCTTACGGTGAAGTAACCATTGAAAACGGGGACCGCACTCTGACCTTCACGGAAATGCCGACCGGTATCCTTTGCTGTTACAGTGGAGAGGTACTGATGAAACTCGGACTTGACCAGTACATCATCGGTACAAGCACAAACAACAAGGGCCGTATCTCGCCGCTTGAAGGCGTAGCCGAGCTCTTTGAAGGGATTCCGGAGATTGAGCGTTCACACGAAAACGCAGTTGCCTGCGGTGCAGACCTGATTGTTGGGGAAGTCAGCGCATTCCAGGAAGACCGCTGGGGAACGTACGATATGCTTGAAGAAAAGGGAATCACCTCGTACGTCCTTACCGGTACTGTCGTGGAAGATGAAACAATGGACAGTATTTATCAGGATATCGAGAATATGGGGAAGATTTTCAAAGTGGAAGAGCGCGCGGAGAAACTGATTTTTGAGACAAAAGAACAGATTGCCGCGATTGAAGCCTCTGTAGCTGATATTAAGGAAGAAGAAAAAGTAACCGCCTTCGTTATGGACAGCGTAAGCGGTAATGAAGTTTATACCACTTCCGCGGGCCTAGAAAGCAATCTGATCGAACTGGCCGGCGGCATCAATGCCACAAAGGGAATGGCTGATTCCAGATGGTTCACAACAAGCGTGGAGACCATTGTTGCCACAAATCCGGACGTTATGATCTTCAACGACTATGGCAATGAGGAAATGCTGCAGGAAAGCCTTGATTTTATCAATAATAACGAAGCGCTGGCCGATGTGCCGGCAGTCGCAAATCAGGATTATATCATTATTCCGCTCGCTTATGCGATGCATGATTTAAGCGCAGTAGAAGCATGTAAGATTTTCGCGGAAGCATTCTACCCGGAACGCTTCCTATAAGCATGCCCCTGTGATCAAACACCATTTTCATACGCATAGCCCAATGAAACGCAATTTACTTAAGGAGACAATATGAAGGGGAAGCATATTCGCAGCGGTCTGCTGTTTCCTGTTTTGACTGCATTTTTGATCTTTTCCATCCTGTATGTGGTATCAATCGGCACTACCCCGATAGACATCAAAACAGTCTATCGGGTCATGGCAGATCAGATCTTTTTCAGTGGAGCACAGACAGCTGCCGGTGCATGGGATAAATCAATCTACCAGATTATCTGGAATATCAGGCTGCCCAGAGTTCTTTTCGGAGTATGCTGCGGCGCCGGCCTTTCTATCTGCGGCGCAGCCATGCAGGCCCTTGTCCTAAACCCTGTCGCAGAACCCTATATTTTAGGCGTATCTTCCGGTGCATCGGCCGGAGCTGCTCTGGCGCTTCTGACACCGCTCCCCTTTTTCAGCGGACAATACCGCACCACTGCCTTTGCCCTGCTTGGTGCACTTCTTGCCTTTTTCTGCGTCTATCGCATGGCAAAAGCCGGTGGCGGCGGTAAAATACAGCCGGTTGCCCTCCTGCTCTCCGGCACAGCCGTAAATGCCGTGATGAGCGCCGTTACCAGCTTTTTAATCTTTATGGCCAAAAGTCCTGAGAGCATTTCTGCTGTCTATAACTGGCAAATGGGAAGCCTTGCCTCCGCCCAGTGGAGCAGTCTCCGGATTCCGGCTCTCGGCACCGCTTTGGGTTGTATCGTCTTTTTCTGCCAGAGCGGCAATTTCAATCTTATCATGATAGGAGACGACGATGCTGCTGCCATGGGACTGCATGTAAAACGCTTTCGTGGTATGATGTTCATCATCTGTGCCCTCATTGTAGCATCTCTTGTCTCTGTCACCGGTATTATTGGATTTGTAGGCCTTATGGTCCCCCATATGGTTCGTCTGCTCGCAGGGACAAGCAGTAACAGAATCATTTTGCCTCTGAGCGCACTGTTCGGCGCTTCTTATCTGATCTGGGCCGATGCCGCTGCGCGCAGCCTGTTTGGCCCTGCCGAACTCCCGCTTGGCATCATTACCGCATTTGTTGGAGCTCCGTTTTTCTTTTATCTGATGATACGAAAGAATCGAGGTGGCGCATGACCACAGCAATAGAATTTCAGAATATACAGACCGGTTATGGAAAAAAAGAAATCCTGCACAACGTGAGCGTGCAGGCAGAGCGGGGAAAAATCACCGGAATTGTCGGACCAAACGGCTCCGGAAAATCGACACTGGTTAAAACACTATTCGGGATAGTACCCTGCAAATCCGGCGCTATTTTTCTGGACGGAAAAAACCTGCAATCGTTCAGCCGAAAGGATGTCGCAAGGAAGTTAGGATATGTCGGACAGGATACCTCTGTGGTTTTTGACTTTTCTGTGGAGGATATTATTGGCATGGCTCTTTACCACCAAAAAAAGACAGATCTCCCATCAAAAGAGCGAATTCGTCTCGCCATGGAAGAACTGAATATCCTGGAATTTTCCGGACGCAGCATTCAGACACTCTCCGGAGGGGAACGAAAGCTGGTTTTTCTGGCCCGTGCTGTAGCACAGGGTGCAGATACTATCATACTGGATGAACCGACCAACCACCTTGATATCTACCACCAGATTTTTCTGTTAAACTATCTGAAGCGAAGCGGTAAGACCATTCTCCTTGTTATTCACGACCTCCGCCTTGCAGCCCACTATTGCGATCACCTTTTCCTGATGCAGGACGGTCGCGTCGCCTCCAGTGGAATCCCCGAGCACGTACTGACTCCAAAAAATGCGAAGCAGGTATTCGGAATCTCCGGAAAAATCAGTTATTTGCCGGATGGTACCAGGGACTTTTGCATGGACTTCCAGTGAAGTCCATGCCGATGTACCCGTAAAACAAAGTTCTGTTTCTTTTCAGAAATATTTTACCATGCACAGCTCACTCTCACACGTCCCATCCTTTAAATGAAATCCGTTTTTCAGCTCGCCCCACACTTCAAATCCGGTACTCTGATACAGCCTGAGCCCTTTTTCATTTGTTTTCAGCAAACTCAGCTCAACCTGCGCAAATCCCATCTCCTTCGCCCTCTCCAAGCATGCCTGTGTGAGAGCTCGTCCAAGCCCAAGTCCCCACCACGGCTGTAGCACCGCAATCCCAAAATCGGCACGATGACGCAGTTTTATACGCTCACTAAATGGACTGATGCTCGCATTTCCGGCAAGTTCTCCCTCCACAAAAGCCGAGATCTGAATACTGTTTTTACTCTCCACACACTGTTCGAGAAAATCTGCTTCTGATTCCAAGGTCTCCGTAATCTCTTCTGGATACCGTCCGACAAACTCTGTCTCCTCCGACATCCTGCGAATATACAAAAGCATCGCCTCGGCATCTTCTCTCCTCGGACTCCGCAAAACGGCAGTCTTCCCATTCTTCATCGTAAATTCCTGCTTTTCATACAGCATAACCACAATCCCCCATTTCTTCTGTCATCTATATTCTAATTCAACTGCAAAACTTTTCCAAAAACTCCAGATGTTTATAAAAAGGGCTACCCCCTCCCCTTTCCGAAGCGGCGGCAGCCCATCCATTCTTATTTGAGATTTTCCGGATTCAGGCAGTCAAGCTCTGGCAGAACAAATCTCCCATCCTTGCGGATCAACACACCGTCAAACCACATCTCTCCGCCTCCAAATTCCGGCATCTGGCAACAGATCAGATCCCAATGCTGTGCGGAATGATTGCCATTCTCATTGCGCTCATACGCATTTCCCGGTGTAAAATGAAAACTTCCTACCATTTTTTCATCGAACAGAATGTCACAGATCGGACGTGTCACATATGGATTGCATCCGATTGCAAACTCTCCCACATAGCGCGCCCCCTCATCTGTGTCAAAAATTTCGTCCATGCGATCCGGAAGATTCGAATCAGCCTTTATCACCTTTCCATCTTTAAAAGTCAGTGTCACATCCGAATAGACTGCTCCATTATACGGCGACGGGATATTGTAGTGGATGACTCCGTTGACAGAATCCTTCACCGGCGCCGTAGAGACCTCCCCGTCCGGAATATTGCACTGTCCGTGCCACGGATATACGCCAATTCCTTTGATCGAAAAATGAAGATCGGTTCCCGGTCCGATAATATCGACCTTATCGGTACGCTCCATCAGCTTCACAAGCGGCTGCATGGCCCTTTCCATCTTATCGTAGTCCACCAGACATGCCTTAAAATAATAATCCTCAAATTCTGCTGTGGACATGCCTGCAAGCTGTGCCATCGCGCTGTTCGGATAACGCAGTACAGACCATTTTGTGTGGTTACAGCGTTCCGACAGATGCAGCGGTCCCCAGTAATTCCGTTTGTAGACATCTATCTGTGAAATCGGATAATTGTCCCATTCATGAATATTCAGACTTGCACGCACGTCGATATAGGCATCCATATTTTTCATGCGCTCCAGCTGGTAAGACGTTACCGCAGCCATATGCGCATCATTCGCCCCTGCAATCACCGCTCCCATCAGCTGCTCATCAAACTGGTGGACATACGGCTGACCGCCTGCCACATATGCTTCCTCAATCAGCGCCCGCACCAGCGGCACAGCATCAGGATCACCGTGCAGTTCAATCAGTACTTTTTCACCCTTTTGCAGATATACAGCCTTATTGATCAAAAACTGCGCATATCTGCGAATTCTGCTATCTTCCATATTTTATCCTCTCTGAATTTAAAAAACAGGGCCGTCACATTATCTCCCTAATGCGACAGCCCTTCTCTGGTGTACTATATCCCTTTCACATTGCGTGAAGTTCCTATGATACAGCTCACAAATCTACAGCAAATTCTCCGGATTCAGACAATCCAGCTCCGGCAGAACGAAACGGCCATCTTTGCGAATCAGCACATCATCAAAGTATATTTCACCGCCGCCTGCTTCCGGTGTCTGCAGGGAAATCAGATCCCAGTGCTGTGCAGAACGATTGCCATTATCCGCTACATCATATGCATTGCCTGGTGTAAAGTGGAAGCTGCCTGCCATCTTCTCATCGAACAGAATGTCAAGCATCGGAGACGTGATGATCGGATTCACACCAATCGCAAACTCGCCCACATAACGTGCTCCTTCATCTGTATCAAAGATCAGATTCATCTTATCGGTCAGATTGGAGGTGGCATTTACCACTTTTCCATCCTTAAATTCCAATCTTACGTCACGGAATACCTCTCCGCCGTACGGTGACGGAACGTTGTAATAAATAAATCCATTCACAGAATCTTTTACCGGTGCAGTCAGGATCTCACCATCCGGAACATTGTTCTCGCCGGTTGTACCGATTGCCGGAATTCCCTTGATTGAGAACGTCAAATCTGTCTTCGGACCTGTAATACGTACCTTGTCCGTACGTTCCATCAGCTCCACAAGCGGCTTCATGGATCTGCCCATCTTCTCATAATCTACCAGACACGCATTGAAATAGAAGTTCTCGTATTCCTCTGTTGACATGCCTGCAAGCTGTGCCATCGCTTCATTCGGATAACGAATTACCGTCCATTTTGTGTGATTGCAGCGCTCGGACAGGTGAATTGGTCCCCAGTATTCCTTGTTATAAATAGCCATCTTATCTTTCGGTACGTCGTTCCACTCGTGGATATTTTTCGACGCACGGATGTCTACATATGCATCCATATCCTGCATACGCTTCAGCTCATACGCTGCGATATTATGCATATGCTCTTCGGATGTTCCTTTTAAGATAGCACCCTCAAGCTCATAATCAAATTTCTGGAAAAAGGGGAAGCCCCCCAAAGCGTAGGCTTCCTCAATCATTGCTTTCGCCAGCGGAGCCGCCTTCGGATCTCCGTGAAGCTCGATTAGAATTTTTTCCCCTTTTTTCAGACCAACGGATTTCTCGATAATAAATCTCGCAAACTTACGGATTCTTGGATCTTCCATTGTTCTTAATCTCCTTTTTTATTCTGCCCAGTGATAATCAAACATCGAGTAGGATTTTGCATTGTCACATACAATGTCCGTGCTGTGCGGAATCGCAAATTTTACAGCGTACAGCGGAACAAACGGAACATCCTGCATAAACTTGTCGATCATCTGCTTAAAGATTTCCTTACGCGCTTCCGGATCAGACTCTCCGCGGGACTGCTGAACAAGTGCATCCATTTCCGGATCGTTGTAGAAGCTGTAGTTTGAGCTTCCTGCATTCTCAGAATATAAAGCGCCAGCCAGAACCTCATCCAGATCATAGGTCTGTCCTACCCATGAAAGCGGAAGAATCTCAACGCCGCCTGCTCTCATTTCTTCCAGGAACGCAGCACGCTCCATCGGCTCAACGGTTGCATTCAGGCCCATGTTTACAAGTACATTCTGAAGCCATACACCAAGTGTTGCATACGGTTCTGTATTGTAGGATTTTACGGTAACGCTTGCGCCTTCCATACCGCACTCTGCCACGAGTTCTTTTGCCTTATCCAGGTCATAGCTGTAAGCATACTCGGAATCATAATCCGGATTGCCGGACATCTCGCTTCCGATGTCGCCCGGATAGCTGATCAGCACGCCCATGCCGTCTGCTGCAACTGCCAGAGCTTCTTCCGGATTAATTGCATATGCAACTGCCAGTCTCATCTTCGGATCAGAGAATGTACCGTCCGGTGTGTACATATAAACACCCTCGTTACGTCCGCTGACATATTCTTCTACTGCGATATTGTCTGAGCTTGTCAGTGTGTTGTATGCGGTTCCGGTAATCGGATTGAACCATACATCCATATCGCCTGTCTGCAGTGCAACAACGGCTGCGTTTGTATCCTGCATCTCATGGAAAACAACTTCTTTGATATCTGCCTCGCCTGCATAGTAATCCGGATTTGCCTCAAAGGTCATGGAAACATCCGGTTTCCAGTCTGTCAGAATATACGGACCGCAGGAAAGTGTCTTATCAACGGTTGTACCGTACTCTGCGCCCCAAAGCTCATTGCCGTGAGCCGGCATGATGGAACCGTACATATCAGTAGCCAGATTGGACAGGAACACAACGTCCGGCCGTGTCAGTTTCATGACAACTGTATAATCATCCACTGCTTCTACGGTATCCAGATCTGCCACTACTACAGAAAATCCAGGCGCTTCTTCTTTCAGCATCTGCATCGTAAACACAACGTCCTCTGCCGTAACCGGTTCTCCGTCGGACCACTTAAGATCCTGTCTTAAATGGAACGTAAGCTCTGTGGATTCCTCATTTACTTCCCAGCTCTCTGCCATTCTCGGCTCATACTCTCCATCACTGTTTTTGTGAATCAGAGTATCAGAAATCTGTGCATATGCGATAGACTCCGGAACACCCGGGGAGTGCAGTCTCTGGATCAGTCCGTCCGGAATTGCCGGATATGCAATGTTGATCGGTCTGTCACCCGCCGCAGATACATTTACCGTCATACTTGTTGCCATCATAGCACACATAAGTGCTGCCGCAACCGCTCTTTTCATTGATGTATTCATATTTTTTCCTCCTTATAAATCTGTTATCACTGCGGCCCTGTCTCATGCAGGACGGAAGTGTAACCTTTTTATTTGTATAAAACGCATGCAACCTCATGAGCGTTCTCTACCTTTTTCAGTGGTACATCGGCCTGCGTACACTGCGGACAACAATGCTTGCAGCGTGATGCAAACCGGCATCCCGGCGCAGGATTGATCGGGTCCGATACCTCGCCGCGGATAATTTCTTTGTTCATTTTTTCGCCAATTACCGGCTGCGGAATGGCGGCCAGAAGTGCTTTCGTATACGGATGCAGGGGATTCCGGAACAGCTCAGCTGCCGGAGCCTTTTCCACGCACTGGCCCAGATACATAACCATGATCTCATCCGACATATGACGCACTACAGACAGGTCATGCGTAATGAACATATACGTAAGTCCCATCTCTTCCTGCATATCCATCAACAAATTGATGATCTGAGCCTGAATTGAAACATCAAGCGCAGATACCGGTTCATCACAGACAATAAATTCCGGATTCAGTGCAAGTGCACGGGCGATTCCGACTCTCTGTCTGCGTCCTCCGTCCATCTCATGCGGATAGGCGTTGATGAAACGCTGATCGAGTCCGACCTTTTCCATGAGATAGGATACGTGATCTACCAGCTCACCTTTCGCTTTATGTACCTTATTGGAAATCAAAGGCTCTGCGATCAGCTGAAATACCGACATACGCGGGTCCAGACTCGAATACGGGTCCTGAAAAATAATCTGCATTTTACTGCGGTAGGCCTTCCGACGGGATGGACTCAGTTTCAGCAAATCCTCTCCTTCAAACCAAATCTCACCGGACGTCGCATTGTTCAGACCGATCATTGTACGGCCAAGCGTTGATTTTCCGCAACCACTCTCCCCTACCACACCGAGTGTCCGGCCTTTTTCAATGGAGAGATTCACACCGTCCACGGCGTGCAGGTATTCTGTTTTGGACAGCTTAAAATATTTTTTCAGATCAACTGTTTTAATCAGCTCTGCCATCGTTCTCTCCTTTCCGCATCAGATTGCATTTAATTTTATGCGTGCCGTTTTCGTACTGATAAATCTCTCCGGATTTGCAGCACTCCATGCATTCCTGACAACGCGGATGGAAACGGCAGCCTTCCGGCAGATTCGCCGGGTCCGGCATCAGCCCGTCGATTGGTTTCAGTCTCCGGCTCTCTCCGCTGAGGCTCGGAATCGCATTGAACAGTCCGATGGTATACGGATGATGCGGCCGGTTGGGATCAAAAATCTCTTCGAGCATACCGTACTCAACGATCTCTCCGGCATACATGACCGCTACCTTGTCACACGTCTGAGCAACCACGCCAAGATCGTGCGTAATCATAATCATAGAAGTGGAAAGCTTCTGTTTCAGCTCATCCATCAGGTTCAAAACCTGTGCCTGAATTGTCACATCGAGCGCCGTCGTCGGTTCGTCCGCAATCAGCAGAAGCGGTTCGCATGCAAGGGCAATCGCAATGACAATTCTCTGCTTCATACCACCTGAAAATTCATGCGGATAATTGATCTTTCTTCTGGCTGGAATTCCTACCAGTTCAAGCAGTTCATCCACACGCGGTTCCAGTTCTTTCTGCGTCTTGTTGCTGTTATGGATGGCAAGTGACTCGTAAATCTGCTCGCCTACTGTCATCAGAGGGTTCAGGGCCGTCATCGGGTCCTGGAAAATCATAGAAATACATGCTCCTCGAATCAGGCGCATCTCTGCCTTATTTTTGGTCAACAGTTCATCTCCACGGTAGCGGATGCTTCCGCTTTTCACTTCACCGGTACGTTCCGGAAGAAGCTGCATGATTGCAAGTGCGGTTGTCGTCTTTCCGGCTCCGGTCTCTCCTACCAGGCCAATCGTTTCTTTTTTATTGATACTGAAGCTCACGCCGTTTACCGCATGCACAACGCCGGCATCCGTATTGTATACTGCTGTGAGGTTCTCTACTTCCAGAATCTTGTCTGTATGTTCTATCGTATGATCCATCTTTATCACCTCAGTCTTTCAGTTTCGGGTCAAGCGCATCCCGAAGCCCATCTCCCATCAGGTTCAGAGCCAGGGCCGTCAGCCCAATTGCGATTCCCGGGAACACAACGATATACGGATACATCGTCATAAACTGCTTTCCTTCGTTGAGCATCGCACCCCATTCCGGTGTCGGCGGCTGAATACCCATGCCAAGGAAGCTGATGCCTGCCGCATTCAGGATCATGGTGCCTACTGCCATAGTTGCCTGCACAATGATCGGTCCGATTGCATTCGGGATTACATGCTTCACAATAATTTTCAGATTCGATGTGCCGCACGCACGCGCTGCCTCGATATAATCCTGTCCCACAACAGAGAGGATCGCTGCACGTACGATACGTACATACTGAGGAATATTTGCAATCATCATAGCCAGCAGTACATTGATCAGACTGTTGCCAAGCGCTGTTACAAGCGAAAGCACCAGAAGCATCAGCGGAATACTCATGATGGTATCCATGATTCGCCCGATCACGGAATCAATTTTTCCGCCGTAAAATCCCGCGACGGAACCGAGAAGGCCCCCGACTGTGATACCGATTGCCACTGCGCCGATACCAACCAGCAGAGAATTTCTCGAACCATGAACGATTCTCGCAAAAATATCACGTCCGAAATTATCTGTACCAAACCAGTGTGCGGCTCCCGGAGCTTGCAAACGGTCCATGATGTTCTGTGTCAGCGCTGAATCATAAGAGACAATCACATCGGCCAGAAGCACGACCAGCATAATCAGAGAAAACACGATCAGCCCGAACACCGCTGTTTTATTTTTCAGAAACCGGCGCCAGATATCGCCAGCCTGACTTTTTTTCTTTATTTTTACCTTTACTGTATTCTCACCCATGTCTTTTCCCTCCGCTACTTTCTTTCATATCTTGATTTGATACGCGGATCAATGTATGCATACAGCACATCCACGATCAACATCAGGATGGCAAAGAACGACGCCAGCATAACTGTCGCTCCCGTAACAATGGGAACATCCTTCGTACGGATTGCTTCAATAATCAGAGAGCCAACACCTGGAAGTGTAAATACCGTCTCAATCGTAACAGTACCGCCCAGCAGTCCGCCAAAGTTAATACCGAGAATCGTTACAACCGGAAGCAACGCGTTGCGCAGCGCATGCTGCATGATAATTTTACTCTCTCTTTGTCCCTTTGCTCTAGCCGTACGGATATAATCCATACGGATCACTTCCAGCATAGAGGTACGCGTCATACGCATCTGGGATGCCAAAAACGGACACGCGGTCGTAATCCACGGCAGTATGTAATGCTTCAGATCTCCGCCTCCAAAGGAAGGCAGCCAGCCAAGATATAAGGAAAACAGCAGAATCAACATCATACCGATCCAGAATCCTGGAAACGAAGCAAGCGCCATCGCAATTGCCGTCGCGGAAAAATCCAAGAAACTGTACTGCTTCACCGCTGATAAAATGCCGACAAGAATACCTATCACGGTTCCAATCAGAATCGCCCCGACTGCCAGCGTAACCGTAACCGGAAGCCTTGCAATAATTTCGCCCATAACCGGACGGCCTGACTTCCAGGAATTACCCATATCGCCATGCACCAGGTCTGCCACGTAATTCACATAACGAACCGGAAGCGGTTTGTTGTACCCAAGTTCTTCATTTTTTGCATCAATCTCTTCCTGTGACGCCCGCTCTCCAAGAATCAGCGTACCGGGATCTCCCGGTGTCAAATCCATGATAAAGTAAACGATAAAAATAACCGCAAGCAGGGTAGGAATGAGTGTCAGAAGTCGTTTTAATATGTATTTTGACATGTTTCATTTCCTCCAGTTTTCTCTTTTCCCAGTATTTGTGGTGCTTTTTTACATTAAACAGGCAAAGTACCCGTTTAAAATAGAAGACGCCGTTTTGAAAAACCGGCGCCCTTGCCGTACATCTATTCTCTTTTTGCTGATTTGTTCTGTGATTATTCTGCCGGAATCACCTGAAGGTCCTTCGTGTAATGATTCAGCAGTTCCACGCCGTCCTCTGTAACCAGAACGAGATCCTCAATTCGTACGCCTATATCATCCGGCAGATACGCTCCCGGCTCAATCGAAAAAATCATCCCAGGCTCGGCAACTAACGGACTAGATGGCGATACGTCTCCTTTTTCGTGTACCTCACGGCCGATAAAATGCCCCAGCCGGTGTGTAAAATTAGGACCATAGCCGGCTTCTGTCAGCACCCGGCGCGCAATCCCGTCGATATCCTTAAGCGGTACCCCCGGTCTGATGGCCGCCTCTGCTGCAAGCTGTGCAGCAAGTACACTTTCATACACATGCCTGTGCGCATTGCTGACTTCTCCGAAAAAGAACGTTCGCGTCATATCGGAGCAATAACTTTCATATGTACATCCGACATCCAGCAGGATGCAGTCTCCAACTTTCAGAACCGTGTCATCCGGCTCATGATGACCGCACGCCGCATTGCCGCCGAACGCCACCGAAGGACTGAATGAAAAATCTTTGCCTCCAAGCTTTCGGTAAATCTCCAGCAGCTGTCCCGCTATCTGCTTTTCCGTCACACCCGGACGAATCAATTCTTTAAACTTGGCCATCGCCTTGTCATTGATCTCAGATGCCCGGCGCATCAGCGCTTTTTCTTCTTCGTCTTTGTGCGCCCTCACCGTATCCAGACAATCTGATGCCGTGCGGTATCCTGACGCTGCGTTCAAATCCATCAGGCGCAGTAAAAATCTCGCCCTCATACCTCCATCCACGCCCAGCACTTTGTCGTGCTCTACGCAGGAAGCAAGCAATTCTGCGCCGTCTTGTCCATCTTCGTACCAGAGAATCTCAATACCTGAAACTTCACTGAGTGTAAAAAGACGGTTCGCAATCAGCCGATGACTCCCGCTCTCGTTCAGATACAGGGCCCAGAACCGCTCAATCGGCTCCTCATAATGTCCGGCCAGATAACAAATGGAATGCGGATTGGTGATCACGAGCTGCCCAATCCCTTCTTTCTTCATCTCTGCCAGAACTCTTTGCAGTCTTTCACTATTCATTTCTGTCGCTTCCTTTTTATTGAATCTTTCGGATTAGCATACTATAATTTCTGTTTTTTTTCAAGTACAAATTCTTCCATCCTACAATTTGTCTCATAATTCCTGAAAAATTCTGCCAAACTTTTGAGCGTTTTCAACAATACCTCAATTTCATCCTCCCGCAAACTTTTTATCACCGCTTCCGTCATCTTATGATGATATTCCTGGTGATGCAAAAACGCCCTTTCACCCTTTTGCGTCAGACGAATATTAACAACTCTGCGGTCACGGTCGCTGCGCTCCCTCATCACATAGTTTTTCTTTACCAGACTGTCCATCGCAGTTGTCAGAGAACCGACTGTGATATCCAGCTTTTTGGCGATCGACGACATGCGGTTGCCAGCCCCCATGCCGACGGCTTCTATGATATGCATATCATTGTTGCTGATATCTTTAAATTCTTGTGTAATGATGGCCTCCCCTTCTTTTTTCCAGATTTCATTAAAAAGATTTACAAGAACATCATTGATTACTTCATATGTCTGCAAGGTCCGTCTCTCCCTCTTTTGTCTTTACTGACAGTATAACCACTCCGGGCTTCCAGAATCAATCTTTTCTTTTCCATAATACACAGATTTTTCTGCACTTTGCCTGTTACATTGCCCGAAAACGCTCATACCTGCGTGCTGTGAGCGTTTCCTTATCCACCGATTCGTACCGATCTAAGAATTCATCCATCCTGTATTCCAGCTCCCGGGTCAGCTCTTTGAAATTATTTATCGTTAAAACCTCCGGTTCCGGAATGATTTTCTCAATGATTCCCAGCTTTTTCAGATCACCTGACGTCAGCTTCATAATGCCGGCAGCCTCTCTGGCACGTTTGCTGTCTTTCCACAAAATCGCTGCAAATCCTTCCGGTGACAAAATTGAATATACTGCATTCTCAAGCATCCAAACCTCATCGGCCACTGCCATGGCAAGCGCGCCGCCGCTTCCGCCCTCCCCGATCACAACCGAAAGAACCGGAACCTTCAGATCTGACATTTCAAACAGATTTCTCGCAATCGCCTCTCCCTGCCCGCGTTCCTCTGCCTCAAGACCGCAGAAAGCGCCCGGCGTATCTACAAAACAAAAAACGGGACGATTAAATTTCTCTGCCTGTTTCATCAGACGCAGTGCCTTGCGGTACCCCTCCGGGGAGGGCATGCCGAAGTTTCTCTTAACGTTTTCTTTTACGTCCCTTCCTTTTGCCTGCGCAATCACAGTAACCGGGCGTCCGTGGAATTTTGCAATGCCTCCGATAACCGCTGTGTCATCCTTATAATATCGGTCCCCATGCAGCTCAACAAAATCCGTAAACAAACCGTCGATATAATCGCGTCCGACTGGACGGTCCTTTTGTCTTGAGATCTGCACACGTTCCCATGCATCTATTTCCTTTACACTATACGCTGCCCTTTCTGCCTCATCCTTCTCACAGCCCTGTCGTTCACTCGGCTCATGAAGCTTTAAAAGGCCAGACAGCACCTCCCGTTCCTCCTCACGCCCGACAATCGCGTCCAGGAAACCGTGTTCCAGCAAAAACTCGGAACGCTGAAAGCCTTTCGGCAGCTTCTGTCCGATCGTCTGCTCGATCACACGCGGCCCTGCAAAACCGATCAGTGCATTTGGCTCCGCGAGAATGACATCCCCAAGCATGGCAAAGCTTGCCGTCACGCCGCCGGTTGTCGGATCTGTAAGAACAGATATAAAAAGCAGTCCCGCTTCACTGTGACGCTTCAGGGCTGCACTTGTTTTCACCATTTGCATCAGGGAAACAATTCCCTCCTGCATTCTCGCCCCGCCGGAACAGGCAAACAAAATGACCGGTAGCCTTTTTTCAACGGCTCTCTCGACGGCTCTCGTAATTTTTTCGCCGACCACTCTTCCCATACTGGCCATCAGGAAACGTCCGTCACAGACACCAATCACGGCTCTGCTTCCACAAATCTTTGCTTCTCCCGTAATTACTGCCTCATCCAGCCCCGTCTTCTCCCGCAGGGTATCCAGTTTTTCCTCATAGCCTTTATAATGCAACGGATTTCCGGAAGCAATGCCCTTATCCCACTCCTCAAAACTTCCTGCATCCACAATCATCTCAATTCTGCGATACGCGTCCATTCGAAAATATCCGTGACATTTCGGACAGATGTAGTGCCCGTTTTTGACTTCCTCCGAAAAAATCGCCGCCTTACAGATATTGCATTTCTTCAGCAGCCCATCCGGCACCTCCGGTTTCTGATTCGCTGTCCCGTGACCGGATGTGGATTTCTGCGGTTCATAACATGTTTTTTTAAACATTCCCTTTAATTTCATACGCTGTCTTCCTCTTGCCCGAGCATTTCAATAAATCCGATATCAAAATTTCCCTGCCGATATCTCTCATTTCCTGTAATCTCATATAAGTAATCAATATTCGTATCAATTCCCTCTATAATCGTTTCGCCAAGCGCACTGCGCAGCTTGGCAACCGCTTCTTCCCGCGTATCGGCATGCACGATCAGTTTGGCAATCATCGGATCGTAATACGGAGGCACCGTATAACCGCTGTATATGGCAGCGTCAATCCGGATTCCCTGCCCTCCCGGAAGATATAGATCCGTAATGGTTCCGGGACACGGCCGAAATTTCTGTTTCGGATTTTCCGCGTTAATTCTGCACTCGATTGCGTGTCCTTTCAGCCTGATATCCTGCTGACCATACGGCAGCTCCAGGCCCGATGCAATCCGAATCTGTTCTTTAATCAGATCCAATCCCGTCACCCACTCAGTCACCGGATGCTCGACCTGAATCCTGGTGTTCATCTCCATAAAATAAAAGCTTCCGTCATTTTCCAGCAAAAATTCAATAGTTCCGGCTCCTGTATATCCGACCGCCTTTGCCGCCTTCACAGCCGCTTCCCCCATGTGAGAACGCAGCTCCCCGGATATTGCCACAGATGGCGATTCCTCGATCATCTTCTGGTGGTTTCTCTGAATGGAACAGTCGCGTTCTCCAAGGTGCACCACATTTCCGTACGTATCTGCAAGAATCTGAAACTCAATATGTCTCGGATGCTCCACAAAATGCTCCAGATACATCGTGTCATCTCCAAAAGACGCCCTGGCTTCTTTTTGCGCGGTCAGAAAACAGCTCTCAAATTCTTCCCGTTCAAACGCCACGCGCATGCCTTTCCCGCCGCCGCCCAGCGCTGCCTTTATGATCACCGGATATCCGATTTCATCCGCACGGACGGATGCCTCCTTCGCATCATAAACCTCCTGGCTTCCCGGAATTACCGGAACGCCTGCCTGTATCATCGTCCTTCTTGCCTCAGCCTTCTGCCCCATCTTCTGCATCACTTCCGCACGCGGACCGATAAACACAATGCCGCATGTCTCACAAAGCTGTGCAAATCTGTAATTTTCTGACAAGAAACCAAACCCCGGATGAACCGCGTCAGCTCCGGTTATCATCGTGGCGCTGATGATACGCTCCATGCTCAGATAGCTCTCGGACGCCGGAGCCGGACCGATGCACACTGCCTCGTCCGCAAGCTGTGTATGAAGTGCCTCTTTGTCCGCTTCCGAATACACCGCGACAGTCTGAATCCCCATCTCACGACACGCCCGGATAATCCGCACCGCAATTTCCCCCCGGTTCGCAACCAATACCTTTTTTACCATACCATCACCTAACCGATCATAAACGTCAATTCTGCACTCACTACCGTCTTCCCGTCCACACTGGCCACAGCCTCGCCAATCCCGACCGGCCCTTTTTGCTTTATTATTCTCGTTTCGAGTCTCACCTTATCCCCAGGCCTGATTTTTCCCCTGAATTTGCATTTCTGAATCCCGCCAAAATACGCAATTTTCCCCTTGTTTTCTTCCTGGCTCAAAATTGCAACCGCACCGACCTGCGCCAGCGCTTCTACAGTAAGTACGCCTGGCATCACCGGCTCCTGCGGAAAATGCCCGGCAAAAAAATCCTCTCTATACGTCACACATTTATAACCGACTGCATATTTTCCAGCCTGATAATCTTCTATATAATCCACCAGTAAAAACGGATGTCTGTGCGGAATAATCTCTTTGATCTGGTTAACGTCCAAATGATTCATACTTTCCTCCTGCATTTAACGAATCCGAAACAACGGCTGCCCGTATTCCACTGCTTCCCCGTTCTTCACAAATACCTGCTCGACCACACCGTCACAATCACTCTCAATTTCATTCATCAGCTTCATCGCCTCGATAATTGCCAGTACCTGACCCTTTTTCACACGATCCCCCACTGCCACAAACGCTTCCGCTTCCTCTGACGGCGCCGCATAAAAAGTCCCGACAAGCGGAGACACGATCATCCTTCCCTCACCCTGCATTCCAGACGCTTCCGCTTTCTCCTGATCGTCCCACGTCTGCTGCTCTAATTCTGCACCGGCAGTTGCTGTATCAGGGACACGGTCAACCTCTGTTGCACCGGCCTTGGTTCCCGCCTTGCCCATCCGAATCCGGACACCTCTCTCTTCATATCTAAATTCTGTAAGCGCTGACTTCGACACTGCATCAATCAGCCGCAATAACTGCTCCAAGTCCATACCATATCTCCCTGTTCTCCATATTTTTTACAGCCAGATCCGAACCCTAATCTCAAAACTATCTATAATTAACTCCTTTGCACGGTTGCTCAATCCCCTTGATACTTTTTTATAAGAACGGCTGCATTATGCCCCCCAAAACCAAGTGAATTGCTGAGCGCACATCGCACTTCTTTATGAAGCGGAGCACCCACGGTATAATTCAGATCACACGCTTCGTCAACCTGCGCCGTTCCTGCGGTCTGGTGAATAAAGCTGTCCTGCATACTCTTTACACACGTAATGAATTCTACGCCGCCCGCTGCCCCGAGCAGATGACCGATCAACGACTTTGTTGAATTAACCGCCACTTTTTCGGCCGCCTCGCCAAGCGCAAGCCTGATTGCCCGCGTCTCGTACAGATCATTGTGATGTGTACTTGTGCCGTGTGCATTGATATAATCCATTTCTTCCGGAGCCACATTTGCCTCATGCATGGCAAGCAGCATGGCTCTGGCCGCAGCTTCTCCGTCTTCTGCTGGAGAAGTAATATGGTACGCATCACACGTTGCTCCGTAGCCTGCCACCTCCGCATAAATCCTCGCGCCTCTTTGTTTTGCATGTCCAAGCTCCTCGAGCACCACCACACCGGCTCCTTCCCCCATAACAAAACCATTCCTGTCTTTATCAAACGGAATGGAAGCACGCAGCGGGTCCGTACTCGTCGTAAGCGCTGTCAGGCTCGCAAAGCCTGCAACGGAGGTCGGACAGATCGCACTCTCTGTTCCCCCTGCAAACATCACATCCGCATCCCCGCACTGAATCGCGCGCATTGCATCTCCGATTGCATGAGTTCCCGTCGCACATGCAGTTGTCACACTCGTACATTTTCCTTTGCAGCCGATCTGAATTGCAATATTGCCTGCTGCCATATTCGAAATCATAAGCGGCACCATAAGCGGCGCCACCCTCGCAGGTCCCTTCTCCAAAAGTCTGTTATATTCCCGTTCTACCGTTTGCAGGCTTCCGATTCCGGAACCCACAATCACCCCCACGCGATACACATCTTCCTGATTCAGATCAAGCCCGGCATCTGCCATTGCCTCTTTGGCCGCCGCCACCGCATACTGTGCAAACGGCTCCATTCGTCTGGCTGCCTTCGCATCCATACAATCCCCTGCCGTAAAGTTTTTCACTTCTGCTGCAAGCTTTACTTTATACGCAGATGTATCAAATTTTGTAATTGGCCCGATTCCGACCTTTCCCTCTTTCACAGATGCCCAGAATTGCTGCACATCATTTCCGATTGGCGTAACAGCGCCAAGGCCTGTCACTACGACTCTCCTCTTCATCTTTCCCTCCTACATGACCATACCGCCGTCTACCTGAAATACCTGGCCTGTAATATAGCCGGCCTCTTCCGAAGCCAAAAATGCGGCCATAGCCGCAATCTCCTCCGGCTTTCCAAATCTTCCAAGCGGAATCTGACGGACCGCCGCTTCCTTTACTGCATCGGAAAGCGCTCCTGTCATATCAGTCTCAATAAATCCCGGCGCGATTGCATTGACCGTAACGCCACGGGAAGCCAGCTCTCTTGCCGCCGACTTCGTCATGCCAATCACTCCGGCTTTGGAAGCCGCGTAATTTACCTGTCCGGCATTCCCGGCCACACCGGACACAGAAGCCAGATTGATGATCCGCCCCCCTCGCTGTCTGATCATCTGCCTTGCCGCAAAACGCAGACAGTGAAACGTTCCCTTTAAATTTACTTCAATCACCCGGTCAAAATCTTCCTCCGTCATCCGCGCCAACAGACCGTCTCTTGTAATTCCAGCATTATTCACAAGAATATCGATTCTTCCGTATGTCTCAATCACACCCTGAAAAAATGTCTCACAGGCAGCATAATCCGAAACGTTGCACTGCACTGCCTGCGCGCGGCCGCCTGCTGCCTCAATCTCTGCCTGCACCGCCTGCGCTTTTTCCGCAGACCCATTATAATTCAGAACCACCGTCGCTCCGGCACTGGCCAATCTGCACGCAATTGCTCTTCCAATCCCTCTCGACGCCCCTGTAACAACTGCAATCTTTTCCTCCGTCATCTTCACTCTCCTCCTGTTCTCCTGTGGTTTTCACATATCCTGCAACTGCGACAAAACGCTCTCCAAATCCTCCACGGTCTGAATAGAAAAACATCTCACGCCCCTGTCAATTTTTTTCACAAAACCACTCAATGTTTTTCCGGGTCCGATCTCTACAAATGTTTTGACTCCGGATGCAATCATGTGGCGAATGCTCTGCTCCCATCGAACGGGTGATGCCACCTGCTGTGCAAGCAACGTCTTTGTCTGCCCAATCTCCGTCACAGTCTCTGCTGTTACATTCGTCACATAGGGAATTTCAAGATTTCTCCACCGAACATGATCGAGTTCTTTTTGGAGCGCTTCGCCCGCCCCACACAGCATCGGCGAGTGAAACGGCCCGCTGACGTTAAGCGCAAGCACTCGCCTCGCTCCTGCCTCCAGAAGCGCCGCTTTTGCCTGCTCTACTGCAAATGTCCGCCCGGTAATGACAATCTGGCCGGGACAATTATAATTGGCAATCGTCACACCGCTGATTCCAGACAGTACTGCTTCAATTTTTTCCGTCTCCATCCCCAGTACGGCCGCCATAGCACCTTCCCCCCGTGGAACAGCCTGCTGCATCAAAATTCCCCGCACGCGTGTCGTCCGGATCGCGTCCTCATCGCTCATCCCTCCGGCTACTGCAATCGCAGCATACTCGCCAAGGCTCAGCCCAGCCGTAATATCTGCCCTCAGTCCTTTCTCCATGGCTGTGCGTGCCATCGCAAGGCTGGCTGTTACCAGCGCCGCCTGTGTATATTCCGTCTGGTCGAGTTTCTCATTCGGTTCAAAACAGAGCGCCCTCATATCGAATCCCAAAGCCTCTGACGCCTGGTCAAACATCACTTTCGCTGTTTTGCTCTGCTCATAAAAGTCTTTTCCCATGCCGCATTTCTGTGAACCCTGTCCCGGGAAAAGAAACGCTGTTTTACTCATAGAATCCGGCTCCCCCGATCAGTGCGTCCGTCTCTTTTACGAGTTTTTCGATCAGTTCCTGACAGGAAAGCTCTTCTTTGATCATTCCTGCGATCTGTCCTGCCATTACGCTTCCATTTACCGTATCTCCTTCGACAACTGCCTTTCGAAGTCCGCCCAGTGTCAGAAGCTCAAGCTCCTCAAAAGAGGTTCCCTCTTTCTCCATACGGAGGTATTCTTTGGTCATCTGGTTGCGCAGTGCCCGTACTGGATGGCCTGTTGTGCGGCCTGTCACACAGGAATCAATATCCTTGGCTTTCAAAATCCGCTGTTTATAGTTTTCATGAACCTGCGCTTCCTTTGTCACGACAAAATGAGTGCCGATCTGTACCCCTTTTGCGCCGAGCATAAAAGCGGCTGCCACACCGCGGCCGTCTGCAATTCCACCTGCGGCGATCACCGGTATCTGGACGGCATCTGCAACCTGAGGCACAAGTACCATCGTCGTATTCTCGCCAATATGTCCCCCTGACTCACTTCCTTCTGCCACAACGGCATCCGCTCCCGTGCGTTCCATCCTTCTTGCAAGCGCCACAGACGCCACAACCGGAATAACCTTTACACCGGCAGCCTTCCACATTTCCATATATTTTTCAGGGCTTCCCGCTCCTGTTGTTACGACCTTTACGCCTTCTTCCACAATCACCTTTGCGACCTCGTCCGCATACGGACTCATCAGCATGATGTTAACGCCAAACGGCTTCTCCGTCTTTTTCCTGGCTTCCCTGATCTGCTGGCGCACCCAGTCTGCCGGAGCGCTCGCAGCGCCGATCAGTCCCAATCCGCCTGCCTCTGACACACCTGCTGCCAGATGATGCTCTGCTACCCAGGCCATACCTCCCTGGATAATCGGATACTGTATGCCAAGCAATTCTGTAATCTCTGTCCTCATAACGCGTCTCTCCTTTTACCGGTTTAAATACTCCAGAACTGCTCCAACCGTTGTGAGCTGCTCCAAATCCTCTGTCGGAATCTCTTTCTCGTATTTTTCTTCCAGCGCCATAACCATCTCGAACAGATCGAGGGAATCTGCCCCCAGATCCTCTTTAAAAGAAGTCTCTTCTGTGATTTTCTCTGCATCTACATTCAGACTCTCTGCAATAATCTCTCTTAATTCTTCAAACATAATCTTATTCTCCTTTTCATTCATACAAAGTTCATAAATATTCTTTTTATTGTAATCCGGCAATTCCGGTAATTACCTTTTATCAGCCCCAGGTTACTACAGACGCCCCCCAGGATAGGCCAGCCCCGAATCCTGCAAGCACAAGACGCTGCCCCTTTTTCAGCTTCCCGCTTTTCTTCAGCTCATCCAGCAAAATCGGAATGCTTGCAGAAGAAGTATTTCCATATCTGGAAAGATTCATCGGAAATTTTTCCAGTGACTCCCCAAGCCGCTTCGCCACTGACTCTACAATCCTCTGATTCGCCTGGTGCAGAATATAATATGTAATCTCAGCTCTGGAAAGCTCCGCTTTTTCCAGTACCTCTTCTATGACCTCCGGCACCCTCTTTACTGCAAATTGAAACACAGCTCTTCCATTCATACGCAGATGGGTCATTTCTGTTCTTTCCTGCCAGCGGCTCTGATGGTGTGTCTCACACGTCAGCGCATCCCCCAGTCTCCCATCCGAATGCAAAACTGACGCCCCTCGCGGTCCATCCTGGACACAGATCACAGCAGCCCCGGCTCCGTCGCCAAACAAAATACACGTGCTGCGGTCCTGCCAGTCGACCAAATGCGACAGGCTTTCCGCGCCAATCACAAGCGCACAGTGGCAAAGACCGGATTCCAGATACGAACAGACCGTATTATAGGCAAACAAAAAGCCGGTACATGCTGCATTCAGATCAAAACAAAACGCATGCACGGCGCCTATTGCTCTTTGGACCTCACACGCCGTACATGGAAAGATCACATTCGAGGAACTCGTTGCCACAACAATCAGGTCAATCTCCTCTGGCAAAATCCCTGCATCCAAAATAGCTGCCTCTGCCGCCTGCGATGCCATAAACACAGTTGTCTCTGTCTCTGTAATATGCCGCGCCTCGACTCCGGTCCGCTCCCGTATCCACGTATCACTTGTTTCTACCATTTGTGAGAGCGCCTCATTCGTGAGAATGTTCGGTGGAACGTACGAACCCGTTCCCTTTATTACTCCAGTCATTGTTCTTCACCATCTGCCCTTTATTTATTTTATTCTATTTTATTTTAAATATATTTGATTTTAAAATATTTTGATTTTAAAAGTATATCACAAAAAAACAGGCTGTCAACACTTTTTTCAAAGCGGACAGCCTGTATCATCCAATAAGTCCTGCATTGCAGCGCTTATTTCTCTTTCCTATTCAAATGTCACCCGGCCCCACACGCTCGGATTTTTATCGCTTTCTGCCGATCCGGACCAGCTGATCTGTACGCTGGCCTGCGTATTCGGGAAAGGATAGTCATTGTCAGTCATACAAAAATCAAAATTAACTGTATCGCCTGCTGTCGGTACATAGGCTTCAATGTAGTCATTGGAAAAATTGGCCCACGGAATTACAGCCTCAAAAATGAAACCTTCATCAGTTATTGTGTAAGTTCTCTCATACCCCTGCAGGACCTTATCGCTCCCCTCCATCCCCTGGGTGCTGAAACGCGCAAGGTTTTCCCGCTCGATCATAGAACGGTCAATCGCTGTATACCAGTTTGTCTTATCCATCATCAGGTATACCAGAAAATCATTTGTCTCATAAGCGGTACGATCCGGGTCTGCATCCGGATTGGTGGAAATGTAAAGTTTGAAGTTATCCTCCATATTATGTGCAAGCTGCCCGACTGCGCCAAACGGCGTTGCCTCTTTTGCATCTACAGCCAGATACAGATTTTCTTCATCCCACATCAGATAAACGCTACTGCTTACATCCGTCTCGCCAAGCCAGTGCTCTGCATCCCGGATCACCTGTGATTCGTCTTTAATCTCGATAGGCGAGGACAGATCCCACTCACTTAAATCTCCGTCAATCGTAACGGCTCCCTGTGCCTGATGTGCAACAGCCGTACTCTCTCCGGCCAGTGCCGTGCAGGAAAACATCCCAAGGCAAAGTGTCGCAGCTCCTGGTATTAGTAATGTTTTTCTTACTTTATTCTTCATGTTTGTATACATTCCTTTCCTGTGATAAAACAAAAGTATGCCTCATACACTCTTGTAATATAAAATTCCTGATATGAAAAACCGGGCGCTGCTGTTTTGGCAGCGCCCTTGAAAATAGTAGAAGAAATATTTTCAGTTTTCAGATTATTCGACAACGATTGTCTCGCTCATATCGCCAACGCTGATGGTATGCTCGCCAGCTTCCAGTGTCAGCTCTACGCTGATGACACGGAACTGTCCTTCATCCAGAGCTACGAATTTCTCTGCTGCAACGTTTTCGCCATCCATTACCTGAACGGTCATATGTCCGTCGCCGCCGTTGTTCTTTGCTACGAAGGAAACCTTGAACGGAACGCCTGCCTGCTGAGTTGCAGTTACTGCTACTGTCTGCATCTGAGTTCCCCATCTGGTCTCAACCTCAACCTCTTCCGTTGTGCGCGGTACTGTTAACAGACTCAGCTCGATCGCTGCCGGGTTGCTGTAGCTCATACCATAGTCGGTTGTCCAAAGAACGTCTCCAAGGTTATTTGCCATTTCGATGTTTGGATTTTCCTTAGCCAGCATTGCCATGTACAGACGTGTCTCGTCATTTACACCGATATCATTCTGCAGTTCGCCCCAGGAAAGAGTATAATCATTCTTGTTGTAAGCTGTCTCAAACAGTGTGCTTCCTGCCGGCTCTTTCTCGCCAAACAGCATTGCTGCCGTAACAGACGGAGTTGCGTAACGATAGAAACTTCCTACGTTGGAACCATGGTCCGGTGTATTGCTGTATGTCTGCATCAGCAGTGCATCTGCTGCTTCAACCTGCTCAAGGCCCGGTTCAGAACTTACCGTACCTTCGAATACCAGAACAACCGGCTTGCCTGCTGCCTGTGCATCCTCGATCATGTAATAGTAAGCATCGTCAAATGTCGTTACATGGAACAGGCATACATCTGCTGCATCCATTGTGTCAACAACTTCGCCATATGCGCCAACTGCTGTACTGTCGTTTGTCTTCAGATCTTCTGTTGTTCCATCTACGTATACCTTTGTACCTGCTGCCAGCGGAAGAATGCTGTTCTCATTTTTCAGAAGGATCGTAGATTCAACCATCAGCTGTTCTTCCATCTCAGCAAGTTCACTGCGGCGTGCACGGTTGATATCGTCATTGCTCATTACTGCAAACGGCTCTGCCTGATATTCCTCAGAACCAAGCAGTGCAACTGCGTCTTCCCAGTCTGAATACGGATCTTCAAAGATACCAAGATCAAACTTGTTGCGCAGAACGCGTGCCACATGCTCGTCAAAGTCTTCACTTGTAACAAGACCCTGCTCTACTGCTTCAATAATCAGATCCGGATAAGCACGGCAGAAGATTTCTTCCTGATGCTCGCTCAGATCATCGCCAAGAATTGCACTGTAACAGCTGAACATATCAACGCCTGCATTCAGAATCATTGCATAGCGCTCAGTTGCGTTCAACGTAGAGATGTCGATACCATCGGAGGTAACGCCTGTGTTGCTCATAATCCATGTGATATCCAGCGGCCAGTCAAGACAGACAACGCCTTCATAGCCCAGATCCTCACGAAGGATGTCATACGTATCTTTGTCCATGTAACCCTGAACGCCCGGAGTAATACCTTCATTGTTGTTCGTCATGATGTAGTCTGTACCTGCATCAACAACTGCCTTCCATCCTACCATCCAGCTGTCCAGAAGGTTTGCCGGAGATTTTGCTTTTACATATGCATTACGTCCGCCACGGGCAATGAAGTGTTTGGAATGAGCACTCCAGCCATTGTCCTGGTAAGCATTTGTCTCGATCGCGGACATCTTTGCGATGTACTGCGGATCATCTCCGTAGAAGCTGCCGATCTCATTTCCATAGCCATGGAATACCTGATGGTAACCAAGTGCTGCGGATTCTTTGGAATACTCTGATACAAGATTGTACAGAAGTTCTTCATCATGAGCCACACCAAATGCATAATGAGGCATATCGATCATGCCGCCCCATGTATTGTAGGAACGGTCACCGGAAAATACAACCGGAATACCAAGGCGGTTCTCCTCTGCAATGCCCTGGATTGCATTAAATGTATCCAGCTGATCTTTCGGATTTCCTGTAAATGCTGCGATATAGGTCGTAACATTCGTTCCTTTGATCTGGTAAGCCATCGGTACGATATTCGTTCCGTTTACGTTTACAAGAGACTCTGTAGAATAAAGACATGCTTCCGGATCATCTACATAAGGTGTTCCGGTAGCAGATACATTACCGCGGTCCTCTATGTCGTTAGTCAGATTGCTGACCGTACTTCCGTTGCTTCCGAATACACAGGAGAAAATCAGCGTACCCGCTTTTTCCTGATCGGTCATCTGAGACAGAAGATCCTGAACACGCGTCTCCTGATCCTGACGCCAGTCTTCATATACATCCAGCTCGCCATCTTTGTCCAGATCACGGAAGTACAGGCCGTCGGCCTCCAGAAATCCTTCCGCACTCTTGTTGCTCAGACGAACCTGCTCGCCGTTTGCCTCGATATAATAAAAACCGGAGGAACTTTCTTTGATCACCGAATCATTCTCTGCTGCCAGAGCCGGAACACACATTGCATTCGCAGCCACTGCCATCGCAAGCGCTAATGGAAATTTCTTCATAAGATTACCACCTTTTCTCTTTTCTATGAATTGTTTTACTGGTTCTATCTTTTTGAAAACTTCGCGCAAAGTTTCAATGACGTTGCCTCTGCCAACCGGAAAATACGCCCGGTCAACGGAAGTAACGTCATCATAGCACACAGTATTTTTACATTCAATTTGATTGTCATCAGTGGTTCTTAATTGTCACGAATGGCAGCACTTTCCAGAAAATTCTATTGTTCCAAGGATGCCCGCTGCAGGCTGTCAAATTTCTCCATACACGCATCTACCGTAGCCCCATGGAGCAGATCACGCACGATCAGACACGTGTTGCCCCACTGCTCCACTTTCATTCCTGCATTTGTGGCAAGCACATAAACATTTTCTTGAATTTTATCGTTCAATGGCTTCAATGCTGGAATGCATTCCACCTCGACATTCCTGGACGGAGAAATCACTTTATTCGTCTCTGCATAAATCTGAAGCGCTTCATCTGAGAGGATCACATCCAGCGTGCGCACTGCGTCTTCTGCATGCTCAGCCTCTGAACCAACAGCCAATCCTGTCATAGACACAACTGGCATCTGACCGCGGCTGCTCGGAAATCCGATCACTTGCAAGTTAAAATCCGGGGCGCCATACGCAGTTTCTGAATTAGCCGCTCCCCAGTAAGCCATAACGATCGGCGTCTTCTGTGCCAGAAAATCTGCTCCTTCTCCTTCAATCGCCTCACTGACTGCGGCTTTCTTTGCATCAATGTATTCCTCGTCGATCAATTTCTGAAGAAATTCAAAACCGGGGCGCATATAGTCGCTGTACTTTCGCTCCCCGCGGTTCAGCGCCTCTATCTCCGCCTCTGTGTTTCCCCCATTGTACAAATCCGCATACGCCTGGGCAAAAACAAAGGTTTCCAGCCACCAGCGGTTCGCACCGATCGGCGTATCAATTCCGTTTTCCTGAAACACCTTACAGCATTCCAGCAGATCCTCCGGAGTCTCCGGCAGCTTCAGGTCATACTGTTCAAACATATCCTGATTCACAAATAACCCATATGCAACAACCTCCTGCGGAATCGCAACCAACCTGCCATTTACGGTATTTGCCGTTTTCACGACCTCTCTTAAATTCTCTGCACTGTCAAGGCAGGACAGATCCAGCAGCTTTTCCTCTTCCCCAAGGGCCTGAATCACGTCAGGATTCAGCAGATAAATATCATCCATATTGTTGCGCGCCCGCTCAAGCGCCACGTCATCGTACGTTTTTTCCTGATAGTTTTCCGCCGTATAGGTTATATACGCAAGATTAACCCCCAGCTTCTCCTCTGCCATGGCTACGGTTTGGTCAAACGCACTTCTCGCGACATTTTCAGCATTTGGTTTTATCTTTTCCATGGGGCTGAATAAATTTACTGTCTTTTTATTTCCAACCTCTGTCACAATCAGATTTTCCCCTGTTTGTCTGTCCTGCCCACACGCTGTTACGCCAAATACCGCCATTGCTGCCAGCAGCGCTACCTGAACGAATCTGCTGCCCTTATATTTTTTTCTTACCATTCCTATTTTTGAGCCCTTTCCTCTCCTATACAATTCCAATATCTGTAAAGGCGTTTATGCAAGATAGAATACCATTCTATCTTTCTCTATCGGTACGCTCTGATCACCGCCTTTAACAGCTCGATATCAAGAGGCTTTGCCACATGGGCGTTCATCCCCGCATCCAGCGCCGCCTTTTCATCTTCTGCAAAAGCATTTGCCGTCATCGCAATAATCGGTATCTCTTTTGCACGGCTGCAATCCAGCGCCCGGATTGCCTTTGTGGCCTCATAACCGTTCATTACCGGCATCTGCACATCCATCAGGATTGCATCAAACTCAGCTGGATCAGCATTTTGGAAACGTTCCACTGCCCTCTGTCCATTTTCCACAATTTCACAGCTGGCGCCTTCCATATCCAGAAGCTCTGTCAGAATTTCCGCATTGATCTCGTTATCCTCCGCCGCAAGAAAATGCAGCCCTTCCAGACTGTTGTCCTGTACACTGTATTCTTTTTCCGCATCTCCCATCTGCAGCTCCTGAATTTTGTCCTTCAGTGCAGAGACAAAAAACGGTTTGGTCAAAATACCTGTATTCTTGATCTGAAGAACGGATTCTACGCCGTTGGCATCAAAATCGGTCAGAAAAATCAGTGGCACACGATCAGGTAGTGTCTCCCGTACAGCCTTCGCCGCGGCTTCCCCTACTTTTCTGGCACCCTCATCTCTTTCCGCCCCCTGCGGACACCAATCCATGAGAATCACATGATAATTCTTTTCTGCTCTCATCCCATCCCGTATCACCTGTATGGCTTCTTCTTCGTCATCTGCCGTATCCACCAGAATTTCAGCTTCTTCCATCAGTAGCCGGATATTCTTGCAAGCCTGCTCATCCCGATTCACAACCAGAATCCGGCTAATTCCGTTTTCCTTCCAGAAGCGCTTGTCAGCCTGGTCTTCCGGGATACGGAATTCCAGTTCAACCCGAAACAGACTGCCCTTATTTACTTCACTGAAAACCTCGATTGTGCCGCCCATAAGCTCGACAATATTCTTCGTGATTGCCATGCCAAGCCCCGTACCTTGCACCTTGTTGGTTGTACTGTTTTCCGCCCTTGTAAATGCATCAAAAATGGTAGTCAGGTATTCCGGCGTCATTCCATAGCCATCATCCTGCACCTCAATCCGGATATGCTCATACTGACCCGACCGTTGTTTCAATCCGATGATACGGAACCAGATGTTTCCGCCATCCGGCGTATATTTCACCGCATTAGAAAGAAGATTGATCAGAACCTGATTGACCCGCATCTCGTCTCCGATCAGATATTCATGCTTGATATCCCGGACCTCGACGTAAAAATTCTGATGCTTTGCTTTCGCCATTGGCTGAATAATCGCATCCACCGACGATACCAGATCATTCAGGGTAAATCTCTCATAAGCAAGCACAACCTTCCCGCTTTCAATTTTAGATACATCGAGAACATCATTTATCAGACTGAGCAAATGCTGTCCGGAGGCCATGATCTTTTTCGTATATTCCCGCACTTTGACCGGATTCTCCGCATCCATGGAAAGAAGCTTTGTAAAACCAAGAACCGCATTCATCGGCGTTCGAATGTCGTGCGACATATTCGAGAGAAATGTTGTCTTGGAATGATTCGCAATCTGAGCGGCCTGCAACGCCTCCGCAAGCTGTTTGTTATGAATTTCGCGCTCCGCTTCCCGTTCCGACCTGATCTTATTTTGCTGACTCTGATTCCAGTAATACAAAACGCAGCACACAAAAAATGCCACCAGCATCACAGCGACAACAATATAGATATTCTGGTTGACCGTTCTGCCCTCCTGCTGAATTGCCTCAATCGGTACATACCCAACCAGAAAAATCGTCCCTCCATTCACTGCCCACATATAATTCAGCGCCTGCACGCCTTGAATATTATGATAAAACAAAAGATCCCTGTTGTTTTCCAGACAATCGGCAACCTCTTTTTGAAGCTTCTCATCTTCAATGCTGTTCGCCCGGTAAAAATCTTCCAGATTCAAATGCCCCGCACTGCGTTTTCCCATGCCTTTTGGTTTCAGCACAAAACGCTGTGTCTCTGCATCCATAATGTAAAGCATAGCCCGCTGATTATAAAATCCGTCCGGTAATGAACGGTCCAGGAAATCATAGACGTACTCAATATAAAGCGTGGCGATCTCCTGACCGTCTTTTTCAACAGGACATTTCATGGAATAAGCCCATGCGCCCATATAATTGACGTAGGATTCTGAAATCGGAAGACCATTCACTTCTCCCCCTTGGGTAAAGTCCAGAGCTTCTCCTGAAAAGTTTTCCCCTGTATTGGAAACTCCTTGCGTCTGCCCCGACTGGATCAGAGATACTTTTGCTATCATCTGGTTCTTCCCGTAGGAACGAATATATTCTTCAGGATCTTCTGTCGATGCAACTTCCCTTGCAATCATGGTCTGAAATTCCGCTTCATTTCTCAGAACCGCCTCGATTGTGCTTTTAATCAGATTCAGACTTTCGCTCAGATTTTGAATTGCGGACGCAGACATTTCCCGGGATATCTTCTGCGACACGGAAAAAACAACAGCTCCCAAAATACTAAAAACCAATAGAATCGGAATGAACAAAGAAATCCCTCTGTTTTTCCTGCTCCGGCTCTGTTTCTCCTTCATCCTCAATCTCCCTTTCTATCAAAGCATCTGTGTCCTCCCCCAAAAGGAAACAAATACGACAGAGTTATTTAATTTCCATCCGTGCAATTCGCCGCGTCAATTGCAATCGTCAGCATCAATGCCATCAATTCATCTTCCGGATTAACAATATCAATCACATATGTATCTCCCCAGTGAAACAGTTCCTTCCTGATATGCGCTACACTTCTGTCGCCGGAAAACACCTCG
The DNA here is from genome assembly GCA_003612585.1 of bacterium 1XD42-54. Lineage (GTDB taxonomy): Bacteria > Bacillota > Clostridia > Lachnospirales > Lachnospiraceae > Choladousia. The sequence goes on from RAZH01000007.1 coordinate 65,620, forward strand.
TAATCCCAGCCCATAAAATCTCCTTCTGCATTCCAGCCATTCAAATCAATCTCATATTTTGGCTTTAACCATGTAAATTTCCGCTGCACCCTCCCACAGTATCTGCCCTCCATTTCAATCTCAAATGCAGGAAGCATCGTGATCAATTTCTGCCGGATCACCCCCAGCTCACTGCCGGAAGTGTCGTAAACATGCAGACGGTGTCCAAATGCAAAAAGCTCTGCTTTCACAAAATATTTTTCTGTTTCATTTTCATCATATATGTCATAAGTATCGCTCCATGAAAATACTCTCTGTTTTATCAACAATTTCATCTTAAGTCTCTCCTGCCTTCCTAATTTATGTCTCTAATCTATCATGAAATTATATTTTTTTCAAACGCTCTTTGTTTTTCTTTTCAAATCTCTGCCACACAAACAGGGACATTTCTCTGTTCGCCCAGCAGAACACATAAAAACCAGGATACGATCACATAATATTCCTATCAAATTAGAAAGAGACGCCCATATTATGCAGCACCCAGTAATCCTTCATTCCGATATGAATAATTTTTACGCTTCCGTTGAATGCCTGGATAATCCCAGCCTGCGCGGAAAACCGATGGCAGTGACCGGCGATCCTGATGCCCGGCATGGGATTGTTCTGGCCAAAAATTATGAGGCAAAAAAATATGGTGTTGCAACTGGCGATCCTTTATGGATGGCCAGACAAAAATGCCCGGATATCATATTTACTCCTCCAAGGTATGAGCGATATATCGAGTTTTCGCAGGCCGCCAGTGAAATATATGAGGAGTATACTGACAGAGTGGAGTCCTTTGGCCTTGATGAGTGCTGGCTCGATGTAAGTGAATCCATCAATCTCTTTGGAAATGGGAAGGAAATAGCTGATCAAATCCGTGACCGGATGAAACAGGAACTTGGTCTTACTGCGAGTGTTGGGGTGTCCTATAACAAAATTTTTGCAAAGCTCGGAAGCGACCTGAAAAAGCCAGATGCCACCACTGTAATTGGTGACGATTTCCGGGAAAAAATCTGGAAACTTCCCGCTGATATGCTTCTTTATGTCGGGAAGGCCACATATGCAAAGCTGATAAAACACGGCATTCACTCTATTGGTGATCTGGCCCGCAGTGAGCCTGCATTTTTAGAACAACTGCTGGGGAAAAACGGAATCATGCTCTGGACATTTGCCAATGGACTTGACCGTTCGCCTGTTTCGCACGTCTATTCTCACCGGGTCATCAAAACCATAGGCAACAGCACCACCACGCCGCGCGATCTGACAAGCGACACAGACATCCGCATCATCCTGCATATTCTATCAGAAAGTGTTGCAGAACGAATGCGTCTGGAACACTTTTACTGCCGCAGTGTTCAAATCAGCATACGTGATAATACCCTGACGTCCTATGAACGTCAGGGTAGGCTTCTGCTTCCGACTTGTACCGCACAGGCAATTTTTGAAAAAGCGTTTGAATTGTATTGCCGCAATCGTCCATCGAATCCAGTACGCAGTCTTGGGGTACGCGCCTGCAACCTTTCTTATATGAAATATCGTCAGCTTTCCTTTTTAGCAGACGCCGTCAAAGACCAGCGCCAGGAAGAACTGGAACGGAGTATTGATCACATACGTCATCGTTATGGCCACTATGCCATTCAGCGCGGAATTATGCTCATAGATAAAAATTTATCTCATCTCGATCCAATTTCAGAACACACGATTTATCCAGAAGCATTTTTAAAAAGACAATCAAATGACCCATTTTAGAAGGCCTCACCTGTGGATGCAAAACTGTTTCTGAAATAAAATACTCGAAAAGTAAGGCGGCTCATCTCCTATGCTTTTCTCACAACGGAAAACGCTGGCCCATTTAAAAAATCTTCTATAAACTTTTTCAGACTCTGTGGGGACTGATACGTTTTACAGAAAGAAAATTCCTGGGAAAGACCGTCAATTTCCTCCATTGCCGCTTTAAACACTTTTATTTCTTTTGGTACAGCATTCGTAAAATCCAGCTTTGCCGGATTGATGCGATGATTCTGAATCGCATAATTCACTCTTTTTACACAGCGGCAGGAGCCGTTGCCATATGCACCGCAGTATTCCTTTAAAAAGTCCGCCACCTTTCGGCGTACTCTCGAAAGGCGCTGCCGGTAAGCCTCGGGCGTAATGTCAAGAATCTCCGCTGCAATCCGGCTGTCGAGCTGAAACATTGTTCCCAAAATAAAAATACAGCGGTTTTCGGCATCCAGACATTGAAGCATAACATTGGTACAGGAGAGCTTTAATTCTTCCGCCAAAATGGACTGTTCCACATTCTGTGTCAAATCCGGCACATTCGTAATGTCTGCATTTTTGATATCGTCCCCATAAAATTCAAAGGTAAGCGGGAACCTGGCAAACATATGCTTTTTATAATTTTTCAGATAGTTCGAAGCAATGCTGAATACCCAGGTTCCAAAAGCGCTCTCCCCTTTGAAAGATGACAGATGGGTAATGATTTTCAGCAAAATATCCTGCGTTGCGTCTTCCGCATCCGGATAAGTTCCCAGCATACGCAAAGAAAGGTTAAACACCAAATCTTGTACGCTGAGGATCACGGTCTCAAGGGCTTCCTTATCTCCTGCAGTGGCTTTCTGGATAAAATCCAGCAACTCTTCATTTGTAAACTGATTCATACTTCCTCTTTTCTGAAGTGCAAATGATATTGGTTTTGGGAAATACAGAAAAAAATACATCTGTATCAGACTTCAAACTTTGCGGCACTTCCACGTAAAGCGGTTCCCTCCTATGTGATAAAATCACAGTTCAATAAGTACATGAAATTAGACAATGTTTCTTCTTCTGTGTGACAGAATTTTTTTATTTTTCAATGCGATTTTATTAGCTGCCACCGCAGATGCAAAAAAGCACTCCTCAGATTACCTCTGAGAAGCGCTCTCATTTTCTGTTAATACAGCTTGGCACCAGCCGGAATATGATGATCAACCATCAGAAGATGAAGTTTTTCTTCTCCCTCTTCCTCGTGGATGGCGCTGAGCAGCATTCCGCAGGATTCAATTCCCATCATGGCCCTTGGCGGCAGGTTAGTAATCGCAATCAGTGTCTTTCCTACCAGATCTTCAGGCTCATAGAAAGCGTGAATACCGCTTAAGATTGTGCGGTCTTTGTCTGTTCCATCGTCCAGTGTAAACTGGAGAAGCTTTTTGCTCTTAGGTACTGCCACACATGCTTTCACTTTTACAGCTCTGAAATCAGACTTGCTAAATGTATCGAAATCCACTTCATCTTTGAACAACGGTTCAATCTCTACTTTAGAGAAATCAATGACTTCCTCTACTGGTTCAGCAACTGTTTCTGCTGCCTTCGTCTCTGACTTTGCCGCTTTTTTCGCAGCCGCGTCTGTTCCAAGCGATTTCATCGTCGGGAATTTTTTTGATTTTTCTTCATTACCCTTCGTGATGCTTCGCTGAGCTATTCCTATTAAATTGTCTTCTCTTCATCACCATTCATGATGAATCATTGTCAAATCATATCTGTTGTCAATTTGATGTCATTTGGTTATTTCTGTTGTCAGATGAAAGGGTTCATAAGCCCTTCTTAAAATACATCCATTGTTGCAGCCAAATGTTCAAATGTTTCCTGTTTTTTCTCCTCTGTCGCTTCTGCATAGATATCCATAGTGGTCTGAATATCCTTATGCCCCATGATCGACTGGATTATTTTCAGGTTTGTTTCTCTTTCACAAAGCCTTGTGCAAAATGTGTGTCTCAAGCTGTGCGCTGAAAAATCCGGCAACAGCACCGGCTCTCGATGCTCTTTTTTTGCCTCTACTTCTTCTGTTGCATTATAAGCAGATGAGATTCTCTTGATTGCACGATTGACTGACTGGGCATTCATTATATTTCCATAACGGTTACAGAAAACAAAGCCTGTCATCCCATCAATCTCTGCATCTGTCCAGCCATTTTCTTTCTGCTCTTCCCAGATCATTTCAAAAGCATCTTTCACTGTATCCAACATGGGAATCGTACGCATTCCGGCTTCAGTTTTCGGCGTTGAAATGTGATTTTCCGATGCCCGGTCTTCTCCTACTGGATAATACGTCAGATTATGATTGATGCTGATAATTCGCTTCTCATAATTGATGTCTTCCCATCGAAGCCCTAAAACTTCGCCGATTCGGCACCCGGTTCCAAGAAAAATCGTAAAAATCGGCCACCAGTGAAAATAAATCGGATGCGTAGCAATATATTCCATGAATGCTCTCTGCTGTGGAATAGTCAGTGCATGTCTCACACCGGTTTTCATGCCTAAGTTTTTCTTTAATTCTGCCATGACTCCATCCGTAGGATTTTTTCTGATAATGTCATCCCTTACAGCCAGTTGAAAAGTCGGATGCAATAACGTGTGAATGGTTTCCAACGTGTTGATTTTCAGTTCCTGCTTCTCAATCAGGTGATTATAGAACTGCACCACATCAGAATACTTAATCTCTGCTATATTCCGCTTTCCAAATGTATCCCGGATAAATCGGTCATACATATAAAGATAATTGCTCTTGGTCGTTGGTTTCAGATTGTTTTTGAGACTCATGTAACGGTCAAATACAAAATTTATTGTAGCCTTTCCGGCAACATAAATATCCAGACCGTCCATCTGATCTTTCATGAGCTGTGCTTCTTTTTCCCGAAGCGTTACAAGGTCTTGTGCATAAACATATTTACGTCTTCCGAGAGGATCCGTATAAGTATATACATATCTCCCATCTGAACGTCTCTGTGATTCACCTTTCCGCAGGACTCTGCCCCGCAGATCTTTTCTTGTCTGTGCCATATAAAATCCTCCTTTAAATAAAGGAAGGACTACATATTATTCAGGTCTGTTCAATACTTTTTCCAGTCCCTGCAAGACAACTTCTGTCACAGTCATTTTGTGTTTCCTGGCATAATCACAGATACACTTATACATAGAATCTTCCACCCGGATACTCAACACTTTCTTTTTTATATTTTCCGACTTCGGTCTTCCTATTTTCGCCATATCTGTTCTTATTCCTCCACATCCATATTATAATTTTCGTATGACAAGAAGTCAATCCCTATTTTTCGTCCTTCCACGATTTTCTTCTGTTCCCTACGCAATCCGAAATGTCTCCAGATATTTTTCAAAAATCTCACAGTTTACAAGAGCAACCTTGTCAATCTTATACACTGCTTTAGCTTCTTTCGCCAACTCCTGGAATTTCGTCAGCCCAATGCTGTAAAGCTCTGCCCCTTCCTGATAACGGACAAATTTCTTCGCTATTTTCTTTGTTTTCTCTACATCTCTACGTGCATATCCCATACACGGCACCTCCTTTTTTGCATAAAAAAAGCAGCTAACCTATTTTTCGTAGACTAACTGCTCGTGTTTTTGTTCCATATTCTGTTTTAATTTACGAAACGTCTTCTGTTTGACTTAACTGTTTATGAACATCACGTCCACCATACATAATTCGCACTACATATACCGTTTCAGTTTCATCATCTGTTTTGTAAAATACCAGATAATTACCCACTGGAAAGAATCGAAGGCCTCTACTGTGCCACGGTTCTTCCTCATAGAGCCGATTTCTGTTCGGCATAGTATCCAGCTTCCGAATTGCCGTCATAATCCGCTCTGTCTGTCCTGCAGCATTCTCCGGAGCTAACAGTTCCTCTGAAATATATCTGAAAATATTTCGCAGATCTTTCTTTGCTCCTGCTGTATACATCACTTTATATTTCATATACCAAATTCCCGTTTCATTTCTGCTTCAACTTCATCTGCTGAATATACTCTGCCAGCCCTAATATCTTCCATGCCTTTCTCTATTTCTGCATCGAACTGTTCCTTTGTCAGAGAGCCATATGCAACAGGCTCTTCATAAGCTGGAAGTTTCATTTCAAAAGGAATTCCTCTCTGGAGTACAATCTGTCTCAGAAACATTCCTACTGCATTGGACATTGGAATACCAAGTCGATCAAGCACCTGTTCTGCCTGTTCTTTCACTTCAGGTTCGACACGTGCAAATACATTTGCTGTTCTTGCCATAGATATCGCCTCCTCTTTTTTCTTCATTATATCTTGTTTGATTGCAAGTTGCAAGCGATTCGCAATCTGTTTTCGTAATTTCATACACTGGCAGACGGCAGGTGGCAGATAAGGTATCTATAAAAATCTATATTTTCTTCAATGACTCTGCCACCCATCATTCTTTTAATCGAATACTGTTTTCCTGCTTTTCATTTATTTGATACTCCAACTCATTCTTCATCCGACTTCTTACATCACGCATGGTTCTTCCAGAGATTCCCTGCTCTTTTGCTTTTTCATCTAGTTTCCTGATTGAAATTTCTTTTTTATCAGCAAGCAGTTCCTTGATCAACTTTGCCCCTCTCTCCAGCTTTGTTTCTGTTGCTTTTCCTTCTTTCCCATCTAACAATTCATCAGCGGAAATCTCATAGGCTCCCACCCATCGGAAACCTTCTTCGTCTCCCAGTTTAAACGCCATTGTCTCCCCCGGTGGCGCTAGCGAACTTTTTTCATGAATCAATACCCTCGTGGTTGGATCTTTTCTTACTTTCCCAATGAAAATCAAGCTTCGCACTGCTGCCATGATATCAATAGAACCAAGTCCTCGATAAGTGCTCTGTGTTCCGGAGGACTTATTCAGATGTCCGATCAATACAATGGCACAACCGGTCTTCTCTGCAATCATTCCCAGTTTTCGAAACACCGGGCGTACTTCATTTGCACGGTTCATATCCACATCTGCTCCAATAAACGCCTGTACCGGATCAATAATTACAAGCCTCACTTGATTCTGTCTGACTGCTTTTTCAATTCGATCATCGGATAACGTCAACACTTCTTCCGAATCATCAATCACCATAACCCGACTTAGATCAGCTCCTGCTTCTACCAGTCTTGGCTTGATCGTATCACCCATACCATCCTCCGCTGTCTGATAGATTACATTGAATGGTTCGATATCTTCCATATTCGGAAACAATTTTCTGTTGGTACAGGCTGCCGTCAGCATCATTGCAAAATAAGTTTTTCCCTCTCCCGGATTGCCCTGAATAATTGTCAGTTTTCCAAATGGAATATAGGGGAACCACAACCAATCCACATTGGTCTGTTCAATGTCTTCATAACACAACATCGGCACCAGCTCTTCTGTTTCTGGTACTTTGATTGTGATTGTTTCTGCAATTGCTTTCTTTCTGTCGGCGTTTTTATCACAGAGAATTTCGTTCCAGTCTTTTCGTGATGGTTTCAGACGAATTACACTGTACCCTTCCAGAATTTCTTCTGCCAGCTTCTCACAAGCCTCATTCCCTGCCTGGTCATTATCCAGGCACAGGAAAACAGAAGTAATCTGAGGGCGTTCAGAAAGAAAAGTCATCAGTGCCACACTGGAGACTCCACCCAGACTCAGATAGCTACGTTTCTTCCAATCTTTTGGAAATAACTGGATAAATGAAAGCAAATCAATGGCTGCTTCAAATACAAACAACTGATTATCCGTTCCTCTGTAACTGAATCCATAAGATTTATCAGAACCTGCTACATCTCCACGATATTTTATTTCACCAGTTCCCCGGCAGTGTGCATATCTTGGAATACCATCTGCATCTCTGCCGACAAATATAACATTATGATGCTTCTTTTCTTCGTAAATATCACCTCTGTCAATCCAATCTTCCACCAGTGTTTTCTCAATCTCTCTTTTTTCTGTCAGATACTTCATGATTTTTTCATTATCCTCATTTTTCTCCGGTAATCGGAAGTCTTTAGACGGGGCGGGGCAGGACTTCTGCCTGCCTTCGCCTTCTTCCCCAATCAGAATTTTCACTGCTTCTGGGAATGTTGCATAATAAAATTCCATCACAAAGTCTACCGGATAACCACCCTTACTCTGACTATGCCGATACCATCGATTTCCGGATATCGTTACACTGTCATGCTTTTTCCAACGGTATTCCCTACCACTTTTCACCAACTGTTCCCCTTGTGCGTTCAGAAAAGACACAAGATCGGTCTGGTTTGCTCTTGCAATCTGTTCTTCTGTATACTGCATTTTCATCATCCTTTCCTGCCTGTCCTGCTGACAGACTTCTATAAATTCATATCATAGTTCCGTTTTTTCCTCACTGTCTGTTGTTTTGCATCACGTTCTTCACACTCTTTCTTCTTTTCAGCCAGTTGTTTCCGAATAGAAGTCTTCTTTTCTGGTTTCCGCTCCGTCTCATTCACCGACTGTTGCTCTGCTTTACTGTTTTCTTCGAAAATATCTTCTGTCTGGGCTGCGTGAAATGCCGGGAACTTCACCTGCTTCTCCCTTTTTTCTTCTGAACGCCCGGAGGTATCTGTTTCTGCCATTTCCCGGTCACATCTGGCAATGTCTGCACAACTCTGTACCTTTTTTACAAATGCAAGTTCGTCCTGATAAGGCTGATTATCTGCTTTCAGCTCTTCGATCACAGACCGGAGTTCTTCTTTCTCGCGTTTCCATCTGGCTGTTGGCACCTTTCCATTTTTATCCAAGTGCTGTTTCAGTTCCCGTTCACATTTGCGATAATAATTGATTTCTTTCTTATGCTGCTGATAGTATTTCTCTCGTTTTTTCGGAAAAAAGAAATGGTTGTACTCGTCTATCAATGGCTGGTTTGCCTTTATTACTTCTGCCATCTTTTGCAGATTTTCCAATTTCTTTAACTGCTCTCGCTTTTCGGAAATTTCTTTTTTGCTGACTGATACAACACCATTCAGTTCATCAATCCTTTCCTGCAGATCCTCCATTGTCTCTATCTTATGAGTCTGGAGGTAATTGATGGATTTTGCAAACTCCTGTAAGTTGGAGAGATTCTTCCCTCTCCGTTTCATCTCCGCATAGAAATTTGGAAGCGGTGGTCTGCCTTGCGTTTTCTTATCATAATAATCTTGCAAGCTTTCCAGAAGTGTCGGATTCTGCCTGCGATCCAGTTCGGCTTTCATTTCCTCATACGCTGTCTTCATCCACTGAATAGATTCTTTCAGAGAAATAAACATCTGGTTGAACTGCCGGATAGCTCGGTTCAGTTCCCCAATCACTGTTTTAATTCCCTTTTTCTCCATTGCTCGCACTTCATACCCTTCATGGATCGTCGGAAGCAGATCAATTCCCTGCTCTTTGTAAGAGCGGTGATCAATTCTTGCTGCCATGTGACATTCCCGGAATTTTTCGTTCACCTTCTCTGTCCACGCTCTTCTCCATTCCTTTAAAAGCTCCGGATCATTCCATCCGGTAGTAGAAACAGCATTGAATATATCCTTTCCTTTGGCATCTTTAATCCGATTTCCGTATTCATCCAAAACATATTCCCGTTTCTGCTTGTTTCCCCAGCTTCCTTCTTCTGTAAAAGGACGGATTGGAGCAAGTACATGAAAATGTGGATTGTCCGGTTCATCTTCGTTCTTTGATTTTCCCTCATGAACTGCCAGATCTACAATCATGCCACGAGCTACGAACTGCTCCCAGCAAAACTCTCTCGCCAATTCTATATTTTCATCCAATGTCAGTTCATTTTGTAAAGCAATATCAAAAGAATAAGCTAACTGTGCCCGTTTACTTTTCTCTATCTGCTCTACCTCATTCCAAAGTGTTTCCCGGTCAGACAAACGTTCCGGCACATATTCCGGTGTCAGGATTTCTGTGAAAACCACTCCCGACTTTTTTGTATAATCATGCGTCTGTCCATAGTAATCGTTATAAAGCTTTTGCCCCGAAATATAAGCTGCGGAATTAACCACTGTCTGACCTTTTCCTCTGGAAACTTGCTTTACTGAAAAATGATACAGTGCCATTAGCCGTCATCTCCTCTTTCTGCTTTTTCAACTGCTTCTGCAATTTGCTGTTGTTCTTTGTGTAAAGCTGCCATGTAACCCTGTCGTACAATACTCTTGTTGTAACTGCTGTTCTTCAACTGATCCATAACATCCTGAACTTCTTCCTGCTCCAAATCTCTGGATAATGGAAATGCTTTTTCAAACTCTGCACCTTTAACAATCAATCTATGGGAACGTTCCTTTCGCTCCACCAACTTCTTTCTCTGCTCCAGAAGATTTTTATTGTGGATCGCATGTTCCAGTTCCTTTTTACTTTTTTCCATGTTGGCTTTCAGTTCTTCCAATGACATGGATTCATATTTGGGATTTTTCGCTCTGCTCAATTTCTTTTCCTCCTTATTTTTATGCAAATAAAAAGAATCAGCACTGTCACCAATACCGATTCTTATTATAAAAACTAAAATGATTTCCTAAATTTCAAAACTTCAATCTAAGTTATACTTATTAAATTTTTAATAGATTATATAGTAAATCTCTTTACAAAATCTGTATACATCTCCTGATATGTAAGATCTCCAGCCATTTCTTCAGATAATGTATCAAAAAAATCTGTTTGACTTTGTGCTTTCTTCAACCAGTTAGTTGCACTTCCACTACCAGAAGCGGCAAGTAATTTAGACATTATTTTTACAGTAGCCTGTAAAAATTTATTTGCAAAATAATCAATTATTTCATCTTTGTATGATGAATTTCGATTATCTCTATAAAAACTAAAATAATCAAATGTATTTTTCTCGCCGATAGTCCCGTAATTATCTTTAAGCGTAAAATATAAAGCAATACAATAAAACATACATGTATTATTCACCTCTTTATATCTCTGATTTAATTGAATCATCTTTTGCTGCTGTTCAATGTTTCCCCAACTGGCGGATATATGCTCATTGCATTTTGCGATTCTCTCATCGTAACTCTTTTTCATTTTATTTCTTGCTTGAATATATAAATATTTAACAAACAATGCTTCATCAATTTCTTCCTTACTCTTTTGAAATAAAACACCTTTCTTATCATCTTCTTCAGAAAGATAAAATATTTGATCATAATAAGCATTAACTAAATATTCTGTATCTGAAGCATCTTTATTAAAAAGTGTCTTTTTCTTATCTTTTGCTGTAAATGGTGATTGTAAAAAAGCAGCAAACGCTAACTGTGCAAGTTCCTCATTGGTGATTCTTTGATGTTTTTCGAATCTTGGTTGTGGCGGAACAGTCTGACCTCTTCTTATCTCTACAAATATATTCGGAGCTTCACCTGTCATACATATTCTCTGCAATTCTTTTTGCTCAGTATTATTTGCAACCATATCTCTTGAAGACATTGGATTCTGTAAATTATTATAAATAGAAATATTACCACTAAGCTTTTCATTATTAACCTGCATTATTCTCACAAGAACATATACTTTTTTTAACTGCTCTATTTCATCCGGTTCATTGTTAATTAATGCATTTCGCAAATATGCTCCTAATGTGTTTGTAGTTTGTGCACCATTAATAATTGAAAAATTAGTAATCTCAATTAAATCAACATCTCCATTACGGCCCTTACGATGTGCATCTAATTCTTCGCAAAGAATAGTTATTCCATTATTATAATTCCAAAATCGTTCTGGTTCATTTTTTATGGTTTTCATCATTGCTTCGTACGTTTTAGATTTTTTCTGGTCTAAAGAGTCTCTTAGATTCTGACCAAATAAAATATTTCTTCCCATTGAAGAACTCACATATTTATTGCATAAAACAGCCAAATCATATCCTCTTATATTGCAAAGCATCGCATTATCTGACGAATTCTCATAAAGAATATAATTATTAAACATATCCGAAGTGAACTCTGCATAAGGAACCTTTAAAATATGGTCCTCTCGCCCCAGACTCTCTAGTACAACTTCCATTTCATTTATTGTTACTATTTTTTCATTTGCCTTAAAATTTTTTCCATAATTCAATATTCCTGTATGATAAACATAATATGTACAATTATTTTTGAACGAAGAATTAAAATTTGTTTCTGAAATTATATCTCGCAAATTTGACTGGACACTATTAGGATTTTTCAAATACCTCCTAATAGCATCATGCATTTCCAAAAAGCATACTCTTATCTCTTCTTCTGTTAACTCTGTGTATTTAGACTGAATAATATCATAATAGTATTCATCTCCATCCTCAGTCTCAATAAATAAATCAATACCGCTGTCTGGAGGAGCAACAATAATTTTAGATATTTTATCAACATTTTCTGGTGAAATTTTACAATCTAATGTTTCACCATACATTATTTTTAAAATAGCTAATGTAAACGCATCCTCTGGTGTGTTATTTCTTACTATTGCTCTATGATTTGGCAATCCAGCAAAATCCTTATAAAAATTATCGACAAGTATTCTAACTTTATTTTCAGACATTCTTTCACCTATTTTCTTTAGTTTTATTATATATACTACCATGTAATATGTTTTAGCACCATTTTTTTCACCTAGATATTCACTTTCACCACAAAGGAAATTCCTTTGCCCGAAATCTATGATTTCGCTATATCTTTGGATTGAAATTTTTCAAATCCAGGAATAGCACCGCAGGTCACACGATACAGGCAGATGCAATCACCTGTATAGAAGTGCGCTCTTAGCTTCGCTAAGAGAATTATATTTCCGTTTCACCACATATTTTTTTGAGTACTACAAGTGAAAAAGTATCTTTAATCAAATGTTTTATTTCTCTTGCATTTGATTGAGTAACTGCACCTTTCTTTATTTTGTCGAACAGCTCTCTGTCTTCGATACCATAATCTTTCTTTAACCTTTCTATTTCCCTCTCCGCAATTTTTTCTTTTGCCATATCTGGTAAATCAGCAAATTTAATAATTGAGTCAAAACGGTTATATATAGGCAATCCCAGATGTTCTTTTATCTCATCAATTGTTTTGTAATTTGAAGTACACACAATAATTGCCTTATTTACTACCACTTTGTAATTATGATCTTCATAAATCCCCTCATCAAATAATTGATAAAATGCACTATGAAATACAGATAAAGCTTTATCAAACTCATCAAACAACAATACATTTGTTTCTCTAGCCAAAAGATCTTGTGCAAAGCTTTTCTCGTTATATCTTCCACCAAAAATGTAATTGGCTGACTCATTATTCTGATACATGGAGAACTGTTTTCTTAATAATTTTCCACCCATCAATTCTGCCATATACTGTGCGGATTCCGTCTTTCCAAGCCCTGAATCTCCATATAACAATATTACAACAGGCTTACTCTGCTTACCATCTACCAAAGGATATATTGCCTGAAGCAATTTCTTTTTTGCTCTTTCCTGACCAATTACTCTTTCACTATATTGGCTGTTAAATGTTTGTATCATTTCCTTTGAAACTTCCAAATATGGCTGTTGCGTTTCATGAATAATACTTTTATCAAATGTTCGATATATCTGCTCTCGAATATTTTTCGGTGGATTTTGAATGTACATATTTGTTATGGACATTTGGAAAATAAAATTTATAAAGTTTATAATAACATGTTCTTGAACACTGCAATACTCGTCTGCATGAATAACAAAATCTTGAACTCTTAGTTTCTTCTTTTTCTTAGGCTTTGGTTCTGGCTGCCCTGGAATGTTAACAAACACATCCATTTTTTTATTACCATCATCAAGTTTCGCTGCCATTTCACTAAGATTTCTTGCACTTTTCGGAACAATCTTTTCAAAAGCAGAATCAGATCCTACAAAAATTTCAATCTTCTTCACGTACCACACCTGCCAATACTATATCATAAACATCTAATTCTTTTTCTCTTTCATCAGCAGACTTTTCTCCCTCAACAATTTCTTCTGCTGTAGTCTTTTCTTCTACTGGTTGAAACTCAAACTCTTTATCAATTGATAAATGATTTTCTCCACAAGTTCCAACCTTTATTCCAAAATATGTCAATTTCATTTTACTTAAATCGACAAGGTTATAATTATTTTTAAATGCTTTAAGATTAAATCTTAATAAGTTTTTCCGCTCTTTCTCTGTCTTTAACAACATATCATAATAACCTCGTTCACCTAATATTGCCTCATTTAATTTTTCCATATCTATTGGCATTTCTTCTTTAGGCACAATTGTCAAATACGAACTAATCATTTTATACAATGTTACAGAATTTTCCGGTGCATAAACACCACTATTCTCAAATTTTTTTACATGTTCATCTTCCGATGCTGCCTGTATATAATCTGTAAGCAACGTATTTTTTATTGTTTTATCAAAAGCGCTAGTCAGCTCAGCGGAAGCACTGGCATCAACCTTTCCCTGAAATGTTGCTTTAATATAATTCAAAATATTAAAGCCACTTTTGGCCTGAGCTTCAATTTCAGCAACTATTTTAGCTATTTTTTCTTTATTTTCCTGCGTTGACCAATCAAGCCGTCCTCCATTGGTAACATCAACATAATCCTGTGCAGCAGCTTCATCAAAATATACTATTTTTAGAAACTCTGTTTTCTCAATGTTATTATTTTTCAACTTTTCTGCTCCTTACTATTTCTGTTCCTCGCACAATTTCTGATATCTTTGCATCAGTTCTGCAACACAGGCAGCTTCGCTTTTATAGGCTTCACTGCCTTTTGTGAATCCGTATGCCTGCATGACTGCCATATCATTCTGGCGATGTGCTTTTCGCAGTTCCGGCGGCATGGTCAGTTCATCATAAAGATCTGCAAGGCTGCTATCCGGATATAATGCTCTGGCATCAAGGATTGCCTGTGCAGTCTGTTCGATTTTTTGTCGTTGCTGAGCGGTCGGCTCTGGCCATGGAAATGTATTATATACCACATTACTTGCATAACTATAATCGCTCTTTAATCTGCCACAAACTGTTCGCATCCACGCCATATGAACATTCGATGTCAATACACCAAAATGATACAGAGAAATGTCCGGTATCAAAAACAATTTACTTCCAGCAATAACATCAGCATCGATTACTTCCATCGGAATATATCTTCGATTTTGTGAAGATACTTTCGGTAATGCTAACGCCGGATTTATTCTGTCTTCGCTATAATATCGGAGTCGAACTGGAAATGTCGGCTTGTCAGCATAATGATTAGTATCAGGACTTGGACAACTTAATCGAAATTCACGAACGTTCTTTACACGTTCCATAATTTTAGGATATTTTTTTAACTCCGATGGCAATATATCTTTCAGCCAAAGGCAATATCTCGATTTTCTCGCAATAAAATCTTTTCCCATCATATAAGGATGTATATATTTTTCCGCCTGCGGCTCATTTTGTAGAAATATATTTTTTTCATCTTCCGTCATAACATAGTTTCCATCGTCTTTCATCTCACAGCCAATATACATTTTAGGTACATCAGAAATTGGCGTTTTTCTACTTACAATGAAAACATTATCCGCATCAACAAGATATGGATTTATATTTTTTGCTAATGTCATTCTTCCATCAGAGAATATTTTCTTTACATTTCCACCCACCTGGCTAAATCCGACTATTACACAATGTACATGTGCCTTTAAACTAGCTTCGCTATCCCACTGAAAAGTTCTATGTGCAAAATCAATTTTCACACCTGCTTTAAAAAGCGGTTCCCATAAATTTGCAACTTGTTCACCCTGACATATTGAATTGGTAGAAACATAGGCACAATGTATCAACGTATTATTAATAAAATCTGCGGCTTTCTTATACCAGCAAGAAACGTAGTCCAAGGTTCCATAGTTTTTCCAATCTGATAAAACTAATTTTGCATCCTTTTTCTGCTCAGTGTTCATATTTTTAGTTCCTACAAATGGTGGGTTACCCATGATATAAGATAACTGCATTTTAGGAACAATACTTTCCCAGTCCAGTTTTAGTGCATTACCTTCTACAATAAACGCATTGGTCGTCAATGGCAAAAAATCCAGATTCATATGAACGATGTCTTCTGTTTCTTTCATCATCTGTGATTCAGCAATCCATAAAGCAGTCTTGGCAACTGTAACAGCAAAATCATTAATCTCAATTCCATAAAACTGATCAATAGAAACGTGGATTGGTGAGGATTCATCAAAGCCAAAAGTAATCTGTCCTCTCTGCAATTCTTTTATGACTTCGTTCTCCAATCGCCGTATACTGATATATGTTTCCGTAAGGAAATTTCCACTTCCCGATGCCGGATCAAGCCACCGGAGATTTGCCAGCTTCGTCTGGAAGTCTCTCAGCTTTTTATCTTTTGTTCTCTGCACGGTTATCTGCTGAATTTCTTTCAGCTCATTTTTCAGATCGTCCAGAAACAGTGGATCAATGACCTTGTGAATATTCTCAATGCTGGTGTAATGCATACCGCCGGAGCGTCTTGTCTCTGGATTCAACGTACTCTCGAACACAGCGCCAAATATGGTCGGACTGATTTCTGACCAGTCAAAATCTGCTGATGCTTTTTCTAATAAAAGATTTCTGATTTCATCCGTAAAAGGCGGAATCTCAATATCTTCATTTGCAAAAAGTCCACCATTTACATACGGAAAAACTGCAAGCTGTGGGTTATCATCTTTCAAATAAGGATCTCTATCCTCCGGCTTTGTATCAAGGATCTGGAAAAGTTCGATCATTGCTTTTCTCATTTTTCTTGCATCAAATTCTTCCAGATAATCATGGAACATACCATGCTGTCCGAAAATGCCGGCATCCTCTGCATACAGGCAGAATACCATTCTGACACAAAGGATATTCAGACTTTTCATTGCACGCTCTGTTGTTGGATCGGCATATTGTTTTGCCAGTGCATCATACAGCAACCCTACAATTTCACCTGCGGCAATGGAAACTTCCATTTCTCTCTGAAGATTTGTGTTTCCCTCGTCCACAAGGAACTGTAACCGATAATATTCTTTTTCCAGATTCTCCAACTGGATAATCTCCGGATCACCGCCCGGCTTTTCCATGTCATAAATATAAAATGACTGAAAATTGCTAGTTACAATCCATCTTGGTCTTTTTGAATATGGCAGTTCAGAAGAATATCTTTTTGCCTGTTCAAAGGGTGTCAGCATAGAGCCATCAGACTGCCGGATAGCAGCCGTCAGGCTCTTGTTGATACTTTTCTGTTCAATCATTACATGAGTTTTCTCAATATACCCGTCAATAAAACTGGTGTGATCAAGATGTACCTGATCCTCAAAGGAAATAAACTGTGATATTTCAGTTACACCAAATACCATTGTCAGAAGCTCCACCCAGAAAATCTGGCTGTCTCCCTTTTCATATCCACGGTCTTTCCAGTTTTTTGCAAATGCTTTCGCTGCTGCTCTTTGTTGTGCATCTGTCATTGTGGCACCCTCCTGTTACTTTTCATCTGTAAATTCCATCATCTCATCAACGGTGCAGTCCAGTTTCTTGCAGATTTTCTCAATCGTTTCCATTGAGACATACTGATTTTTTCCCATTCGGGCAAGAATATTACCACTAATCCCGGTAAGGTACTGCATCTCTATCCGCTTCATATTTTTATCTATGAGCATTTTCCATAATCTGTTATAACTTACGCCCATAAGCGCCTCCATATTTTTCATATAAACATATTTTGATTATATCACGATTTCGTTAGGTTAAATACCTGTAATTTTTGATATCTTCTACCAAATGGTTGGAGAGGCTGTTCTAACACAAGACAACCTCTCCAACCATTTATTTCGGATTAGTCAAATGGGAGCTCACCATCTGGTACTTCTATGAATCCGTCTTCATCTGTTTTCTCTGTTCCTGACAAATTCGCTTCGGCACCGCTGTCCTTGTTCTGAGCAAATTCATGTTCTTCCACAACCACATCTGTGGTATAAATTGTCTTCCCGTCTTTGTCCTTATAACTGCCAGTACTGATACGACCGCCAATTACAATCCTCATTCCCTTATGAAGATATTTCTGTGCAAATTCTGCACTCTTTCCGAATGTGACACAAGAAATAAAATCTGCTTCCTGCTCACCGTCACGTTTATACCTTCTGTTTACCGCAAGTGTATATCTTGCTACTGCCATATCATTATCTTTCCCGGCATATTTAATCTCCGGGTTCTTTGTCAGTCTTCCCATTAAAATCACTTTATTCATAATCGTTACCATCCTTTCCGGGCATTTCACCCTGTAAACATTGTTATCAGTTTCATTTTTCATCAGCGGTCTGGTGTGCGTTTCCCTGTCACCTGCAGCCGTCTCAGACTGCCTCTGCCTGCATCAGCAGGACACTGACCATAAGGCTCCGGTCAGCCGCCCATCATCGGGAGTGTCATTATGATTCCGCTTGCTTCCAGAAAAAGAAAGGTCATGGCAGAACTCCTGGTAAGCTTCCAGGGTGCACTTATCAATTGTCAAGGTTCAGCGAAGGAACATTCCAAAACGTCCTCTAATTACTAAAGTCAAATAACTTAACATGATGCAAAAGAATCGTGATATTTTTTTGCATTTTTATCATTTTTTCTTTTAATTTCATTAGTCCCTTCACATACTCTGTACTGGGACGAACAAAAACGGACATGATTTTGAAGAATTTTTGAAAAATAATTGTTCCTCTACCTATAAAGCGTTGGAAACAGTATTTACCAACCCTCTTTTGCAAGTTTTTTCGCATAAGTGAAATATTTCCTCACTAATTGCAAGTTTCAGAGAGCGTTTGGACGGTACTTTCGCAGAAAAATTTATTTTCCTACTAATCACACATGGGAAAGCAGAGAATGTCAGATGATTTTGAAAAAATCAAAAAAGAAGCATCAACCACTATTGCAGCCAATGCTTCTTCAATTTACTTTCTTACTTACGAAAGAGATTTCAATATACTTTTTATTACTTTCTTTAATTTCAATCCATCTTTCAGCCCCAGACGATAAAAAAATTCTTCTGTATCTGCTCCACTACTGAATATGGCATCACAGTATTTTGTAATTGCCTCTTTCTGTTCTGGTGATAATGAAGCAATTACCTTTTCATATTCTTCTTCAACTTTATCTGGCTCTGTCACAGATTGCTGTTTCATTTTCCAGTCTGCATACTCTTTCCCCATGTGCTCTGTTATTGTTAGACTGATAAATTCTTCAATCTCCTTTGTCAATTTCATAGATTTATACCTGCCCTTTCCATGTTATCTCACTGTTTCAGATAACTCCGGTAACTATCCAGAACTGAATCGGTAACACCACTTTTATATATTTTACGAATATCAACAATCTGTTCATCTTTCAACAGTTTCAACCAATCCAGTAAATCTTTTCTGCTGTTTGCGAAATTGCAGCATCTTCCATCTGCATATTCAATCCTGTATCTCATACGCTCCTCCTATACATATACCAATTCACTCAACACAATTTCCCGCACACGATTCCTGATATTATTACACTGTCGCACCCACTCTATAGGATTCTGTGCTTTTAATTTCTCTGTCACGCCTTCAGCACTTCTCATTTGTGCTTCAACCAGCTCATACTGTTTCTGCAACTGTTCATTAAGGTCTGCCAGATAACTGTCCAGTTTTCCGGTCAACAGAAGATAAGAATACATTCCCGATTTATGATTTTTCAGATATTCTTTCCGAAGCATTCCCCAGTAACCAATCGGTCTAGTTTCCTCCGGCAAGGCTAACATCGGTATGTAATAATCTCCTACCAGCACATAATCTAGTCCATTGTTATCATCGTGTATTATTTTTCTCTGTTCACTCATGTTCTTCTCCTCTATCAAATCTTCCTCTGTTCTCGCAGATACGCTTCAAATATACTTCTACGAATCAATACTTTTTTCCCAATCTTATAGACTGCCCCGGCTTCATGTGCCATACGGACAACGGGTTTGATTCCCAGCCTGTAATATTCACACGCCATATTGTAGGTCACATAGGCATGGCTCATAAATTCCAGATCTTCATCATCAATCTCATCTGAAAACATCCATACATTACCGCTCATCCATCATTTCCTCCCTGTCTTTTCCTGTCGCCGGTTCATGGAATCGTTCCAGATAAATATCAAAAATATCCTTGTTAATCAGTACCGTTCCATCTATTCTATAAATTGCACCTGCATCACTGGCAAGCTCCAAAAGTTTCTTATGGGAAATACTGTAAATGATTTCTGCCTGTTGATAGCGTAGATACTGTCGGCGTAATTTTCTAAGCTGCTCTGGTACTTCTTTCATACTTGTAATTGGTTTATAACTTTTACCCATGATGTTTTCCTCCAAAATTAGATTTACTGTTTTACAGAAGCTGACCGCTGGGATGTGACTTTCCAAGGACGAAAAAAAGCACCTCTTAGATTAACTCTAAGAAGTGCTCTTACTTCATTGCCCAAACCTGTGCCCTTTCACCTGAAATTCGTCATGCTTCATAACGATTCATCATTCTCCCAAATTTTGTTGTCAAATTGTTGTCAAATGCGGTCTGACATCATGGTTTTAGACATTTTATATTTAATTTTAGTACAGCTTTGCACCAGCCGGAATATGGTTATCAACCATCAGAAGATGAAGTTTTTCTTCGCCCTCTTCCTCATGGATTGCACTGAGAAGCATTCCACAGGATTCAATTCCCATCATGGCTCTCGGCGGCAGGTTAGTGATAGCGATAAGCGTCTTTCCAACCAGTTCTTCTGGTTCGTAATAAGCGTGAATACCGCTTAAAATCGTACGATCTGTGCCTGTTCCGTCATCCAGAGTAAACTGTAACAGCTTCTTGGATTTCTTAACTGCTTCACAAGCTTTTACCTTTACAGCTCTGAAATCTGACTTGCTGAAAGTATCGAAATCAACAAATTCCTCAAATAAAGGCTCTACCTTTACCTTGGAGAAGTCGATAACTTCTTCTTTCTCCGGTGCTGCTGTGGAAGTGCTGTTTTCTGACTTCGCAGACTTCTTGTCAGTGTCCAGGGACTTCATTGTCGGGAAGGCGAGCACATCGCGAATTGCTGCCGAATCCGTCAGAAGCATACACATGCGGTCAATCCCAAAACCGATTCCACCTGTCGGCGGCATGCCGATTTCAAGTGCATTCAGGAAATCTTCGTCCGTTGTATTTGCTTCCTCATCGCCCTGTGCCAGCTGCTCTTCCTGCGCTTTGAAGCGCTCTCGCTGGTCGATCGGGTCATTCAGTTCAGAATAGGCGTTTGCCATTTCCCAGCCGTTCATAAAGAACTCAAAACGCTCTACGTATTCCGGATTCTCCGGCTTTTTCTTCGTGAGCGGTGAGATTTCAATCGGATGATCCATTACAAAGGTCGGCTGAACCAGGTGCTCTTCCACAAATTCTTCAAAGAACAGATTCAGAATATCGCCTTTCTTATGGCGCTGCTCAAACTCAATGTGATGCTCTTTTGCGGCAGCTCTTGCTTCCTCAAGGGTATGAATCTCATGGAAATCCACGCCGGAATAACGCTTCACGGCATCTACCATGGTAATCCGCTCAAACGGTTTTCCGAGATCCATCTCAATTCCATTGTAAGTGATCTTTGTAGTACCGAGAACTTCCTGCGCTACATAGCGGTACAGGTTCTCCGTCAGATCCATCATGCCATTGTAATCCGTATAAGCCTGATAAAGCTCCATCAGCGTAAATTCCGGATTGTGGCGGGTGTCAAGCCCTTCATTGCGGAACACACGGCCAATCTCATAGACACGCTCAAGGCCGCCCACGATCAGTCGCTTCAGGTAAAGCTCCAGAGAGATTCGAAGCTTCAAATCCTCATCAAGTGCATTGAAATGTGTCTCGAACGGACGTGCAGCCGCACCGCCGGCATTCGATACCAGCATCGGCGTCTCAACCTCCATGAAGCCCTGACCATCCAGGTATTTACGAATACTGCTGATAATCCGGGAACGCTTTACAAACGTATCCTTCACGTCCGGATTCATGATCAGATCCACATAACGCTGGCGATAGCGCAAATCCGTATTCGTGAGGCCGTGGAACTTCTCCGGAAGCACCTGCAGGCTCTTGGTCAGAAGTGTTACCGATTCTGCATGAATGGAAATCTCACCGGTCTTTGTCTTAAACACCTGGCCTTCGATCCCCACAATATCGCCAATATCCATTTTCTTGAATGCCTTGTATGGCTCCTCACCAATACTGTCGCGTGCCACATAAGACTGGATATTTCCCTTCAAATCCTGAACATTGCAAAAAGAAGCCTTGCCCATCACACGTTTCGACATCATACGTCCTGCAATGGAAACTGTTTTTCCTTCCAAAGCCTCAAAATTATCTATTACATCTGCACTGTGGTTTGTCACATCATATTTTGTAATCTGAAACGGGTCATTTCCGCCCGCCTGAAGCTCTGCCAGCTTTTCACGGCGCACCTTCAGTAACTGATTAATATCCGGTTCCTGCACCTGCTGCTTCTTCTGTTCTGCCACTTCTTCCACTCCTTTTTCTATTCTAAGCGAATCTCTGCCTGAATAAGATCCGTCTTTTCTCTCCTTCGTGTACTGTATCACGTTTCGTTCCATAAATGATGCAACACACTAGATTGATCGCTGTATCTCCAGCACTTCATACTCGACAATTCCGGCCTGCGTCTCTACCGATACTTTGTCTCCAACCCTTCGCCCGATCAGGGCCCTGCCTACCGGAGACTCATTGGAAATCTTTCCCTGCAGGCTGTTTGCCTCGGAAGATCCTACGATCTTAAATTCCATCTCTTCTTCAAATTCCACATCAAACACTTTGACTGTGCAGCCGACGTTGATCTTTCCGACATCAACTTCGTCCTCCACCACTACCTCGGCATTTTTCAGAATCTTTTCAATTTCTTCAATCCGGGCCTCGATATCACGCTGCTCGTCCTTTGCTGCATCATACTCTGCATTCTCCGAAAGGTCACCCTGCTCTCTAGCCTCTTTGATCTTGCCTGCCACTTCTTTTCTTTTATTGACCTTCAAATCATGGAGCTCGTCCTCCAGCTTTTTCAGACCCGCATAGGTCAGAAGTTTCTTCTTTTCTTCCATTACCAATCTACACCCTTCCTTGACATTTTTTATCATCTATTGTATGCCAACAATCACACAATTATATCCGATTCCCTCCTGTTTGTCAAGATTACACAAACAGCATTTTCCAACGTAAAAACCAGCGTTTTTAAAGGCTTTCCCCACCTTTGGCAAACCCGCTGGCAAGCCGTTCAAGTTCCTCATATGTCTCCGCCAGATTAATCTTCGCGCGCAGCTTTGCAGCTCCCGGACACCCTGTCGTATACCAGGAGAAATGCTTACGCATCTCGCGAATCCCGACATACTCACCCTTATATGCAATCTGCATCTGCGCATGGCGCAGCATCAGCTCTGCAATCTGTGCCCTTGAGGGACGCCCGGCTATCTCCCCCGTTTCAAGATACTGTTCTATTTCCCGGAAAATCCAGGGATTTCCTCTGGCCGCACGTCCTACCATGACTGCATCACAGCCGGTTTCTTCCAGCATCCTTTTCGCCTTTGGCCCGGAATCCACATCCCCGTTTCCAATTACCGGGATGCGCACTGCTTCCTTGACCTGTCGGATGATATCCCAGTCAGCCTCTCCGGAATAATACTGTTCCCTTGTTCTTGCATGAACCGCAATCGCAGCCGCTCCGGAAGCTTCCGCAATCCTTGCAATTTCCACAGCATTGACGCTCTCTTCCGTAAAACCTTTTCTTATTTTTACTGTCACAGGCTTCCTGATCGCGCGTGCGGTTTTGGTGATGATCTGCTCCACCAGCGCCGGATTTTTCATCAAAGCAGAGCCTTCCCCATTTCCCGCTACCTTGGGCACAGGACATCCCATATTCAAATCCAGGATGTCAAACGGGCGCTCCTCAATATACGCTGCCATCTCACTGATAATGTCCGGATCTGAACCAAACAGCTGTAACGACACCGGATGTTCCTCCGGAGAAATTTCAAGCAGCGCCTCCGTATTTTTGTTGTGAAAAGAAATCGCTTTTGCACTCACCATTTCTGTGCAGACCATGCCTGCTCCGTTTTCTTTACAGAGCAAACGAAAAGGCAGGTCTGTTACCCCTGCCATTGGCGCCAGTATAATACGATTCTTCAGATTTACATTTCCTATCTTCATCGTGAACTACTCAATCCTCTATAAAAGCTCTACACATGAATCTCTCTTGCCCCGTCAATTACAACCTGATAGTACAGCTCAAGGGAGCGCATCAGCCCTTCCTTCTTACGCTGCAACTCCTTCACCTTAAGCGCAGCACCGATTTCATCGTAAGTATAATCTCCCTCTGCCGCCTCTGTTTTAAATTGTAACTTTCCTTCTGCATCATATTCGATCAGAAAAATTCCGCCTACATCGTGTACAAAAAGAACGCACATAATTTTCAGCTCATCCTGAACGGACTGCGGAAGGCTTCGAAACGACTCGCCCAGATAATATTTCTCCTCATATGAATTTGCTCCGCAAAGCACCATTGAATCCTTTGCCATCGTGCTCCTCCTGTTTCCCGTCATACATATCCATAAATTCCCCGTACAGAAACTTCACCGGCATACACCGATGTCAACGTCCCATCTTCCCGGCGGACCAGAAGCTCTCCTGCACTGTTGATTCCTTCCGACACTCCGTCGTATTCATTTCCGGGCTCCAGGACACGAACCTTTCCTCCGATGCCAACCAAAAGACTGTCATATTCTTCCTTCAGAGCTGAAAAATCCTGTGTCTCCATAAAGCGCCCATAATACTCTTCAAACCGTTTCATGCAGGCCGCAATCAGGACGGCACGGTTTGGCCGATATCCGATCAGACGGTGCAGGGAAATGGCTTTCTGCTCAATCTCCGGTGGAAAGCCTGCCACATTCGTATTGATGCCTGCCCCGATTACTACATATTTAATATAATCAATTTCACTGCTCATCTCCGAAAGGATTCCACAGATCTTTTTCCCGTCAATCACGACATCGTTCGGCCATTTGATTTTCGCGTCCACGCCGCAATAATCTCTGCAGCCGGATGCAACTGCCATGCCCATAATCAGCGTCAGCATGGAAGCCTTCGCCGGCGGCATCTCTGGACGGACAATCAGGCTCATGGCAACTGCACTGCCAGGGGCCATCACCCATGTGCGCCCTCGCCGGCCCTTGCCCTGATTCTGCTCTTCTGCCAGCACAAGCGTCCCCGCAGGCGCACCGCTCTCTGCAAGACGGCTTGCTTCATTATTGGTTGAATCGACACTGTGCAGAAAACAGATATTCTTTCCTGCCCACACGGTATCCATCCGGCTTCCGGTTTCCTCCGGCGTAACGATATCCGGACGTGCCAGAATCCGGTAGCCTTTGCGTGGCACTGACTCAATCTCATAGCCTTCTTCTTTTAACTGATTGATAACTTTCCATACGGCAGTGCGTGAAACCTCAAACTGCTCACACAGCTCCTGCCCGGACACATAGCCTTCCGCATGCGAAAGCGCCCAGAGTATTTTACTTTTCATTGTCAGTCCTTTCTCACAAAACAGCACTGTGTCTCAAAAGACACAGCCCTGTCTTATCCTATATTAAAATAAACCAGACTGGCCGCATAAAAGACAGCCCAAATCCCTGCACCGCCCATCAAAAGCTTTTTCCCCCGGACCACAAACAATAATGCAAGCGATACATGAAGCAATACGCCTAGAATCAGAATAAAATTCAAAAACCAATGATTCTGCAGGATGTGAAACAGGTACAATACGCAAAGTATACCTGCGAGCATCGCAATGACAGCGCAAAATCCTTCTAAGATCCTGATATCTTTTTCTCTTGCTTTTTTCATCGCATTCCCTGCCCTGTGAACCATTTAAATACCCATCGTTGCTGCGATGACCGCTTTGATCGTATGCATCCGGTTCTCTGCCTCATCAAATACAACAGACTGTTCGGATTCGAATACCTCATCCGTAACTTCCATTGCATCCAGTCCGAACTTTTCGTGAATCTCTTTTCCAATTTTCGTATCAAGATCATGGAATGCCGGAAGGCAATGCATAAACAGCGCGCTTTCCTTTGCCAGAGACATTACCTGTGCATTCACCTGATACGGCAGCAGCACCTTAATCCGCTCTGCCCATACTTCCTCCGGTTCTCCCATGGAAACCCACACATCCGTATAAATGACGTCAGCGTCTTTCGCGCCTTCTTCAATACTCTCTGTCAGTGTAATGATACTGCCGCTCTCTTTTGCATACTCTTGACACTGTGCAACCAGGCGTTCCTCCGGAAAATATTCCTTTGCTGTACACGCTGTAAAATGCATGCCGAGCTTTGCACAGACAATCATCAAAGAATTGCCCATGTTGTAACGTGCGTCTCCGAAATATGCCAGCTTCTTTCCTTTCAGTTCTCCAAGATGCTCCCGAATCGTCAGCATATCGGCCAGCATCTGTGTCGGATGGTATTCATTGGTCAGACCATTCCACACCGGCACACCTGCATGCTTTGCAAGCTCTTCCACAATATCTTGCCCATAACCGCGGTATTCAATTCCATCATACATGCGTCCGAGCACGCGCGCTGTATCCTTAATGCTTTCCTTTTTCCCGATCTGAGACCCCTGCGGATCAAGGTACGTCACATGCATACCAAGATCATGCGCAGCCACCTCAAATGCACAGCGCGTTCTGGTGCTGGTCTTTTCAAAAATAAGCGCTATATTTCTTCCTGTCAGATACGGTGTCAGCTCTCCGGCTTTCTTTTTGGCCTTCAGATCAGCTGCCAGGTCAAGCAGATATCTGATCTCCTCTGCGCTGTAGTCCTTCAATGTCAGGAAATTTCTTCCTTTTAAATCCATGTTCCTCTCCTTTGCCTTGTCACAGTGTTTCTGTCGTTTTTCACTGTTTATCCTTAACTTAACTGTAAAATTTTCTTTCATCCGTTCCTTCTCAGTCTTTCGCGACCTCAACAGCGGCCTTCACCATACCTGCCACATTCTGCAGCTCAGAAGGAATAATAATCTTCGTTGCCTGGCCGTCAGCCACTTTCTCCAGCGTCTCAAAACTTTTGAGCGTCAGTACGGTCTGGTCTGCCCGTGCCTCCCGAATCAGACGGATGCCCTCTGCTTTGGCCTGCTGCACCTTCAGGATTGCTTCCGCCTCACCTTCTGCCTCACGGATCATTTTTTCCTTCGCTGCCTCTGCACGCAGGATCGCCGCCTGTTTCTCCGCCTCTGCATCCAAAATGGCAGACTGCTTATTTCCTTCTGCAACCAGAATCGAAGATTTCTTCTCTCCTTCTGCTTTCAGAATTGCCTCTCTTCGTTCGCGCTCTGCCTTCATCTGCTTTTCCATGGCATCAATAATCTGTGCCGGAGGCAGAATATTCTTCAGCTCCACGCGGTTTACCTTGATCCCCCATGGGTCTGTCGCCACATCAAGCGTGGACCGCATCGTTGTATTGATCACCTCACGCGAGGTCAGCGTCTGATCGAGCTCCATATCACCGATAATGTTTCGGAGCGTCGTCGCTGTCAGATTTTCAATTGCCATAATCGGGTTCTCCACGCCGTACGTAAACAGCTTCGGATCAGTAATCTGAAAAAATACGACCGTATCAATCTGCATGGTAACATTATCTTTTGTAATCACCGGCTGCGGATCAAAGTCCACGACCTGCTCTTTCAGATTTACGCGCTTTGCCACGCGGTCAATAAACGGCATTTTAAAATGAATGCCTACGTTCCAAGTGGAACGATATCCCCCGAGGCGTTCCAGAATAAATGCCTGTGCCTGCGGTACAATCCTGATACAGCTGGCCAGAACCAACAGCACAAGTACAACCAGAATCACAACGAGAATTACATTAAATGATAATCCGCCTGTCATTGTTTCATACCTCCTCTACGATCAGCTTTACGCCTTTGATCTCTTTTATTTTGACTGTCTTTCCGTCCTCTATCTGAGCATCCTCGCGCGTCGCGCGCGCGGTCCAGTACTGTCCCTTTACTCTTGCCTGACCTGTACCTGCCAGATTGTCAATCGTTTCTGTCACAACGGCAATCTCTCCGATCAGGCTTTCTGCATTTGTCTTCACATGGCCGCGATTCATGTAACGGACTGCCGCCGGACGCGTGACAATCAACAGCACAACAGAAACTATGCAGAATACAACAATCTGCCAGAAAACTTCTGTCCCCGCAATCGCCATTCCAAAAGACGCCAGAGCGCCTCCGGCAAACCAAATCGTAGTAAGTCCTAGCGTGACCGCCTCAACAGCCAGCAAAACCACCAGGATCACGAGCCAAACCACCGCCTGTACGTTGATTTCCAATAAAATAAGCCTCCTCTGCTTTTTGAACATCATACTATATTCTACCGCAAAACACAACCGTTTATCCCGACTGTCATTTCATTTTACAGACATCCACCCATTTATCGCTGCCTGAGAACTGTTCCAGCTCCTCCATCGTCACCTCAATCGCACTGTTGCTGCTTCCTGCTGCGGGAAACACGGTCTCAAACCGTTTCAGGGATTCATCCAGATAGATTTCCACTCCATCCTTCACGCCAAACGGACAAACGCCGCCAACCGCGTGACCAATCAGCTCTGTCACCTGGTCCGCTGACAACATCTTTGCTTTCGTATGGAAAAATGCCTTATATTTCCCGTTATCCACCTTCTGATCACCTGCTGCTACCACCAGCACCGCATGATCATCCACCAGAAACGATAATGTTTTTGCAATTCGTGCCGGCTCGCAACCCACGGCCTGCGCCGCCAGTTCGACCGTTGCACTTGAAACCGGAAACTCCAATATCCTCTGCTGCGCTCCCCACTGTTTTAAATACTCTCTTACTACTTCAATTGCCATTTTTTCCTCCTGCCCTTTACAATACTGTCTTATTTTCACATGCGCTGCACCCGCTGCATCTACTGCACTGACAGCCCACGCCTGTTCTGTCTCCTGCATTTTTTGCCGGTATCTTCTTTCCCGCATGTTTTTGTCCTGCAACGTTCTCTGTATGCCCACAACTGCAGCAACATCCGCCCTTTTTCTTCCGAATATTCCGCAGCGCAAGCAAAAACCACACGATTACGACCGCAACAATTATGTAATCCAGAATCTTCATATACCGCCTCCGTTTCTGTTCAACGCCCCAGACACCGTTTTCTGTTTCCTGCATCTGTCACAGTTTATTTAAACAGCAAACCGTAAACGCTTCATGGTCCTCACACAAATAGACACAAGATCTGATAAACTAAAAACGCTGCCATCCATGCTACCGTACACTGCAGCAGCGCTACACCTGCCGCCTTCCATCCGGATGCAAGTTCCCGGCGAATCGCTGCAATCGCTGCCACACACGGCGTATACAGCAAGGTAAATACCAGAAAACTAACTGCCGTCACAGGCGTAAATACAGCGGACAGGGCCTCTCCGAGATGTTCCATCGACGTTCCAAGCAAAATGCTCATCGTACTGACTACTGCTTCCTTGGCTGTAAATCCCGTAATCAAAGCAGTAGATACCCGCCAGTCCTCAAAGCCAAGTGGTCTGAAAACAGGGGCAATCCATTTGCCGACCAGAGCCAGCAGACTGTCTGCGCTGTCCTGCACCACATTCAGCTTCAGGTCAAAAGTTTGCAGGAACCAGATGATTACGGTTGCTGCAAAAATAATCGTAAATGCTTTCTGAATAAAATCTTTCGCCTTATCCCACATCAGAAGCAGCACACTTTTCGCGGAAGGAAACCGATAGTTGGGAAGCTCCATGACAAACGGTACTGGATTCCCGCGGTAAACCGTATGCTCCAGAATAAGCGCACAGAGAATCCCTACCACCATGCCAAACACATACAGCCCGATCATCACAAGCGGCTGATATCTCTGAAAAAATGCTGCTGCAAACACTGCATAAATCGGAATCTTTGCAGAACAGCTCATAAACGGTGTCAAAAGAATCGTCATCCGCCTGTCGCGCTCCGATGACAGCGTTCTGGACGCCATAATTGCCGGCACCGAGCAACCAAATCCAATGAGCATAGGCACGAAACTTCTTCCGGACAATCCGATCTTACGCAGCAGCTTATCCATAACGAATGCCACTCTTGCCATATATCCGGTATCTTCCAGAATCGACAGAAAGAAAAACAGAACCACAATCAGTGGCAGAAAACTGAGTACGCTTCCAACGCCTGCAAAAATACCGTCAATCACAAGGCTTTCCACCACCGGATTGATGCCGTATGCCTCCAGCCCTGCGGCTGCGGACTGCGCTGCCACATCAATACCGGAAGCCATCAAATCACTCAAAAAAGAACCCACTACACCGAATGTCAGCCAGAAAATTGTCAGCATAATCAGCAAAAACAGCGGAAGCGCCAGGTATTTATGCGTCAGTACACTGTCGATTTTCAGACTCCGGATATGCTCTTTACTCTCATGGCATTTTACAACCGACTGCTCGCAAACCTTTTCAATAAAAGTATAACGCATCTCAGCCAGAGCTGCATTGCGGTCAAGCCCGCGTTCATGCTCCATCTCCACGATACTGTGTTCCATCAACTCCAGCTCATTCTGGTTCAGCCCAAGACGCTCTATGATGTCATGATCGCCTTCAATCAGCTTGGTTCCTGCAAACCTTGCGGAAATCCCAAGTCTCTGTGCATGATCTTCGATCAAATGCGATACAGCATGAATACACCTGTGCACCGGACCGGGATCACAGAAATCCGTTTTTTTCGGACAGATCTTTTTCTGTGCCACATCTACAATCGTGCGTGTGAGTTCGCTGATCCCCTCATTTTTAACCGCACTGATCGGAATTACCGGAATGCCGAGCGCCTCTGACATTTTCCGTATATTGATCGTTCCTCCGTTTCCCCGCACCTCATCCATCATGTTCAGCGCAAGTACCATTGGTACGTTCATTTCCATAAGCTGAAGTGTCAGATAAAGGTTCCTTTCAATATTCGTCGCATCCACGATATTCAAAATACCGTCCGGCTTTTCATTTAAAATGAAGTCACGTGTCACAATCTCTTCATTTGTATATGGGCGGATCGAATAAATTCC
This sequence comes from bacterium 1XD42-54, assembly GCA_003612585.1. Lineage (GTDB taxonomy): Bacteria > Bacillota > Clostridia > Lachnospirales > Lachnospiraceae > Choladousia. Next base: position 96,564 of record RAZH01000007.1, read on the forward strand.
CGGAAGATCCACCACGCTGCAGCCTTTGACATCCCGCACCTCGCCAACCTTCTGATCGACCGTCACCCCTGGAAAATTCCCGACATGCTGATTCGAACCGGTCAGCTGATTGAACAGCGTTGTCTTGCCACAATTCTGGTTTCCAACTAAGGCAAGTATCATCCTGCTACCTCCTCCCCTTTGGGCGCAAGCTCTATATTTCGGGCATCCTCAATCCGGATCGTCAATTCATAACCGCGGATATGGATCTCAATCGGATCACCCATTGGCGCCACCTTGCGAACCATAACCTCTGTCCCCGGTATCAGCCCCATATCCAACAGTCTGCAACGGAGCGGTCCCTCTCCGTTTACCGCACGAATCATTCCTTTTTCCCCAATGGGAAGCTTATCCAGTGTCATTTTACCGCCTTCCTTCTCTGATCTGCCGCCTCTGTATTCCTGTCGGAATCACTTGCCGGCATTCCATCGCTTCATTATTATAATCCGTGGATATCGTATCATCTTGGTTAGTCACTGTCAACTTGCAAGCAATACCTTCTCAAGAAAACTTTTTAATTTTTTCCCGGAACTTTTGGCTGATTTTTTATCATAATTTTTTTCTGAAAAGATATTGTATTTTTCTTTTAAAGTATTATAATAAAATGTGTTAAAAGGAAGCATAGCTCAGCCGGGATGAGCGTTCGCCTCACACGCGAAAGGTCAGGAGTTCGAGCCTCCTTGCTTCCATTTTGGGGATATAGCTCAGCTGGGAGAGCGATGCGTTCGCAACGCATAGGTCAGGGGTTCGAGTCCCCCTATCTCCACGATTGAAAAACCGCGTATTTACGGAAATGCCGTATTTACGCGGTTTTTTGTTATTCAGGATAGTGCACATTTTGCATTTTAGACTTCAGCTAAGTCTATTTTTCTTTATTGATTAATGAGCTAAAACAAACCATACGCTGGAAACCGTCAAAACCGGAATCCCAACGCCCAGCATGAATGACCAATTCACAGACGACTCTGTTTTTGGTGTGCTGTCAGGCTTCCAAATAAAATCTGTTGTTTCCTGATTTACTTCATGTCGTGTGACTTCCATGTTCTGTATTGTTGTAATGCTCTCAATTTGAACAGGCTCTTGCGAGTTCACATGAAGTTCATTTCCAGTTTCACTGATACTGACAGTACCTGTGCCCGTGCCAGCAGCCTGCGCAAGGATAACTTCCTCATTTCCTGTAAGCATCTGTCCTGCCTGAAAAGTAAAATCATCGCCGGTAAACGCAATTCCGTTTTCCGCCGAAACAGAAACATCTTCAATGCCGTTTGCTTCTATAAAATAATAGCCCTCTCCGGTATTGATACTGAGATTGACATCCTCATCCGGCGAACATTTTATCGAATAATTTCTGGAATCGGGAAGCTCCATGCGGGAGTATACCTGACTTGCATTGTCCCCCAAATCGTTCACAATACTGGGCATCCAATTCACTGCCTGAGTCTCACCCGTCATTTGTCCATCCTCTAAAAGGATTCCCTCCGAAGAAGAATCCCAGTCGATCCGTAAAAATGAAAGAGGCAGAATAACAGATATAATAGACTTCTTGCCGCTTTCTATCATATCGCTTTCCGTTTGGCTGTCAAGCTCCTCTACATCCTCCTCAGATACTTTCACAGGTTTATGTTTTGCTATTTTATCAATATCAATTAACTGTAAATTACTGAAATTATCCGGACGAATCTCATGGCTATAACTTTGTATTACAAAATCAGAATAATCATCTTTGATGTACATATGGTAATAAAAACCATCCGGATTCTCTTCCCTGACAGAATTTATATCATAAAATACAAGGTCATAAATCCCCAAAGTCGGATAAGAAATGAGATCTTTTACTACTACCGCGTGTCCGCCCCCGTCATACGAGTAGGTCAGCATTTGCTGTTTGTCGGAATTTGCAATCTCCTCTACCATGCTCTTAAGATCATCCGGTTTCCATCGGCCAAACCAGCCAGTATGGACAATACTGTTATAATCTTCTTTTTCCATCAAAAACTGCATCATATAAAGGTAACAAAGCTCATGATACAAGTCGTCATTGGTATTCGGTGTCTCCATTCCGAAGAAGGTCATTGCCTCTGTATCAAAATCAGAAACCCAAAGCTTTTCCTCTTTCACAAGCCCCATCATAGCTGAAATGCCGTAACAAATCCCGCCTCTTTCTCTTGATAACTGCCTTTCAATATCCGCAGCCGTTCCTTTTTTTTCGCCGGCAAGCAAAACTTTCTTCTGTGCTTCCGTAATCTCGTATTTCTCACGCTTATTAAGGCCTTCCTCAGTGTGATAAAAACTGTTGTTATCCACGCCCAATACCAGATTACGAGTTTTTATTACAGTCGACGCCAGCGGTCCCCAGTAGGTATTCTCTTCACTCAGAGGATCATAACAACCGGAAGTATCTTCTGTCTCAAAAGAAGAACTCCCGCCGTCGGCAAGACTGTAGCTTCCGGTTTCCGTATACACGAGTTCTGTTTTGTTGTCATTCAATCTGACAATGCCTTCTGAAATCTCGCCGGTTCCAGCTGATACCACACAATTGAATACCATACGCTCCCCGTCCGCTGTGCTTGCGAATCCGTAGCGAATCGGTATCGGAGGATCTGTGATAAACAGCAATTCCGAGGTCACCTCTTCTTTTCCTTTCAAGTCAAAAACAAGCAGCCGTTCAACCGGTCTATCCCATTCGTCCATTTCGATGACACCGACAATCATTTCTGGTTCTACATCATCATCCAGATTGCCGCACCAAAAAGAGTACGGGCCTGAATAAGTTTTCCCTTCCGACAGTTCGTTCCCGGAGGCTAAACCTTTCACCGTCTTCTGCAAAACCTCGATTTGAGTAGTCTTACTGTTCAACTCCTGAAAATTTAAGCCATTTGACTCTTTCGCATCACTCTTCTGCCCCCAAATGCATACCAGTAACGACAAAAACAGAAATTTTATGCATCCTTTTGCAATCCACCTGCATTGCCTCATCTTTTCCATCATTTTCCCCCTTAAACAATCTGAATGCTCATCTATGCAAACGTCATTTTTCTTTTCCACATCTCTCTGAAAAGTTCCCAAACAAATAAAAATTTCAAATCGCAGAACATTAAAAGGAACCTCTACAGCAGAATATGCCAGGAATAAACGAATAATAGAAAAGAAAAAGAACGGAAAAATCCGAAGCCTCCTCAATGAGAACAGGACCCGGATCATCATAATCTGATGCGGATAACAGGACTCGAACCTGCACGGTCTCCCAATGGCACCTAAAACCATCGCGTCTGCCAATTCCGCCATATCCGCACATCAAATAACTTTTAAACAAAAGATACCAGACGATCATACAGACTGGTAAACTGGGCCAGCTGGATTCGAACCAGCGACTGCAGGAGTCAAAGTCCTGTGCCTTACCGCTTGGCGATGACCCATTAATCAAATACCCCGCAGAAATCTACGGGGTATTTAAAAATAACAGGGTGGATAAAGGGATTCGAACCCTTGGCCTCCAGAGCCACAATCTGGCGCGCTAACCAACTGCGCTATACCCACCATATATTTTAAAAACGAGCCTGAAGGGATTCGAACCCCCGACCCACGGCTTAGAAGGCCGTTGCTCTATCCAACTGAGCTACAGACTCAGGAAAGCGGGTGATGGGAATCGAACCCACGTATCCAGCTTGGAAGGCTGGTGTTCTACCATTGAACTACACCCGCGTGCATGCGATACCTGGAAAAATCGGGGTGACAGGATTCGAACCTGCGACCTCCTGGTCCCAAACCAGGCGCTCTAGCCAAGCTGAGCCACACCCCGCTTCGGTATTGCCAGGCGTCCTTCGCTTGACGCAAGTTGAATTATAATATAGCCTTTCGCAAAAGTCAACAACTTTTTCAAAAATCATTTACAATTTCTGGTCTTTCCTTTTTCCTGACCGTTTTCCATAGATTTGCGAAGCAAAAACAGATTCCAAATCAAACAGCGAAAACGCCCGTTCGCTCTGGAATCTGTCTTTTTTAATAGTACAAAATAATCGGCATTCGTTCTTCCATATTTTCGTAGATAATCCGTGCTGCTTCGGAAGGCAGGTTTACACATCCGTGTGAACCATTGCTCTGATAAATGCCGCCGCCAAATGAACTACGCCACGGCGCGTCGTGGAGTCCCTGTCCATCATGGAACGGCATCCAGTAAGTAACATCCTCTTCCCAGGTGTCACCTTTTAAAACCTCCGGACTCTTTTTATACGGAATCCCGAAAATTCCGGTCACTGTGCCTCTGCCATCTCTCGGAAGTCCGGAAACAATATCTGTTTCCACAATCAGCTCGCCGTCCTTGTAGAACCAGAGATGCTGCTGCGACAAATTGACTTCTACATAATTTCCACAGATGTCATCCCTGCCGTTACGCTTATAGCCTTTGACTGCATAGACTGGTTCGCGCTCCGTCTCAGTATTGGCGTGAATATCCTGGATCAGCTGCTCTGCCTCTGCATCCTTGTCAATCTGATAACCGTAATCACCGGACTCAAAACTGATCGTCTGACCATCATGCGTTGTAAAGTCTCTCTGGTAATACAGTGTATCGTACCGCGCCGCCAGATCGTACGCATAATTGTAGATTTCTTCCTCCCGAAGACTCGCCTCTCCATCCGCAATGTCCAGCCATTCCTGAATCACAGACCAGTCAATCACCTCTTTTTCCTCTCCGAAGGTAATCGTAATCTTCGCCTTGCAGTAAGCGTTATAAATGTTCATCAGTGCGTTCATTTCTCCGTCATCCTGCGTAACCGCCGGAAGAAAATAAAACGATTCCGGAATATCCAGCGAAGAGTCCTTCTGTGGTCTGTTATTCGCAACAATTCTGTCTACATAATCTTTAACCATGACCCGCAAATCCGCATCATCCATCTCATTTCCGTAGACTTCCGGCTCAATATAATACTCTGTTCCGTTAAATTCCAGAGATGCGTCAATACTTGACGTTCGCGGCTGTGCCAGTCCTGCTGCGGTCACAGACGCTTCAAACACCGCCTCATCAAATGTAAAAGGAATTTCCACCTCAAACGTATTACCGTCCATCAGGCTGAACAACAGCTTTAGATTCTGCTCCCTCATACAGCTTTGAATATTGCTAAGAAGCTTCGTCTGATCAATGGTATAACCCATATCTTCCAGTGTAAGCGTTTTTGCAGTCTCGCCTTTTTCTTTCAGCTCCAGCTTCGGCGCACTGTAATCCTTTTCCAGAATCAGCAGTACTTCCTTACAGCTCTTGCCTGTCACATCATAACCATTCAGCGTTGTTCCGTCAAAAAAAAGACCGCTGTTTGCCTGTTCATACAAATAATAGCCCAGCGCACCCAGTCCGGCTGCTACCAGACAAAATAGAATAATAACAGCAATCTTAAGCCCTTTTTTCTTTTTTTTCAATTTTGATCCCTTACCCTTCTGTTCTTTCTGTTTTTACTACCCCCTGGCTTCCCCAAGCCATTTCCTTCTTAATATTGCACTATTACAAGAAAATAGTCAAGTGGAGGAATATTAAGATTCATTTAAAATATAACCGTCATCTCTGTTCCTTCTCCCGGCACACTCTCCATCCTTAATTCTGCCCCATGCTGCGCTACAATATGCTTCACAATTGCAAGTCCCAGCCCGGTTCCTCCAGTTTTTTTCGAACGACTTTTATCGACCCTGTAAAAACGCTCGAAAACACGCTCCTGACTCTCCTTTGGTATGCCGATTCCGGAATCCTTCACCGACAGCAACGCCTTGCCATCCCTTTGTCCCACCGTAACCGCAACGCTGCCGCCCAGCTTGTTATAGCGGATTGCATTGTCACAAAGATTAAACAAAAGCTCTTCTATCATTTCTTTATTAGCATAAATCCTGCACGGACCTCCGTTGCAAAAAATACGTACTCCATGCTGACCGGCTTCCAGCTGCAGCATCTCCACGCAGGCAGCGGCACTGTCATACAAATCCATTTCCGCAAAGGAAATATCCGCATGCCCGCCATCCAGCTCTGACAGCCGGATAATATCGTTAATCAGGGTTAACAGCCTTCTTGCACTCCTCGAAATCTCTCCTGCAAATCGCCTGACTTCTTTTTCTCCTGCAATTCCCGTCTCGATCAGCTCTGCATATCCGCATACCGCTGTCAGCGGTGTTTTCAACTCATGAGAAACATTCGCCGTAAATTCCTGCCGGAGCTTTGCTCCTTTTATAATATCTCTGTGTTGCTCCCGGATTGTCTCAATCAATGGCCTCAACTCTTCATACGTATCAATTGTTTCTTCTTCCCCCATATTTTCTTCATCAATATGCTCCGCCAGCTTCTCAATCGGACGCATAAGGCTTTCGGTCATATAATGCGATAAAATCAGACAGACCATCAGCATTAATACGCCAATTCCGGTAATTCCGAACATCGTACGCTGAAACATACCCCAAATACTGTCCGCCTCTTTGCTGATGCGCAGAACATCTCCGTTTTCCAGACGAATCGCAAAATAATACATATCACGGTCAAGTGTGTCTGAATGGCGCACTACATGACCCTCTCCACTTTTTTCTGCCTCCTGAATCTCCGGGCGGTCCCTGTGATTGCTCATAGCGTCGGAACCCTTCTGACTGTCATAAACAACCGTGCCTGCCGCATCAACCGCAGTGACCCGAAGCTCCTGCTGTGGTCTGGTGTATCTTTCCGATAATTCTTCACCGGAAGAAACCATACCTGCCAGTGCTTCTCCATACATGCGCATGTCCTTTACGATCTGTTCCTGATACATATGGTTAAAAATCATGACCGCCATCAGCAATGTGGCGGTCAGTGTCAGAAATACTGTAAAAAGCAGGTACCGATTGATTTTTCTCTTCATCTTTCTATTTCTCCTCTATCAGCATATAACCGACATTTCGTATCGTTTTGATCATGCTGCCCGCTGCGCCAAGTTTCTGCCGCAGCGTTTTGATATGCATATCAAGCGTGCGCGATTCCCCTTCAAAATCAGTTCCCCAGACCCGCTCCAGAATCATATCCCTTGTACATACAATTCCCGCATGAACCAGCAGCACCCGCAAAAGCTCATATTCCTTATACGTCAGCTCACACAAAGTACCGTCCACAAATACGGCTCTCTGCTCCTGATCCATCAACACTGGCCCGAAATACAACCGTTGCTCTTCCATGCCGCTGCTTCTGCGCAGCAGCGCTTTTACCCGCGAAATTAGCTCCATCACACCGAACGGCTTTGTAATATAATCGTCGGCTCCCAGGTCAAGCCCTTTCACTTTATCCAGTTCCGTTGTTTTTGCAGTTGCCATGATGACCGGGACTCTGCGTGTCTTCGCATGTGCCCGGAGCTTTTCTACCACAACCAGCCCATCCTCATCCGGCAACATCACATCCAAAAGCACAAGAGCCGGGAGCCTTTCCTGCACTTTTGCAAAAAAATCAGCCGCACAGCCAAATCCCATCACCTCATATCCTGCGTTTTTCAGCGCGAACATTTCTATTTCCCGGATATTTTCATCATCCTCAACAATGTAAATCAACGCCATAAAACTCCTCTCCCAGACCTATGCCCATTCCTCCGGCAAGGCATAACGCTCCTTATATTTCTGAAACCGCGCCCTGAACTGATGATTATCCGCCTCTTTCAACGAATGCAGATATGCATGACGTCCGAACGCATTTTCATTCGCCTGTATCAGACACACTGCTATATTCGAACAGTGATCCGCAATTCTTTTATAACTCGTGGTCAAATCAGAAAGTATAAACCCAAGCTCAATCGTACATTTTCCGCTGCGCAGCCTTTCCACGTGCCGGCTTTTCACCTCGTCTCCGATATCGTCAATGACTTCTTCCAGAGGTTCGACATTCTGCGCCAGATCAATATTTTCCGTTTTCATGGCCTCCATGGAGATCTGCACAACTTCTTTTACCGCCTGTGAAAATACACCCAGTTCCTGAACTGCTGCCTCAGAAAAAGCCAGCTTCTTTTCATGAATTTCACGTGCTGCCCTTGTAATACTTACTGCATGATCTGTGATTCGCTCCAAATCTCCGATGCTGTGCAAAAGCACCGACAGCGTATGGCTGTCCTTTGTCTGCATCTCATTCCCAGCCACACGCACGAGATATGTGCCAAGTCTGTCCTCATACTGATCGACGAGCGTTTCCCATTCCATCACCTGATCTGCCGCTTCCTCTGAAAAATCACGAAGCTGTGTAATCGCCGTATCAAGCGTCTCCACTGTCATCTCAGCCATCTGCGCGCATACCTTTCGGCACTGTGCCATGGCAAGCGCCGGATTTTCAAGGAATCTGTCATCCAGAATTCTCAGGCCCTCCAGCATTCTTTCACTTCTGCCCGCTTCCTGCTTTTTATCCCGAACAGTAAACATTGCAAGTTTGACCAAAAGCTCATGAAATGGCAGCCACAAAAGTGTAGCCAGTATATTAAAGATCGTATGCACTGCCGCAATGCCTGCCGCGTTGGCCGCCGTATCGAGAAAACCAAACTGAATACGGGCATTTACGGCATAAAAAACTGACATAAAAACGATCGTACCGAGCAGATTAAAATATAAATGAACAAAAGCGGTCCGCTTTGCGTTCTTTTTTGCACCGATTGCAGAAATGAGAGCCGTCACACACGTTCCGATATTCTGTCCCATAATGATAGGAAGCGCTGCCCCAAAGGTGACTGCTCCGCTTGCACACAGGGCCTGCAAAATGCCGACCGAAGCCGAAGAACTCTGAATTACCGCGGTAAGCAATGCCCCTGCCGTCATACCAAGCACCGGATTCTCAAACAGCAAAAAGAGACGGGTAAATTCCGGAACCCCTGCAAGCGGCTTCACTGCCCCGCTCATTGTCTCCATCCCGGTCATCAGCACTGCAAAACCGATCAAAATCGTCCCGACATCCTTTCGTTTTTCCCGTCTGGAAAACAACAGCAGACAGACTCCGACAAGTGCCAGAATCGGTGAAAAGGAAGATGGTTTCATCATCCTGATCAAAAAACTGTCGCCCTCCAGCCCGGAAAGACTCAGAATCCAGGAAGTAATCGTTGTACCGATGTTCGCCCCCATGATAATTCCAACCGCTCTTTGCAGCGTCATAATTCCCGAATTTACAAAACCGACTACCATAACCGTAGTAGCTGAGGATGACTGAATTACCGCTGTAACTGCTGCTCCGAGCAAAACTCCCCGCGTCGTGCTTGAGGTCAGTCTCTCTAAAATCTTTTCCAGCCGTCCACCAGACACCTTGGAAAGCCCGTCCCCCATCACATGCATCCCATAAAGAAACAGCGCCAATCCCCCCGCCATTGTAAATACACTGAAAATATCCATATTTTTCCTCCGTAACCTTTTAAACCTTTCTGTCTATCCTGCGCGAAACAAGGCCGATTATACATATATCGCGTAAAATTCAAAACCGTCTTATGTAAAATCAAGGTAAAATTTTCAGTGTAAGCAGGTAGCGTGCGAGACTGCTATCGTATCCATATAAAAAAACAAAACAAACCCGGAAAGAAAGGCAAAAATGAGGTTCCGAAACAAAAATCCACCCCTAATTTTGCCTGACCTCCCCGGGCTCTGACTCTGTAAAAAGTTCTATCTTTTGCTTATTGCGCGTCGTACCCTTCAAAAATCTTCGCAATCGGAGAATCCGAAGACAGGATTACGGTCTTTTCCTGCCCGGTCATGGAAACGCGCAGAGCATCAAGACTGCGGACAAACGAATAGAACTCTGTTTTTTCCTCCGTGTCATATGCTTCTGAAAGAATCCGCATATACTCTGCCTCTCCTTCTGCCACAAGAATTTCCGCCTGCTTTTTCGCCTCTGAAATACTGATGGCAACTTCCTTGTCCGTGGAATTGCGAATCACCTGAGCTTCTGAATTTCCTTCCGCCGTGTAAGTGGCCGCTATATTGTCGCGTTCAGATATCATACGCTCATAGACTGCCTCCTTGTTATCATCTGGAAGATCGAGCTGCTTCGTCTCAAACAGCATAAGCTCAATACCATACTGGTCCATATTATCGTCAATCTTATCCATGACAAGCGCGGAAAGCTCTCCGTCACGGCTCGTAATTACCTCGTCCTGATTCATGCTGCTGATCGCATTTTTCAAAGCATTATACACGGCTGTGTTAATACGGCTCTCTGCATTCATCACGGAACCGTTGAGCGTCTGCGCAAACTTCATCGGCTCTGAAATCCGCCAAAGCACATAGCTGTCTGTAATCATTGTTTTTTTGTCCCGCGTGATGACCTCAGAAGGTACTAAATCGTACAAAAGCGTCTGTTTCGGAAACGCATCCACGGTCTGCACAAACGGAAGCTTCAGTGAAACTCCCGGCTGATCAACCACCTTGCTGATTCGTCCGAACTGACGTATCAGTGTATATTCATTTTCTGCCGTTACAACCACACTGGAGCCGAGAAGCACCAGCAACAGAACAACCGCCACAGCTGCCGCTATTTTTTTCTTCATTGCCCTCTCCTCCTTCCATTATTCCTCCACAGACTGTTCTTTCTGAGAACCGCCCACTCCGGATGATGCATCCTTGCCTCCGCTCTGCTTCGCCTGACCAGAGCTTCCGCTGGCACTCCCGTTCTCAAGGTTTCCCATAAAGGAATCCAGCGGCAACACTTTCTGCACACCGCCTCCGTCGTCAATGATCACCTTCAAATCCGGAAGAATATCTTCCATGGCCTCAAAAAACATCCGCTGCTTTGTCACAACCGGATTTTTTTCGTATTCTTCATACATTGCTTTGAAACGGGCCACCTGCGCCTCGGCCTCGTTGATCCGCATCTGCTTCTGCGCCTCGGCATCCTTAACAATCTCGTCTGCCTCAGCCTTTGCTGCCGGAAGCTTTTCGTTCTGGTATTTATTTGCGTTGTTCAGTGCCGTTTCTTTTCCTTGTTTTGCTGTCTCCACTGCCTTAAACGCTTTCATAATTTCCTGCGTCGGTGGCTCTGAGTCCTGAATGGAAATGTTCACCAAGGACAGACCAATCTCATGCTTTTCCAGCTTTTCCAGAATCATTTCCTTGATATTCGCCTGAATTTCTGCCTTGCCCGTAGTCAGAACGCTGTCCACGTCATATCTTCCAATAACGGTACGAATGCTGCTCTGCGCAATATTTCTCAGAATACGCTCCGGGTCTCCTGACGCATAAAGGTATTTTACCGGGTCAGAAATACGATATTCCACAAAAAAATCGACATCAATAAAATTGTAGTCTGAAGTGATCATGATTGCCTCATCGGCCACCGTCTCATTGGAATTGATCTCATAACCAATCGGGAATCCCTGAATCGTCGTATTCACCTTATGTACCTGCTGAATCACCGGTATTTTAAAATGAAGCCCTTTCTCAGAAACAGTCTCAGCTGACCCGAGTGTCACAATCACCGCTTCCTCCTGCTCTTCAATCTGATACCACATCCCGTTCCCGAGCAGCAGTACTGCCAGCAAAACAGCCACGGCAATCCCGCCATACTGCAAACGCCTCAATAGCTTTGCTTTGTCATTTCTTCCGTTGTCCATTTACGCCCTCCTTAATTGTCGCACATTTTTCCAAAAATCCGTTTATAATCGTATCATTCGCGGATTCCTGCGCTCTTTTTATGGAAAATTAGCATTATCATACACCAAACAATACGGATTGTAAATACGTCTTTCCATGTATGTCCTATTTCAAACCACAATTTTTCCCAAGCGCCTGCGCCAGCAGGGCAATATACTCCGGTGTCGTCCCGCAGCAGCCTCCCACCAGGCCCGCCCCGCACTCTGTCAGCCGTTTCATCGACGCGGCAAAATGCTCCGGCGGCATGTTATAATGCGCGTTTCCCAGTTCGTCAATCTCCGGCATCCCGGCATTGGGCTTTGCGATCACAGGCACTTTCGCTACTCGTTTCATAGATGAAACGACAGCCTCCAGCTGGTCCGGCCCGACCGAACAGTTCAGCCCCACAGCCACTGCCCCCATCTCCTGCAATGTCTCCACCATTTCCACCGCATCGCCGCCATACATCGCGCTGCCATCCGCCTGCAACGTCAGCGTACACATGACCGGAAGGTCACAGACAGACTGCGCTGCATCCAGTACAACCAGTGTTTCCTCCACATCCAGCATCGTTTCCGCCACCAGCAGATCTGCTCCGCTTGCAGCGAGAATCTCAATCTGTTCCTGATAGACATGGTACAGATCCTGATAAGAAATTTCGCCGCGCGGTTCCAGCATTTTTCCAGTTGTCGTGACATCTCCCGCCACGTATGCCCGACCATTTGCAGCTTCACGACTCAGAGCCAGAAGTTCCCGGTTCAGCTCTGCGATCCGTTCCTGCAATCCGTGCATGGAAAGGCTGATACGGTTCGCCGAAAAAGTCGGTGCATAAATAATCTGACTTCCTGCTGCCACGTATGCCTGCTGCAATTCCTTTACAATTTCCGGATGTTCCAGCGCCCAAAGCTCTGCGCAGACGCCCACCGGCATCCCCGCCTTTCGAAAATTTGAGCCTGTAGCTCCGTCCAGTAAAACAATCCCCTGCTCTGTCAGTTCCCTGAATTCCTGTTTTGTCATACTTGTCTCCCTTTCTGTTCTGTCATCCCAAAAGTTCCGTCTCTTTTATATCATAAGGCCCGTCTGCCGGTATTTCCTCACAGCAGACAGCCAGTGTATACATTTCCTTATTTTGCAGCCAAAGTCTGCAGCTTCTCGGCACACTGCTGTTTTTCACACCAGTTCTTTCGCAAATCCCTGGCCGGCCGGCTGTCCCACCCTGTCCTCCGCCATGACCTGGCTGCTCTGCTTCATCCGGTACCCACGCCCCCGCCATACGGCTCTCACCAGGACGCAATACGAGCGGAAGACAGCCCCTCAGATCAATCCGTTGCATCCCATATGCCAATCCTCTGCCGTCCCATTTGACACAGCTTTCTTTCAGCGACCACAAAAAATGGAGCTGCGTCGCACGCTCCTTTGCATCCAGACTTTGAAAAACCGCCCATTCTCCGGATGTACATATCCTCCGCGCCAGATTCTCCCGGTAAAGAAACTTCCCCTCAATATCAATTCCCGTCTCATGCGCTCCGACCATGCAGGCGCAGGCCGTATCACAATGACTGATATTAAAACGGATATCCGGCCGCAGGGTACTTTCCGGTTTTCCGTCCGCCCCAATCGTCAAGCCGAGGTCCGTCAACGAACACCCATATTCTTTTCGAAGTGCAAAATCAAGCAACAATCTGGCCAGAATTCTCTGCCTCAGCTTTGCGCGCTGTCTTTCGCTGCCGCATTTCTTCTGAAACGACAGCAGGAGCGCTTCTGCGCGCTCCTGTAATCTCCGGTCGTCTGCCTGGCCGTCATATTCACAGACATAGATCATATGTTTCTCCGATTTCTGCTTACAGATTTCCTCACAGTATAGCAAACCTTGCCCCATAGTGTCAACTGCGCCACAAAACCATATGCGTTCAGATACCGACGGCTTTTGGTCTTTCTGTCAGGTCCTCCTCAAACGCATCCTTCAGTTTTTCTAATGCACGTTTTTCCAGCCTTGAGACGTAAGAACGGCTGATTCCAAGGCTCGTTGCAATTTCCCGCTGTGTTTTTTCCTCCATACCGCATAACCCATATCGCTCACAGATGATAAGTAACTCCCGCTCATTCAGCACCTTGCAGATACAACTTCTTAACTGGCTTATGTTTCTTTGCGTTTCCAGATTTTCCAGTATATCCACCGGCTCGCTTTCCAGCACATCCATCAGCCGCAGCTCCCGTCCCTCCTGGTCAACACCGATCTTTTCATACATCGATACCTCCCGTGTCAGTTTTTTCCGGGAACGCAGCATCATAAGCAGCTCATTTTCAATACATCTCGCCGCATAAGTGGCAAGCTTATTATTCTTCCCGCTGTCAAAAGTCATGACTGCTTTAATAAGCCCGATAATCCCTATCGAAATTAAATCATCTGTATCATGCTCCGGCGCCTGATATTTTTTTGCAATATGCGCTACCAGCCTTAGATTGTGCTCGATCAGCAGATTCCTAGCTGCCGTATCCCCTTCTTTATACTTCTCCAGATAATACTTTTCTTCCTCAGGAGAAAGCGGCTTCTTAAATGTTTTCAAAAAAAGCACCTCTAAGCGGTTTTATTTTATCTTATGTTTACTCACCGCCAAAAGTGCTTTTCCATATTTTTACATTAATTTTCTATTTTACTTGCCCAAGTATGCCGCACGTACCTGCTCATTCACCAGAAGCTCTTTTCCGCTTCCGGTCAACGTGATATTGCCTGTCTCCATCACGTAACCGATATCTGCCGTGCGCAGCGCCATATTTGCATTCTGCTCAATCAGCAAAATCGTCACGCCCTGTTTGTTGATCTCTTTGATAATCTCAAAAATCCCCTGTACAATCAGCGGCGCCAGCCCGAGCGACGGTTCATCCATCATAATCAGCTTCGGACGGCTCATCAGCGCTCTGGCCACAGCCAGCATCTGCTGCTCGCCTCCGGAAAGCGTACCCCCGGCCTGCCAGTGGCGTTCCTTCAGGCGTGGAAACAGATCATATACCCAGTTCAGGTCCTCTGTCAGATTATCCTTACGCATGTAAGCGCCGATTTTCAGATTCTCCAGAACAGTCAGATCTGGAAAAATCTTTCGTCCTTCCGGAACGAGCGTGATTCCCTTTGCCACAATATCATTCGTGTCTCTTCCCGTGATGTCCTCACCCAGAAATTCAATCTTTCCGTTTGACGGCTTTACGAGAGAAACGATGGAGCGCAGCGTTGTGGATTTTCCGGCGCCATTTGCGCCGATCAGTGTGACGATGCTCTTTTCCGGCACCTCAAAACTGATTCCTTTTACAGCCTCGATTCCGCCATAATTTACTTTCAGATCATTTACTTTAAGCATCTTCTTCACTCACCCCCAAATAAGCCTCGATGACATGCGGATTGTTCTGTACCTCTTCCGGCGTTCCCTTTGCCAGTAGCTTGCCGAAATCCAGTACGTACACACGGTCTGAAATCTGCATGACAAGATCCATATGATGTTCGATAATAAAAATAGTCAACTGATATTCGTCACGAATCTGACGGATAAAATCAGCAAGCTCCTGCGTCTCCTGCGGATTCATACCAGCTGCCGGCTCATCCAGCAAAAGCAGCTTCGGCTGTGTCGCAAGCGCCCTCGCGATCTCCAGACGGCGCTGAAGTCCATACGGCAATGACCCGGCTATCTCATCCTTTAAATGTGCCAGATTCTGCATTTCCAGAAGCTCCATCGTCTCTTTGCGCATCCTTGCTTCCTCCGCATAATTCAGGCGGAAGGTCGCTGTGAGCAGATTCTGCTTTGCACGCATATGCTTTGCAATCAGTACATTGTCGAATACCGTCATTGTGGAAAACAGACGGATATTCTGGAAGGTCCGCGCAATTCCCGCTTTCGTGATCAGGTCCGGCGTGGGCACAAGACGCTTTTTGTATGTTCCGGCATTCTCGCCTTTGTACATCTTTTTCATTTTTCCGCGCGGATGGCTCTCCAGCAATTGCTTTCCATAGAAAGAAACAGAACCGTTTGTCGGCTCATACACGCCGGTAATACAGTTAAAAGCAGTCGTTTTGCCGGCGCCGTTCGGTCCGATCAGTGCAACGATTTCTCCCTCATTCACCTCAAGAGACAAATTGTCAACCGCTACCACACCGCCAAACTGCATCGTAATATCATTTACCCGGAGGACATTGTTGCTCATAACTTAACCTCCTTTTTTCTGCCAAACCTTTTTTTGAAAAACTTACAGATTCCATCTACCGAAAACTCACGGCTTCCCATAATGCCTTTTCGTGCAAACAGGACGATTGCCATGATAATAACAGAAAATACAACCTTTCGGAAACCGGCACGCAAAAACGGGACCTTGAAATCTCCGATTTTCGTTTCCACATCCAGGAAACGCAGCCACCACTCCGAGCATGCGATAAACAGAAACGATGCGATGCAGCTTCCCGTCACACTTCCGAGTCCTCCGATCACGACAATCAGAAGAATCTCATACGTCATAGCTGATTTAAAAGTCTGTGACTGAATGGAGGACTGATACATGGCCAGAAGGCCGCCGCCCACTCCTGCAAAAAACGAAGAGATACAAAACGCCATTCGTTTATGCTTTGCAAGGTTAATGCCCATAGCCTCTGCCGCGATCTCATCATCGCGGATGGCCTTGAACGCCCGTCCGTACGAAGAATGAATCACGAGTACCATCACTGCGATACAGACACCGCAGACCAGAAACGGGAACGTCACGGATGTAAAGCTCGGATATTTCCGGAGCATATTAGAACCGTTCGTGATTGGTCCCAGCACATCCCACTGGAAAAATGCGCGAATGATCTCTGCAAAACCAAGTGTTGCAATCGCCAGATAATCACTCTTCAGCCGCAGCACCGGAAGGCCGATCAGCCAGGCAAAGGCTGCTGCCAGAATGCCGGAAGCCAGAAGGCCCGCAAACACCGGCACGGAAAACTGAATCACGCCGCCATGAAAATACTGATACACAGACGCGCGTGCATCCACGGGTATCGTCAGAACCGCATACGCATAGGCGCCGATCAGCATAAAACCGGCCTGTCCCAGAGAGAACAATCCTGTAAAACCATTCAGAAGATTCATGGAAACTGCCACCAGAGAGTAAATACATCCCTTTTTCAGTACCGTGAGCGCAATGTGCGTCGCCGGAAGCCTCTGCTCCAGAATCATAATCACCGCAAGCAGCGCCAGAAGAAGCAGCGCTGAGATTATTATATTTTTCTTTTTTCCCATAACAGCCACCTCTCTTACACTTTATCCGTTGCCTTTTCGCCAAACAGACCAGTCGGCTTGACGATGAGGATAACGATCAGAAGCGCAAACGTGAATGCGTCTGAAAACGTCGTCCATCCAAGGCCTTTGATGATATTTTCACAGATACCGATAATAAATGCGCCGATCACAGCGCCCGGAATCGAGCCGATTCCGCCGAATACCGCAGCGACAAAAGCTTTCAGCCCCGGCATTGCTCCGGAAGTAGGAACAACGGATGCATAATTTGTAAAATACAAAAGCGAACCGACTGCTGCCAGAAAAGAACCGATCACAAAGGTCATACTGATGATATTGTCTACCTTAATTCCCATCAGACGGCTCGTCTCAAAGTCATTTGCCACAGAGCGCATCGCCATACCGATTTTCGTGTGATTGATCAGCTGCATCAGTGCAAACACCAGAACAATCGTCAACACCGGCGTCACAACAGTAACAATTTTTGTAGTTGCCGGACCGATCTTGATCGTGTTGGAAATGATCGGAATCGCCGGATAAGTCTGTGCAAGACCACCTGTTATGTAAAGTGCCAGATTCTGAAGCAGATAAGATACTCCGATCGCTGAAATCATAACAGACATACGCGGCGCATTGCGCAGTGGTTTATAGGCTACACGTTCCACCACCAGGCCGAGAACTACCGTCGCAACCAGCGTCAGCGGAATGGAAAGATACAGCGGCATGATTGTAGAGGAATACACCAGAACCAGCGCTGCCACCGTAAAAATATCACCGTGAGCAAAATTGATGAGCCTGAGAATGCCGTAAACCATCGTATAACCGATGGCAATCAGGGCATACTGGCCGCCCACAGAAATTCCGGCCAAAAGATATGGCAGGTTTTTGCTGATAAAATCCATAACAAAAAAGCTCCCTTCTCTTCGGAACAGAAAAATATTCTGCATTGTCCCAAATTTTCATAAAAATAAACTCAAGAAAAAGGCTGCCGCAGGATGCTTATGAGAAAACTGTTTCTTTGCCTGCCATCCATGATATCCGGACAGCAGACCGGAACAAAGCTTCCCAGCGCCTCCTGCGGCACCCCTTACTCATTCTGCTTTTAAATTAGTTAACGCCCTGTTCTGCCACGAAATCCCACTGAGCAGTCTCGGTATTTGCTACCTTAACGTATGCGGTATCACGGATTGCATCGCCGTTTACATCGTCAAATGCGATTGCACCGGTAACGCCTGTGCAGGTAGTGCTCGGAAGAGCCTCTGTCACTGCTGCCGGGTCCGTAGAGCCAGCATTCTTGAGTGCCTCAAGTGCTGTAAAGTATGCATCATATCCCATTGCCGTAACTGCCGCAACGGTGTCGTTTCCGCCGTTGTTTGCCAGGTTGGTGCTGTCTGCATTGATCCACTCTTTGATGCCGCTATCAAACTCCTCGTTTCCACCTTCCTGATAGAATGTGGTTACATATACCTGAATATTTTTGCCTTCTGCTGCGCTCAGGATAACATTAGAATCCCATGTATCGCCTGCCAGAAGCGGCATTTCAGCACCCTGGGAAGCTGCCGTATCAATAATGAGCTGAGCTGCCTCTGTGGAAGTCGGAGCAAAAATAACATCTGCGCCTTCGTTGATGGCTGTCGTAATATAAGAAGTAAAGTCAGCATTTCCTTCCGGGAAGGTGTCCTGAATTACTTCACCGCCAAGACCCTGAAATGCCTCTGAGAAGTAGAAACCAAGACCTGCTGAATAATCATCACCAAGTTTTGTCAGAACGTATGCTTTCTTTGCCTCAAAATTGTCTGCTGCAAAGTTTGCAAGTACGGTACCCTGGAACGGGTCCAGGAAGCAGATACGGAAATAGTGATCGTTTCCTTCTGTTACCTGCGGATTGGTACAGGTAACGCCGATTGCCGGAACGCCTGCCTGCTCAAATGTCGGAGCTGCTGCGATCGCTGCGCCGGAACCATATGTACCAAGAACTACGGATACGCCCTCGCTCACAAGCTGGGAAGCTGCTGTCGGAGCTTTCTCAGCAGAGGATTCATTGTCTACTACTACCAGCTCCACATTATACTCTGTTCCGCCAATCTCAACGGTCGGAGCCACACTGTTTGCATACTGAATACCAAGCGTCTCCTGCTTGCCGCCTGCACCGTTATCTCCGGATGCCGGCTCAAAAACACCGATCTTCACTGTCTCTGCCGCCGAAACGCTCATCGTACCTGCAAAACACATTGCCGCGCATACTGCTAATGCAACCATTTTCTTCATAACAACTACCTCCTGTTTTCGATTTCTCTTTTTTGAATTCGAAGGCTTTATCCTTGTAAAGTCTCAAACACATATTTTATTCTAGTCCGGTTTTGTCCGTATTGCAAGGACTTTTGTTCGCTGTACGTACAAAAAACAATTTTCCGCATCAGGCGGCCATTTGTCCGATTGTTCTTTCACTCGTGCACATTTATTTTTTCACGTGTGCTTTTTATTTCTCGCTTTTCCCGGTCTCCTCTTCTTTTCGCCGCAGAATATCATACACATCTGCCAAACCTTCCAGATCAACCCAAAGCTTCTGTTTCGGATGCGGAGCGCTTTCCATCTGATTTCCCTCTTCATCAAAAATTGCCGCAACGCGCACCAGAACATCTCTGCCATCCGGCTTCATAATCTCAATCTCTTCGCCGACTGAAAATTTATTGCGTTGCTCAATCAGATAGCAACCGTCCGCTCTTTGCTCGCCTATAATTCCGAGGTACGTATACTCTTTCACATACGTATTGCTGTCATAAATCTGCGACTCGTCCCCTGGTTTTCCATAAAAAAATCCGGTCGTAAACTGGCGGTACGTACAGTTCGAAATCTGCTCCTGATACCATGCCATGTTTGCTGCATACTGTTTTGGGTCCCTCTGGTAGTCATCCAGCGCTTTCCGATACGTCCGGGCCACGGTTGCCACATAGAGGGCCGTTTTCATACGCCCTTCTATTTTCAAACTGTCAATCCCGGCTTCCACAATATCCGGAATATGTTCAATCATACACAGGTCCTTGGAGTTGAAAATAAAGGTTCCCCGCTCATTCTCCTCCACCGGCAGATACTCTCCGGGCCTTGTCTCCTCCATAACCGCATATTTCCATCTGCAAGGATGCGTACACGCGCCCTGATTCGCATCTCTTCCCGTAAAATAATTGCTGAGCAGGCACCGCCCGGAATAGGAAATGCACATCGCCCCATGTATAAAGCTTTCAATCTCCATCTCCGGCGGTATATTTGCACGGATTTCCTGTATCTCAGCAAGTGAGAGTTCCCGCGCAGAAACTACCCGCTTCGCCCCAAGCTCCCACCAGAAACGGTAGGTTGCATAGTTCGTGTTATTTGCCTGCGTGCTGATGTGGCGTTCGATCTCCGGGCACACTTCTTTTGCAATCATGAAAACACCGGGATCTGCAATAATCAGCCCATCCGGCCCGATCATTTTTAATTCCTCAAAATACTGCCGTACTCCATTCAAATCCTCATTGTGAGCCAGAATATTGGCCGTCACATATACCTTTACCCCGTATTCATGCGCAAAGGCAATCCCCTCCCGCATTTCCTCCATCGAAAAATTCTTCGCCTTTGCACGAAGGCCAAAAGCCTCCCCGCCGATATACACGGCATCCGCGCCAAAAATCACGGCTGTTTTCAACACCTCCAGGCTGCTTGCCGGGATCAATAATTCCGGATGTCTCACGTCTTTTCCTCCTTTTGTATACCTGAAAATTATTTCTAACCTATACGCAAGTACGCCCCGGCATACTGCTGCGAGGCGCACATATTTTCTGCATAATTCTTATCATTTTCGGTTCCGTTTCTGTCTGTCGTTCCTGCTTCTTTGACCGTTTATCTTTCTTTCCCCTGGCACTGCGCTTCGCATTGTCTCCATTCGATCGTCTCACTTTGTTTGACAGTGACAGCCGCCCCGTCCCCTACTGGAACAATTGAAGTCAGCAGTCCATCCGTGTGCTTCAATACATAAAGATATTCCCGCATTCTCTTGTAAATCGTGCGGTTCCGGCGTTCCACTGCGTAATGCGATTCAATGATATCGCCGTCCTGCAATACATTGTCTGAGACCAGAATCCCTCCGGTGCGAAGCAGCCGCAGTGCTTCCGGCAGAAAATGGATATACTGGCCCTTTGCCGCATCCATAAAAATCATATCATAAGGGCCATCCAGGGTACGCATAATTTCCAGCGCATCTCCCTCCAAAAGCGTAATCCGACGCTCCATACCGGATGCCGCAAAATTATCCCTGGCCTGTGGAATCCGCTTTTCATACTTTTCAATTGTTGTAATATGACAGTTTGCATCTGTATTTTCTGCCATTAAGATTGCCGAAAATCCCACTGCTGTTCCGACCTCGAGAATCTTGTCAGGCCTATGCATGGCCAGCAGGACACGAAGAAAACTCTGCATGTCCTTTCGGATAATCGGAACCTCATGTGCCAGCGCATCCCGCTCCAATGCATCGAGAAACGCTCCATTCCCTGCATCGAGCGATGCAATGTATGCTGCCATCCGCTCCTGGACGATCATATGACCTCCTGCTCATCGAGATCCACTGCTCCGGCAACATCCGCCATAATTCGCTGTAAGATCCGACATACTCTCAATTCTGATTCCAGAAATTCATGTACAAGTGCATTCTTCCGGAATTCCTCATAGTCCCTGCACAGACGTTCCTGCTCCCCATACATATCGAGAGGCTCCTGTGCATTCTGCACCGCAAAAACATGCCGCCGGAAATCATTGATCTCCTGGCGCAGACCGGGTTCCATGCGAACAGCATCGCGCACCTGGCAGAACCGGACGTATTCTTTGCTCTCCTGTATGGCCTGAATCAGCGCCTCCGTACATTTTTCTATCGTTTCCATAAATTTAACCCGCTTATGTTTTATTCCACTTCCATAATAATCGGCAGAATCATCGGGCGCCGTTTTGTGCGTTTCCACAGAAAATCTCCCAGAGAATCCCGGATGGTATTCTTAATCTTGGACCAGTCTGTCACATGATGGCTGTTACAATATGACATTGCGTCTTCGACAATGTTGCGCGCTTCATCCATCAGATCTTCTGCTTCTCGTACATACACAAAACCTCTTGATACAATATCCGGCCCGGCCAGAATCTGACCTGTATAGCGTTCCAGTGTAAGCACCGCAATCACGATGCCATCCTCAGCCAGATGCTGTCTGTCACGCAGCACGATATTCCCGACGTCTCCGACTCCGAGACCATCTACAAGAATGGTTCCTGTCTGTACATGACCGGCTACCCGCGCCTTCTCGCTGTTCATCTCCAGCACATCTCCCGGTTTCAGCAGATAAATATGATCTTTTGCTATACCAAGGCTCTCTGCGATCTGCGCCTGTGCTTTCATATGGCGGTACTCACCGTGAACCGGAACCGAATACTTTGGACGCACCAGAGAATACATCAGCTTAATTTCCTCCTGGCACGCATGGCCTGAGGTATGCGCATTCTGGAAGATAACATTTGCGCCTTTCATGGACAGCTCATTGATTACCTTTGAGACTGCTTTCTCATTGCCCGGAATCGGGTTAGAACTGAAAATAACCGTATCTCCCGGCTTAATTGATACCTTTTTATGCATATTCGCAGCCATCCGGGAAAGCGCTGCCATGGATTCTCCCTGGCTGCCTGTCGTAATCAGCACCATCTGCTCATCCGGATAATTTTTCATCTGTTCCAGCTCGATCAGTGTATTTTCCGGAATGTTCAGATACCCCAGTTCGGAGGCAGTCTGGATAATATTCACCATGCTGCGGCCTTCCACAACCACTTTTCGCCCGTACTTGTAAGCCGAATTAATAATCTGCTGTACACGGTCCACGTTCGATGCAAAAGTTGCAATAATAATCCGTGTATTGTGATGCTCTGAAAACAGATTGTCAAATACGTGGCCGATGGTGCGTTCCGATGCCGTAAACCCTGGCCGTTCTGCATTCGTACTGTCACACATAAGCGCAAGCACGCCCTTTTTTCCGATCTCCGCAAAGCGCTGCAAATCAATCGCATCTCCAAACACGGGGGTATAATCTACTTTAAAATCGCCCGTATGCACCACAATCCCCGCCGGTGAATAAATAGCCAGCGCTACTGCATCCGCAATACTGTGATTTGTTTTGATAAATTCAATGCGAAATTCCCCGAGATTGATCGACTGTCCGGGCTTTACCACCTTTCGTTTTGTTGTGCGCATCAGGTTGTGTTCTGTCAACTTGCGCTCAATCAGGCCCATAGTCAGTTTCGTCGCGTATAATGGCACGCTGAGTTCTTTCAGGATATAGGGCAGCGCTCCGATATGGTCTTCATGACCGTGCGTAAAGACAATTCCCTTTACCCGGTCTATATTTTCTTTTAAATATGTGACATCCGGAATCACCAGATCAATTCCCAGCATATCGTCCTCCGGGAAAGCAAGTCCGCAGTCTACAACTACAATACTGTTGTTGTATTCAAATGCCGTCATATTCATTCCGATCAGTCCAAGTCCGCCGATCGGTATAATTTTCAGATTTTCATTTTTTTCCTTTTTTTCATTTTTATTCCGTTCTTTTCTCAATCTGCACCTCCATGCTCATTAAATATTATATTATTTCCCACGAGAACAGCGGAATACCTATGTATTCCGTTCTCCAAGTTTTCTGTATGATTTTTCTGTTTAAATTTTTTCTCTTTATCTTCTCAGAGCTCAATATCCACGTCCTCTAAAAGCTCTGCAAAAATTTTCGATACTGCTTCCAGTTCGCCGTCATCTTCTACAAAGGTATAGCACGCCTCTGCTTCTCCGTCCTTTGACAGATCCTTCAGAATGTATGCATCTGCCTCCTCATCCTCTGTCTCTGTCACCAGAAGATACGATACGCCGCCAATTCTGGTTTCTTCCACCACAAAGAACCCGACCGTTTTGTCTTCTCCGACCGGGCAAAACTCTATTTTTTTATTCATCTTTTTCCCTTCCGTGGCTGTCGAGATATCCTTGCAGAATATACACAGCCGCAATCATATCGACGTATTCTTTTCGATTCTCACGCCGGACACCGCCTTCCATCAATGCGCGGTTCGCGGCCACTGTCGTCAGCCGCTCATCCCACATCGTCACTGTAAGGCCTGTCCGCCGTTCCAGCATCTCTTTAAATGCCAGCGTTTTTTCTGCCCGTTCTCCGATTGTATTGTTCATATTTTTCGGAAATCCAAGTACAAGAGAAGTCACTTCGTACTCCCGGATCAACTCCTCAATCCGGGCTAGTGTCCTGCGCAGCTTGTTTTCCGATTCCCGGCGGATGATTTCAATTCCCTGTGCCGTAAGTCCCAGCGGATCGCTGATCGCAACCCCTACGGTCTTGGAACCGAAATCAAGCCCCATAATGCGGATCATTCCGCCTCCTGCTGCCAAGATTTATGCTTGATGTATTCTCTTAAAAGCTCCTCTACCAGCTCATCGCGTTCTACTTTCATAATCATGCTGCGTGCATTTTTGTGGTTCGTAATGTACGTAGGGTCCCCCGACATAATATAACCTACAATCTGATTCACCGGATTGTAGCCCTTTTCTGTCATTGCGTTGTATACAATATCAAGTACCGTCTTCACGCGTACTTCAGGGTCTGCGCTGAAGTTAAAATACTGTGTGTTATTAATATCTGCCATCTTTCCACGTCCTTATTCGCTTCTGTATCTTCATCAATTAATATACATTCTAATATAATTCGAAAAATAATTCAATCCCTTTCCCGGAATCCTTTTCGACATTTCCAGAAATTCTTTCGACAGAACCTGCCTCTTTGCTTGCCTAAAGAAAGATCCTGCTATCAGACTCCCCCATATGCTCCTGCTCCAGGAGAAACACATGCGGCGCCAGTTCTTTTCCCAGGCGACCGCGTACCAGAACATTTTCATAGTTCTGCCCCGCCGGCACAGCGGCTCTGATATACTGCCCGGTGTAACCAATATAGTATTCCTGCCCCTTTATTGTCGTTTTTTCCTCAAAAAGAACTTCTGTTTCACATCCTGTATACTGCGCCTCGAACGCACCGCGATTCTTCTCCCCAAGCGCAATCAGCCAGTCGCTGCGGGCCGCCTTTTCCTGCTCCGGAATCTGATCCGGCATCGACGCGGCTCTTGTCCCATGCCGTCTGGAATATTTAAAAATATGCGTCTCATACAGACGGATTCTCTCCAGAAACTCCACCGTGGCATCAAACTCTTCCTGTGTTTCTCCGGGAAATCCGACAATGACATCTGTTGTGACAGCCGGCCGGTCAAAAAACCGCCGCAAAATCTGACATTTTTCCTCAAATTCCTCTGCTGTGTAACGACGGTTCATACGCCGCAGTGTCTCCGTACATCCGCTTTGCAAAGAAAGATGAAAATGCGGACATAGCTTAGGAAGCGCTGCCAGGGCCCCGGCAAACTCCTCCGTAATAATTCCAGGCTCAAGGGAACCAAGACGGATTCTTGAAATCCCCTCGATCTCATGAACCGCCCGAATCAAATCGAGAAGCGTAAGCCCCAGATCTGTCCCGTAGGAACTTAAATGAATCCCGGTCAGCACCACCTCACGACAGCCGTTTACAGCAAGTTCGGAAGCTTCATGAATCACGTCTGCAAGCGCGCGGCTGCGTACGCGGCCTCTGGCATACGGAATAATACAATAACTGCAAAACTGATTACAGCCATCCTGCACTTTGATATGCGCGCGCGTATGTTCCTGCATTCTGGAAAGAAAAAGATTCTCGTATTCCCTCGTATGATTGATATCAAGCCTCTGCTGCACACCGCCCGCTGCCTTTGTCTCCTGCCCGAACTCCGCCTCCGGCGCTTTTGCCGTTTCACAGCCGTGCGTCTCTCCACGCATCTCCTCAAAATACCGAAGTGCCTCCACCAGATCTTTCTTGCAGTTGTTGCCAAGAACAATATCTACGGCGACATCCTCCTCAACCGGGTTCTGCGCTGTCTGAACGTAGCAGCCGGCAGCCACCACAACCGCTTCAGGATTCATTTTTCTCGCCTTATGCAGCATCTGCCTCGACTTGCGATCCGCAATATTGGTCACAGTACACGTATTAATCACATAGACATCCGCCCCCGGCTCAAACGGCACAATCTCATACCCTGCATCCGCAAGAAGCTGCGCCATGGCCTCTGTCTCGTAAGCATTTACTTTACAGCCCAAATTATGAAGCGCTGCTTTTTTTTTCATACCTTACCTCCGCTTTGCTGTTCTCTGTCTGACTTTTATAGCGCCATACAATATTTGCACTTTCAGTCCTGTGTTTTCTTTCTCCAAACGGCATTTGCCACTTTCAGGCTTGACTTTTATATCTCCAAACGGTAAGATAGTGGCAGATTCGAAGGAACTACACAACTATCAAACGCGGGAGGCATTTTATTTATGAAAACAGTTCAAATTTCTTTAAATTCTATTGATAAAGTAAAATCATTCGTAAACGATATCACAAAATTCAGCAACGATTTTGACCTCGTTTCCGGAAGATATGTTATTGATGCAAAATCTATCATGGGTATTTTCAGCCTCGATCTTTCCAAACCGATTGATCTGAATATCCATGCAGAAGACAACATTGATGAGATCATGAATGTACTTTCTGCATACATCATCTAAACGGATGACAGCGTTTTATAAGAGCTGCAGCAGATTCTGCCCGCTTCGCCGAGCTTATCTGCTGCATTTTCTTTGTTTTCTGTATTTTCTTTTGATCTATTCAACGCGGATAATCTCTGTCGTCTCTATCGCCGTCTGCACAAGCTCATCAATCTTTTCATCCAGCTTTCTCTCAGAACGCTTAATCGCATTCAGATTCGGCTTTGTCACAGGATGCTTAGCCACAAAAATGGTACAGCAATCCTCAAACGGCAAAATAGAAGTCTCATACGTTCCAATACGCTCCGCAATGCTGACAATCTCCTGCTTGTCAAAACCAATCACCGGACGGAACACTGGCAGGGTGCAGACCTCATTCGTCGCCGCAAGGCTCTGCATCGTCTGGCTCGCCACCTGTCCGATGCTTTCCCCGGTAATCAGCGCATGATCTCCCCGCTCTTTCGCAAAATGTTCTGCGATCTTCATCATATAACGGCGCATAATGATCGTCAGCTCATCGTGTGGACATTTGTCATAAATGTAAAGCTGAATATCTGTAAAATTCACTACATGAAGGTTGATCGGCCCGGAATACCGCGCAACCTGTTGCGCCAGATCCACCACTTTCTGTTTGGCACGCTCACTCGTATAAGGCGGAGCGTGGAAATACGTTGCATCCAACCGGACGCCGCGCTTGCTGATCATATACCCTGCTACCGGGCTGTCAATTCCACCGGAAAGCAGCAGCATAGCCTTGCCATTTGTCCCCACCGGCATACCGCCCTGGCCCGGAATGATCTTTGAATAAATATAAATCTTTTCCCGGATTTCGACATGTAGCGTGATCTCGGGATCATGCACATCTACCTTCATTTCCGGAAATGCTTCCAGAATCCGGCCGCCCAGCTCGCAGTTCACTTCCATGGACTCGATGGGATAACTCTTTCGCGCCCGTCTTGTCACTACTTTGAAGGTCTGCTGATGCGTCTCATATACATGCTCAAGAAATGCAATCACATCATTGCCAAGCTGTCTCAGCCCTGCTTCCTCTACCTTCATAACCGGGCAGATTCCTACAATACCGAATACGTACTGCAAAGCCTGAATCGTTTCGTCATAATCATACGTTTCATTGCAGTCAATATAAATCCTTCCCTGCTCCTTGTATACATGAAATTCGCCTTCTACATCCCGGAGTGCATGGACAATACGGCTGACCAGCGCGTCCTCAAACAGATGACGGTTCTTTCCCTTGATGGCGATCTCTCCATATTTGATCAAAATTGTTTTAAATATCATGGCTCTATTCCCTCTTCGTTCTTCCTGTTTCCTTTTTTAATGACGCGCATACCGCCGCAATACAGGCAACAGCTCATTCAGTGTAGCAAGGCAGTATGTAATCTCCTCCTCCGTCGTATAAGCGCTGAAGCTAAAACGAAGCGTAGATTCTAGCAGCTCCTGCCGCAGATGCAGTTCCTTCAGAACCGCGCTCACCGGAAGCTTTTTATTGGAGGAACACGCAGAGCCCGCGGAAACATAAATCCCCCGCTCCTCCAGTGCATGAAGCAGCACCTCGCTGCGCACACCAGGAAATGCTGCGCTGACAATATGCGGAGCGCTTTTGCTGCCTTCCTCTGAGTGAATCACCACGGAAGGAAGCTTGGCAAGTCCTTCCATCATAGTTGCCTTCAGCTTCAACAGATGCGCCGTATGTTCCTCCAGATGTTCATACGCTTCTTTCGCCGCCTGCGCCATGCCGGCCGCTCCCGGCACATTGTCCGTACCAGAACGCATCCCCTTCTGCTGTCCGCCTCCAAGCAAAAGCGGATGGATTTTTACTTTATCATTTATATACAGAAAACCGATCCCCTTCGGTCCGTGTATCTTATGCGCACTGACTGAGAGCATGTCTATTTCCAGCTTTTTCGGATAAACCGGCAACTTACCGTACGCCTGCACGCCATCTACATGAAACAAAATCTTGGGATTCCGCTTTTTGATCAGTTTTGCAGCCTCTGCAACCGGTTCAATGGCTCCCACTTCATTATTTACATACATCATCGACACAAGAATCGTATCGTCGTCAAGCGCCTCTTCCAGATCTTTCAGACTGATATGCCCTCTCTCATCCACCGGAAGATACGTCACCCGAAATCCCTGCTCCTCCAGATAGTGAAGCGGAAGCAACACCGCCGCATGCTCGACTGCTGTCGTAATCAGATGCTTCCCGGCTCTCTGATTGGCCATGGCAGCTCCAATCAGCGCCCAGTTATTGGACTCCGTGGCTCCAGAAGTAAAATATATTTCTTTTTCATGTACTTTCAGTGTCTTCGCAATCGTTTCTCTTGCCTCGCGCAGATAACGCTCTGCCTCCACACCTTTCATATGTTTGGAGGATGGGTTTCCGTAATCCTCCATCATTGTACGAACAACCACCTCACGCACTGCTTCCGTACATCGCGTTGTGGCTGAATTGTCCAGATATGCTTCCACCAGACTCCCTCTTTTCTCCTGTATTTTCGGATGACACCATTTTTACAGATATACAAACACGCAATCAGATGATCGAAATCTGCGCGCTACAGACTGCAAAATCCCTTGGCTGCCAGACATCCTTCCACCTCTGCGATGTCATTGCAGTGGAATACCATAATCGGGCTTCCCGATTCACGATTAAAGGACAGGTACAGATAATCGACAGAAATATTGCTGTCATTTAAGGCTGCCAGCAGCCGGCTCAGCTCACCAACCCGGTCCTGAATCTCAATCCCAAGCACATCCGTCACCTTACACATATATCCGACTGCTTCCAGCGCCTGCACCGCACGGCGTGGGTCAGACACGACCATTCTTACAATTCCATACTCGGGGCTGTCATTCGTCACAGAACCTAGAATATTGATTTCCTCTCTGCTCAGAATCTCCGTAATTTCCAGCATGGCTCCTTTTTTATTTTCTGCATAGATCGACACCTGATTTAACATCTTTTCGTCCTTCTTTCCCTCGGTCTTGTCTGCTTTGCAATCCCTGCAATTCCGACACTTTTGTTGTTCTCCGTGATTCTAACACAGAAGCGCTGCGAAGGGCAAGCCTGAATTCAGATCATTTCTCTGGCCAAACAAATATTGACAATAATTTCTCATCATAGTACTATCTATTTATATAAATATAACAATAATACTGTGATAAAAATACCGTAAAAAAGGAGACCAACAAGCGATATATTATGGAAACACAGATGAACCCGAATCTCAAACAGACAACTTCCCCAAAATTGACTGAATTTACGGCAATCCTCCAGATGAACCTGGCGGAGCTTCATCAGCACCTGCAAAATCTTGCGCTTGAGAATCCTCTGATGGATCTGGAATCCGCCCAGGCCACTCAGGCCTTTGATACCCGGAAGGTCTACGCTCCGGATGACCAGAACCGTGTCTATGCCAGACAGGACCGCAAGGACGCTCTCGATCCCTGGAACCTGGATATCTCCATGCGCGAAACGTTAAGCGACACGCTCATGGCCCAGCTTGGAGGTCTGAAGCTCGATACCCAGCAGCGCCGCGTACTGGCTTACATGATTTTGAATCTGGAACCGACCGGTTATCTTGAAATGGATCTTGCAGATATTGCACAGGCCACAGGAGTGACTCCTGATGAGGCAGAAAGCCTGCTATGCATTCTACAAACCCTGGAACCGGACGGCATCGGCGCCCGGTCACTGCCTGAGTGTCTTGCCATTCAGTTGAAAAAAAATCATCCGGAAGATCACACAGCGCTTACGATCACGCAGAACTATCTGGAACCTTTCGGAAAAAACCAGCTTCCGTCACTGGCCAAAAAGCTGCATGTACCGCTTGACGAGGTGCTGCGCGCAGGCCGCGTCATCCGCAGCCTCAATCCAAGGCCGGGCGCTGCTTTTGGCGAGCGCAGATATATGCAGTATATCCGTCCTGATCTGGCAGTTGTCAAATTTCAGGGATATTATGATATACTGGTAAATGAATCTCTGCTTCCCACTATTCGATTAAACGAAGAATATCTCGACATGATGAAAAACAGCGAATCCAGCGAAGTGACTACCTATCTGAATGCGCAGAAACGGCAGCTTGACCGAATGTCCGAATGTCTTGAACAGAGAAACCAAACGCTTCTCGCACTGGGACGACTGATTGTCCAGAAGCAGCAGATCTTTTTCCAGAACGGACCTGGTCACCTTGTTTCCTTCTCATTGGCAGAAGCAGCGGCAGAGCTTCAAATACCGGAATCCGTTATCCGCTGCGCTGTAAAAGACAAGTTCCTGCAATGCACGTTCGGTATCTTCCCGCTCAGTTATTTCTTTGTGCAGGGGCTTGAAAAGAAAGAAAGCATCCAACATAAAATCCGGGAAATCATTGCCAGGGAAGACAAAAAGCACCCTCTTTCCGATTCCAGTCTCGCAGAGATACTTGCCCTGGAAGGTCTGACCGTTTCCAGAAGACTGATCGCCAAGTATCGAAATGAAATAGATATCCCGGAATCCGGCAGACGGCGCGAATTCTGAGACGCGCCAACCCATCGCTGTTATCTATAATCATAAATAAAACTGCTGTAAAACAGCTTCGACTGACCTGTGTAATTCTCTCCACACGTCACCTCTGTTTTACAGCAGTTCTGTTTTAAAATATTTATATTTCTTTTATGTCCCTCGAACTCTGCATCACGTCCTGCGCCGGTCAAACCTGCGTGACAACATCATACCAATTCCCTGCATAATCTGTACCAGAAGCACCAGCAAAATAACAGTTACCAGCATGATATCAAACTGATAACGGTTGTAGCCGTAGCGGACTGCAATCGCACCCAGTCCGTCCGCTCCAACGGTACCTGCCATAGCTGAATACCCCAGGATCGTTGCCGTCACAATCGTCGCGTTCACCATCAGAGAAGTCCTGGCCTCGATCAGAAGCACCTTGAATACTATGGTCAGATTACTGGCGCCCATACTCTGTGCCGCCTCAATAACACCGTGGTCCACTTCCTTTAAGGATGACTCTACCATCCTGGCGATATACGGCGCTGCCGCAATGGTCAGGGACACAATCATGGCATTGGAACCATAACTTTTTCCCACCAGTATCTTGGTCAGTGGAATCAGAAGAATCAACAGAATCAAAAACGGAATACTCCGAAAAATATTTGAGATAAAGTCTATTACCTTGTACACGGCTGCATTCGGCCGAATCCCATCCTTATCCGTCACGGTCAGCAAAATCCCAAGCGGCATTCCAAATACGTAACCGAGAAGCGTCGGTACCAGGGTCATATACAGCGTCTGGCCAATTCCTTCAATCAAAAGCATAACCATCTTCTCATTCAACATAATCGATCAACTCCTCCACTGCCAGTTTTGCGCCTTTTAAGTACGCAATCATCTTATCGCCCAGTACCGGGTCCTCAGGAAGCTGCAAAATCATTTCTCCCGTCGCAACTCCGTCCAGATCCCGCGTATTCGCATAGAGAATATTCACCGGCGTCTTAAATGCCAGCACCATATTTCCGATCACCGGCTCAAAAGAAGAATTTTCAGAAAAGACAATACGCACACAACGCCGCCCCTTCATCTCCGTCACCCGTTCAAAGCCCTGATAAATCAGTCGCTTGGCTTCTTTGGATTTTGGTGACTGGAAAATCTCTTCCACTGTGCCGTGCTCTGCAAGATTTCCATGATCAATAATCGCCACATGGCTGCAAATTTCCTGTACGACAGCCATCTCATGTGTGATGACCACAATCGTAATGCCGTATTTTTGATTAATCTCCTTCAGAAGCTGAAGAATTGACTTTGTTGTCTGCGGATCGAGCGCGCTGGTCGCCTCATCACACAGCAGAATCTTCGGATCGGACGCAAGCACCCTTGCAATCGCCACCCTCTGCTTCTGACCGCCGGAAAGTTGAGCCGGATAGGCCTTCGCCTTTTCCTCCAGCCCGACAATTTTCAGATATTCCATCGCCTTCTGCCGCGCTTCCCGCTTCTTCATACCGGCAATTTCCAGTGGAAAGCAGACATTGTCAATCACACTGCGCTGCATGAGCAGATTAAAATGCTGAAAAATCATGCCAATATCCTTGCGTGCCTCCCGCAGCTGCTTTTCGGAAAGCGATGCCAGATCTCTCCCGTCTACGACTACGTTTCCACCGGTCGGCCGTTCGAGGAAATTCAGGCAGCGTACCAGCGTACTCTTCCCTGCCCCGGACATACCAATAATACCGTAAATATCACCTTTATATATATCAAGATTCACATCCTTCAGCGCATGGACTTCCATATCACGCTGCCGGAACGACTTATCCAGATGTACGATTTTAATAATCGGCTCCATATTCTTCTCCTTCGTGCTCTTTTCTCCCAAAACACCAATCTTTTCTGAGTATACCGTAAAACGAAGGCAGTTGCAAGATAATAATCCCGCAACTGCCTTCTGTTTTCATTCCTGTATTCCGTGTTATCTAAATTTTAAATGAAAGTCTTATTCAGCCTCTTCAAACGGAATCACTGCTCCATCATATGTATCATTGATGAACTTCTGAATTTCGTCAGATTTCAAAACATCCACGAGCGCAAGAATCTTTTCACTCTCTTCATTGCCCTGTTTTACAGCAATGACATTGACATAAGTCTTTGCTGCCTCAGAATCAGAAGCCTCGAAAGCAATAGAATCCTTTGCTACTGAAAATCCTGCATTCAGCGCATAGTTTCCGTTCATAACAGCAAATGCTACCTCGTCCACCACTCTCGGCACCTGAGCAGCCTCAAGCTCAAGAATTTCCACATTCTTCGGGTTGTCTTCAATATCCATAACCGTAGCAGTCAGTCCTGCGCCTTCTTTTAACGTAATCACACCGTTATCCTGCAACAGCAGAAGAGCTCTCGCCTCATTCGTGGTGTCGTTCGGAACAGCAATCACGTCGCCATCCTCCAGCTCATCCAGTGCAGACTTTGTGCCCGGATAAATACCAAACGGCTCATAATGAATACCGCCTGCATTTACAAGATGCGTCCCTTTCTCCTCATTAAAACTGTCAAGATACGGGATATGCTGAAAATAGTTTGCATCCAGCTCCTCGCTCTCCACTACCTCATTCGGCAGAATATAATCGTCAAACTCTTTTACTTCCAGTGTCCATCCCTCTTCTTCCAGAAGCTTTGCAGCCTCCGCAAGAATTTCCGCATGCGGTGTCGGAGATGCTGCAACTGTAATCGTTTTGTCCTCCTCAGCCCCTGCCAGAGCTGCCGGAACAAATGCAGCTGAAACAGCCAGTGTCAGTGCCAGTACTTTTGATAAATTCTTCTTCATAATATCTCCTTCTTTCTTTTCGATCGTCCGCTTTTGCGGCAGTTTACCGCCCCTTCTGGGAACAGAAAAACTTAAAGTTTATGATAACACCCGCGTTTAAAAAATGCAATACTTTACTTATGCAAAGCTCGCAACTAAACGCAGATCAGTTTACAAACAACGGCGTGGAATAATAACGGTCGCCGGAATCCGGAAGCAATACAACAACTGTTTTTCCTTTGTTCTCCGGACGCTTCGCAAGCTGTATCGCAGCATGCAGCGCGGCTCCCGAAGAAATCCCGACCAGAATACCTTCCTGCTTTGCCAGAAGTCTGGCGCCGTCAAAAGCTTCCTCATCTGCAACTGTTATAATTTCATCGTAAACAGACGTATTGAGAACCTCCGGAACAAATCCAGCTCCGATCCCCTGAATTTTATGCGGACCGCTCTTTCCTTCTGAAAGTACCGGTGAAGAAGCCGGTTCCATAGCCACAATCTTTACTTCCGGATTTTTCGATTTTAAGAATTCTCCGGTACCTGTCAACGTACCGCCTGTCCCGACACCCGCTATAAAAATATCTACCGTTCCATCCGTATCCTTCCAGATTTCCGGGCCGGTCGTATTTCTGTGAGCTGTCGGGTTTGCCTGATTTACAAACTGCCCGGGAATAAAGCTGTCCGGAATCTCTTTTGCCAGTTCCTCCGCCTTTGCAATCGCGCCGCTCATGCCTTTTGTCCCGTCAGTCAGTACAATCTCTGCTCCGTACGCTTTCAGAATATTTCTGCGTTCTACGCTCATTGTCTCCGGCATCGTCAGAATGATACGGTACCCTTTCACCGCAGCAATCGCAGCCAGCCCGATGCCCGTGTTGCCAGAAGTCGGTTCAATGATCACAGAACCTGCTTTCAGAATCCCCTTTTGTTCGGCATCCTCAATCATTGACTTTGCAACGCGGTCCTTCACACTTCCCGCCGGATTAAAATACTCCAGTTTCAGAAGCAGCTTTGCCTCCAGCCCCAGCTCTCTTTCCAGATTCTGTGCTTCCACAAGCGGAGTATTTCCGATCAGATCAAGCGCTCCTTTATAAATGTTCACCTTCTTATCCTCCCTTTTCCTATATGATTACTATGTTTTTGGTTGATTAGTATTATAGCACTTTTATTTCGCCTGTCAACCAGATTTTTCTTTTTTCTATCCTCTATATTTTATATATCTTTTCCGCAGATATTAAATGCATATGTAAATGTCACTGCATGAAGGCCAAAAAGTCACTCATTTTTTGTCGAAAAATAGTATTCTTATTAAGAACATTTGACATTCTCAATGTTTTGGTTTAAAATAAAAATACTTTGCACTTATTATTGGAGGAACCTATGAAAACACTGTTGATTATCTACATTATCATGATAAACCTGATCGGTTTCTTTATCATGGGGATCGACAAAAGAAAAGCCCGCCGCGGAAAATGGCGTGTTGCAGAGAGAACCCTTTTCACGATTGCTCTTCTGTTTGGCAGTATCGGCATCCTGACCGGGATGTATGTATTCCGCCACAAGACGAAGCACCTCACTTTCTCGATCGGTATTCCCGCCATTATGGTGATACAGCTCTTTCTCATTGGACTGCTGTTCTCCTGGAACACCAAACGTATGGGGCGCCCTGCTCAGGCTGTACAAAATGAGCTGGATCTGATTCAAAAACTGGACCCTGATACAATTCAGTCCTTCGTCTCCTATGAAAATCTTATGAATTCCCATCTCGCTTCCGGCGTCATAAACCAAGAGACTGCCGATGCGGTCGACCTTTTTTTCCAAAATTTTACATACAACATTCATCAGGAAGAAATTGACGGAGACACAGCAATCGTCAGCGTAAATATCACAAACATTGACATGCGCGCGCTGGCCCGCGATCTCTGCCGCAAAATCCTCAAAGAATCCGTAGCAATTTATCCGGAATCCCGCAGCACCACGACCAGCGATTACTATCGTCTGCTCCGTGATACGCTGGCTCACAATACGTACGAACCTGTCGTGACCGCCGCGCATTTTCATTTAAAAAAAGACGATTCCGGCTGGATCATCCTGGCCGATCAGGTCCTGGAAGACGAACTGGTCAGCGGCTTTATTACTTATATGAATGACCCGAACATCCTCCCGGTCACAGAGATTGTTTCCATTCATCTGGATGCGTTGAAGCAGCTCACACCGGAGCAGTGGAAAGAATATCTCTCTGTGGAAGATATCTTCGCTACCTACAACACAGACTTTTATCAGAGAATAGACGAAGAATACATCAAACAGCTGGCCTCTGCATTTGACTACGAAATCATAAAATGCACAGAATACGGTTCCTCAGCTGAAGTAGTAATTCGAATTAAAAGTGTCGATATGAAAAATGTCCTCACCATTTATAAGAAACATCTGCTCGAATATGCGGGCTCAACAAAATCAATCCGTGATGACGCAGTTACGTTTTCAAATGAAACTTCAAGATTGCTTCTGGAATCACTCAAAGAAAATACCAAAGTAAGTTCGACAGATATCGATATGATTTTTCATAATGACGGAAGGATCTGGGAAATCCATTTCGGAAACGAATTTACAAATGCTCTGCTCGGAGATATGCGCGGCGCTATTGAAACCTTCAATTCCCTTTCCCGCGAAACCCTCTCAACAGAGACCGTAAATAATTAGACACGAAAAAAAGCGCTGTGCAAAAGGATGCCTATCCTTCCTGCAACAGCCCTTTTTTATTGTTTCTTTAAGCTCCCTGATTCTCGTCTTTTTCCTCTTCTGTTACTGACAGGCAGAGTTCTTCAAGCTGCTTTTCATCAACGGTTCCCGGCGCCTCTGTCATCAGGTCCGATGCATCTTTCACCTTCGGGAATGCGATCACTTCACGGATGCTGTCCGCGCCTGTCATCAGCATCATCAGACGGTCAAATCCAAATGCAAGTCCTGCGTGCGGCGGTACGCCATATTTGAACGCATTCAGCAGAAAACCAAACTGTTCCTGCGCCTGTTCTTTTGTAAAGCCCAGGAGATCAAACATACGGCTCTGAATATCCCCCTGATGAATCCGGACGCTGCCGCCCCCGAGCTCTGTACCATTCAGTACGATATCATAAGCCTTTGCACGCACGGCTCCCGGATCGCTTTCCAGCTTGTCCAAATCCTCTTCCATCAACATCGTAAACGGATGATGCATTGCCGTAAAACGGGCTGCCTCGTCATCCCACTCAAGAAGCGGGAATTCTGTTACCCACAGGAATTTATAATCATCCTTTTTCAGAAGGCCAAGATTTTTGGCCAGCTCAATACGAAGCGCTCCCAGTACGTCCCATACTACTTTATTTTTGTCTGCCGCAAACAGAAGCAGATCCCCAGGCTGTCCGTTCATCGCTTCAACGAGCGCATGCAGCTCTTCTTCTGTCATAAATTTCGCAAAGGAAGATTTATAACTTCCATCCGGATTGATTACCAGATACGCAAGGCCTTTTGCCCCGTACCCCTTTGCAAATTCTACCAGAGCGTCGATTTTCTTGCGCGGCATGCTTCCCTGGCCGTCTGCGTTGATACCCCGCACGCTGCCGCCTGCTGCAAGCGCATTCGTAAACACAGAAAATCCGCAGTCCTTTACCAGCTCAGATACGTCATGCAGCTCCATGCCAAAACGAAGATCCGGCTTGTCCGAGCCAAAACGATCCATAGCCTCCTGCCATGTCATCCGCTGAATCGGAAGCTGTATCTCAATTCCGAGAACCTTCCGGAACAGTCGTGCCAGAAGCCGCTCATTCACATCAATGACATCATCCACATCGACAAAGGAAAGCTCCATATCAATCTGTGTGAATTCCGGCTGGCGGTCCGCACGCAGGTCCTCGTCGCGGAAACATTTTGCAATCTGGAAATAGCGGTCATAACCGGAACACATCAAAAGCTGTTTAAACAGCTGCGGCGACTGCGGAAGTGCATAAAAATGACCTGGATGTACGCGGCTTGGCACAAGATAATCCCTCGCGCCCTCCGGAGTACTCTTGATCAGAATCGGAGTCTCAATCTCCAGAAACCCTTCCTCGGTCAGGAAATTCCGCACCTCCATTGCCACACGGCTGCGAAGCATCAGCTTGTCCTGAATATCCGGTCTGCGAAGATCCAGGAAACGGTATTTCAGGCGAAGTTCCTCCTTTGTCTGGCTGTTTTCCTCAATCGGAAACGGCGGTGTCTCTGACTCGGACAGAATCCGAATCCCGGTTGCCCGGAGTTCAAGCTCTCCTGTCTTCAGGTTTTCATTTACTGCGCCTTCCCGCATTTCCACGCGTCCAACCACAGCAATCACATATTCATTGCGCAGCGTATAAGCCTTCTCAAAGCCCTCCGCCCCGATATCCTTCTCGTCAAAAATGATCTGCAACAGACCGGAACGATCACGCAAATCCACAAAAATCAAGCTACCCAGATTTCTTCTTTTCTGTACCCAGCCCATGACCGTCACTGTGCTTCCACAGTCTGCCTTACTCACTTCCGTACAGCGATGGGTCCTTTTCAACCCCTTCATAGCCTCAGCCATCTTTTCTTCCTCCTATTCAGGCAGATACATCCATACTTTATGCCGCTCTGCCGTAATCTCTTATTCCGGTACCGGTTTCCAATACAAACGCTGAACCGGCGGTATCTTCACAATTCGCTCCCTCACTGCTTCAGCAGCTCTGCGATTTCATCCAGCCCCACTTCCACCTGCTCTCCCGTCTCCATATCTTTGATACGGGCTTTGTTTTCTTCAAGCTCCTGGCTGCCGATAATCACAGTCTTTTTCGCACCGAGCTTATTGGCGTATTTCATCTGTGCCTTCACACTGCGGTCCATGTAGTCTGTCTCCACAATGAATCCCTGTCTGCGCAGACTGTCTACCAGGCGGTATGCTCTTCCTCTCGCCTCTTTGCCGAGAATTCCCACATACAGAGCGACCGGGTCTGCCGGCGGGAATTCCACGCCTTCCTTGTCCATAAAATACAAGATACGCTCAATTCCCATTCCAAATCCCACGGACGGGATATCCTGTTTTTCGTCAATCTCATGAATGAGCCCATCATAACGGCCGCCGCCGCAAAGCGTAAAGCCATTCGAATCCACAAATTCAAATACCGTCTTTGTATAATAATCCAGGCCACGGACAATGCCCGTATCTACCGTATATTGAATCTGCATCTCATCCAAGAGCGCTTTCAGCTCCTCAAAATGAGTCCGGCACTCGTCATCCAGATAATCAATCGTTCTCGGTGCATGTTCTACAATCTTTTTACACGCATCCACTTTGCAGTCGATGACACGCAGCGGATTCTTCTGCATCCGTTCCCGACAGGTCGGACATAATTCACTTTCATGCTCCCTTAAATATGCAAGCAGCGCATCATTATACGTTTTTCGACAGTTTTTGCAGCCAATGCTGTTGATATGAAGCTTCGCATCCGAAAGCCCCAGCTTCGCAATTAATTCCGTAATGAGCGTGATCAGCTCTACCTCAGCGAGCGGACTGGACGAACCTACAAATTCCACGCCAAACTGATGGTGCTGGCGAAGCCGTCCGCTCTGCGGCTTCTCATACCGAAATGCCTGCGTCACGTAATACAGCTTAGCAGGCGCAGGCTGAGCGTACATATTGTGTTCAAGATAAGCTCTCATAACGCCCGCTGTGCCCTCTGGCTTCAGCGTAATACTTCTGCCGCCTTTGTCCTCGAACGTATACATTTCTTTTTGCACCACATCCGTCGTCTCTCCGACGCCGCGCTGAAACAGCACCGTGTGCTCAAACATCGGTGTGATGATTTCTGTCATGTGATACGTGGCAGCAATTTCACGCGCCTTTTTCTCCACAATCGCTCTTTTGCGCATCTCCTCGCCATACCAGTCCTGTACGCCTCTTGGCGCCTGTGTAATCATAATTTTTCCTCCTCTGCTGCAATTCCTGTTTCTTGTATCTTTTAAAACATGTTCTGCTTCCTGCTATTTAGGATTTTGCCTGTCTGCGGCCTCTGCCGCTTCTGCCTTCCATGGCAGCTCAGCCTTCCACAGCCTTTGCTCCAAATCTGATGTATTCATAATACGTTCCAAATTTTCATAATGAACTACATTCATAAATGCCAGAAATACATGGATATCATAGTCCTTGGATTCTTCGATCATCATCTGCATCGCAGTATTCACATCAAACGCCTTCCTGTATGGCCGGTCGTCCGTAAGAGCCGCAAACACGTCGCATACCCGAATCACACGCGCCCCGATCGGAATGTCCTCCTGTACCAGATTCATCGGATATCCGGAGCCGTCGCAATTCTCGTGATGAAACATTACCATATCTACAATTTCTTTGGAATACCCCTTTTTTTCCAGTATTCTCGCGCTCAGCCGCGAATGAAGACGCACGTATTTCAGCTCCTCAATAATCAGAGTCTCTCCCTCGTGCCCCCTCACATATTTCGCAAGCTCCAGCTTTCCAATATCATGTAGAAAACCGGCAACTGCCAGATCATGACACTCTTCCTGCGTAAAATGCATCTGTTTTCCGACAAGATACGCCAGATTGCTTACCTTGGTTCCGTGCAACAGCTCTGTGATAACCTCAGGACGAATGATCTGGTACTTTTTTTTGTATTCATGCCCGATATTACTCATGCAGCCCAGCCCGTTTCCTCTCTATCATTTCATTAATACGCTCAATATAATTTTTAATATCTTTTACATTTTCAATTCGCTCGATTCTGTCCTGCGCCCACACCATTTTCGTCGACGCTCCGGCTCCAAGTGCCAGAATACTCTGAAGTTCCTCCATAATCAGAATATTGTAAATCCCGGCTTTGCCCTCTTTGGCATAACCGACATTTTCGAAATTACCGGCCATATTTTTCTGCCGGTATAAATAATACGGCGCCATTCCGGCTTTCTGTGCATACGCGGCAGTCATATCCATAATTTCACGGTTGTTCGTCATCGTCATTTCTTTATGCTCTTTTTTAAAAAGCCGCAGCCGCGCCGCACGCTTGACAGCCAGAGAATGCACGGTGATACTGTCCGGGTCAAGCTTTGCGAGCTCCTGCATCGTGTGCTCTACCTCCGGTTTTTCCTCTCCGGGCAGCCCCACAATCAAGTCCATATTGATATTGTCAAATCCCATCTCCCGCGCCAGAGCAAATGCCTGCACGGTTTCTTCCACCGTATGTCGCCGTCCGATCAAATCCAGCGTCGCCTGGTTCATCGTCTGCGGATTAATCGAAATCCTCGAAATTCCGTGCGCACGCAACACCTCAAGCTTCTCCCTTGTAATGCTGTCCGGCCTTCCGGCCTCCACCGTAAATTCCTGCAAATGCGCAAAGCAGAACCGCTCCTCCAGCTTTTGGAGCAGACGTTCCATCTGATACGGCTCCAGCGTGGTCGGTGTCCCGCCGCCAATATAAACCGTGTTCAACTCCCGTCCGGCAAACGCATCCGCCGCATAATCTATCTCCCTGC
The DNA here is from genome assembly GCA_003612585.1 of bacterium 1XD42-54. GTDB lineage: Bacteria > Bacillota > Clostridia > Lachnospirales > Lachnospiraceae > Choladousia. The sequence goes on from RAZH01000007.1 coordinate 137,921, forward strand.
AAAGCGCATCCAGATAAAGGTCGACCTTATCTTTCCATAGATGTAGAGGACTTGAGCTGAACGAACAGTACATGCAGATGCTCGGACAAAACGGAATACCCACATACAGACTGTAGCCATTCTGGAAATTGATATCTTTTAGAATATGACGCTCCCTGTTTGCAATCGCAATCGACAACGCCGTTTTTTCATTGCTTACAAAGTACGTGTCCCGCATATACTGCGCAATCTCGGAATTTTTCCAGCCCTTTTCCAGAAGGTTCATCGGAATTTTTGTCGGACGGATACCGGTAAGATTGCCCCATGGAAGTTTTTCTCCTGTAGCCAAAGAAAGCATACGGTAAAGCATACGCTTCAGTTCATTTTTTACCGCTTTGCGTTCCGTTCCCTCCGGTATAAAAGTCTCATCGGAAAGAACGTGTGTGATATCTGTCTCAAATTCTGCACAAATCTTTTCTCCAGAATCCTCCGGCACAAAAGAAATCACCAGCAGCGGCAGCTCTTTTGCTTCCGACTCCGGTGTTTCCTTCCCTGCGTCCATATTCCCGGCACAATCCTCTTTCTCTGAAACCGCCTCTCCCACATAACAGATACGCACATCCTGCTCCGGATAAAACGCTTTGACAAGAGAATGTATATCATATTCAAAATTCTGTCTGTTTAACTGTACTGTAATCATAATCGTTCCCTAATAAGGATTATATTTTTTCTCGTATCCTATACTCGTTGACGCTCCGTGCCCCGGCAACACCAGCGTATCATCGGGAAGCACAAACAGTTTCGTATGAATTGCGTTTCTCAGCTCACGCATGCTGCCAGTCGGGAAATCTGTTCTCCCTACGCTGCAGCAAAACAGCGTATCTCCGGAAAACAGCGTCTTCTCTTCCTCTATATAATAACATGCACCCCCGGCCGTATGCCCTGGCGTATGCAGAACTTTGACCGTCACACCGGCTATGGAGACAGTCTCGCCATCCTCCAAAAAACAGTCTGGCGCCACGGTAAACCCATTGCCAAACGCTGATGAAAGATTCTGTTCCCTGCTGCCGCAGATTTCCTGTTCGGCTCGCAGCGCACAGATCCAAACACCTTGCTTCGCTTTTTCTGCCATATTCCCGCTGTAAAAGCTCCGTATCGCCTCTGCCGCTCCGATGTGGTCAAAGTGCCCGTGTGTCAGCAAAATGGCCTCCGGGATGCCTCCTGATTCTTCAATCTTTCGAATCACCCGCTCCGGTTCTGCGCCCGGATCAATGACGATCATCTTTTTTGTTTCCTGATTTATGACGAGGTAACAGTTCGTTGCCATCGCGCCAAGGACAAGCGTGTCAATTCGAAGTTTTCCCATACGTTTCTCCTGTTTTTCAGTAATCTTCCTGTATTATATAAATGCAGTTTTGCAACTGGCGACTTTGCCGGCCCTGTCATGCCGTCACAGTTATCCTGTTGTCCGCTCTACATCAAGTACGCTCTCCACCTGCCTGATTTTTTCAATCAGAGCGTTCAGCGTACCCTTATCTGCAACCTCAAAAGACATCGCAATTGTCGCGATTCCCTGCCGGCTCGTACGCGAATTTACAGAGGTGACGTCAATCTTTCTCTCTGTGAATATTTTGGTGATATCTACCAGAAGGCCTGTGCGGTTGTTGCAGTAGATCATAATCTCCGCCAGATAAAGCCCTTTATCGCCCATCTGTGCTTCCTGCTGCCACTCAGCGTCAATCAGGCGCACCCGCTCTTCCTCGGGAAGATTGATGATATTGATACAGTCCGTACGATGCACAGTGACACCGCGTCCTCTTGTCACAAAGCCGACAATCTCATCACCCGGAATCGGGCTGCAGCACTTTGCAAAACGCACGCTGACATCATTGATCCCCTGAACGGTAATTCCGCCCTTTGATTTCTTCACACGGACAGGAGACGTCTCTTTGGCATTTTGCACTGCCTCAATAATCTGCTCATCCGTGACCTCTTTTCTGTGATCCTGCTCATAGCCTTCCATGAGCTTATTGATCACCTGGCCCTCCTTCAGTCCGCCATGCCCCAGTGCCGCAAGCACAGAATCCCAGTCCCGGAAACCATACTTCATCAGCACCCGGTCCATATACTCCTGCTTCATAAAATCAGACTGAACAACGCCTTTCGCTCTGCAATATGCAGCGAGCATTTCTTTGCCTTTAACGATATTGTCTTCCTTTAATTCCTGCTTGAACCATTGGTTGATTTTATTCTTCGCCTGAGAACTCTTGACAATCTTCAGCCAATCCCGGCTTGGTCCTCTGGAATTCTGGGATGTGATTACCTCAATCCGGTCTCCATTTTGTATTACGTAATCAATCGTCACCAGCTTGCCGTTAACCCTGGCGCCGATCATGCGATTCCCGACCGCACTGTGAATGCTGTATGCAAAATCAATCGGTGTTGAACCGTTCGGAAGATTTTTCACGTCGCCGGATGGAGTAAAACAGTACACACTCTCCGAAAACAGATCAAAATCGCTTTTCAACAGACTCATGAATTCCCGGTTGTCTGACATCTGCCAGTCCAGCACCTGCCGCAGCCAGCTGAGCTTCTCTTCCTCGCTCCGCGTCCCGCCCTTTTTGCCGTCTGCCGCTTCCTTGTATTTCCAGTGCGCCGCGATACCGTACTCTGCGGTCCGGTGCATCTCGAACGTCCGGATCTGAATCTCAAACGGCATACCGTTCGGTCCGATCAGCGTCGTATGCAAAGACTGATACATGTTCTGTTTTGGCATCGCAATATAATCCTTAAAACGACCTGGAATCGGCTTATACATTTCATGAATAACTCCAAGCGCCGCATAGCAGTCCTTAACGGTATCCACAATAATCCGGACTGCAAACAGATCATAAATCTGATCCAGCGTTTTCTGCTGGTTTACCATCTTTTTATAAATGCTGAAAAAATGCTTGATGCGGCCATCAATCTGCGCTTTGATCCCGGCAGCGTCAATGTGGCGGCTTACCTCACTGACAATGCTGTTCACAAACGCCTGACGCGCATCCTTTTTCAGCGCAATCTTTTCCACTAAATCATAATAAACTTCCGGTTCCAGATATTTCAGCGACAAGTCATCAAGCTCGATCTTAATCTTGGAAATACCAAGCCTGTGAGCGATCGGAGCATAGATATCCATCGTCTCCCGCGCCTTTTCCTTCTGTTTTTCCGGTCTCATATATTTCAAAGTACGCATATTGTGAAGACGGTCGGCAAGCTTGATCAGAATCACCCGAATATCCTTCGCCATTGCAAGAAACATTTTTCGCAGATTTTCCGCCTGTACTTCCACCTTGTCAGCCGAATAGGACAACTGTCCCAGCTTGGTAACACCGTCCACCAGAAGCTCTACCTCTGCGCCAAACTCTTCCTTCAGCTGTTCAGAGGTCATCACCGTGTCCTCTACCACATCGTGAAGAAGCCCGGCCACGATGGTTTCTTTGTCAAGCTCCAGATCTGCCAGAATAATGCCCACACAAAGCGGATGGATGATATACGGTTCCCCTGATTTGCGCCGCTGATCCTTGTGAGCCTCATACGCAATCTGATAGGCTTTCTCGATCAGAGAAATATCATCTGACGGATGATATTTCCTTACACTGTCAATCAGCTCGTGGTACAGAATATCCGGACTGGTAAAATCCTCCATCGTTTTTACATTTGCATCCGCTTTTTTTATCTCTTCGATTCTTTCCTGCTTTGTTCTCGCGTCCGTCGCCATTTACTTTACTCACCATCTTCGTCAATATTGTAATTCTTCGATCAAAACTCACTTTCCGTCATAGCAGATTACGGAATCCACATCATATGCTGCCAGTTTCTTGCGGCCCTCCAGACCTGCAAGCTCCATCAGAAAGATCACTTTCACAACCTCGCCGCCAAGCTGCTCAATCAGCTTGATCGCCGCCTCTATCGTACCGCCTGTCGCAATCAGATCATCAATCACAACTACCTTTTGTCCCGGCTTTATGGAATCTTTATGCATCTCTATTTCCGCTGTGCCGTATTCCAGATCGTATTTCATGGAAATGGTTTCGCATGGCAGCTTTCCTTTTTTTCGAACCGGAACAAATGGTTTATGCATATTGTACGCAACCGGAACGCCAAAAATGAATCCGCGCGACTCGGTACCCACCACCACATCGAACTCAATATCCTTCAGCTTTTCCTGCATCAGATTGATCGAAAGCTGCAAGCCGTCTGCATCCTGCAAAATACTCGTCACATCTCTGAAAATAATTCCCTCCTCAGGAAAATCCGGGATGCTCCTGACATATTCTTCAATCTTCTTCATTTTAACCGTTCCCCCCAAATCCTCAAATCATACATATTTCACCAATATTACAATACACGTTAGTATAACATTTTCCCTTATTTTTCGCAAGGAGCAGATTCTCTATGAAAAAAAGCGCCGGTACACCCAGGATACACCTGCAAGAATCAAAATAACCGGCAGCAGTTTCCATAAAACGGCAAACACTGTACCAAGCACCAGAAAGAGAACAGCAAGCACCAGAAGCAATACGGCCCAGCTCTTCCAGCCGGTCTTGTATACCCTCACATTTTTTCCGAAACGGCTGTCATAATTTCCGCCCGTTCCATTCCAATGGTCTCCGGCAGCGTCTTCTGTATACACCGTTTCCTGATAATTGCCATTGTCATCCTGTGTATACACTGTTTTCTGATAAGTACTTTCTCCATTTTGCGAATATACAGTCCTGCGCTGCCCGTAACCGGCGCTTTGCTGCTCTTCCTTCTGCTCATCTACCTCCAGGATCGTGCGGGCAATCAGCCGCGGATCGCCAAGCCCTGAGAGTACCTCTGCCTCCGTTTTTCCGGCTGCTGTTTCCCGCCTGATATAATCCTCGTAATAACGCAGATTATCCAACACCTCTGCCTCCGACAGTTCTCGCCGCAGTGCACGTCCCAGTATATCCAAAAACTCCTGTCTGGTCATTTTCCCTCCTGTAAAAATTTTATAAAAGGCGCGTAAAACCTACGCTCCCATAATTTAAGTTGCTGATGGTTACTAATATACTCCAAACCTGTTTCCAACGCAAGCCATCTGCAACAGAAAACTGCCGCAATGTGAAGAAGAGCGCCTTTCACTCAGCCCTTCCCCCTGCGGCAAGTTCCCCTTATTTCCTCTCTGCTTTTTCTCTTTTTAACGTCCGAATCCCTTCAATCGCTAGGACAACTGCCAGGATCACAAGCAGCGTACCAATCCCCGCTCGCGTCCACATCCATCCCGTCCCCGCCGCGCCTTCTGAAGCTGCGCTTTTCACATTAGTCACAATCGTCTGACACAGCGAAACGATCGTCACAACAAGCATGAATGCCATGGGCAAAAGAAACATTCGGTTGTTTTTCCCCATCTTTCCAAGCCACGCCGCAACCGCAAGAAGGCCAAGTGCCGCAAGAAGCTGATTTGCAGCGCCAAACAGTGGCCAGATATTGGCATATCCAGTCATTCCAAGCGCGACGCCAAGCACTACCGTAATCACCGTCGCTACATACGGATTGGTCAGCGTTTTTTTGATTCCCTCAGTCTCCCCACGCGTCTGTCCCGGCTCAAGCCAAAATTCCTGGAACATATAACGCGCAAGGCGTGTAGCTGTGTCCAGTGAGGTCAGACAGAATGCAGATACTGCCAGAATCAGCATCGAATAGATTACTTTCTGTGCACCTGCAAGAAACGGAATCGTCGCACACATGCGTGAAATACCCGTTGCAAACACAACCGTCGGGTTCGTAATCCCGTCCGGCCCCGGAACATACTCGTTCCAGATAAAACCGACTGCGCACAGAGAAATCAGCGCGAGCGCACATTCAATCAACATACCGCCATAAGCAATCGGTTTCGCATCCGACTCCCGGTCCAGCTGTTTCGCCGTTGTTCCAGAACCAACCAGAGAATGAAATCCGGAGATGGCCCCGCAGGCAATCGTTACAAACAATGCCGGAAATAAAGTGCCCAACGATACGCCGCTTCCTTTCTCTGCGCTGTCGAAAAAGCCAGTGAAAGCCGGAATATCAAGTGTCGGGTGTGCCCCTAGAATCCCCACCACTGCCACGATCATCATACCATAAAGCAAAAAAGAGCTTAAATAGTCACGCGGCTGCAACAAAATCCACACTGGTGTGACAGATGCAACTGCAATATAAATCCCTACGATAATCATCCATACATTTGCACTCAGATAGATGGGATGCCAATTCAGACCTACTGCCATACATGCAAGGATAGCTCCTACACCAATTACAGTAGATACGCCAAGCGAAGCATTTCTTCTGTATACCATCATCCCAAAAATAATCGCAACTACAATAAACAGTACAGAAATCATGGCCGTCGATGCGTTTGCCGCACTTGCCGCTTGATCCAGCACACCTGCGTCGTCGTAAGACGCCTTAAACGTATTGGCCACAATAGAAGCAAATGCCGCCACAACAAGAATCAGCGTCAGATACGAAAAAATGATAAATAATTTCTTTGCACGCGTGCCAATCGAGGCCGCAATCACTTCACCGATGGACTGTCCCTTATTTCTTACAGAGGCAAACAGCGCTCCGAAATCGTGCACGCCTCCAAAGAAAATGCCTCCGATCAATACCCACAGCATCACCGGAATCCAGCCAAATACCGCAGCCTGGATCGGTCCGTTAATCGGTCCTGCTCCTGCAATAGATGAAAAATGATGCCCCATCAGCACCGGCGCTTTTGCCGGAACATAGTCATTCCCATCCTCAAGTTCATGTGCGGGCGTTCTCCTGGATACATCAACACCCCACTGCTCTGCCAGCCACTTTCCATAGAAAACATAGCCAAGAACAAGAACTGCAATACCAACCAGTAAAATTACTACCGCATTCATGTTGTTTCCTCCTTTTCCTTTTCATGAATTTAGTATAGTGTTCATAAATTTCGCGTTCCCGCGTCCCATCCTGTTTGTCAGAACCTGAGTTCCTTCCCGGACGATGGCAGCTGTATGGAGGTTCATCCAGCCATACCATGAAAAATGAAAGCTCTTATAGACCCTGCATTTTTGCAATGCCTTCCTGGCCTCCATTGTACACGTATCGCAGACAAACACAACTGTAATATAGCTGTACATATGGCCCGGTTTTGGATCAATCAGTTTCATACCCTGCTCATATGCATACGATTTGCATGTCTCATATAGTTCCTTGGTGAGCGCAGGAACTGAAAAAACATAAACAAATTCATTGCTGTCTGCCTCCCACAGCTTTGCCTTTTTCAAAAGCACATATTTCTCAGAATGCGCAAAAAAATGGCAGCACCCCTTCAGCGGCAAACCATCGGCACGCTCCATCTCATATCGCTCAACATTGAAATATGATTGATATCCTCTGAAAAGCCTGTCCAAAAGCTGTTCCCGGCTCAACGTCAGCTCCATATGCCTCTCCTTTTCCGTTTTTCTTAAATCATAAATTTTTTCTAAACTTCTAAATTTTTTCTAGAATTATAATCTAACATGCAAAAAATTGCAACACCCGCATCCAAAAAACAGGAGAACAATACCTTTTAGGTATTATCCCCCTGTTTTTTATTTTATTCTCATTTTATTCTAATCTAATGACTCGTGAAGACGTTTGATGGTTTTCTCAAAATCAGGCACAAGCATTTCATGATCCGAATAGTACAGATCATCGTAAGGTATGCGATCCTCCTGCAGATCATAGGACGCCAGCTCGGGAAGCTGGGCCATCAGTTCCAGCATTTCCACAGCGCTGTAATCATGCTGAATGGACGGAATCACACGCGTTGCAAGAGCTGCCAGTTTTTCTGCATCTAAATTTTTCACTCCGGAAAAAATCTGTTTCAGGATATCTCTCTGGCGCTGTGTACGCTGATAATCGTTATTGCCCACATAACGGATACGGGCATACGCCACGGCCTGATTGCCATTCAGAACATACACGCCTCCACATGGAAGATAGTCCTCCCATGCCTCCATGCTGGTCAGATAACCGTTCAGCCATTTACATTCCGCATCTGTTATTTCTATCTCTACACCGCCTACGATGTCTATAACCTCTGCCATAGACCTGAAATCAACCACTGCATAATGATCAATCGACAACTCGTAGTTGTCTTCCAGCGTCTCCTGCAGTTTTTCAGGTCCTCCTACCGCATACGCATAGTTCAGTTTATGAACTCCGTGTTCTGGAATATCGGCATACAAATCCCTCATAAATGAGGTCAGGATAATTTTTTCTTCCTCCGGCTTCACGGTTGCCAGAATCATCGTATCTGAATTTCCGTTCCAGCTGTCGTCCCGGTGGTCTGTTCCAATCAAAAGGATATTCATCGTTTCCGTCCGATTTTCAGCCGCCGTCACCGAAAGCCCACTGGTCGCAATCACTGCCCCGCAAAGAAATGCTGACACAGCCCGGCAAACCCTGCCTGCTGCCAGCCCTTTTTTCCAACTTCTCTTCATGAATAATTCCTTGCCTCTCCTTTTTTATGAATTGAATCAATATCGAAAATCTTTAGTTTTTATCCTGCTCCGGTTTCACAAGGCCTACTAAAACCTCGCTCCCGCAGGCCTCCTCTATATTTACTGTGTGATTCACAATCCTCAGATAGCTGTTCAGTACCTCAACAAAGGTAAGCCCCTGCTCGAATCCACACTCTTTATTTTTCAGGCGCTCCATATGGTTCGTCTGTGCCTTGGATACTCTTTTGATTATCTTGCGTTCCATCTTGCGCAGCGCCAGCCAGTTCTCCGGCGTAATGCTCTGCTCCCGAAACAGCTTCATCGTACCTTCCAGAAGCTTCAGATCCATATCACAGATTTCCAGCAGCTCGTCTTTCGCCGCACCGGAATAAATGAACCCGCCCTCCACACATTTCTCATTCTGTTCCATGATCTTTATCGCATGATCGCCAATCTGCTCCAGATCGTTGATGACATGGAATGCACAGCCCATATACTGAGACACCCTTGCCGGAAGCTCCAGTGAATTGATTGTGGTCAGATAATCCGTAATCTCGGAAGCCAGGTAGTCAACAATTTCTTCGCCTTCGCGAATGCGGTTTGCGTCCATCAGATCATGCGTAAGCAGTCCTTCTGAAGCCTTCGTAAGATTGTCACGCACAAAGCTTCCCATACGCTCCACTTCTTTGCCAACCTGCAGCGCGATAACGGCAGGGGAACCTACCGGCATATCCGGGTCAATATATTCAAGCCGGAATGCACTCTCGTGCGCCTGCTTCGGAACGATCATATAGGTCCACTTTACAACGAAATTTACAAGCGGAAGCAAAATCACACCAGTCACTACCTTAAACAGTATATGATAAACAGAAATTTGGAACACACCGCCTGGCACATATGTCTCTATCAGACTCGTCAGCGGCGTAAGCATGGATATCGGAACAAAAAGAACGGCGCCGACAACATTGAAAATCAAATAAATAATGGCAGCACGTTTTGCATTATTCTTGGCATTTAACGCCGACAAAAGAGGCGGCGCGGAAGATCCAACGTTGATTCCGCAGATGATAAAAGATGCAAAATACAATGGCATAAGCCCCTGCATCGCCAAAGCCTGCAAAACACCGACTGCGGCAGAAGAGCTCTGAATCACTGCACACAAAACCACACCTACCACAAAGCCCAGGAGCGGATTCTTTGCATTCATAATAAAATTCTGGAAAGGCGCGAAATCCTTCAGAGGAGACATCGCACTGCTCATTGTATGAAGTCCCTGGAACAAAAGACCGAAGCCCAGAATTACCTGCCCGATATACCGGTTCCGTTTGCGCTTCGCATATAGAAGCATCGCGGCTCCAAGACAGATACACACCGGCGCAATGCCTGATACATCGAGCGCAATCAAAACACTCGTAATCGTCGTACCAATATTGGCACCGAAAATAACTCCTGTTGCCTGCGCGAGATCCATGATCTCCGCATTGATAAAGCCCATCACCATTACTGTAGTCGCAGAAGATGACTGAATCACCACGGTAACAAGGGCGCCCAGCAGAAAGCCGGCGATACGGTTACGCGTCAGCTTTTCCAACAGATCCTTCATTTTCGGACCTGCTGCCAGTTCGAGTCCTTCGCCCATATATTTCATACCGAACAAAAAGAGACCCAAACCTCCTGCCAATGAAATAATACTGCCAATTCCCATTTGTACTTTACAGGGAAGCAAAAACTTCTCCCTGCATCCTCCCTCAAACAAATTCAACTACCCACCGCCTGCAAAAGCAGAAGTTTGCCATTTGGATATAGAATAACACAAAGAATGTCGAAATGTAAAGAGGATGTAATAAAATATAAAAAATCATGTAAAATTTTGTCGAATAACCGCAGTAAAACGCAAAAAGACCACCGCAAACTGCGGCAGTCTTCTCTTTGGAATCTCGCTTTAAAAAATCGCTCAGGCTTTGTTTTCGCTGCCAAGAACGTTTTTAATCTTATGAGCAACCATCTCTTTCACAGCCTGACGAGCCGGTTTCAGATACTGACGCGGGTCAAAGTGATCCGGATGCTCTGCAAAGTATTTGCGGATATTTCCAGTCATAGCAAGACGGATATCGGAGTCAATGTTGATCTTGCAAACTGCAAGCTCAGCTGCATGACGAAGCTCATGCTCCGGAATACCGATTGCATCCGGCATGTTTCCGCCGTACTGGTTCACCATCTTTACAAAATCCTGCGGAACAGAAGAGGAACCATGAAGAACGATCGGGAAGCCCGGAAGGCGCTTGATACACTCTTCCAGTACGTCAAAGCGAAGTGGCGGCGGAACAAGGATTCCATCTGCATTTCTGGTACACTGGGACGCTTTGAATTTGTATGCGCCATGGCTTGTACCAATAGCGATTGCAAGAGAATCACAGCCTGTTCTGTCAACGAACTCTTCTACTTCTTCCGGACGTGTATAGCTTTCCTGTCCTGCTTCAACAACTACTTCATCTTCGACACCTGCCAGAGTACCAAGCTCAGCCTCAACGACTACGCCATGTGCATGTGCATATTCAACAACCTGCTTTGTCAGTGCGATATTGTCTTCGAAGGATTTGGAAGAAGCATCGATCATAACAGATGTGAATCCACCGTCAATACAGCTCTTGCAAAGTTCAAACGTATCGCCGTGATCCAAATGCAGCGCGATCGGAATCTGCGGATTCTCAGCAACAGCAGCTTCCACCAATTTTACAAGATAGGTGTGGTTCGCATATGCACGTGCTCCTTTGGATACCTGAAGAATCACCGGGCTGTTGAGCTCGCCTGCTGCTTCTGTGATACCCTGAACGATTTCCATGTTGTTAACGTTGAATGCGCCGATTGCGTATCCGCCGTCATAAGCTTTTTTAAACATTTCTGTTGTTGTAACTAAAGCCATAGTTTAATCCTCCTAAAATAAATTTCTTCCCTATTCTAACACACATTCTTTTTATTTACGATATTTTTTTCTCAAAAACACCAAAAAAATTTTTTTGAAATTTTTTCTAAAAACCTGTTGACAGATCGAAAAAGATGTAGTATAGTCTTAGATGTTCCGAGGAACACGAAAACAAAGCAAACAAAACAGCATATGCGCGAGTGGCTCAGTGGTGGAGTATCGCCTTGCCAAGGCGAGGGTCGCGGGTTCGAATCCCGTCTCGCGCTCTTAAAAAACTCTTAGTTTTAAGAGTTCTTTTTTTGTCTGTAAACATAAAATTTTCCATTTCATAATACGATCACAAAGGAGTACAAAGTACAATCACGATTTCGATTCATTTTGTTCACAACAACAGGCAGTACCCTCCGGCCTGGCATCCCGGAAAATACTGCCTGTTTGAAACGAATTTCTGTTACTATCTATTCGATCTATATTTGCTCCAGAGTCTTAAATACCGGCCGCATCGTTCCTGGGCTGGCTTTCTTCACTGTGCGCAGCACCTCTACGCGGTCTTCTCTCCTGCAAAGGGTCAGCAAGCAACGCGGAGCCTCCGTATCCACAGCTACAAGATCAATCCAGAGCTCTTCTGCCGCAGCCATTAGTTCTGCTGCTACAACCCCTGCTTCAAATCTGCACGCGTCTGCTTTCCGCGCTGATACCGGTCGGCTCATCAGACAAATGTGGTTCTCTTTGCAGACCACCTGTATATCCCTCTGCTTCGCCCATAAGCGTCTGTGCGCAGCCAATATTTCTTCCGCCCAGCCTTCTCGATTTTCCTGAAAAATGCAAGGACGTTCCTGTGAGTCTTCCGCCCCAGACGAAAACTGCCCAAGAGAAGAAGCGCCAAAAATTACGGCTGCCATGCAATGCTCGCCCGCCTTTGCTTTCTGCTGCATCCACACAGCCGGATTCTTCCATACAGCCGCCGGAATGCCCAGAAATTGCAGATAATTCACCAGCTGTCCGGCTACATATCCGCTGTTCAGATACCGGTTCTCCTGATCCTTCAGATACCTCCTGCCGTCTCCAATCCGTGCACCTTCCTTCTCATCCTCTGCAAAGATCAGAAGAAAATACGGCGCGCAACCGGTTGCATGTCCCGCCTTTTTTCTGTCCGATTCCCCAGCAAATGCTATACGGATATCAGAAGACTGCTTCAATCCATCCAGCTTCTCCGCATAAGCCATAATCTGCGCGAGAACCGATTTATCTATTCTCTGTGTTCGTATTTGTTCTTTCGTTTTTCTATTTCTTCTGTTAAAAAATAAACCCATTCTGCTGCCAGCCACCTTACTTTATTTTATGACACATTTTAACACAATTTTATCCTGTTTCTTTTGCATCATCTTATGTTACAGCGTTTCTCTTTGCTACGCTTCATTTACAATATTTTGCTTACAACATTCCTTTTTCGTAATGTTTGTTTTTATATTTTTAATATTTGTTAATAGAATTGTAACATATAACTTTTTAAAAAGCTAGCAGTTTTTTTATTTTTTTCAAATTTATATATTTTTCAACATAAAGCATCATCATCCTACAATATTTCTCAGCCAAACACCTTTTTTCACAAGTATGAAACCAATCACACATTTGATGATATCAAGCGACTGACAGAAAAGATACGTCATCAAAATAGGCAGCCCGGAATACCGGCTCAGACAGAAAGCCGCCGGGATGCTGCACGCCCACAGAAAACACGAATCAAATAAAAATGTGATCACAGTCTGCCCGCCGGAGCGTAAAGTAAAATACGCACCATGCAGGAAAGCCTGCACTGGCATAAAACAGGCGCCCACTATAATAAGTCTTGTTGCCAAAGCGCGCACTTCATCAGAAGTATTGTAAATCTGTGGAAAAACAGGTGCCAGCGCCAGCAAGATTCCGCCAATCAAAAAACAGCTCGACACAGAGAAGAAAATCAGCTTGCGGTCCGTATCTCTGGCTTCTTCCATTTTTCCGGCTCCCAACAGCTGTCCTATTATAATCGCAATCGCATTTCCCATCGCCAGCCAGACAATATTGCAGACATTTGATATGGTCGAAGAAATGTTCAGACCTGCAATCACCACAAGCCCATAGGTCGAATAACACTGAGTCATAATTGCCATTCCCGCTGACCATAAAAGTTCGTTCACCATAAGCGGCGATCCTTTTTGCATGATCTTTATAACCAGACTGCCCGGAACTCTGAAGTTACGGTACACATTTCTGATAAACAAGAACTGATCTGCCCTTCGATGCGTCCAGAGTATGATAATCCCACATTCTACGAAACGCGATACCACTGTCGCGATCGCCGCACCGGAAACTCCCAGACAGGGAGCGCCGAACCTTCCGAAAATAAGCACATAATTCAAAGCCGTATTCGTCACAACAGCTGCTACACCGGCACGCATTGGGGCCACTGTCTCGCCAGTCTCCCGCAGCGTACTTGCATAGATCTGCGCAAACACATAAGGCACCGTACCAATCAGCATAATACGCAGGTATTGTCCACCGAATGAAAGCGTAGCTGCAACATCACTGCTTCCATCCACATCGTGCAGATAAAGTGAGATCAGCTGCTCCCCTTTAAAATACAAAAGTAAAATCCCGGCTGTCATCAAAACACAGCCGGAAATCACCTTGAACCGAAACGTATCGCGCAACCCTTCGACATTTTTACTGCCAAAAAACTGTGCGCCAAAAATCCCTGCTCCGGACAGCAAGCCGAAAATTGTCACGTTAAATACAAAGAAAAGCTGGTTGGCCACAGCCACACCAGACATTTCCTCTGTCCCCACACGCCCGATCATAATGTTGTCCAGCATGGCGACAAAATTCGTAATACCATTTTGCACCATGATTGGCACCGCAACTGCCAGTACCATCAGATAAAACTTTTTATCTCCAATAAACTTTTTCATACATCCTCCAACGCTCAACGTACACGCTGTATCACAAAAACTGTCGTTTTGCTTTTTTCATTTAAAAGAAACCTCTTCAAAAGCCTGTAAATAGGATTGGCCCCAAGCATATCAGAAACCAGCCCCGGCTCAGTTGAGTACAGAATCATCATGCCATCCATCTTCAGATGCACTCCTGCCTTTTCAAAAAAAGCCCGGTATAACCTTCTCAACTCATCGCGGCCCTCCGCCGCTGCCTGGGGCATATTTGTGATAATCTCATCAAACAGATACTCATGCTCAAACGTAAAAAAATCCTTATTGATATAATAAACCTGTTCGTCGGCACGCTTTGTATTTTCTCTCGCTTTTTCAATCGCTTCTCCGAAAATATCAATCCCGTACATCGTACCGGCCGGCACTGCTTTGCTCCGCTCAATCAGCATCGTTCCCACTCCGCAAAAGGGGTCCAGTATCTGAGCTTTTTCTTTCAGAAACGGCCTGGCAAGTTCTGCGGTAAGCGCTGCATTTACCGGTGCAATGGATGCCGCCACAAACTCTTTCCGGTAAGCAAACCGTTTCTCTGGGATCGTAAACAATTTAACCATCGGCGCAAATGTACCGTCCTTTCGTTCCAAAAGGCGAAGTTCCAGCTCATAGTCTGTAACAGAATTAATCAGCTTCCCATCGGAAACCTTTTCCATCGCATCGGAAATCCTACGAATATACGCTCCCTTTTTCTCCGGCTCACACCGCCCCTTTAATTCAATCCGAAAGAAAAACGGCGGCTCGCCCCGATGCAGCTCACACAGAAAAGCAAGCAGTGCAGGCGCCAGGCGCGCCCCGGTGTCTGCCGGATTATCGATCGGAAGTACTCCTGCATCAAATGCAAATAGCAATTCACTGTATGTACGGAGGGGTAGGACAGCATCTACCGCCAGACCCTTTACACAAAGCCCTCCTGCCAGCATTTTAATCCTGGCTCCGGAAAGCTGTCTCGCCGTAGCCTCTCTTTGACAGCGGTTCGTTAGCAGCAGCAGTTCCTTTTTCTTTTTATATCCGCAAAACTGATGTTTCTTTGGCTTTTCATAGCGCAACATCATGCTCTGCAAAACCCGGAATTCCTCCGAAATATGCTTCTGCGATTCCTCTGATATTTCCATGTCGCGAAGCTCTCCCAGCCGCTTTCGAAGTTCCTCCAAAAAAGGCCTGTATTCCAACCCGGAAATCGCTTTCAGATAATCCGGTCTGATATATAAAGTAGTCTCTCTTTGATAGGCATCAAAAAGAATCGGAAGCATCTCCTCCGATTCCATCTCTCCAAGTATCAAAGCTGCATTTTTACGTATCTTCGGATCTTCAGACGCAAGCAAATTTGTCAGCAATGTAAAATCACCGCCAAACGCCTCTGCAAGTGCGCTGCGCCCTGCTCCGTCTTTTCCCGCATCCCGAAGCGCAATCAGATTTTTTCGTATCTCCACACCATTTTTCACATTTTCGTATAATTCCCGAATCATAACCCTCCCTGTATATGACTGTGCCCTGGCACAGCATTCTTCCTTTTATTTCTGCGCCGCTTTGCGGCATGTCTCTATGTAGTCCATTACTTCGTCTCGGAATTTCTCCCATTTGTCCTCGTGCTCCACATAGTACAGCGGGCACTCCTTTCCGGTTACATCGTAGTGCCGGATAATATTTTCGCGCGTAAGTCCATATTCTTCCACCAGATATGCAGTCAAATGCACACACGCCTGATACGTTTCCTCTGTAAACCGTCCGGACTCATCCAAATGACAGTTTTCGATGGAAACAGACAGATGATTCATCGAATTCGACGCATACGCAATTTCCCCCGGCGGGACGCACTCAATAATCTCTCCGTCAATGCCTACCACAAAATTTGCACTCATGGATACATCCTTCAGATCTTTCAGGCTTTCGAAATAGTCATGATTCTGCTGCGCTGTAGTCCCCGGATTCGCAAGATAATGGACGACGATATTTTCAATCGCATCCACTTTATCTCCTGGTCTTGAGTATTCGTTGACGGTCAGATGCTGTTCATCAATATCGGGCTTCGGCACCACATTCGGACGCTTCTGCGTTTCTCCCTCCGTAATAGCCTCAAGCCTTACACCATCTCCATCCAAAAGCGCATCCACGTCTGTATCATCCTTCGGTATCAGCGAAAAGATCAGCCAGATAGCTGCACCTGTGAATACGGCTGCCAGCACCCATATCAATATATGATCCCACCTGATTTTTTTCCTTTGTCCTTTTTCCTTTTTTCTCATAATAACCCCGGTATTAAAAATTTATCCACGATTTTCAGTATACAACATTTTACCGGGCCGTGCACGCTTTTTTTCATTTCACAGAAAGTCTTTTTCTTTCATAGAAAGTCTTTTTTCTTGCAAAAACATAAAAAATACATGACGTTTCCTCCTGTTTTGAAGATGGTCAGTCTGACAGGAAAATTATGGACCACAAAACAGGATAACAAAAGAGCCGCTGCACGCTTTCATATAACGCCTCTCGTGCAACAGCTCTCATCTCGCTTTCTTATACGTCTTACTGCTCTACACTGTAGTTCGGAGCTTCCTTCGTAATATGGATGTCATGTGGATGTGACTCCTTTAACGAAGCCGCGGAAATCTTCACAAATCTTCCGTTCTCCTTCAGCGATTCAACAGTCGGTGTTCCGCAATATCCCATACCGGATCTCAAACCGCCCAGAAGCTGGAATACCGTATCCTCCACGCTTCCTTTGTAAGCCACGCGGCCTTCCACGCCCTCCGGAACAAGTTTCTTCGCGTTTGTCTGGAAATAGCGGTCTTTGCTGCCGTTTTCCATCGCTGCAATGGAGCCCATACCGCGATACACTTTATATTTTCTGCCCTGGTAAAGCTCAAAAGTTCCCGGACTCTCGTCGCAGCCGGCAAACAGACTGCCCATCATGCAGACATTCGCGCCTGCGGCGATTGCCTTTGTCATATCTCCGGAATACTTGATCCCTCCATCTGCGATGATCGGAATCCCGTACTCTTTTGCCACCTGATAGCAATCCATAACAGCCGTGATCTGAGGAACGCCGATACCCGCAACGACACGCGTCGTACAGATAGAACCCGGCCCGATGCCGACCTTGACCGCATCAACCCCTGCTTCAATCAGGGCCTTTGTCGCCTCGCCTGTCGCCACATTTCCCGCAATCACTTGCAAATCCGGATACTTCTCTTTAATCATCCGTACACAGTTCAGTACATTCGCTGAATGGCCATGAGCGCTGTCCAGTACCACCACATCCACCTGTGCATCAACAAGTGCGGCCGTCCGCTCCAAAGCGTTCGCCGTAATTCCGATGGCGGCGCCGCACAGAAGACGTCCCTGCGCGTCCTTCGCTGAATTCGGATATTTGATCTGTTTCTCGATATCTTTTATGGTAATGAGACCCTTCAGATTAAAATTTTCATCCACAATCGGGAGCTTTTCTTTTCTTGACTTTGCCAAAATTTTCTTTGCTTCCTCAAGTGTAACGCCTACCTTTGCTGTGATCAGGTCATCGGCTGTCATGGATTCCTTAATCTTTTTGGAAAAATCTTCCTCAAACAACAGATCACGGTTCGTGATAATACCAACCAGTTTGCCGTTTTCTGTAATCGGAACACCGGAAATCCGGAATTTTCCCATCAGCTCATTGGCGTCCGCCAGTGTATGCTCAGGAGACAGATAAAATGGATCAGTAATAACACCGTACTCCGAGCGCTTTACTTTGTCAACCTCTTCAGCCTGCTGTTCAATCGACATATTTTTATGGATAATACCGATACCGCCCTGTCTGGCCATTGCAATCGCCATCCGATGCTCCGTTACCGTATCCATCCCCGCGCTCATCATCGGAATATTCAGCTGAATCTTCTTAGTCAGCAAAGTGGTGAGATCTACCTGATTCGGGATCACCTCTGAATAAGATGGTACGAGCAGCACATCATCAAAGGTAATTCCTTCGCCAATAATTGTTCCCATTGCATTTCCTCTCTTTCTGAATAAGGTCTTTCGTAATTTGCTTGCTTTAATTTACTTACTCTAACAAATTCATTTTTCAATGTCAACCATTGATTAAAAGAATTTAAAAGAGATTTACCTTTCTCGGACTGATTCGCCGAATATCATTTACCACCACATCATCAAATTCTACCTGAATGATCTCGCGGCCCTTTTCTTTGTTCAAAACCAGCGTATAGCTCTTCTGGTCCGGTCGTCCGGAAGTAAAATCCTTTATTTTTACCCCCTGTCCATTTACATAACTGTCCAGCGCATGAGACTTTGTCGGCGCCATAAGCTCCAGCTCCTGCATATCATAGCTGGCAATCCTTTTTCTTTTCTGGCGGGAATAGATTGCGTCAATATCTAATTCGCCGTTCACATACAGATATTCGTATTCCACATCCAGCTTCGGAAGCACAAATATCCAGAATACAACGCCCAAAACAACCCCCACAGGCAAAAGAAGCGGCGTCACCATAATTCCCC
This sequence comes from bacterium 1XD42-54, assembly GCA_003612585.1. GTDB lineage: Bacteria > Bacillota > Clostridia > Lachnospirales > Lachnospiraceae > Choladousia. Next base: position 156,784 of record RAZH01000007.1, read on the forward strand.
CAAGCAGGCAGAGTACTACCAGCCCGATCAATGCTCCCTTTAAAATCCTGGCGCTTGCAGGCATTTCCCGCTTCACCAGTATTTCCCGATACAAATCACTCATTTTTGGCCCTCCGTATTTTTTCACAAAGTAAACTACATAAATTGTAACACAAACAGGGCCGCTGCACAACAGGCATTTCCCCTGCCGGAAATACCCTTTCGGATTTTACCGGCAAATGAAATCTGCCCATGTACAACAGCCCTTTTTCACAGACGAGGTCGCCCGTTTTATTTTTTATCTATTTTTACAGTCTAGTTTTACATCATTCCCATACCCGGGTTGCCTGCTGGCATTGCCGGAGCATCTTCTTTGATATTTCCCACTACAGACTCGGTTGTCAGAAGTGTTGCGGCTACGCTTGTCGCATTTTGCAGTGCGCTTCTTGTAACCTTTGCCGGGTCAAGAATACCTGCCTTCACCATATCAACGTACTCCTCTTTGTATGCGTCAAAACCGGTGCCCACTTCAGACTCGCGCACCTTATTGATGATTACAGCGCCTTCCAGTCCTGCATTTGCAGCAATATGATACAGCGGAGCTTCCAGAGCTTTCAGAATAATCTTCACACCCGTTCTCTCATCGCCATCCAGCTCTTCTGCAAGCTTTTCAACTTCTTTTGCAGCATGGATATATGCAGAACCGCCGCCTGCAATGATTCCCTCTTCTACGGCTGCCTTCGTAGCTGCCAGAGCATCCTCCATACGAAGCTTTGCTTCCTTCATTTCTGTCTCTGTCGCAGCGCCGACACGAATAACAGCGACACCGCCGGAAAGCTTAGCCAAACGCTCCTGAAGCTTCTCTTTGTCAAATTCAGACTTTGTCTCTTCGATCATTGCTTTGATCTGGGTAATTCTGGCCTGGATCGCGTCTTTTTCGCCAAGTCCGTCAACGATGATTGTATTTTCTTTCTGAACCTTAACAGATTTTGCACGTCCCAGCATATCCAGAGTTGCTTCTTTCAGATCAAGGCCAACCTCTTCAGAGATCACACGTCCTCCGGTCAGAATTGCGATATCCTCCAGCATTGCTTTTCTTCTGTCACCATAGCCCGGCGCCTTCACAGCAACCACCTGGAACGTACCGCGCAGCTTATTTACAATCAGAGTCGTAAGAGCTTCTCCCTCAACATCCTCTGCAATAATCAGCAGCTTTTTGCCAGACTGAACTACCTGCTCCAGAAGCGGAAGAACTTCCTGAATGTTGCTGATCTTTTTATCCGTAATCAAAATAAGCGGATCATCCAACACTGCTTCCATTTTTTCCATATCAGTTGCCATATACGCAGAAATATATCCGCGGTCAAACTGCATACCTTCTACCAGATCAAGCTCAGTCTGCATGGTCTTGGATTCTTCAATCGTAATAACGCCGTCCTGAGAAACCTTCTCCATTGCATTTGCTACCAGCTCACCAACCGTCTCATCACCGGAAGATACTGCTGCAACACGTGCAATCTGCTCTTTTCCAGTAACTTTCTTGCTCATATTCTTGATTGCCTCAACAGCTGCATCCGTCGCTTTTTTCATTCCTTTACGAAGCACGATCGGATTTGCACCTGCTGCCAGGTTCTTCATACCTTCGTTTACCATTGCCTGTGCCAGAACGGTAGCTGTTGTTGTGCCATCTCCTGCCACATCATTTGTCTTGGATGCAACTTCTTTGATCAGCTGCGCACCCATATTTTCAAAAGCATCCTCAAGCTCGATCTCTTTCGCAATCGTCACACCGTCATTTGTGATAAGCGGTGAACCAAACTGCTTGTCAAGAACAACGTTTCTTCCCTTCGGTCCAAGTGTCACACGAACAGTATCAGCCAGTTTATTTACACCATTCTCTAAAGATGTTCTTGCATCAGCGCCAAATTTAATTTCCTTTGCCATTATAATCAGCCTCCTGTTTTCTTCTTTTCAATCTGTGTTATTCAACGACTGCGAGAATATCATTCTGTTTTACAATAATAAACTCTTCCTCGCCAAGCTTTACTTCATTACCAGCATACTTCGAATAAATAACTTTATCGCCAACCTTTACCTGCATCGTAACTTCTTTTCCATCTACCATTCCGCCCGGTCCCACTGCAACGACCTCTGCCTCCTGCGGCTTTTCCTGTGTCTTACTGGTGAGGATGATTCCGGATTTCGTTGTCTCTTCTGCTTCAAACTGTTTCAACACAACTCTGTCGCCCAACGGTACTAATTTCATATTTAATTCCTCCTTAGATGGTATTTCTCTTCTTCTCTACTTATTAGCACTCGCTAAAGTCGAGTGCTAACGAACAATCTTATATTAGTTAAAATATGTAAATAATGCAACTTCTATTACAGCTATATATTTTTGATTATTCATATATTATCTTCTATTCTCTTTATTTTTCTTTGTTTTTCTCACTATTTCTTTTTTTCTTATGTCTTCAGGATACGTTTTCCTATATAAGAACAAAAGTGTGCTTCGCACACCTCGCGTGTCAATAAATTTCAGAGCACAACTTTTGTTCCGCGCGCGAAGCTGCGCATCCTGCCGGAGGCTTTTATCGTATAGGAGACGAAGTTTCCTATACGATAAAAAAAGATGCCTGCCCAAAGGCAGACATCCGGCACTTCCATTTCACTGCTTCTACAGATTCCGTGCTCTCTTAATTTCATTTAATTCATCAAACACTACATCATTCAGTACTTTAATGTAGGTTCCCTTCATACCGGAAGAACGTGATTCAATTACACCGGCACTCTCAAACTTCCTCAAGGCGTTAACAATAACAGATCGCGTAATGCCTACTCTGTCAGCTATTTTGCTGGCAACAAGAATTCCCTCTGCACCATCCAGTTCATCAAAAATATGAACGATCGCTTCCATTTCTGAAAATGAAAGTGTACTGATCGCAGATTTTACAATCTGCACTTTACGATTCTCTTCTGCATTCTCCTCGTTTACAGAACGCATCATCTCGAGTCCTACTACCGTCGTCCCATACTCACTGAGTATGATATCGTCGATCTCATACTGGGATTCAAATTTATACATAAATACGGTACCCAGACGCTCACCTGCAATATCAATCGGATTAATAATCGCCTGATACTTTCTGATATTGTCTCCCACAAAACCCAAAGTTTCCAGATTCACATTTTCTTTTGTAGAAAGAACTCCGAGAAGCCTCTCATTCAGCATCGGATCAATGAAACCGCCCACTTTGTCAACGATAAGCTCTCCAATCTCCTCCACACCATCGCACAACCCTACTCCCAGTACCTTTCCTTTCCTGCTGATCACCAGAACATTGGAATTCAATATGCTTGTCAGAACATTACAAATGTCATTAAAAACGACCTTGCTGGTATTATTGTTATGCAACAATTGATTGATCTTCCTAGTCTTATCCAATAGTTGAACACTCATTACGGGCCTCCTTTACACAAAATCCTCCCACTTCATTATTCCATATCATAACACAGAGTTTTCAGAAAATCAACGTATTTTCTCTATATTTTGTTACTATTTAACCTCTGTCACGAAACCCCTTTTTCTTCGTCTGTTTTCACACAAACATAACCGCAGGCTTTATCTGCGCAGACTATTTTATTCCCTTTTTCTACCATATAGCCGCCACACTGCGGACACTTTTTCTGTACCGGTCGCTGCCAGGACATAAATTCACAGTCCGGATTATTCTCACAGCCGTAATAACGCCTTCCCTTTTTTGTTTTTCGAATTACCAGATCTTTGCCGCACATCGGACAGGGAACACCGATCTTCTCCAGATAAGGTTTTGTATTACGGCAATCCGGAAATCCGGGACATGCAAGGAACTTGCCGTGCGGACCATACTTAATGACCATATTCCGCCCACATTCTTCACAGATCACATCGGTAACTTCATCCTCGATTTTTACCTTTTCCAGCGTCTGTTCTGCCTTCTTTACTGCTTCATCCAGGTCAGGGTAAAAATTCTCCACAACCGTTTTCCAGGAAATCGCCCCTTCTCCGATCGAATCCAGCAGCGACTCCATATTCGCGGTAAAGCTCACATCTACAATGCTCGGAAATGCCTCTTTCATAATCGAATTGACAACTTCTCCAAGCTCTGTCATATAAAGATTTTTATTTTCTTTGGCTACATAACGTCTTGCGATAATTGTTGTAATGGTCGGAGCATACGTACTGGGCCGTCCGATTCCCTGTTCCTCAAGCGCCCGTACAAGCGATGCCTCTGTATAATGGGCCGGCGGCTGTGTAAAATGCTGTTTCGTCTCAATATCTTTCGAAACAAGCTTCATACCCGGTTCAATCTTTCCGACCAGAACATTGTCATCCTCTTTTTCCTCATCGCTGCCCGTATATACACTTCGAAATCCTTCAAAGACCACTCTGGAGGCAGCAATATGAAAACGATAACCGGCTGCTCCAATATATACGGAAGTTGTTTCATATTTCGCCGCAGACATACGGCTCGCAGTAAAACGTTTCCAAATGAGCTGATACAGACGGAACAGATCACGGCTCAGAGAATCTTTTACGTTAAATGGCGTCCTTGTAATATCTGTTGGCCGGATTGCCTCGTGCGCATCCTGAATTTTCTTATCACTTTTGGATGACTGGCTGCTCTGTTGCACAAACGCATCCCCATACTGATCGGCAATATAATTTTTTGCAGCCAAATCTGCTTCCTCTGAAATCCTGGTAGAGTCCGTACGCAGATAAGTAATCAGCGCCGTCGTGCCACTCCCTTTCAGTTCTACGCCTTCGTATAACTGCTGCGCCAACCGCATTGTTTTCTGTGTAGAAAAATTCAGTACATTTGCCGCTTCCTGCTGCAATGTACTTGTCGTAAATGGAAGCGGCGCCTTTTTCGTCCGCTCACTCCTGCGTACCTCTTCTACCACATACTCCGCATTCTTTGTCTTCTGCAAAATTTCATCCAGCTCCGCCTGTGATGAAATCGTCATCTTTTTGTCTTTTCCGTAGAATTTGGCCGTCAGGCTTTTCTTTTCTCCTGGCGCTGTAAGTTTCACATCCAAGCTCCAGTATTCCTGCGGGATAAATGCATTAATCTCATCCTCCCGGTCTCCAATGATCCGAAGCGCAACAGACTGCACACGGCCGGCACTTAGTCCCCTCTTTACTTTCTGCCAGAGCAGCGGACTAATCCGATATCCCACCATACGGTCCAGAATGCGGCGTGTCTGCTGTGCATCCACCAAATCCATATCAATTGATCGCGCATGTTTGAGAGATTCCTTCACTGCGCTTTTTGTAATCTCATTAAAGGTGATACGTTTCTGCTTTTTGGGATCTAACTTTAATGCCTCTGCCAGATGCCAGGAAATCGCTTCGCCCTCCCGATCAGGGTCCGTTGCAAGATACACCTTGTCCGCTTTTTTCTCAGCCTTGCGCAGCGTTGCAAGAATATCTCCCTTCCCCCGAATTGTAATATATTTTGGCTCGCAGCCATGCTCCATATCAATTCCCATTTTACTTTTTGGCAAATCCCTGACATGCCCATTCGATGCAAGAACCTCATAATTCGAGCCGAGAAACTTTTTGATTGTCTTTACTTTTGCAGGCGACTCTACGATCACCAGATATTTAGGCATAGCGATTACCTCCAGAAAACACTACATTCCTCATTCTTTTCGCGCGTAATAACCGCGCTTTGTTTCTTTGATCAGGCCTTTCAACTCCAGAGACAGCAGACATCCGCTTAATTCTGATAAAGAAAGTACCGTGCACGCTTCCAGCTCCCACAGGCTCTTTGCGCACAAGCCGAGACTACTATACACTAATTTCTCCGCAGGTGCAAGTATTAAATCATCGGATAATTTCTTTTTTAAACATGAAATATCAGAAAAAATAGTTTCTATAAGACTTTCAACCGACAAAACAACACCCGCTCCCTGTGCTATCAGTTCATTGCATCCCTCGCTCAGTTCATCCGTCGGACGTCCTGGAACTGCCATCACGTACTTTCCCTGTTCCGCAGCAAAATCCGCTGTAATCAAAGAACCACTCTTCCTGCGTGCTTCTATTACGACCACAAAGTCCGCAAGTCCACTGATAATCCGATTCCTCATCGGAAAATTCTGTGGCATTGGCGGGGTACCTGGCGGATATTCTGAAATAAGCCCTCCACTTTGCTGTAGTCTTATATAAAGCTCTTTATGGCCGGCCGGATAGCATCGATCAACGCCGCAACCCAGAATACCAAAGCTCTGGCCTTTGCTTTGCAAAGCTGCCCACTGTGCTGCTCCATCAATCCCGTAAGCTGCACCACTGACCACCACGCCGCCGGCCCGACAAATCTTCTCTGCGAAAAGCTCTGCCCATTCTTTGCCGCGTTTCGTGCACATCCTTGCCCCGACAACCGCAACTGCTTTTTTATCCTCCTGCGGGATGCTGCCCTTGTAAAAAAGTCCATACGGCCTGTCCGCCAAACCCTGAAGCCTCTTCGGATACATAGTATGTTCCCAACTGATAAATTGTATTCCCTGTTCCCGATTCCTATGCACTGTTTTCTCCGGAGGCTCTGCTTTCGCACGGCTGACCTTTTCAATCCAGACACATCCCCTTTCTTTTAAATAATCCAGTTCTTTTTCCTCTGTATGCCAGATATGCTCAGGACTCTTAAAAAAGCGCAGCAACATTTCCAGCTGCCCCCGATACATTCCCGGAATGCTGCATAACCACTCCCAGTACTGCTCGATCTCAACCCCACCTTTCTCTCCATTTTCGCCTTAACATCCACATCATGTATCTTATTGCAGCCCGTCCGCTGGCCGGTAATAAACCGCTTCTCCCAGATGGCGCAACCCGATCACCTCACAGCCTTCTAAGTCTGCAATTGTCCTCGCCACCTTAATAACCTTATGATATGAGCGCGCTGTCAGACGCTTCTGCTCGTACACATGTTTCAACTGCGCTTTTACCTCATCCTCCATCGGACAGTAATGTTCCAGCTCAGCGGCAGTCAATTCTGCGTTAAAACGAAAGCGACTCCCGTCATACCGTATCTTTTGCAGACTTTGCGCTGCCAAAACCCGCTTCCGGATTTGTGCTGTTGTCTCTTCACCGCTCTCCTGAACTAATTCTTCATACTGTACCTGCTCTGCCTCTGCATGAAGATCAATCCGATCCAGCAAAGGACGACTGATCTTATGCAGATACCTCATCACTTCATGCTCATGGCAATGACATCTGGTCCGATCCGGATAATACCCGCATTTACAGGGATTTCGGGATGCCACAAGCATAAAATCAGCTGGAAATACATACTGGCCGCTGTTTCTGGAAATCCTTATTTCGCCCTCCTCAAGCGGCTGACGCAGGATCTCCAGCGCCTCTTTTTGAAATTCCGGAAGCTCATCCAAATACAATACCCCTCTGTGTGCCAGACTGATCTCTCCCGGACGCGGCACACCCCCTCCTCCTGTCAGTGCAACAGGCGACACCGTGTGGTGCGGCATCCGAAAAGGCCGTTCACGCAAAATCCCGGTAGATGGAAGCAGACCCGCTACGCTGTGTATCTTTGATACCTCCAGAGACTCTTCGATGTCCATCAACGGCAATATCCCTGGAATCCGACTTGCAATCATTGTCTTTCCTGAGCCCGGTGTCCCGCTGATCAAAAGATTGTGCATCCCCGCTGCCGCAATCTCAGCAGCCCGCTTTACAGTATGCTGCCCTTTGATATCTGCGAAATCAGGCATGGTACGAACAGGCATTTCTGAAAACATTTCTTCTATATTAATAGAAGCTATATGCAATTTGCGACACGAGATAAAGTGTTCTACTACTTCTTTTAAATGGCCGGCGCCAAAGACCTGTATTCCCTGAATCACCGCTCCCTCTCTGACATTTGCTTCCGGAATAATACAGCTCTCGCAGCCCGCCCGCCGCGCCTCCAGTACCATCCCCAGCACTCCGCATATACCTCGAATACTCCCATCCAGTCCCAGTTCACCTGCCAGAAAAATACGTTCGAGCATATCCCCTGGAAAAAAACCGTACGAAGCCATAACCGCAACTGCGATCGGCAGGTCAAACCCCGGCCCTGACTTTCGAATATCCGCCGGAGCCAGATTTACCGTCACTTTTTTCGGTGCAAGAGAATAGCCCGAATTTTTGATCGCTGTCCGCACACGGTCCTGCGCCTCCCGCACCTGTGCATTTAAGAAGCCTACCATCGAAAACTGTGGAAGACCATTTGCTACATCTACCTCAACCGAAACAATTCTGCTTTCAATCCCACAAATCGCTGCTGATCTCACTTTGCTGAACAAAAAACCGCTCCTTTTAATTATATATATTATGTGATATTATATTATCACGTCCCCTGCCAATATGCAACATTTAATTCCTATTTTTTTCAAAGAATATGTTTCAAACAATTGTTCACACTGATAACAGAGGTTGTTTTACTCAAAATTTTGTTACGAACTGAAAGGAGCCCCTATGCCTGATAAATCCGACAAAACAAAAAAATCAGCTGAAGATTTAAACTTCTCTGATTCCTGCTTTTCCAAAAGTATCTGTTCTTCCATGGACTGCACTGGTCTCATTCCAGCTCTTCCATCCTCCGAAGCAGAACTTGAAGCTTACGAAAAAATGTATCAATTTTGCCTCAATTGTGCTCCGGACCGCGCACAGACAAGCAACAAAGAAGAGCCACATTACACCAGCAATTCAGCCAAAGTTCCTGCAAGCGGAGCCTGAAAAAAGTTGATTCTGATATTTTATTGAATATGGCAAAGGCTGTCCTCTGAAAAACATGCAAAATGGGCGTAAGGAACTTTTCCTTTCCGCCCATTTTCATCATTTTGCAAATTTATTCGACATCCTATTCTTGTTTCCAATGCATATAAATACAGTATCTCTGTATACAAATCCCTTCCCTTAGAAACCTTCCGCTTACAAAAATTCCTTTAAATCTTTCATAAAAGCTTCTTCTGTCTGAACCAGCTCTCTTGCAATTTTTTTGCTGTCTGCAGATGCTCCTCCGTACTGATTCATTGCGCCGCTGATATTCTGAATTCCCATATTACAGCCATCCATCAAAATCTGAGAAATCCTGCTGTTATCATCATTAAGTCTCATTTTCATTTCCGTAGACAGCCAAGAATAAGCCGTTGCTGCCGCTCCCGGAGCTTTTACTGCCACACCGCCTGTCTCAAGAAGTTCGTCTGCTTTTTTCCCGATCTCCTCATGCTTTTCCCGGTAGTCCAGAATCACATCCTCCAACCGGCCTCCAGTTACATGCTGACAGATCTGGTTCATACTCCCCACTGCCATTTTACAGCCCTGGCTACATTCTTCCAAAAGTTTTCTCGTCACTTCTTCCATAAAATTCGTGCCTCCTTTGCATTTTCATGCATTTGTATCACGCTTTCCAATACCCCTCTGTCAATATTAAAAAGCTTGGAAATACGTTCTACCTAGTTTGGCCCGTTTTATACCAGAATATACATTTCCCTATTGATACGGCAAAAACCTCGCGCTCATTTTTCCGGTGTGCCGACAATTTCAGGCATCTGCAACACCATTCTTTGCACAAATGTCAGCCAACACACAGCGGTCACAGTATGGCTTTGTCCGTGCTGTACAGACATCGCGTCCATGATACACCAGCCGATGGCAAAAATCGCTGCCCTCCTCCGGCGGAATAATTTTCCACAGCGCCATTTCCACCTTTTTAGGCTCCTTTATCCCATCTACGAGTCCCATACGGTTCGTCAGGCGAATGCAGTGCGTATCAGTCACAATGGCAGGCTTTCCGAATACATCGCCCATGATGAGATTAGCGCTCTTGCGGCCCACACCCGGTAATTTCAAGAGTGCGTCAAAATCCTCCGGCACTTTTCCATCGTACTGATCCTTTAAAATCCGCATACACGCACTGATATCTCGTGCCTTGCTTTTCCCAAGTCCACATGGCCTTACGATCGCTTCTATTTCCTCCGGCTCGGCACTTGCCAGCGCTTCCACATCCGGATATTTCTCATATAGCTTTTCCACCACTACATTCACACGTGCATCGGTGCACTGCGCCGCCAGACGTACACTTACTAAAAGCTTCCATGCATGATCGTAATCCAGTGTACATCCGGCATCCGGATACTCTTTTTTCAGACGCTCGATTATTTCCAGAGCCAATTCCTCTTTTGTCATTGTTCTCCTCCGCTTTCAAGCAGCTTTTCCACATCCCACAAATGGCTGATCTCATAGTCAAGACGCACATTCGCCGTATTCTTTTTGTGATGCGGATTATACCAGCAACACAAAATTCCCGCATTATTTCCGCCCCGCATGTCGCTGGTCAGCGAATCACCGACAATCAGAACCTCTCTGCGGTCTACCGGACCAATTACAGAAAATACATGTTCAAAAAAACCGATCTGCGGCTTTTCCACACCGATCTCGTCAGAGATGAAAACACCGTCCAGTAATTCCCCAAGCCGGGAGCCTTTCAATTTGCTTCTCTGTGCCTCGACTGTACCATTTGTCACCGCATACTGTGCCACACGTCCATGAAGCTTCCGGCACAGCTGCACAGAATTTTCATTTTCAAAAAAATATTCGCCGAGCTTTTCCTGATATGAATCATTAAAAGCCGGAATATCCGGACAGGCAATCCCTTCTTCCCGGAAAAATGTTTCAAAGCGGCCAAGAAGAACTTCTCTTTTCGACAATTCTCCCCGCTCCAAAGCTTCCCAGTAAACCCGGTTAATCTCCTCATAATGCTTCAGCATCGCCTCTGTACAGTCATGAAATCCAATCTCTTCCAGGCACAGCCGAATCCCGTTTTGCTCCGATTTTGAAAAATCAAGCAATGTCCCGTCCACATCCCATAAAACAATTTTTATCATCTGTAAATCACTCTTTTCCGTTAAAACAATAAGTACAAAGCTTACACGGTGAAATATTAATTGCTTCCCTTAAATCATCCAGCCGATGATATCGAAGCGTTGTAAAATTCTGCTCCTTCCTTACAGCCTCAAGCATCGCCTCATAACGTTTGCTGCACGGATTCGCATAATCATCCAAAACCTCCTGTGATACATGTTCCCCCTCACGTTCTCGTATCACTCTTCTTGTAATCAAATCCAGCTCTGATTTTGAACGGGAGAAATTCAGATATTTGCATCCATACAGAAGCGGCGGGCAGGCAGGACGCACATGTACTTCCTTCGCTCCACTGGCATATAAAAATTCTGTCGTTTCACGCAGCTGCGTGCCGCGTACAATGGAATCATCAATCAAAAGGAGTTTTTTGTTCTGTATCAGAGCTTTCACCGGAATCAGTTTCATTTTTGCAATCAGATTTCTCTGGCTCTGCTGCGTCGGCATAAAGGAACGTGGCCACGTCGGTGTATACTTGATGAAAGGTCTTGCATACGGAATCCCTGACTCATTTGCATACCCGATTGCATGTGCGATACCGGAATCCGGAACTCCCGCCACAACATCGGGCGACACCTGGCCTTTGTCGCGCTTTGCCAGCATCGCACCACACTTATAGCGCATCTCCTCTACATTAACACCCTCATACGCAGAGGTCGGATAACCGTAATAAACCCACAAAAAGGAACAAATACGCATCTCTTTTCCCGGTTCGACAAGTGTCTTTACGCCATCCGGATCAATAAAGACAATCTCCCCCGGCCCAAGTTCCCGGTAATCGTCGTAGCCCAAATTGATATAAGAAAAACTCTCAAACGCGACACAGTATGCATCTTCTTTATGCCCAATGACGAGCGGCGTTCTTCCATAGCGGTCTCTTGCCGCGTACAGCCCCTTCTTCGTCATCAGCAACAGCGTCATAGAACCATCCACCAGTTCCTGCACATACCGAATCCCTTCTACAATACTCTCTTTCTTACAGATCAGTGCAGCAACCAGCTCGGTCGCATTGACCTGTCCGCTGCTCATCTCCTGAAAATGTGTATTTCCGTTTTCATATACAAGCTTCAAAAGCTCGTCCATATTGTTGATCTTTCCAACCGTTGTAATCGCAAAGCTTCCCAGATGAGACTGAATCAGGAGAGGTTGCGGCTCATAATCAGAAATGCATCCGATCCCGAGATTCCCCTCCATCTCCTCCACATCACGCTCAAACTTCGTACGAAACGGAGAATTTTCAATATTATGAATCGCCCTCTGAAATCCCCGTTCTCCGCAAACAGCCATACCACCGCGTCTTGTCCCCAGATGTGAATGATAATCAATACCATAAAATAATTCCAGTATACAATTATTCTTGGAGGCAACTCCGAAAAATCCACCCATACGTTTCATTCTCCTTTGCAATTTTATTCTATTACTTTATCATGAAGCTTTCCTGGCGTAAAGATTTTTTTAATATTCTATTTATTTTTGCTCTCCGTCACAAAAAATGCCTTTATTTCATACAAAATTTATAAATGCATCCTGCAAAACGCTTATTGCCAATGTTCAAAATAGGTAGATATACAAAAAGACCGGAAACCTTTCGATTTCCAGCCTTTCCAGATACCGTGCGCTAGAGGATTCGAACCCCCGACCTTTTGGTCCGTAGCCAAACGCTCTATCCAGCTGAGCTAAGCGCACACATTTTATGTTTTCTTCAGCGTTGTTAATTATATACCTGTATTTTCATTTTGTCAACAGCTATTTCAAAAATTTTTGTCCGAATTTGTTTTTGTTTTTTCATAAAATCTCTGGAGCTGCTGCAAAAGTTATCATTCGAAGCAGCTCCATGTCTTTTATTCTTCTTCGTCCTTTTTCCCGCCAAGTGAGAGCCATTTCAGATAAGCATTAATAAAATGGTCAATACTTCCATCCATAACCGCGTCTACATTTCCGGACTCTGCACCGGTACGCAGATCTTTGACAAGCTTATACGGCTGCATAACATAAGAACGGATCTGATTTCCCCACCCGATCTCCTTCACTTCGCCACGGATATCTGACGCCTTCTCTGCATTTTCCTGCTGTTTCAGAAGATACAGTTTTGCCTTCAGCATCTGCATCGCTTTGTCCTTATTCTGATGCTGAGAACGCTCATTCTGGCATTGTACCACAATACCGGTCGGCAAATGAGTGATACGAATTGCCGATGAAGTTTTATTGATGTGCTGTCCGCCGGCTCCGCTCGAACGATACGTGTCTATCCGCAGATCATCTGCATTGACCTCCACATCAACATCCTCCTCAATATCCGGCATTACGTCACAGCTCACAAAGGAGGTCTGACGTTTTCCTGCTGCATTGAACGGAGAAATCCGGACCAGACGGTGCACGCCTTTCTCTGATTTCAGATACCCGTATGCCTTTGGCCCGTTCACCTGGAATGTAACGGCCTTAATCCCTGCCTCGTCGCCATCCAGATAATCCAGAACTTCGACCTGATACCCTTTTTTGTCTGCCCAGCGCGTATACATCCGGTACAACATAGAAGCCCAATCACAGGACTCCGTTCCTCCGGCTCCTGCGTGCAGCGTCACGATTGCGTTTGTTTCATCGTATTCACCGGAAAGAAGCGTCTTAATCCTGATATCTTCCAGTGTTTCCTGAAAACTTTGCAGCGTCTCTTCAATCTCCGGTATCACCTCAGGGTCATTTTCCTCATAGCCCATCTCTATGAGCATTTCGATTTCTTCGTACTGATTCTCTAACTTCCGGTAAGTTTCGATATCGTCCTTCAGGGACTTCAGCGTCTTCATAGACTCCTGAGATTTTTCGGGATTATCCCAGAAATCCGGCTCTTCCATACGACGCTCCAACTCCTGAACACGCTGTGTCTTATTTACCAGGTCAAAGTGAATCCCTCACTTCCACTAATGGTTTCGTATAGCTGTTCAAAAGAACTTTAAACTGGTCAAGCTCAACCACAGTTTCACCCTCTTTCAATCTTTTTTATATCATTCCGGACAGACTGCCTGCAGCTTTCTGTCCGGAACCTTAATCCGTCTTTTACGCCTTGCGTCCACAGCACTGTTTGTATTTCTTTCCGCTGCCGCATGGACACGGATCATTCGGATAAACCTTGTCCGCAGCACGCTTTTTCGGTGCGCGTGGGCCGGAATCATCCTTATTCGTTCCAGTCACCTTCGCAACCTCTTCACGCTCTACCTTCTGCTCTACCTTTACATGGAACAGCAGGCGAACTGTATCTTCCTGAATTGCAGATGTCATTGAATCAAACATCTCGTAAGCGCTCATTTTATACTCTACAAGCGGGTCTTTCTGACCATACGCCTGAAGGCCGATTCCCTGACGAAGCTGATCCATATCGTCAATATGATCCATCCATTTCCGGTCAATCACTTTCAGAAGAATCACGCGCTCCAGCTCACGAATCTGCTCCTGCTCCGGGAACTCCGTTTCTTTTAATTCATAGAGCTTTACAGCCTGCTCTTTGATCATCTGCTTTAATTCACTCTTATTGGAAATATCCTGAATTGCTTCCGCTGTGATCGGTTTAAGCGGAATCGTCTGCAACAGAACAGAATTCAGCTCCTGCAAATCCCATTCATCACGATCCGTCGTCTCACCAAAACACAGATCCACAACATTATCGGAAATATCCATAATCATCTTAATAATAGAATCGCGCATACTCTCGCCATCCAGCACACGGCGACGCTCCGCATAGATGATTTCTCTCTGCTCGTTGTTTACCTGATCGTACTCAAGAAGATTCTTACGGATACCAAAGTTGTTGCTCTCAATCTTCATCTGTGCCTTTTCGATTGCATTGGAAAGCATCTTGTGCTCAATCTGCTCACCTTCCTGCACGCCTAGAGACTGGAACACCTTCATCATCTTCTCAGAACCGAACAGACGCATCAGATCGTCCTCAAGCGAAATATAAAATCTGGACTCACCAGGATCTCCCTGACGACCGGAACGACCACGCAACTGATTGTCAATTCGGCGTGACTCATGACGTTCCGTACCGATAATTTTAAGCCCTCCGGCCTTCCTTGATTCCTCGTCCAGCTTAATATCCGTACCACGACCGGCCATGTTCGTTGCGATCGTAACTGCGCCATGAATACCAGCGTCAGCTACAATCTCAGCCTCCAGCTCATGGAACTTCGCATTCAAAACCTTATGCTGAATCCCCTCCCGCTTCAAAAGCGTGGAAAGCAGCTCCGACACTTCGATCGTAATCGTACCAACCAGCACCGGCTGTCCTTTGGCATGCGCCTCTTTGACTGCCTCTACAACGGCACGGTACTTCTCTTTTTTCGTCATATAAACGGCGTCATTCAAGTCGATACGCTGCACCGGACGGTTCGTCGGAATCTCAACAACGTCCATACCGTAAATATCGCGGAACTCCTTCTCCTCGGTAAGTGCCGTACCGGTCATACCAGATTTCTTTTTGTACTTATTAAAGAAATTCTGGAATGTAATCGTCGCCAGCGTCTTGCTCTCGCGTTTTACTTTTACGTGCTCTTTTGCCTCGATCGCCTGATGCAGACCGTCCGAATACCGGCGGCCCGGCATAATACGTCCCGTAAATTCATCGACGATCATAACTTCATCGTCTTTTACCACATAATCCTGATCGCGGAACATCAAATTGTGCGCCCGAAGAGCCAGATCCACATTGTGCTGAATTTCCAGGTTTTCTGCATCTGAGAAGTTTTCAATCTGGAAGAATTTCTCTACCTTATGAACACCCTGCTCGGTCAGTGTAACAATCTTGTCCTTCTCATTGACAATAAAATCACCGGTCTCTGTAATCTCCTCGCCCATCAGCGCAGTCATCTTGGTAACCTCGCCGCTTGCTTCACCGCGCTGAAGCTGACGTGCCAGAATATCGCACACCTCGTACAGCTTTGTAGATTTTCCGGACTGACCGGAAATAATAAGCGGTGTACGGGCCTCGTCAATCAAAACAGAGTCAACCTCATCAATGATCGCATAGACAAGATCTCTCTGAACAAGCTGCTCTTTGTAAATAACCATGTTATCACGCAGATAATCAAAACCGAGCTCATTGTTTGTAATATAAGTAATATCGCAGGCATACTGCTCTCTTCGCTCATCGTTGTTCATCGAATTGAGTACTACGCCGACCTTCAGTCCAAGGAACTCATGCACCTGTCCCATCCACTCAGCATCACGGTGTGCCAGATAATCGTTAACCGTAACGATATGCACGCCTTCACCGGTCAACGCATTCAGATAAGCCGGAAGCGTAGATACAAGCGTCTTACCTTCACCGGTACGCATCTCTGCAATACGTCCCTGGTGAAGAATGATTCCACCAATCAGCTGTACCCGGTAATGCTCCATGTTCAGCACGCGCTTTCCCGCTTCGCGTACAGTAGCAAATGCCTCAGGGAGAAGGTCGTCCAACGTCTCACCATTTGCATAGCGCTCTTTATACTCTTTTGTCTTGGCTCTCAGTTCCTCATCCGTAAGCGCCTGCATCGTAGGCCGGAGACTTTCTATCTTGTCCACAATTGGCATGATCATCTTCAGCTCACGCTGACTGTGGGTTCCAAAGATTTTTTCTACTATCTTCATTTTGTATCTCCATTTCAACAATAATTTGCTTTTTATTGTATCACTTCCGAGGCATTAACACAATTAAATTTTTTATGAACGCATTCCCGTTTTTATGAACATACGGTGGGCGAAAAATTCATTTTTTCTCTCCGTACCGCTCATCCTGTTCCGTGCAACGGAAAAACTGCATAAAACAGCCGCTGCACCAATGCAGCGGCCTTTTTCCTATCCTCATATTCTGTTTACAATTTGTTCAAATTTCAAATATCGCCGTTCTGTTTCACTTACGCCCCGCCATCTAGCTGTACTCTGGTTCAATCAACCCATACGTGCCGCCTTTGCGTTTATAAACGACATTGACCTCTTCTGTCTCAGCATTGCAAAATACAAAAAATGTATGGCCAAGCAGTTCCATCTGAACACAGGCATCTTCCGGATACATTGGTTTCATGCCAAAATGCTTTGTGCGGATAATTCTGACTTCGTCTAACGGATCGCTCTCCTTTTCAATAAATTCTTTCCGGAAATTACTACTCTCCTGATTTTTATCAACTATCTTCTCTTTGTATTTGCGAAGCTGACGCTCAATTACCTCCTCAACCAAGTCAATGGAAACATACATATCATTGCTGACCTGCTCTGAACGGATAATATTACCTTTGACCGGAATGGTTACCTCAATCTTCTGACGTTCTTTCTCAACACTCAAAGTCACGATAATCTCTGTATCCGGAGTAAAATACCGCTCCAGCTTTCCAAGTTTATCCCGAATGGCGGATTTCAAACCGTCTGTTACCTCGATATTTTTCCCACTGATCGTAAATTTCATTCTATCCAACTCCTTTGCTACAGATTCGTAATTTCGTCACTACTTTTCCTAATTCCGTCATTACATGAGTACATTATACCACACTATCCATTTTTTTCAACCAAAAATACATTTTTATTAATTTTTTCGGTTTTTTTATATTTTTTTATTCAATTTTCACAAAATTCAAGCACTTTGCGATAAGACAAATGCCCTCCAAACAAATCCAGTGCGCTTCCGACCGTCACATCGACACATCCCCTTCCAAGCCGTTTTAACAAGCAAAGGTCTGCATAGCTTCCAACGCCCCCCGCATAAGTTATTGGCTTCTTACCCCAGGTTCCTAAAAGCTCTGCCAATGGTTTTTCAATCCCCTCTGCCTTCCCTTCCACATCAGCTGCATGAATCAGAAATTCATCACAGTACCCGGACAATTCATCGAGGACCTGTTGATTCAGACGTACATCCGTAAACTTCTGCCAACGGTCTGTAACAATATAATAATCATCGTCCTTTTTCCGGCAGCTCAAATCAAGCACGAGATGTTTTTTCCCTACCTCACGTACCAGACGTTGCAGATTGCCATAATGAATCTGTCCTTCCCGAAACACATATGAAGTTACAATCACATGCGAAGCTCCCGCGTCTAAAAACTGCGCCGCATTTCCTTCCTGAATGCCTCCGCCTACCTGCAGACCTCCCGGATATGCCGCCAGTGCACGTAAAGCCTGCTCTTTCGTATCTTCATAATATGGCGACGCAGAAGGATTCAGCAAAATCACATGTCCCCCTGTAAGACCTTCTCTTTGGTAAAACCGGGCATAAAACTCGGCATCCTGCTCCGATACAAAATTTTCCTTGGCCATATCACCTGCATCCTGCAGGCTTCCACCCACAATCTGCTTTACTTTTCCATTATGTATATCGATACATGGTCGAAATCTCATATATTCCATGTCCTTTCCTTATGTATTTGAAAATTTTCCCAGATCTGTCACGCTTCAACCAACAGGGAAAACCGGAAAAATTCTGCCGCAATCCGTTTCCGGTGCGGCAGAAGCTATCTTTGTTTTCTGTTTTTTACGCATGTAGTACGTGTTTATCTTTCTGTATTTCCGGTCAATGCATCGCCAGCATTTTCCACACCGTTAATCAGATCTTTTCCAGCATCACCTACGCCATTTACAATGTCACGGCCCGCATCGCCAAGGCCTGTCCCCACATCCGTCCTTGTTCTGTTTGTATTGTCGTCTGTGTCAGTATCATTTACATTGGTGCCATTCTCTAATGCATTTTCGTCTGTCACGCTGTTTACGTTATTGTCCGTATTATTGTCTGTCTCATCATCATCCAGTGCATCTCGATCTGTCTGAGAATTGTCTACACCGTTCACAGTACCGCCTGCGCCCGTCTCTGCATTGTTCTCAGTAGCGACAGTTCCTGTACCGTTTTTGTCATTATCGTTTTTATCATTCTTGTCATTGTTGCCATTCATATCATTTTTGCCATTCTCTGTCATTGTAGCATTTTCATCCACTGTGTCGTTTTTGTCGTTACCGCAGCCTGCAAGAAGCGCCATACAGCACACACAGGCCAGACATAATGCGTACTTTCTCCAACGTTTCATAATTATTCTGTTCTCCTTTTCATTTATTCCTGTAACTGGCGGTCAAAACAGAGGTTGTCTTTGTATGACCGTTATGGTAATAAGTATATACGCTTTTATTGCTTTTATACCAATCTTACAGGAATAAATGACAGAAAAAGAAGAACACTTTATTTAACAGTTACCTTACATTTTACAGAGACATTGCCTGCTTTTACCGTAATCACTGCTTTGCCTTTTTTCTTTGCCGTAATTTTTCCTTTGGATGAAACGGAAGCTACGGATTTATTCGACGAAATAAACGTTATTTTAGCCTGGCTTCCGGATGGAGACAATTTTGGATTCAGTGTCTTGGATTTTCCGCGCTTCAGTGTAACCGATCCAGCAATATTTGTAATTTTCTTGGGCGCCATTTTCGGCACTGTAACGGTCATTACCGCCTTTTTACTTCCCGATTTTACCGTTATTTTAGCTTTTCCGGACCCTTTTGCCGTAATTACACCCTTAGAACTAACCGACGCTACTTTTTTATTAGAAGAAGCGTACGTAACCTTCTCCTGGCTTGTAATCGGACTGATCACAGGCGCCAGCGCTTTCTTTTTGCCAAGCGAAAGCTTTAACGTTTTCGGAACTCCCGTAATCTTTGTAGTCCTTACCGCGCCTGACTGCACCTTCACGGTAATACTCTTTTTCAGACCGGACGCCAGCGTCACTGTTACCGTTGCATTACCTGTCTTTTTCTGAGCTGTAATTTTTCCCTTACTGTTTACTTTTACGATTTTCGTGTTATCTGATTTCCAACTTTTGATCTTGTCGCCCTTTGCAAGCCCAGAAATCTTCACAGCCGATGTCGACTGACCTTTTTTCAGAGTAAGGCTCGTTACGTTGACTTTTATCGTCGGAATCCGGGCGCTCCCCGGATCATTTACTGTGTTTTTCGTGCCGCAGCCGTTCTCACAGAAAGCGGTCATGGTACCATCGCGATTCCATCCGGCGTTTTTATCTGATACGTAATTTGTAAACCTATGATTAATCAACTCTAAAACTTGTAACGTTTTCTCATTACACGCAGAACAATTCACATACTCTGTTCCATAATTTGCACAGGTTGCATTTTGACGCTGTATGGTCCATGTATGATAATGGGAATCTTCAGCCCCACTTTCATATCCAACCCTTCTAAGTATAGGCGCAGCAAAGTTTTGTGTATAAAAACTACCCGAAAAATTAGTATAAATTGTTCGTTCTGCCTCAATTGTATATCCACTCATTCCACGGGATGATGCGCCTGTCAGACAATAAACGGTACTTGGTGTGTTGCTGCTATTGTCATCCCATGTAGCATCTATCACATACCATTTTCCGTCATCCATTTTGACATAATTCCACATATGAGCGCCACCCGCATTTCCAACAACCAAGGCACTCTCTAATCCGGCCTCCTGACAAAGAAGTTTAAATGCTTTGGCATACCCTTCGCAAACAACCCGCTTTGTGGGAGAAAGAAAAACGCCCGCAGCTGAATGCGCATATGCCTTTGCCAGCGCAGTTGTCCCTTCATCGTAAATCAGAAGATTACACAAATAATCATGAATCGCTTTCACTTTTCCACTGGCTGTAGAAACATCCCGCCCTTGTATTGCCGCTTGA
This sequence comes from bacterium 1XD42-54, assembly GCA_003612585.1. GTDB lineage: Bacteria > Bacillota > Clostridia > Lachnospirales > Lachnospiraceae > Choladousia. Next base: position 177,385 of record RAZH01000007.1, read on the forward strand.
TATGCTGCTTTCACCGCTTGATCAAACGCCGCAACCTCCATGCCTGCACCTGTATAAATCATGCGCGGAGACAATGTAATTCCTGTCACCACACTTGGATAATTCATACTTGAAAAATTATAAAGAAACATAGGTGCATCCATCCAGAATACCTCCGGATAGTCATACATAAATGCATCAAACGCTGACTGCATAATACGACGTACACTTTCCTGAGCCTTCGCCAGCTCTGTTGCATTCGCAATCGGGAACTGCTCCGCAAATGTAATCACAAGCTTTGAATCGTCACTCACCGCAACCCTAGCATCCACATAAGCGCCTTTCATCGCATCATATACATTCCTTGCTTCCCCAGAAAGCTGTCCGCCATAAGAATCTACATACTGGCCTGCATAAAAAGTACGGGCTTTGGCCGCCTGTGCATCCGACGCGTACCCACTCGTTGCAAGCTGCTCAACAATATTTCCTAAAAGCTCCGGCGCCACTTCCTCCGTAAGCCCTTCCTGATTGGGGTCTATCGCTTCGGCAGCTACCAAAAAATCATCTACAAGTATCCCTTCCGGGCCAATTTCAGTTCCATCGTCTGACTGCTCAGCTCTCTCCTCTTCCGGCTGTGTAAAACCATCAGTTCCTTCTGGCTCAGACGGATCTCCTTCTGGCTGCACAATCGCGCTGTCTTCCTCCAGCACAGATTCTTCATCGCCCGGTTCCACAAACAATTCGTCTGGCAGTGTATCTTCTTCCATTTCCACAGCTGCGTCATAATCCCAGGCGCTATCGCTTATCAGCTCGGTATCCTGCCCTGCTTCTGAAGGTTCGTTTTCCTCCGGCGCAGCCTGCATTTCTTCATACGCGTTTCCATCCAACGTCACTTCGCCTGCCGTAGCGCTTCCCACAGGTACTACTGCCATAAATACAGCCAAGGCGATCGCCGTCAATTTTTTTCTCATTTTTATCCCCTGCCTCCTGCAAACATCCGTCACCTTGCATCGCCCATAAAAAACAGTGCCACTGTTCCCGGACCGGAATGCGCGCCAATGGTAGGGCCTATCGGGCTGATCAGGAACTGGTCAACACCAAATCGTTTCTGCACCTGCTCCTTTACATACACTGCGTCCTCATAGCAGTCCCCATGACTGATAAAGACGATATCATTCTGTTCCCGGAAACTTCCCATTTTCTGTTCCATGCTGTCCACAAGCGCATTCAGCGACTTCCTTCGGCCACGTACCTTGGAAAGTGGAATCAAATGTCCCTCGCCATCGACATGCAATACCGGCTTAATATTGACGAGTGTGCCAAGGACAGCCGCCGTTTTTGAAACGCGGCCTCCACGGTAGAGATGAAACAGATCATCTACCGTAAAATAGTGACACACATGCATCTTATTCTCCTCCAGCCACGCTACCATCTCCTCATAAGAAAGGCCCTCTGCCTGCTTTTCGAGCGCTTTGTGTACCAGGAGTCCCTCACCCATAGACGCCGCCAGCGAATCAATTACCGTAATCCGGCAATCCGGACGCTCTTCCATCAGCTCCTCCGCCGCCAGCCGCACACTGTTATAAGTACCGCTTAAGCCTCCGGAAAATGCAATGTGAATAATCTGTTTGTGCAACTGCAAAAATTCTACGAGTTTTTCCTTCGCCTCCTCCGGATTAATCTGAGAGGTTGTCGGCATGCACCCTTCCCGCATCTTTTTATAGAACTCCTGAGAAGAAAGCGAATTCTCTGCATCATACGTCTTGCCATCCAGCAAATACGTAAGCGACATCGTACGCAGATCGTGCTCCGCAATATACTCCTTTGGGAAATCCGCCATATTGTCAGTCGTAATCAAATAATCCATTGAAATGCCCTCCAAATCAAAGCTTACTTTTATACCTGGTAAATTCATTTTTGAAATCATACCACGAACAGGAAAACTTTGCAAATACTAGTTAAATCTCAAAACAAAACAGTAACAGGCATAATGCCTGACCACACAAAATAAGATATATTAACTATAAAATTTTTTATCGGAGTAAACCATGAGTTCCAAGCCTAAAATCATTGTCCTCAAACTACGCGAAGTCATTTACACCCTGATGCTGCTTTTCCTCGTCATCCTGCTGGCTGTCTGCCTGTTTCTGATGTTTTCCGGAAAAGCGAAAAAAGAGAGTGCATCCACAGGCCTACAGACGGAAAACCAAAGTGCGCCAAGTACTGAAAACACGTCCGGGGAATCCTCAGACCGTCTCTCTTATCGCCCCGGCATTTACACAACACCAGTCACACTGGGGAATTCTGCCGCTGAAGTGGAAGTTACCGTGGATCAGAACCACATCAACAGCATCCGCCTTGTAAATTTAAGTGAAACAACGGCTGCTGCCTATCCTCTTGTATCGCCTTCACTGGATCACATTGCATCTCAGATTCTGGAAAAGCAGAGCCTGGAGGGAATTACAAGTCCGCAGGAAAACCGCTATACCTCCCAGCTCCTTCTCTCTGCCATCAGTGACGCACTGCGCCTTGCACAATCTGACGAAACAAATACGTCGCAGTAAGTGAATTTGGAACCAAACTTGCAATGCAGCAAATATCGCACACGCGGACTGTAACGGTTCCCCGTAGGGGCATTTCTCCAACAGTTCAACAAATGGGTCTGTATAACAAAACAGGAGGCCTTGCAGCACCTCCTGTTTTTTATCTTTTCTATGTTATGTTTCTTTTCTATGTTATGTTTCTTTTCTATGTTATTTATCTTTTGAAATCAGATAGTACGGAACTGCCACTAACAGAATACCGCCAATCATATTTCCAAGCGTAACAATACCAAGATTATAGAAAAATCCTCCAAAATTCACAGCAGCGTCATGCGGGTTCATAAGGCCGATGGACATAAAAGTCATGTTTGCAATGCTGTGTTCAAAACCACAGGCTACAAAGGTAGCAACGCAGCAGAAATTCATCGCGATTTTCGCACCCTCGGATTTCAGTTTTGCACCGCACCAGATGGCAAGGCATACCAGCACATTACATAAAACCGCTTTTGCAAAAAGATTGAGCGGAGTTCCCGCCATCTTTGCAGCTGCTGTGCTTGTCAGGAACGTGCCAACCGCTTCATTGCTCATAATTCCAGTCGCCGTAAAAACAGCCGCGCCTACAACAGAACCGAGGAGGTTGCCGATGTAGCATACCACCCAAAGCTTGATTGTTTTTCCCCAGGAAACAGTTCCTGTCAGGCTTCCGACAGCCATTACAAAATTATTGCCTGTGAAAAGTTCAGCGCCTGCAACCGTCACAAGACAAAGGCCAACGGAGAAAATAATGCCGCAGATCAGCTTCTGCATCGGCTCCCCTGCCATATTTCCGCCTACAATTCCCATCAAAATACTTCCAAATGCTATGTATAATCCCGCCAGAAATGACATCAAAACATAACCAAACGGATTTTTTTCCAATAATCCGACTTTTCCTCTGGCAGTATTGCCTACTGCTTCTATTTCATTTTTAAACATATCGTTTCCTCCCTGCACACGTTCCAATCAGTTTGCAGCCGCGCTTCCGTCTTTTCTACCCCTGCAACTGTCAGCTGACTGATAAAATATAGTTAGAAAGCCGGGCGCGTATCAAGCCGCCCGGCTTTTGGCCAAAACAATTTCAACACATCTGAATCTGATCTTCTCAAATCCACGTATGGTCTTTTCAGAATTTAGAACAGTCCGGAAATCTTTCCTGTCTCGTCTACATCAATTCTCTCTGCAGCCGGAACCTTCGGCAGACCCGGCATTGTCATGATTTCTCCGGTCAGAGCTACGATAAAGCCTGCACCTGCCGAAATCTTCAGGTTACGTACCGTAACTTCAAAGTCCGTCGGAGCGCCAAGTTTTGTCTGGTCATCTGTCAGAGAATACTGGGTCTTTGCCACACAGATCGGGCAGTTGCCGTAGCCAAGTGCCTCAAGCTCTTTTGCCTGTTTCTGTGCATTTGCAGTCAGAACCACTTTCTTGCCGCCGTAGATCTTCTGTACGATCTGATTCAGCTTATCTTCGATGCTTCCTTCCAGCTCATAGCTGTAAGTAAAGTCGTTCGGCTCTTCTACAAGACGGATTACTTCTTCTGCAAGGCGTTTTCCACCTTCGCCGCCCTTTGCCCATACTTCAGAAAGTGCAACGTTTACGCCAAGCTCTCTACACTTGCTCTCTACGAGGTCAAGCTCTGCCTTTGTATCGGTCGGGAATGCATTGATTGCAACCACGCACGGAAGTTTGTATACGTTCTTGATGTTGCTTACATGTTTCAGAAGGTTCGGAAGACCTTTCTCAAGTGCTTCCAGGTTCTCATTGTTCAGATCAGCCTTCGCCACGCCGCCGTTGTATTTCAGTGCACGAACTGTAGCAACGATAACAACTGCGTTCGGTGTCAGTCCTGCCATACGGCACTTGATATCAAGGAACTTCTCTGCTCCAAGGTCTGCACCAAAGCCTGCCTCTGTGATCGCATAATCACCAAGCTTCAGAGCCATCTTTGTAGCGATTACGGAGTTACATCCGTGAGCGATGTTTGCGAACGGTCCGCCGTGTACGATAGCCGGTACATGCTCCAGAGTCTGAACAAGGTTCGGCTTCAGAGCGTCCTTCAGCAGTGCACACATAGCACCCTGTGCATTCAGATCGCCTGCTGTTACCGGCTTCTGCTCGGAAACCTTGCCATATGTATATCCAATGATGATCCGTGCAAGACGGTTCTTCAGGTCTGTAATGTCACTTGCAAGACACAGTACTGCCATGATCTCAGATGCTACAGTGATGTCATAACCATCCTCTCTCGGCATACCGTTCGTCTTTCCGCCAAGTCCGTCTACCACGAAACGAAGCTGACGATCGTTCATATCCACACATCTTCTCCATGTAATCTTACGCGGGTCGATGTTCAGCGCATTGCCCTGGTAAATATGATTGTCAATCATAGCTGCAAGCAGGTTGTTTGCTGCGCCGATTGCGTGGAAGTCACCTGTGAAGTGAAGGTTGATATCTTCCATCGGAACTACCTGTGCGTATCCGCCGCCTGCTGCTCCGCCCTTTACGCCGAATACCGGTCCGAGAGACGGCTCACGAAGAGCTACCATAACATTTTTGCCAAGCTTCTGAAGTCCGTCAGCCAGACCAACTGTCGTAGTTGTCTTTCCTTCACCTGCCGGTGTCGGGTTGATCGCGGTAACAAGAACCAGCTTGCCATTCGGCTTGTCAGAATCTTTCAGAAGATTGTAGTCAATTTTTGCCTTGTAATTTCCATACTGCTCCAGATATTTCGGGTCAATGCCAGCCTTTGCTGCGATCTCCGTAATCGGAGACATAACGGTTTCCTGTGCGATTTCAATATCAGATTTGAATCCCATTGTAGTAAAATCCTCCTTAAATATATTTTAATTGTTTATGAACTGTTTTGTTAAGGTACAAAAAAAGCACCTCAAGCGTCTGATGAATCTCATGCACCCAGCCGGCTTGCCGTTTTCCCGGCTCACGGAGGCAATCAGAAAAGGGTCTGAATCCAAACGAAGCAACCTCTGCAAAATACAGACTCTGCAAAATCCATCCGCCGCTTTTCTTTTACCATACCGATAACCGCACTAAAACTGCGCAAAGGGACACTTCATCCATCTTAACGCAGTAGCGGAAGCGATACTGTAACGCGGAGGAACTCCTTCGTTCACAAAAAGACCTTCCCATCTTGTGACACTTAACGTACTTGTATCTTCTCTACTTTCTTTATAGAAGAAATAGATATAAAATTGTTGATGAAGATTTCTGTCTGCTGCTTTTGCTCTTTACACCTGACGGTTGGACCTGATAAATAAAAAAGACAACACTTGTTTTTCAAATGCTGTCCAGACGGTCGACAAGCCCTATTATCTTGATTACCTTGTGGTGCTCCACAAAATCCGTCAGCAATCAAAACCTTCAACTGTCGTTTATTATAGCAGATAACTCCGGGCTCGTCAAGAAATTGACAAGAAAATATCAATGAAATTTTGTATTAATTTCAGTGCAAAGCGTCCACGAGAAGCGCACAGATTTCCCGCAAAATATTGTGCGGCTGCATTCCAAGATCTGCTGAAGCCGGAATACCAGAAACAGACTGATACCCTGCTGCCCTCGCGAATTTCACTGCGCGGTAAATGTGAAAATTATTGGATACTACGCCCACCTTCTTATTCTTTAATTCATACTTTTCATCAGAAAAACGAAGGTTCTCTTCCGTACTGGTAGACTGATCTTCCAACAACAACCGCTCTGCCGCAATCCCCTTCTGCATCATATACTGATACATACACTGCGCTTCTGATATCTCTTCGTCCGGTCCCTGCCCACCGGAAAGCACAAATATTGTGTCCGGATTTTCCTGCGCATAAGCAACAGCCCGGTCCAGTCTGCGGCGCAGAGCCCGTGAAGGAGCTTTCCCTCGCACCTGTGCGCCAAGCACAACGACGTAATCCAGACCTGACTCCGGTTTTACACTCATAGCCCCTACAATCCGGCTGCCAAATACTGCAATCACAACCATCCCTACCGCCACCAAGGCTCCCATTACCCCGATTACAAATCGGACGGTTGCTGACGGATTCCTGTCCTGGTGAAGGAGCAGCTGCCAGAGAAACATACAAAATCCACCTCCGACAAGCCAGATCCACACAATACTTGTTTGAAACCCTGCATATAAACCGATTGCAATATAATATAAAAAGCACAGGATGCCCAGAACCAGACATCCTGTTTGTAAATAATTTTTCATACCTTATCCTATTTCAATCTTTTTAAGCTTGTTGGACCGCTTACGGTAAATCTTTATCTGCCGCAGCAGAATTTATATTTCTTACCGCTTCCGCACGGACACGGATCGTTGCGTCCCACCTTGCGCCCTTTTACAATTGTATTCATTTTTTTGGCCTCAAGGTAAAGCGCTTTTTTCTTCTCTGCGTCAAAAATCTTGTCCCATGCCGGCAAATTGTAAAGCCAGTCCGCTTTTGCGTCCACCATGTTTTTATAAAGCAGTTCGTTGTCAAAATCAAGGCTGACAACCGTATCCTCTTCCATCTCCTCAATCGGATTCGGTTTTTTCAGGCTGTCGTTGATTCCATCCAAAAAGCCTGTCATCTTCATAACTGGAATATCATATTTCTCTGCCAGCTCCTTTACTGTACCGGAAACAGCCTCCTCCGGGTTCTCAAGAAGCTGTTCATAAATCCCTTTCTCTGTCAGAAAGTAATCAGACCAAAACTGCTGAAGCTGCTTTTTATCTGTCTCCTGAGAGTATGCTATATCTCTCCATGTCTGTAATAATCCCATAATGATACCATCCTTTGTTTCATAATTTTCTTCATAATGATCGTTAAAAAAATTCTTTCTTATTATATAACACTTTATCTGTCATGACAAGTAAAACACAGTGTTTTCACAAAAGATACTTTTTTTCAGATATTTTTTTAAATTTTTTTCATTCCCTGTATATTCCCTCAAAAAGCGGTCATACTATAACTAATCTCACAGGAAAACAGCTCATCGGAGCGATCGGAAGCTTTTCTTATGAGATTAGCGTATGCTCTTATCATTGGATCCCCCTCCGATGATAATACAAAAGATAAAAAAAATACTTATCCTCCCCTTTATTGAATCTGCAGATGTGAAAAATGTACATCTGCAGATTTTTCATTGAAAAAACCGACATTTTTTGATATAATTTCACAAAAATAACCTGTCAGTTCAGGAAAGAAAGGGAGAGGAATTAAGTTATGGATGTTTCAATGTTTATCGGCACATGGTGGTCTCTCGTGCCGCCGCTTCTGGCCATCGTTCTGGCCCTCATCACAAAGGAGGTTTATAGTTCCCTGTTTGTCGGTATCGCTGTGGGAGCGCTGCTATACACAGGTTTTCAGCCATGGGATGCCTTTGTCGCATTCTTTGACATCATGAAAAACAGTATGAACCTCAATATTCTGATTTTCGATGTACTCCTCGGAATGATTATCGTTCTGATGGCAAAATCAGGCGGCTCTGGAGCATACGGCAATTGGGCCGGCAAAAAAATTAAATCAAAAAAGAGTGCCCTACTCGCTACAACCGGCCTCGGCGTTCTTATTTTCGTAGACGATTATTTCAACTGCCTCACTGTCGGCTCTGTTATGCGTCCTGTCACAGACCGTTTTAAAGTTTCGAGAGCAAAACTTGCGTATATCATTGACGCTACGGCAGCCCCGATCTGCATCATTGCGCCGATTTCCAGCTGGGCCGCTGCTGTGAATTCCTATGTTCCGGAAGACGCCGGTATTACAGGTTTCCAGCTTTTTCTCCGGACCATCCCCTACAATCTTTACGCGCTGCTCACGCTCGCCATGGTTCTCTACATAATTTTAACAGGCTTTGATTTCGGCCTTATGAAAAAACATGAACGAAATGCTGCAAAGGGCGATCTGTTTACGTCTGGCGCGGAAGAGTTCGAGCAGACAAAGCCGGAAGAGAATTTCACAAAAGGCCACGTCTTGGATCTCGTCCTTCCGGTTGCCGTTCTGATTATATCCGCCATCGGAGCCATGATCTACACAGGTTACCTCGACGGCGCAACAGACATCATAACTGCATTTGCAGGCTGCGATGCAGAGACAAGTCTAATTTTTGCCACAATGGTCACAGTCCTGTTTATGATGATTCTCTACCTTCCGCGTAAAGTCATTACCTTTAAGGGCTTTATGGACAGCTTTGTAGATGGATTTAAGCTGATGATCCCGGCTGTTGCGATTCTGATCTTCGCCTGGGCCTTGAAAGGTATGGGAGATGCGCTCGGCATTGCTGATTTTGTAAAAAATCTGGTTGGCACCAATGCCTCTGCAAGTGTCATTATTCCGGCCATCATGTTCATAATCGGTACTTTCCTCGGTTTTTCCACCGGTACAAGCTGGGGTACCTTCGCAATTCTCGTACCGATTGTAACAGCTATGTTCCCTGGCGCAGAAAATATGGAAATGATGGTTATCTCCGTATCTGCGGTTCTGGCCGGCGCTGTCTGTGGAGACCATGTATCACCGATCTCTGATACCACGGTTATGTCTTCAGCAGGTGCACAGAGTAACCATATCAACCACGTCTCAACCCAGATGCAGTATGCCGCGGTTGTCGCAATCGTATGCGTCATCGGTTACCTGGTTGCCGGAATCGTGAAAAACTGGTACATTACACTGATTTTCAGCCTGCTGCTTCTGCTCGTTGTCCTGACAGTTATGAAAAAGCGTTTTCCTGACAAAGCAGAATAAAAAAAGCGGAATAAAATACGGAACTGTATTAAATAGAATCAATCCTGTATTTTGCAAAAACATAATAAACGGGCTGGTGCATATCTTTCTCAAATGCACCAGCCCGTTTTTCTTCTTAGCTCAAATGTTCAATTGCCGCACGCTCAATCGCAATGCCTTTTCTGTAGCGGTCCGCAAATGTTTCAAACCCTTCCACATCTTTCGGATTCGGTTCCATACGCGTCCCTTTATTTCCTGCAAACACTTTTGTCTCAAGATACGCTTCTAAACTCTCGTCTTCTGCTTTGTTCAGCATATAAGCAGCAAGCAGTGCCATTCCCCATGGTCCACCTTCCCCGGCTGTCTCCATCACAGAAACCGGAGCATTGATCGCAGCTGCCAGGATGCTCTGGCCAACGCCTTTCGTCTTAAAGAAGCCGCCGTGTCCAAGCATCTCATCAATAGCTACCTGCTCTTCTTTCAGAAGAATATCCATTCCAACCTTCAGGGCACCAAGCGCTGAATAGAGATGTGCCCGCATAAAGTTGGCAAGATTGAAACGGCTTTTCGGAGTGCGCGCAAACAATGGCCTTCCTTCACTTACGCCTGTAATGTTTTCTCCGGAAAGATACCCGTATGACAGCAGGCCTCCGCAATCAGAGTCTCCCTCCAGTGCTTTCTCATACAATACGGTAAACAGCCGGTTTTTATCTGCTTGAATGCCAAAACATTCCGCAAACTCTCCCAGCAGACCTGCCCATGCGTTCAGATCAGACGTACAGTTATTCGCATGCACCATGCCCACAAGGCTGCCGTCCGGTGTGGTCACAAGATCAATTTCCGGATAAACTTTTTTCAATTCCTGTTCCAGAACCACCATCGCAAATACGGAAGTTCCGGCTGAGACATTACCCGTCCGCTGCTTTACACTGTTCGTCGCTGCCATTCCCGTACCTGCATCTCCTTCCGGAGGACACACAGGCGTACCGCTTTGCAGCATACCGCTCTCATCGAGAAGACGCGCGCCTTCTTCTGTCAGCGTTCCTGCGCAAGCTCCTGCTGACAATACCTTTGGCAGAATATCTTTCAGCGTCCACGGATACTGTTTTTCTTCCACAAGCTCATCAAACTTCCGAAGCATCTCTGCATCAAAATCTTTCGTCTTTGGATCAATCGGAAACATACCGGACGCATCTCCGATTCCCAGTACCTTTTCTCCGGTCAGCTGCCAGTGGATATATCCTGCCAGCGTTGTAAAAAAGGCAAGCTGCGGAACATGTTCCTCTTCATTTAAAATTGCCTGATACAGATGCGCAATGCTCCAGCGCTGCGGAATGTTGTAGGAAAACAGCTCAGTCAGTGCATCTGCTGCCGGCCCTGTCGTACTGTTGCGCCAGGTCCGAAACGGCACAAGAAGATTTCCTTCCTGGTCAAACGCCATATACCCATGCATCATGGCGCTAAATCCGAGTGCTCCCAGTTTTGTAAGTGCAACACCGTATTTTTCCTGCACATCTGCAACCAGACGGCTAAAGCTATTACGAAGTCCTGTCCAGATATCATCGAGCGTATACGTCCAGATTCCGTTTTCCAGACGATTCTCCCACTCATGGTCTCCGGACGCAATCGGTGTATGCGAGCTGTCTGTCAATACTGCCTTGATTCGCGTTGAACCAAACTCAATACCAAGCACTGCCTTACCGTTTTCGATCGTCTCTCTGATTTCATTGATACGGCTTTCTCCGCCGTTGTACTTGTTTTCGGTCATATCCTTCCCCCCGGCTCTTATTTGCGGTACACTGCGCTGTTCCACATCAACTCATTTTTAAACTGACGGATCGTTGTGTCCTTATCAATATATACTGCCTCAATACCCATACATGCTGCCCAGTCTCCCATCTGCTCTGCAGTCAGGTCATAGGAGAATGCCGTATGATGTGCGCCGCCTGCCAGAATCCACGCCTCTGCGCCTGTCTGAAGATTTGGCTGCGGTGTCCAGAATGCAGTTGCAACCGGAAGCTTCGGCATCGGTTTTTCTACCTTTTTGCAGTCCACATCATTGATAATCAGACGGAATCTGTCTCCCAGATCAATCAGTGATGTCGCAACGGCCGGTCCCTCTTTTGCCGTAAATACGAGTCTTGCCGGGTCCTCTCTGTCTCCCATGGAAAGCGGCTGCTCTTTAATGCTGATTTTGCCGTCTGCAATTGTCGGGCACACTTCGAGCATATGCGCCTGAAGAATTCCTTCTTTGCCCGGTACAAGATTATAGGTGTAATCCTCCATAAAAGAGGTTCCCTTTGCGTTCTTCATTCCGCCTGTCATGATCTTCATAATACGCACCATGGCTGCTGTTTTCCAGTCTCCTTCTGCGCCAAAGCCGTATCCTTTTTCCATCAATCGCTGAATAGCAAGGCCCGGGAGCTGTTTCAGATTTCCAAGATCTCCGAAATGTGTAACGATTGCCTGATAATTCTTTTCTTCCAGGAATCGTTCAAAACCAATTTCAATTCCTGCCTGTACTGCCACGTGCTCGCGGAATTCTTTTTCATCTCTGCCTTCCAGAAGAATTTCATATTTGTCATAATACTCTTCCACAAGTGTATCAATATCACCCTTTGCTACAGCTGCTACTGCCTCTGCAATCTCATTGATCGGGTATGCATCCACTTCCCAACCAAATTTAATCTGTGCCTCTACTTTATCGCCTTCTGTTACTGCTACGTTTCTCATATTGTCTGCAATACGCATCACACGTACATGGCTGCTCTCAATCACGCCAACAGCTGTACGCATCCAGGAGCCGATCTTTTTCTGAATCGCCGCATCTGCCCAGTAACCCATGACAACCTTCCGCTCCATGCCAAGACGGCTGAAAATATGTCCATACTCTCTATCGCCATGTGCTGCCTGGTTTTCATTCATGAAGTCCATATCAATGGTATCATATGGAATTTCCTGATTAAACTGCGTGTGGAAATGCAGCAGCGGCTTTCTGTACTCCTGCAGTCCGAGAATCCATGATTTGGACGGAGAGAAGGTATGCATCCAGGTAATCACACCTGCACAATTTTCATCCATATTTGCTTCATTGAAGGTCTTTCTGATCAGCTCATTCGTGATAAGCGTCGGTTTCCACACAACTTCATATGGAAGATTGCCGGAAGCATTGAGCGCCTCCACTATTTTCCGTGAATGCTCTGCGACATGGGCAAGACACTCATCTCCGTACAAATCCTGAGAACCGGTACAGAACCAGAACTGATAATTTTTTACTTTTAACATACTATGCACGCTCCTTTTCTGTGGGCAAATTGTTGTGAAGTTATGAAAAACCGGACGAGCCCTGTAAAACGGTTTTATAATTCATTCATAACTATCTGTATTTTGTGGTTATAAGCACCTATTTTTTGAATCTATTTTGATTATAATATACAGTTCTGTTTTTTACAATTTCTTAACTCTGCTTTGATTTCAAAAAAAGTTACCTTTTCCGACTTATAAATATTGCATTTGAAAAAATCTACTTTTATAATAGTAGATGAGAATACACAGAAAAGTAAATAAAGAAAGAGAGCATCTCCTATGAATATCGCAGATTTATGCCGGCAGATCACCGAAGGCGAAGATCGGCTCCTGCCGCCGGAGCATAAACTGAATACGCGTCTTGTCCATCCGGAATATTCCACCTCCGCACAGGAGGTCAAAACGTATCCGCTTCTGGAAGACGAACGGATCTTTGCGCTGTGCTGGTACATTGATCCTGCACGTACACTCCATGCCACCATGTGCCCGACTCCGGAACATTTCTGTTGCAGATATCATTTTGTGGAAGGGGAAAAAACACAGCTCCACACACACGATTATATTGAACTCACCTACGTGGCGGAAGGCGAATTTCGGCAGAAAATTCTTGGGAAGGATATTGTATTTTCCAAAGGCGATCTCTGCCTGATTGACAAAAACTGTCTGCATCAGGACTATTTGCAGCAAAACCCAGCCATTGTGCTGTTCCTTGGCATTGCGAATGATATATTTTCCGAAATTATGGATGAAACAGTTACGACAAAGAAAATTATATCTTTTTTACAATCCGCCCTGCTGAGCCAAAAGAATCTGCAACAGTACCTTCATTTCCGTCCCGGAAATGAGGGAAGTGCAGAGCTGGAAGAAAATCTTGCGTTTTTGCTCCGCGAACTGTACGACGGAAAGATCGGTTCACGATACATTCGCAAGGGACTGCTGCTGCGTATTTTCCGAATCATCAGTACCAAATATGAATTTTCACTTTCAAAGGAACTGAGAAAAACAATGAACTGGATCGTGTTTGAAGAAGTGTCTTCTTTCATGCACACGCACTACAACAAAATCACGATCCAGGACCTGACAAATACTTTTCACTTCCAGGAAGACTACTTTAATCGTCTGATCAAAAGTAAAACAGGGATGACCTACTCCGCTTATCTGCAGCAGATCCGTCTTGATGCAGCCGAACATCTGCTCTCTTCAACTGATCTTACTGTAGAAGAAATTGCCGCAGCTGTTGGCTATCACAACAAAGGATATTTTTATAAAATCTTCCTGGACCGCTACCATATGACGCCTTCCAGGTACCGGAAAAATGTGCCCTGAGCTTGGGGATTATTTTTGTTACGCTTTGTTTTATGGCTCCCGTCTTTTCACGGCTCTTCTCCGGTATGGCGTTTTACAGCAAAAAGCGAATCCATGGGTCCGCAAAACTGATCAGCTGGCGCAGCAGTCTTCGGCCCAGCGGCATTTCTTTTTGTGAAAGAAAATCTGTCTCCTCCTCCTTTACACTGGCAGAAACGGCATCCTCCTGGTAGCTTTCAAAATTTGTTTTAAGCTGTGCGCAGAGCTCCTTGCTGTCTGCCACAAGCATCAGTTCCGTATCCTGATACACGCTCTTCATATCCGCATTAAATGATCCCACAATAGCCAGCCGATCATCTACCGCAACACTTTTTCCGTGGTATGAGACACCGCCTTCATATTCCAGCACACGAAGCCCTGTATCTAAAATCTTCTGCTTGTTCAGCGCATAGTCTACTGCGCCGAACGGATTTCCGTTGTTGGCAACTGAATTTGTCATCATTGTAACCTCCGCTGTTTTGCTACAAACCTCGGTATAGGTCTCGTACATCATGTCATCGCACATCACGTACGGTGTATGTATGATAACTTCACTGCGGGCATTCTTCATCAGTTCGGACAGCCCATAAAACACCCATGGTTCTTTCGCATACAACCTGGTCGGGTTCGAAAGTAGCGTCACCTTATTGGTACTCACCGTTTTTTCGACGTAATCTGTCGGTGTAAACCACTGTGGATGCGCGCGGCGCATGGTATCATACAACTCCCTGAGCTCCTTTTGCGCATTACGCACACGGCTTCGTTCAGACAACTTGGTATTTTCATGCCATATCTTGCAGTATTCCTGCTCCCATATCCGCTTAAAATAATCCAGTATCTGATAAATGGAACTTTCTTCGCCTCCGGTATTGCAGACCAGCATATCACGGTCATGATTTTTATAGCTGTCCTGCCCGCCAAGAAAATAGTCAAACGTATTTCGTCCGCCCAAAATATAAGCCGTTTCGTCGGCAATCAGATATTTGTCATGCATCCGGCTCATTCCGGTCCATGGGGTAAGCAGGTTGATCGGATTGTAGATCTTTATGGTCACGTTTTCTGCGCAGGCCAGCGCATAAAACCAGGGATTCCCCTCCATATGTAAAAGCGCATACATACCGTCCATCAACACCTGTACTTCCACGCCGCGCTCTGCTGCATCATACAAAGCTGCAAGCATCTGTTTCCCTGAAGTATCTGAGCGGAAATCAAACGTGGAAAGTACAATCCGTTCTCCCGCGTTCGCAATCATCCGAATCCGCTCTGCAAGCGCCTCTTCGTTATCCTCAAGCAAAGCTGCGCGGTCACAGGAAACCGTATCGCTGTAATAATCCTGCACCCGGAACTGTTCCGAGTAAGCCTCACTGACCTCTGGCGTCCGCATATAAGGAAGCACTGCACCCACGCCAAGATACAGCAGTGCAAAAACAAATGTCAGGAACAGTCTCTTTTTCACAGGCTTTTCTGACTTTTCTCCCTGTTTTAGGAAACGAGCCACCAGATACCGGATCACTGTAAAAACCAGGGCTGTCAGAACAAACACGATCAGCAGTTTCCAAAATACCATCAGAAACCACGGCTGCATGGGATTGCGAAGGCAGAGCATTGCAGTCAGAATCAGAACTGTCTGAATGATAAGCATCTGAGCATATCCCCTGCAAGCCGCGAACGGGACTCTCTGTTTTTTCATGATCTTAAAATCTCCTCACTGGAATGTTCCAGATTTGCTTTCATCTGACGGATATGTTCCAGCTCTGCCTCTGTCACCTTGTCAGCGCGAAACCTGCCCAGACATTTTTCCAATGCACTGCAGTCATTTTTCAGCTGTTTCTTTTTCGTTCTGTCCAATTCTTTACCTGCATTTTTCATTGTCTGCTGCACCTGTGCAAGAAGCTTTTGCGCCTCACCGGTCACTTCAAGTGCTTCACGGCGCAGACAATCGGCTCCCGCATACTCCTGTGCTTCTTGAATGGCCCGCTCGATCTCACTGTCCGACATCCGGTCATCCGCCGTAATCACGATGGACTGTTCCTTTCCTGTGTCCAGATCCTTCGCCGAAACCTTCAAAATACCGTTTGCATCAATGTCAAACGTGACCTCGATCTGCGGTACTCCGGCCGGCGCACGCCGGATTCCTTTCAGTTTGAATTTGCCAATCGTTTTATTATCCCTTGCCATTGGCCTCTCGCCCTGCAAAACGTGAATCTCCACAGAAGTCTGGTAAGGCGCCGCTGTAGAAAATACCTGAGAATAGCGTGTCGGAACCGTAGAGTTTCTTGCCACAAGGCGTGTGGCCACACCGCCCACAGTCTCAATGGAAAGACTAAGTGGCGTCACATCCAGAAGCAGCAGCTCCTGCCCCGTTCCGGCGGCAACCAGTCCGCTTCCCTGAAGCGTGCTCCCGAGGATCGCGGCCCCCTGCGCCACACATTCGTCCGGGTTGATGTTTTTGGATGGTTCTTTTCCGGTCAGGGCCCGTACCTTCTCCTGCACTGCCGGAATTCTCGTAGAGCCACCCACCAGAAGCACTTTTCCTAGCTCCGAAGCCTTGATTCCTGCATCGGAAAGAGCATTTTGCACCGGCCCAGCCGTACGCTCCACCAAATCATAAACCAGTTCATGAAACCTGGCGCGTGTAAGCGTCACATCCATATGCACCGGCGCTCCTTTGGACTGGCTCAGATACGGGAGCACAATCTGTGTGCGCTCTGCGCTGGAAAGCTCCTTTTTCGCCTGTTCTGCTGCCTCGCGGATACGCTGCATTGCCCCGAAATCTCTCGACAAATCCACATGCTGTTCCTCCCGGAAGGTCTGCACCAGCCAGTCTGTAACTCGCTGATCAAAATCATCTCCGCCCAGATGATTGTCTCCTGCCGTAGCCAGCACTTCAATCACACCCTCGCCGATCTCAATGACCGAAACATCAAAGGTACCTCCCCCAAGGTCATACACCAGAACCTTCTGTGCCTCGCCATGATCCAGACCATAAGACAGCGCAGCGCTCGTCGGTTCATTGATAATTCGTTTTACCGTCAGTCCTGCAATGCGGCCCGCATCCTTTGTCGCCTGACGCTGTACATCATTAAAATAAGCCGGAACCGTGATAACCGCCTCCTGCACTTCTTCTCCCAGAAACGCTTCGGCTTCCTTTTTCATCTGCATCAGAATCATTGCACTGATCGTCTGAGGCTTGTAGTCATTGCCATCAATGCGCGTACTCCAGCCAGTCCCCATATGCCGCTTCACCGAGCTTATCGTGCGGTCCGGATTTGTCACTGACTGTCGCTTTGCCGCTTCCCCCACCAGTCGTTCTCCGTTTTTTGAAAAAGCGACAATACTCGGCGTTGTTCTGCTTCCCGTACTCGTTGGTATGATCACCGGTTCCTTATTTTCCACTACAGATACGCAGCTGTTCGTCGTTCCCAAATCGATTCCTATTACCTTCCCCATTGCCACCTCCATGTTCTGCCCGCTCAGGGCCTATATAATCTGATTTTCTATCTTTTTCTGATCTTCTTTTGATCTTTTTCTGACCTTTTCTGCAACACTTGTAGAGAATTATAGGCTTCCTGAAATTATAATCAATAGCTTTTATGCTTTTTTAATACTCTTTAAAAAGTTTTAGGAAAAGGACCGCTGCACAAAAGTCGCCTTTCTGCAAACGGTCCCCTTCTCTAATCCTCAAATGTTTCTTTTAATTTATCCATAAAGCCCTTCTTCTTTGGCTTTTCACTTTTCTTTTCTTCTTCTGTTCTGCCCAGTGTATTACCAGTCTCCTGATCAAATTCCCGCAGCGCCTTCTTTGCGGCTTCATTCAGCTTGGACGGCACTTCAATCACAAGCGTCACATAGTGATCTCCACGAACATTTTTGTTGCGCAGAGACGGAACGCCCTTCCCCTTAAAACGAACCTTTGTATCAGTCTGTGTACCCGGCTTGATGGTATAAACAATATCGCCGTCCACGGTACTGATGCGGATATCTCCGCCAAGCGCTGCCTGCGCAAACGACATCGGAACAGTGGAATAAATGTTCATATCCTGACGCTGAAAGATCGGATGACGTCCCACAACTACTTCTACAAGCAGATCGCCTCTCGGGCCGCCGTTGCTGCCCGGTTCTCCCTTTTCCCGTATCCGGATACTCTGTCCGTTATCAATACCTGCCGGAATCGTAACTTTAATCTTTTTCTTGCTGGATGTATAACCAGTTCCATAACAATCGGAACATTTTTCCCGGATAATTTTTCCGGTGCCGTGACATTCCGGACACGTCTGGACATTCTGAACGGTGCCAAACAGGGACTGCTGTGTAAATACCACCTGCCCCTTGCCGCCGCATTTTGAACACGTTTCCGGGCTGGTACCTGGCTTCGCGCCTGTACCGTGACACTTTGTACACTCATCTTTTAAGGAAAGTTCAATTTCTTTTTCACAGCCGGAAATCGCTTCCTCAAACGTAATCCGAACACTGGTCCGCACATTTGCGCCCTGCATCGGTCCCTGAGATGCGCCGCGCCGTCTGCCGCCGCCAAACAGGTCGCCAAAAATATCTCCAAAGATATCCCCCATGTCGCCGCTGAAATTGAATCCGTCAAAACCGCCAAAACCACCGGCTCCCGGACCGCCCTGCTCAAACGCTGCGTGTCCGAACTGGTCATATTGACGTCGTTTCTCCGGATCGCTCAGCACTGCATATGCCTCTGATGCTTCTTTAAACTTTTTTTCTGCCTCGGCATCTCCTGGGTTCATATCCGGATGGTATTTTTTTGCAAGAACTCTGTATGCTTTTTTTAATGCGGCATCATCCGCATTTTTGTCTACGCCAAGGACCTCGTAATAATCTCTTTTATTTTCTGCCATAGATACCACCTACCTGACGATGCCCCTGAAGGCCTTTCCCTCAGGGGTATCGAATTGTGCTTATTTTCTGTTCTCTTTAAACTTCTCTGTAGTCTCCGTCCACTACGTCGTCATCCTGCGGAGCGCTTCCCTGTGCCCCTGCGCCGCTCATATCCGGACCTGCGCCCTGTGCGCCTGCACCTGCCTGAGCCTGCTCGTAAACCTTAGCAAACAGCTTCTGTGCGCTCTCCATCAGTTTTTCCTTGCCTGCCTTCAGATCTGCGATCTGCGCATCTGTCATTTCTTCCGGATTGGTCTTTTCCACCAGTTCCTTCAGAGCCTGGATATCTGCCTCAACTGTTGCCTTGTCAGCCGGATCGATCTTGTCGCCGACTTCCTCCAGAGCTTTTTCTGTCTGGAATACCATCGCATCTGCATCGTTTCTTGTATCGATCGCTTCTTTTCTCTTCTTATCCTGAGCTTCATACTCAGCGGCTTCCTTTACTGCCTTATCAATCTCGTCGTCTGACATATTGGAACCGGAAGTAATCGTAATATGCTGTTCCTTACCTGTTCCCAGATCCTTTGCAGATACGTTTACGATACCGTTCGCATCAATATCAAAAGTAACCTCGATCTGCGGCACACCTCTTCTTGCTGGCGGGATTCCATCCAGACGGAACTGGCCAAGGGACTTGTTGTCCTTTGCAAACTGACGCTCACCCTGTACTACATGGATATCCACTGCGGTCTGATTATCTGCCGCTGTAGAGAATACCTGACTCTTCTTGGTCGGAATCGTTGTATTGCGCTCGATCAATTTCGTCGCAACACCACCCAGTGTCTCGATAGACAGAGACAATGGCGTAACATCCAGAAGAAGGATATCGCCTGCACCGGCATCACCTGCAAGTTTACCACCCTGAATGGAAGCGCCGAGTGCAACGCATTCATCCGGGTTCAGGCTCTTGTTCGGCTCATGTCCGGTCAGCTGTTTTACCTTATCCTGTACGGCCGGAATACGCGTGGAACCACCAACCAGCAGTACCTTGGAGAGCTCGCTTGCCGCAAGTCCTGCATCCTTCAGAGCGTTCTGTACCGGAATAATCGTACGCTCCACCAGGTCATGTGTCAGCTCATCGAATTTCGCTCTTGTCAGGTCCATCTCGAAATGCTTCGGACCGGTTTCGTTCGCTGTGATGAACGGAAGGTTGATATTCGTCGTTGTGGAAGAGGACAGCTCTTTCTTTGCTTTCTCAGCTGCTTCCCGCAGTCTCTGCAGCGCCATCTTGTCGCCGGAAAGATCAATGCCTTCTTTTGCCTTGAAATCAGCGATCATATAGTCTGTAATCTTCTGGTCGAAATCATCTCCGCCCAGTCTGTTGTCACCGTTTGTCGCAAGTACTTCGATTACGCCCTCACCGATCTCAATAATGGATACGTCGAACGTACCGCCGCCAAGGTCGTATACCATGATCTTCTGCTCTTTTTCGTTGTCCAGTCCGTATGCAAGCGCTGCCGCTGTCGGCTCGTTAATGATACGCTTTACGTCAAGACCTGCGATCTTTCCTGCATCCTTTGTCGCCTGACGCTGTGCATCATTGAAGTATGCCGGAACTGTGATTACTGCCTCTGTCACTTTCTCACCGAGATAGTTTTCTGCATCCGCTTTAAGCTTCTGAAGAATCATCGCGGAAATTTCCTGCGGTGAATATTTTTTTGCATCAATTTCTACTCTGTAGTCACTGCCCATGTGTCTCTTTATTGAAGAGATTGTGCGGTCAGCGTTTGTCACTGCCTGACGCTTTGCCGGTTCGCCGACAAGACGCTCTCCTGTTTTTGTGAATGCCACTACGGACGGTGTTGTTCTGGAGCCTTCTGTATTTGTGATAACTACCGGCTTTCCGCCTTCCATAACTGCTACGCAGCTATTGGTTGTTCCCAAATCGATACCAATAATTTTTCCCATAATTGTTTCCTCCTTGAATGATTAACCTGCTCTAAAATCTATAATTAAAATGTTCTTGCCTTTAATTTGCCACCTTTACCATGCTGTGCCGCACGATACTGTCTCTGTAAAGATAGCCCTTCTGGAATTCCTCCACTATGATATTCTCTCCGGCCTCATCATCCTCCACATGCATCACTGCATTGTGGAAATTCGGATCAAATTCTTTGCCGAGCGCTTCAATCGGCGTCACACCGATACTCTCCAATGTAGTAAGCATCTGCCGGTATACTTTTTCCATTCCCTGTACGAACGCATCCTCTTTCTGTTCTTCAGTCAGGCCTACAAAACCGCGTTCAAAATTGTCAATTGTGGGAAGGATCTTCTCAATCACGCTTTTCGCTCCGACTTCATACATGGCAGCCTTTTCCTTTTCGGAACGTTTGCGGAAATTATCAAACTCAGCCATCTGCCGCTGCACCCGGTCTGTCAGCTCTTCAATCTGGACATCTCTTTTATCTTTTTTCTTTTTGCCGAACAAAGAGCGCTTCTTCTGATCGTCCTGCTCTTCTGAATCTTCCTGCATCTCTTCCATCTCTGATGCAGCAGACTCTTCTGTCTCCTGTGTGTCGTCTATGACTTCTTCCGCCTCCGCAGCGTCTGCCTGCGCTGCAGCTTCCTCCAGAATTTCTTCCTGTCTGTTCTCTTCCACTGGCTGTTCCACCTTTCTACTCTTTCTTGAATATCTGATCAAGCTGTACCATCAGCGTCCTTAATGTACTGACCACTTTATCATAATCCATACGCTTCGGACCAATCACACCGATCCTTCCATACATTCCTTCACCGATCTCATACGTAGCCGTGACAACGCTGCAATCCTGCATGGACTGAATGGGCGTCTCCTGACCGATGTAAACCTGGATTCCGGTTTCCTGATCCACATCACCGCTGATCATATCGACCAGGTCCTTTTTTTCTTCAAACGCGCTGATCAGCTCACTCGCTTTCTCACTGCTGCTCAGCTCCGGATATTTAAAAATGTTCGTCGCGCCGCTCGTATAGATTTCCACGTCATTTTCCGACTGAATCGTCTCGGCAATGACGTCCAGCACCTGATTGACCACCTCGCTGTGAATGCCTGCCTGTTCTTTCAGCCTTGCAATCGTGCTTAAATTAATCTCCTCGAGTGTCAGTCCGTTCAGCGCTGTGTTCAATAAAATATTCATCTCCAGCACGGTCTTTTGATCCAGCCCATGCTCTATGGAAATCATCTTATTTTTCACTACATTTCCTTCCGCAACAATAACGGCAAGAATCTGCGATTCACTGACAATCGACAGCTGAATAAACTTGAGCTTTGTCCGGTGGTACTGCGGTCCGGAAATCATGGCTGCATAATTTGTATTCGTCGCCAGGACTCTGGCAAGCTGCTTGAGCAGCAACTCCATTTTATCCTGCCTCTGAATCATCATCTCTTTCATTTCCGTGACTTCCCGGTCTTTTTCTTCCATCATATGATCTACATACAACCGGTAGCCGGCATCGGAAGGAATACGTCCTGCTGAAGTATGCGGCTGAAGAATCAATCCCATCTCCTCCAGGTCCGACATCTCATTTCGTATGGTAGCGGAACTCAGATTCAGGTCGGCATATTTTGAAATAGTCCTTGAGCCAACCGGCTCACCGGTCTCCAGATACGTTTTGATGATTGCTTTTAAAATCGTCCATTTCCGATCTGTGAGATGCATCTGAACTCCTCCCTTCTTCTCTGCTTGTTAGCACTCTCTTGTTTTGAGTGCTAACACCTTACGTTGTAAATATAATACTGTCATAGTCTTTTGTCAATAGCCTTTTTCATTTTTTTCAAGAAACATCCTGTCAGCGGCTGTCGAATCCCCTCGTTTGATATAAATTGACTTTTTACCTGAATGTGATATAGTATAGCAGTAACAAACTTCTGTTTGATTCTGGAAAGGACATATTATATGAAGAAAGAGACTATCATCGGAATCATACTTTCGGTTCTAGCACTTATTGCGCTGGGACTTCTGGTCATCTATCTGACCACACAGCACATGGACGTGCTTTTTCCGTCGGAAGGCACCTTTGCCGAGAGAAATGCAGAAGCTGTGATTCTTGCACTCCACGAATCAGACAAGGTTTCTGAATCAGAAACCAGTGTGCCAAACCAGTCACAGACGGACGAGACAGAGCATTCTGCTTCCGGTATTTTTACGATCTGGGTCGGCGATTCCAGAACAATTGGAATGCGCGATGCCGTTAAAAATGACGATGTTTACATAGGCGCTTCCGGCGAAGGTTACGACTGGCTCTCTGCAAACGGTCTTCCACTGCTGAAAAAGGCCATCAAAGATTATCCGGAAGCTCCCGTAGTGTTCAATTTTGGTGTGAACGATTATGACAATATGGAAAATTATCTCACCTTGTATACATCTCTTCTCGATAAATATAAGGACACGCACTTTTACTTTCTGTCAGTAAATCCGATTGATCCTGACATATGCAAAAATATTACAAATGAAGAAATCACAGATTTTAACAATCATCTGAAAAATACGTTTGGTTCCGCTTATATAGACAGCTATTCCTATCTACTCATGAAAGAAGCCGGTACCATCGACGGCGTACATTATTCCGGAGACAATTACCGGTTAATTCATACTTTTGCCGCAGAAGAAATTGCTAAACTAGAAACAGAAAAACCTACTACACGCTAAGCAAAAATTCCGCCATAACACAATTACTCAAGTCAATTCCCCGCGGGGTCAGGTATACCTGGCCCTCTTTTTTTTGCAGCAATCCAAGCTCCATCTGACGCTTCAGGACATCCCCGTATACCTCATCCATGGATTTTCCAAAACGCCGGGCAAAATCTGCCATACTGACACCGCGAATCATGCGCAATCCCAGAAACATGAACTCTTCCATCTGCTCTTCTACACTCAGTATTTCCCGCTTCTTATTTAAAAAACCATCGTTTTGATACGCTTCCATCTTTTCCGTATTCTGACAGCGAACGCCGCGCAGCAAAGATGACGCGCCAAGTCCGAATCCGACGTAATCAGTTCCCTGCCAATAACCTTTATTGTGACGGCATTCGTACCCCGGAAGCGCATAATTGGAAATCTCATAACGATGCATCCCTGCTTCTGCCAGCAGTGTTTCCGTTCTGACATACATGCGCCGCTCTTCTTCCTCTGATGGAAGATATTCCGGTTGTTCTCCTCGATCCCGCCGTTTTACATCCTCTGCATAGCGATGATAAAAAGGGGTGCCCTCTTCGATTATCAGACTGTAGGCGGAAATATGCTCCGGTTTTTTCTCCAATACACAGCGTATGGTTTGCTCCCAGCTGTCTGGTGTCTGTCCCGGCAGCGCTGACATCAGATCAATATTGATATTATCAAATCCTTCTCTTCTCGCAAGCTCATACGTTCTCTCAAAATCCTTCCAGGTATGAATTCTTCCTAGAAGGCCAAGCTCTCTGTCATCCGCAGATTGCAGGCCAATGCTGAGCCGGTTGATGCCTGCTCTTCGATAGCTGCTCAGTTTCTCTGCATCTACAGTACCAGGATTACATTCCAAAGACACCTCCGCTTCCGGCTCCAGATGAAACTGACTGCGCACAAGCTCCATAATCTCGGTAATCCATTTTGCATCGAGAACAGACGGTGTGCCTCCACCAAAAAATACCGTGATTACACGGTATTCTTCATGATATGGAAAAGCCTTTATTTCTTTTTTCAGGGTACTAAGATATGATTCCTGTAGTTTGGAGCTGGACGGAAAGGACAGGAAATCGCAGTAGGAACATTTTTTGATACAGAATGGGATATGAATGTAAATCTCAAGGTCTTTTGTTTTTTGCATGGTGTTTCTCCGGGAAAATTTTTACAGGTACGCTTAGACGCGTATCGTTTTTATATCGTCTTTCATAAACTTACTTTTTTATTTTTAACTCATTTTTACACACTTATGTGAGATGGATTACATGGGTTGGTCTGATTATGAGCCATTTTCTATTTCGAAGGTTGTCCCGCGAAGTGGGAGGCCTGCTGCCTTCTTGAGTCTCACAAGGCCTTCTGTAGCCAGTGTGACGGTGGATTCTACGTGAATGTAATCCGTTGCACTGTAGTCAAACAGGATATTGGCCTGCGCAGGAAACTCGTCGTCTCCGTCCCAGAACAGGAATTGCATTGGGATGCATACAAAACATGGAAGTATAAAGCCTACATCTGCCTGGGACAGCATCTCTCCACCCAGGGCCTGTGCTGCTTCTCTCAGTTTATCAGGCTTTCCTTCGAAGGTCGCTGCAAGTGGTTTCAGGATATTTTTCTCAAAAGCCGGTGCAAATGGGCCTGCGTTTTTCAATTCGCGAAACGGTACCCAGCGATTCTGAAAATACGCTGTTTCTTTGCTGTACCAGAACAGATTGTAGATGTCCAGGCGGACGTTTACCGATACTTCTTCCAGCGCTTCGGATGCCTTGTCGTCAGCCCCTCCACGCATAAGCCAGTCAGACAACGCAAAGATCTGGCCGGTCTGCCTGTGCACTCCGTACTTCTGTCCGAAATGAAACAAGGTCAGATATTCTCCTTCCTGCTTCAGCTCTGGAAGCCTCCGGCACAGCTTTTCCTGATCCAGTTCCAGAAATTTCAGCCGCCAATCCTCACACAGCTTTTCATAATTTGATGCCCGTTTTTCTTTCATTTTTATTTATCATCCAGCTTCAGCACGCTCATGAAAGCCTTCTGCGGAATTTCGACATTTCCGATCTGGCGCATCCGCTTCTTTCCTTCCTTCTGTTTTTCCAGCAGCTTTTTCTTTCGTGTAATATCACCGCCGTAACATTTCGCCAGGACATCCTTGCGCATTGCTTTTACTGTCTCCCGGGCAATGATCTTGCTGCCGATCGCAGCCTGAATCGGTATCTCAAACAGCTGGCGCGGAATCTCCTCTTTCAATTTTTCACACATTCTGCGTCCGCGCTCATAAGCGGTCTCGCCGTGCACAATGAACGACAGCGCGTCAACCTCCTCGCGATTCACCAGAATATCCAGCTTCACAAGCTCGGAACGCTGATATCCTTTCAGTTCATAGTCAAAAGATGCGTAACCTCTGGAGCGTGACTTGAGCGCATCGAAGAAATCATAGATGATTTCATTCAGCGGAAGCGTATATTTTAGAAGAGCTCTCGTCTCCTCAATGTACTCCATGCCTCCGTAAATGCCTCGGCGCTCCTGACAGAGTTCCATAATGGAACCAATAAATTCTGTTGTCACCATGATCTCAGCCTCAACCACCGGTTCCTCCATATATTCAATTTCAGACGGGTCCGGCAGATTGGACGGATTGGTCAGTTCAATCACTTCTCCGTTTGTCTTGTAAACCTTGTAGATAACACTGGGCGCCGTTGTCACAAGGTCCAGATTGTATTCGCGTTCCAGCCGTTCCTGGATAATTTCCAGATGCAAAAGGCCAAGGAACCCACAACGGAATCCAAAGCCGAGCGCAATCGACGTCTCTGGCTCAAAATGCAGCGATGCGTCATTCAACTGCAATTTTTCCAGAGCATCCCGCAAATCCGGATATTTCGCCCCGTCCGCCGGATACATGCCGCAGTATACCATTGGATTGACCTTTTTATAGCCCGGAAGCGGCGCTGCACACGGCCTGGTCGAACACGTTACCGTATCTCCGACACGAGTATCTTTCACGTTTTTGAGGCTTGCCGTCAGATAACCAACCATTCCGGCGCTCAGTTCCTCACATGGAATAAACTGCCCCGCGCCAAAATAGCCTGCTTCCACAACCTCAGCTTCAGCTCCGGTCGCCATCATGCGGATCGGAGTACCTTTTTTTACCGTACCCTCCATAATCCGTACGAATATAATGACTCCTTTATAGGAATCATACACAGAATCGAAAATAAGTGCCTGGAGCGGTGCGCTGGCATCTCCTCCTGGCGCCGGAATTTTTTTCACAATCGCTTCCAGCACCTGTTCCACATTCTGCCCTGTTTTGGCTGAGATCAGAGGTGCGTCCTCAGCCTCAATCCCTATGACATCTTCAATCTCATTGATTACACGTTCTGGCTCCGCGCTTGGCAGGTCAATCTTGTTGATGACCGGCATCACATCCAGATCATGATCCAGCGCCAGATATACATTCGCCAGCGTCTGCGCCTCAATTCCCTGCGCAGCGTCAACCACCAAAATCGCACCGTCACATGCCGCAAGACTCCTGGATACTTCATAGTTAAAATCCACATGCCCCGGTGTGTCAATTAAATTAAATATATATTCTTCCCCGTCCTGCGCCCGGTACACGGTCCGAACCGCCTGAGACTTTATCGTAATTCCGCGCTCACGCTCCAGATCCATGTTATCCAGGACCTGATTCTGCATCTCCCTGCTGGTCAGCAGTCCCGTCATCTCAATGATACGGTCTGCGAGTGTGGATTTACCATGATCAATATGTGCAATAATACAAAAATTTCTGATTTTATTCTGCTCTGCTGCCACCTGTGTTCCTCCCTGCCGATACCCTAAATACAGCCTGTCTTTTTCCTTTTCCGGCCTTTTATATTCGATACAGTTTAACACATTCTTTTATTGCTTGTCCATAGGGCAGCCAACATTTTAACCGCAAAGCACCTGATCCAACAGCTGTGCCAGTACTATCATTGCATTTTTCTCTTCCTCGACTGTGTTAAGCTGTGTTCCAGCCTCGATCAGCAGCGAGCGCGGCCTTAGATGCAGATTAAAGCGCTCTGCCTTCAGATAAATATTCCGCGTAAAATCCGGATAACGTTCCCGCGCCGCAAGCTGCATCTGTAAAGAAAAAGCCAGGTTCTGTGCAATATAAGGATTCTGTAGATAAGTAAGCGGTTCATCTTGACTGTTCCTGGAAATTCCGTTAAAAAACATAATCATAGAAGTCGGCTTGCCGTCAATTTCCGTTACAAATTTCTGTCCCTCCACGCCGTCCCGGTGTAAATCAATGACAACCTCAATGGTCGGATTTTCCTGCAAAATCTGTTCCACAGCATCACGGGCATAATCGTACGCCGCACTTCGATCCAGCACGCCATCCACCAAATCATAAACGCCCGTATCGTGAATTACCTCGTACCCATATGTATTTTGCAATTCCTGTGCCAGCACATTCCCCATCCCTATAATAGAATCTGCTTCTTCTCCCTCTCTGGAATCAATAAACGTTTCCTGAGAATGCGTATGATAGATTAAAATCTGAGGAACACCCTCCTTTTTTTGAATTGTCAAATCTTCTGCCAGAAGCATATCCACATCCAAAAGATCAGCATCTGCTGTTGTACCTGAATCTACCGTGTAATAATGATTCAGCAGATAATCGAAATCCTGCAGCTGCGTGCGCAAAGCCTCTGAAATTACAGAATTGCCGGATGCCTGTAAAACATCCTCTGATTCTGCCTGCGTATCTGTCTGGTTTTGGGTTTTTGCATCTGTAGCTGTGCCTGTTTCAGCCTGTGTTTTTGTTTCTGGTCCTGTTTGCATCTTTGTTTCCAGGCCTGTCTGATCTCCCGCTTTCGCCGTTTTTTCTTTCTGGCTGTTTGCCTCGTTTGGTACTTCGTCGCTGCCAGTCCCTGTTGTTTCGCTCTCTTCCTCAGCCTGTCCCCTGGCCAGATGACTATACACAGGTACTACCTGCTCCATCCAAAGCGAAGCAAGACTTTCTCCGTCCCCATTCTCGACTGCTGCCGCATATCCTGGCGCCCAGGTGCGTATTGCACTATCTTCCAGCGAACGCTGCACATTGCCATAATCCAGTCTGTCCTGGATCATCGAAGTGGATAGCAAAACGCTGCCTCCCTTATATATAATATAAATTCCAAGTACAATGATTAATAAATACAGAACCTTCTGTAATCCATCCGTTCCCCTCATATTGTGCCTCCTGAAAACAGGGCTGCCGCATAAGATCTGTTTTATGCGGCAGCTCCACTGGTATCTGTGTTCCTGGCAAATAATGCTAACGTCTGATTGTACCTGGCAGCTCTATCGCGCCAGCTTTAGACGTTACCATATATATATGAAGAAAAGTGAAAAAATATGACCTTCTGCCTAGTTAAACTACTTCATGACTGCTTATTTTTCTTTTGCAAATGCAATATTGAGCCCCTCTGATATCGTATAGCTCAAATATTTGACCGATTCATCAATATCTTTCGGTGTTACAAACATCGTATTCAAATGCGGTGAAATCAGTTCCCGTATCATCTGATGTTTTTCTGCCTGGTTCAGCGTCCCCAGAGTACCACCAAGCTTTTGCATGCTAGCAGAGCTATCCATCTGGTTCACCAATTCTTCCATCGTATCATTGACAATGGTCGCCGCATCTACTACGGTCGGAACGCCTATCGCAATTACGGGAACACCGAGCGTTTCCTCATTGATGGCATTTCGGTGATTTCCAACACCAGACCCTGGATTAATCCCTGTATCGCTGATCTGAATGGTTCTGTTAAGCCGTCTGGTGCTGCGTGCTGCCAGCGCGTCAATGGCAATGACCACAGAAGGTTTTGTTTCCTGCACCACACCCCGGATAATTTCCAGAGTCTCCATTCCAGTCTGCGCCATAACACCCGGAACGATTGCGCTGACCTCTCTGGAGCCCTCAGCCACAAATGAAGCCTGGCCATACTCACGTATCATGTGTCTCGTGATGTGAAGATTATTTACCACGTCCGGCCCAAGTGCATCTGGCGTAATCTCCCGGTTCCCAAGACCAACTACTAACACCGAATCCCGACACCTGCCCTCGGAAGCATACCGATTCAACACATGTTGCAGATGACTGGCCAGCTCTTCTGAAATCTCGCGATGATAACCTTCGTCCGGCGTGGACATATTGGGGGCCTCGATCGTAATATAGGTTCCGACCGGTTTTCCCATCGCCTTTGCTCCATTTTCCGTCTCGATTCGTACAATCGTCGTATAAATTTCGCGTTCCTCATCCGCTCTCTCTTCCACATCCACACCACGGATTTTGATGTCTGCCTCTCCATAGCTTTCTCTGGCTTCCAGAGCCAGGTCTGTTCGTATCTGAAAATTTCCCATCATAGCTGCTCTCCTTCGTTCTTTCTGTAACCTATTTTTTACAAGTTTTTCAGAAATATGTATTGACATGAAAGATGGTTTGGAATAAGATATATGAGTATGTTTACATTAAACGACCGTGTCCGATTTTAATGAAACACAGCATAAATACAAAATGTTTGGAGGTGTACACATTGGCTAATATCAAATCTGCAAAGAAAAGAATCCTGGTAGCAAAGACCAGAAATGAGCGTAATAAGTCTGCAAAGTCTGCTGTTAAGACCGCTGTTAAGAAAGTAGAAGCTGCTGTTGCAGCAAATGATAAGGCTGCTGCACAGGCTGCTTTATTGTCTGCTACTTCTATCATTGATAAAGCTGCGAAAAAGGGCATTTATCATAAGAACAATGCAGCAAGAAAAGTTTCACGTCTGACAAAAGCAGTCAACACCCTGGCATAAGCATAGATCAGATAAAATCAGATAAAAATAACATAAAAAAAGCAGCTGGTTCCGTCATTCCGGCTGCTTTTTTATTTTCCTCATGCTTCTTCTAAAGGCAAGTCGTTCGGCTCATTTGCACAAAGGCCTTCGATCACTTCCCAGATTTCGTCCCGCCCCTGTTTCGTTTCTGCGGAAAAAGGGATGATCAAAGTCCCCGGACGTACAGAGAGTCCTTCCCGAATCAATTTCATCTGCTTTTGTATCTGGCTGCGCTTAATTTTATCGAGCTTCGTCGCGATAATAATCGGTTCATAGCCATTGCTGCAAATCCACTCATACATCGTTCGATCGTTCGCGCCAGGCTCATGCCGGATATCTACCAAGAGAAAAACGGCGCGGAGCTGCCCGGACTCATGCAGATACCGTTCAATCAATTTGCCCCATTTTTCTTTTTCTGTCTGAGAGACTCTGGCATAACCATATCCCGGCAAATCGACCAGATACAGTGCATCGTTGACATTATAAAAATTAATTGTCTGTGTCTTTCCAGGCTGAGCACTCGTACGTGCCAGCGCTTTGCGGTTCATCAGCCCATTGATCAGCGATGATTTTCCGACATTTGATTTCCCTGCAAAAGCCACCTCTGCCTTTTCATTCTCCGGCAGTTTGCTTGTTATGCCGCAGACTGTTTCCAGGCTTACCTGCTTGATAACCATCTATTTCTCCTTCTTATCGCATACCAATGCTGTTTTCAGTACCTCCGGCATCGCGCTCACGTACACAAGCTCTAATCCGCCTGTAATCTCCTCCTGCATTTCGGCAATATCCGGCTTGTTTTCAGAAGGAACAAGTACTGTTGTGATTCCGGCCTGCTTTGCTGCAAGCAGTTTCTCTTTCAGGCCTCCGATCGGCAAAACTCTTCCCCGCAGTGTAATCTCACCCGTCATCGCAACATCCGCACGCACCGGAATACCTGTAATTGCAGAAAGAATCGCCGTCGCCATCGTAATTCCTGCTGATGGTCCGTCTTTGGGAACTGCACCGGCCGGAATGTGAATATGAATATCATTCTTGCTGAAAAATTCTGCATCAATCCTGTATTCGTTTCCCAGTGAGCGCACATAGCTGATCGCTGTCCGCGCAGACTCCTTCATCACATCGCCAAGTTGACCAGTCAGCAAAAATTCACCCTTTCCCGGCATCGTATTCACTTCGATCTGCAAGGTATCGCCTCCGACACTCGTCCATGCAAGCCCGCGTACAATACCCACATCGTTTTTTGTATTCTTTTTCTTGATGGTAAACCGTTTTCTGCCCAGATATTTTTCAAGATTTTTTTCTGAAACACGTACGCACTTCACATTATGCTCCAGAATTTCCCGAGCTGCCTTCCGACAAATCTCTCCAATCTTGCGTTCAAGCTGACGTACGCCCGCCTCTTTTGTATAACCGCTGATCACAGACTCAAGCGCCGACTTTGTAATGGTAAGCTGCTTCGCCGCAAGTCCGTGATGTTCCATCTGCTTTTTTACAAGATGCTCACGCACAATATGCAGCTTTTCATTGGCTGTATAACTGCTCACTTCAATGATTTCCATGCGGTCCAGAAGCGGTCGCGGAATAGTCTGAAGATCATTTGCAGTAGCAATAAACAGCACCTCCGAGAGATCGATCGGAACCTCCACGTAATGGTCTCTGAACTTGCAGTTCTGCTCAGAATCCAATACCTCAAGAAGCGCTGACGAAGTATCCCCCTTGTAATCGCTGCTCACTTTATCAATCTCATCAAGCAACATCAACGGATTTTTAACCCCCGCCTGACGCATTCCCGCCGCAAGACGTCCCGGCATCGCTCCAATATAAGTACGTCTGTGTCCGCGAATTTCCGCCTCATCTCTCACGCCGCCAAGACTGATTCGCACGTACTTTTTATCCAGCGCCCTTGCAACTGACCGCGCAATCGATGTCTTGCCCGTTCCCGGCGGTCCTACAAGACACAGAATCGGACTGTCTCCCTTATGATTCAGGCAGCGAACCGCCAGAAACTCCAGGATACGCTCCTTTACCTTTTCCAAGCCATAATGATCCTCATTCAGAATCCGCTCAGCATTCTTCAAATCGCGGTTATCTTCTGAGGTCTTATCCCAGGGCAGCTCCAACAATGTTTCGATATAGGTACGAAGCACGGAATTTTCTGCGGAATTATTACCGATACTTTTTAAACGTTCCGCTTCTTTCCTGATTTTTTCTTTTACTTCCGCGGACGCACACAACGCCTGCGCCGCCTCCTGGTAATGCTTTACATCAGAAAGCAGGCCATCCTCGCCCAGTTCCTCCTGAATAATCTTGATCTGCTCCCGCAGCACATACTCACGCTGATTCTTGTCCACTCTTTCCTTGACCTTCTGCTGAATCTCATTGCGAATCTGAAGGATCTCCATCTCATTCACAATCAGCGCACTCAGATCATGGTAACGTGCAATAATATCTTCTTTTTCCAACAGTTTCTGGCGATCCTCATAATACATCGGCAGATGCACGCTCACTGCCATAGTCAGCTTTTCCAGGTCCTGGATCTCCAGAAGCTGCTTCTGCATATCCTTGCCAAATTTCTGATTTAACTGACCATAACGCACAAGCAAATCGCGCAGCGCGCGCACCATCGCCTCTGCCATGGACGCCTCTATCTGAGGACTTTGCTCCTCTGCCGGCTCTACCTGCACTTCAAGATAGCCGTTAGCAGCATCTCCCTCCAACAAGCGCCCTTTCTGGATTCCTTCTACCATCACGCGGACAATATCTTTCGGAAGCTTGGCCACATTGCGAATTTTTGCGATCACGCCAAGCTCGTATAAACCTCGTAAACCCGGATTATTGTCATCCGGGTTTCTCTGCGTCACTAAAAAAATAATCTGATCCTTCTCCATCGCCGCCTCAACTGCTTGGATGGAGCTTTTTCTGCTGATATCAAAATGCAGTACCATTGTAGGCAACACGGTAAGCCCCCGCAATGGTATTGCAGGCATTCTTCTTTTCACTTCGTTCATAATTTCCTCATCACTGATACGAGGCTGTCTTTTATGCAGTCTCCTCCATCATTCCGATTCTACGTTTTCTCCGTCCAATCGGAATTTCCCGATACGTGAGCTCCGGCTCTCCGCTTCCGTCAATGGTTTCCTTTGTCACAAGACATGTCTCAATCGTATCATCTGACGGAATCCGATACATCAAGTCCTGCATCGCACGCTCCATAATGGCGCGCAGACCTCTGGCCCCCGTCTTTCTCTTGATCGTTTTTTCTGCAATCGCCTCAATTGCCTCCGGTGTAAACGAAAGCGCAACATCATCCAAACCAAACAGTCCCTGATACTGCTTCACAATAGCATTTTTCGGCTCTGTCAAAATTCGAACCAGCGCATCCTTATCCAATTCATCAAGAGATACCACAATCGGCACACGTCCCACAAATTCCGGAATCATACCAAATTTTATAAAATCCTGCGGAAGGGCCTTTTTCAAAATTTCTCCGACATTTCTTTTATCCTTCTCAGTAAGCTCTGAATTAAATCCGATTCCCTTCTTGTCCAGACGTGTTCCAATAATCTTATCAATTCCTTCAAATGCTCCGCCACAGATAAACAAAATATTGGTCGTATCAATCTGCAACAGCTCCTGATGTGGATGTTTGCGCCCACCCTGCGGCGGCACCGATGCCACGGTTCCTTCCAGAATCTTCAGAAGTGCCTGCTGAACACCCTCTCCCGATACATCCCTTGTAATGGATGCATTCTCAGACTTTCTGGTAATTTTATCGATCTCATCTATATAGATAATACCATACTCTGCTTTTTTAATATCATAATCTGCAGCCTGAATAATTTTGAGAAGAATGTTCTCCACATCCTCTCCAACATATCCTGCCTCCGTCAGTGCAGTTGCATCTGCAATTGCAAACGGTACATTTAAAAGCCTCGCAAGCGTCTGTGCCAGCATCGTCTTTCCGGAACCTGTTGGCCCCAGCATCAAAATATTACTTTTCTGCAACTCTACATCCAGATACTTACTGCCGGTGATTCTCTTATAGTGATTGTATACGGCTACTGCAAGCGCTTTTTTCGCCTCATCCTGTCCAATCACATATTCATCCAGAAATGCTTTGATCTCCATGGGTTTGAGCAGATTAATCTCTGTATCCTCCTCAAGAGCATCCGCATCCAGTTCTTCCTCAATAATCTCTGAACAGATTTCAACGCATTCATCACAAATGTATACCCCATTCGGTCCCGCGATCAATTTGCGGACCTGATCCTCTGTCTTGTTGCAGAAAGAACATCTGATCTTTTCTCCGTTTTTGCCAGGCATTTTCCCACTCCTTAAATAATCTAATGAACCACAGCGGGACTGTTACGATTTTCCTGCGTAACAGCCCCATAATATACACCTTATCGCGGCGCGATAATTTCATCAATCAGTCCGTAAGTTTTCGCTTCCTCCGCCGACATCCAGTTATCACGCTCTGTATCAGCTGCGATCACTTCATACGGCTGTCCTGTATTGGCAGCAAGCATCTCATTTAATTTCTTCTTTGTCTGAAGGATCTTGTCCGCCATAATCTTAATATCCGTAGCCTGACCCTGTGTACCGCCGGAAGGCTGATGAATCATAATCTCTGCGTTCGGCAGAGCATAACGCTTTCCTTTCGTACCTCCTGCCAGCAGAAATGCTCCCATACTGGCTGCCATTCCCATACAGATCGTGGAAACATCGCATTTAATATAGTGCATTGTATCATAAATCGCCATCCCTGCGGATATTACGCCGCCCGGACTGTTAATATAAAGCTGAATATCTTTGTTCGGATCCTCGGATTCCAGAAACAGAAGCTGTGCAACAACCAGATTCGCACTTACATCATTCACTTCTTCTCCAAGGAAAATAATCCGGTCGTTCAGCAATCTGGAATAAATATCGTAAGAACGTTCTCCTCTTCCGGTCTGTTCAATGACCATAGGTACAAGGCTCATGCTCCAATTCCTCCCTGTCTGAAAATAGTCCGGATACAGCCCATGGTGTATCCGGATATTATATCTTACTCGGCCTTAGCTGCTTCTACTTCCTTTGCGGCCTCTGTGATCATCTCAACAGCTGCCTGAATAGCCAGGTCGTTCTTCATCTGTTCTTTTGCGTAGCTATCCATGATCTCTTTGATCTTTTCTACTTCCATCTTGTACTGCTGCGCCATCTTTGCATATTCTTCATCCAGACGCTCTTCGCTCACCTGAATATTTTCTGCCTTTGCAATCGCTTCCAGTACCAGACTGTTCTGGATTCTCTTCAACGCTTCCGGTCTCATCTGCTCCAGCAACTTGTCCGCTGTCATACCCGTGAACTGCATGTACTGTTCCATCGTAAGGCCCTGAGACTGAAGTCTTCTTGAGAAGTCCTCTGCCATACGTCTTACCTGTTCATTTACCATAGCATCCGGAATATCCATTGACGCATTGGCAACAGCCAGTTCTACTACTTTATTTTCTTTTGCACGCTTTGCTTCTTTTTCCTTCCGCTCAAGCAGTTTTGCGCGAATGTCGTCTTTGTACTCTGCAAGCGTATCAAATTCGGAAACATCTTTTGCAAACTCATCGTCTGCCTCCGGAAGCTCCTTTACTTTAATCTCATTTACCTTGCATTTGAATACAGCTGCCTTGCTTTTCAGATCTTCTACATGATACTCTTCCGGGAAGGTTACATTTACTTCCACATCTTCGCCGATCTTTGCACCAACAAGCTGCTCCTCAAATCCCGGAATAAAGCTTCCGGAACCAATTGTCAGCGGGTAATCCTCACCCTTGCCACCTGCAAATGCAACACCGTCAACAAAGCCCTCAAAATCAAGCTTAACCATATCGCCGTTTTCTACTGCACGGTCGTCGATATCAAGCATTCTTGCATTATTCTCGCGTTCCTTGTCTACTGCTTTCTCTACTTCCTCTTCTGAAACAGCGATTTCACTCTTCTCTACTTCCAGTCCCTTATACTCGCCCAAGGTAACCTCCGGCTTCAGAGCAACTTCTGCTGTAAAGATAAATGGCTGTCCCTTCCCAATCTGAGTCACATCAATCTGCGGCTGAGAAACAATATTCTCCCCACATTCCTGTGCTGCCTTTGAATAAGCGCCCGGAATAAGCTCATTTGCAGCGTCTTCATAAAAAACGCCCACACCATACATTTTTTCAATCATCTTGCGCGGAGCTTTTCCTTTACGGAAACCCGGAAGTGTAATTTTACCTTTATTTTTCTGATAAGCTTTCTCCAGTGCTGCTTCAAATTCTTCAGCAGAAACTTCGATCGTAAGCTTCGCCATATTTTTTTCCAGTTTTTCTACCTGTACACCCATTGTACCGTATTCCTCCTTAATTCTGTTTCACAAATCTCTCTGGAACCGCCATTTTTACCCATTTGCAGTCATTAACACAGTATAACACACTGTATATAAAAACGCCAGTATTTTTTTCTTATCCTCTCCATATGATACTGTTCCCGAGCTCATCCGCGGTTTTCTGATCTCTGAGCTCACCGACCAAGGCAAGTGCAAAAGGAATCGCAGTTCCCATCCCACGGCTCGTAATTACATCGCCGGATACAACAACTTCTTCATCCGTCACCTGGGCACCCGTAAGACGCTCCTCAAATCCCGGATAGCAGACCGCCCGATGTCCTTTTAAAAGTCCCAGATCTCCCAAAACACTCGGAGCTGCACAGATTGCCGCCACTTTTTTTCCTTCTGTCCCGGCAGAACTCAAAAGACTTGCAAGTCCTTCATGTGCTCCCAGATATTTTGTCCCCGGCATCCCTCCTGGCAAAACATACATGGATGCATGCGCAAAATCAGTTTCCTCAAACAAAAAATCTGCTTTCACGGTTATCCCATGACTCCCTGTCACTTCCTTTTTTCCTGTCACAGAGATCATTTCCACGGTCACATCTGCTCTTCTTAATATATCTACAACAATGAGTCCTTCGATCTCTTCAAACCCATCTGCAAAAAAAACAAATACTTTGTTCATCTTCTCACACCTCCATATCATTTTTTCTATTATTGCCATTCTACGGCACCTTTTTTCATTTTAAAGTTTAACAGAGCAGCGCCTGAAAATCAATACGCAGTTCCCCTTTTCCCTTTTCAAAAACTGTGTTACACTTGAAACAATAAATTATCAGCAAAGGAGAATGTGCTGCAATGAAAGGAATGGAAATAGAAAAAAAATTTTTAATCAAAACTGTCCCCGAACACCTGGAACAATATACCTGTCATCTCATTGAACAGGCTTATCTTTGTACGGAACCAGTTGTACGTATCAGACGTCAGGACGACGACTATATCCTTACCTGGAAAGGAAAAGGAATGATGGAACGGGAAGAATACAATCTTCCGCTCACAAAAGAAGGCTATTATCATCTTCTCACCAAAGCGGACGGAAATATCATTACAAAAAAAAGATACGTGATTCCGCTTCCCAATGGACGAAATGCCGAACTGGACATTTTCGAAGGCAAATTTGACGGACTGTTGCTTGCCGAAGTAGAATTCCCGGATAAAGCCTCCGCGGACAACTTCATGCCGCCATCATGGTTCGGAGCAGATGTCACCTTCGAGAAAGCATACCATAATTCTTTTCTCAGTACTGTTTCGAAATGGTCCTTATCATAACACCTTTAAAATCAGGGATATCAACGATATTTTTCTGCTTCAAATGCATTTTTTATATTTTTTTACAAAAAATTTGTCAAATCCCGTAATCTTTTTCTCGCTAATCCGTTATTTTTATATATCAGAAAATATGCGCCGCCTTTCCAGGCGGTAGCATTCTCAAATTCAACTTTTTATCTTTTATTTACGGGAGGTCTATCATGACAGATCAGATTACTAAAACACTCATTTCCGGCCTGCGCACACAGCGCCAGGCTGCAGGATACACACAGGAAATGCTTGGCCAACTACTCAAAATCCAGCGTGCCACCTACTGTAACTACGAAAACGGAATTCGAACTCCATCATTGGAAATTCTTGTTACACTCGCCGAGCTGTATCACGTATCCACCGATTATCTGATTCGCGGCATAGATAGCTACCTATGTACGAATCCTACCTCCCAGAAAATAGCCCAGATGGTGGACAACATGCCGCAAGCTTCTCAACAGGATGTTCTCGGTTACACCTGTTACCGAAATCATTTCCCTTTCTCCTGTAAAAAGAATTTTCAGTTGAAAAACTGAGACTTGCCGCCAATCTTAAAGGAGCTGTTGTAAAATACCGCGTTCCTACAATATATCTTTTCGATGCTGTTTACATCTATGACCTATATTGTATGGTTCCGCTATTTTACAACAGCCCCCTGAAAGTCTATCCGATTTTACTCATGATAAAATTATAAAGATCCGTATATACTTTTGCCTCGTAATGAAGCCCATCCCTGGTATCGACACCTCTGGATTTTACGAATTTATACGTATTGATATAAGGCGGCTCACCAATCGTCAAACGCAATTTTTTGTCAAATTCAACAATCTGCGCGTTCGTCACCTTGTATCCGTGTTGCTGACATTTTGCTTCATCTACCGGGTTGACTGAAATGAAATGAAATTTTGTCTGGGGGTATTTTCTTATCAGTTCCTGATAATATTCAATATAACGATCAATATTCCCCAAATCATTAACCCCAAAAGCTAAAACCACTTTAACATCCGGCTTTGCGCTTAAATACGTCTCCAAAAGCGGACCAGCTTCACTTTGCAGCCATTCAAAGCCACTGCCAATCTTTGCGATATAGGTCACATCCGTTGTACCGACTACATTTTTCATCTCTTCCATTCTTGAGTCACCGACGAAAATATAGTTGCCGTCAAATACCTTTTCTCCTCGCTTGCCATCTGCCCCAATATGATAACCGTCCACGATACAGTTTGTCTTTCGCGCCCCTTTAGGGCCAACGTAATAGTCTCCAACCCATTTGTTAACAGCCTTTACGCCATTCTTATCTACATAGTAGTATTTGCCTTTGTATTTGATCCATGTTTTCTGCAGGCGCACTCCATTTTTATCCAAGTAATACCGTTTTCCTTTGTAAGTCACCCACGCGGACTTCACACGCACACCAGAACCATTCACGTAGTAATACTTACCGCCATAAGAGACCATCTCATTCTTCGCCATACAGCCGGTACTCTTGAAATAATAATATTTGCCGCTCTTTTTCAACCACTTTTTTACATACAGCTTTCCGTTAGACGCTGCATAGTATTTCTGGTTCTGATATTTGATCCAACCAGTAACGCGTTTTCCTTTTGAGTCAAAACGGTAAATACTGCTCCCAATTTTCAACCACTTATTCTTCGCATAACGTCCATTTGAAAGCTTATATTTCTTTCCTACCCACTTGCCTCCAGATACTTTCTGCGCTGATTTCACCACATTCGTCCCTGCTGCTGACACCTGTATCGTCCCGGATAGTACAAGCATACTCAAAAGCATTATGGCTACAAACAGAAGTTTTTTAGCTTTTCTTTTAATTTTTCTCACCTCTCTGGTTGCTTTTTCTAGGTATCATACTGTTTTTATTTTACTACTATACATGAATTTCCTCATTTTGTCAAAGAAAAACGCAACCAGGGCCACTTTAAGAAGCAAAAAAGGCCTAAACAACTATATTGTCTAAGCCTTTTTTTATGCCGCAGACCGGGATCGAACCGGTACGGGTATCACTACCCACGGGATTTTAAGTCCCGGGCGTCTGCCAGTTCCGCCACTGCGGCAAATAATTTACATATTAAATAAATATTCAAATAGAAATCGGGGCTTTATGCCCCTAAAAAACGACCCAGAAGAGACTCGAACTCTCGACCTCCGCCGTGACAGGGCGGCGCTCTAACCAACTGAGCCACTGGGCCAAAACTATTAAATTTAAAGTGGACCTTCGGGGACTCGAACCCAGGACCGACCGGTTATGAGCCGGTTGCTCTAACCAACTGAGCTAAAGGTCCAAGAAGCCGATGATCGGACTCGAACCGATAACCTGCTGATTACAAATCAGCTGCTCTGCCAATTGAGCCACATCGGCAAACTATTTTCTGCCGTCTGCTTCAGCATTATAACTAAATGACTCCTACGAGAATCGAACTCGTGTTACCGCCGTGAAAGGGCGATGTCTTAACCGCTTGACCAAGGAGC
>RAZH01000008.1 GCA_003612585.1 bacterium 1XD42-54
TTATTCATCAGATATGACCTTGTAACTTATTAACTCTATAGCTCTTGTAGCTATATCATTATTATACTAGGAGGAACGGTAATGTCTGAATTTTATGATCAGGTGAGGGAACGGCTTATTCGTTATGCAAAAGTAGATACACAGTCTCTGGCAGGGACTACTGCTACACCGACTACGGAAAAGCAGAAGGATTTAGGACGTATGCTCAGAGATGAGCTCGTAGAAATCGGAGCAGAAAATGTTTATATGGATGAGGAGAAGTGCGTGGTATATGGTACGATTCCCTCAAACCTGCCGGATGGCGCAGGAAAATCCGTTGGTTTTGTGGCACATATGGATACGACGCCGGATATTACCGGCACAAATGTAAAGCCGTGGGTGCTGGAAAACTATCAGGGCGGAGATATTTTGGTGAATCCGGAGAAAAATATTATTATGGAAGAGTCCGTATATCCCAAGCTGAAAAATTATATTGGTCATGATCTGATTATGACGGATGGAACGACACTGCTGGGCGGAGACGATAAATCTGCAGTGGCAGTAGTTATGACAATGGCTGAATATTTTTGCAAACATCCGGAGGTTTTGCACGGCCCGATTCAGATTGGATTTACTCCGGACGAGGAAGTAGGACGTTTGGCTGAAAATCTGGATCTGGAGCGGTTTGGCGCAGAGATTGCCTATACGGTAGACGGCGAAGAAGTAGGACATTTCAGCTATGAGACCTTTAACGGAACAGAAGCTCAGATAACGGTGAACGGACTGAATGTGCATCCTGGTTTTGCAAAAGATATCATGAAAAATGCAGTGGAGATCGGCGGCCAGTTCATGGAAATGCTGCCTGCGTTTGAACGTCCTCAGTTTACAGAGGGAAGAGAAGGGTACTTCCATCCGTTTATTTTTGAAGGTACTGTAGAAAGAACTTTTATCCGTTGTTTGATTCGTGATCACGATGGCGAGCATTTTGAGCAGCGCAAAGCTTATGTTCAAAAATGTGTGGATGCGCTGAACCGTCAGTATGGAAGCGGAACTGTGGAACTGAACTTTGTATCCACTTATTACAGTATGAAAAAGGTAGTGGGCCAGGTGCCGTACATGGTGGACTATGCGAAAGAGGCCATGGAGGCATGTGGCGTAGAAATGATTAACGAGGCAGTGAGAGGCGGAACCGATGGCTCGGCGCTTTCACAGAGAGGACTTCCCTGCCCGAATATCAGTGCAGGTTATCAGTATGGACACAGCCGGTTTGAGTTTGCATCCATTCAGTCTATGGAAAAAACGGCGGAGATTCTGGTAGAACTGGTAAAGGTGTACGCGCGGCACGCGTAAGCAAAACGATCCAAATAAAAAAGTTATTTTAAAATGAATATGCTCCTTTCAGGCAGACAAGTAAAAATCAAACTTGTCACTTAGAAAGGAGCATATTTTATGCTTTAAAGATAGCGCTGTTCAGAATGAGACCGATGCGCAGCATTAGGATTGATTTTTGATCTGCATGTTCCACATAATCTCATTTACATTTTCTTCGGTCACTTTCTGATAAGGCAGACGTATATATTTTCCGTCGATCAGTTTGATATCGTCCGGAAGTTCGGTATGCATAACTACGGACCGCGCGAGCTCCAGCATACTGATTGCCTGGCCCTTTGCATCATTGAGGACGGTTCCAAGCAGATCGCCTGCCTGCAATGCCTCGAGACCAACCTTGGTTCCGTCGATTCCGATGACGACTGGCCATGGATGCCCGTCTTCACTGGCCTGACGCCTGGAACCCAGGTTTTTTTTCAGAGAATCTACAGCGCCGAGCGCCATATCGTCATTGTTGGCAAGTACCACTTCGATCTGACCGTCAAAATTTTTCAGAAACTGATTCATTTTTGTCTCAGCCTGTGCGCGATTCCAGTTGGCAATTTCATCACCAAGTTTTTCAACCTGGTATCCTTTTTCTTTTAGTGTGTTGATTACATATAAGGTACGGACCATGGAATCCTGATGCCCGGCTTCTCCTTCGAGCATCACATATTGAATCACTCCATCACCGTTGCGATCAATAGCGGAAAAATCTTTTTCACATGCCTCGGCAAGAATTTCACCCTGAAGAATACCGGATTCAAAAGCGTCGGCTCCGACATAATAGAGATGATCCCAGCGCTGAAGGTCTTCTTCTACGAGCTCACGGTTGAAAAAGATAACCGGTACTCCGGCGATTTTTGCTTTCTCGATAATACTGGAAGCGTCGGTGCGGTCTACCAGATTGATGCATGCAATATCAAAACCACGTCGGATAAAATCATCCATCTGGTCATTCTGTGTAAGTTGAACTTTGTTTGCATCCTGAACTTCCACAGTAATAGTTATATCCCATTCCTGTTCCTTTTCTTTCGCATAAGCTTTTAGCTGGGAAATTTCTTCCGAAATAAAAGTATCATACTGGTCATAAACGCTGATGCCGATTTTCAGACTTTTTACCTCTTCTTTCTGTCCGGAAATTGCGCCGCAGCCTGTGGTGAAGGCAGTGGCAATCAGAAGAACCGGAAACAGACGTATGATTTTACGAGTCATATGTTTTTCCTCCATATGTTGCGCAGCTTTTTTGTGTTGTTTCTTTGCGTCGTTTCTTTGCGATTGGAACGACACGGCAGCTATTTTAACGGAAACAGTAATCTTTGGTGTTCCGGGTCATACAGGGTCTCTCTTGTGACATAATAATATTTGATTTCGGCAGTTGGTATGAGTTCCCTGTTCTGACTTTTCTGGATCAGTGCCTGAAGGCCCTGATAACCGATATTGAATTCATTCTGATAGACAAGTCCGCAAATTTTTCCGGAATCCAGACCGCTAACGGTTTTTTGGGTATTGCCTATTCCAAAGGCTCTCTGGCGGAAAACATCTTCAAATTCCCGGGCAATCTGGGGGTGGTCAGAAGCGTCAATCAGAGCTTCTGTACAGTACTTGTCCAGTGCAACGACATAGGCCCCCGCATAGCCCTGGCCGTACATATTGGCAATACAGACTGGCAGGCTGTAGTCTCCTACGGAACGGGTGTATTCGGTGATATTTGCGTCCGGGATTTTTTCATTGACGGCATCTGCAAATCCCTCGAAACGACGCTGCACGCTCTGACGTTGGATGTATTCTGTTATAACGCAAACCTCTGTGGAAGCTGTTTGTTTCATGTCCTGGGCCACGCGTGTGCCAAGGAGGTATCCCATTTTATAATTGTCAGCTGAGATATCAGCGTCCTGTGAGCCAAGGCCTGTTTCGAGCGTTAAGATGGGAATGGGCTGTTCCAGTTGTTTTATTTCTTCCATCAGGGCTTCGCTGTCTACCGGGGCGAGCAACAGACCATCC
The DNA here is from genome assembly GCA_003612585.1 of bacterium 1XD42-54. Lineage (GTDB taxonomy): Bacteria > Bacillota > Clostridia > Lachnospirales > Lachnospiraceae > Choladousia. The sequence continues at coordinate 3,352 of RAZH01000008.1, forward strand.
GCACCATTTTCAATTTCCCGTTTGATCAGCTCCAGCTCATTTTCCGGCGTTCCTCCAGATGGCATGGTAACGTAGTTGACCACCGCGTTAGTATCTTCTTCCGCTTGCCGGATTCCTTCAAGAAGAGCTGTCCAGTCATTGTCTGTGTACTGATAGAGAATGACGGAGTAGTGTCCGGACGAAACCTGAATGGGAGGCGTCAGTAGAATCAGGTAGACAAGTGCAAAAATCGCGCTGATGAAAAGAAAGATGAAGGAAAAACGAAAATATTTATTTTTCATAAGATCGCTTCCTCCTTTATTTTTTCAACAGTGTCCTCGCAAAGTGGCAGACGGATACGTACCAAAGTACCTTCATCTGGTTCGCTTTCAATTTCCAGACCATAGGCGCTGCCAAAATAAAGCTGGATACGCTGGTGAACGTTACGCAAGCCAATGCCCGAGCCGCGGCTGCGTTCCCTGGTTTCCTCTGTGAGGAGGGAAGAGAGCCGTTCCGTCGGAATCCCGGGGCCGTTGTCAGCCACCTCGATGGACAGGTCTGCACCGTCCGGTTTTACACGGATGTGAATCTCACCATCACCGTCCATGAATTCCATACCGTAATAGATGGCGTTTTCGATCAGAGGCTGAATAATCAGCTTGATTGTCTTGTAATGTGTCAGCGAATTATCCACATCAAAGAATGCTTCAAAGCGATTCTTATAGCGGTATTTTTGAATCGCCACGTAGCTTTGGGCATGGCGGATTTCATCTTCGATCGTGATTAATGTTTTGCCCTTGGAAAGGCTGATGCGAAACAGACTTCCAAGCGCCTGTACCATGGAGATCGCGTCCTCGTATTTCTCTGCTTCAATCATCCACATGATGGAATCCAGGGTGTTATACAGGAAATGCGGGTTAATCTGGGATTGCAGTGCATCCAGCTCGCTCTTTCGTTTTTCTTCCTGCTCGCGGACAATATCATCGGTCAGACGACGCATTTCCACGACCATGGACTGAATTGTTTTGCCGAGATGCTGGATTTCATGCGGCCCTCCGATGTAAATCTGCGGAGTGGGTGAAAAGTCAATTTCCTTCACAGAATTTTCCAGACGCTTCAGCGGTTTGACTACGCGGACCGAAACAAGCTGATTCAGGAAAATCATAACAAGAATTGCGATTGCGACAACAAGGAATGCCATGAGCTGGCTTCTGAAAAATGTGCCGTACAGTCGCTTGATCGGAGTGACACTTATGATTTTCCAACCAGTATAACCAACTGTTTTTACAACCAGCATACGTTCCTCGCCGTGAAACGATTCTTTGTGAATGCCGTCTTCCAGTGCGGCATCCTGTATGTTATTCTCTTCAATTAAGTTAGAAAAGATCAGATTCTGTTTCGGATGGTAGATCAGCTTTCCGTTGCTGTCTACCAGATACACGTATCCGGGGCTCTGGATATTTACTTTTGTGAAGAGCTGCTGGATTCCGCTGAAATCCATGTCGACGAGCAAAATACCGCTTTCTAGGCTGCCGTTTCGTGTGATTTCCACACCACGGCTTAAGGAAATAACCCAGTAATACCGGTCACTGCTGTTATCGAAAAGATTCTGTACGTGAATATCGGAAAAGTGCAGATTTTCCATTTTCTCGGAAGCTTTTAAAAACCAGTCCTGTTCTGTAACGTCGATATCGGGCTTCAAAGAAGAGAAGGGGACAGCGCTGATGAGTTGTCCTTCTTCTGAAAAACAGGCGAGACTGACCAGGGTGTCCTTGTTGGCTTCGTACAGAAGGTTCAGGTCGTTGTCAATACCTGAAGCTCCGAAGTCAATCTGTTTGATACTGTTATAATAAACAGAATCGGAAATTCGCATCATATTACGCAGATAGCTGTTCAGGTTAATGTCCACCTGATTCAGAAGCCGTTCATTGTCTTCAAGAGCCAAAGTTTCCATGGCAGACTGATAGCTGCGAAGCAGAAAAATACCGAGCAGCGCCATGCCGATTACGGTCACGAGCGTAAAAGAGATGGAGATCGTAAACTGCATGCTTTTCTGCTTGTAGTAGTGCTTGATGTATTTCCAGCGTTTTTTGAACCAGCTCATTCATTTACCTCTTTTTTCAGGTTTGCGCGGTACTTGGATGGTGAAATACCAAATTCCTTTTTAAATACATAACTGAAATAATTCGGTTCCATATATCCGACAGCTTCTGCGATGATATATGTTTTATCTTCTGTGGAGGAGAGCAGCTGCACCGCGTGTTCCAGGCGGATTTTTGTCAGATAAGAGGCAAAGCCAAGTCCGACCTCGCGTTTGAATACAGTGGAGAAATATGCGGCGCTGACATTCAGATACCGGCAGAGCGTATCAGCAGAAAGATCACTTTCCATATAATGTTCCTCAATGTATTCTTTTGCCTTTTCCGTAAGTCGCATGGTAGAGTCTTTTCGTTCATGCCGCAGTTTGCGGCGCAGATTGGTGCAGATATCCAGAAGCCAGGCCTCAAGCTCCTCCAGGGAAGAGAACTGGTCAATTTCCTGCCACGGTACCCGTTCCTGTCCGAAAATATCGCGGACGTCCAGCTGATAGGAGCGTCCTACCTTGGTAAATTCCGTCAGAAGTTCCATACAGGCAAGCTGGTACTGGCTTGGCGTGACAGCACGGCAGCGCAGCGTTTTAATAAACTGATGGATAGCCTGATAGGTTTCTTCCCGGTTGCCAAGCTTGACGGCGCGAAGAATTTCCTGGTAATTGTATTCAGGAAGCTCCACAGAATCTTCCGGGCGCGGTTCAATATCATTGATATAGATTACCTGACTTTCGGCAGCAATGATGGTGCGGTATTCCATCGCATTTGCAGCTTCCTGAAAGGAGGCCGTGAGATTTGTGAAGTCTGTCACAATCTGACCGACAGCGGCAGTCACGCGGATTTTCAGTATGCGGTCCGCCATCTTGCAGATCTGATCCAGGTGATAGAGGATGTTGCTTAAAGCTTCCGGTGTTTCAGTCAGAAAAATGATAGCAATCCGGTCCAGATAATTGATGCAGTGGTGGCGGATTTTATCGGTCAGGTAGTCCTGAACAAGCCCCATTAAAGAGAGATTCAAAAGCTGTAAAGGATTTTCCCCTCCGCCGGTAGAACTGCCTCGGAGAATAGCGGCGGCATAGCAGGGGCTGTCAAGATTCAGATCATACGTCTGCAACAGACTTTTGGCGCGTTCTCCGGTGGTGTGGCCTTCCAGGATACTGGTGAGAAGCTGTTCCTGCATGGCAGGCAGACTTTTTTGATAATATTCATTCAACCGGTACACGTTGCGGCGCTCGGCGATTTCGTGATCCAGAGCTGTTTTGATTTTGCGAAATACTTCAGTCAGATCTTTGGAGCTGATTGGCTTCAGAAGATATTCCTCTGCTTCCAGGTGGATGGCTTCGCGTGCGTATTCAAATTCGTCGAAGCCGGAATAGATGACCACTTTCATGTTCCGGTAGTTTTCTTTTAATTTACGGCAGAGCGTCAGTCCATCCATAAACGGCATTTTGATATCAGTCAGTACGACATCAATGTGCGTCTGCTCTGCAATCTCCAGAGCTTCCTGTCCGTTTTCCGCAGTGCCTACCATCGAGAAGCCAAGTGCCTCCCAGTCTATTTTTCGTTTCATAACCTGGAGGACGTCTGCTTCGTCGTCGACCAGTAAAATGTTATAGAGTTCGTTTTTGGTGTCCATGTGTATGTCTCCCTGTATAGATGGCATATTTTTTCACAATGTGAGGGATTTTTATAGGATTAATTATAAGGGGTGAACCCCAAAATAACAATGAAATTCCGTAAAGAAAGATTCAAAAAATGAAAAAGAAGCGGTTCTCCGCCCGGGAAAACCGCTCCTCATCTTATCTGCTAAAAATCATTCCGCATATTACGACAGCAATTCCAAAAATCGCCAGTCCGGCAATCAAGCGATCCATTACCTTTACAGTGACATGATGGTCATAAAGCCAGTCGTAGGCACGTTCGCGTATACTGCGCGGATCTACTTCGCGTTTTTTTCTACGCCTTGGTTTTCTGCTCATAGAATGTCCTCTTTTTCAGATATTTTTTCAGGTTAATTCCTGATAAATTATTCCCGATTAGTTATTTCTTTGCGATGTACTTGCGGATATCGAGTGCGATAGCGATTACGATAACGACACCCTGTGCCACGTACTGCCAGCTCGGGTTGAGTCCCAGGAACTGAAGTGCGGACTTCAGAAGCTCGAATACAGCAACACCGATGATAACACCGGAAATTTTACCGATACCACCGTTTACGGATACGCCACCGATCGTACAAGCTGCGATAGCTTCCAGCTCGTAACCATTACCCATAGCAGTAGAAGCACCGCCGGATTTGCCGCCAAGCAGGAAACCTGCGATTGCATACATAGCAGCAGCAGTAATGTAGATGATGATTTTGGTTTTCTTTACATTTACACCGGAAACTTCAGCAGCGGCTTCGTTGCCACCGATTGCGTACATGTATTTACCATGACGGGTATAATTGTAAATAAACCAGAAAATAGCAGCTGCTATAATCAAATAAATAAACAGGAACGGAACGCTGCCGGCAATTTTGCCCTGAGCAACTGTGATGTAGTCCTGACGGTATCCGCCGAGCGGAACGTTGTTTGTGATGACCTGAACAATACCGTAAACAATAAGCTGCATACCGAGCGTACCAATGAAGGCCGGTACATTCAGATAGGAAATTACAACACCATTTATAAGACCGAAGATACAGCAGATTGCAATAACGATGAGCAGAACGATCCATACGTTAAGCTGCGGGAAACTCGGCCACAGTTTGGAAGATGTTTCCGCTTTCTGAAGCATAGCGCCGGCAAGACATGCTGCCAGACCTACCTGACGTCCTGCGGACAGATCCGTACCTTTTGTAATCAGACATCCGCTGACACCGAGAGCGATGATAACACGCGGAGCGGCATTGATTGCCAGGTTCCACAGGTTCTTTACGCTACGGAAGGTCGGAACAGTAATACCTACATAAATAACAAGAATTGCGAGGAGAACGATAATACCGTTGTCCATCAGTAATTTCTTTGCATCAAATTTCTTATCGTTTGACATTGATTTTTCCTCCTTTACCTAGAACTGAGTCGCATACTGCATGATATTTTCCTGAGTTGCCTCATCGCCGCTTACTTCACCGGTAATCCGTCCGTTACACATAACCATGATACGGTTGGATACGCCGATCAGCTCAGGCATTTCGGAAGAAATCATGATGATAGCTTTGCCCTGCTTTGCCAGCTGAATCATAATCTGGTAGATTTCATATTTCGCACCTACGTCGATACCACGGGTAGGTTCATCCATGATCAGAATGTCAGGGTTATTGGCCAGCCAGCGGGAAATAATAACCTTCTGCTGATTACCACCGGAGAGCGACTGAATCAGCGTTTTGCTGCTCGGTGTCTTGATGCTCAGTTTCTTGACATTTTCCTGTACCAGATCTTCAATTTTCTTTTTGTTCAGCTTAACGCCGGCTTCAACATACTGACTCAGGGATGCGATGGATACATTGTCAGCGATGGACAGACAGCCAAGAATACCGGTACCACGGCGGTCTTCTGTGATCATACCGATACCGTTATTGATAGCATCCTGCGGACGTTTGATAGAAAGCTGCTTGCCATTCAGTTTTACTTCGCCGCTTTTGATGTGGCGGATACCGAAGATTGCTTCCATCAGTTCTGTACGCTGTGCGCCTACCAGGCCGCCAAAACCGAGAATTTCACCTTTGCGCAGCTTGAAGGAACAGTCCTTAAAGGAGTTGTCATGAATACTTGTAAAATTATTAACCTCAAGAACAACCTCGCCAGGTGTATTTTCAAGAGGAGGATAGATGTTGGTCAGTTCACGGCCAACCATATTTTTAACGATCTCGTCGTCTGTGATATTTTTCATTTCCCAGGTGCCTACATACGTACCATCACGCATGATTGTGATATCATCGGATATCTTACGAAGTTCAGCCATTTTGTGAGAAATAAATACGAAAGAAACACCGCGATCCCGAAGATCTCTTACAATCCGGAACAGAGCTTCTACTTCATTGTCTGTCAGAGACGATGTTGGCTCGTCCAGGATAATCAGGCGTGCTTCCTGAGAAACTGCTTTCGCGATTTCAACAGACTGCATCTGAGAAATAGAAAGACTGCCTAACTGAGATTTGGGGTCAAAAGGCATTTTTACATTTTCAAGCCATTTTTTGGCTTCTGCGTTCATTGTTTTATGATCGATTACCTGGATCGGTCCGCATTTTTTGGTCGGATATCTGCCCAGGTACATATTTTCAGCAATTGTTCTGGCCGGAATCGGCTGCAGCTCCTGGTGAACCATGGCCAGGCCTTTATGTAACGCTTCATCCGGGTTGGCAATATTTACTTTTTCTCCGTCTACGTAGACTTCACCCTCATCCATGTGATAAATACCAAACAGACATTTCATCAGGGTAGATTTTCCAGCACCGTTTTCACCCATCAGAGCGTGGACTGTACCGGGACGTACTTTCAGATTAACCTGATCCAGCGCTTTGACTCCGGGGAAGCTTTTGCTGACCCCGCGCATTTCCAATCTGTATTCTGCCATTCCACTCTCTCCTTCACAAAATCGGGTGTGTCGTGCAGGACACACCCGAAATAGAGTTTGTTAAATTATTCTGATTTTAAAGCTTTGATTACTGAAGCAGTGCAAGAATGTCACCTGCGTTTTCAGAAGTAGCTTTTACATAGTCAACCATGTTGATCGGAGCAACTTCTTCACCCTTCAGGTAGTTAACTGCCATGTTAACAGCTGTCTGAGCCTGGCTGATGTGATCGTTGAATACGGTACCTGTCATGTTGCCGTCCTGGATGTTCTGAAGAGCATCTGTAAGAGCGTCAACACCTACAAGGTAGATATCCTCATTAACAACTCTGCCTGCTGCCTGGATGGACTGCAGAGCGCCGAGTGCCATAGCGTCGTTGTTACAGAAAACAACTTCGATCTGCTCGCCGAACTGTGTCAGAGCGTCCTGAACGATCTGCTGGCCTTTTGCCTGATCCCAGTCACCTCTCTGAAGCAGAAGCTCTTCAACTTCTACGCCAGCGTCTGTAAGAGCTTTAACAGAGAACTCTGTTCTGTACTGAGCATCAACGTTCTCCGGATCACCCTGAACCATGATGTAGCTAACTTTTCCGTCGCCGTTGATATCGCCGCCGTTAGCTGTTTCAAGGATTTCTTCACCCTGGAAAGTACCGGACTGTCTAGCATCTGCACCTACGTATGTAGCTTTGATGCCTTCAGATTCCCATCTGTCAGACTCAGCTTCTTCCGGCTGACGGTTGATGTAAACTACCGGGATACCAGCTTCGTTGCAAAGGTCTGTAACCTGCGGAGCGGAAGAGGACTGAACGAGGTTCAGGATCATAACGTCAACACCAGCTGTGATGAAGTTGTTGATCTGGTTTGTCTGCTCAGCCTGGTCATTCTTACCATCTGTAACAGTGATGTTTTCCTCTTTGAATCCAAGGTCTTCTGTCAGGTAACGAACGAGCTCTGTTCTGTACAGAGTCATGAAGTTGTCGTCAAATTTGTAAATAGAGATACCAACTTTTGCGTTTTCTACGTCAACGCCTGTCAGGTCGATCGGAGCTTCTGCTGCCATAGCCGGAGCTACCATCATAGATGCTGTCATTGCTGCGCCAAGAATCAGGCTTAAAAATTTCTTTTTCATGTTTTTCTTCCTCCTTATTTTTGGTGGATGTGTAATCCACTGGTTGATGTCGTAATCATAACAAATGAGTCTTGAAAAGGAAATACGATTTTTTCTCCTGATTCTATAAATTTTTTAGCAGGTCACCGAGAAAAAAACAAAAATGAATGAAAAAATTGTATGTTTTTATGGTATAGGAAGAAAGCGGTTGGGGGAAATGACGAAAGATAACGGGAACCTGAGGGAAGATAGGGTGATTCCGCTGGATATGAGAGGGAGTATTTATAAAACCGGTTTAAGATGATTGAAATGTAATTAAAAAGGAGGCAGCCCCCTGACTGCCTCTTATGTATGTTAAAGCTCTTTTTTTCCTTCTGTTTTTAAATGCGCCATGGAACCATAAAGCTTTTGCAGCATCTGGAACTGTTCTTCATCATAAAAACGGCATTTCCCGGCACCGTAAAATTTCGCGGTCTCTACGGCGAAACGCGCGGCGCTTTCGATGCTGACAAACTGGCTTGCACCGGTTGCACAGCCGGCAACCATGGTTTCTGTAGTAATGGCTACCCCGACCACGGGGGCGTCGGTGGATGTGGCAGGCTGCAAGATACTGTTTAAATGATAGAGATTGTTTTCATATGGAGTGATATCCTGTGTGGAAAGCGGAAATACTTTCGGCATGGCTCCGGTTACAGTCTGCATGATGTCGAGAAGATCTTCGGAGACACTCAGGATGTAGCCGGATTTTACGGTATTTGAGATGGCGAAGCCATTGTGGTTGATGATACGGTTGCCTTTTGTTGTGTCGATGGAAAGAATCGCGTCCATCTCGGGAAGAACTTCTGTTTCATTATTCTGGAACATCTCCACCGGAGAACCCATAAATGGAACCGGCTCGTGCGGGGAAGTGGGCGCGTCGGGACAGATATGGGTACACACGATCACGTCGCCCTCTAGTGTATCGCCTTTTTTTTGCATGTCGAGCAACTTTGCAGCAGCAGTGAGGGAAGCGCATGCGCCGTCGCCGTCAGAGACGAAGCCTGTCATCTCCGGACGGGCGCCGAGTCCGCCGAGACGCCCGATGATGCCGAGCGTGGGGCATGTGCCTTGGTTTGTTTTACCGTTTTTGCCTGGGATATAAATACGGATTACATCCGTTGTCTGATAGGGGGGATTGACTCCCTTTAAAACTAAAACTTCTATTTTGGTATCCGGGTTTATAGAGAGCAGGTATTCTTTCATTGCCTGGCCGGAAGCAGTACTGCGGTCAAGCAGGTCGAAAACGTCTGTCAGCTGTTTGAGTAACATAGAAATTATTTCCTCCTTTTAGTAATTTGAGCATCATTATAATACGGTTTAAAATAAAAGACAACCTAAAAAAAGCTGTAAAATACAGCGATTTTTGAAAATATATCCATTTTTCAATATTGTGCATAATGCATATTAATTATCTGCAATAATATGCAAATAAACCATGACAAAGAAAATGGCGTAAGGTATAATAAAGCGAAAATATAGTTTGTTGCCGACGTAAGACGCAGGGCATTGTGTCAGGATAATACGGCAGCCGAAAAAGGAGGAAAATCATGAAGAAGTTAACGAAAGCAGTTAGCGTAGTGACAGCATTGGCAACCGTTGTTACAGCAGGTTCTATGGCAGTAATGGCAGAGGGCGGAGAAGATAAGACGACGATTACATTCTGGCATAGCTGGAGTGGAAGCGAGGCAGATGCTCTGCAGGCCGTTGTGGATGATTATAATGGAAGCCAGAACGAAATCTATGTAGAAGTTTTATCCTCCCAGACAGAAGATAAAATGCTGACAGCTATCCCGAGCGGTGCCGGTCCGGATCTTGTATACACAGCGGATACAACGTGCAGCAAATGGGCACAGGCGGGCATGCTGAGCGAAATTGACGAGTATATTGCACAGACAGGAATGGATGTTTCTAATATTTATGAGTCAGAGTATGCGCTGGGAACGTATGGCGGAGTTCAGTATGGTATTCCGTTTACGATGGATTCCTATATGCTGTTCTATAATGCAGATGTTCTTACAGAGCTTGGCGTAGAGCCGCCGACAACGCTGGAAGAGATGGCTGAAATTTCACAAAAGGCAGTTCTTACTGATGCGGACGGTGATTACACAAGACTTGGTTATGTTCCGGATTATCCGTGGATTGACCGTGTGGAAATGCCGTATCTGTTCGGCGCAGATTTCTATGATTTTGAGAATGATGAAGTAACGTGTAAGACAGATGCGTTTGTAAATGCGATTACATACAAAGCAAGTTTTTATGATAATTATGACAGAGAAAAAGTAGAGAAATTTAAGAGCGGCTTTGGCGCATATGCATCTTCAGACAATGCTTTCTTCCAGGGGAAAGTGGTATTTGCGATTGAAGGCGAGTGGTTTGAGAACTTTATCAATGAGTTCGCATCAGATGATCTGAACTGGGGCAGCGTGAGCGTTCCGGTAACAGAGAGCCAGCCGGAGCTTGCAGGTTCTGGCAGACTGCAAGGCGGTATGCTTTCCGTTACAGCTACAAGCCAGAACCCGGAGGCGGCCTTCGATGTAATCAATTATCTGACATCGGATGATGCTTACGTAAAATTCTGTGCAGCAAAAGGCAGCCTTCCGACCACATATTCCGCACTGAAGTCTGAGACACTGATCAGTGAAGCACCGCAGCTTGAAAAGTTTGTAGCATCCGTGCTGGAAGGAAAGGCAAAAGCATTCCCGGCAGTGCCGTTCAGCGCAGAGTATTCTGATTATCAGGGACTTGCAGAAGAAGCGGTTTACAGCGGAGATAAAACTGTAGAGGAAGCAATGGCTGATCTTTATGATGAACTGCAGCCGTTGGCTGATGAATGGAAAGAATCCAGATAGGAATATAAAAAAGATGGGCTGCTGCGCAATGAGGATTTTCGTGCAGCGGCCTTCTTTTTCAGTGTGGCAAAAAATGTGTCAACAAAGAGGTGACCAGAATGAAAAAAAGCAAATATCATATGCAGAGGCCACAGATACGTCTGGCAATTCTGTTTTTGATTCCGTGGATCACAGGGCTGATTCTGTTCAGCCTGTATCCGATTGTATCGACAATTTATTACAGTTTTACCGAGTATAACCTCATGAAACCACCTGTGTTCACAGGACTGAAAAATTACAGGAATATTTTTCAGGATAAGAATTTTTACCAGTCTGTGTATAATTCCCTGTATTTTGTTGTTGTTGGCGTGACTTTAGAGCTGGCGTTGTCTATTTTTTCGGCTATTCTTCTGAATGCCAAAGTAAAGGGTCGCGGAATTTTCCGGACCTTGTTTTATCTGCCGTCCATTGTATCGCCTGTTGCGAATGCAATTATCTGGATGTGGATGCTGAATCCGCAGTACGGTCTTGTAAATTCATTCCTGAAGACATTAGGTATACCTCAGCCATTATGGCTTTCTTCGGCACAGTGGTCGAAGCCGGCCGCAATTTTAATGGCGCTCTGGGCAGTCGGCAATACGATTATTGTATACCTGGCAGGAATCGGTGATATTCCGACCGAGTATTACGAGGCAATTGAGCTGGATGGCGGCGGACCGATTGCAAAATTCCGTTATATTACGTGGCCGATGTTGTCCAATGTGACGTTTTTCCAGCTGATCAATGGTATTATTGTTGGATTTGCGACGTTTACGCAGTCCTACATGGTGGCGGCAATCGAACCTAAGGGGAATGGTATGCTCGGCGGCGTAAAGAATTCTTTGCTGTTTTATGCTGTGAATATTTATAATGAAGGTTTCCGGTATCTGAAATTCGGGTACGCCAGTGCTTTGGCTGTGATCATGCTGTTAGGCATGATATTGATTACCGTCATTTTATTTGCAACATCCAAAAAGTGGGTGTATTACGGAGGAGGCGGAAGAGATGAGTAAGAAAAAATTAAAGAGAGTCGGAATCTATGCGATTCTGCTTCTTGTCGCTGCCTTTTTCTTTATTCCTATTGTTTGGATGATCAGTACATCGCTGAAAGGTTCGGATGAAGTATTTTTGAGTCCGCCGCGGTGGATTCCGAAAAACATTCTGTGGAGCAATTATACGGCGGCATTTGAGGCGATTCCGTATCTGAAATATCTTCTGAATACGTTGCAGACAACGGGGCTTGCCGTGATTGGAAATATTATTTCAGCGCCGATGATCGGTTATGCGTTTGGAAAGCTGAGGTGGCCGGGAAGAGATAAAGTATTCCTGCTCGTGATTGCGACGATGATGCTGCCGTTTTCTGTCACGATGATTCCGCTGTACAGTATGAGTGCAAAATTTGGATGGATTAATACGTATATTCCGCTTGTTTTGCCGGACTTTCTCGGAAAATCCTACTTTATTTTCCTGATGCGTCAGTTTTATATGAATCTGCCGGATGAGCTTCTGGAAGCGGCACGGATTGATGGCGCCGGGGAATTTTGGGTTTATAAAAAAATCGCGCTTCCACTCGTCAAACCGGCGATCGTAACGGTTGCACTGTTTTCAGCTGTGTGGTCCTGGACAGATTTCATGGGCCCGTTGATTTACCTGAACAGAGCAGAAAAATGGACGATCTCGCTCGGACTGAGCCAGTTTACGAATACGTACGGTGTGGACTGGTCGCTGCTCATGGCGGCAGCCGTTATCGCGATTGTTCCGATGGTAATCCTGTTCTTCTGCCTGCAGAGGTATTTTATCGAAGGAAGTATGAATTCCGGTATTAAGGGTTAGCGGTTGGACTTTTGAAATAACCAAGTTCGTGCACACAGATGCACAGATACAAGGTGAAAAGTGCGTCAATGTTGTGCTCAAAATCAAAATCGAACTTCAACAGTTCCTTCAGATGCTGCAACCGGTAGGACAGCGTATTGCGGTGGATAAAAAGCTCTTTTGCCGTTTTTTGTATATTGAAGTTGTTGCGGAAATAGGCTTGCAGTATCTGATAATAATTCGTATGATTCTCGGTATCGTACTGGATCAGGGGCAGAAGAATATCGTGTGCCAGATTCCGGAAGTACGACAGCTGCGGAATATTCAGCAGATGAAAAATAGTCTGTTCGTAATAAGAGGATGCACAGCATGGCAGGCGAAGCTGCTTCTGTACCTCAATGGACTGCATGCTTTCTTTGTAGGATAGATATAAAGTTTCCACGCCGGAGTGGGCACAGCTGATACCGATTCGGATTTCAGCTGTTGCTTTTATCTGGTCAAAAAGCGCAATGGAAGCCATGTAAGCCTGTGTGATAGCGTCCAGTTCCTGATGAGAGGGTGGAAAAAGAAAAAAGGCACAGATCAGGTTGTCCTCATAAATCAAAAAGATTTTGTGGTCGCACAGCTGTTTTGCGATCGTTTTGGACAGCTTTTTCAGCTCATCCGGTGTGATCTTTGTCTGCAGCTGAACGGTCATGCAGACGCGTTTCAGGTTATAATCAAACTGGTAATGGTGGCAGAGCTGTTGAATGCTTTCCAGATTTTGGGACGCATTGTCCTTGAAAATCTGGAAAAACGGCCTGAAATGAGAGGATTTCTGGTTAAACGGTTCCAGTCTTCTTTTTTCAAGCAGGAGAGCCAGAAAGGGCAGAGCATTTTTGATAATTAATTTTCGATATTTATCAATATGTTCGTATCTGGATTCGATACATAAATAATGTTTGCTGTCAGGAAGCTGCAGCGTGAGATAGACAGACAGTTTTCCGGCAATTTCGAACGGAATAATGTCAGATTCTCCCGGAGTAGTGTAAAGAGGGACAATCTGGTCTACAGAGAGCTCTGCCATTTGTTCTTCTGAAAAGTAGGTGGAGATCACGCCGAACGAAGAGGTTGTCAGTATGACGGACAGATTTGCAGTATCGGAAATATATTTTAAGAGCTCTTTTATGCTGCAATTATGGTAATACAGGTTTGTGAGATTATTTAATTCCTGATAAATGATTTCGTTTGAGACTTTTTTGCGGCTCATATTGCCTCCTGGCTGTGTGGTGATAGGAAGGTGTAAACAGTTTTTAACAGTATAACTGATTTCATAAAAAATGAAAAGAAAAACTGCTGATTCGGGAATAGAGGAGTAAATGAATGAAAAAGAAAATATTTGTGGCAGGAATGCACCAGGAAAGTAATTCTTTTACTGCATTAATGTCAGAAAAAAAGGATTTTGATGATTACTGGGAGGGGGAGGAGCTGCTTCGGCGGATGGCCGGAGTAAAAGAGCTTCAGGATGCCGGCTATGAGGTCCTGCCAGGACTGTATGCGGATGCGCTTCCGGGCGGCATTTTAAAACTGGAAGACTTCCGGAAAATGGTGGAAGAGATGCTTGCAAAGCTTCCGACAGACGGTTCTGTGGATGGTGTGTTTTTTCCTTCCCACGGCGCCCTGGAGGTAGAGTTTATTGGAAGCGGCGATGCATTTCTGATTAGTCAGATCAGGGAGCGGGTAGGCGCTGACGTGCCGATTGCGGTGACTCTTGACCTTCATGCGAACAATACCTATACCTTATGCAGGCTTGCAAATATTGTATATGGTTATCGCACAGCGCCGCATATTGATATAGAAGAAACCAGAATTAAAACAGCAGAAATGCTGATTCGGGCGCTTGAAGAAGGAGAAAAGCCGTGGACAGAGATTGTCCGGCTGCCTTTTATGATGCCGGGGGAAAATATGATGACTTCGTCAGGAATCGGGAAGGAAATGATAGACCGTCTCGGCGAGATCGAACGTGCAGAAGGCGTATGGTGTGCTTCTTTCTTTGCAGGAATGCCATGGGTTGACTGTGCGCAGGGCGGAGTTTCCATCGTACTTTCGGGCATTGGAGACAAAAAGGATGGCGTGGCAGCAGCCAAAAAGCTGGGGCAGGAAATTTGGGAGCGTCGGGAAGAGTTTGCGTTCCAGGGTGTGTCAATGGAGCCGAAGGAAGCATTGCTGGCGCTTGACCAGGGGGGAATATTTCCGGCAATCCTGTCTGATTCCGCAGATAATATCACAGCAGGGGCGACAGGCGACAATGCGTATATGCTCAAGATAATTTTGGAGAGCGGTGTGAAGGATGTCCTGTACGCGGCCATGGTTGACCGGCCTGCGGTACAAAAACTTTGTGAGCTGAACGCAGGAAGCGTCACGGATGTTTCTCTCGGAAGAACCATGGATGAAAAGAGTGAAGTGGTAATGCTTCACAACGCTGTGGTGCGGGAGACCTTTTGCGGTGAAGAGGGACCGGAGGCTGCAATTCTGGAAAAGGATGGGGTGACGATTCTGGTTTTTGCGAAACGTCTTCCAGTACCGTCAGAGGAAGTGCTGGAAAAGTATCATTTGAAGCTTTCTGATTACAGAATCCTTGTTGTAAAACAGGGGTATTTGACGCCGGCGCTGGAACGTGTGGCAAAGAACTATATTATGGCGCTGACGCCGGGTAACTGTGCGCAGAAACTGACGCTTTTGGATTACAGGCGTGTAAGAAGGCCAATGGAACCTCTGGAGCGTGTGGCGGATGAAAAGCGGATTCTGGAATCTTATGAATGATGAAGAAAGTAAGGACGCGTTTTGCAAAACGAGATAGAGGCGGAAAGAAGGAATCGGACTGTGAATAATTTTGTATTGGAAGTGTGCGCGGATTCCGTTGAATCCGTGCTGGCAGCACAGAGCGGGATGGCGACCAGAATCGAGCTGTGCGGAAATTTGCTCATAGGGGGGACGACGCCGGGGATCTGTCTGTTTCAGAAAGTGCGGGAAGTATCGGATATCCGAATTCATGTTCTGATTCGTCCGAGATTTGGTGATTTCTGTTATACAGATTATGAGTTTGAAATCATAAAACGAGAGGTAGAGCAGTTTCGTGGGCTCGGTGCCGAGGGAGTGGTAATCGGTGTTTTGAAACAGGATGGAACGCTGGATCTGGAGCGTATGGAAATACTGATGGAAGCTGCGGGAACAATGTCTGTGACGCTGCACCGGGCGTTTGATTTGTGTCGAGATCCGTATCAGGCAATGGAGCAGGCCAAAATGCTTGGAATCCATACGATTCTGACGTCGGGCCAGAGAAACAGCTGCCGTGAGGGAAAAGAACTTTTGCGAGAGCTTGTTTCGATGGAAAAAGGAAAAACGGATATCCTGATCGGCGGCGGTGTTGACGCGGATGTGATCCGGGATCTGCAACCGTATACGAAGGCGCATGCGTTCCATATGTCTGGAAAAGAAAAGATCGAAAGCCCTATGAAATATCGGAAAGAGGGCGTGAGCATGGGGCTCCCTTTATTTGATGAATTTACGATTTTCCGGACCGGGGAGGAGAACGTGCGCAGGGCGCGGACTGTATTGGAAGAATTGTAAACATAATTTTAAAATAAGCCAGGGTGATGGATACAAAAACAGGAGGTGGAGAAGGCTCTTGTATTTTGTGGACACTACCCTGGTTTTGATTTTGGAAAACAATTTCGTATGGTCTTGCCTTTATAGAATATTCGGATGCAGGAAGAGGGATTGTATTTACAGGAGTTTTTTGTTACATTAAACGTAAAAAAGAACAGGTATTATGCTGTGAATGTGTCTGCGGCCTGCGTATGGATGAAGATAAATACAAGAGGGGAGAAAGAAATAGATTATGGAAGAAAAAAAGACGATGCAAAAGGTGGATGTTACGGAAAAACTGTTTGATCAGAGCAGTACAATCAAAGAATTTACGGCAGTTGTCAGATCTTGTGAAAAGACGGAAGGCGGATACCAGGTGGTGCTCAACCGGACGGCTTTTTTTCCGGAGGGAGGAGGACAGGACGGGGATAGCGGCTGGCTGTATGAGGCGGCCGTAGCGGAAACAGAGCCGGAGACCTCTTTTTTGGAGCAGAGAAGAAGCGCAACACTGCTCGGTGTGGTATGCGATACACAGGAAAAGAACGGAATCATTTATCACAAGACAGACCGACCAGTTGAGCCGGGGACGTGTGTAATTGGAAGGCTGGATTTTGAAGAACGGTTTATGCGGATGCAGCAGCATACCGCGGAGCATATCATATCCGGGATTGTACATCGTTTGCATGGATATGATAATGTAGGCTTTCACCTGGGCGTAGATGTGACGACGCTGGATTTTAACGGAGAACTAACCTGGGAACAGGTGCATGAGGCGGAGACTCTGGCGAATCGTGCAGTTTTTGACAACCTTCCGGTAGAAATCCTTTATCCGACCTCGCAAGAGCTGGAGCATTTGGTGTATCGCAGCAAAATTGAGATTGAAGGCCAGGTACGCATTGTTTCGATTCCGGGGGTGGATGTCTGTGCTTGTTGTGCGCCGCACGTGAACCGTACAGGTGAGATCGGCCTGATTAAGATTTTGACCTGTGACCGGCATCGTGGCGGATGCAGAATGACAATGGTAAGCGGAATAAGGGCGCTGGCGGACTATCAGATGAAACAGAACAGTGTGAGTGAGGTTTCGAGCGCATTGTCAGCAAAGCCACAGGAGATAGGGGCTGCGGTGCTTCGCCAGAAGCAGCAGATACAAAAGCTACGGGAACATTTGAATCAGCTTCAGGCCTCGTATCTTTCGGAAAAACTGTCCGGGATCACAGGGGAAGAAAAAACGGTATGTATTTTTGTGGAAGACTTTGATGCAATTGCGGTGCGCAATTTTGTCAACGATGCCATGGAGCGGTGCTCTGGAATCTGCGCTGCATTTGTGGGAAATGATTTGGACGGATATCGATATATTATAGGAAGCAGAAGTGCTGATACGAGGAATCTTGCGAAACGGTTGAATCTTACGTTTGAAGGGAAGGGCGGTGGAAAGCCTGAGATGGTGCAGGGGTCACTGAAAGGGATGCAATCCGAAATTCGCAGGGCGCTGGACGGACAGGCATGAATGGTAATGCGAATGAGGGAACAAAGTGGATGGAATTTATTTTATAAAATCTGTTGATAAAAATGATGAAGAGGGAGCCTCGATTCCGGAGAATCGACTCCTTCTTTTTAATTAAAAAATAGTATTGACAATCTGTTCATACTGTATATAATGAATATATACAGTATGACAAAATAAGTACAGTTAAACATTATCGGGAGGGAGGATACGGATTGAATATTATTATCAGTAATTCCAGTCGCCAGCCCATCTATGATCAGATTACTTCGCAGATGAAATCCAAGATTCTTGCCGGAGAAATGAAGGAGGGAGACGCGCTTCCTTCGATGCGTTTTCTGGCAAAGGAGCTGCGTATCAGTGTGATTACGACGAAGAGGGCATATGAGGAGCTGGAGCGGGATGGGTTTATTGCAACCGTTCCCGGGAAAGGAAGTTTTGTTGCCAGGAAAAATCTGGATTTTGTCCGGGAGGAGCAGCTGCGCAGAATTGAGGAGCACATGCAGGAAATTGTAGAGTTGTCGGTAGGATGCTCGCTGAGTTTGAAGGAACTGCAGGATATGCTGGAGCTGATTTACACGGGAGAATGACGAGTACATTAGAGAAATATTATAGAAAATATGGATAGATATTGTTTTGAAAAAGAGGAGCAGGAGGCTTTGCCGCCGGAAATGGAGGAGATATGGAACACGCACTGGAAATTAAGAATCTGACGAAAACGTATTCAGATTTCAAGTTGGATCACGTGAATATGGAGTTGCCGACCGGCTGTATTATGGGACTGATCGGGGAGAATGGAGCTGGGAAGAGTACGACAATCCGGCTGATTCTTGATCTTGCAAAAGCAGACAGCGGCGAGATCAAAGTACTGGGGGAACATCTGACAACGGAAAGCCGGGCATTGAAGGAGCAGATTGGTGTTGTCATGGATGAATGCAATTTCCCAGAGTGTCTGAAACTTCGTGAAATTGGGAAAATGATGCAGGGATGTTACAAGACATGGAACGCAGCGCGGTTTGAAGAACTGAAACAGAAATTTTGTTTGCCGGAGGGTAAATGTGTGAAGGATTTCTCGCGGGGAATGAAGATGAAACTTTCTATTGCAGTGGCGCTCTCTCATGACAGTAAGTTGCTGATTCTTGACGAGGCGACGAGTGGCCTGGACCCGATTGTGAGGGATGAGATTCTTGATATTTTTCTGGATTTTATTCAGGATGAGAGTCACAGCATTTTTATTTCCTCGCACATTTTAAGTGATTTGGAAAAGATTTGCGACTATATTACTTTCTTACATGAAGGCAAAGTGGTTTTCAGTGAAGAAAAGACAGAGCTGCTGGATAAATATGTGATTGTGCGGTGCAGCGAACAGGAATTGTCCTGCCTTGATCCGTCAGCGGTGATCGGCATGCGTAAAAGCAGTTTTGGAACGGAGGCTCTGGTGCTGCGGGGGCGGGTGCCTGAGGGCTATATCAAAGATCCTGCGACGATCGAAGATATTATGTTGTATCATGTAAAACATGGAGGGAAAAGATTATGATGAGTTTAGTATATAAAGATTTTATGAATCTGAGAGTTCAGGCCAAATTGTATGCACTGATTATCGCAGTGTGGACCGTAGTTGCAGGAATGGAAAAAAATCCGTCCTTTCTCGGAGGCGTCCTTTCGATCTTTTCAATATTGATTGCAATTACCTCCTGTGCATATGATGAAAGAGCTGGGTGGGATAAATACGCGCTTACTATGCCGATTGGGAAAAGGGAGCTTGTTTTGTCCAAATATGTGGTGTCATTTTTGATTCTTGGCGTTGGTATGCTGGTATTTACTGGATTAAACCTGTATCTGCAAACAGAACCGATGGAATTTCTGGGACAGATCGGCATTTTTGTGGCGCTTGGTCTTCTAGCGGCTGATATCGTATTGCCGATAATTTTCCGGTTCGGGACAGAAAAGGGCAGGACATTTTTGATGTTAATCTTTCTGGTTCCGGCGGTACTTGGGCTTGTGCTGGGCGAGTTGGAACTCCCGTTGAAGGTTACACTGACAGAAATGGAACTGAGTATAGGGATGCTTGGAGTGGGAATCCTGTTGCTCCCACTGTCTATGTGGATGAGTTTTCGGATGTATGGGCGCAGGGATATGCGGTCAAACGAAAACAGGAAGAACAGTATTTAAAGATAAAATAAGCTGCTGTGCAACTATAAGTTTTGAGGCAGGATGGATATTTGAAAAACATACCGTCTGCATCAAAAGTGAAAGTTGCGCGGCAGTTTTTTTGATGCGTTTTTTTATATGACAGATAAATTCTGAAATAGAAACACAGGAGAGGTTCATTCAGGGGAACGCTGCTGGGCATTGTCAGATAGAACCTGGAAATGGGATTAGTAAAATTTAATAAAAGGTTGGGTTAGATTTTATAACATATAAATGATAGACAGTAGAAAAAGATTGTGCTATCATATCTATACTACAGGTGAAAAGGAGATAAGATAAAACGGAGAAAAGGAGGAGATATGAAGAAAGTACTGGTATCCGCGTCGCATTTTGATACCCTGTGTGTTGAGGCGTGGAAGTTGTTTGAAGCACAGGGGATAGGTGTTATCTTTGACGCAAAGAAGCCGTTTCCTGCGTATACGACAGAGGAAATCGAGAATTGCCCGGAACGGGAGGATATTGCTGCGGTGCTGATCGGAATGGATGACTATCGGGATGAGCGGAAATACCGGGCGCTTCCAGGGTTGAAAGCAGTGGCAAAATTTGGTGTGGGTGTGGATAACATTGACGGAGAAATGGCAAAAAGGTATGGCGTGAAGGTATTAAATACGCCGGGACAGAACGCAAATGCAGTGGCAGAACTGGCAGTTGCCTTTATTCTGAATCTGCTTCGCCGCGTGCTCCCGCTTCATCAGGATATGGAAAAAGGAGAATGGAAACGCTGCGTCGGCGGTGAGCTCAGAGGGAAGACAATAGGGCTTCTGGGATTTGGGGCAGTTGCGCGCCTGGTTGCCAGAAAACTACAGGGGTTCGATGTGACTGTGCTTGCGTTTGATCTCTTCCCGGATGAAGAGATGGCGAAACGGCTCAATGTTAGGCTTACGACGCAGGAGGAGGTCATTTCAAAAAGTGACGTTGTCAGTATTCATATTCCGGCAACACCAAGGACGTATCATTTTTTTGACAGAGATCGGATTGCCGCTATGAAGGATGGTGCCTGCCTTGTAAATACGGCGCGGGGGGCGTTGGTAGATCTTGAGGCTCTGACAGAGGCGTTGCTTTCTGGTAAACTTGCGGGAGCGGCACTTGACGCGTTTGAGGAGGAACCGCTTCCTGCGGACGCCTCGATTTTAAAATGTGAAAACAGGATTCTTACGCCGCACACAGGGTCAGAGACAAAGGAGGCATATTATAATGTGAGTATGGCAGCGGCACGTGACATTATCCGGGTTTTGCAGGGGCAGGAGCCGGAACACTGTGTAAATGAGTGAAATACGCTGTGGTAGGGCAAAACAGAATATGATAAGATAACGGTAACTATGCCTGCCGGGCAATTCGGTGGAATGGATACGGACAGGCGCTATGATTGGAAAAGGAGACATGGTTAAGGGTACGATGGCAGAGCAGAGGTTTAAAATCGTCAGGGCAAAATTATCAGAACAGATTGCAGACAGGCTGGAAGACAGTATTTTGAATGAGGAGTTTGTAGATAGTGAAAAGCTTCCGTCGGAACAGTTTCTGGCAGAGGAGTTTCAGGTCAGCAAAAATGTAATAAGGGAATCGCTGAATCTATTAAAAGAGCGGGGCTTGCTTGAGACACGAAACGGAAGCGGGAATTTTGTGACGCGTCCGAAAGCGGATAATTTGTCAGATGTCATCGGACGGATGATAGTTCTTGATAATATTGATTACGGACAGATTTATGATACCAGAATGATTCTGGAGGTATCCGCATGTAAACGGGCGGCGCAGCGGATTACACAGGAAGAGCTTGACGCGTTGGGACATTTGCTAGAAAAACTGGAAGACAGGGGACTGCTTGTTTCACAGCGCAGAGAGATGGATCTGAACTTTCATATCCTAATTGCAAAAGCCTCCGGGAATCATCTTCTTGTAATTTTCATAGAAGCGATGAAAAATATTATTGAGGGCGCCATGTTTTTGAAGCGTGATATGAAGCGATGGGAGAGCGTGGAGGAATCGGTTGGCTTTCACCGGCGCATTTTGAGCGCTTTGGCCGCGCATGACGCGCCGGCGGCAGAGCAGGCGATGTCAGAGCATCTTTCTACCGCGCTGAAAAATATCGAAAGAATCATGCAGGAGCAATAGGAGTGGAATCCATTTGGGAGAAAGTGAAGTTGAAAAATTCAAAGCAAAGGCAGGAGTGAAAAAATGAAAAAGTTATATGGAACCGTGGTGCCGATTGTGACACCGTTTACAGAGGAAGATACCATTGATGTGGAATCCCTGAAAAATCTGGTGGATCATGTGATCGACGGCGGTCTGCAGGGAGTGTATCCGTGCGGAACGACAGGGGAAATGATGTACCTGACCGTTGGGGAGAGAAAGCAGGTTACAGAAGTGGCGGTGGCGCAGGCGGCGAAACGTGTTCCGGTATTTGCGCAGGTTGGCGCATGGAATCTGAGCGATACGATTGAACTGGCACAACATGCTGAGAAGACGGGGGCGGATGGCATCGGCGTTGTGACACCGGTTTTTTATAAATTGAGCGACCAGGGGCTGATTGATTTTTATACAGCGGTTGCAAAGAGTGTCTCAAAGGACTTTCCGGTTTATCTGTATGCGATTCCGCAAAATGCAGGGAATGATATCAATGCAACTGTCTGTGAGGTCCTTGTGAAGCAGTGTCCGAATATTGTTGGGATTAAATACAGCTATCCGGATTTTACGAGGCTGCAGCAGCTTATGATGGTAAATGACCAGAAGTTCAGCGTGCTTGTGGGGCCGGATCATCTCTTTCAGCCAGTTTGCGCAGCAGGCGGAGACGGCGTGGTTTCCGGTAATGCGGGAGTCGTGCGCGAACATTATGCGGCCATCTGGGAGGCCATTCAAAAGAAGGATTTTGAGCTGGCTGCAAAATATCAGAGGCGTACCAACATTCTGAACGCTGTGATGTGTGCGGTCAATAATATTGCAGCGTACAAAGTGATTTTGAAGGCAGAAGGTGTCATCAGAACGAGCAATATGAGACGACCGATGGAAAATCTGACACCGGAACAGGAGTGGAGATTGCTGGATGAGATGAAGCGGCTGGACTATAAGCGGGTATTCGTCTGAGTAGGTTTTATTTATGTTAGATTGGCAGAAAGTTATAAAGGGAATATACATATGGAAATTATAAAAACAGTTTCAGAAAAGAGTTATAAAGAAAAGACGGAGGCTCTCTGTGAGAGGCTCCGTGTGCTCACTTTGGAAGATACCGTGGTGGCTTTTTCCGGTGGCGCGGACAGCAGTCTGCTTTTAAAACTTGCGGTATTGGCAGCCAGAGAAAACGGGACGAAGGTTTTTGGAATTACGGCTGGTACAAAGCTGCATCCGTTGAGCGACCTCGAATCTGCCAGAAAAATTGCAGAGGAAATCGGAGCAGAACATCTTGTGGTGCACATGGACGAGCTTGAGAAAGCAGGAATTATGAAGAATCCAGAGGATCGCTGTTATCGCTGCAAAAAGTATTTATTTGAAGAGTTGCAGAAAAAGGCGAAGGAACTGAAGGCCCCTGTTTTGCTGGAAGGAACGAATGCGGATGACTGCAAGGTATATCGGCCGGGGCTTCGGGCTTTGCAGGAACTTGGGATTATCAGTCCGCTTATGGAAGCGGGGGTTACAAAAGAAGAGGTGCGTCAGCTATCGCGGGAGTATGAGATTACGACGGCTGACCGTCCGGCGGCACCGTGTCTGGCTACGCGTTTCCCATATGGGACGGTTCTCACGTGGGAAAAACTTCGGCTTGTAGAGCAGGCAGAGACTTTTTTGAAAACCTTTGGGTTTTATAATGTCCGGCTGCGTGTGCATGATTCCTGTGCAAGAATTGAAGTGGATGAGAAAGAGTTTGCGCTTGTGTGCAAGAATAGCAGAGCGATTGTTGATTTTATCAGTGGGCTTGGATTTGATTATGTGACGCTTGATCTTGGCGGATTTCGTTCGGGGAGTATGGATTTGCACGTGGCGAACCGGAAAATGGTGGAAAAAGAATAAGAAAATATTTTGTAGATTAGTTGCCGCAGGTAAGATATAATAGATAAGAATAGCGAAAAAATGTAGTAAAACGTTGGTGTTTCTACGACGGGAGAGGTTATGTACAATTTACAGTATTCTTATTATGAGCTGACCTGGCTGTTTCTTGCCTATTCTGTGATGGGCTGGTGTGCCGGCGTTGCGGTTGCAGCAGTGAAACGAAAGCGGTTTATCAATACCGGCGTGCTGAATTTGCCGCTATGCCCGGTATACGGTGTTTCTGCGGTTGCCTACAGTGTTTTTCTGGCAGATCTGAAAGAGTATCCTTTGTTTTTATTTCTGGGCGGTATTGTGATCAGTTCTTTTCTGACCGTAATTACCGGGATTCTTCTCGAACATATTTTTCGTCGGAAGTGGTGGGATTACAGCAAATATCGTATTGGCTTTAATGGGTACATAACGGTTCCGTTGCTGCTGTTTTTTGGCGCAGCTGCACTTGGAATCATCTGGATTGGAAATCCACTTTTGCTTCAGGTGATTCATCTGATGCCGTACGCGGCAGGTAGGCTGAATCTGATGATTTTCATGGGCTTTGTGGGTGTC
The DNA here is from genome assembly GCA_003612585.1 of bacterium 1XD42-54. Taxonomy (GTDB): domain Bacteria; phylum Bacillota; class Clostridia; order Lachnospirales; family Lachnospiraceae; genus Choladousia. Next base: position 27,721 of record RAZH01000008.1, read on the forward strand.
GATCTTTTAGGAGCGCTGGCAGTTGTCCTGAAATGGCGCAGTTATATTGATACCATGTCAGGTATGACGGACAATATGCAGAAGGTTTCGGATTCATTTGGCAATGCGATTTCCAGGACAGTCAAGAAGCGTCTGGAGCGCTCTTATCCGAATCTTTCCACAGAAAAAATTCTGGCAACCCGGGCAAAGGAGCCGGTCAAAGAAAAAACAAGGTTTGCGGAAGGTTGCGGATTTTATAAGCTGGTATGGCTGTTTTTGCTGGGTTCGTTTTTCGGTGATCTTGTGGAAATGGTATTCTGTCGTTTTTCTCTTGGCTGGTGGATGAGCAGGAGCAGTGTGGTGTATGGTCCGTTCAGTATTGTATGGGGGCTTGCATGCAGCCTGTTGACTGCACTGATGTATGGCTACAGAGGAAAAAGTGACCGCTATCTGTTCTTCTACGGAACAGTTGTGGGTGGTACGTATGAGTATGTGTGCAGTGTGGCGACGGAGATTCTGTTTGGAACTGTTTTTTGGGATTACAGCAGTATTCCATTTAATCTTGGAGGCCGGGTTAATCTGCTGTTTTGCTTTTTCTGGGGGATTGTGGCGGTAATCTGGGTGAAGGGGATCTATCCGTTTCTGTCACGGTTGATTGAGAAGATACCAAAACGAATCGGCCCGGCGTTTACCTGGATTCTGATTGTATTGATGGTGATCAATATAGGTATATCGGCACTGGCGCTTGACCGTTATGCAAAAAGGCAAAGAGGCCAGAGCCCGCAAAATACAGTGGACCAGATGCTGGATGAACATTTTCCGGATGCGCGCATGGAACGGATCTATCCGAAAGCCAAGATTGTGGATATGGAGTCAGTCCAGCAGAAATAACGGCGTTTTGACCAGAGCGCTGGCTGAACAAAAGAAAAAGATAAAAAAGAGGAAAAATATGAAAAAGAGGGATTATAATGCGGATTTGATTCGCTGCGTGGCAGTATATTCTGTCCTGTCCGTGCATTTTTTGCTGCGCACCGGGTTTTACAGTGAGATTGTGGAAGGGCCTTTGATGGTTTTTATGTGCATGTACCGTTCTCTGTTTATGGCCTGTGTTCCTCTGTTTATGATACTGACCGGGTATCTGATGTGTCAGAAAATACTTTGCCGCAGTTACTACAAGGGCATTTGGAAAACAGTGGAGATTTATGTACTAGCGAGTATCGCGTGTCTGCTTTTTAAGCGTTTTGTGCTGAATTATGATATGACAATCAGGAAAGCAGTACTGGATATTCTCAGCTTTGATGCGGCGAATTATGCGTGGTATGTGGAGATGTATTTCGGACTGTTTCTGCTGATTCCGTTTCTGAATCTGATTTACAACGGGCTGCGTTCACAAAAGGAAAAGAAAATACTTTTGCTTACTATGATCGCGCTTACAATGTTGCCAAAGATTCTGAACAATTTTGATCTTACTACAGAGGGATGGTGGAGCAATCCGCCCGTATCAAAAGAGTATAATCCCATAGTACCAGGATTTTTTACAGCGATGTACCCGATTACCTACTATTTTATCGGGGCATATCTGCGGGAATATGGCTGGAAACTCAAGAAAAGATGGAATTTGCTGCTTCTGTTCGGAGCAGTGGCAGGATTTGGTTTGTACAATTATTACCGAAGCTACGGCGTTAAATTTATCTGGGGCAGTAATTCTACCTGGGGCGGGGAAAACCTGATCACAGCAGTGCTTCTGTTTACGCTGCTGCTTCATTTGCATCCGGAGCGTTGGCCGCGACCAGTGAAGTCCTCTCTGGTATTTATTTCAAAAGTGTCCTTTGGGCTTTATCTGGTATCGTGGATTGCGGATCAGATTGTGTATGGCAATTTTCTTAATCCGCATGTCATGGTAGTGAGTGAACGTTGGAAATATTATCTGGCGGCAGTGCCGGCTTCCTTCCTTCTTTCCCTTGGAATGTCCACAGTCCTTTCACTTGTGCAGGGAGTACGGCGCATGGGCTGGGCACTTGTGAAAAGCAGGAAGTAAAAATAAAAATGGAGTTGAATTTTTACAGCGGGATGTATATACTAACTATAGATCAGCGTTGTGTTTGACGGTGACATGTAAAAGGGAGTAACTGGCATATTCGTATGTATCTTCCTGCGTCAGTACGAGGATGGCCTTAGGCCAGAATCCGCAGAAGGTTGAAACAGTGAGACTTTTGCTGCAATGTTTTATTGCGGCAGAGGTCTCTTTTTTTGTACCTTTCAGGCATGGGGCTGGTGAAGAACAAACAGAAGGATATCGAACGAGAAAGGGAGGAAATTTTATGGAGTTTTTAATGGAGGGTCTTTTTATGCTGACCTGGCAGCAGCTTGTGATGTACGCAGTGGGAATTGGCCTCATCTACCTGGCAATCAAAAAAGAGTATGAGCCGGCGTTGCTTTTGCCGATGGGATTTGGAGCCATTTTGGTCAATTTGCCGGTCAGCGGCGTTTTGAATCAGGTGCTGCCGGGAGTCGGAGAAATCAATGGTATCATCGAGTGGCTTTTTCAGGCGGGGATTGAAGCTTCAGAGGCAATGCCGATTTTGCTTTTTATCGGGATCGGTGCGATGATTGATTTTGGACCGCTTTTATCGAATCCAAGAATGCTTTTGTTTGGAGCTGGCGCGCAGTTCGGGATTTTTGCGGCGATTCTTCTTGCAACAGTGCTTGGGTTTGATCTGAAAAATGCTGCATCAATCGGAATAATCGGTGCAGCAGACGGGCCCACCTCCATACTCGTTTCGCAGATTTTGAAATCCGATTATGTCGGACCAATCGCAGTCGCTGCGTATTCTTACATGGCCCTTGTTCCGGTATTACAGCCTTTTGCGATTCGTCTGGTAACGACGAAAAAAGAACGCGGAATCCGCATGAAATATGAACCGGCAAGTGTGAGCAAAAAAGCCCGGATTGTGTTTCCGATTGCAGTGACCATGGTCGTGGGACTGGTGGCGCCCTCATCGGTAGCTCTGGTTGGTTTTTTGATGTTTGGCAATCTGGTGCGGGAATGTGGCGTTTTAAATACCATGTCGGAGACTGCACAGAATAACCTTTCCAACCTGATCACCTTGCTTTTGGGAATTACCGTTTCTTTCAGTATGCAGGCAGAACGTTTTGTGACAGTTCAGACACTTATGATTCTTTTGATCGGTGCGTTCGCATTTTTTGCCGATACCATTGGCGGCGTTTTGCTGGCTAAATTAATGAACCTTTTTACGAAAGAAAAAATAAATCCCATGGTCGGGGCAGCAGGAATTTCTGCGTTTCCAATGTCATCACGGGTGGTACAGAAAATGGCGCTTGAGGAGGACCCGGGAAATATCTTGCTGATGCATGCAGCGGGAGCAAATGTTTCCGGACAGATCGCATCGGTAGTGGCAGGCGGCCTGGTGATTCGTTTGGTGACAGGATTTTTGGGATAGTAGCTTGAATTAAAAGAGATTTGCAGCACAGGATCATCAATATGATATAAAAGAAGGAGTGGTTTTATGGGAAATATTCAGATTGCATTTGAAATGATGTGGAAAGGTATGTCGGGAATTTTTGTTACGGCTCTGGTGCTTATGGTGATTGTGTATTTGCTTGGTAAAATTGGAAAATAGAAAAATTGGGGCTTGTTGTATCTCCATTTATTCCAAAATTATCAGAAAAGTGTTAGATTCAGGAATTTTTTTGGAAAAATATTATTAAGAAATCCTTAAGAATGTCCCCTTTACTTGGTATGAAGGAAAAACTGTGTTACGATGAAAATCAGTTCAGAAGAAAAGCCGGAATGTTGCCGGAAGAACACAGCTTTGTTGGCGGATTTATTACAGCAGGGAGAGACAACATGATTAAGATATTGATAGTGGAAGACGAGGAACCGATTGCAAATTTAATCCGGATGAATCTTGTAAAAGCAGGGTATCAGTGCGAGATTGCGCCCGACGGTGAGGAAGCGGCCAATATCATACAGGAACGGACCTTTGATCTGATGCTTTTGGATATTATGCTGCCCAAGCTGAATGGCTATGAGGTGCTGGAATATGCGAAAGCAGTGGATATTCCTGTGATTTTTCTGACTGCAATGGGAGAGACACAGCAGAAAGTCAAGGGACTTAAGATGGGAGCGGAGGACTATATTGCGAAGCCGTTTGATATTGCAGAGCTTCTGGCACGTGTGGAGACGGTACTTCGCCGTTACCAGAAAACAGAACGGCATCTCGTTTTTTTGGATATAGAGATTGATACGGATTCTAGAACGGTGATGCAGGGCGGACATCCGGTAGATCTTACGACAAAAGAATATGAACTGCTGCTTTTGTTTCTGCGGAATAAGAACCGGGCGCTTTACCGTGAGACGATTTATGAGAGTGTCTGGGGTGGAGAATACAGCGGCAGAGGTCGGACGGTAGATCTGCATGTGCAGCGGCTGAAGAAAAAGCTTGGCCTGGAAGAGCACATTGCAGCGATATATAAGGTGGGGTATCGTCTGATCGTATAACGGAGGAGCTATGAAGTTATCCTGGAAACTGTTTTTTATCACGACACCGGTATTTATCATTTTTTTGACGCTGTTTGGTACATGGATCATTCAGGAAAACTTCCAGAGCAGCCTGAAGCAGGAAGTGGAGCGCTGCATGGTAGAGAATCAAATGTTCCAAAATTCTTACGAGCTGACGAAAAATGCGTTGTCTGAGGATCAGTTGGAACAGGCATCTGTGCGGAAGATTGTGGAGAGCTTTTACCGCAGAAAGGGAGAAGCATACGGAAATGCCAGAGTGCTCGGGGCCGGCTGGGAGGTGCTATATCAGGACAATAGCCTGCATATTGAACATCATATTATGGATGCATTGGATAGTGAACATAATGTGGGCTATGAAATTGTGCAGAAGGAAGATCAGTTTTATGTAATCGTTATGTGTAAAAGCACATTTGGCGATTATATTGAGACAACGAAGAATATTACCGAAATATTTGATGATAGGACAGATCAGTATTCAAGGTACCAGCTGGGCGTGTTGACGGTTGCGTCTCTGGCAGGTTTCTCCATATTGTTTGTGCTGTTTTTTGTAATGCGTAATATGAAAAAGCTTTCCAGGGCAACAAGACAGTTTGCAAGAGGAAAATATGATGTACGCGTGATGATCCGGGCGCATGATGAGATCGGAACGCTGGCGGAAGATTTTAACTGGATGGCAAATGCAATGAACATGCAGATGCAGCAGTTGCAAAATGAAGTACAGAGGCAGGAGGAATTTACGGCAGCCTTTGCCCATGAACTGAAAACCCCTCTGACTTCGATTATCGGTTATGCAGATACCATGCGCCAGATGGAGCTGTCGCCGGAGGAACGGGATATGTGTGCGGATTATATTTACCGTCAGGGAAAACGTTTGCAGTCGCTTTCGTATAAGCTTTTGGAGATGACACTGGCAGGGAAACAGGATGTCGACAGCAAAGAAATTTCCGTTCCGGAATTTTTACAGGAGATACAGAAAATAGTTTGTGTTTCGCTTGAAGAGAAGCAGCTTACGCTTTATGTTTCTGCGCAGGAGGGGATGATTTTCGGAGATCGGGAGCTGCTGGCTTCTGTTTTTATCAATTTGATTGATAATGCAAGAAAAGCGTCTGAGCCCGGAAAATCAATTTGGGTGACGGGAATGGCTTTGCCGGGCGGTTATTCGATCGTAGTGGAAGATGAAGGGCACGGACTTTTGCCGGAAGAGCTGTCGCGGATTGCGGAGCCTTTCTATATGGTAGATAAATCAAGAGCCAGAAAAGAAGGAGGGGCAGGACTGGGGCTGGCACTTTGTCGGAAGATTATTGAACTGCATCAGGGAAGCTGGCAGTTTGAGAGTGAGCCGGGAAAAGGGTTGCGCATTACGGTACTGTTCGGGCTTCCGGAAGTAACGGGGCGCAAACACAAAAGAATGCGGCGAATAAAGCGCCGTGAACTTGCACGTAAAGGGCGCCATGCCGGCAAAATAGGGGTAATCGAATGACAGAAAGACATAGATGGAAAACGGTGTTGCAGTACGTGTTTGGGATGTTGGCGCTTGCTGTATGCACTGCGCTTGCTATTTTTATTCCTGGCTTGTATGCCACATGGCAGGATGAGAATCTGATCCATAAGGTGACACTGGAAAACAGAGAGAATATTGAATTTATTGATGTGCACTCTCTGGATTTAGAGGGACGTTTGAAGATTTTACAGGAAGCGGAATCGATAGGAATCGCGGAAGAATTTAATACCTGGACTTATGGCGTAAATGAACACGAAATTGAGATAAAGGTAGAGGAGCTTATAGAAAGCTGGTATGAAGCGGGGCTTTTGCCAGAGCCTCCGAAAAAGGAGACCTCAGTGGAACTTCCGTATTACATGATGAGTTTTTCTCCTGTAAATATTGAGGCTGGACATGCTCGGCTTCCTGTATATATCGGACGTTTTGGTCTGCAAGGTTCTGAGGATGTTCTGACCGTTGTTATAGATCAGGAAAAAGAAATTCTTTATTATGCATCGGTAAGTGGAAACTATGCGATGAATTATATGGCAAATGAGCTTGGATATGAAAATGCAGATGTTTTGAAAAAAGAGTGTCTGACAGGAGATGCATGGGAAAGATTTTTAGGCACCCAAGGACAGACAGGAACAGAAGAAAAAGATTATGCATCCGTCTGTGGGGCTGCGGGGGCGAAGTATTCCGAAGCTGGGGAAGCTTTTGAGGAGAATGTCGAACTGGAATTTGAGACATTTCAGGGTTATGCGTACCGGAGGATCATATACAGTGAATATGGATTTGGTGTGGCAGTAATGTATGGAACGGAACAGTGGTGCGATGTATTGCAGAATGCGTCAGATTGGTACGGTTTTCAAGAGAGACGCTGCAGTGTAACTACAATGTATCTGACCTTGCGGGAAGAGATGGATGTTGTGGTACAGAATGAAGTTTCAGAAAAAGAAATAAAAGCGGAAAGTGCCAATCATAACATTCATTAAAAAAGATACAAATTAGATACAAATTTGAAGAAATTATGATACATTAAAGAAATATTCTCTTTGTAGAAACTGGCGTCAGGCATGTATGCAGCATTTTGAGGGGAACCATGCTGCCGGGGATTGGATATGGAGGGGATATTTGAAATGTCTATATATGAATATGCGATACAAAAGGAGAGGCGAAAAGAAAGCAAAAATGCGGCACAGGTGCGCCGGCGCATTTTGACAGGTGTGGCGATTATCCTGGGAGGCGCAGCAATTTACTGGGGAACACAAGCTTCTCTGGTAGGCGTTCCGACGGTTGGACAGCATTTTCGGGCAGAGCAGGTAAATGAGGAGGGGAGCAGCCAGGCACGTATTACAAACGCGACATGGAGGACAGAAAAGGGAGCAGAGGAGGCAGATAGTAGTCAGCTTATATCGACAGACTTTGATCCTCTTATACTGGTAAATAAGGAACATGCGCTTCCGGCAAATTACAGTGTAACACTTCACTGGCTGGCGAACGGGTCCTGTGCAGTCGCGGAGGAGATGTACGAAGCACTTAGCAATATGCTGACGGCTGGTTCAGATGCAGGACTGGAATTTGTGGTGGCATCCGGTTATCGCGATGCAGCGTATCAGCAGCGGCTTCTGGAGGAGGATATTCAAGCCAGTATGAGCCGGGAGGGGATGACTTGGCAGCAGGCATACGAAAAAGAAACGCAGGAGACAATGCCGCCTGGCTACAGCGAGCATGAGACCGGACTTGCGGTGGACATTGTGTCGCTGGGGTATCAGATTTTGGACAGTGGACAGGAGAATACTCCGGAAAATAAATGGCTCAGAGAGCATTGCAGTGACTACGGCTTCATTTTAAGATACCCGGAAGGAAAAGGGGATATTACGGGGATTCATTATGAGACGTGGCATTTTCGGTATGTTGGGGATACCGCAGCGCGTGAGATTATGGGCCGTGGCATTACATTAGAAGAATATTTAGACGGAAAGTGAAACTTTTTTGGGAATTTCAGCATCTAATAAACAGAAAGGTACCTGTCGGACAAGCAGCAGGAGAGAGCGACAGGGGAGGAAGAGTTGATGATAACAGCAGAAGGTATTGGAACAGCCCTTCGTGAGAGGGGGCTGCTGAGGAGGATCGAAGGGGAACAAGGGGGAAAAGAGATTCGTTGGCTGACCAGTGATTCTCGGAAAGCAAAGGCGGATACTTTGTTTATTTGCAAGGGGGCGGCGTTTCGGGAAGTGTATCTTTCCGAGGCCGCAAAAAGGGGAGCAGTTGCTTATGTCAGCGAAGTATCTTATGCCAGGGGGAAAGGACTGACTGGTTTTGTAGTGAGCGATATCCGTAAGGCAATGGCAGTTATTTCCGGTGTATTTTTTGCTTACGAGCCCGGACGTCCGCAGCTTACCGGAATAACCGGGACAAAAGGAAAAACCACCACGGCCTGGTACCTGAAGTCTATGCTGGATGAATGGAAGCGGGAACAGGGCGAACCGGAGACCGGACTTCTGTCAACGATACAGAATTATGATGGGGAAAACTGGGAGGATGCTGTTATGACGACCCCGGAGGCTCCAGAGCTTCATGAGTTTTTGGCGAGAGCGCGGAAAAACCACGTTTCTCATGTGACCATGGAGGTTTCGAGCCAGGCGCTGAAATACAGGCGCGTCAGCGGTATCCAGTTCCAGGTGGGGATTTTTCTGAACATTTCAGAGGACCATATCAGCCCTGTGGAGCACGAGGACTTTGAGGATTACTTCAGTGCAAAGTTGTCGATGTTCCGGCAAAGTGAAGCGGCCTGTTTGAACCTGGACTGCGACTATGCGGAGCGGATTTTGAAGGCAGCCAGAAAAGCAGGCAAAATTGTGACATTTGGTCATCATCCTAAGGCGGATTTGCACTGCTGTGAAGTGCGGGTACAGGATGAGCATATCAGCTTTCGGGTAAAGTGTGATCGTTTTTCTGAGCGATTTCAGCTCGCCATGAAGGGTAAATTCAATATAGAGAACGCAATGGCCGCGATTGCGGCAGGATACGTTTACGGGATACCGGTTCACTGCATGCAGCGTGCGCTCGCAGAAACGCTGGTGCCGGGAAGGATGGAGACTTTTTCAACAAAAAACGGAAAAATCTGTGGAATTGTAGATTTTGCACATAATCGGCTGAGTTTCGAAAAGCTTTTCGATGCGGTTTTTCAGGAGTATAGTTCTTATAAAAAAATAATTACGGTATTTGGCTGTCCGGGCGGAAAGGCATTGAACCGCAGAAGAGAGCTTGGTATTATTGCGGGTTTGTTTTCGGATCATGTGGTGATTACTTCAGATGATCCTGGCCTTGAATGTCAGGATGCGATTGCCCGGCAGGTACGTGGTTATGTGGAGATGACTGGCTGCATGTGTGAATGTGTGGAAGAGCGGGAAGAGGCAGTGGCACGGGCAGCAGAGATTGCAGAGGCATATGGGGAGAAAACGATGATTCTGCTGCTTGGAAGAGGCAGTGAAAAGTTTCAGAAGATCGGCACGGATTCTCTGGCATATCCGACGGATTCAGAACTGATGCGGGCGGCGGTGCAGCAGTATGACAGGGCAGAAACACATCGATAAACATCGAATTATGGACGGGCGTTGTTTTTGATTTACATTTTCCGGAAAATGATTTATGATGAGTTTGAGGTAAATCATCGAATAAATCATAGAAGAACAAGGCATCCTTTTTAGGAGGATGTGCGTCAGAGGAGAGCGGAAAATGTTAAAAGATCTGGTAATTGCAAACAGAAGTTATCGCGGCTATGATGAGAGCCGTCGTATTACGCGCAGGGAATTGCTTGAGATGGTGGATTGTGCGAGACTTTCTGCCTCGAGTGTTAATCAGCAACCCCTGCGCTATTATCTTGCCTGGGAAAAGGACGAGGTAGACCAGATTCAGGCGTTGACGAAATGGGCGAGGGGCCTTCCGGATATGACACTTCCTCATCCTGGGATGTGTCCGACGGGTTTTATTGTGATCTGCCAGGATACGAGGGTATGGGAATCACTTACACGTTTCCAGAAGGATGTGGGAATTGTGGCGCAGACAATCTTACTCAGTGCAGTTGAAATGGGACTTGGAGGTTGTATGATCGGAAATTTTCATGCCTCTGAGGTGAAGGAGACATTGAAACTGGAGGAGTATCTGGCGCCGCTTCTGATTGTTGCGCTGGGGAAGCCGAAGGAAGAAATTGTACTTACAGAGATTGAGGAAGGCGAGCCGGTTGCTTATTACCGTGATGAAAACGATATACACTATGTGCCGAAACGCCGGTTGGAAGATATTGTACTGAATTGACAAAAAACAGGGTTTCTTTCCGCGCTGTGTAACCAGACTGGCAGGAATGTAATATGCTATGATAGAGTCATAAAAGAGAAGGAGTCTTTCAATGAAAGAGATAATTGCAGGGCTGTTGGTTCCGTTTCTCGGAACATCGCTGGGAGCGGCCTGTGTATTTTTTCTGAAAAAAGAATTGAATCAGAAATTACAGAAATCGCTCCTTGGGTTTGCGTCAGGCGTCATGGTAGCGGCCTCCGTATGGTCGTTATTGATTCCGGCTATGGATATGTCAGAGAAAATGGGACGCTTTGCATTTGTCCCGGCAGTAGTTGGTCTCGGGTTGGGCTTTGTTTTTTTACTTGCAATGGATAAACTCGTGCCGCATCTTCATCTGGGATGCGACGAGGCCGAAGGACCAAGTGCGAGACTGAAAAAAACGACAATGCTGCTTTTGGCAGTCACGCTGCATAATGTTCCGGAGGGAATGGCAGTGGGCGTTATATTTGCGGGCATGCTTGCGGATCAGTCTGAAATTACACTAGCGGGAGCTTTTGCACTTTCGATTGGTATTGCAATCCAGAATTTTCCGGAGGGGGCCGTTATCAGTTTGCCGCTTCGCAGTGAGGAGGGCATGAGCCGTCCGAAGGCATTTCTCATGGGGGTGCTGTCCGGCGCCGTGGAACCAATAGCGGCAGTGATCACAATTTTGCTGTCACGTTTCATTATTCCACTGTTGCCGTATCTGCTTGCGTTTGCCGCGGGCTCTATGCTTTATGTCGTTGTCGAGGAGCTGATACCGGAGACGGCCGAGGGGAAACACAGTAATCTTGGTACAATTGGATTTGCAGTGGGATTTGCACTGATGATGATTTTGGACGTGGCGCTTGGATAAAGAAAGTGTCAAATGCAGTACGGAGCATCCGGGCTGAGGAGACAGGATAAAGTGGTGAAGGTACAATGAGAACAATGAATCTTACAGAGGGCAGACCCTGGCGCCTGCTCCTCTTTTTTTCTTTACCGCTGATGGCGGGAAATATTTTTCAGCAGCTGTACACGATTGTCGATACGGCAGTTGTGGGCAGGGTGCTCGGAGTGGACGCGCTGGCGGCCCTCGGAGCCGTAGACTGGTTGAACTGGCTGACACTTGGAGCGATACAGGGATTTACGCAGGGCTTTGCAATTTTGATGGCGCAGAAATTTGGCGCGCAGGAGTATCAGAGGCTTCGTCAGGTTGTTGCAAATTCTGTGATTCTTTCTGTGATCTGTGCAGCAGTGCTGACGGTGACAAGTGAAGGATTGGCAGGAACTGTACTTGGACTTTTGCAGACACCGGAAGAGATACGACAGATTTCCATGGCATATCTGAGAATTATTTTTGGCGGGATTCCGGTTGTGATGGCGTATAATCTGGCGGCGGCAATCCTGCGGGCACTCGGTAATGGAAGGACGCCGCTTGTCGCAATGGTGATTGCATCTGTAATGAATATTGGCCTGGATTTTCTGTTTGTTCTGGGATTTGGCTGGGGAGTGCAGGGGGCTGCTGCGGCAACTGTTCTGGCGCAGGGGCTCTCTGCGGTCTATTGTTTTTTACATATTTGCAAACTGGAAATTCTGCGTATGGAGAGGACTGACTGGAAAATGCAGGCAGCCCTTGGTACCAGACTGATGAAGCTCGGTGCTCCGATGGCTTTTCAGAATACTGTCATTTCTGTCGGAGGAATGATTGTCCAGATGGTTGTAAATGGCTTTGGCGTTGTTTTTATTGCAGGATTTACTGCAACCAACAAATTGTACGGACTTTTGGAGACTGCGGCCACTTCCTACGGATATGCAATGGTTACGTATGCAGGGCAGAATCTGGGCGCAGGAAAATTAAAGCGTGTTTCGAAGGGGTTGCAGGCAGGGCTTGTAATTTCTGTGTTTACTTCGCTTTTCATAACCGCATGTATGATTGGATTTGGGAAAGTGATTCTTGGGTGCTTTATATCTGCGGAAGGCGCGCAGGGAGAGGCAGCACTTCGAATTGCCTACCGTTATCTGTGCATTATGGCAGTGTTTTTGCCGGTTCTGTATCTGCTGCATGTGACAAGAAGCTGTATTCAGGGACTTGGCAATACCGTGCTTCCGATGGTGTCCGGCATTGCGGAGTTTATCATGCGTACCGGCGCAGCGCTTTTGCTTCCGGTGCTGTTTGCAGAAAATGGTATTTTTTATGCAGAGGTTTTGGCCTGGGCCGGAGCGGATTTGATTCTGGTTCCGAGTTACTTTTATGTCAGGCGGCGGTTGGAGCAAAATGGGATGAAATGGAATAGAAGCACATAAAGAAAAGGATAAATAGTCAGAAAGGAGCACAATATGCAGTATCGGGGAGATAGCAAGGGGAATCAGATTTCTATTTTGGGTTATGGATGTATGCGTTTTACGAAAAAAGGGTCCGCAATTGATCTGGAAAAGGCGGAGCAGGAATTGATGTATGCAATCCGACATGGGGTAAACTATCTGGATACGGCATATATTTATCCGGGAAATGAAGAAGCGGTGGGAAAGATTCTGGCAAAAAATAAGTGCAGGGAAGAGGTGTACCTTGCAACAAAGCTGCCGCATTATCTGATTCGTTCCGTAGCGGGGGCGCAGAAGAAGTTTCAGGAAGAGCTTGTCAGGCTTCAGACGAATTATGTTGATTACTATTTGATGCACATGTTGAATGACGTAAAGACATGGGAGAAACTTGTGTCCATTGGCATACGGGAATGGCTAGAAGGGAAAAAGGCCTCGGGAGAGATTCGTCAGATTGGTTTTTCTTACCATGGAAACAGTGGAAATTTCAAAGCGCTGCTGGATGCATATGATTGGGATTTTTGCCAAATTCAGTATAATTATCTGGATGAGTACAGCCAGGCAGGCCGGGAGGGATTGAACTATGCGGCTTCAAAAAACATACCCGTGATTATTATGGAGCCTCTGCGCGGAGGTCGTCTGGTAAACAATCTTCCTGTACAGGCAGAGGAAAAGATTGCAGGCAGTGGTTTTACGCCGGCAGAGCTGGCACTTCGCTGGCTGTGGGATCAGCCGCAGGTGACTTGTGTGCTTTCGGGTATGAACTCCCTGGAGATGGTACAGGAGAATATTAGGATTGCAGAGACGTCTGAGGCCGGAGTCTTTGGGGAAGAAGAGTACGAGCTGACCAGGCAGGTAAAAAGAGAGATCAACCAGCGAATGAAGGTGGGCTGCACGGGATGCGGCTATTGTATGCCCTGCCCCAAAGGGGTTGATATTCCGATGGCGTTTCATTGCTACAATGTGAAATATACAGAAGGGGGAAAATCAGGGAAGTGGGAATATTTGCAGTCTACGGCAATGCGCCGGGAATCCTCGAGTGCGTCCTTGTGTATCGGGTGCGGCAAGTGTGAGACGCACTGTCCACAGGGAATTCCCATCCGGCAAAAACTGAAAGAGGCGGTGGATGAACTGGAGACACCGTCGTATCGCCTGATAAAATGGGCGGTAAAAACATTCGGGATTTACTGAGAACGAGACCACAGTGACCTTCCATGCAGAAACAGAATATGATAAATGGCAGGATGTTTTTTATGCTGTTTTGATTTGAAAAAAGGAAGGAAAATGGTATTATGGATATTATTGTGCGACCTGCGACAAAGAATCCCTGTTATCAGGCAGGAAGAAGAATTATACCCAAAGGAATTATGCTTCACAGTATCGGGGTGCCGCAGCCTGATCCGAAAGTGATTGTGAACAACTTTAACCAGCCGGGAGCGGACAGCTGTGTACATGCCGTGATCGGTTTGGGCGAGGAAGTATATCAGCTCCTTCCGTGGGATTACCGTGCCTGGCACTGCGGGAGCGGACCAAATGGAAGCGGAAATAATACGTATATCAGTTTTGAGATGACAGAACCATCTACAATCAAATATACATCCGCGGCCAACTGGGTGGACCTTGATCCGGCGGCAACTCGCAGTTTTATTCAGCAGATTTATAAAGTTGCCGTGAGATTCGCAGCATATCTTTGCAGACTCTACGGATTTGACCCGGAGGGGAAAGATGTTATCATATCACATGTGGAGGGGTACAGAATGGGAATTGCCTCGAATCATGCAGACGTGGAGCATATCTGGGATCGTGAAGGACTGTCTATGGCACAGTTCCGCCGTGACGTGGCTGCCGAGCTCAAAAATCCGGGTGGCGACGATGGGGAAGAGGAGAAGCTTCCATATATTGTTCAGGCGGGGGCCTTTCAGGATGAGGAGAATGCCCGAAGGCTGGTCGAACAGCTGGAGGTAGCAGGATTTTCCGCTTATGTGAGAAAAATCTGAGCAGTTGATTTATGGAAGTGCCTGTGATAAACTGGCAATACATGACACAAAAAAGGGTCCGGGGCTGTCTCACATTTCATGTGCCAGCCCCGGAATACGGAAAGTTGAGGATACGATGCGCTGGAACAAATTTACATTGAAAACAAAAACAGAAGTTGAGGATATTGTGATTTCATCTCTGGCGGATGCCGGAGTGGAGGGTGTGGAAATCGAAGATAAGGTGCCGCTCTCGGAGTCCGATAAACAGCAGATGTTTGTGGATATTTTGCCGGACTGTCCGGAGGATGACGGGATTGCGTATCTGAGTTTTTACCTCGATGAGGATGCAGATAAAGAAGCCATTCTTGCCAGGGTGAAAGAAGAGCTCGAGGAGCTGAGAAATTTTTTGGATATCGGAGAGGGAACGATTACCGAGAGCCAGACGGAGGACAAAGACTGGATCAATAACTGGAAGGAGTATTTTCATCAGTTTTATGTGGATGATATTCTGATTATACCGTCGTGGGAAGAGGTAAAAGAAGAAGACCAGGATAAAATGATCATCCATATCGATCCGGGAACTGCTTTTGGAACCGGGATGCATGAGACGACACAGCTGTGTATGCGTCAGCTCAAAAAATATGTGACACCTGAGACAGAGCTGCTGGATGTTGGGACAGGCAGTGGCATTTTGTCCATTGTGGCCTTAAAGCTCGGGGCAAAGCACGCAGTGGGGACCGATCTTGATCCGTGTGCGATTACCGCTGCGAAGGAAAATCTCGAAGTGAACGGGATTCCTGAGGGTATGATGGAGGTTATGATTGGCAATATTATTGATGATAAAGCAATCCAGGATGCAGTCGGCTATGAAAAATATGATATTGTAGCTGCGAATATTCTCGCAGACGTACTGGTTCCGCTGACTCCTGTGATTCTCGGGCAGCTGAAGAAAGGCGGTATTTATATTACATCGGGAATCATCGATGAGAAGGAAGAGACGGTAGTGAATGCGGTGAAAGCAGCAGGACTTGAAGTCGTCGAGGTAACACGCCAGAAGGACTGGGTATCTGTGACTGCACGGAAGCTGTAATCATACGACAGGAGACGGGGAAGATGTATCATTTTTTTGTGCAACCAGACCAGATTGGCGAACAGGAAATCCGGATAGAGGGCGGCGATGTGAACCATATCCGGAATGTGCTGCGGATGGCTCCGGGAGAGCAGGTGACAGTCAGCGGTATGGAAGGTGAAAAAGAGTACCGCTGTGAAATCTTGCAGATGGAAGAGGACTGTGTTAAGCTGAAAATTCTGTGGGCACAGGATGCGGATACGGAGCTGCCTTCGCGTATCTGTCTGTTTCAGGGATTGCCGAAAGGCGATAAGATGGAGCTGATTATCCAGAAAGCTGTGGAGCTTGGGGTACATGAGATTGTGCCGGTGGCGACAAAACGCACAGTGGTAAAGCTGGATAAAAAGAAAGAGGAAGCAAAAAGAAAACGCTGGAACGCGATTTCTGAGAGTGCGGCAAAGCAGTCAAAACGGATGCTCATACCGCAGGTGAGGCCGGTCATGAGTTTTGGAGAGGCAGTGGAATACGCGAAAACATATGACAGAAAGTTCATTCCCTATGAACTGGCAGACGGTATGGAAAAGACAAGGGAGCTGATCGGGACATTGCGTCCGGGCGAGTCCGTTGCTGTTTTTATCGGACCGGAAGGCGGCTTTGAGGAAAAAGAAGTCGCATTGGCAGCTGAAGCTGGGGCGCATCCGGTCACGCTTGGCCGCCGGATTTTGCGGACCGAAACCGCCGGGATTGCGGTATTGTCTGTTCTGATGTTTCATCTGGAAGCCGGAGAAGAAAGCAAAAAAGCAGAATAAAAGGAGGATGCATATGATTTATCATATTGTTATGTGGCAGTTTAAAGAAGAAATAGAAGCGGACAGAAAGCCAGAGCTGAAAGCAGCGATGGCAGAAAATCTCTGTGGTCTCGTAGGACAGGTACCGGGGCTTTTGAGCGCGGAATTTGTGACTCATCCGATACCGTCCAGCACGCACGATATGGCGCTTGTGACGACGTTTGCTAAAGCAGAGGATATTGCAGGGTATTCCAGTCATCCGGCACATCAGCATGTGGCTAATACGTATGTGAGGCCGTTTGTGCACAACCGGGCTTGCCTGGATTTTGAGATGTAGGAGCGGTGCTGTAGTTTAATAGAAGAACCAAATACGGATAAAATGTTTTGATTTTCCGGGACTGTTGCAAAAGCGCGAATCCATACAATATATGGCATAGATGTAAAAGACATCGAAAACATATGTTGCAGGATCGCTATTTTGCCGCAGTCTCATTTTTTTGGCTGAAAATTTATTGCATGAAAGTGAAAAAATATCTGTTACGTATCATAGAAGGGAAATAAGAGAATTGTTTTACAATGTCTGACGTTTGCTGCCCGAATGGTATCAGCCGGATTCGTACATAGAAATGGGAGATGTGAGCAAAATAAACAGAAATAAAAAAACAGGAGGACGAAAGATGCTTGGTTTTTTTAAAAAGAAAAAAAATGAGCCCGAGAAAGCGGTGATTTATGCTCCGATTTCCGGTGAGGCGGTGGAAAGCAAAGAAATTAACGATCCGACCTTTGCGGAGGAAATGCTTGGAAAAGGAATGGCAATCAGACCATTGGAGGGAAAGGTATATGCACCGGCAGACGGTACGGTGACAATGGTTTTTGAAACAAAACACGCAATCAGCATTACGACCAAAGAGGGCGCGGAACTCCTGATTCATATCGGACTTGACACGGTCAGTCTGAAGGGAAAGTATTTCACTGCACATGTGGCGGAGAACGCTTCTGTGAAAAAAGGGGATCTCCTGCTTGCGTTTGATAAAGAGGCTATTGAGGCGGCTGGGTATGACACAATTTCTCCGGTTATTGTCTGCAATACGGACGCGTATCAGAGCATCAGAGAGATTGCCGCAGGAACTGTGAAAGCAGGAGATCCGATTTTGGAATTGAAAAGGTAACTCGTAATTTAGCAGGAATCGCAGTGCCCTTCCAGAGGAATTTTTGATAAAATTCTCGTGAGGGTGTCGATTGCCTGCCTGAAATCCGTGAGATCTTTTTCATCCATTTTTTCGAGCAGCGGCCCGAAGCATTCTGTGTTTTTGGTTGAAAACTGCTTGATGTAGGCCAGTGCTTTCTCTGTAATCTGTACTTTGATGACCCTTCGATTCTGCGGGTCATAGACACGGCTGACAAATTCGTGTTCTACCAGCCGGTTTACAATTTTGGTCATCTGCTGTTTTGACATATGAATTCGTTGCCCAAGCTCTGACATGGTCATGGTTTCGTCAAAACTGCGGATGGCCTGAAGACAATAATACATTTCCATGCTGACACCGTCATCAAGAAGCTGCTTGAATGGTCTGGCAATCTGATAATTCCAGAAAGGCAGCACTGCCAGCAATGATTCCTGTATTGGTCCCGTTTCCATAACTCTCCTCCTGTCAGTAAATGGCCCGCGTAGAAATATCGCTTTGCGGTAACCCTGACTTATTGATATAGAATAAATAATTATAAAATCTCACGATTTGAGTGTACTATCCGATGCAAAAAATGTCAAGAAGTGTTAAAAAATATCGAATATGAAGAATATGTACAAAAAGTGTCAGAAAAATCAGAAAAATTTGAACATTTGCTTGACGCAGGGCCGTAAAATGTAGTAAAGTAACTATATGTTTACTGTAAATAAAGAGCCACTGCAGAAAAAGAGAACAGATTCGGGACTATTGCTTGGCCGGATGAGTGGCTTTTGCACTGAAAGGGGGATTTCTATGAAAATTTGGCAGGAAATGCTGCGGCAGGGTTACGATGATATGAAAGAATTACAGGAAAAGCTTCATATTCCGGATGAGGAGATGAAGCAGCTGTGTGAAATACAGGAAAAATTTCCGATGTATGTCAATTCCTATTATTATTCATTGATTGATCCGGATGACCCGGGAGATCCGATCCGGAAGATGAGTGTTCCTTCACTTTCTGAGCTTCTGGCAGGAGGGCATAAGGATACGAGCGGCGAGCAGGATAATACGGTAATTACGGGAATGCAGCATAAATATCGTCAGACGGTTCTCATCCTCTCAACGAACCAGTGCGCGATGTACTGCCGCCATTGCTTCCGGAAGCGTATGGTAGGTTTATCCTCCGAGGAAACAGCAAAGTACATATCTGATATGGCAAATTATGTGAGGGAGCATGAGGAAGTTGATAACATTCTCATCTCCGGCGGCGATGCATTTTTAAATACAAATGAGATTCTGCGGAAATATCTGGACGAATTTATTGACATTCCGCATCTGAATCTGATCCGGTTCGGCACCAGAACACCGGTCGTGCTTCCGCAGAGAATTACCGGAGATAACGAGCTGGTACAGATGTTGGCAGAGTACGGAAAGAAAAAGCAGATCTACGTGGTGACGCAGTTCAATCATCCGAACGAGGTGACTGAAGAAGCAAAGGCGGCTGTCCGCGCACTGCTGGAAGCGGGAATTATAGTGAAAAATCAGACGGTTCTTCTGAAAGGAATCAATGATACACCGGAGATTTTAGGGACACTTCTGAAAAAAGTCGTATCAATCGGTGTCATTCCGTACTATGTATTCCAGTGCCGGCCGGTTCAGGGTGTTTACAGCCAGTTCCAGGTGCCGTTGCGCGACGCATACCGAATTGTAGAAGGCGCGAAGGCTTTGCAGGACGGACAGGGAAAATGTATTCGCTATGTGATGTCGCATGTGACTGGGAAAATTGAGATCTTCGGAGATCTGGAAGACGGCAGGATGTTGTTTAAGTACCATCAGGCAAAATATCCGAAGGATCAGGGCAGGATTTTTGCACAGGATATCGAAGCAGATCAGTGCTGGCTGCCATAAATTTGTTTGCTGGATGCACGAAGCGGCTTGTATAAAATATGAAAAGACAGATATGCTCCTCTTTTCCAAGATTTCTCTTGAAAAATCTCAATTCTGCGCTATAATTGCCAAGGGATAAGATTTGCGTTATCGGACAGGGGTTTTTGAAAGCCTGTCCCATGACGACAGAGTAATCAGAAAAGAGGAGATTATTATGGAACAATTATTTTGTCTGAGCATTGCAATGATGGCAGGACTTCTGATGTCTCGTGCAGCGAAGGTACTGAAGCTTCCGGCAGTGACTGCTTATCTGGTGGGTGGTATTCTGATTGGCCCGTATGTTTTGGGACAGTTTGGAATACGGGGCTTTGGTTTTGTGGATGCGGCCAACGTAAAGGAATATTCGATTTTCTGTGATGTGGCGCTTGGTTTTATTGCATTTGATATCGGAAATGAATTTCGTCTGAAACAGCTTCGGGCGATTGGCAGACAGGCCGCGGTGATTGCATTTACACAGGCGCTGACAGCGACTGTTTTTGTGGATGCGGCTCTGATCGGACTGCATTTTATGATGCCGGAGCTTGTGACAATGCCGATTGCGATCATTCTTGGAGCGATTGCGACAGCGACGGCACCGGCTGCGACGTTGATGGTCGTGCGCCAGTATAAAGCTAAGGGGCCTCTGACCGACATTTTGCTGCCGATTGTTGCTTTGGACGATGCGATTGGTCTTGTGGTGTTTGCTGTGTCCTGCGGGGTTGCGGGAGCAATCGGAAGTGGTTCCATCAGCATTGTGTCAGTACTGGTACAGCCGCTTCTGGAAGTGATTCTGTCCTTGTTACTTGGTTCCTTTATGGGCTTGCTTCTGACAATTGCAGAGCAGCATTTTGAGTCGAACAGCCGGAGACTTTCGATTGTTATCACATTTGTGTTGTTTACAGTGGCTCTTTCGATGTTGAAGTTTGAAGTGGGCGGACTGGAAATCGGATTTTCCTCCCTGCTCGTATGTATGATGCTTGGAACGATTTTCTGCAATATCTGTGACTTCTCAGAAGATATGATGGCAAGAGCGGATAAGTGGACCGCACCGTTGTTTGTACTGTTTTTTGTATTAAGTGGAGCAGAACTGGAGCTGGGCGTGTTCCGGAATCTGGCGATTGTAGGAATCGGTATTACATATATTATTTTCCGGTCAGGCGGAAAATGTGTGGGAGCATACGCAGGAGCAAAAGCGATGAAATGCAGCGATACAATCCGTAAGTACCTCGGAATTACCCTGCTTCCGCAGGCAGGCGTAGCGCTTGGAATGTCGATGACGGTGACGGAAACCATGGGAGAAGCAGGAAGACTGATTCGAAATATTACACTGTTTTCGGTACTGGTATATGAGCTTGCAGGTCCGCTTATGACGAAGATTGCGTTGATGAGGGCAGGAGAGATTTCGCCAAGACCTGAGATTGTGAAAACGCCAAATCAGAAATGATGATTCGGTGATACGGGATTCGTATATTTATCTGAAAAAAAGAGAGAATAGAAAAGAACGTAAAAAGAGATTGCCTGTTCTGAAAAACATGATATAATTGATAAGAAAAGATTTTAGAAAGGAAGTAACTGACTATGAAAAAGTATGTATGTGGACCATGTGGTTATGAGTATGATCCGGAAGTAGGCGATCCGGATAACGGAATCGCACCGGGAACAGCTTTTGAAGATCTTCCTGAGGATTGGGTATGCCCGATTTGCGGTGTGGGAAAAGAGGACTTCGAGGAAGCGTAAAATCATATAAGGTCAGAATGAGCTGACTTGTATGTAAAAAGGAACTGTTGCAGAAATTGGTTTTTATAAAACCGGTTTTCAAACAGTTCCTTTTTTCTTTTCAGTAGAAAAAGGGATGCTTATTGATTCTGTATTTTTTCGTATAATTCGGTCAGGTACATCCAGCGTTCCATTTTTTCGTCAAGCGACTGTTGCAGTGTTTCTTTTTCCTGCATGAGCTGATTCAGTCGGCCATAATTCGTTGCGGCTGTGACCATTTCCTGTTCAAGTGTGTCAAGTCGGGCCTCAAGTGCAGCGATATCGTCGTCAATGGTTTCAAATTCTTTCTGCTCTTTGTAGGTAAATTTCAGCTTTTTTGGACCTCCCCATGTTTTCCTGCTGTCAGTGTTGCCAGAATCTGCTTTTTCAGCGCCAGTCAGCATTTGTGCTCCAGGGTGTCCTGCGTTTGGCAGGGCTGTTTGATTTGCAGCCCGGGCATTCAGATAGTCCGAATAGCCTCCTTCATACTGGCGAATCTGTCCATCTCCCTCAAAGGCGAAAATCCGGCGCGCCGTGCGGTCAAGAAAATACCGGTCATGGGAGACTGTAATGACAATGCCTTCGAAATGATCGAGATATTCTTCGAGAATTTCAAGCGTCTGGATATCAAGATCGTTGGTTGGCTCATCAAGAATCAGTACGTTGGGCTCATTCATCAGTACGCGCAGGAGGTAAAGACGCCGTTTTTCTCCGCCGGAAAATTTTTCGATTTTGGACCACTGCATGGTCCCGTCAAAGAGAAAACGTTCCATCATCTGTGATGCAGTGATACGGCCGTCTGAGGTTTTTATGTATTCTCCGACTTCTTTGATGTATTCGATTGCGGTCAGCGAGGCATCCATTTCCTCACTTTCCTGAGAAAAATAGCCGATGCGGATTGTCTGGCCGACGGTTACGCTGCCTTCGTCCGGCGTAACGATGCCGTTTATGATTTTCAGGAGCGTACTTTTGCCGCATCCGTTTGGTCCCACAATACCAATGCGGTCATTTTTCAGGAAAATATAGGTGTAGTGATCTATCAGACGTTTTTCACCGTAGGATTTGCAGATATCCTCCAGTTCGATTGTGGTGCGCCCCATACGGCTCGTGACGGAACTGATCTGTACCTGAGCGTCTTCGATGGGGCCCTGGATTTCCTGCATGGCCCGGATTCGTTCAATATGCGCTTTCTGTTTGGTAGAACGTGCTCTGGCACCGCGGGAGAGCCATTGCAGCTCTGTGCGAAGAAGGCTTTGCCGTTTACGCTGCGATGCGATTTCCATATTCTGTCGCCGTGCCTTTTGCAGCAGATATTTTGCGTAATCTCCGGGGTAGCTGTATATTTTTCCATGATCAATTTCAATGATTCTGGTGGCGATGCTGTCCAGAAAATAGCGGTCGTGAGTAACCATGACAATCGCGCCCCCAAAATCGGTGAGATAATCTTCAAGCCACCCGGCCATTTCACTGTCCAGATGGTTGGTCGGCTCGTCAAGAACGAGAATGTCGACCGGAGCCAGAACAGCATTTGCAAGGGCGATACGTTTCCGCTGGCCGCCGGAGAGCAGGGCAACCTTTTCATCGGCTGCCGGGAGTGCGAGGCGGTTGATGGAAGCCATGGCTTCGCTCTCGATGCTCCATTCGTTCAGACTGGTTCTGTTATTTTTCAGAATCGCTTCAAGAACGGTGGCTCCTTCATCAAAGACGGGAGTCTGCGGAAGATAACGGACAGTAAGATTTCGTCCTTTTGTTACAGTTCCCCCATCGGGCTCCTCCAGACCGGCTATGATACGCAGAAGTGTTGATTTTCCGGTGCCATTGACACCAATGACACCGATTTTTTCTCCTTCGTTGATGGAGAAATCTGCGTCGTCCAGAAGCTTTCGCTGGGTAAATATTTTTGTCAGGTGTTCTGCTGTGAGTAGATTCATAGATAAAATCTCCTGTAAATAGTATGATGAAAATTAGAAAGAATATTTTAGCAAAGCGGGAGACGGACCGAAAATACATTGACATTCATCGAACTTTCGCACGAGATTTTTCCTTTATGCAAAAGGACAATATTTTCGGCAATGGATAATCCGAGTCCGTAGCTTTTTCCCTGGGTGCGGGCTTTATCTGCACGGTAAAACCGTTTGAAAATATTTTTCTGATCCTGAGGAGAAATCGTTTCTCCCGGATTGCTGACCGTAATTGTGCAATGTCTGTTCCCCGATTTGGTCAAGGAGACAGCTGTTTTTCCTTTGGGGAAAGAATACTTGGCAGCGTTGTCGAGCAGGATATCCAGCAGTTTTTCCAGATATGCGGCATTGCCGTTTACAAAAATATCCGGTTCAAGACTGCTTTCAAGCTCCAGATGTTTTTCAAAAAACACAGGCTCAAAAGGAAGCAGGGCATGCTGCATCGTATCACTGAGGTTGATTTTGGAGAAAGCGGCTGTATCTGTTCTTTGGTCTGTTCGTGCCAGCTCCAGCATTCCCTCTACGAGATTCTGCATCTGACAGGACATGGTAAGAATGTTATCCGATAACTGTATTTGATCGTCGGGATGAAATTCTCCGGACTGGAGCATTTCTGCATTGGCACGGATCACGGTCAGAGGAGTTTTGAGGTCGTGGGAGGCGTCAGCGACAAAACGGCGCTGTTCTTCCCAGGCATGGGCCACTGGTTTTACGGCCCATCTGGCCAGAAACATACTGATAAAGAAAAAGGCCATAAGGCTGAACAGTCCAACGAAAATGCAGGTACGAAACAGATGCCGCAGCGTGTTTTGCTCCCTGGAGATATCAGAAAACACAAGCCGTTCTCCTCCTGGACCGGGGGTCATGACGTGAAGATAGCGCAGTTGATATTTGTCAATTGTTCCGCTTTGCGACAGGGAAGAAAAAACAATGTCAGCAAGCTCCTTTAAAAAGGTTTTATCGGAAAGATCATAAATGCTGTTTCCGGATGCCATGATCTCCCCCATAGGACTGAGCTGGACTGTAAAACAGGGAAGCTGTACTTGGGAAGCAGTATCCCCGGACCATTCAAGAGGGCTTGGAATGGAGCCGGCTTTCTGCATCATAAGCATGCTTTCCTTTTCAAGATTTATGCGGGTAAAGTGCAGCAGAAGCAGGAAAATCATACACAGCGTTACACTGATCAGAGCCATCATAAAGCAGATGAGCTTCAGACGTAATTTTTTCAGCATGTAGGATTCACCTCCAGATGATAGCCAAGTCCGCGGATTGCCTCAATGGAGATGTTTGATTCAATGCTCGCAAGCTTTTTGCGCAGAAAGCCGACATAAACTTCCACATGATTTTCCACTGCATTGGAATCATATCCCCACACTCTGGAAAGAATTGCTTCTTTGGAAAGATTGCGTTTGCCTGCCTGTAAAAGCAGGCGCATCACGTCAAACTCCTTGGCAGAAAGCCGGATGTTTTTTTCACCGTGAAAGAGTACCCCGCAGGAGAGATCAAGGGCAGTATTTCCAAACGTCAGTACATTGACTTCACTTCCCTGTCTGCGCAAAAGAGCATTGGCACAGGCCAGAAGCTCCCGCGTATCAAATGGCTTTGCCAGATAATAATCAGCTCCGGAATTGAGGCCTTGAATCCGGTCTGCAACCTCTGATTTTGCGGTCAGCATCAGAACCGGAACACCGCAGCGTTTACGCCGGATTTGTTGCACCATTTCAAAACCATTCATTTTTGGCATCATCACGTCAACAATCAAAAGATCGTAGATCCCAAGCAACGCCAGCTCAGCGCCGGATTCTCCGTCGTACACCACATCTGCTTCAAAGCCTTTTGCAGTAAAAAGTGTCTTTAAAGAGGCGGCAAGTAGTTTTTCATCTTCCACAATCAATAGTTTCATAAAGGTTCTCCGATGTTGTAATTTCCTATTATAAATGATTACGAAACAGGTTTCGCAACTGCTGTAAACAGGATAATACAAAATACAATAGAAGAAAAGAAAAAAATGCAGAACTGCCTGAATAAATTTATTCAGGCAGTCTCTGATTGCCTTACTTTCATTATAAATAGCCGAGGTAAATATTTTTATATTTTTTAGTTGACATTTTAAATGATTTGCGGTAAAATAAATCCGTTGTTAAAAAGAACAGATTTGCGGGTGTAGTTCAATGGTAGAACACCAGCCTTCCAAGCTGGATACGTGGGTTCGATTCCCATCACCCGCTTTTTTCATGTCCTAAAAGAGGTATTGCAAAACGTTTCGATCTATCTGCGCAATATGCAGACCGAAAGTTTTGCAATACCTCTTTTATATTATTATATTTTATTACATTCAGCCAATTGAGCGGTGTTTTCTTGAAATGCTCTATTTATTCTACATTTTTGTCAAGAATCTGTTTCAATTCATTAATCATTTCCTCATCCTTCAGGCTGAATTTGATTTCCACACGGCGTGAAGCGTCCATGTTGATCTGGCCGTCTTCTGTATATACAGGGTTGCTCATGGAGTGGCCGTTGGCTGTCAGCTTGGAACGAAGCGCTTCGTGTTCTTCCGTGGTCAGGAAGGAGTCTGCGCTTGTCATCAGATAGTTGGCGACTGCCAGGGCGCGTTCCTGAGAAAGCCGCAGGTTGTAGAGATAATCCCCGCTTGTATCAGTGTATCCGTCTATGCGGACTTCAGCCAGATAATCTTGATACTTTTCGTTCATCAGCACCTTGCAATAGATCGGAAGGATTTCGCTCAGCATCGCGTTTCCTTCGTCCGTCAGTTCGTTTTCGTTGTAGCCGAAAAGGACGTTGGAATCAAGTGCGATAGAGCCGTCGGCTTCGTCAATAATCACGTTCAGGCTTTGCTGGTCAAATTCCTGTTTGAGATCAGCGATCAGATCAGCTTTGATACCAATGATCTGTTCAATTTTCTGCTGCTGCTGGGCCATTAGCTGCTCCTGCTCATCCAGGGCGGCCTGCTGCTGAAGCATCAGGGAATTTTGCCTTTCGAGCTCCTGCTGCTGGGAAAGCACAAGTGCAGACTGTGCATCAAGATCTGCTTTTTGCTGCGCAGCGAGCGCTGTCTGCGAATCAAGATCTTTTTGCTGTCTGGCAAGAAGTGCAGACTGTTCGTCCAGTGCGCTTTGCTGGGACGCAACGAGACTTTCGCGTTCTTCGAGTTCGGAGAGAAGCTGGTCTTGTGTCAATTGGTGTGCGGCTTCTTCCGCAAGCTTTTCCTGATAATTTTTCTGAGCCTGCATAAAAGAAA
This sequence comes from bacterium 1XD42-54, assembly GCA_003612585.1. Lineage (GTDB taxonomy): Bacteria > Bacillota > Clostridia > Lachnospirales > Lachnospiraceae > Choladousia. The sequence continues at coordinate 54,262 of RAZH01000008.1, forward strand.
TACACATAACAAGTACAAAAAGAAGTAACAGACCCGCCATCATATCAGAATAGGAGCGCCAGATATTATGGCGTTCATAGGTTTTTTTGCGTTTCGAATACATGTGGTCACTCACTTTCTGGAATATTGGTACACGGCTGTATCAGAAATTATTTCTTTTTCCGGCTTCGGAACAGCTTCGGGGTATCGACAAGCTCCGTCAGCTCATCCAGTTTGCGGAGTGTCCGTGCAATCATTTCGGTTTGTGTCTCACTGTCGTTCATTTCGGCTGACAGGGAGGCGGCATGCTGGCTTCGCTGTACCTCGCGAATCTGGGCTGCGAGGTTGTTCAGGCTGTCAAGAATTTCCTGGTTGGAACGCACGGGTCCCATACGGCCGATTTCTTCTGTATACTGCTGCATTTTTTCGCCGTTCTTTTCCCATACTTCGGAAAACTTTTCAATGGACTGATACATAAAGCGGATATAATCTTGATAAGTCTCTTTTTGCTCCTGGTTGACACGCATGGCCTCACGCTGCGCGGCATTTAGTTTGTCGAAGGAGCTGGTGTTGTACTCATCCATCTGGGACATGTTTTCCTGCATAGACACGAAAGTCTGCTGCAGACGGACCATGGAACGGTCCATAAAATCAGTGTAGGAATGCTGCGCTTTTTCCAGATTTTGAATCGTGTCGCTGAGCTTAGCAAAGTCATCGTTTAATTCGCTGCGCATCTGCTGAACGACTGCCTCACAGACCTGAGTCATAACTTGTGCCTGACTCTGTGTGAAGGATGCAACCACCTGATTGATTCCGTTTGTCATGCGGTCGTAGGCTGGCGTGATGACTTCTTCAAAGCTTTTGGCCATCTGTTCAACAAAAACAGAAGTCAGATCCTTTGCCATTTCTTCTCTTGATTTCTGTCCTTCCAGAAGGCGGGACAGAGAATCTACTTCATAAGGAGGACGTACATTCAGATAATATACGTCAAGGAATTCTTCAATCAATGTCGAAAGGTTTGAAAATTCACTGCGCAGGTTAAAGGAGAACGAAAGCGACAGTGATATACCATAGATGGATGTGATGAACGCAACTTTGATACCATTGATCAGCGGTGTGATCGAACCGGCCATCTGCTCATATCCGGAAGGGTCAAAGCTGCGAAGTCCCATGACCAAGCCTACAAACGTACCAAGAATACCGAGGCTGGTGAGGATATCAGGAATCATCTCCAGAATGCCGCGATGTACATAAGTCTCAACGGATTCCTCACTGATAAAGCCGCGGATATCGCAGGAAGCATCCGGATTGCCGTCTGTCATATGGCAGTACTGCTGGTAACAGTCGTCCAGAAAATCATTCTCAAAGAGTGAAAGGGTGCCATTTGACGCATTTAAAGTCTGGGCTGTACCGTTTTTGACAGCAGCTATGCCATTTTTCAGACCTTTGCATATCTGCATAAGGCGGAACATACCCGCGGAACAGGCTGCAAAGACCATCAAAAGCATGACGGCGAGGAAAGAAAGATTGAAAATGATTGTGCCGAAATCCACGTCGCGGCTTATGTAAGTGATGAAAACACAGATGCCGACAGAGATTGCGGCAGCTAATACGGATATAAATCTGCGGATATACAAGGAAAATTCCTCCTTTTCGTAATATTTGTCGAATTAGCGCACATTTGCTCCATTATAAAATAATATTGATCGTTAGTAAAGTTCCCCAAGAAAAGTTTAAGAAAAAAAGTGCAGAAGACAGGTGGGCAGAAGACTTAAGAAACGGATCATTGAAAATGTTCCGAAAGAGATACAGAGATAGAAGGAAATGGTGGTTGACGAAGCGGAAAAAAGAAGTAAAATAGAAGAAGATAAAGTGAAAAAAGTGTAGTATCAGTATTGTAAACAGGAGGAGATCGGTGTGGATTACGCAAAAGAGTCATTGAAAAAGCATTATGAATGGAAAGGGAAAATAGAAGTAACGGCACGGGCTTCGGTTGACAGCAAAGAGGCGCTTTCGCTGGCCTATACGCCTGGCGTTGCACAGCCCTGTCTGGAGATTCAGAAGGATGTGAATAAGAGCTATGAGCTGACTCGCCGTTGGAATACGGTAGCTGTTGTGACAGACGGTACAGCAGTTCTTGGTCTGGGGGATATCGGTCCGGAGGCAGGTATGCCTGTTATGGAAGGGAAATGTGTGTTGTTTAAGGCATTCGGCGATGTGGATGCAGTGCCGCTTTGCGTGCGCAGCAAAAGTGTGGATGATATTGTAAATACCGTAGCGCTTCTGGCAGGCAGCTTTGGCGGAGTAAACCTGGAGGATATCAGTGCGCCGCGCTGTTTTGAGATTGAGAAAAGACTGAAAGAGTGCTGTGATATCCCGATTTTCCATGACGATCAGCATGGTACGGCTGTTATTACGCTGGCAGGACTGATCAATGCGCTGAAGCTGGTAAAGAAGGATATCAGTGAAGTGAAGATTGTGACGAGCGGTGCAGGAGCAGCCGGCATTGCGATTATCCGTCTTCTGATGAGTATGGGGCTGAAAAATGTCATCATGACAGACCGCCATGGGGCAATTTACAAAGGAAGAGAAGGACTGAACCCGATTAAAGAAGAGATGGCGGAGATTACGAACCAGAACTGTGAGAAAGGGCCCCTGAGCGAAGTGATCAAAGGCGCTGACGTATTTATCGGAGTTTCTGCGCCTGGTACCCTGACAAAGGAAATGGTCCAGACCATGGGTCGCGATCCGATCATCTTTGCATGTGCGAACCCGACCCCGGAGATTTTCCCGGAAGAGGCAAAGGCAGGCGGTGCTGCTGTTATTTCTACAGGACGCAGTGATTATCCGAACCAGGTGAACAATGTTCTTGCTTTCCCTGGCATTTTCCGCGGCGCCCTGGACGTGCGTGCAAGTGATATCAACGATGAGATGAAGGTAGCTGCTGCATATGCGCTTGCATCTCTTGTGAGTGATGAGGAGTTGAATGCCGAGTATATTCTTCCGGCAGCATTTGATCCGCGTGTGAAAGATGTTGTGGCAAAGGCAGTTGCCGAGGCGGCAAGAAAGAGCGGCGTGGCAAGGATTTAGACGCATGGCAAGGGAAGAGTTTGCTGTATCGAGAGTGAACCTTTATGAACAGGTAGCAGACCAGCTTGAAGAGTGGATGATTTCCGGCAGTTTTGCAGAAGAAACAAAGCTGCCGTCCGAGCAGGCGCTTGCGGACGAGTTTTCAGTCAGCCGGAATGTCATCCGGGAAGCTCTTAAGCTTTTGAAAGAACGAGGGCTTGTAGATCTGAGAAATGGGACAGGATCTTATATCACAAAGCCGAAAGCGGAGAAGTTATCAGATGTTATCGGCCGTATGATTGCAATGGATCAGATCGAGGATAAGGCAGTTTGTGAAGCATGGATGATTCTGGCGACAGCCGTATGCAGGGAAGCTGCGGGGCGTGTGACACAGGAGCAGCTTCTCGAAATGGAAAAGCTGCTTGAGAAGATGAACTGCGGGGACTATACAGAAAAAGAATACTGGGAGTTGGATTTTGCCTTTTTCGCAGAAATTGCAGAGGCTGTGGGGAATCCGCTGTTGGAGATTTTGGTTCGGGCAATGAAACATATATTTACCGGGAGAGCAGCCAAAGAAACGTTGATGTTAAATACTGCTGGAGAAGCGGTTCTGTACTATGAGAAAATTGTGTATGCGCTCAAAGCTCACGACCCGGTTATGGCTGAGGCGGCAGTGCGCGAGTATTCTGTTTTTTATGAAAAGTGTGAAAAATATATAGCACGGACAGACAGTAGATAGAAGAGTAAAAGAAAGAGTAAAAAAAGTAAAAAAGACAGCACCTGGTAAGTTGAGGCTGTCTTTTTTGCTGTTTTTGTATATTATGCATTGGTCTCTAAGGTAATTGGGAAAACAGGAAGCAGTATACCATTGTGGGCTGTGTAAAGTTCTTTGTTCACTATATGATATTACAAAAAGTAAAATATAATTGACAAAATGACATAGAAGGAATATGATAGTGCATAGAAATGGAAAAAGAGGAGGGGATAGGTTAAAAATAATGAAGAATCTGAAATTGAAAGCAGCCAGGGCATTGCTTGACATGTCGCAAAAGGATCTGGCGGAAGCAGTACAGGTTTCGAGGCAGACGATTCATGCAATTGAGAAGGGGGATTATAATCCGACCATTAAATTGTGCCTGTCCATTTGTCATGTGCTGGGCAAGACGCTTGATGAACTGTTCTGGGAGGATGATGAGAATGAAGAGAAATAGAAAAATCTTGAAGAACAATCTGGATGAAATGCAGGAACAGAAACTGCTTCATATTGAAAAGACGGGTTTTTGGATGCTGTATATTCTGATTGCGTTCGATCTGATTATAAAGGTGATGACAGGAGTTTCAAAAAAGGACGTTCTGGTTGAGCTGCTATGTTTCATGGCTGTGGGCATCTATACGTTCGTCATGTGTGTGAAGAATGGAATTTGGGATCGTCACATTCAGGCCGGGGCCAGAACCAATATTGTAGTCAGTATCATAAGCGGACTTATCGTAGCAGTATTATATCTGATTGATTACGCGAAAAGATCAGGTGCTCATTACAACTGGAAAGCAGCTGCAGGAGCGGCGGGCTTTTCTGGGTTGCTGACTACGTTGATTACGTTGCTGCTTCTGTGCCTTGGCACGGCGTTTTATCAGAGGCGCGTACGTGTATTGGAGGAAGAAAGTGAGGATGAGGAATGATAGAAGTTACAGGGCTGTGTAAGAAGTTTGAACGAAGTGTGAAGCAGGGAAGAAAGACAAAAAAGGAGGAATTTTTGGCAGTTGACCGTGTATCATTGCATGCCGATGCAGGAGAGATTATAGGAATCCTTGGTCCGAACGGAGCCGGAAAGACAACGCTACTGCGTATGCTGGGGATGCTGATGACGCCGACGGAAGGGAATGTCCGAATTTTTAATCAATCTGAGAAAGAGCTTTTGGAGCTGACCGAAAAAAAGGCAGCAATCGGCTATCTCTCCGGAAATACAAAACTGTATCCACGTTTTTCGATTCGGGAATATCTGGGCTTTTTAGGCGAGCTTTATGGCTTTACAAAAGCAGAGATCGAAGGCAGAATTGCAGAGATTTTTCAGGTACTGGATATGCAAGGCTTTGCAGATAACCGGATTGAAAAGCTTTCCACAGGGCAAATGCAGCGCGCATCGATTGCAAGATGTCTGATGGCAGACCCGGAAATATATATTTTAGATGAGCCAACTTTAGGGTTGGATATTTTGAGCGCAGATGCGATCATTCATTTCATGAAAAAGCAGAAAGAAAATGGAAAAACAGTGCTCTATTCCACGCACTATTTGGAAGAGGCACAATTTCTCTGTGATCGTATTTATATGATTCAAAACGGTCGTATCGTTGCAAAGGGAACTCCGCAGGCTTTGATGGAGCAGACAGGATGCAGCAGTCTGCGGGATGCGTTTCATGCAATTTATGAGAATTATGCAGATAATGTTCGGGTACAGGAGAAAGGGGGGAACCGGATATGAAAAAAATTGGGATTCTGATCAAAAAAGAGGTTCGGGATATCCTCAGGGACAAAAAAACATTGATTATGATGGTAGTAGTCCCAATGCTTCTGTATCCTTTGATCATCATCGGAATGTCGCTCGCGGTCAGTATGTTTATGCAGTCTCAGGTGATTGAAGCACATATTGTGGAATATAACGCGCAGTATGAGGAAGAAGTGAATGCACTTGAACGGCTTTACAAAGAACACGAGGATGAGATTGACTGGCAGCTGGAGTTCCAGCCAGGACAGAAGCGTATAGAGGAGGGCAGTCAGCCGACAGAGGAGCGTGTGGACACAGAAAATGCGTCTGCTAATCGTACGGGGGCAGTCCGGATGGAAATGTCACGGGAGGCGGATGGTACCCTTAACGTGTTGCTTGATTATGCGTCGACCGATGAAGGGGCGAACAGTACAAGACGCGCTGTGGAGCAGGTACTGGAGCTGTACCGTGAAGAGCTCCTGACAGAGAGCCTGAAGCAGGCAGGTCTGGACGAACGTGCGCTGTATCCGGTCGTATATGAATCGAGAGACAGTGCGACTATGTCAGAGAGTTTTGGCATGGATATTGGCGGAAGTATCGGACTGATGCTTATGGTTACGATTCTGCTTGGCGCTGTTTATCCGTCCATTGATGCGACGGCAGGGGAGAAAGAACGAGGAACGCTGGAGACGCTACTGACGCTTCCTGTTACGAATTTCCAGATGATATTCAGCAAGTTTATCTCGGTCTCTCTTTTTGCATGTGTGACAGCAGTACTTTCAGTTTTGTCACTGGGCGGGTCTGTGTTGTTTTTGATGTTTGGCCTTTCCGATACGGTGGCGGAGCAGTTTCAGGGGATTTCCTTTACTGCCATACTTCCGTATATTCCGCTTTTGCTGATTACGCTGATTGCCACAGCACTTCTTGCTACGGCTCTGTGCATGTGCTTCTGCGTGTTTGCAAAGAGCTTTAAAGAGGCTAATAATTATATTACGCCGGTGCTCCTGGTGGTGATGTTTGCATCCATGACTGCTATGGTTCCAAGTATACAGCTGGACTACAAAACAGCGATGATTCCGATTGTTAATGTATCTCTGATGGTGAAACAGATGATTTCCGGACAACTTCAGATGTCGCTGGTTGGAATTACGATGGTGGTAAACTTTGGCTGTAGTATTCTGATTGCATGGATTCTGGCAAAGCTGTACGACAGTGAGACAATTCTGTTTTCTGACGGGTTTCGAAGCTTTCGGATTTTCCAGAAACGGTCGGATATAAAAAAGGGAACCGTACCGGCACTCGGTGATGTGACGATTTCAATCGTTGTGGTTCTGTTGTTGACACTTTATGTGGGCACAGTGGCAGCAGTACGACTCGGCAGCTTGAATGGAACGGCAGTGAATCAGCTTTTGATTGTAACGGTTCCGGTTCTTGTTGTTTGGTATATGAAGAGTGATGTAAGGACGTTGTTTTCACTGAAAAAGCCACAAAAGGGGACTCTGATTGGAAGTGTTATTCTCTACCTTGGCACATATTGTTTGCTTCTGGCACTTTCTGCGATTCTAATGAATTTGATGCCGCAAAGCACAGCAGATTTGGAAACGACATTCGCTCCAATTGTTGAGGCTCCGCTTCCTGCCTTGCTGGCAGTTACGGCTCTGATGCCGGCGATCTGTGAGGAAACACTGTTTCGTGGCCTGCTTTTTGGAAGCTTGCGGGAACGGTTAAAAAGTCCGTTCTGGGCAATTGTGATTTCCGGCTTTGTGTTTGGTGCTTTCCATATGAGTCTTGTTAAGTTGCTTCCGACTGCTCTGTTAGGAATGTTGTTTGCATTTCTGGTATATCGGACCGGCAGTATTTATCCTGCAATGGCCCTTCATTGCCTAAATAATTTGGGTTCTATGATGAGCCTGAAATATCCGGAAGAAGCAGGGCGGATTCTACCGTTTCTTGTAAAACCTCAGTTAAGTGTGATGGAGATTACCGGACTGCTGGGAGTAGGGGCTGTATTGGCTGCACTTGGCTTCTTACTTCTGAGGAAGAAAAAAGAGTGACAGGAAAATAAAATATAATACTGAAAATGGGATTTAGTTGCAGAGCAAATTTGCTGAAAGGACCCAAAAAGCCACTTCACGATTTATGAATTGTGAAGTGGCTTTCTTACTTTTATAATCGTTATCCGAGTAATGCAGAGTCATTTGCAAACTGTTCTCCGCTGGCCTGTTCGAACTGATCCAGCAGATCGCGAACGGTCAGCTTCTTTTTTTCTTCTCCTTCAATGTCGAGAATAATCTTTCCGTCCATCATCATGATTAGGCGGTTTCCGTGGCGGATAGCATCCTTCATGTTGTGGGTGATCATCAGCGTTGTGAGATGGTCGCGGCTTATGATCGTTTCGGTGATTTCAAGAACCTTGGCAGCTGTCTTTGGGTCCAGAGCAGCTGTGTGTTCGTCAAGCAGGAGAAGCTTTGGTTTCTGGAGCGTTGCCATAAGCAGCGTCAGTGCCTGGCGCTGGCCGCCGGAGAGGAGACCTACTTTTGAAGTAAGACGGCTCTCAAGGCCGAGGCCGAGAATTTTAAGAAGTTCCTGGTATTCCTCTCGTTCTGCTTTTGTGATACCCTTGCGCAGAAGGCGCGGTTTGCCGCGACGTTTTGCGAGTGCAAGGTTTTCCTGGATTTCCATTGTTGCGGCAGTGCCGGTCATGGGATCCTGGAAGACACGTCCAAGATAAGCGGCGCGTCTGTATTCCGGCAGTTTCGTAACATCTGTTCCGTCAATCAGTATCTTTCCTTCATCGACGAACCAGGTGCCGGCCACTGCGTTGAGCATTGTGGATTTTCCTGCGCCATTACCGCCGATCACGGTGACGAAATCTCCGTCTTTCAATTTTAAAGAGAGCCCGTTTAAGGCTGTTTTCTGGTTGATTGTGCCGGGATTGAAGGTCTTATAGAGATTTTGTAATTCAAGCATTTGCATTTCCTCCCTTCTTTACCGGTTTTGAGAAATATTTACTTTTCCAGTACGGAACCGCAAGAAAGACTGCAACGACAACTGCGGTGAGCAGTTTCAGAAGGTCTGTATCGATACCGCGCCAGATGACCGTTTGTAGTACAAGGTAATACAGGATGGAGCCGAGCACAACACTTAACAAAGAAAGTGCAAAGTTGCGGAAAATCTTTCCGAAGATTGCTTCTCCGATGATAACGGCAGCAAGACCGATTACGATGGCGCCGCGGCCCATATTGACATCAGCAAATCCCTGATACTGTGCGAGCAGCGCGCTCGAGAGGGCTACCAGGCCATTTGAAAGCATGAGGCCGAGTACTTTGCCGAAGTTCGTATTGATGCCCTGTGCGCGGGACATGTTTGGGTTGCAGCCTGTTGCGCGCAGGGAGCAGCCAAGCTCTGTACCGAAAAACCAGTAGAGAAGAGCAATCAGCGCGATAATGGCGATTGCAACAATCAGAATTGTATTCTCCCATACCGGGACATTTTTTATGTAGCGAAGGGAAACGAGAAGGTCGTATTTGTCTACGTTAATCGCCTGATTGGCTTTTCCCATGATTTTCAGGTTTACGGAGTACAGGGAAAGCTGAGTGAGAATACCGGAGAGAATAGCCGGGATTCCCATAAAAGTGTGAAAAATGCCTGTGACCAGACCAGCCAGCATCCCAGCTCCAGTGGCAGCCAGCATAGCAACCCAGACATTACAGCCATTTAACATCATCATAATACATACGGCGCCGCCCGTGCACATCGTTCCGTCCACGGTAAGGTCCGCGACATCGAGTATGCGGTAAGTCAGATAGACGCCGATTGCCATGATGCCCCAGATCAGGCCCTGTGCGGCAGCACCAGGCAAAGCGTTAATCAGGTTCATAATTTCCATTCGTATAGTTCCTCCCAAATTTTCAGTGCAAATAATGTAAAATCAAAAGTACAAGCCTCGGAAAAAGAGGTGCCATCCTTTTGCACAAATGGACAGCGAGAGAAAAAGCTTCTTCCCGCTGTCCGAATTGTATGTCTGCAAAATGAATTGTCAAAACAGAGTGTCTGTTTTAAAAATAATTTCCAGGAAATAAAATAATTTATTCAGCAGCTTCGATGGCTACGTAATCTTCCGGAACTGTAACGCCAAGCGTTTCGCAGAGCTGTGCGTTGTATTTCTTTGTGAAGTTCGGAGCATATTCAACAGCCATGGTAGAAATATCCTCTCCATTCAGAACGCGTGCAGCCATTTTTCCGGTGCCTACGCCGAGATCATAATAGCTGATCGAAAGTGTGGCAACGCCACATCCGGCACAGATTCCTTCTTCACCGGCAATCACCGGTACGCCTGCCGGCTGGCAGATGTTGTTTACAATTTCCGTGTTGGACGCTACCGTATTGTCTGTCGGTACGTAAATTACGTCAGATTCAGAAGAAGCAGTGGTAGCTACGGCCGACAAATCGTTGGAATCTGAGAATGCATAATATTCACAGGTGTAGCCGAACTCTTCAAGCGCAGTCTTTACGGTATCTACCTGATACTGAGAATTTGCCTCAGCAGAGCAGTACAGAAGACCGATTTTTTCTGCATCCGGAAACAGTTCGTGCAGCATAGCTGCCTGTTCGTCAAGCGGAGCAAGGTCTGATGTACCGGAAATGTTTCCGCCTACGGTACCGTCAAAATCGTCAAGTGCAAGTGCCACACCGTACTCCGTCACAGAAGTACCGAGAACCGGAATCTCGCTTGTAGCGGCAGCAGCAGCCTGGAGTGCAGGCGTTGCGTTTGCAAGAATCAGATCAACACCGTTTGAGACAAAACTGTTGACGATGGTGGAACATGTATTGGAGTCACCCTGCGCGTTCTGCTCATCAAAGGTAACAGCATCGCCGAACTCTTCGGTCAGTGCATCTTTGAATCCCTGTGTAGCGGCATCCAGCGCGTCGTGCTGTACAAGCTGGCAAATACCAACAGTAAAGGATTTTTCTTCCGCAGATACAGACATTCCGAACATGCTGCCAGCCACAGAAGCAGAAAGAAGAACAGCTAAAACTTGTTTTTTCATAAATAGAATCCTCCTCAAATAGATTACAGAATACTTTTGTCTTTCGACATGTCAGATTATAGCGCTTTAAAGCAAAGAAGTCAAGCGCTATATCACTTTAATGTATAAACGTGTGTCATTTGTTCCTGTAAAGGAAAGGACAATCACGATTGTTATAGTAAATGGAGAGGATTCCTGGTTACACGGTTTGTGTAGCGGTTCCTGTAATGTGCCGCGCTACATAGACGCCGCTGGCTGAGGCATGAGACAGAGAATGTGTCACTCCGCTGCCGTCCCCGATGATATAAAGTCCTTTGTATCTGGTTTCAAGGTTTTCGTCAATATCGACTTCCATGTTGTAGAATTTTACTTCGACACCGTACAAAAGCGTATCGTCGTTTGCTGTTCCGGGCGCAATGTTGTCAAGCGCATAAATCATCTCAATAATTCCGTCCAGAATCCGCTTTGGCAGAACGAGGCTCAGATCTCCCGGTGTCGCGCCGAGTGTCGGTGTGACCAGTCCTTCCTCGATTCGTTTTGCGTTGCTGCGTCTTCCGCGGACCAGATCGCCAAATCTCTGTACGATTACACCGCCGCCTAGCATGTTGGATAAGCGTGCGATGCTTTCGCCGTAGCCGTTGCTGTCTTTGAACGGTTCAGAGAAATGCTTTGCGACGAGGAGTGCAAAGTTTGTGTTTTCTGTCTGCTTCTCAGAACCCTCATAGCTATGCCCGTTGACCGTCACAATGCCGTTTGTGTTTTCATTTACAACGATGCCGTTCGGGTTCATGCAGAAGGTACGTACATTGTCTTCGAATTTTTCGGTGCGGTATACGATTTTGCTTTCATAGAGCTCATCTGTCAGATGCGAGAAAATAACAGCCGGAATCTCTACGCGCACGCCGATATCCACGCGGTTGGATTTGGTCGGGATGTCCAGCTCATTACAGATTTTTTCCATCCATTTGCTGCCGCTGCGGCCTACTGAGACGATACATTTCGAGCAGTCTGCGGACTGGGCTGTCTGGAATTCTCCGCTTTTTTCCATATACCATACCCGATATCCATCCGGAAGGATTTCAATCTTATCGACCGGGCTCAGGAAATAAAAATCTACCTTTTCCTTCAGTTCCGCATACAGATTTTCCAATACAATGTAATTAATATCAGTGCCAAGATGGCGCACAGAGGCATCCAGAAGCTTCAGTTTGTTCTGAAGGCAGAGCTTTTTGAATTTAGTGCCAGCAGTAGAAAACATGCGGGTTTCTTCACCGCCATGAGTGATATTGATTTCGTCGACGTATTTCATCAGGTCTGTGGACATGGAACGGCCGATATGTTCGTACAGCGTGCCGCCGAAATCGTTGGTAATGTTGTACTTGCCATCAGAGAAAGCGCCTGCGCCACCGAAGCCGCTCATGATCGCGCAGGTTTTACATTTGATGCAGCTTTTTACTTTTTTGCCGTCGATCGGACAGTGTCTCTTTTCAAGCGGGTAGCCGGATTCAAAAACGGCAATTTTTATAGAAGGGTCTTTCTGGGTCAGCTCGTAGGCAGAAAAAATACCGCCCGGTCCGGCCCCGACAATGATAACGTCATAGTTCATATATTCGTGCTCCTTTTATGTATTTTACCATGGGACTGATTTGAAAAAGTCCTGCGATTTGCGTATCGTGCCAGGAATCAGTTTCATATTCAAAGGATACCATATCAGATCAAGTATATCGTTGCAGGCACAGGGCGTCAAGCACAAAATATAGTTGATATGCAGGCGCAGAGTCGGCGGAAAGCCAGGAAAAACAAAATGATTTCGACGGAGGGGAAGGGCGTGAGTTAGGTGGATTTGAGGCAGATTTCGTGTTATGATATATGCTGATAGAAGTAAGAAATTCAAACAGAAAGACCGGTGTGGAAGATGAAACGTACAATTCTGGAGTTAGGGGCGGTTGCCCTGGCACTTTTTGTTATGCTTTCAGCATTGAATTACAGGTCTGTTCCTTCGTATGACAGCGAAGAAACGACTTTGATCTGCGTGATCAATCCGGGATATTATTACTGGGATGATATGAAAGAATGGTCTGGAACAGACAGAGGAGATATACCGCAGGATTCAGCTGTTTGCAACTGACGGGAGTGTTTGAACCAGTAGAGCTTCAGCAGAAACGAATGGAGATCAATAAAGATATATCGATGTTAATCGATAAGCTTAATCAGATGAAAGTGCAGATTAAAAGTCAGATCCACCTTCTGAAAGAAAATATGCAGATTCAAAAGAAGAAGGAAACGCTGATAAATAAGGCAAGCCGACAGCATAATGCATTGCAGGAAGCCGGGAACTGTGTTATATTTTGCATATGGGAAACCAGAGAGCCAAGGCGGCTTGCCCTCCATATTCGGAGGGGCTACCCTCCGGACGGAAGAAAGGAGGGATTGCCAGTGATTACATACGAGGAATTTTTCTTGTTTTGTACATTCATTATGGCCCTTGTTGGTCTGTGTTATCAGATTTTCAAGGACAGAAAATAGCCGCCAACTACTGCAATAGTTGACGGCTAAGCTGTAAAGTTTAGTTGCAAACTTTTGAGGGGTAGGCCGCTTCTCTGGCTTTCCCTGTTTCTACGTTTAATATAACATTACAGAGAAAATTTTTCAAGAATAATTTAGGACTGGACAGATTTATCGCACGCGACACATAATTGAATTTTATATTTTTTATAAAAAATGTCTGCCAGGGCAGAGGAACAGGAGGAAGGATGTACCGGATTTTGATTGTGGAGGATGACATGGCAATTGCGCAGGCCATGCAAAAGCAGATCAGTCTGTGGGGGCTGGAGGCGAAGTGCGCAGAGAATTTTCAGGATATTGTTGCGGAATTTCAGGCATTTGATCCGCAGCTTGTGCTGCTGGACATCATGCTGCCGTTTTACGGCGGTTATCACTGGTGCAGTGAGATCAGAAAGATATCAAAGGTGCCGATCGTATTTATTTCATCCGCTTCAGACAGTATGAATATCGTAATGGCCATGAATATGGGCGGGGATGATTTTATTGCGAAACCGTTTGACTTGAATGTCCTGATGGCAAAGTTGCAGGCAATTCTGCGGCGGACCTATGATTTTGGAGTAGCCTCTGAGACCTTGCAGGCGCGCGGCGCAGTCCTGAATCTGTCGGATGCGAGCCTCAGTTATCAGGGTGAGCGCATTGAGCTGACGAAGAATGATTACCGGATTTTGCAGACACTGATGGAGCGAAAGGGAAAGGTGGTCAGCCGGGACACCCTCATGCAGCGTCTTTGGGAGACGGACAGTTTTGTGGATGAGAATACGCTCACCGTCAATATCACGCGGCTTCGGAAAAAGCTGGCAGACGCAGGCCTGACGGATTTTATTGTGACCAAAAAAGGAATGGGATATCTAGTGGAATAAAAAGCCGGGAAGAGCAAGTTTGCCAGAAAGTAGAAGGAAACGGAGGAAAAGATGTGTGAAGAAAAAGAGGAGTAGTCAGCTGTTTGGCAGCTATCTGCAAATGCATTGGAAAGGCTTTCTGCTTTTTGCAGGCTTTTGTTTGGTTGAGGCGGTTGTTTTTGGACTGTACCATCTGCCAGTGGCGGCAGTCGGATATGCGGCAGCGATTTGTGCCTTTTTTGGAGGCATACTTATTTTGATTGATTATGGAAAGTTCCGTTACAAGCACATAAGACTGCAGCAGGTTGCCAGGGAAGCTTTTGTTACACTGGACAATCTGCCGTGTGCGGCAAATCTGACTGAGGCGGATTATCAGGAAATTGCTCAGACACTGCTTGTATGGGGGCGGAAGCTGTCTGCGGAAAAAGAAGAGAATTACCGGGAGCTGGTAGAATATTATACGTTGTGGGTCCATCAGATTAAGACGCCGATTGCGGCCATGCGTCTGATTCTTCAGGGCAGCGAGGCGCCGGAGAGCCTAGAGCTTGCGGAAGAACTGCAGCGGGTGGAGCAGTATGTTGATATGGTACTGTGTTATCTGCGGCTGGACGGGGATTCTACTGATTACATGATCAAAGAGTACAGCCTGGATAAAATGCTCAAACAGGTCATCCGAAGACATGCGTCTGTTTTTATCCGCAAACGCATCCAGCTGAATTATGAAAATACAGGCGTATACGTTGTGACGGATGAAAAATGGCTGACGTTTGTTCTTGATCAGATTTTTTCCAATGCGCTCAAATATACGCCGTCCGGCAGTATTACGGTTACTGTGGAAAAACCGAAAACGCTGTGCATCCGGGATACCGGAATCGGAATTGCATCGGAGGATCTGCCGCGTATTTTTGAGCGGAGCTACACCGGAAATGGCGGAAGAACGGATCAAAGGGCCAGTGGGATTGGACTGTATCTGTGCCGCCGTATCTGTGACAATCTCGGCCACAGAATTTTGGTAACTTCCGTGCCGGGAGAAGGAACAGAGGTAAGGATTGATCTCAAAAATGCAGAGCTGGAGGTTGAGTAGGCGGCAAACGCGGAGGTAAATGCAGCCTTACAAAACTGTAAGGCAGATGTAAGCTATATCGATGGTAGCGGGAGACATTGACTGTTATACTGTGCCAGAACAAAGAAATAAACTGTTGAACGAGGAGGAATCGATATGGCAATTCTGGCCGTGAATAATTTAAAGAAAACTTATACGACGCGTTTTGGCGGGAATCAGGTAAAGGCTCTGACGAATGTCTCATTTCAGGTTGAGAGCGGAGAATACGTGGCGATCATGGGAGAGTCCGGCTCCGGAAAAACAACGCTGCTGAATATTCTGGCAGCGCTTGATAAGCCGACAGGCGGAACGGTGCTTCTGGAAGGGCAGGATCTCTCGCGAATCCGTGAGGCTGATAAAGCAGCTTTTCGCCGGGATAATCTTGGCTTCGTATTCCAGGATTTTAATCTGCTTGATACATTTACCCTGCGGGACAATATTTATTTGCCGCTTGTACTGGCAAATATGTCTTACCGGGAAATCGAAAAACGACTGGCGCCGATTGCAGAAAAGCTAGGAATTACAAGCCTGCTGGACAAATACCCATATGAGGTATCCGGAGGCCAGAAGCAGCGTGCAGCCGTAGCGCGGGCGCTGATTACACAGCCGAAGCTTGTGCTGGCAGACGAGCCGACGGGAGCGCTTGATTCCAAGGCAACAGATGAACTTCTGCGGATGTTCAGTACGATAAACCAGGACGGCCAGACAATTTTGATGGTAACGCATTCCGTAAAAGCGGCCAGCCATGCCGGAAGGGTGCTTTTTATCAAAGATGGAGAGGTGTTTCACCAGATTTACCGGGGAACCAGTACGAATGAACAGCTTTACCAGAAGGTTTCCGATACGCTCACGATGCTCGCGACAGGTGGTGACCGGTCATGAGAGAGAAAAAGGGTAAAATTTATTCAAGGCTGGCTGTTACCGGAATGATGAAAAATTACAGGATTTACGTACCGTATCTTCTCGCTTGTATTGGAATGATCATGATGTATTATATTCTGAATTTTCTGATGAAAAGCAAAGATATTGCGTCCATAAAAGGCGGGAATAGTCTGCAGCAGATGCTTTCCTTGGGAAGCGGCGTGTTTATTGTATTTTCAGTGATCTTTCTGTTTTATACCAATTCGTTTCTGATCAGAAGCAGGAAACGGGAATTTGGCCTTTATAACATTCTCGGAATGGGCAAGAAAAATCTTGCAAGGATTCTGGTCTGGGAAAACGGAACAGTGGCAGTGATTTCACTTGCAGGGGGGATTTTCTGCGGTATTCTGTTTTCAAAGCTGGCAGAACTTTGGCTTGGGTACGTTCTGGAAGGAACGGTTACGATGAGCTTTACTATAGATACCCGGGCTGTTTGGGAATCTGTGAAACTTTTTTTACTGATCTTCTTGCTGCTTCTGTGCAATGCACTGTTTCAGGTGGGAAAAGCAAAGCCAATTGATCTTCTGCACAGCGCTGAAGTGGGAGAAAAGCCACCGAAAGGGAACTGGTTTTTAGCGATTGTGGGATTTGGAATGCTGGGGGCAGCCTATTTCATAGCAGTCAGCATTGAAGACCCGATGTCTGCATTTATGATGTTTTTTATAGCGGTAGGAATGGTAATTGTTGCCACGTATCTTATTTTTGTCGCGGGTTCTGTCCTGTTGTGCAGGATACTTCAGAAGAATAAAACATATTATTACAAGGCAAATCATTTTATTTCGGTTTCGTCCATGGTATACCGGATGAAGCGAAATGGCGCGGGTCTTGCATCTATCTGTGTGCTGTCAACAATGGTCCTTGTAATGCTTTCTGCGACATCCTCTCTGTATTTTGGTAATGAGGCGCGCCTTATGGGCCGATATCCGCGCGAGATTGAGCTGTATGCGTATACTTCGGATGAGGCGCAGCAGCAGAAGATTTCAGATACAGTGGATGAGATTTTGAACCGCAATCAGATAGAGCAGGAAAATGTATTGCAATACCGTTATATGTCTGTTGGCGGGTATTTTGAAGGAAATCAGGTGTATCTGAATGAAGAGAAACTGAATCAAAACTTTGGAATGATAGATTTTTCAAAGATCCGGGATATTTATCTGATACCGCTGGAGGATTACAACCGTCTGATGGGACAGACGGAGAGCCTGAATGAAAATGAGGTCATTCTCTATACGGCAAATGCAGCTTACGATTACGCCACACTGACGCTAGAAGAGTGCGATACCTGGACCGTCAAAAAGACGGTGGATCGTTTTATTGATAATGGAGACGCCATGTCAACAATTCTGGATTCATTATTTGTTTTTGTGCCGGATAAATCGTATCTGGACCGGTTTGCGGAAATAGGGGAGGAGAAATTCAATGAGAGTGGTGTTGCCATGACCTGGTACTATGGCTTTGATCTGCCAGCCGATGAAGAAGTACAGCAGCAGATTGCGGCAGAGATTAGTGACGGAATAGATCAGGCATTTGGAGAAAATGATAAAATGCCGCGTATCAGAAGAGAGTGCCGTGCAGCGGAGAAGGCTGATTTTTACGCTCTGTTTTCCGGATTGTTTGTTCTGGGAATCCTGCTTGCGATTGTGTTTCTGGCAGCTACGGTTCTGATTATGTATTACAAACAGATTTCGGAAGGTTTGGAGGATCAGTCGAGATTTGATATCATGCAAAAGGTCGGCATGACAGACCGGGAGATCCGTAGCAGCATCCATTCCCAGATGCTCACCGTATTTTTGCTTCCGCTGCTTCTGGCAGGACTGCATACATGTTTTGCATTTCCAATTGTACAGAAACTGCTTCTGGTCTTCGGCATTATGGAATCAAGAGTGCTGCTGTACACAAATCTGATCTGTTTCGCGGTTTTTGGGCTGTTCTATGCAGTGGTTTACCTGATTACATCACGGAGCTATTATCGCATTGTGCGGGGCATTCGCAGATAGACATATCAGGCTTTCAGGAGTTTTACGGCAAAGAAATGTGAGGACGGAACTATAAAAGGAGCACAATCTTAATTCGCCGCATATAATAATACGAAGGAATATACGGCTGGAGGCTGTAAAGTGGCGAAAGTGATTTTGGATGCAGGGCACGGCGGCCCGGAACCGGGAGCTGTGTACGAGGGGAGGAACGAAAAGGACGATACGCTGCGCTTGGCGCTTGCGGTAGGAGAAATTCTGGAGAGAAACGGAGTGGATGTCGCATTTACGAGGACGGAGGATGTGTATGACACCCCGTTTGAGAAGGCTCAGATTGCAAACCGGGAGGGCGGAGATTTTCTGATTTCCATTCATCGAAATTCAAGTCCGGAGGCAAATCAGTATTCCGGTGTGGAGACGCTGGTATATGATAAATCCGGAAAAAAGGTGGAGCTGGCAGAAAATATCAATGAAGCGCTTTCACAGGTTGGATTTCGCAATCTTGGCGTGAAAGAGCGGCCGGGCCTTGTGGTTCTTCGCAGGTCACAGATGCCGGCAGTTTTGGTGGAAGCAGGATTTCTGAATACAGATGCGGATAATGAACTTTTTGATGAACAGTTTGATGCGGTCGCGCGCGCCATAGCAGACGGCGTGCTGAAGACCCTGGGAGCCGGAAGCATCGGGGCACAGGAACGGTATTACCGTGTGCAGACAGGTGCGTTCCGGCGCAGAGAGTACGCCGAGGATTTGCTGTACCAGCTTTTGGGACAGAATTTCCCGGCGTACATTTTGTATGAGGACAATTTTTACAAAGTGCAGGTAGGGGCATTCCGCCAGCTCGATAATGCGGTAAGAATGGAGGAAGCGCTTCGGAGGAAAGGGTATTCGACGTTTTTGACAACGTAAACTGTCATTTATCAACTTTCAAAAGAAAATATGAAAAATGATAAAGATGCTGACAAGAACACAATTTCAGTATATAATGGACGAATGGAAAATGAAAAAGAACGATTCGCAGACAGGTCAGAAATGACAGGAGTAAACAAGACGAAAAAAAGAACAGAATATACAGCAGAAGATGCAGCAGGGATAGGCGGGAGCAGGCTGGAGAATCTTCCGGAGCCTCTTCTTATATGGTTTGGGGAACATGCGCGGGTGCTTCCCTGGAGGGAGCGCCCGCTTCCGTATTATGTCTGGGTGTCAGAGATTATGCTGCAACAGACAAGAGTAGAGGCGGTAAAGCCTTTTTTTGCGCGCTTTACGCAGGCGCTTCCTGATGTGGCGTCTCTTGCTGTCTGCCAGGAGGAGCGGCTTTTGAAGCTGTGGGAAGGGCTTGGATATTACAACAGAGTCCGGAATATGCAAAAAGCAGCGCAGCTTGTGATGGAAAACTACGGAGGCGAGCTGCCGGCTTCCTACAGCGCGCTACTTGGTCTGCCCGGAATCGGAAGCTATACGGCGGGAGCAATCGCCTCCATTGCATACGGAAAAAAAGTTCCTGCTGTGGACGGCAACGTGCTGCGTGTGATCAGCCGCATAACGGGTGATGCGCAGGATGTTATGAAGCAGTCTGTAAAACGTCAGTATGAGGACAGGCTTCGGGAAATCATGCCGGAAGAAGCGCCGGGGGTATTTAACCAGGCGCTGATGGAGCTGGGGGCAACTGTCTGCCTGCCAAACGGAGCACCGGAGTGTGAGCGGTGTCCGGTAAAGGATCGCTGCTATGCAAAAGCGCATGACTGTCAGATGGAGTTGCCGGTCAAGGCGCCAAAGAAGGCGCGGAGAGTCGAAAAGCGAACGGTTCTGGTGATTCGCGACAGCGAGCGGGCGCTGATTCGAAAAAGACCGTCCAAGGGTCTTCTGGCGGGGCTGTATGAGCTTCCGAATCTGGAGGGATGGCTGAAACAGAGAGAGGCGCTGGATTATGCGAGAGACTGTGGGTTTCGTCCGATCCGTATTATGCCGCTGCCCGATGCAAAGCATATTTTCAGCCATGTAGAATGGCAGATGACAGGCTATATGGTTCAGGTGGAAGATGCAGAAGATTTTTCCGGCTCCATTTTTATTGAACCTGCAAGGACAGAACGGGAATACCCGATTCCTGCGGCATTTTCCGCATATGTAAAATATCTCAGCATCCGTCTTGGACAGGAGAAGTATGAAAAAGGCTCAGAAATGGAAATCATAGAGAGTGTATTATTTGAGAAGAAGATAGCAGAAGAGGAGTAAGAAATGAAAATATTATCCGTGGCAATTCCGTGCTACAATTCAGAGAGCTATATGGAAAAGTGTATTAAGTCCATGCTTCCGCTGGGGGAAGATGTGGAAATACTGATTGTAGACGATGGTTCTCAGAAAGACCGTACCCCGCAGATCGCAGACAGCTATGCAGCAAAATATCCTGGCATCATCAAGGCCGTACACCAGGAGAACGGCGGACATGGAGAGGCTGTAAATACAGGGCTTCGCAATGCAACCGGACTGTACTATAAAGTAGTCGACAGTGATGACTGGGTGAATACCAAGGCGCTGGAAAAGATCATAGAACGTCTGAAGGTCCTGGAGCTGGAAGGCGGTGTGGACATGTTGCTGGCGAACTTTGTGTATGATAAAGTCGGCGTTCACCATAAAAAGCTGATGCGTTTTGCAAATGTATTTCCGCGTGACGAGGTGTTTGAATGGGACGCCATGCGGCATATGCGTCAGACACAGTACATTCTGATGCACAATATTATTTACCGCACGCAGCTGCTTAAGGACTGTGGGCTCGTACTTCCGAAGCATACCTTTTATGTAGACAATATTTTTGCATTTCAGCCGCTTCCGTATGTGAAACGCCTGTATTATATGGATGTGAATCTGTATCACTATTTCATCGGGCGTGACGATCAGTCTGTGAATGAAAAGGTCATGATCGGCAGAATTGATCAGCAGATTCGAGTAAACAAAATGATGATTGATGTCATAACAGCAGAAGATTTTTCAGATAAAAGCAGTCAGCTGAAAAAGTATATGACGATTTACCTGACAAAGATCATGACAGTGACTTCGATTATGCTGATTCTTTCCGGGACGTCAGAGGCGCTTGAAAAAAAGAAAGAGGTCTGGGACTATTTGCGCAGCAAGGATGAAGCTCTGTATAAAGAGATACATGCAAGTCTGTTGGGTGTGGTGATGAACCTGCCGGGTTGGCTGGGCCGGAAATGTTCAATCGGGGCCTATAAGATTGCACAGAAATTTGTAGGATTCAATTAAAAAATAATACGGTCGTCTGACAGGGACATACACGGTCAAAAGAAAGCAACTTGTGATTCTGTGTATGTCCTTATTGGGTATCGGAAGAACAAGAACGGAAGGGGTACGGAAATGTTAAAGATAGAACGAGGGGATATGCTGGAGCTGACACGGAGAATGACAGTGTCCAGAAACTGCTTCAGCCGTATTGCAGGAGCGTACATGGATGAAGAGGGATTTGTGGATGGAACGTTTCATACGCATTTTCTGAAGCTGTCAGGAGCTGATAAGACAAAGAATCTGGCACTTGCAAAAGAGATTCTGATCGCTGAGACGAACAACAATCTCAGACATTACAGATTTGCGAAGGAGAGTCAGAAGCCCGGCAGCTTCTGGCAGCTGTTGATGGCGCTTCGCGAATGCGAGCTGAAAAATGATGCATTGCTTTATTCAGCTTATGAACACATAGGTGAGGTCTATCAGACAGAGCATCCGTATTCGATTTATTTTTATTTCGGAAATTATGACGTTCCAAGAAAGGGGGCAGATAAGGCAGAACAGTGGGAATCAGAAGAGGTTTTCCGCTTTCTGATCTGTACGATCTGTCCGGTGAGCGGAGATTATGAAGTGGGAAAGCCGGAATGTGGTTTTCTGTTTCCGGCTTTCAGTAATCGAAGTACAGACTGTGATGGAATCAATATCTATCAGGCAGATCTGCAAAAGCCTCACAGGGAACTGGAGCAGATCATCGGGATATCAAATCGATGATTATCGAAAGATTACCGATAGCTTTTCGGGCCTGAGACAGAAGCTGACTTCCTTATAGAATCCAGGCACTTCTCCGTCTGTATGTGTACAGATGGGTGTCTGCGCAGTCACAATGGCACTTTGGCATCGGACAATCTGTATTCCCTTGTGGCCGACATGCTTGCCCAAAAGAGCCAGGGGCAGCAGCATGAGTGCCCGAGGGCGGGAAATACCATTGGCAATGATGAGATCCAGACAGTCATCGTCCGGCTGTGCGTTGGGGCAGAATTGAAAACCGCCGCCCTCATAGGGCAGGTTCATGGCAGCCGCAAAATAGACTTTCCGGAAAGAGACTGCGGGACCGGCATCTGTACGGATCTGAAGACTCTGACGTTTCATGGTAAAGAGCTGCCACAGAGCAGTCAGGAGGTAGACCAGTTTTCCGCAATGAAAAAGATTTAAGGCTTTTTTCAGCTGGGAATCCTGAATTGCATAGCAGACAGCAGCATCAAAGCCGACTCCGCTGCTGACTGCAAAAGAGGTTCCTGCCACCTGCCCGATATTAATTCTTTTAATTTCCGTGGGGTGTAGAATGCGGTGCAGTGATTCAAGCGGTTTTACAGTAAGACCAAGCCCCCGCACAAAGTCATTTCCGGAACCGGTGGGGATGCAGGCAAAGGTGATATGCTCAAAAGATGTAAAACCGCTGATGATTTCATTGATGGTTCCATCACCGCCCACTGCGACAACAGTAATGCGTCGGTTCATTTCACTCAGGCTGCGCGCCAGTTTCCGGGCTTCTCCCTTTCCGGACAGAAGATAAAACCGGTAATCTGCGCCGAGTCTGTCAAGCTCTGCTTTTACGAGGTTCCACACAGTGCGTCCACGGCCTGAGCCGGACGCCGGATTTACAATAAAATAATACATAAAATTCCTCCGGATTTATCTATATTTTAGCCATGTTCATTCTATCAGCATTTCGGTTGGCAGGCAATATTTTTTGACAGTATTCGTCTGCCTTGCTTATTTTTCCAATCCACTTTATAATAAAACAGATAATGAAAAATTTAGGAAAGGAAATTGGCATCAAATATGAAATCAGTTACCCTTTTGCGTGTATTTATTGGAATCTGTTTTTTTATTCTGTGTCTTATTTTTCTTGGAAATTTGTTTGTGCCATCATCGACGCAGCCGTTTGAGCGCCGTTATACGTTTGTCTGTCCGCTGCAGTGGGCGTATACTGCGGCGGGAATCCAGGACGCAGACCGCGACTTTTCTGTTAATACAAAGCTTGTGGGCATGGAAGAGCTGAATGCCGGGAAGCAGGCACAGGCAATCCATGATGCAGTTCTGGCAAAGGTGGATGGCATCATTACTGCGGGGATGGAGGATTCCGAGGTATTGCAGGAAGCGATTGACCATGCACAGGAACAGGGGATTCCTGTAGTGCTTGTGGATAATGATATGCCGGATACGAAGCGAACGTGCTATATCGGCACAGACAATTACGAAGCAGGCGTGATGGCAGGTGAGGCGATGTACAAGGCGACAGAGGGAAACGCGAGAATCGGTATTCTGGTCTCATCTTTGAGTGCGCCGAATCAGCAGGAACGGCTGGCAGGCTTTGAGAAAGCAATCAGAGCATATCCGGATATGCAGGTTGCAGGGGTCCTGGAATGTCACTCAGAAAAGCTTGAGGTGAAAGAAAAGCTTCCGCAATTTCTGGAGGAAACAAAAATAGATGCATTGTATATTACGGAAGCAATTGCGACTTCTGTAGTCGGTGATGTTATGAAGGAGAGGCAGATAGAGCCGGACCGAATGCGTGTGATTGCATTTGACAACACAAATGAGGCAATTTCTTATATGGAAGAGGGGCTTTATCAGGCATTGATTGTACAGGCTCCATATTTGCAGGGCTATCTGGCGGTACAGACGCTAAATGATATTCTGGATGGAAACGGGATTGATGAGATTATCCACACAGAATGCAGGTATATGGACCGACAGAGCAGCAAGAATCAGGAATGGTCAGATGGAGGTGCAAAATGGCACATGTACTGACAAATACAAAGAAAAAGCGGAATACCATCCGCGAAGAGCTTCACGGCTATCTGCATCAGATTTTTTTCATTGTCATATTTATGATTGTTTTTACGGTTTGTTTTTTTGTGCTTTCTATGTTCCATATGCAGCAAGAGACGGACCGTATTTATTTGGTAAACGATTTTTATACAGAGCTTCAGGCGGAACAGGAGCTTTTGTATCAGTATACGCTGAAACAGGATGTACTGATGGAGGAGCGGTTAGATGATGGTATGGAGAAACTGCAGGAAGCGCTTAAGGGGTTGCTGGTTCTTGAGGTAAGCACGACATTTCGCCGGGATGTACTGGATTTGATCGGTGTGCAGGAAAATTATTGCGGCAAAGTAGAGGAGATTCGCGGACTCATTGCGTCGGGCAGTAAAATACAACAGATCAATGAGGCGTATTACACTGCGAGAAATATGCATGATATCATGTATGATACTTTCCAAAATCTGTATCAACAGGTATTGGAAAAAAGCAGGGAAACGGCAAAGCGCTCCTGGATGTATTTTTTCTGTTTTGTGGGAATGCTGGTGCTCACACTGTTTCTCTTGATTCGTTATCTGCTTTTTCAGATACAGAATACGGAAGAAAAAATTGCGAGCCCGATTCAGCATCTGGCAAAGGACGTACAGAAGATTGATCTTCTGCATCTGGATGCTGGGGATGATCTGGCGGAGCTTTCTGATGTGGGAGCAAACGAGGAAGTCACGCTTCTGATTGAAAAATATAATGCAATGCTTGATAAAATCAAGCGGCAGCTGGAGGAGCGGGAGGAATATCACCGCACGGAGCTTAAGCTGAGGGAACAGGAAGTATTGCAGCTTCAGACAAGCAATGAGCTGAAAAAAAGTCAGCTGATGAATCTGCAGATGCAGATCAATCCTCATTTTCTGTTTAATACCCTGACCATGATTTCCCATACGGCTTATCTTGCCAAGGACCGGGAGACGGTGGAGCTGCTTGACATTACTTCAGAACTGCTGAGATATGTGCTGGATTATTCCGACAAGGCGGTTACGCTCGGCAAAGAAATGGAAGAGCTGGGAAACTATATTTATCTGCTGGAAAAAAGGTTTGGCAGGCGGATCAGCTTTCTGTTTGATCTAGATGAGTCATTTCATGATGTCCTGATCCCGAATATGATCCTGCAGCCGCTTCTGGAAAATGCGATTGTTCACGGTGTGGGGATGTATACAGAAGGAGGACGTATCCTGATCCGGACGTTTTATGATGAAGAACAGGGGATCGGGAATATCTGCATTGTGGATAACGGTGAGGGTGTTTCCAAACAAGAGGCAAAGCGTATTGAGCAGGAGATGAAGTCAAATCAGATCGCAACAGGTAAAATAGGGCTGTGCAATGTTGCGTTCCGGCTAAATATTTTTTTCCAGGGCAACGCACGGATGTATTTTAGGAGCATGCCAGGTGAAGAGACAGAAGTACGGATTGAGATTCCATGCGAGAGGAGGACAGAGCGTGTATCGGATTGTGATTGCTGATGATGAAGCGATGGAACGGAAGGTTCTAGAAAAGATGATTCGCGAAAGCTGTCCCGAGGCGGAGCTTTTGCCGAGTGTGTCTAACGGGATTGAGCTGGTGAACAGCATTGAGACGTATGCACCGGATATAGCAGTGATTGACATCAATATGCCTGGCTTTAATGGACTGGATGCCATGGAAATTGTGCGGCTGAAAAATTTGCAGACACATTTTATTGTAGTGTCAGCGTATGGAAAATTTGAATATGCCCAAAAGGCGATTCACCTTGGCGCATGTGACTATCTTCTGAAACCGGTATCTGAAGCAAAACTGGCACAAAGTATTCAAAAAGTGGCCGGGCAGCTTCAGGAGGAACAGAGGCAGCAGGCCGATAAAAACGGTATAGCGAACATGGTTCAGACGTATCAGACAACGAGAGAGAATGAACTGATGTCCGCGTTGCTGCTCGGTGAGCTGTCAGGAGAACAGACGGAATCCTATTTGTCTGAGCGGAACCGGAAATTTTATGCAGGCTGTATTTTGTGTGTCCGTTCTCTGGAGGAATGCGGAAATACAGATACAGAAAGGGATATTTTTCTACATTTCCTGGAACAGATGAAAAGAATCAGCAGCTGTATGGGAAAGGTCTACAGACACGACCTGATTGTGTGTCTGTTTTTGGGAACGGAAATTTTAGACCACGAATGGAGAATCGGCGTGGAAGATACGCTGACATGCGTGCTTTCTGCACTGGGTGAAAAGAAACTGAAAATCGGAGTCAGCGGGTACAAATATGTACCGGAAGAGCTGTATGACGGGATTCGGGAAAGCCAGGCCGCTCTTATGGGCGGTTCTTCGGAGAGCGGGCAGTTTTTTTCAGAGGAGATTGTATTTTACTCTGCTTTGGCAGGCAGGGGCAGGAAAAACAGCATACCGTCGATGCTTGACCAGTGCATGGAGTTTCTCCGCCAGAAGAACCAGGCCGGATTTTCAGATGCGTTGAAACAGATTGAGGAACATGCCGGGGGCTCGAAGGCCCCAGGAAACATACTCAGTCTTTATATGGCAGTGTTCTTATACCGGGCAGTGCAGCAGATTGCCCCTCACAGGCGCATGGAGCTGTTTTGCAGCAAAGCATACAGCTCAATATTTGAACAGACCGATACAACCGCTTTGCTGACAGATGTATATGAGCTGGCAGCCCGCCTGATTTTTGGAGGAGAAGAGCCTGCGTATCACCGCTATGTCCAGAAAAGCCTGGCGTATATTGAGCAGCATTATATGGAAAATCTGACTCTGGACCAGGCGGCAGGGGAAATCGGAATCAGCAGTTTCTATCTGAGCCGCCTTTTTAAGCAGTGCCTGGACAACACATTTTTGAATATTCTGACGAATCTACGTCTGACAAAAGCTTTGGAGCTGCTTGCATCGGAAAAATACACAGTTCAGGAAATCAGTGAGATGGCGGGATATCTGAATGTGTCCTATTTTTACAAGCTGATTAAAAAGCAGACGGGACTGACGGTCAGTGAGATAAAACGATTGCTGTGAGTCGGGGATTTTATCTTTACGTAATTTTAAGCACGTGATAGAATTAATCAATAAAGCGTAAAAATAGTGATTACTTGTAGTGATAACATGTTTGTTGTGAGAAAGGGGGATATGTTTTGCAGTGCCCAAATATAGCAAATTATTTAAAACAAATTATACAGTGTGAATTTTTCAGATACAGAAACAGACGGTTGCTATATGTTTTTCTTTTTGTATATGCAAATATTATGGCATGTTGTATAAAAGTAAATGCGTCCAATTATGATTCGACATATCCAGAAGTAGGGAAAGCGAGAATTATTGAGTCGTCTGTTTATGTACCAGGTACAGTTAATGTAGAATTGTCAGATATAGTAGAGGATGAATCTGGAATAGGTTATGTTTCTGTCGTAATAGCAATGTATGATCCGATAACGGGCCGTTGTATTGGTTCAGGTACGCAATTCGGCAGGCTTAATAAATTACTTTTTACAGGAGATAGTTATAGAGTTTCAATAC
Organism: bacterium 1XD42-54; assembly: GCA_003612585.1. Taxonomy (GTDB): domain Bacteria; phylum Bacillota; class Clostridia; order Lachnospirales; family Lachnospiraceae; genus Choladousia. Next base: position 81,823 of record RAZH01000008.1, read on the forward strand.
CACTGAGCTCAGACCTCCAATCAGGCATTTATCATATTTCTTCAATCGAGGTTGGTGATAGCAGAGGAAATAATACATATTATTGTAGCGATTCTAGAACTCAAATAAATTCTTCAGAGTATATATTAAAACAATGCGGTGCTGTGATTGGAAATCCAAATCAAAGTTGTAAAGCAACGGGCTTGTTAAAAGTTTATGGAGATGATGCAGATATTGATTTAGCTTCATCAAATCCTTATATTGCAAGTAAGATACAGTCGATGCAGGATGGTAAAATTGCCCGTATCTTTGTTGATTCAACAGGAAAAACAGTTATTGAAAAAAGCGTATTTGATGCGATTAAAGGAACAAATAAAAAAATAAATGTTAATGTAAGTGATGGGATAAAGTGGTTTTTTGATGGAAAAAATATTGTAAATGAAACAAAGAATATTAACTGTATGGTGAATTTATCTGTGGTTGATGGAACTGAGTATGGAAGCGACTCAAAATTATTAAGGGTTAATTTTGCTTCTAATGGGGTCTTACCGGGGAAAGCGAGCATTCGGATAAAATCGGATTATATTCATAAAATGTATGGATTATCAGGAAAAATGTATCTTTACTTTGTAAATTCATCTGGATTAAAGCTTGAGGATAATCCTCATTATATTTTGGATGGAACAGATCATTGGTGCGAGTTCGATGTTACTCATAACTCTACGTTTGTTGTTAGCGGAAAACCACTGTCAGGAAAAGTTCAACCAATTAAATTAAACCAAAAGTCTCTGTTGCTTAAAGAAAAACAGAATTTTACGTTAAAAATTGTTAAAAAGGATCAGAATGACAGAGTTCGATCATTTAAAAGCTCAAATGAAAAAATAGCTACCGTTAATAGCTCAGGGAAAGTTACTGCGAAGAAAACAGGATCTTGTACTGTCACGGTATTGATGAAGAGTGGACAGAAAGCAGAGTGTAAAATAAAGGTACAGAAAGGCGTCGTTAAAACTACTAAAATCACTGGATTAGAGAATAAAATTACTCTAAAAAAAGGGAAAAAAACAACACTTAAACCAGTACTTAATCCGATTACAGCTGAACAGAAAATTATATATTCTAGTTCCAATAAAAAGGTAGCTACGGTCAGCAGCAAAGGAGTCATCCAAGCGAAGGCTTCAGGAACAGCGAAAATCACGGTGAAATCCGGCAGCAAAAAAGTTACAATAAAAGTGACCGTGCCCAAGACGACGACTAAAAAGATTACTAATATAAAATCAGAAATAACTATTAAGAAAGGAAAGAGTTACACATTAAAGCCCAAACTTTCACCGAAAAACAGTGAGGAAAAGATTACATATGTTTCATCTGATAAAAAAGTAGTAACTGTAAATAGTAAAGGAAAGATTACAGCGAAGCAAAAAGGAACAGCTATGGTTACTGTAAAATCTGGAAAAGTTAAGGTGATATGTGAAGTAATAGTAAAATAAATTGTATTCAACTCCCATTAATCTGGTAATGTATAAACTTGATTAATGGGGGTTTTTGTTTTTATTTGCCCAAATAGTTTGTATTTTAAATATCTTAAGAGGGGAACGTGGCCCCTGTCTTTTTTTCTATTTTTGATTCAAATTTGCCCGCTGTATTGTATGTAATTAACGAATTTTATGTGTTTTCGTCCCGGAAACAAGCAAAAACGTTGAAAATTTTCGTTATTATGTTATACTCTAAAAGATGTCTGTATTTGTAGGAAAATATCGATATCGAGAATCGTATGAAACTTGATTACAGGGCTGATTGGCTAAGCTGCTACCATAAGATTTACGCTTCAGGTAAATGATAAAAACGAATGGAGGAGTGGCATGAAAGTTAGTTCAGAGCAAAAGAGAGAAGCTATCGTGTTTCTTTGTTATTTGCTGCTTATCGGAATTGATACGGTGTTTTTTGGTATACTGTGGAATTATTATTATAATGCCCGATTGTTTTCGGTCAACAGTGCAATTATTACTGGTTTGTTTCTGATCATATATACAAGTTTTGCCAAGTTGTACAGTGGTTTTGATATTAAAATGCAACGTATTCAGGAGCTTGTTTATTCCCATATCATTACATCATTTATGACAGGTGTGCTCATTTATTTAGTGACCTGGATTATAAAAAAGGAAATGCCCAATATGCTGCCAATATTCGGCTGCATTTGTTTTTGGTCGGTTGTTTCAGTATTATGGGCATATTGGACAGTCCGTTTGATGAAATCGATTATTATTCCGGGAAGGGCACTTGCTGTTTATGATAATCTGATTGCGTATAAAAACGGCATAAAAATGTCATCGAAACTTAACTGGAGGTTTTCTCTGGAAAAGGAGATCAGTATAGGTGAAGGGCTTGATAGGATTTTTGATGAGCTTGCATCTGGATTGTACAATTTTGTTCTTTTGCTTGGTGTGGCTTCCAGCGAAAGAAATGATATTATCAAATACTGTATATCAAATGATATTGAGATATGTGTCCGGCCGAATATAGGTGACTTTCTGATACAGAGCGGTCATATGGCGCAAATTGATCACCTGCCGGTGATGTTCCTTGGCAGAGGAAAGTCAGGTGTATTTTATTTGGGGGTTAAACGGTTTTTGGATGTATTTTTTTCATTTCTGGCACTGCTTGTTTTAAGCCCGGTTCTGTTGCTTACTGCTCTGGCTATAAAACTGGAAGACGGCGGTTTGGTTTTTTACAAGCAGGACCGCTATACAATTAACGGTAAAGTGTTTTCTATTTATAAATTCAGAAGCATGAAAGAGAACGCTGACAATGGTGGCACAGAAGGGATTATCACAGTGCAGAATGATATCAGAATCACAAGAGTAGGCAAAGTAATCCGCAGGTGCCGGATTGATGAATTGCCTCAGCTTTTGAATATCCTGAAAGGCGATATGTCAATCGTTGGGCCGCGTCCAGAAAGGATTGAGGCGGCTGACATTTACCAGAAAGAAATCCCGGAGTTTAAACTACGGCTGCAGGTAAAGGCAGGATTGACAGGTTATGCGCAGGTTTACGGGAAAGCAAACAGTGCTCCGTATGATAAATTGCAAATGGACTTATACTATATTGGGCAGCAGAGTATTGTGACTGATATGAAGATTGTTCTTGCAACAATAAAAATTATTTTTATGCCCGAGAGTACAGAGGGTTTTTCAACCGGGATTGAGAAAGAAACAAAAGGAGACAGGAAATAAAGGAAGGGGCGTATGAGGATGACGGAGGCATATGAGAAAGGAATGACAATATGGCTGATACAGCAGCACAGTATGCCGCCTGAACTGGGACATTATAACCGGCAGAATAATTTCGGAAAATATCTGAAGCGGGACGGATACAGGCCGATTGCATTTGCAGGAAGCAAGCTCCACAATTCTGATGTCCAGATGATTACGGATGGAAGCAAATATAGGATGTATACGAAGTCTGATTGTCCATTTTGCTTTATCAGAACCTGTGATTACGGGGAGAGCAAAAAAAAGCGGATTATAGCGGATTTTCAATTTCATTGGCGTTTATATAGAATCAGAAAAAAATTTCCGAAACCGGATCTTGTGCTTGGTTCCTCCTCTTATATGCTGTCCGCCTGCCTAGCAATTATATTTGCCAGAAAATTTAAGTGCAGGAGTATTGTTGAAGTCAGGGATTTATGGCCACAGGCAATTGTTGATTATCTTGGATTTTCGCCGAAAAATCCAATTATCAAGATATTATATCAGGTTGAAAAGTGGATGTATACAAACGCAGATGAGCTTGTATTTACGATGGAGGGAGCGAAGGACTATATCATAGAACATGGGCTTGACAAAGCACATGGGGGAACGGTTGATCTGAAAAAAGCGCATCATATTAATAATGGAGTGGATTTGGAGAAGTTTATCGAAGCGAGAGATCAGAATCACTTTTATGATGAGGATTTGGCTGATCCGGACAAGCTGTGTATTGTTTATACTGGCTCAGTGAGAAAAGTTAATCGTTTGGAGTATATGTTGGACATTGCGAAGTATTTTGCGGGGACGAACGTATATTTTCTGATCTGGGGACAGGGGAATGAGAGAGAGAGGCTTGAGAAAAAAGCAAGAGAAGAAGGGATTGTAAATATCAAATTTAAAGGACATGCGGAAAAAAATAAAATTCCTTCGATTCTTTCGCAGGCTGATTTTTTATTTCTTCATTTTGAGTACAAGCCGCTGGTAAAATACGGTTATAGCCCGAATAAGCTTTTCGATTATTTCGCTGCACAGAAGCCGATTATCTCTGATGTGGACTGCAAATATGAACTGGTCAGAAGCAATCAGGTAGGTATTGTTGTTCCAAATGATGATGCAGAGATGGCGAGCCGTTTAATCAAGAAAATGATTGAAAATGAGGAAAATCTGGAACTATACAAACAAAATGTTGCAGAAGTTGCAAAACAGTACGATTTTGCGAATTTAACGAAAAAATTAGAGAGTCTGATAGGAAGATAAGCATGAGATATGCATTGATTGGCTGCGGAAGAATTTCTCTGAATCATATTGCAGCAGCAAAAAATAACCTTCTGGAAATTGTCGCTATATGTGATATGGTACCTGAACGTATGAACGGGAAGTTTGGGCTTCCTGACAGTGTGAAAAAGTATACGGATTACAGGGAGCTTCTTGAAAAGGAAAAACCTGAGTTGGTGGCAATCGCAACAGAGAGTGGAAAACACGCTGCTGTTGCGATTGATTGTATTCATGCGGGCTGTCATGTGATTATCGAAAAGCCTATTGCTCTGTCCATGGAGGATGCTGACCGCGTGATTACATTGGCAAAGAAAAAAGGGGTGCTGGTTTGCGCGAATCATCAGAACCGTTTTAATAAATCAGTTCAATACATCCGAACAGCAATGGAGACAGGGCGGTTTGGCAGGCTTCTCCATGGAACAGCACATATCCGCTGGAACAGAGGAAAAGATTATTACATGCAGGCTCCGTGGCGAGGTACGTGGGAGCAGGATGGCGGTGCATTGATGAATCAGTGTATCCACAATATTGATTTGCTTCGATGGATGATGGGCGATGAGATCGACGAGGTGTTTGCCTACACGGACAATTTGAAGCATCCGTTTATGGAAGCGGAGGATTTTGGAGCAGCGCTGGTAAAATTCAGGAACGGTGCGTATGGAGTGATAGAAGGAACCACGAATATCTATCCGAAAAATCTGGAAGAAACTCTTTATATATTCGGAGAATATGGGACAGTCAAAGCTGGAGGAAAATCTGTTAACAGGATTGAAGAGTGGAACTTTGCAGATGCGCTTGATGATCCGGCTTACGTGAAACATGCATACTGTGAAAATCCGCCGGATGTGTATGGGTATGGGCATACTCCTTTGTATGCAGATATGATAGAAGCAATACAGACAGGCAGAGAGCCGTACGTAACCGGAGAGGATGGAAAAAAAGCTCTGGAGCTTGTTCTTGCCATTTATAAATCAGCTTATGAGGGACGGCCGGTCAAACTGCCGCTTCAAAGCTGTGCTACTCTTGATTTTAAGGGGCGATTTGAGCCATGAATCAAAACTATTTCGTTCATGAAAGCAGCTATATTGATGAAAATACAATCATTGGTGAAGGGACAAAGATCTGGCATTTCTGCCATATTCAAAGTGGGGCGCACATTGGGAAAAACTGTTTGTTGGGACAGAATGTGAATATCTCGAATCATGTGAAAATTGGCGATGGCGTGAAGATACAGAACAATGTTTCTGTTTATGAGGGCGTTGAGCTTGAGGACTATGTTTTCTGTGGTCCTTCCTGCGTATTTACAAATGATCTGACACCGAGATCAAAATATCCGAAAGGCCCGCAAGGTTATAAAAGAACGCTTGTCAAAACAGGGGCAAGCATTGGTGCAAATGTTACGATTGTTTGCGGCCATACAATTGGAAGCTGGTCATTGATCGGCGCCGGGGCAGTTGTTGTATCAGATGTTCCGAACTATGCTCTGATGCTTGGTGTTCCTGCGAGGGTATCAGGTTGGGTATGTGCGTGCGGGAGAATACTTGATAAAGAGTTGCATTGTGCCTGCGGACGTAAATATCAAAAATGCAGGGACGGATTGGAGGAAATCGCGTGCAGTTTAGAGACCTGAAAGCACAGTATCAGGCATTGCGGCCTGAAATAGATTCGGCGATTCAGACAGTCCTGGATCATTCCGAATTCATTCTTGGCAAACCGGTAGCAGAGCTGGAAGAACGGCTTGCCGCATATGTGGGACGCAAGTATTGCGTTTCCTGTGCAAATGGCACAGATGCACTGCAGCTTTCTTTGATGGCCATGAATATCGGCAAAGGTGATGTGGTATTCACCTCTGATTTTACTTATTTTGCTTCAGCGGGGGCTGCTTCACTCCTTGGGGCAACTGTGATTCTGGTGGATATTGACAGGAGAACGTTCAACATTTGTCCTAAAGCACTGGAAAGGGCTGTGCAGCGTGTTCTTGCAGAAGGGCAGTTGATTCCAAAAGTGATTATTCCCGTCGACCTTTTTGGTTTGCCGGCAGATTATTCTAATATTATTCCAATAGCCGAAACGTATGGCTTGAAAGTTTTAGAAGATGGTGCGCAGGGCTTTGGCGGCAATGTGAACGGCAGGTCTGCCTGTTCCTTTGGGGATATTTCAGCAACTTCCTTTTTTCCGGCAAAGCCTTTGGGATGCTACGGTGACGGAGGGGCAATCTTTGTGGATGATCATCAGCTTGCAGAGCGGTTGCGTTCTCTGAGAGCACAGGGAAAATCATCTGCGGATAAATATGATAACCGTGAAATCGGCATTAATTCCCGTCTGGATACGATACAGGCAGCAATCCTTTTACCGAAGTTGCGCGCGTTTATAGAATATGAGCTGAGCGCAGTCAACCAGGCAGCACAGTGGTATACAGAACGGCTGAAAAACACAGTTGCTACGCCGTATATCCCGGATGGATTTTATTCCAGCTGGGCGCAGTATACGATTATGCTGGAGGATGACCGGACAAGAGATCGCGTACGGGAGGCATTAAAGGAACATGGTATTCCTTCAATGATCTATTATCCGAGGGGGATTCATCAGCAGGAAGCATATCAAGCAATGTGCTTTTCGGATGAGTGGTATCCAAATACCATCCAGGCAACGAAAACGGTTCTCAGTCTTCCGATACACCCTTATCTGAAGGAGGAGGATGCAGACCGGATTTGCAAGGTGATTATTGACAATGTATAAGAGGAAAAAGATGGAGTTTCATACTATTTATCAGGGGCTCATTTCTGGAAAAGAAAAGCTTGCACTGGTCGGGCTTGGATATGTCGGACTGCCGGTTGCAGTAGAGTTTGCAAAGCATGTGCACGTGGTAGGTTTTGATATCAATGAGAAGCGTGTGACTGAGTACCGAAATGGAATTGATGCAACGAATGAGATCGGCGAGGCAATCAAAGATACGACGGTAGATTTTACCTCTGATCCGCGAAGGCTGAAAGAGGCAAGGTTTATTATTGTAGCTGTCCCGACGCCTGTGAAAGAAGATAACAGCCCGGATTTTTCATTTCTTGAAGAGGCTTCAAGAATCGTAGGACAGAATTTGCATGCAGGAACCATTGTTGTATTTGAGTCTACGGTATATCCAGGTGTGACGGAAGAACTATGTGTTCCGATTATGGAACGGGAATCCGGGTTAAAATGCGGTGTGGATTGGAAAATTGGCTATAGTCCGGAACGGATTAATCCGGGAGATCGTGTACACACGTTGTCTTCGATCCGGAAGATTGTTTCAGGAATGGATCAGGAAGCAGCGGATGAGATTCAAAAAGTATACAATATTATCATTACAGGAGGCAGTTTCCCGGTATCCAGTATCAGAACAGCAGAGGCCATAAAAGTGATTGAAAATAGCCAGAGGGATATTAACATTGCGTTTATGAATGAAGTTGCTATGCTATGCGACAAGCTGAACATAGATACAGCTGAGGTTCTTGCAGGTATGAACACAAAGTGGAATGCGCTTGGTTTTAAACCAGGACTCGTAGGCGGGCACTGCATTGGCGTCGACCCTTATTATCTGACAGAGGTTGCAGAGAAGCTAGGCTGTCACAGCCGTATGATTTACAGCAGCAGGGAGATCAATGACAGCATGGGTGCGTTTGTTGCAGATGTGGCTGTCAGGGAAATGACGGAAGTTCATAAAGATCCTGCCAAAGCCGTTGTTGTGATATTAGGATTTACCTTTAAAGAGAACTGTCCGGATATCAGGAACACCAAAGTTATGGATCTGGTAAAACGGCTCAGAGTGTATGGGGTGGAACCTGTTGTTGTGGATTTATGGGCGGATGCTGCGTCTGTAAAAAAAGGCTACGGAGTGACTTTGACACCATTTGATGAAATACCAAAAGCTGACTGTATCATTGTTGCTGTCGGACATAAAGAGTTCAGAGCAATGTCTGTGAGCCAACTTGGAAATATGTTCAAAAGCGAATTGCCTGACCATGAGAAAGTTCTGCTGGATGTAAAGAGCCTGTATCGTATAGATGAGCTTTCAGCATCTGGTATGAGGTTCTGGAGATTATAAGGATATGAAAATATGTTTTGTAGGCCCTGCGAGCAGTGTGCATCTTGTGAAGTGGTGTAACTGGTTCGCCGGACGCGGACACACGGTTCATGTAATTTCATTTACAAAAGGAGAAATCCCGACAGCTGATGTCCATTTGATTGACACAGGCGTTGACCCACAGGGAAGAGCGCTTGCTAAATTAAAATATATGCTGACCGGAAAACAAATGAAACGGCTGATACAGGAAATCAGACCGGATATCATCAACGTTCATTTTGCGACAAGTTATGGAATTGCAATGGCTCTTTCCGGGATAGAGGGCTACATTCTGTCAGTATGGGGTTCGGATGTTTATGATTTTCCAAAGAAGAGCCCGTTGCACAAAGCATTGCTGAGATTCAGCCTGAGGAAAGCCGCATACTTATTTTCCACAAGCCGGGCAATGGCTGATGAAGCCGGCAGGTATACGGATAAAAAGTTTGAGATTACGCCGTTTGGGGTGGATATGAAATTGTTTCACCCTGATAAAAGAACGGGGGGAGAAGCAGAACGGTTGTCTGTTTTGAAAAAAGAAGATTTTGTTGTCGGCACAGTAAAAGCGCTTTCGGATAAATATGGCATTTCGTATCTGTTAAAGGCTGTTGCAGAGGTCAGGAAGCATACGGTTATTCCGATAAAACTGCGTATTGCCGGAAAGGGCGTGCAGGAGGAGGAATACCGGCAGTTGGCGAAAACACTGGGAATTGACGATATTACAACGTGGCTTGGCTTTATTTCTCAGGATGAGGCGGCAGAGGAGTGGGCGAATATGGATGTCGCGATTATTCCGTCCACATTAGATTCGGAATCTTTTGGCGTGTCCGCCGTGGAAGCACAGGCCTGCGGAACAGCAGTGATTATTTCCGATGTTCCCGGACTTATGGAAGCAACAATTCCCGGAAAGACGGCTGTTGTTGTAAAGCGAAAGGATGTGCAGGGAATGGCCGGCGCGATCATTGCACTTTATAATAATGTTGAAAAACGAAGGGCCATGGGCAAAAGCGGCAGACAATTTGTGCGGGAGCGTTTTGAGCTAAATGATTGCTTTCTTTCAATAGAACAATTCTATAACAGATTTAAGGAAAAGGCGTAAATGAAACGTTGTATATTTTATCTGCCGTATAAATTGGAGGAACATGGAAAGGGCGCAAGAATGATGCGTCCGCGCAAAATGATACAGGCATTTCGGGAAATCGGCTATGATGTCTTTGTGATTGAAGGCTATTCCAGGGCAAGAAAACGGCAGATCAGACAATTAAAAAAATGTATCAGACATGGTTTTCAATATGAATTCATGTATGCGGAGAGCAGCACGATGCCGATATTGCTGACAGACCCACATCATTTGCCGCTGCATCCGTTTGTGGATTTCGGTTTTTTTCGCTGGATGAAAAAAAGGGGGATTCCAATCGGATTATTCTACTGCGACATCTACTGGAAATTTGACAGCTATGGTGAAGCATTGCCTGGGTGGAAACGATTTTTCTCATTAAAATGTTATGTATATGATATACGGCAGTATGTAAAGCTGCTCGATCGTTTTTATATACCAAGCGGGAAGTTACTGGATTATCTTGCGTCAGAGGCACTTTCGGAACGCTCAGTTTTGCTGCCTCCGGGTGCAGAGGAGCTGCGTATAAGACGGGACGCAAGCAGAATCCGTGATTTTTCGGTAAATCCGCTGCATGTATTCTATGTCGGAGGAATCGGCGCACATTATCAGATAGAGGCATTGATCCGGGCAGTGAGCCGTACGGAGAACTGTGTTCTTACTTTATGTTGCCGTGAGCATGAATGGCAGAAGGAAAAAATACGGTTTGAAAAATTCCTGAATGAGCGTATACAGATTGTTCATAGAAACGGGGATGAATTAGAACCTTATTATGACAATGCAGATATAGGCGCTCTTATATTTGAAAATGGAGCGTATATGAATATGGCTATGCCATATAAAGCTTTTGAATATCTTGGCCATGAAATTCCCGTTATTGCAACAAAAGACACGGCAATTGGTCATTTTACAGAGCAAAATGGTACCGGATGGGTGATTCCTTATCATGAGGACGCGGTCTGTTCCTTACTGAACAAAATTCTGCACAGACCTGAAATGTTAGGTGAAAAACAGAAAACTTGTATAGAGACGAAAAAGCAGAATCTGTGGAAGTGCCGTGCGGGAATGGTTGAGAAAACGTTAAGTCAGATGAAAGAGTAGGAAGGACTGGGCGAGAGAATATGGTGGTCAGCCGAAAAAGAACTTATGAATTATTGCTTATTGTTTCCGTGGGTTTTGAACCAATTAAATTATTCATTGATAAATTATTTTTTTTCATGCCTGGAAATTTAATTGATGTATTTTTTTATACTATTTATCTTGGATTGCTTCTCTGTCATTTTAAAGATATATTTCCTTTGCTGAGTATAAGAAAATATATTCTGCTCGGTTTCTGGTTCGCATACTGCCTCTTTATGGTGCTTAGTTTTGGGGCGGACCGTATGGTGTACCTGGAAACATATATAAAGGCTATGCCAAGGTGTTTTTTCTTCTTTGTGACAGGATTTTCGTTCTGTTATCATTTTGATAAAGTGGAACAGATATTTGAGAAACTTCCAATTGTACTGCTTGCCTTTCAGGCGCTGAATTTTATTTTGTACGGTGTCAGGGGAGAGATGGTGGCGACATCCGGCTATGTGAAGGAAATCACGTATTCGATGGAGCTCGGTCATGCCTGTATTTTTCCTGTTTCTCTGGCTGTTGTTATGTTTTTCTTTCATGACAGGAGGAAAATCGTTTATCTGCTTACTTCTATTCTGGGAATGATTCTGATTATTGGGGCGGGGTCAAGAAGTCCGGTTGTGTGCGTAATGGCTGTTATATTGATCTGCATCACGATAAAGAAGGCGAAAAAGGTCCTGTATGTTCTGATATCAGTAGCGGTACTGGGATTCCTGGCGTTTGTTTTTCAAAAGGAAGCAGTTTTGTCATTGATGGAAGCTATTTTTGGACGGATCGGCCTGAGTACGAGGATTATTGACGCATTGTCTTCCATGGACATCTTTAGTTTTTCCAATCGGGATTCTATTTTAGGAATTGCATTAAGCGGGATAAAAGAGCATCCTTTTTTGGGGCTGGGCGTGTTTCGTGACAGGTTGTATTTATTTGAAAACTGGGAAACATATTTGAAAAATTATCACACCCATTCGATCAGCTATTATCCCCACAATATATTTGTCGAGTTATTCATGCAGTTCGGCGTGTTTATGGGCGGTATTTTGATCCTGTTTCTTATAAAATGGATCAAAAACAGTTTTCAATATGCCCGTAAGTCAGGACAGCTGATTCTCTATTTGCCGTTACTGTCTACAGGATTTTTGATATTTTTGTTTTCAAAAAGTTATGTGATGACGCCTGCATTTTATTTGTTTTTGGGTTATGCAATCTCATTATCAGAAAAAGCGGGCAGTTTTCAGATGTGGAAAGGGCTGAAACTGCGATATGGGACAAAAGAGAAAACAAAATCAGTCTAAGATTTGGACCCAGCTCCAAAAGGGTATTTTGCAGGTGTTTAGCGCGAGCGTAATCAACAAGATTGTTGCAATGTTCAGCAACATGGTTCTTACCAGGATGCTGGCCCAGAACGAATATGGAATATGGAGCTATGTGCTCAATTTTTATTCTTATGCACATCTGATTATGGGGCTGGGCCTGGTTGCAGGAGCTTTGCAGTTTGGCGCGGAAAACAGAGATACACCTGAAGAAAACAGGTTTTACCGGTACTGTGCCATGACAGGACTGGTAGCTAATTTTGCCATTATCGTTCTTTTTATTAGTGCGTCGTTTACGGGAATACTGTCCATCAGACAAGCAGGAGTCTATATTCGAGTTTATTTGCCGATTATTCTGTTAGAATATCTGTTTGATTTGCTGATGACAATTCTCCGCTGTAAAAACAAATTCAGTATTTACTCGAAATTGCTGACTTTGAATACGGTTCTCGTTGCAATGTGTACCTGTTTTGGCGCAGTCTGGGGCGTAGGAGGCGTGGTTGCCGGAAAGTATCTGGCAGCGATGGTATCTCTGCTTATCACTATTTGTGCTACGTATCAAATAGTGTGTTGCGTCCTCCGCGCTGAAAAGTTAAATTTCGCACAGAAAAAGGAACTCTGGCATTATTCGATTTTTAATGGCATCAGCAGTGTTTTAAGTAGATTCCTGTATCTGATTGATGTTTCAATGATTGCAGTGCTGCTCGGTTCCACAACGGAGCTGGCGATTTATAAAGTAGCTACTCTGATTCCCAATGCGCTTACTTTTATTCCCGGCAGTGTTATCATATGTATTTTGCCTGATATAGTGGCAAATAACAGAAACTTACCGTGGCTGAAAAGAAATATCAGAAAAACGTTCCAGTGTTTATTGGCTGTGAACGTGATGCTCAGCTTGCTCATTATTTTATTTGCCCCTTTGATTATACGAATTGTTTCCGGTGAACAGTATCTTTCTTCCGTGGAACCATTTCGAATATTGGTAGCAGGCTATTGCATATCTGGTACGTTCCGTTCTTTAAGCGTTAATGTACTTGCAGCGCTCAGGGCAGTCAGATTTAACGTGATATGTGGTTTGCTTATGTGTGTCGCAGATATAGGATTAAACTTACTTTTTATTCCGCAGTTCGGAATGACAGGTGCAGCTTATGCTACCTTTGGAGGAGAATTCATCGGAAGTGTGCTGTCGTTTGGTTATTTAATCTGTGTTTTACGAAAAAGGTCTTTATGAGCAAGAATAAATGATGTGGAAACAGAAGAAGGGCAAAGCCGGAAAGTGGCTTTGCCCTTTAGTTGTGAAGTACTGTAACTTATTTCCAAAGAGTTGTCTCAATATAATTTTTCAGAATCTGCGGCCAGGTGAACCAATCGTGTCCGCCCTGAACGGTGTAAACTCCCTTGGTACCATTGTTGTAGGCAATACCGAGCTCGTCAAATTTTTCGGCAAGGCCAATGGAAGTTCTCTCTTTGTCTGTCTGGTAGCTGTCGTTTTTGAGCGCCATGTCAGCCCAGCCTGCTGCCAGATACAGATTCGGTATGTTGTAGCTGGAGTAGTCGTCCTGCTGCGGCAGATCGAATGCTGCAGAGCCGCTCATGATGCCGTAGTAGCCAAAGAGCTCCTGATCGCGGAACAACAGCTCGCTTGTTGTCATACCGCCCATGGAAAGGCCTGCGAAAGCGCGTCCGGAGGCATCCGTTACCACGTTGTAATTTTCTTCCATATACGGAATCAGATAATTCTTTGTATTGTCATAAATCGCGTCATAATCCCAGCCAAACTGAGAATTGTTCATCATAACAATGATAAACGGCTCGCATACGCCCTCAGCAGTCAGACGGTCTGCAATGTCGCCCGCGTGTCCCTGATAATCCCAGTCAGCTTCATCTCCGCCGCCGCCGTGTGACAGATAGAGAACTTTGTACGCCTCAGCACGGTCAGCGTCATAACCAGCCGGAAGGTGGATTCTTACCGGGCGAACAACGCCGTCAGCGCTCAGATAACTCATATGATACAGGGTACCTCTGTCCGCTTCGTTTTCTGCCGGAGTTGTATACGTCCAGTCGTCCTGCGGAGCCTGTTTTTCAGCATTGTACGGCACATAAAAACGGCTTCTCACCTGCTGCCCGCCAAGGCTGTTGCAGCCCGGAAGATTTCCAGGATCACTGATGCTTGTATAGCAAGCGCCGTCATTATAAGAAACATTGTACTGATACAGATACCAGCCGCCTGTCAGGTCAACCGTATAGGTCCATGCTCCGTTTTCATCCTTTTCCATATCAAGAATACATGCCTGGTCATTTACATGATAAAGATTTGCATCCTTTGACCATGTATCCGGCGTGAACAGATGCGCATCCGTAGAATCTCCCTCAGCCAGATCAACCCCGTAACCATACGCATAATCCGCATTCTCCTCATAAAAATGGAATCCTCCAGCTACCTGTACATTCGTTGCATTTTCATCATAATAACGGAAGGTAATCGTGTACCCGGTTGCAGAATCCTCACTCTCCTCAACAAAAACACCTGCCGGTAATTTCTCGGCCTGCTCTGCTGCAAGTGATACAGAACCCAGAGCTAAAATACTGATCCCAAGCATCGCCGCACTCAAAAACACTTTCTTTTTCATCCTGAAACTCTCCTTTACTGTTAATTGATTGATTCCGCTGTTACGAAAACGGATTCAAGATCAGCCCCCGGTAAGCATCCTCTTTCATCACACTTCCGCAACTACCATTCACTATAAACATTTTAAATGCGCGAAACAAGCAAACTTCTTGCCCCCTTTTGGTAAAATTCTGACATGCGTGTTTGGCACTTTTTTGACATGACAGGTATATTCTTGACCGGAAAGAGGCAGAGTATCTAAAAAAGCAGGTAGTTAATCTTACGGGTGTGATGAAGCACAGGTTTGCTTTCGTGAATATAGGTAACTGTTATGAATATAGAGTCAGATTTTGCGGTACATATTGTCATTTTGCGGCGGTTGTGCTATGATGAGGAAAGCTGATTTAGGAGGGAAATTATGGAACAGGAAAGAGAAGTTGTATCAAAAAATTTTATTGAGCAGATCATTGAGAAAGATCTTTCAGAAGGACACTGCACTGCGGTGCACACGCGTTTTCCACCGGAACCGAACGGCTATCTGCATATCGGACATGCCAAGTCCATCCTGTTGAACTACGGGCTGGCAAAAAAATACAACGGAAAATTTAATTTCCGTTTTGATGATACAAATCCGACAAAGGAAAAAACGGAGTTTGTTGAGTCGATTATCGCAGATGTGAAGTGGCTGGGCGCCGACTGGGAGGACAGGCTGTTTTTTGCCTCCGATTATTTTGATCAGATGTATGAGGCGGCGGTTAAACTGATAAAAAAAGGGAAAGCCTATGTATGTGACCTTTCCGCGGAAGAGATTCGCGAGTACCGCGGTACTCTTACGGAGCCGGGTAAGGAAAGCCCGTGCCGGGAGCGCAGCATAGAAGAGAATCTGACGCTTTTTGAAAATATGAAAAACGGCATGTATGAAGACGGTTCAAAGGTTCTGCGTGCAAAAATTGATATGACCTCCCCGAATATTAATATGCGCGACCCGGTTATCTACCGTGTAGCCAGGATGACGCATCATAATACGGGCGACAAATGGTGTATTTACCCGATGTACGATTTTGCACACCCGATTGAGGATGCGATCGAAGGGATTACACATTCGATCTGTACGCTGGAGTTTGAAGATCACCGCCCGCTCTACGACTGGGTGGTAAGAGAGCTGGAATATGAGATGCCGCCCAAGCAGATTGAGTTTGCAAAGCTGTATCTGACGAATGTTGTAACGGGAAAGCGTTACATCAAACGGCTTGTGGAGGAAGGCATTGTGGACGGCTGGGATGACCCGCGTCTTGTCTCCATTGCAGCGCTGCGCCGTCGTGGATTTACACCGGAATCCATTCAGAAGTTTGTTGATCTGTGTGGAGTCAGCAAAGGCAACAGTTCCGTTGATTACGCGATGCTTGAGTACTGCATCCGTGAGGATCTGAAGCTGAAACGGCCGCGTATGATGGCTGTGCTTGATCCGGTGAAACTGATTATTGATAACTATCCGGAAGATCAGATTGAGTATCTTGATGTGGAAATGAATCTGGAAAATCCGGAGCTCGGTATGCGCAAGGTGCCGTTTGGCCGTGAGCTTTATATTGACCGTGAGGACTTTATGGAGAATCCTCCGAAAAAATATTTCCGTCTGTTCCCGGGCAATGAAGTGCGCCTGATGGGCGCTTACTTCGTAAAATGCGTAAGCTTCGAGAAGGATGAGAACGGCAATGTAACAGAAATTCACTGTACGTATGATCCTGAAACGAAATGTGGCAGCGGATTTACGGGACGTAAAGTGAAAGGAACGATTCACTGGGTAGCGGCAAAGACTGCCATAAAAGCAGAAGTACGTCTGTATGAGAATATCATTGACGAAGCGAAGGGTGTATACAATGAGGATGGTTCTCTGAATCTTAATCCGAATTCCCTGACGGTTCTGAAGGATTGCCTGCTGGAGCCAGAACTGGCCAAGGCACAGCCGTACGACAGTTTCCAGTTTGTAAGACAGGGCTTCTTCTGTGTGGATGCAAAGGATTCCAAGCCGGATGCGCTGGTATTCAACCGGATTGTATCTCTGAAGAGTTCGTTCAAGCTGCCGAAAGCAGAATAAAGCCGGACATGCCAGAAGGACCTGTGGAATGAAAAGCCGCAGATGGCTCAAAGTACACAGGAGTGTGAGGATGAAACTGTATGAATGATTTAACGATAAATCTGGAGATACATTCATCAATACCGCTCTATGAGCAGATTTATAAATATATAAAAAACGAAATTCAAAATGGAGGGCTGCCTTTTGGTGAGAGGCTGCCCTCTACGCGAAAACTGGCAAAATATTTGCAGGTGAGCCGTACCACCGTGGATATGGCATACGAGCAGCTTGTATCAGAGGGATATATCGAAGCTCTTCCATATAAGGGGTATTTTGTCTGTGAGCTGGATGGTCTGTATCGTCTGATGCCGGTACAAAATCAGGTAAAAAGATTTCGTGAGGAACCAAAAGAAATCTTTACGTATGATTTTTCTCCGAATGGCATTGATCTGGACAGCTTTCCCCAAAATGCCTGGCGCAGGCTGTCCAAGACGATCTTACAGGAAGAAAACCGTAAGCTCTTTCAGCTCGGAGACCCGCAGGGGGAGTATGAGCTGCGTCTGATGCTGGCGCAGTATCTGCGTCAGGCGAGAGGTGTTGAGACTTCGCCGGAACAGCTTGTGATTGGAGCAGGCAATGATTTTCTTCTGCTTTTGCTGTGCAGTATGTTTGGCACAGGGCAGAAGATTGCAATGGAGAGTCCGACGTACAAAAAAGCGTATGAACTCTTTGGCAACCTGTCAAATGAGCTTCGCGTCATTGAGATGGATGAGTCAGGCATGCGAATTGACCGGCTTTCGGATACGGACGCGCAGATTGCATACGTGATGCCGTCTCACCAGTTTCCGCTTGGAACCGTGATGCCGGTAAAACGCCGGATGCAGCTGCTGGAATGGGCGGCGGGAGCAGCAGACCGTTACATTATAGAGGACGATTACGACAGTGAGTTTCGGTACAAAGGAAGGCCGATTCCTGCTCTGCAAGGCTACGATCGAAACGATCGTGTCATCTATATAGGTACCTTTTCGAGATCAATCGCACCCGCGATCCGTGTGAGCTACATGGTGCTGCCCAGACGGATGCTGTCGTTATACCAAAGCCGCGGTCGGTCTATATCCTGCACGGTATCACGTGTAGATCAGATGCTGATTGCAGCATTTTTAAATGAGGGTTATTATGAGCGCCATCTGAATAAAATGCGGGCTGTATACAAAGGCCGCCATGATGTTTTGCTGGAAGCGCTTCGGCCTCTGCGCAGTATTTGTGAAATCAGAGGGGAACACGCAGGCGTGCATATCCTTCTGACTTTTACAAACGGAATGCATGAGGAGGAAGCAGTGCGTCTGGCAGCAAAACAAGAAGTAAAAGTATACGGTCTGTCCGGCTACTTTGTAGGAGCAGCCGGATTACGCAGAGAGGATACCGTAATTCTTGGCTATGCCAATCTGTCAGAAGCTGAAATACGCAGTGCAGTGGCGCGTCTCAAAACAGCTTGGATGCCGCTGAACGAGTAAGCATATTTTGAAAACCTTTAAAGTCAGTCACAGACTGATTCAAAGTTCAAAATCAGCCCCTTGGCAGCCAAGGGGCGTCCGATTTTATACCAGGAGCAAACATGGAATTTTACGAGTGTATCACTGACTTTATTTTTGTTGCAGATGAGCCAAAGCCGTCCGACATCATATTTGTGCCGGGTGGAAATTATCCGGAAGCGGCCGTGCTTGCAGCGGAGCTGTACCAGAAGGGATATGCTCCGTATATTTTGCCATCTGGCAAGTACAGCATTCTGAACGGAAAATTTGAAGCTTCGCAAAGCGTATATTCAGACATTAGTTGTGAGACGGAATGCGATTACCTTTGTGAAATTTTACGGCGAAGAGGTGTGCCGGAGCATGCGTTGATTCGTGAAAACCAGGCTACGTTCACCTATGAGAATGCGTGTTATTCCAGAAAATGTGTGAAAGATCTGGGCGTGAAGGCAGAGCGTGCGATTCTGTGTTGTCAGGCATTCCATGCGAGACGCTGTCTGATGTATTATCAGGAGCAGTTTCCGGAAACAGAATTTTGCGTGTGTCCTGTTGTGACAAAGGGAATCAGCAGGGAATCCTGGCATCAGAGTGAACTGGGGATTGATACTGTATTAGGTGAGCTGGAGCGCTGTGGCCGCCAGTTCCATGAGATTATGCGCGCGCATATACAGTAGTTGTAAAAAATGAGATTGTGTTTGCGTATATACAGCAATTTTTATAAAAATAAAATTTAATTTTGCGGACAGGAGGAAGCGAATGATTAAATTAGTAGCGTCAGATATTGACGGAACACTGGTTCCGGAAGGAACCGATCAGATCGATCCGGAATTGTTTGAGATGATCCGTGAGCTGAAGAAACGGGGAATTATGTTTGCGGTGGCAAGCGGACGCCAGTATGTCAGTATGCGTTCTGTATTTGAACCAGTCGCAGACGATGTAATTTTTATCGCAGAAAATGGTTCCAATGTCATGTGCCGCGGCAAAAATATGTCGAGCAGCTTTATTGACCAGAAGGTGGCGGAAGAACTTTTGCTGTACCTGCGGGAACAAAAAGAGGGTGATATCATTCTTTCCACGCCGGAAATGCTGTATCTTGATACTCCCAATGAAGCGTTCAAAGAGCTGCTGGAAAACGGCTATCACAATAAAGTCGTGCGGGTGCCGGACCTCCTTCCGTATTGCAGCAGAACAAATAAAATCGCAGTCTATTATGCGGATGGAGTGGATGAAAAAGCGGAGCAGATGAAGGAGAAATTCGGTACACGCCTCAATGTCGTAGTGGCAGGCGCCCGCTGGGTCGATTTTATCAATGATTCGGTGGACAAGGGAAATGCGCTGGAGACGATTCAGAATTTTATGAAAATCCGTGTGGAGGAGACCATGGCGTTTGGAGATAACTGCAACGATATCGGCATGCTGCGCCAGGCCGGCGAAAGCTATGCAGTGGCAAATGCGCATCCACAGCTGAAGGCGGCTGCCAAACATATCGCTCCGCCGCAGCAGGAAAATGGTGTACTTCAAATCATCCGCAGAGAGCTTTTGAGCTGATGATTTTAGATCGCAATCAATTTGAAGTTGTATAAATGAATCATACCGCATACGGAGAAGAGGAAAGGAAAACGATATGACGTATAAGAAAGAATATGTGGAAGCATTTTTGGAAAAACAGGGCCAGCTTTTTGATGAGCCGGTAGCGCAGACGCTGGAAGAGGCAGACGAGTTTCTCGATGAATGCATGGCGTATGTGGCTTCCAATTACAAAGAAGTAAAAGAATATTTCGAAGAAAACGGTGCAGATACGTCTGAGATGGATGAGAACGAGCTACTTTCCCAGGCAGAGGTTTTTGCGATGCCGGATGGAAAATATCTGATTGTGGAAGGATAAAAGCAGGTATATTTTTCAAAAAGATGGGGATTCTTTTATTAAATGCGAAATGCAGTAGATCATTTGCAGAATTTGACAGCCTCGTATTTGAGGTTGCGGCGAGAGAGAGGAAATCCCATGGCAGATATTTTACAGCAAAGAAAACAGCAGGAATATCAGAAGTATGTCAAACAGGTGACACCGACGCATAATCTGTTTCTGAATATGTGTAAAGCTTTTGTAACAGGCGGTGCGATCTGTACGATCGGCCAGTTTATTTTAGATCAGTGTGACAGAATGGGAATGAAGGAGGAAACGGCAGGAGGCTGGTGTGCGCTCTGGCTCGTACTTCTGAGCGTTGTTCTGACCGGACTGAATCTCTACCAGAAGCTTGCAAAATTCGGCGGAGCCGGTACACTGGTCCCGATTACAGGTTTTGCCAATTCCGTGGCATCGCCTGCCATTGAATACCAGAAAGAGGGACAGGTGTTTGGGATTGGGTGTAAGATCTTTACGATTGCGGGGCCGGTGATTTTATACGGAGTATTTACGAGCTGGGTACTCGGGGTAATTTACTGGATCTTGAAACTGACGGGAGTATTTTAGAAAGAGGAATTGCGTATGGATGTATATGCGAATTTAAACGATGAGGAAAAACGTCAGGTGGTAGAGGCAGCAAGGAATGTTACTACGAAATCAGAGATGCACCAGATTGTAGAAGGTCTGGAGCAGAAGTTCTATTGATGTTGCACGTGTGCTTGTCCTGAGGACATTTGCTTTGCATGTTAATTCCACAATCAATTGGGCTATGAAAAGAAATCGGCGTACTGTGATAAAGACACAGTACGCCGATGTAGTTTTTACCACCAAAATATAACTGAATTGCAAAGACCATTTTTTATTCTTCTATCGCCTCCGGATGTACAGCGGTACGTACCGGAATGCCATTGACCTCAACGGATTCATCGGCAGGGATGACGAAACAGGTACGTCCCTCGAGCACACGCGTCTCGATCAGGTCTGCACATTCCGGTTTTACCTGAATCGTGATTGCAGGAGTTTTAATTTCGAATTTTCTGGTATTGATGACGTTGGAGACATAGAGCGAGGTCTGATTGTTGCCCCCGGCCTGTTCAAATTCTTCGTCGAAATGTTCCAGCGTTTCCGCAGCGGCGCCGTTTTCAGCCAGAAGACGTTTGACATCGTCCTTGGCAAGCGCAACGGGATTCGGATCATCCTTGCGTTCCTCCAGAAGATTGTTCAGCGTTTCGTGGATGGTTTTTACGGTTTCATATGTACAGTCATTTTGCAGCGTATCCGCGATCAGGGACTGAAACGTCTCTTTCTGGGAAGATGCTGAGAGAGGCAGTTCACAGCCGAGAAGCAGGCGGGCAAATTCTTCGTTCAGTTCCTCCGGGTTTTTGGAATAGTAGAGGATACTGTGAATGTCGGTATTGCGGTCTGTGAAGGCAGGGAAGAGAAAGCCAGTCACGGGAACTTCCACAAACCAGTCGCGGATGCGCTGCTCGATTGTATTCGTTTCTTCATTATAACAAAGACCAGGCTTTGTCAGCTTTACCGGACAGATGGAGCACAGAACAAAGTTATAAACGTCGTCAGAGGCGTCAAACATTTCGAGATTGTCGGAAGCCTTCTTGGGAATGTCATAGGCTCCATGAATGAGCACAATATAATAATTCTCCGGGTACAGAAAGGTTTCAATGATCTTGTCATAAAATTCTTCGAGCAATTCTTCATCCTTTAACTGGCTGTCGCGCAGCTTCAGCAGATATTCCTGAGCGCCGCCGCCTGCTTCCTGTGAAAGGGGAAATTCCATATCGAGAAGATTGCGCCCGATTGTACCGGACAGTGTTTTTTTCAAAATCTCAAAATATTTGAACATTTCTTCTTCGGGCAGTGAGAGAAAGGCTTCCCGGAATCTTGTTTTTTTATTCTTTTCGCCATCCACATAGCAGCCGCAGATCCGGGTAATGGGACAGCGGTCAGGATGAAAAAGGCGTTTGATTTCAGCAATTTCTTTTTTATTCATAATGACAATCTCCTTTGTAACTGAGGTATAATCAGATCATTGAATGAAAATAAAAACAGTATCTACAGAGGCAAAAGTGGAATGAGGTATTTTGCCGCTGCATAGAGAAGCAGCAGGTGCACGGGATAGAAGAAGTAGAAAAAGTATTTCATGCGCAGCCCCCTTTTTCCGTTATACAGATATACGGGAAGGAATGCAAGAGGAGCCGGAAGCTCCCAGGTGACAGAAACAGCTCCTCCAATGCACTGGTATAACCGGCTGCTGCGCATCAGATAAAGCACAGCGATCAGAAAGACTCCTTTGTAGTTGTAATCTGTGTCAATCCAGGAAGCGGCATACATGCCTGCTGCAATGGGAAGCAGGGCCAGAATGAGATTCTGTGTGCCGCCTCTGGTGATCCATACAATGCCGGCCATAACCATAAGCCCGATCAGCAGAGTAAAGTACACGTTCTGTTTTCCGGGATAAAACCAGTTTCCCTTTAATGCAAGATCGAAAGGAATTTCAGACAGAAGAGCAAATAAAAAGAGCCTTCCGGCGTATTTTTTTACGTTTCGTGTATGCAGAAACCCTTCCACGATTAAAAAACAGAAGATTGGGAAAGCAAGCCGCCCAATATCGCGGGATATGCGGTAGACGTGGCTCCAGAAGATACGTTTTTCCGCAATGGATGTAATACCGGGATGCCGCACGATGGCCTGTAAGACTGTGGCTCCGGCGTGGTCGATAAACATGGTGATAATGGCGATCAGCTTCAGAGTGCTCCCTGAAATGCCGCCAAATGGTCTGAACTCGTTTGACATAAAAGAACTCCTGTATCTGTTTGATGGGAATTAAAACATAATCTTTGAAAAGAATAACTTTTTTTTATGGGTTTGTCAAGGCAGGCTGCGGTAGCGGGGAAGGGGCGGAAAAGTGTGAAACAGGTGTAAGTATGGAGGGGGAGATACTGGTAATCCAGAATTTTATATTTGAAACTCTTTTATCTATGTGATAAACTAATTTTTTTAAAGAATAGATAGAGAAACAGGCTGTATAACAGGAAAACAAAAGAAGGGGTGTATGAGGTACATGAAAGAACGGTACAGGTTGTTTGCTATGGCAGGAATTTTAACTGCGGGAATGGCTTTGGCACCTTGCTATGGTCAGGCGGGGGAGATCGTCTGGACAGAGAGTGAGGAATATGGAGAGGGCATCGGTGTGTCGGACGAGGAGTTCTCGGAAAATGACGAGATGCTATTTGAAGAGGGAGAGGCATCTGGAAGTATAGGTGCAAACGAAGAGCAGGGCGGCGCAGGGGCGTCCGGAGAGCTTGTGATAGAATCCATGGAAGTCGTTTCTGCCAGAGAGCCTTCACCGGAAGAAAAGAAGGCTGTGGAAGAAGTGAAAAGAGAGGCAAGAAAACGGGATGAGGAAAAGCTTCGCCAGCTTCAGGAAGAACGTCGGCAGATGGAAGGTTTTCATGTAAACCCGCTTGATTATCCGCCTGCAAATATTTCGGAAAATACGAGAAAGATATATGCGTATCTGACGGAAAAACTGGAATTAAATCATGCGGCTGCGTGCGGTGTGCTTGCAAATATTCATCTGGAATCTTCCTTCTTTCCGCTTGCTTTGGGTGACGGCGGCACGAGCTATGGAATCTGCCAATGGCATCTGGGGCGTTTCCAAAGGCTGATTTTGTATTGCAATGTGAACGGCTTTGATTATAATACGCTCGAGGGGCAGCTTGAATATCTGAATTATGAATTGCATACCGGTTACAAAGGAATACTGGATGATCTGAAGGAAATTCCGGATACGGCAGATGGAGCGTATGCAGCAGCATATCGCTGGTGTATCGGTTTTGAAATGCCGGATGATATGTATTACCGGGGAGCGCGCAGGGGAAACCTGGCGGCAAAAGAGTATTATCCCCGAAATTTCAGGGATGAATCGAAAGAGACAGACGCAGAGAAAGCGGCGAAAACAGGAACAGAGACAGAAAAAGAGTTAGAATCCGGCAAAAATCTTCCGGATATGCACACCGTTGCAAAAGAAATGTTCCCGGGGCTGTTGTCAGGAGACACCGATCTGTTTTGATCTTTAGAAGATACGGCGTGCGTTCCATATACGCATGGCAGAACAAAATGCCCTCAGTGAACAACAGGACACTGAGGGCATAAGTAATTGCGGCAGAGATTCTTCTGCCATTTTTTATTTTGTAGGTGTGTGACACACACTTTTTTATATCTGCATTTACTGCGCAAGCAAAAGCAGAATTTCGTTGCTTCTTGCAATGAATCTTGTCATGGCTTCCGGAGCGAGCGGTTTGTGTGCAATCATGGCGAGATCGTAAAGCTGCTCGCAGATCATCGAAACCTTTTCTGAATCCTGATGGTCGGCCACATACTGTACCAGCTGATTGCCGGCATTTAAGATCAGTGTTTCGCTGCCGCCGAACATGGACGGGTCCATGCCGTACATATTGTACATTTTCATCATTTCCTGCATACGACGGCTTTCCTCAGAGAGCGTAATCATGGAAGAAATGGATTCGTTTTTAAGTTTTTCTACTTTGACTTCCAGATTTTCCTTTCCGAGAGCTTTGCGGAACAGGTCAGTCAAAGTGGCGGTGATTTCTTTCAGGGCCTCCGCATCCGTTTCTTCTTTTGCAGATGATGTGACATCAGCGTCAATTCGCTGGAATTTAAGCTTGTCGTTGAGCTGCTCCATATGGGAAATGAAAGCGGTATCAATGTTGTGACGGAGAATAACCGCATCCATGCCGGATTCACGGAACAGGTTGATATATTGGCTCTGCTGTACCTCGTCTGTTACATAGTAAATCGTCTGTTTTTCCGGTTCAGCGTCTGCAGCTTCACTGTCTTTTGTAGAACCATCTTCAGTCGAGGAAGCTTCTGGCTGCGTGTCAGTCTCGGTTTCGCCAGATTTTTTGTCCTCGTCTTCTTTTACCAGGTCTTTGATAGTCAAATATTTGCCGTCGAGATTTTTATAGAGTACATAGTCCATTATTTTTTCACCAAATTTGGCGTCCTTGATACAACCGAATTTGATGAATGGACTGATATCATCCCAGTATTTTTCATAATTCTCTCGGTCTGTCTTGCACATACCGGTCAACTTGTCAGCAACCTTTTTGGTGATATAATCGGAAATTTTCTTTACAAATCCATCGTTCTGTAAAGCGGAACGGGATACGTTCAGCGGCAGATCCGGACAGTCGATCACACCTTTTAAGAGCATCAGAAATTCCGGAATGACCTCTTTGATATTATCGGCAATAAATACCTGGTTGTTGTAAAGCTTGATTTTTCCTTCGATGGAATCGTACTCGGTGTTGATTTTCGGGAAATACAGGATTCCTTTTAAATTAAACGGGTAGTCCATGTTCAGATGAATCCAGAACAACGGCTCTTTATAATCAAGGAAAACCTTACGGTAAAACTCTTTGTATTCCTCGTCTTTGCAATCATTCGGATGCTTCGTCCACAGAGGATGTGTGTCGCTTAATGAGACAGGACGCTGGTTGATTTTTACGCGGTCACGGGCCGGAGATATTTCAACGACTTCCTTCTCACCGTTTTCGTTCTCTTTTTCCTCTGTCTTTGCGTCTTCATGAATGCGCTCAACGATTACGTCATCTTCGCGGAGCTCATCTTCATCAATTGTCTCATACTGCTGCGGAGCGTTTTCCTTTGAGAGGAAAATCTGCACCGGCATAAAGGAACAATATTTCTCAATAATCTCACGTGCACGGTATTCATTGGCGAATTCAAGACAGTCCTCGCTGAGGAACAGTGTAATCTCAGTACCGACCTGTGTACGGCTGCTTTCTTCGATTGAATAATCCGTACCCCCGTCGCATTCCCAGTGTACAGCCTGTGCGCCGTCTTTATAAGAAAGCGTATCAATGTGTACCTCGTCAGCAACCATAAATGCAGAATAAAAACCGAGACCAAAATGTCCGATGATTTCGTCATCCGTGGTCTTGTCCTTATATTTTTCAAGGAAATCGGTGGCGCCGGAAAATGCGATCTGCGTGATATATTCCTCTACCTCATCGGCAGTCATACCAAGACCGGTATCAATAAATTTCAGCGTTTTTTCTTCCGGATTGACAATGACTTCGATTTTTTTCTTATAATTGTCCGGAAAAGTATATTCGCCCATCATTTCCAGCTTTTCCAACTTTGTAATTGCGTCACAGCCGTTGGAAATCAGCTCGCGGAAAAAAATGTCGTGATCAGAATACAGCCACTTTTTTATGATTGGAAAAATATTTTCGCTGTTAATGGAAAGGCTTCCTGTTTTCTTGCTCATTGATCAACCACTCCTTTATCAAATGTTTTATAAATTTCTTTTATAGTAATACCGGAAAAAAGAAATGTCAAGAACAAATTAGCACTCAATTAGAAAGAGTGCTAACAAAAAGGAATTTCTTTCTGACGGAAAAACTTTTGCAGCATGGAATCCCAGGCATGCTCGAGTGATTTGTCAAGGGAGAACGTGCGAAGAGAGGTGCCGCTGACACAATTCACGGAAGAACCTTCGTAGTGAATATTCAAAAACAGTCCATCAATCTCTTCCGGTTTCATCCGGATTCCTTCTTTCAACAGCAATGCCTGAATATTGTGAGGAGCCAGCCGAAAAACAATCCGGAAGTTTAGCGGCGTATTTTTTCCTTTGGTGAGTTCCAGAAAAAACGGCCTTACCCGCTTCCAGAGCGTAAACCCGGATTTTTCAGGCGGCGCTGTTTCCAGCTCACTGTCATGCAGATATTCCGGATGAAACGTTCCGTTTATATGGAAGGTAGCAAACGTAGTGATCGAAGCTTCCGAGAGTAAGAAAGTATCAAATGTCTCTGAAAGCAATAGTTTTTTCATAAAATCCCGGGTATCCTGTATCTGATATGCCTGCATGGAGATGCCTCCTTATAATGTTGTGGATTGGGGGCGGAAAGTTTTGGAAACGGACGCCCCCGTTTTTGTATTCCTTATCCTGATTTGTCCGGTTTCCTGTCTGCTCCGGAGATCCCCATTTATATACATTATACAATCCCCCTCCATTTTTGGCAATTCGAAAAAGAAATGATGAATGCCCCCTTTTCAAACAGGAGAACATATGATATAGTCATGTAGTAATGAAAACTACATTGCGAAATATTTAAAAACATTTTTTAGAGTATAATAAAGCGCAGGAGGTTGCTATGGAATACGTAGTTGTGATGGACAGTTGTGGAGAACTCACAGAGCAGATGAAAGCAGATGAGAGGATTATTCGCGCCCCTTTGACGATGCAGGTTGACGAGTTTCACTTTGTGGATGACGATACCTTTGATCAGGCAGATTTCCTGAAAAAAGTGGCACAAAGTCCGAATTGTCCGAAATCGGCATGTCCGTCGCCGGATTATTATAAAGAGGCGTTTGCAAAAAGTTCAGATCATGCTTATGCGGTGACACTTACAGCAGAGCTTTCCGGTTCTTATAACAGCGCCATGCTTGCGAAAGATCTTCTGCAGGAGGAGCGCCCGGAGATGAAGATTCACGTATTTAATTCCCGGTCTGCTTCGATTGGCGAGACATTGATTACAAGAAAAATTCAGGAGCTTGAGGCGGCCGGGATGTCGTTTGAAGCGATTGTAGAAACGGTCGAAGCGTATATTGACACGCAGAAGACGTATTTTGTGCTTGAAAATCTGGAGACTTTACGGAAAAATGGACGGCTCAGCAATATAAAAGCATTTCTGGCGTCTGCGCTCAAAATCAAACCGGTGATGGGAGCGACGCCGGAGGGAACGATATTCCAGCTTGACCAGGCGCGAGGGATTAATAAAGCGTTGGTGAAGATGGTCGAATATGTAGCGGAGCAGGTGGAAAATCCAGGAGAGAGGGTGCTTGCAGTTTCCCATTGCAACTGTCCGGAACGCGGAGCCATGGTGCGTGACGCTATTTTAGAGAAGGTTAAGGTAAAAGATGCCATTTTACTCGACACAGCAGGGATTTCTTCGATGTATGCGAATGACGGCGGCGTAATTGTTGTTCTGTAGTACAAAAAAACATTGAAATATCGGTCAAATCGTGTATACTGTTTAAGTAAAGGGAGCGTGGGCATTTATGGCAGAAAAGCAGGATGTGCGCTGCTCCGAGTACGTGAGAAGGAGAGATGACATATGAGTCAGGCAAAAGTTGACCGCTATAAAGAAGAAAAGAAAAACCGCGCCAAACTTATCAAAAAGGAGAAGCGTCAGTGGATGGCCACGAAAGCGGGCCTTTCTCTGGTAGGCTTAGTATTGGTAGGCTGGGTTGGGGTTTCTGTATATAATGGAGTGACCGCTCCGGATGGTAGTGTTACAGAAAAACAGACGTATACAATGGATACTTCGTCACTGGATGATTACCTGAAAGAACTGAACGCTGAAGTAGAGTAAAATGGACATCCGGAGGAGCGAGATGACAGACGTATATAGTATTGGTGAGATGCTGATTGATTTTATTCCAGGCAGTGAACCGGCCAGCTACATCAGAAAGGCAGGAGGCGCTCCGGCCAATGTAGCGATTGCAGCAGCAAAGAACGGGCTTTCTGTCAGTATGTGCTGCAAGGTTGGGGACGACGATTTCGGCCGTTTTCTGATGGATACGTTAAAAGAACACGATGTGAAGGCGGCTTGTCCGGAGTTTTGCAGGGAAGCTGTGACGACAATGGCATTTGTAACGCTTGAGGCAGATGGCGAGCGTAAGTTTACGTTTGCAAGAAAGCCGGGCGCTGATATGTTGCTCTGTGAAGAGGATGTCAAAGCGGAGGATATCGAAGCGTCCGTGATGATTCATGCGGGTTCCTGTTCTTTATCAGCACATCCGGTCGCAGAGGCGACGGTAAAGGCAATGCGGCTTGCACATGAAAAGGGAAAGCTGGTCAGTTTTGACCTGAATTACCGCAATGTCATGTGGGATGACGACCAGAGCGCATGCGCGAAGTGTGTGATGGACGTTCTGAAATATGTTGATTTTCTGAAAATATCGGAAGAAGAAGTAGATATGGTAGGCGGAGAGGAGAATCTCTTCGGTCTGATGAAAGAATACGGGATTGCCGTTGTAGTCCTGACTCTTGGAAGTGCAGGTGCGCGTGCTTATTTCCAGGGACAGACGATTGAGATCGCAGGAAGAAAGGCGAAAGCAGTAGATGCTACCGGAGCCGGCGATGCATTCTGGGGTGGATTTCTTTCATGCCTGCGGATACAGGAAGTCAGCCGTGTGCAGGATCTGACAGCGGAGAAGATTCAGAAAGCGATTGAGTATGGTAACGTCTCTGGTTTTATCTGTGTGCAGACTAAGGGGGCGATCGCGTCTTTACCGACACGGGCGCAGATAGAGGCGTATCTGTAAGAAATGCCTTAATAATTAGACAGATCTTAAGCTGTTGTTCTTTTTAGACAATTATGTGAAAGGAACAGCAGTTTTCTTTTTTGTCTTGCGGTCGGAAGCTAAATGAGGTACAATGAGCAAGTGGATTTTAGGTAAATGAAGCACCTGTTTTTCAGAACATACCGCAGGAGGAACATAAGACATGGAAGCATTGCTGGCATTGGATGGGAATATATTGCTCGCGATTCAGGAGCATCTGAGAGTGTCGTGTGTGACACCACTGATGGTTCTTATTTCAAGGCTTGGAGATTATGGCATGATCTGGATTGTGCTCAGTGTCGTGTTGCTGTTTTGGAAACGTACGCGGTTGGCAGGGGCAGCGGGGATTATGGGACTTCTGTTCTCTTTGCTGGTCAATAATATGTTTCTGAAAAATCTGGTAGCCCGGGTGCGTCCGTATGAGGCGCTGGAAGGGCTTACGCTTCTTGTGCCGAAGGAGCGGGATTGGTCTTTCCCGTCCGGGCATTCCGGCGCGGCTTTTGCGGCAGCGGTTGCGATTGTCTGTGTCTGCCATGCATGCCGGTTGAAATGGCTGGCTTTAGTGTTGGCATTTTTAACTGCGTTTTCACGGTTATATGTGGGGGTGCACTATCCGACGGATGTGCTCGGAGGCATTTTGACCGGGACGCTATGTGGCCTTGCGGGGGCGTGGGTAATCCGACAGTTTAGTCGGATGGGCAAGGATGTTCCCGATGCGTGATGGAATACGTAGGTCGGGAATGACCAGGCAAGGATAAGCATGGCCGGCAGAGAATGATATGTGTCAGTTGAATCTGCGCACAGCTAGAAAATAGCATAGCAAAGAAAGGTGGTGGTTTTTATGAATAACAGTCATAGTACGACGAATAGTGCAACAGATGTTCCTGGGCCTGACCCTATCATAAAAACTGCATATAAGGAGGTTTTTTGCTATGTTGGATATCGAAATGATGAGAGAATACATCGAGCATAAACAGTACGCAAAAATCCGCAGCGAAATCGTAGAGATGAATGAGGCGGATATTGCGGACATGATGGAAGAGCTGGAGCTGCCCGGAAGTGAACTGATCAAAGTGTTCCGGATGTTGCCAAAGGCGATTGCGGCGGATGTATTCTCTTTTTTACCTATTGAAGTAGAGCAGGAAATTATTACTTCGCTGACCGACCGTGAGGCGGCGACGATCATTGAAAATCTGTATGCGGATGATGCCGCAGACCTGATTGACGAGATGCCGGCCAACGTGGTGAAACGGCTGCTCGCACAGACGACGCCGGAAACGCGCCAGGCGATCAATCATCTGCTGCAATATCCGGAGGATTCTGCTGGAAGTATCATGACCGTGGAGTTTGTTGATCTGAAGGAAAGCTACACGGTGGAACAGGCGATTGAACGTATACGAAGAGTCGGGATTGATAAAGAGACGATCAATACGTGTTATGTGACAAACCAGTATCGCAAAATCCGCGGGACCATTTCCCTGCGTATGTTGTTGCTCAGCCGGTCAGGCGCGAGGATCGGTGATCTGATGGAGGAGAATGTCATCACGATCAATACGCTGATGGACCAGGAGGAGGTTGCCAGACAGTTCCAGAAATACGACTTTGATGCAATGCCGGTTGTAGACAGTGAAAATCGTCTGGTGGGCATTATTACAGTTGACGACGTCATGGATATTATCGAGCAGGAGGCCACGGAGGATATCGAAATGATGGCGGCCATTACGCCGACGGACAAGCCGTACACAAAGACTTCTGTGATTGAGACGTTCAAGAAACGTATTCCGTGGCTGCTGTTTTTGATGATTTCAGCAACGTTTACCGGGGCGATTATTCAGGGCTATCAGAATGCGCTGGCATCGTATGCAGTGCTGACGATGTATATTCCGATGTTCATGGATACGGGAGGAAATGCAGGCGGACAGGCGTCTGTGACCATTATCCGTAGCATTTCACTTGGAGAGGTGGAATTTTCTGATATTCTGAAGGTTGTGTGGAAGGAGATGCGGGTGGCGGTCCTGTGCGGTATCACGCTCGCTGTTGTGAATTTTGCAAAGCTGATGCTGTTTGATCACGTAGGCATGCAGGTGGCGTTTATCGTGTGTCTGACCATGGTGATTACGGTTATGGTGGCGAAGGTGGTAGGCTGTATGCTCCCGATGCTTGCAAAGCAGATTGGATTTGATCCGGCTGTGATGGCGAGTCCGTTTATCACGACGATCGTGGATGCAGTCTCCCTGGTCATTTATTTCCAGATCGCAACGCGGATGCTGGGAATATAGCAAATGAGCAAATGGTTTCGGGGCAGTGGGAAAGGATTTGAGAAATGAAAAAAGAAACGGTAGTCAGACAGAACCGATGTGACCAGGAAATGAATTTCCTGTTGTTTGCGTGCTTTTTTTTCTTTGTTGCAACGCAGCTTTTGATCGGGAAAACCGGGCAGGAGCAGTTGGTAAATAAAGTCAATATGCTTCTCTATGCTGTGTTTGTTCCCGGATTTATCTTCCGGATTGGATATCAGTATGGACGGATGCGCAGGCAAAATTCCGCACAGCACCGGAGAAGATGGCTTTTACGCACAGCGGGCCGTTATCTGTTTTATTTCTTTTTACTGACGTTTGCATTGGAAATAAAGCGGCAGATTATCGGCGCCGCGGTTGCACAGAAAAAATACGCGGTGATTCAGGTGCTTGCAGATGTGATTTCACTGCTGCGGATTCCGGCTGTGTCGGCTGTTTTCTTTGCAATGGCCCTGACTCTTCTGGCTGTCTGGTTTGCGGACGACAAACTTACAGAGCTGGTAAAGCATAAAAAGAAAATGGCAGTGTTGGGCGGTGTTTTGCTTCTGTGCGCTGCGTTTCGGGTAGAGACAGATGCATATGTGGTGGTGGCGTCGCTGATAGGTTCTGCTGTGCAGACTGGAGTTCCTGCGGTACCGTATTTTGTATTTTTCCTCTTTGGCATCTGGATTGAGGAGAAAAAGCCGGCGTTTGACTGGCATCTGGCGCTTGTCTGTGCGGGTTTTACCGCTGTGTCCCTGCTTTTGTATGGAACGTTTGCGCGGGATGTCTGCCGCGTTGCCATGTCTTTTTTGCCTGTTTATCTGGTGTATGTTTTTGCAGAAGGTCTTGCGGAGCTGACGCTTCGGTTTAAGGGAATCCGCTTTGCCTGTGAAAAGATAGAAGCTGTTTTCGGCATTTATTTTATTTTGATGTTTGTGATATCCGCAGCCGGATTATTCGCCGGAGCCGATATCTGGAAAGTGCTTCTTGTGGCAGCGCTTGTGATGGGACTGATTGCGGCTGGATTTGCAGGCTTCTGGCTTTTGACCTGGTGCTGCAAAGCGGTGAGCGTTTATGTGGAGCAGAAGGTGCGCCATAAAACGGCAGCGTATTTTGTGCTGTTTACGGCAGGTTTTGCGTTTGTTCTGTTTCTGGCGTTTTTTGACTTTGTTTTGCGGGGAAAGACGCTTATTTATACCGGAGACGGAATTTCCCAGTACTTTCCGAAGGTGGTTTATTTTTCCCAGTATATGAGAGATTTAGTGGCCGGAGTATTCAGCGGTCATTTTGAATTGCCGATGTATGATTTTGCATCCGGGCTTGGAGGAGAGATCACTTACAGTCTCGAACCGTTGTATTTTCTGTATGCTCTGTTCGGGGAAGAGCACCTGGAGTTTGCATACAGTCTGGTGACGCTGCTGCGTTTTTATTTGAGCGGCGTGACTTTTTCGATTCTGTGCCTTTACTTTAAGAAAAATTATTTTGCGACGTTTTTGGGAAGCGTTGTTTATGTGGTCTGTGGCTTTGCCCTGAATGGAGGGGCCATGCATCCGATGTTCATGGTTCCGATGATTATGCTGCCGCTTCTGATTCTTTCGATCGAAGAGATCCTGCGGCATAAGCGCTGGTATCTGTGTACGGTTTTTGTGGCTGTTTCTCTTTTTTCCAATTATTACTACCTGTACATGAATACGATTGCCATGGGCGTTTACTTTCTGGTGCGTTTTTTCTGTCAGAAGGACAGGACGAAAAAGACCTTTCAGAATTTTATGGGCAGGGGGCTTGTCATAAGCGGAAGTTATCTGCTCGGTGTTGCAATGTCCTGTATTGTGCTTGCCACGACATTTGGCCGTTACCTCGGCTCCGGGCGTGGCGATGCGGCTTATATTAAGACTGCCAGCTTGATATTTTATCGGGCGGAGTGGCTGGTGAGCTGTTTTCTGACGTTTTTGACAACGGCAAATTCACCGGGAGAATGGATGCGTCTGGGACATCTGCCGATTGCCATGCTGGCGATTGCGTTTCTGTTTTTCCGGAAAGGCAGAAAAGAATTAAAGGCATTTTCTGTGATTGCCCTTGTTTTTGCGGCGTTCCCGGTGTTTGGGTTTATCTTCAGCGGCTTCAGTGCGGTGATCAATCGCTGGAGTTACATGATTACGCTGGTTGCGGCTTTTACGGTGACAGAATGTTATCCGGATATGTTGGAACTGAAAAAATCAGAAAAACGCGTGCTGGCGGGTCTTATGGCAGTGTATGGATTCCTTGCGTTTTTCGGAAAATACAAAAGTACGCTTTATGTACAGGCAGCTTTTGTGCTTCTTGTCGTTACGTTTCTTGTTCTTTTGTTTAACCAGGAAGAGAACCGACGCGTATCAAAGGCAGCAAAGCAGTGCCTGATGCTTTGCCTGACAGCGGGGATTGTCTTGTATCAGGGCTTTTCCCTGTATGAGATGGATGGTGTGATTCATGATTTTACAGCCCCTGGGGAAGCTGTCATGGAGGAGATGAACACGCCGCTGCGGGCAGTATCAGAGGTTGGGGATGAGAGTTTTTACAGAAGCGCTATGCCAAAGCTTGCCTACTATACAAGCAATATGCCGAGTGTACTCGGATATAACAGTAATACGACGGTCAGCAGCACGTACAATGGCCGTATCAAGGATTATCTGAGGCAGATGGGCTGTACGAGCTACAGCATGACACAGCTCAAAGGCATGAATAACCGGACCTTCCTGGATGCGCTTGCAGCGGTTAAATATTATGCTTATTTTGATGAACCGGGGCTTCCGCTGCCGTACGGATATAAGGATGTGCTGAGCACGAAGATTGACGGAAAGCAGACAACGGTCTGCGAAAATCAGTACGCGCTTCCCATCGGGTACACGTATGACATGGCGATTACGGAGGAGGAGCTGGAAGCTTATCCGGTTCTGGAGCGCCAGGAAGTTATGTTGCAGCAGGCCGTGCTTTCGGAGGAGCTGGCTTTGGCAAAGGCAGACAGCGGTTACGGACAGACGCCTGTTATTACAGGCAGAACGGTTGAAATCCTGGATATTACGGAGGAAGGGGCAGTCCTTGAGGAACATGCGCTTGTGGCAGGCACTGGGGAGCCCCTGGAAAAAGAGATTAACGGAACGGAAAAGAATACGTATAAAATAACGTTGGAATTTCAGTCACTGCCGGATGCAGAGACGTATCTTGTTTTACACGATGCGCGTCTGAAAGGAGATCAGTCTGAGACGCCGATTCGGCTTACCTTCCGGGCGGCGGGCAGCAGGTTCAGCTATACGTTTGAAGCAGAGGATTATCGTTATGGAACCGGTCAGGAGGATTACGTTTTTAATCTGGGTTACCATGAGGAACCCGTGACATCGTGCGAGATTACGATGGACCGTTCCGGAAAAATTGATTTTGAAGATCTTACCGTTTACAGTCAGCCGATGGAGAATATGGGACTGTATACGGAAAAGCTTACGGAGCATGTCCTGGAAGACGTGACGATCGGAACGAACGAGGTATCAGGAGAAATTTCTCTTGACCGGGAAAAACTGCTGGTGCTCAGCATTCCGTATCAGAAGGGCTGGAAAGCGTACGTGGACGGAGAAGAGGTGGAAATCCATTGCGCAAATTATACGTATATGGCGCTGCGCCTTGCGCCAGGAAAGCATTCGGTGAAGCTTACGTTTGAGATTCCGGCTGTGAAATACGCCCTTGTCATTATGCCGGGGGCGGTGGTATTATTTATTATATTACTTGCCGCAGGGTGGCTGATAAAACGAAGGAAAATCAGTCGTAGCTGCGGCTGAAGGAGAACAAGGTGAAGTACTCGATTATCATTCCATGCTATCGGTCGTCGCAGACCATACGCAAGGTTGTTGAGATGACGATGCAGGAACTGGAACGTCTGGATAAAAAGGATTATGAATTTGTTCTGGTTGACGATTGTTCGCCGGATGGCGGAGATACGATGGCGGCGCTGCTTTCACTTGTCCGGGATTATTCCTGTGTGAGAGTGGTAGAGCTTGCCAAAAATGCAGGGCAGCACAATGCTGTAATGGCAGGGCTCAACCATGCGCAGGGGGATGCGTTTCTTGCAATGGATGACGACATGCAAACGCATCCGTCCCAGCTTCAGTATCTGCTGGAGGAGTTTGACAAGGGTTACGACATTGTATATGGATATTATCCGCAGAAGAAGCACAGCAGGTTCCGGAATTTTGGCAGCTATGTCAACTATCTGTCCGTGAGAATTCTGCTCAAAAAGCCTAAAGATCTGAAGACCTCGAGCTTTTGGATTATCCGGCGTTTTGTCCGGGACTATGCGGTAGAGTATAAAAGCGCTTACACGCATCTGCAGGGACTGTTTTTGCGGACAACGCGAAACATCAGCTCTGTACCGATTCAGCACTTTGAACGGGAAGTCGGAAGCTCCAATTACACGTTTAAAAAGCTTTTGGCACTCTGGTCGAATATTCTTGGATTTTCGATTGTACCGCTGCAACTTGCAATGTATGCAGGTTTCTTTTTCTCAGTTATGGGACTGCTCGGCGCTGTAGCGGTAGTTGTGCAGAAGCTGGTACGTCCGGCCACCTATATCGGCTGGTCGTCCATGATGGTTGCTATTTGTTTTTTTTCTGGACTCAACCTACTGTTTATGGGAATGATCGGTGAATATATAGGAAGAATTTTCCTCGGAATGAGCAAGAATCCGCAGTTTGTGGTACGGGAAGTGCATCAAAGGAAAGGGGAGGACGTATGAAAAAGCTGATGATCATGGGAGCCGGGATTTATCAGGTTCCACTGCTCAAAAAGGCAAAAGAAATGGGGATTTATACGATTGCAGTCAGTATTCCGGGCAATTATCCGGGGTTTGAAGTTGCAGACCAGGTCTGCTACGAGAATACTGTGGATTATGAAAAGGTGCTGGAAATTGCAAAGCGTGAAAAGATTGATGGCATTGTGACGGCAGGAACGGATGTAGCGGTGATTACGATCGGCAGAGTCTGCGATGAGATGGGACTGTCCGGCCTCAGCTTTGAGGCGGCAAAGATTGCTTCCAATAAAATTCTGATGAAGAAAAAATATGAAGAATACGGAGTACGGACTGCGAGATTCCGGGAACTTTCTTTTGAAGATGACATGTATGAAAAAGTGAAAGAACTGAACTTTCCTCTGATCTTTAAAGCAATTGATTCTTCCGGAAGCCGTGGAATTATCCGCGTGAATGCGCTGGAGGAGTTTGAAGCGGCCCGCAGTGTGGTAAAGTCGATTACGCGCAATCAGTCTTTTATCATCGAAGAGTTTGTTGAGGGGGAAGAATTTGGCGCGCAGGCGTTTGTGTATCACGGAGAGGTGAAGTTCATTCTTCCACATGGCGACTACGTGTTCCAGGGTGATACGGGCGTACCGGTCGGGCATTTTGCTCCGTACAATCTGGACGAGACAGTGATTGATGATATGAAGGTACAGCTTACGAATGCGGTTCGAGCTATGGGGCTTGACAATTGCGCAATCAATGCGGACTTTATTCTGAAGGACAATCAGACGTATGTGCTGGAACTTGGAGGCCGCTCCGGAGCAACCTGTCTTGCCGAACTGGTGTCCATTTATTATGGGTATGACTATTATGAAAAGCTGATTCTGGCAGCTCTCGGAGAGGAAGTGGAGTTCCCGCAGACACAGGCTGTTCCGAATGCGAGTATGCTTCTGCGAAGCGACCGTGATGGCGTTATCACGTCGATCGAAAACAGAAATCAGCCGGATGATGATATTTATGAAATCCAGTTTGACTATAAGGTGGGAGATCCAGTGAAGAAGTTTCATGTGGGACCGCACCGGATTGGCCATGTGGTGACGAAGGGCGACACGTTGGAAGGTGCGGTAGATAAGCTGCATGAGGTGCTGGAACATATTAAAATTACAGTGCAATAATATAGTTGTAAGAGGGCGCGCGGCCCTCTATTTTTTTGGCTTATTTTTTAGCATGTGGAGCATGGTTTTCAGATGCGGAGTGAAGTATCTGTAACCGAGTGGAACGAGGCACAGGGCGATGGCCCAGCGCAGGAGAAAATGGCAGGAATAGAGCGGCATGGTGATGATACACAGTGCAAAGTACCCGCAGGAGATCAGCAGAGTCTGGCGCAGGGGGATCAGCTGTTTTTTGGTCAGCTTTTTTTCCATGGCAGCCTGGATGCACAGGAGTACGAGATAACTGAAGGCGGTTGTATAAGCCGCAGCCTGATAACCGAACTGGCGGATGCATACATAATTTAAAATAACATTTAAAATCATGACAGAAACGGTGGAGGCTGCGACTGCTCCTGTTTTTTTGTAATAATTCTGGACAGCGGTATAGCTGTAACTGTAGAACCGAAACAGGGTACCAGTTACCATGGGGGCGATCAGATAAATAGCGTCTCCGTATTTTTTGCCGCCAAGAATCAGTACGATCTCGGGCGCAAACAGCACGAGGAGCCAGGAGATAACGCCGAAGGAATGCATCAGGATGTTCCAGCCATGTGCGATGTCCGATTCTTCTTTGCGCGAGATTTTTTCGTACATCCAGGGAAGCCAGGCGTTCCAGACAGAATCCTCGAGAATCCAGATAATATAGGAAACATTTGTAGCAAGATTGAAAATAGAACCGCTGATTTTTCCGACCATATGGGAAACCATGAGTTTGTCAGCCTGGTTCATGATCTGGATGGAAAGAACCTCAGGAATCAGAGGCAGGCTGAAGCGCAGCGCATAGCGCCAGTAGGTCAGATGAATCAGCTTTTTTCCCTGGCAGATCATCCGTACAGCGACAAAAAATCCCCCAAGAATCATGGGGATATAATATCCGCCAATGCGCAGTGCAACAAGCGCGTCCTCGTGTCCGCTGGTTTTTCCGAGGTAGAGGAGAAGCACGCAAAGGAGTGTTGCCGGAATGACTGTGGCAGCCGTAAAGACAGTGCTGGCCTTGTAGCGCATCATCTGCTTTTCGCGCCGCTGGTAATAAAAAATGCTGGTATGCGCATACGTGTACAGAAAAGCGATGTACATCATAAAGTCGGTCATGGAGCAGATGCGTTGCAATGGCTCTTTAAAAACAAGAAACAGAAGGAAAAATCCCGTGATCGACAGGTAAGAAAGTGTCTGTACACTGGAAACAAATTCATGGAAATGTTCTTTGACATCGTATTTTGCGCGTTCGACACTTCGCCAGAGACACAAGGACATTGCCGGTGCAAAGATCAGGAGCCAGGATTCAAAAATTTTGATTTCATTGTACTGAACCTGGGTCAGAAGGCGCGTGTATACGGGCGTCATTAAAAACGTAATGCCGCGCACAAAAAGCTGGGAAAAAACATAGAAAATCCCAGCCTTGAAAGCAGTTTTATTTAACGTTTGTTTTCCTGTGTTCTCAGACATCTGGCGTCCTCCTTAGGAAGGTATGCAAAAGACGAATCCGTACAGATGTAATACCTCTTTTAGATTTCACATACAAAGCAGCGCAATTTGCCGTTTGGATCAGGCGGAATTGCGTCGAGCCAGTTGATTGTTATGCGGAATTCGTCGCCGTACAGATCGCTTAGCTTTTGCAGGAAATAAGCGGAGATTTCTTGCTGGCTGTATGTAAGATCCTGCGGGTCCCGCACAAGTTCAATGCGCAGGTCATGATAGGATTCCTGAATGTAGCGA
The DNA here is from genome assembly GCA_003612585.1 of bacterium 1XD42-54. Taxonomy (GTDB): domain Bacteria; phylum Bacillota; class Clostridia; order Lachnospirales; family Lachnospiraceae; genus Choladousia. Next base: position 121,454 of record RAZH01000008.1, read on the forward strand.
AACTGGGCAATTCCGGTAATTCCGTTCGGTATTTTTCGAAGCTCAAGTACAGAAGTATCCTCTCCGTTTTCGTGGCGTATCATATCATTGAGACGGCCGTGAATGCTGGTGATGTACCGGAGGCCGTTTCTGGTATAGGAGGATGCCGTATCGCCGATATCGTAGTTGATAATCGGAAACTCTGTTTTGTAAAGCGGGGTGATGATGATGCGCCCTTCGTCGGCGGGCTTTCCATCCTGGTCGTAAATGTTTACCACGTGCGTATCATTGCAGATGTCATAGTAGTCCTTGCCTGGCCGCTTGATGATACAGCTTCCGGTTTCGTCGCTGCCGTAAGCGTCAACCAGGCCGGGCCCGAATGTTTTTTCGAGAATGTTGCGCGTGAGCTCATCGACCATTTCGCTGACTGGAATGTACCATTTGGGCTGATGGATGGTCAGGTTATGCTGCTGTGCATACAGAGCAATGCGAACAATGCAGTTTTTGCGAAGGCAGATCAGATCGGGCTTGTATTCGTTGAGCTCCTGAATGACTTCGCGCATGCCGTCTCCGGCGCAGCGTTTTTCGGAGAGTTTACGCCGCTGTAAAATCCCGAAACGCTGGATAAAAGAATCGTGTTGTTTCTTTTCCGTACGGTAGCTGGATTCGAAAGAAATCATTTTGCCGGTGAACGGGCGATACCCGAAGGACTGAAGAATGCGAATCCAACTGGCGTTCGCGCAGGCACGTTCTCTTTGGGACTGGTAGAGACGCAGCGGGATACCCGTAGATCCGCTGGTGCTGGTAGCGTCCCACTGATCGCGGGTTTCGGGGTGTGCATCATACAGCTCCTTCATCCAGACGCGCAGCTCATCCTTGGTGATGACCGGGAATTTGACGAGATCTTCACTGCTGTGAAAATCATCCGGCGTCAGATGGTTTTCTTCAAATCGTTTCCGATAAAACGGAATTTCGTATGCTTTTTTCATTAATTTATGTATCTTATGATTCTGAACGCTTTTGGCCTTTTGCGGGTCTGCGCTGCAGCTTTTATCGAGGCGCAGCAGATACCAAAAAGTAGTAGCGTTCATCAGTTTCTTCGGTATATGAAAAGGCATGATTTTTCTCCTTTGTTTATGGATATTCCGCATAAAAGTATAGCAGAATTCAGGTTATGTGACAAGAAAGAATGTGACGGGGAAATTTGTGGGAATTTGTTTAAAAAAATTTCAGAATTTGCAGGGTTAAAAAATAACATAAAGTATGGTAAGATTTAAAAAATGAAATGGAAAGACAGGAAGAGGTTTTGAACGTGGAAAAGTTGGAAGAATTAGAAAACAAAGAAGAGCTTCAGGAATTTGAACTGACGGTTCAGCCGCAAAAAGAAGAAAAGGATCTCTGGCGGAGCCTCAAAGCGATGAAGCAGAAGCTGAATAAGACGAAAGTGATTCCGGAAGAGTACCGTATTCCGGATAATATTATCCCACTGAAGCGGTATTCGCCTGAGCTGGAGCGCGGCCTTACGCAGGAGCAGGTACAGGAGCGGATTTCGCAAGGAGAAGTGAACCATGCGGTGGAGTCTGCGTCAAAATCTCAGAAAGAAATAATTTACAGTAATATTTTTACTTATTTCAATCTGGTTTTTTTCGTGATTGCCATATTGCTTATTGTGGTTGGGTCTTTTCGGGATCTCACGTTTCTTCCGGTCATTATTGCCAATACGCTGATCGGTATCATTCAGGAGATGCGATCCAAGAAAGTGCTGGATAATTTAAGTATCCTGAATGCACCGAAAAGCACGGTTGTGCGTGATGGGGAGAAAAAAGTCATACAGGCGGAAGAGCTGGTGCTTGATGACATCGTGATATTTACAGCAGGCAATCAGATTCCGGCGGACGCTGTGGTTGAGGACGGAGAGATTCTGGTCAATGAGTCGCTGATTACGGGAGAATCTGATCAGATTTCCAAAAAGAAAGGGGATTCTCTGCTGTCCGGAAGCTTCGTCGTTTCTGGTGAGTGCCGGGCCCGTGTTGAGAAGGTGGGAGCGGATTCGTACGTTTCGAAGCTGACGCTGGAAGCCAAAGCCATGAATGATGAAGAAGTTTCAGAGATGATCCGATCTCTCGACCGTCTTGTTAAAATCGTCGGTTTCGTCATTATTCCGATTGGTATTATATTGTTCAGTCAGCAGTACTTTATCAATAATTCTTCTCTAAAAAGCAGTGTGACGGCGACCGTTGCGGCGATTATAGGTATGATACCGGAGGGCTTGTATCTGCTTACGAGTGCGGCGCTAGTAGTCAGTGTTATGCGTCTTGCGATGCAGAAGGTTCTGGTTCACAATATGAAATGTATTGAGACGCTCGCCCGTGTTGACGTGCTGTGCGTGGATAAGACCGGAACGATTACGGACAATACAATGTCTGTTAAAAAGATGCTGCCTTTACGTAAAATTAGTGATATGGTGCAGACAGCTCCTGGGGCTGTGGCTGGATCAGATGCTGGAGTTGCGTCAGATGGTGCGCAGCTGGAGGCTGCTGAGAAAGAGGTGGAAGCATTTGCTTTGGAAGCTGCTTTTAGTGTCGAGGAAGCAGCGGAAATGGAATTGGCAGTAGGCGATTTTGCAGCTGCTATGGCTACGGATAATATTACGATGAAAGCGATCAAGGATTATTTCCGGAAGCGCAGTGGCAAGCGCCCGGAAAAGGTTTATTCCTTTTCATCAGCGACAAAATACAGCGGCGCCGTTTTTGAGGATGCAAATTACGTACTTGGTGCGCCGGAGTTTATTTTGCAGGAAAACTATGACCAGTACGCTGCGCAGATTGAATGCTGGAGCAGGCAGGGCTATCGTGTGCTTGTTTTTGCAAAGTATCAGGGGATTTTAAATGGTGAGAAGCTCACGCAGCCGGCGGACCCGATGGGAATGATTCTTCTGGCCAATCCGATTCGTGAAAATGCACCGGAAACCTTCCGTTATTTTGCAAGGCAGGGCGTTAAGATCAAGGTCATTTCCGGCGATAATGCTGTCACGGTATCGGAGGTGGCAAAAGAGGCTGGTATTTCGGATGCCGATTCTTACGTGGATGCCACGACGCTGACGGATGATGAGCAGCTGAAAGCTGCGGCAGAAAAGTATACAGTATTTGGCCGTGTGACACCGACCCAGAAACGACAGCTTGTAAGTGCAATGAAAAAGGCAGGGCATACGGTTGCGATGACAGGTGACGGTGTCAACGATGTCCTGGCGCTTAAGGACGCAGACTGTAGTATTGCAATGGCGTCCGGCAGCGACGCGGCAGCCCAGGTGGCCCAGATCGTTCTTCTGGAATCCGATTTTGGCAGAATGCCTTCCGTAGTGGCTGAGGGCCGTCGTGTGGTTAACAATATCGAGAGAACAGCCAGCCTGTTCCTTGTAAAGAATATTTTCTCGCTGTGTCTCTCTATCCTGACGATTCTGCTGATGGTCAATTATCCTCTGGAGCCGTCACAGATTTCTCTGATCAGTATGTTTACGATTGGTATTCCTGCGTTCGTTATGTCACAGGAACAAAATACGGACCGTATACAGGGCCATTTTCTGAGCAATGTGCTGTTTAAAGCACTGCCCGGCGGTCTGACAGATTTTATCGTCATCAGTTCGCTTTATCTGTTCTGCATGGAGTTTAATGTGAGCGAAGGAGATGTATCGACTGCATCGACGATTATTCTGGCTATTGTCGGATTGATGATTCTGTACCAGATCGCATCACCGATGACAAAGATCCACTGGATTCTGTGGTTTGGAATGGCAGGCGGTCTGATCTATTGTATGACGTTTGTCAGCAAGGTATTTGCGATTACGGGAATTTCCAAGAAAACGATCATGCTTCTGGTTATTTTTGCAATCATCACCGAGCCGGTGTTCCGTTATCTGAGTATCGGAATCAGAAAGCTTTCTGAGATGTATATGCAGAGGCGGCAAAGGCAGAGACACACATCATAAAATTTAGTAGATTTTGCAGGAAAATGCTGGTATACTTTAATCATTAAATTTAGGAATGGAAGGAGAAGAACCCATGAAAAGAGTTCTTTTAAAGCTGAGCGGTGAAGCGCTGGCCGGAGATAAGAAGACTGGATTTGATGAGCCGACAGTCCTTGGCGTGGCAGAGCAGGTGAAAAAGCTTGTGGATGCAGGGATGGAGATTGGCATTGTGATCGGAGGCGGAAACTTCTGGCGCGGCCGTTCCAGTGAGCGGATTGACCGTACGAAGGCAGATCAGATTGGGATGCTGGCGACTGTGATGAACTGCATTTATGTTTCTGAGATATTCCGTTGTGTCGGGATTGGGACAGCGATTATGACACCGTTTGCGTGCGGTGCGTTTACAGAGTTATTTTCAAAAGACAAGGTGAACGAGTATTTTGCCCAGGGACGGGTGGTATTCTTCGCAGGCGGTACGGGGCATCCGTACTTCTCAACAGATACAGCGACGGTACTTCGCGCCATTGAGATCGAGGCTGAGGTGATTCTCCTGGCAAAATCAATCGACGGCGTTTATGACAGTGACCCGAAAGATCATCCGGATGCGAAAAAATACAGTGAAATTTCCATCCAGGAGGTCATTGACAAAAAGCTCGGGGTTGTGGATATGGCAGCATCGATTCTGTGCATGGAGAATCATATGCCGATGCTTGTGTTCGGGCTGAATCAGGAAAATAGTATTGTAAATACGGTAAACGGGACATTGGATGGCACAAAGGTTACTGTATAAGGAAAAATAAGATACCATAACAGGAGGAAAGAGAAATGGATGAAAGAATTAAAGTTTATGATGAAAAGATGACAAAAACGTATAACAACCTTTTGGCGGAATTTGGGACGATTCGTGCAGGCCGTGCAAATCCGAACGTACTGAACAAGATAAAAGTCGATTATTACGGAACACCGACCCCGCTTCAGCAGGTAGGAAATATCACAGTACCGGAACCGCGTGTACTTCAGATTCAGCCGTGGGAAGCTTCTCTGGTTAAAGCGATCGAGAAAGCAATTCTGACTTCAGATCTTGGCATCAATCCATCCAATGACGGACGTATCATTCGCCTGATCTTCCCGGAGCTTACGGAGGAGCGCAGAAAAGATCTTGTGAAGGATGTGAAGAAAAAAGGCGAGGCGGCAAAGGTTGCTGTTCGCAATATCCGCCGTGATGCAAATGACTATCTGAAAAAACTTGGCAAGACGGACGTTTCTGAAGATGAAATTAAAGAGTTGGAGGATAAAATTCAGAAACTGACAGATAAATATATTAAAGATATTGAGACCGCAGTAGACGAAAAGGGAAAAGAGATTCTGACAGTATAAGATATTTTGGGGGCAGCGCCATGCCCCCCTTTTTTTGGGAGGAAAGAGTTATGGTAATTCCGCAGCATGTAGCAATCATTCTTGACGGGAACGGGAGATGGGCAAAAAGTAAAGGAATGCCACGCAACTACGGACATATGCGGGGAGCGAAGAATCTGGAAATCATCTGTGAGGATGCCTATCATATGGGAATCAAATATCTTACCGTGTATCTTTTTTCGACAGAAAACTGGAAACGTTCCAGAGATGAAGTGGATGCGTTGATGAAACTGTTCCGGAGTTACACGAAAACCTGTATCAAGACAGCAAGAGATAACAATATGAAGGTACGGGTTCTTGGCGATCCGTCTGCCCTTGCTCCGGATTTGCAGGAAAGTCTGAGAAAGCTGGTCGAAACATCAAAGGACAACACGGGATTGAATTTTCAGATTGCGATTAACTATGGGAGCCGGGATGAGATTGTAAGGGCGATCCGGCGCGTGGCGTCAGACTGCTGCGACGGGAAGCTGTTGCCGCAGGAGATTACGGAGGAATGTTTTTCGGATTATCTTGATACGGCAGGGATTCCAGACCCGGATTTGCTGATTCGCACGAGCGGAGAGCAGAGACTTTCCAATTATCTGATGTGGCAGCTTGCCTATACAGAGTTTTATTTTACGGATGTGCCGTGGCCGGCTTTTAAAAAAGAACACCTGCAAAGTGCCATTGAAAAATTTAACAACCGGGACCGGCGTTACGGTGGTGTGAAGGAGGAATAGATAATGTTTCGTACGAGATTGATCAGCGGAATTGTTCTGGTTGTGGTTGCGCTTGCAGTGATGATTACCGGTGGGCCGGTGCTTGCAGCGACGTTGCTTGCAATCTCAATTATTGGGTTGTTGGAACTGTATAAAGCGCTTGGCATTGAGGATAAAAGATTTTCTCCGCTTGCCGCAGTCGGATATTTGGGATGTTTTGGATATTATACAATAGTAATTTCAGGTTTTACAGCATATACTATGACAGCGCTGATTGCTTTGTTGATTCTGTTTATGGGAGTCTACGTTTTTACTTATCCGCGCTACACAACAGATCAGGTGACGGGGGCATTTTTTGGCGTGGTGTATGTGGCGGTTATGCTCTCCTATATTTATGAGCTCCGCTGTATGAAGAACGGCGCGTTTCTGGTGTGGCTGATTTTCCTGGCATCCTGGGGATGTGATACGTGTGCATACTGCGTTGGGATGCTGATCGGGAAACACAAAATGGCTCCCAAATTAAGTCCCAAGAAATCCGTGGAGGGTGCCGTGGGAGGCGTAGTTGGTGCAGCGCTTCTGGGCGTAGCCTATGCGGCGGCAATTTCCGGACATATAAGTGAAAATGAAAATTACATGGTAAGTTTTGCAATGATCTGTGCGGCAGGAGCGCTCATTTCTATGGTGGGAGATCTGGCGGCATCGGCAATCAAACGGAATCATGGGATTAAGGATTATGGAAAGCTGATTCCCGGGCATGGAGGCATTCTGGATCGGTTTGACAGCGTGATTTTTATCGCTCCGGTTATTTATTACCTGGCGCAGGCGCTGATGGGATAAAGCGTCTGTTCTGGAGCATGTGTGGGAGAACACAGGCGAGCGGGAAAGGATACAAATGAAAACAATATCACTTTTAGGTTCTACAGGGTCGATCGGTACGCAGACACTGGAAATAGTCCGTGCAAATGGGGATATTCGTGTGGCAGCATTGGCCGCAGGCAGAAATATAAAACTTCTGGAGCAGCAAATCCGAGAATTTAAGCCAAGGCTTGCTGCGGTATGGGAGGAAAAGGATGCGGCACAGCTTCGTCTTTCCGTTGCTGATATGCAGGTTACAGTTCTCTCCGGGATGGACGGACTGAAGGCGGTCGCCGTGTGTGAGGAAGCGGAAGTTCTGGTGACAGCGATTGTCGGGATGATCGGAATTTTGCCGACAATAGAAGGAATACGCGCAGGGAAGGACATTGCTCTTGCGAATAAAGAAACTCTGGTGACAGCAGGGCATATTATTATGCCACTGGCAAAAGAATGCGGTATTCGGATTCTGCCGGTGGACAGTGAACACAGCGCCATTTTTCAGTGCTTAAACGGCGAAAATGGCAGACAGATTGATAAAATTCTGCTTACGGCATCCGGCGGGCCATTTCGGACAAAGAGCTGGGAAGAGTTGCAGAATGTAGGGCTTACAGATGCGCTGAAGCATCCGAACTGGGCAATGGGACAGAAGATTACGATTGATTCTGCCAGTATGGTGAATAAAGGGCTGGAGGTAATGGAAGCCAGATGGCTGTTCGGCACGGAGCTAGATCAGATTCAGGTAGTCATTCAGCCGCAGAGTGTAATTCACTCGATGGTTCAGTTTCAGGACGGAGCAGTAATGGCTCAGCTTGGGACTCCGGATATGAAACTGCCAATTCAGTATGCACTTTATTATCCGGAGCGTCGTTATCTGGCCGGAGAACGGCTGGATTTTGCAAAACTCGGGAGCATTACGTTCGAGAATCCGGATACTGAGACCTTTAAGGGACTGGCATATGCGTTTGAGGCGGCCAGAATAGGAGGCTCGATGCCAACTGTATTCAATGCGGCAAATGAACGTGCAGTGAGCAAATTTTTAAAGCAGAAGATTGGTTTTGTGCAGATCTATGAAATCATACGTTGTTGCATGGACTGTCACCGGGTAATAGAACACCCGGATGTGAATCAGATTCTTGATACGGAACAGAGCGTATACGAATTTATTGAAAGCAGGTGGTAGATTGAAGATTCTTATAGCACTTCTCGTGTTCAGCGTCATTATTATCATACATGAGCTGGGACATTTTCTGTTTGCAAAACTCAATGGAATTACGGTTGTGGAATTTTCCCTGGGTATGGGAACACGACTTCTGAGTCATGAGTGGGGCGGTACGAGGTATTCTCTGAAACTTCTTCCGTTCGGAGGCTCCTGTATGATGTTGGGAGAGGATGAAGACGAGGACGGTGAGGGAACCTTTGGCAGTAAATCCGTGTGGGCGAGAATTTCAGTGATTGTGGCAGGGCCGGTTTTTAATTTCCTTCTTGCATTTGTGCTCTCTTTGTTTATTATTGGCAATATAGGTTACGATGTTCCGATTCTGTTGGGAGTAAGCGAGGGAATGCCGGCGCAGGAGGCCGGATTGCAGGCCGGTGATCGGATCACGAAGATGAATGGCCGGAGCATCCGTCTGTATCGTGAAGTGCAGAATTATTCCATGTTTCATGAAGGAGAACCGGTGGTGTTTGAGTATGAACGGGATGGTCAGACTTACACCACAACGGTGGAGCCGGTCATGACGCAGCAGGGCTACAAGTATGGAATTTCAGGAAGTGTCAATTACAGGCATAAAACGAATGTGATGGAAACCGTCAAATACAGCGCATATGAGGTGTATTACTGGATTGATCTGACGATACAGAGTCTGAAAATGCTTTTGCACGGCGGGGTGAATCTCAACGATGTTTCCGGTCCGGTAGGTGTTGTAGATGTGATCGGAGATACGTATGAGGAGAGTAAATCAGATGGTCTGTTGTATATCTGGCTGAATCTGATGAATGTCGCGATTTTGCTGACAGCGAACCTTGGAGTTATGAATCTTCTGCCGATTCCTGCTCTGGATGGAGGCCGGCTTGTATTTTTGCTGCTTGAAGCGATACGAAGAAAACGTGTGAATCCGGAGACAGAAGCAAAGATACATTTTGCAGGTCTGATGTTGCTCCTGGTTTCCATGGTGGTTGTCATGTTCAACGATGTGAGAAAAATATTCTTCTGAGAAGAAGCGTGGTATATACCGGTATGAAAAAGATTACCGTTGTCTGATGCGACTGAATAGTTTGGGTCTCAGGCAGCGGTATTTTGTTGCATGAGGAAAGATAGATGGAACGTTGCTGCGAATAGGACACGCCCTGGTAACAGGCACAAAAACGGGGTTCCAAGCAAAGAAGTCACCCCTTATTTTGTATCTGTTACCAGGGCGCTGACATTGGAAAAGAGTTTTTAATCAGGTAAAAGTAAAAAAACGGCTTTATGAAAAGGGCAGATTAATTTTGTTCGAGCAGTTTTTGAAGGAGTCGATTTTAAAGGTGTAGAATGGAAACAGAACTTTGTTTCATTTGTTCAAGTAATGGTTTTTGCTGTATTGACAAATAGAAAGTTTTTATATACAATATGAGATGTATAAAATAAAAAAAGAAAGTGCGTTGAGGATGATTCAGGAAAAGTGGGTTATGATGTCAGGAAAATTTTATTAAGTAACGCTTGACATTTTGCTGTTTTTATACTACGATGGAACAAGAAAATACGAACGTTAGTTCGATGGAGGGAAAGATATGGCACAGGATGAGAAGCTGAAAGCATTAGACGCTGCGCTTGCGCAGATAGAGAAACAGTTTGGTAAAGGTTCCGTGATGAAGCTTGGAGATAAAGGAGCAGCTTTGAATATAGAGACAGTGTCGACCGGCGCACTCAGTCTTGATATTGCACTTGGGCTTGGAGGTGTTCCGAAGGGCAGGATTGTGGAGATATACGGTCCGGAGTCCAGCGGTAAGACGACAGTGGCATTGCATATGGTTGCCGAGGTACAGAAGCGGGGCGGTATTGCGGGATTTATTGATGCAGAGCACGCATTGGACCCGGTATATGCGAAAAATATAGGGGTAGATATTGACAATCTTTATATTTCCCAGCCGGATAATGGAGAGCAGGCTTTGGAAATTACGGAGACTATGGTTCGCTCAGGAGCTGTGGACATTATTATTGTGGACTCTGTGGCAGCGCTGGTTCCGAAGGCGGAAATTGACGGCGATATGGGAGATTCGCATGTGGGCCTTCAGGCACGTCTGATGTCCCAGGCACTGCGAAAGCTTACAGGTATTATCAGTAAGTCAAATTGCAGCGTTATTTTTATCAATCAGCTGCGCGAAAAAGTAGGAGTCATGTTTGGTAATCCAGAGACGACGACCGGTGGCCGTGCGTTAAAGTTTTATTCTTCCATTCGCTTGGATGTACGCCGGATTGAAGCCCTGAAGCAGAGCGGAGAAGTCATTGGAAACAGAACCCGTGTAAAAGTAGTGAAAAATAAGATTGCACCGCCTTTTAAAGAAGCAGAATTTGATATTATGTTCGGAAAAGGTATTTCAAGAGAGGGAGATGTTCTTGATCTTGCAGCGAATAATAATATTATCAACAAAAGCGGAGCCTGGTATGCTTACAATGGCGAGAAGATCGGGCAGGGGCGTGAGAACGCTAAGACTTATCTAAAAGAGCATCCGGAGATGATGGCAGAAGTTGACCGAAAGGTGCGCGAGCATTGTGGCCTGATCGAAGCAGAGGACGCAGCCGAAGATGAAAACGGTGCGGGAAATACGGCAGCAGAGCCAAACAGAGACACAAAGACAGCAGGTGGCATGGTATAAATACGGATGACGTGACAAAAGCAGCAGTTGATAAAATAGTAAAAGTATAAAAAATAAAAGCATAAAATGATAGAAGCATGAGACAGATTTGTGAGATCAGAAAGCTGACAGGCGGAAGATATCTGGTGGTTTTGGAGGATGATTTTCAGTTTCCGCTTTATGGAAAAGAGTTGGATCACTATGACATTCGGGAAGCAGGAGTACTGCGGGAAGCGGCGGAAACGGAGATTTTGCAGGAGCTTCTTCCGAAGCGCGCAAAGCTTTGCGCTATGCATTTTTTGCAGAATTCGGATCGGACAGAGGAACAGGTTCGTAGAAAGCTCAGGACGCTTTTTTATCCGGAAGATATCATCACTCTGGCTGTTTCTTATGTAAAGCAGTATCATTATATTGACGATGTGCGTTACGCAGCCAATTATATAGAATATCGAAGTGACAGTAAGAGTATGCGCCAGCTGGAGCAGGAGTTGTATCAGAAAGGTATCTCAAAAGAGGATATTGAAGCGGCAAAAGAACAGATTGACTGTCCGGATGAAGGGATTCAGATACGAAACTGGCTGGAAAAAAAGGGATATTCTTCTGAACAGGCGGACCGCAAGGAAACAGAGAGAATATATCGCTTTTTAGCACGAAGAGGTTACAGTATTTCGGCAATACAGAAAGAAATACGGAATTTTGATTGAATTGTTGACGAAAATTTTAAAACAGGAGCACAATTACTTGACATAAGTAACAAAACAGTATAGAATTGAACTGTTGTTTACGGACAATGAAAATTGAATAAGGAGGTGCTCCTGTGCCTGGAACAGTAATGATGGCCTGTATTGCTGTCGTGATTACACTGGTTCTTGCGGTACCGATATCCGTTCTTGTTGCTATAAATTACAGAAAAAATGTAGTGGAAGCGAAACTTGGCAGTGCTGAGGAAAAGGCAAGACAGATTATTGATGATGCATTGAAGGTTGCAGAGACAAAAAAGCGTGAGGCACTTCTCGAAGCGAAGGAAGAATCTTTGAAGACAAAGAATGAGTTGGAAAAAGAGACGAGAGAACGCCGGACAGAATTGCAGCGCTATGAGAAGCGGGTATTGTCAAAGGAAGAAAGTGTTGACAAGAAAGCCGAAGCTCTGGAACGCAGGGAATCAGGTCTTACAGCAAAAGAAGAAGAGCTGAAGAAAAAGAACGCAGAGGCAGAAAAGCTTCGTGGACAAAGACTCCAGGAACTCGAAAGAATCTCAGGACTTACCTCTGAACAAGCAAAAGAATATCTTTTAAAAACTGTTGAGGATGAAGTAAAAATTGACACTGCCAAGCTCTATAAAGAGCTTGAGAGCAGGGCAAAAGAAGAAGCAAACAAAAAAGCAAAAGAGTATGTGGTTACAGCGATTCAGAAATGTGCTGCTGATCACGTAGCAGAAACTACGATTTCTGTAGTGCAGTTGCCAAATGACGAAATGAAGGGTAGGATTATCGGTCGGGAAGGCCGGAATATCCGTACACTTGAAACACTGACCGGCGTGGATTTGATCATTGACGACACTCCGGAAGCTGTTATTTTGTCAGGCTTTGATCCAATCAGAAGAGAAGTCGCAAGGATTGCGCTTGAAAAACTGATTGTTGATGGTCGAATCCATCCGGCCAGAATTGAAGAAATGGTGGAAAAAGCACAGAAAGAAGTTGAAACAATAATCCGTGAGGAAGGAGAATCCGCGACACTTGAGGTAGGTGTACATGGTATCCATCCTGAACTGGTGCGTTTGCTTGGTCGTATGAAATACAGGACAAGTTATGGTCAGAATGCTCTGAAGCATTCCATTGAGGTGGCGCAGCTTTCCGGGCTTCTTGCCGGAGAGATTGGTGTTGATATAAGAATGGCCAAACGTGCTGGATTATTGCATGACATCGGCAAATCCATTGACCATGAGATAGAAGGTTCCCATATTCAGATCGGCGCTGATCTTTGTAAGAAGTATAAAGAGTCGGCGACCGTGATCAATGCGGTTGAGTCCCATCATGGTGATGTTGAAGCGGAGTCACTGATTGCCTGCATCGTTCAGGCTGCGGATACGATTTCAGCAGCTCGTCCGGGCGCAAGACGTGAAACACTTGAAACATATACAAACAGATTAAAACAGTTAGAAGATATTACAAATACCTTTAAGGGTGTTGAGAAATCCTTTGCTATTCAGGCAGGTAGAGAAATTCGGGTAATGGTAGTTCCGGATCAGGTAAATGATTCTGATATGGTACTACTGGGAAGAGATATTGCGAAGCAGATTGAGGCCGAGCTGGAATATCCTGGTCAGATTAAGATCAGCGTAATCCGTGAAAGTCGTGTTGTTGATTATGCAAAATAGTTTGGACAAGGGTCTGTTGGGAAATCAATGTCAATAAGTTAAGCTAAATACACAAGTTCTTTAAAGAGTAGATTATACATCAAATGTATAATCTACTCTTTTTTTGTAATAAATTTTCAGAAATGGCAATATCACCTTTTCTAACATCATTTATTTTTTCTTATTTATTCCATTCTTTTAATGATTCCTTTATTTGGGCAATCATAGATCAAGACACAAAGTGGGGGGGGCAGATACGTAAATAATAATACACAAAATTTGAAACGAAAAATTGTACAAAAAATAGAAAACAAACAAAAGTAAACGAAAGAGATTGACACATTTATGTACACAATATATAATCGAAAACAAACAAAATAAAAACAAAAATAATCGAAAGGAAAAGAAAGAATGAAAGGAATTACCTGGAAGGAGAGAAATGCTCTTTGCTGGCGTTATGATACAGAGCTCATGCGAATTGAGACGTATGGTCAGAACAGCTTTAGAGTACGGATTACAAAAGAACCGGATTTTTCCCCAAGAGACTGGGCGCTGATTGAGGTAGCGGAGCTCGAACCAGAGATTGAGGTCAATGAGAAGGGATTTACAGTTACCAATGGAAATCTGACAGCAAAGATGGATGAGTTTGGCGCATTGTCCTTTTATAAGGCTTCTGGTGAATTGCTGTTTGCGGAGCAGTGGCAGACAAGGGATGATCCGGCTAACCATATTCCGCTCATGTATTACGGGCATGAGATTAGAAGGCATTTAGGTGAACGTTTGTCGAAATGTACCCTTCGGTTGGAGGCATATGAGGGAGAAAAATTTTTCGGACTTGGGCAGCATCAGATTTCTCAACTAGATCTGAAAGGATGTCGGTTTGAACTGGCGCAGAGAAATTCTCAGGCAACGATTCCGTTTGTTGTATCCAATCGTGGCTATGGGTTTTTCTGGAACAATCCAGGCTATGGCAGCGTTACCTTTGCCAATAATATGACGGAGTGGATTGCAGAAGCATCCACAGATATTGATTACTGGGTAACTACAGAGGAAACTCCGGCACAGATCGTTTCCAGATACACAGAAGTTACCGGAAGAGCCCCAAAATTCCCGGAATGGGCAGCCGGTTTCTGGCAATGCAAGCTTCGTTATAAGACACAGGATGAGCTGCTTAGTGTTGCACGCGAATATGTAAAGCGAGGGATTCCGTTGTCGGTTATTGTGATTGATTTTTTTCATTGGCCGCAGCAGGGTGACTGGAAGTTTGACAAGAAAAACTGGCCGGACCCGAAAGCTATGGTGGAAAAATTGCACAGTATGGGAATTGAGCTGATGGTTTCCGTATGGCCGACTGTTGAACCCCGTTCTGAGAACTATGCAGAAATGAAAGCAAATGGTTATCTGATTCAAAGTGACCGTGGGGTTCGGACGAATTATATCTGCCTTGGCTCACCGGTTCATTACGATGCCATGAATCCAGGAGCACGTGCCTTTGTCTGGGACCGAATCAAAGAGAATTATCTGGACCCGTATGGCATCCGAATGTTCTGGCTGGATGAGACTGAACCAGAATATACTTTCTACGATTTCGATAATTACAGACACTATCTTGGAAGCAGTATGGAGGTCGGCAATTATTATCCAGTGGCCGCAGCACAGGGCTTCTATGAGGGAATGATTCAGTCGGGAATAAAAGATGTAATCAATCTTACGAGATGTGCCTGGGCGGGATGCCAGAAATACGGGGTTGTCTTGTGGTCCGGCGATATTCAGAGCAACTTCAAGATGCTGAAACTGCAGATCAAAGCCGGGCTCAACGCGGCTGTTTCAGGTATGGCTTGGTGGACCACGGATATTGGCGGTTTCTACGGCGGTGATACGCAGTCGGCTTCTTTCAGAGAACTGTTGGTCCGCTGGTTTGAGTACGGTGTGTTCTGTCCGGTTCTTCGGCTTCATGGACACAGAAAACCGCTTGACGCGCCATCTGGTGAAGTGGAAGAGGTAGCGGATTCTGGTTTATTTGATGTAGAGTCCTGCGGTCCGAACGAGCTTTGGAGCTTTGGCGAGGAAAACTACGGGATTCTTAAAAACATGGTTCTGCTCAGAGAAAGACTTCGTCCGTATGTGATGACTGCCATGGATCAGGCACATAAGACGGGAATTCCGCCGATGAGGCCGCTGTTTATGGATTTTTCTGAAGATATTTTTTGCTGGAGCGTCGAGGATGAATACATGTTTGGCGACGATCTTCTGGTCGCACCGATCATGGATGAAGGCGCCCGAAGCAGAACGGTTTACCTGCCGTCAGGCCGCAGCTGGGTCAATGTTTATACGAAGGAACGTTTTGACGGCGGCCAGACGATCGAGTGCGCGGCGCCACTGGAATACATTCCGGTATTTGCCAGTGATGCGAAGCTGACAGAGCTTTTCCAAAGCTAATAAAACAAACTGGAGAAAGGAGGAATTCAGGTATGATTGATATGACAACAAAAAAACCATTGGTCAATGGTGTTCAGATTCCGTGCCTGGCTTTTGGTACTTGTACAGTTGAGCGTAAGCCATATGCGGGATATACCGTTGGTGCGGTTGAAAAAGCGCTTAGAAATGGATTTCGTCTGATCGATACAGCGACCTGCTATGAAAATGAGGGGGAGGTCGGGCAGGCGATGCGTGAAAGCGGAATCGCCCGTGAGGATATTTTTGTTCTTACAAAAATGTGGAACGACAATATGCGTCAGGGAACACAGCGCGAAGCGATTGAGTACAGCCTGAAAGAGTTGGATACAGATTATGTTGATGCATATCTGCTCCACTGGCCGGTTCCGGGGAAATATATTGAATCCTGGAAGTACATGGAAGAATTTTACGAGAAGGGCATGGCACGTTCGATCGGGGTCAGCAATTTTGAAATTGATCAGTTGGAGTCACTGTTTGCTTCTTGCAGAATCAAGCCAATGATCAATCAGATTGAGGTACATCCGTATAATACACGCAAAGAACTGATTCACTTCTGCAAAGAAAATGATATTGCAGTTATGGCCTGGAGCCCATTACATCGGGGCCTGATTCTGAACGATCCAGTACTTGAAACAATTGCTGAAAAATACGGAAAAACAACGGCCCAAATCACACTCCGCTGGGATATCCAGAATGGAGTGATTCCGATTCCTGGGGCAACAGATGAGGATTTGATCCGTCAGAATACGCAACTGTTTGATTTTGAACTTGTACAAGAGGAGATGGCGGCAATTGACGCTTTAAATCAGAACCTGTACGAAGGAGATCCACATAATTTTGATTGGTAAAAGGAAGAAAATGGAGGAAAAAAATGGAGAAGAAATTAAGAATTGGTTTAATCTTGGATATGCATCCGTTTGATGAGATTTCATTCAAGAAAATGTTTGATGAGATGGAGGGAATAGAAGTGGTTCCCATGCTGCTGAACAATTATCAGTATGATTATTCTGGAATTAACGACCAGTATGATGGATTTGTATTCTACAATATGTCCATGGAAACTCCTGATCCGGAGGAAACCTTTGCTGGCGGCCATAAGAAGGTCGGTGAGACGCTCTTTAAAATCGGTGAGAGCGGCCAGGGTATCGTTGTATTGCATCATGCGATTCTCTCCCATCCGGAATGGTCGGGCTGGAATGATCTGCTGAGTATTCCAGATCGCCGTTTTGATTACTTTGGCGGTGTAAATGTTGACATTCATGTAGCTGAACCGAATCATCCGATTGCAGAAGGCCTGAAAGATTGGAATATGATTGATGAAACCTTCCTGCTGCAGGATGCTGGTGAGGATTGCGACATTATTCTCAGCACAACCTGTGAAAAGAGTATCAAGACTTTGGCATGGGCCAAGAGTTATAAGCAGTCCCGCGTATTTGCGATGTCTCTCGGACATGATGGAGTTGCATTCGGCAACGAATCCTTCAGAAAGGTTTTGAAAAATGCAATTGAATGGACCTGTAATAAGAGATAACTGAGGTGAGAACAATTGGGAAATAATTTATTATTGGAGCAGATTAAAATCAGAAACACGGTCATGCGCAACCGCATCGTTATGGCTCCGATGGAAGCCAGGCTGAATATGCCAGATGGCGGCGTGAGCAAAGAAATGATCGAATATTATAAGGCGAGAGCACACGGCGGGGCGGGTGCAGTCATTATTGAGAATACATATATTGATGAATTTTCCAGCCGTTCAGGAATTATTTCTTCTGGTTTTTACAGTGATCATATGATTGCAGGCAAGAGTTTGCTGGCTGATGCGATACGGGAGGAGGGGGCTTTGGCTATCATGCAGCTGTCACACGGCGGTCCGCAGGCAAATCCGGCGGCAAATAACAGCCCAGTCTTGTATCCGTCGCTGTATACGGCACCTTCTGCTGGAAAAGAATATCAGGTTCTTACAGAGGCACAGATTGGAGAGATTGAAGACAGCTTTGCGCAGGCATCCCGAAGAGCCTGTTGGGCGGGTTTCAATGGTGTTGAATTCCATGCG
Organism: bacterium 1XD42-54; assembly: GCA_003612585.1. GTDB lineage: Bacteria > Bacillota > Clostridia > Lachnospirales > Lachnospiraceae > Choladousia. The sequence continues at coordinate 139,066 of RAZH01000008.1, forward strand.
GCACATGGCTACCTTCTGAGCTCTTTCCTGTCACCTCTAAGAAATCAAAGAGAGGACCAGTATGGCGGCAGCGTGGAAAACCGCGCGCGTATTCTGATCGAAGTGTTGAAAAAAGCAAGGAAGAATGTTGACTGCGATTTTATTCTTGGAGTCAGAATGAATATTTCGGATGGCCTCGAGGGCGGAATGACGGAGGAGCTGGCGGCAGAGACAGCAAAGCTGATTGCGCCGTATGTGGACTATATTAATCTTTCGGCAGGATTCAGCGAAACCTGCGGCAAGGTGATGATCACTCCGTGTTATGTGGATGCGCCTACGTTAGCTTCACAAATCCGAAATGTATATCAGGAGATCAAAGATTTGGTGCCCGTGTTTGGCGTTGGAGCGCTGGATTACAAATCCGGTGAGGAATGTTTGGAGCAGGATTGCTTTGATGCAGCTGTTTTTGGGCGTGCGTTTATTGCAGATCCGGATTGGCCCAATAAGTTAAGCAGTGGAGAGGCAGCGGACATCAGACCGTGCTGCCGCGGCAATGAAGGATGTTTTTCACGTATGCTGAAAGGACTTCCGGTTCGCTGTGAGTTAAATCCTGCGGCAGGACAGGAAGAAAAATATCAGCTGAAGAAGGCCAAAAAGAAAAAAAGGATCATTGTAGTCGGCGGAGGTACGGCTGGTATGGAATGTGCCCGGATCGGTGCATTGCAGGGACATGAGATGGTTCTGTTTGAAAGCAGCGGCCGGCTCGGCGGACATCTGAATGAAGCCGGTGTTCCGGCATTCAAGGCCGGGCTCAGGAGATTTATGGAATGGCAGATTCGTCAGATGAAAAAGCTGAATGTCAACGTTCGCCTGAACAGAAGGGTAAGCGCAGAAGAAATACAGAATATGCAGTTTGATCACGTCATTGTTGCAGTCGGTTCGAACTATATTGTTCCGCCAATCAAGGGGGTGGAGCGTGCTATCAAGCCGGATTGTTACGATACAGAGCAGATGAAGGATAAATATGTTGCGGTGATCGGTGGAGGTATGGTTGGCGCAGAGACCGCACTGCACCTTTCTGGAGAGAAGGTAAAGGGTGTGGCTGTTCTGGAAATGCGCGATGCAATCGCACCAGAGCATGACCCTGTTGCCAGACAGATCCTGGCAGACAAGCTGGAGCAGAATGGTGTTAAAGTGCTGCTTGGCTGCAGAGCCTCTGCAATTGAAGAAGAGCGGATTCTTTATTTGGATGAGAATGGGGAGACAAAAGAAGTCCGGGCCGAGGCAGTTATTTTAGCTACCGGTTTGAGAGCAGACAGTGAGCAGGTAAGTGCGTTCAGGAAACTTCCGAACGCAGTATGTGTCGGCGACTGCATTAAGGCTGGCAAGGTATACCATGCGACACATGAAGCTTGGAAGGCAATGCTTAATTTATAGGAGGAAACGGGAAATGAAAAAGAAAATTACAGTACAGGATGTAGCCGATGTATTGGATCATTCTCTGCTGCGCCCGGATATTACAGTCAGCGAACTGGTAGAGGGCTGTACCCTGGCTAAGGAATACAAAACAGTATCTGTCTGTGTCAGACCGTCTGATTTGCCGATTGTCTGCAAGGAACTTGAGGGAACCAAGGTACTTCCGACAACAGTTATCGGCTTCCCGCACGGGACCTGTACAACGGAAACAAAGGTATTTGAAACCGTTGATGCTGTAAACAAAGGGGCAGTTGAAGTAGACATGGTCATGAATATCGGTCGTTTTTTGAGCGGTGAATATGATTATGTCGCCAGAGATATTGCAGAAGTGGCTGCAGCTGCACATGAGGGAAATGCGAAGCTGAAGGTGATTTTTGAGAATCATTATCTGACCGATGAGCAGATTGTAAAAGCCTGCGAGATTGCAAAGGCAGCCGGCGCTGATTTTATTAAGACCTCAACAGGCTACGCAGGCTCCGGTGCAAAGCTTCCTGATCTGAAGATTATGGTCGATCATGCAGACGGCATGCTGGTTAAGGCAGCCGGCGGTGTAAAGACCCTGGATGACTGTCTGGCCATTATGGCTCTGGGAGTTGTCCGCTGCGGCACCCGTTCTTCTAAGGCTATTCTGGAGGAGGCCTGCGTGCGTGCAAAAGACGGGCAGTTATTTTTGAATACAGAAGAATAATGAACGAAAGGATGGAGGGTAATGGGGCGAAAAATCATTGGCTGGGATTTAGGGACTGGCGGAAATAAGGCTTCTTTGTATGACGAATCCGGAATGTGTCTGGCATCGGAATTTGTTTCATACGATACATATTATCCACAGCCGGGCTGGCATGAACAGCGTCCGGATGACTGGTGGGAGGCTGTAAAGGAAAGCACGAAGAGACTACTCAGGAGTACGTCCATTAATCCGGAAGAGGTTGTATGCTGCGGTATTTCCGGACATAGCCTCGGCGCTGTTCCGATTGGCAAAGACGGCGGGCTGCTTCGTGAAAGAACTCCAATCTGGTCAGATACCAGAGCAGTGAAACAGGCAAATGAGGTGTTTTCCCGGTATGCGGAAGAAGACTGGTATATGCTGACTGGCAACGGATTTACTCCGGCAATGTATGCAGCTTTTAAAATCCTTTGGTACAGGGATGAAGAACCGGCTATGTTTGAGCAGATTGATAAAGTGATCGGAACAAAGGACTATGTCAATTACAAATTGACGGGGCGCCTGGCAACGGACCCTTCGTATGCATCCGGCTATGGCGTATGGGATCTGAAAGCGTGGAACTATTCTGATGAACTGATCAAGGCCATGGGACTTCCGGCAGAGATTTTCCCGGAAGTAGTACCATCCACACAGGTGATTGGCAAGATCAGAGGAGAAGTGGCCGCAGAGCTGGGGCTTTCTGCCAATACCTCAATTGTAGCCGGAGGCGTAGATAATTCCTGCATGGCGCTTGGGGCAAAAGCTTTTCGCGAGGGAAGAGTTTACAATAGCCTTGGTTCATGCTGCTGGATTGCAGTGTCAAGTAAAGCGCCTCTTTTGGAACAGACATCACGCCCATATGTTTTTGCACATGTGGTCCCTGAGTATTATGCATCCGCTCTTTGTATTACTTCCGGCGGAACAAGCTTTCGCTGGGTTCGCGACCAGCTCTGTAAAGATCTGATGAAGCAGGCTGATGAGAGTGGTGAGGATGTTTACGATCTGATGGGAAAAGAGGCGGAAGGCGCAACTGGTGCAGACAGTATGATTTTCAATCCAAGTCTGGGCGGCGGCATGCCGATGGATAAGAGCGCCAATGTCCGCGGAGGATATGCAGGACTGGATCTTTCACATACCCGTGCGGACATGATCCGCGCCGCTATGGAGGGTATCGCATTCGGACAGCGTGCATGTCTGGATAAGATTCGCGAACTGACTGACATTGAGGAAGATATTCTTCTGGTCGGCGGAGGCAGTAAGAGCGCGCTCTGGTGTGAGATTTATGCAAATATCTATCGTGCTACGGTTCTGAAATCAAATATTGATCAGCAGGCAGCTGCTCTTGGTGCAGCAGCCTGTGCGGCCGTTGGCTATGGTTTGTGGGAAGACTTTGACCGAATTGACGAGCTGCATGAGATTGAAGCAGTCATTGCTCCGAATCCGGAGGCTGTGGAAAAATATAATCATCAGTACGGGTTCTACCAGTCATTGAATGATTCGCTGTGTGATCTGAGTGATCAGATGAATGTGTAGTTTTTATGAGGTGAGAAAGAATGAAATGTGTATTTGTAGAAAAAGTAAATGAAGTTGTAGTGAAAGAGGTTCCAATCCCAAAGATCAACGATGATCAGGTTCTGATCAAGATGGGGATCGCCTGCATCTGTTCCAAGACAGATACCCACATTATCCAGGGAATCTATCCGGCTGCGAATCCGTTCCCTGCGTATCTGGGCCATGAGGCAGCCGGAACCGTTGTTGAGGTAGGCAAGAATGTTACGGGATTTAAGCCGGGCGACCGGGTAGCATACAAGGGCGAAACCGGCGTTATGGCAGAGTATACGGCGCATACTCCGGATCTGATGTTTAAGATTCCGGATAACTGCTCTTTTGAAGCAGCGGCAATGATGGAGGTTTCCTCGTGTGCATACTCTCTGGTCAGACAGTGTGTAAAACCTGGCGACCATGTCCTGATCTCTGGCCAGGGCTGTGCAGGCACCTTTGGTCTGATCTTTGCAAAGCTGGCGGGTGCAACACAGATCATTGTTACAGATCCGTCAGAATTTAAGCGGGAGCGTTCCATGCGTTACGGCGCAGACTTGGCGCTTGATCCCAATGCTATTGATGTTGTCAAAGAGTCAAAAGGACTCACCGATGGCAAGGGCTTTGATGTAGTGCTGGAGTTTTCCGGTGAATGTGAGCCCATGCAGCAGACGGTTTATTGTGTACGCTGCCAGGGAACGATTGGTATGTTCGGTGTATGCTGCAAACCGGTTCCGTTTGATTTCCTGGAGTTCCATTGTAAGTTTGCACGTTTGATTTCTACCGGTCACGAATATGCATACAACAAGGTTCCATACATAAAGATGCTTGATTTTCAGCAGAAGGGTCTGATCAACTTTGACGAATTTGTTACTCACAAATTCCCGTTCACGGATGTCCAGAAGGGACTTGACCTGATTGCAGCAGGTGATAAGAGTATTCTTCGTATTGGCCTAACACCAATTGACTGATAAAGATGAACAGATGGGTTAAAAAACAGAACTGGTAAACAGTCAGACCGGTTCAATCGCGCAGATTCGATCAAACCGGTCTGAGAAGTCAAATGGTTGAAGTTTCGCTGAATTTCAATTTTTCTTGATAAACGGACATGGCAATCGCATATTCTGAAAGTTGTGGCTTACACAGTTCTGCGCTAATTTTGCCGTCTTGCAGGATCAGTACCCGGTCACACATACCTGCCAGCTCTGAGAAATCAGAGGAACACAGCAGGAGCGCGTTTCTTTTGGACACGTAGGAATTGAATAGATTATAAATGTCGACCTTTGAGTAGGAATCGAGGATTTTGGTTGGTTCATCAGCAACGATGATTCTTGTGTTGCTGAACAGGAGCCTTGCCAGAATAATCTTCTGTTGTTCGCCGAAGCTGAATTTATGAAGTGGTTTATCGGCTTCAGAGATGTTCAAAAGAGCTAAATAGTGATTACCGATTTTCAGCTCCTTTTGACCATTGACAAAGGATAAATCTGAAACAGCATTCAGATCGGAAATTGTAATATTGGAAGTCGGAACCATTGCCGGGAAAATGTTTTTCTGAGGCTCGTCGGAAATGTAACCGATGTGTTCATTCGCTGCCTGTGCAGGATTAAAGATCAGACTGCCACTGGAATGAGAGTAGATCGTTCCTCTTTTCAGCGGATTGACACCAATAAGAGCCTGCGTGAGTTGGGTTCTGCCTGAACCGGCTGCTCCTGCGATACCTAGGATTTCACCGGCATGCAGCGTGAAGCTGATCCCAGATAAAGTGTGATTTCTGGTGGTAAGATCAGTGACTGTCAAAAGGTCCTCGCACGGAACGGAATGTCCGGGAAACCTGGGATAGGCGAGTTTTCGAATATTGGTTCCGTACATGTAGCTGGCAATATCTTTCGTATTTAAGTCGGATTGATCAAGCGTCAGATAACGGTCTTTTCCACAGATAATGGTAATACGATCTGCCAGTGAAACGATTTCTGAAATTTGATGTGAAAAATAGAGTAAAGTGATTTTTTCCTGTTTCAGCTTGTTCAGGAACAGATTGAACTGGTGCATATGTATTCCATGAATGTCAAATCCGCCGTCATCCCAGATCAGAATATCTGGCATGATGATGTAAGCAATCATCATTTCGACTAGTTGTTTTTCGGCAAGAGAGAGAGCACTGACAAAAGTATCAAGCTCGAAACTTACCTGAAATTCATCCAGAAATTTCATGGCAAGGGAACGGATAGACTTCTGGGAACGGGCGTCCATGCAATAGACATAGATATTGTCGAATACTGTCATATTATCAAACAAGCCGACATTTTGACGAATCGTATGAATTCTGTGTTTTTTTGCGGGAATGAGAGCACCCGGATGATAGACAGTATCCCCAATGGTAATTGTCCCGTTCTGAAAAGGAAGCAGACCGGACAAAATTCGGACCAGGGTACTTTTGCCGGCAGCGTTCTGTCCGAGCAGATAGTGTACTTCACCGGGAAGTATCTCCAGATTGAAATCAGTGAAAATCGTTTGGTCAGTAAAAGAAAAGGACATATTCCGGAAAAAAATGCTGCTGTGGGTTTTTAAATCCATATGTTATTCCTCCTGAATGATCGGCTGATCAAGGTCATTTTCGAAAGCGGTAAACAATTTAATCCCGGAATCAAAGCAATGCTTTTTAAAGCCATTGGGAATGTTTGACGTAGTTATGATGGTCTGTGCTTCACAAAGATCTGCCAGATGATACAAGGAACGCTTGTTGAATCTGGAAGATTCAAATAAAAAGATTACTTCATCACTTTGCTTTTTAAGATGCGTATACAGATTTGTGATTTCGTTGATGGAGATCATCAGGCCCTGTTCGAACGATACCGCATCAACGCCCACAAATGCCTTATTAATGTACAGCGTATCCAGGAAATGATCGGAAGCTGTTCCATAGTAGGCGTGGATTCCGTTGACATTGTAGAGCTGTCCGCCGAGCGAGAACAGCGTAACGAATGGTACGGAAGACAGGCACACGGTGATATAAAGGCAGTTCGTAATCACAATTACATGGGAAAGTTGCCGGCTCTTTTTCAACTCGTCAGCAATAAAACAGCCAAAGTCATCTCCGCCGAGGAAGATGATGTCTTCATTTTGGATATATTGTGTACAAAGTGCAGAGATTTTCAGCTTTTCTTGAGAACGCGGGACCGGACAGCTAAGCTGCAGTGCTGTTTGTTTGGGTAAAGCAGCGGGGGATTCCTTCAGAACTGCACCGCCGAACTGCCGTACCAGAAAGCCTTCCTGTTCAAGCTGTTCAAGATCCTTGCGAATTGTAACTTCTGTTACATGAAGCAGTTTGGAGAGCGAAGAAACTGTGATCCTTTTATGTTCCAATAGCTGTTTGCGAATTTCATTTTGCCGTTCAGTTACAAACATATCTTCTCCTAAATGGAAATTTTATTATTAATTACAGTAAGTATAGTATAGCAAAAGAGGAAAAAAAACACAAGTATTCGAAATGAAAACAAAACAAAGTACAGGTATTATGTGATATAAAACAATAAAAATAAGAAAAGGAGAAACAAAACAATGAAAAAAACAATGAAAAAAACAATGAAAAAAACAATGAAAAGAGCAATGACAACCATCGTGACATTGGGACTGGCAATGGGGACGGCTTTCTGCGTACAGGCTGCAGAAGGTGAGAAACTAGTTGGCGTATCCGTATCAGATTACTCGAACATTGGACTGCGTCTGCTTTGTGATACGATCGCAGAGAGACTGACAGAAGCAGGATATTCGGTAGTAGAATTGGATGGGAAAGAGGATCAGGCAGTTCAGATCGGTGATATTGAAGACATTATCAATCAGGGGGCTGAAATGATTATTTGTGCAGCTGTTGACTCTATTGGTATTCGGCCGGCTGTTGAGGCGTGCAATGCGGCTGGGATTCCGTATCTGAATATAAGCCAGTTCCTGGATGATTCACTGCTTGATCAGATTGCGGGTGATATCACCGCAGATAATTATTCAGCGGGATATACTCTTGGTGAAATTATGGCTGAAGATCTGGGTGGAGCAGGCGATGTTGCTATGTATACGTTTAATTCATCCTTCGTTTGTGCAAACCGTTCGGACGGTTTTCGAGATGCGTTGAGCCAGTATCCGGAAATTCATATAGTAGAAGAGTTTGATGGTCTTGATGTTGCTGTTGAGTCTGGCCTTAAATTTGCTGAGGACTGCCTCCAGAAATATCCGGAACTGAAGGGCGTCTTTTGTGTGAACACAAACATTGGTGTAGGTGTGGCAGCCGCTATGGAATCAGCAGGAAAGAGCGGGGATACCTTTGTTGTTAGTATTGACGGGTACGAGGGTGAGCTAAAAGCTATGGCAAATGGTTCTCTGGATGCCACTGCAATCTATCCAATGCGTGAGATGGCTGATATCGCCTCTGAGTATGCGCTTACTATTCTTGAAACCGGTACAACTCCGGATAAGCCGGAACTGAATTTCACCGTTGTTACAGAAGAAAACTACGAAGAACTGAAAAATTACTGGAACTAATTTTGGCTGTGCTTTGAGGGTAATGCTCATACTGGGGCGGCAAAGAGTTGCTTTGCCGCCCCAGTGCTTCAAACGAGGAGAACACGACATGAACGAACACAAGATTTTGGAAATGAAGCAGATCAGTAAAAGTTTCTCTGGTGTCCAGGTTCTGAATAATGTTGACTTATCTCTTTATCCAGGAGAGGTTCGGGCTCTGGCTGGAGAAAATGGTGCCGGCAAATCGACACTGATGAAGATTCTCGGCGGAATTTACACAAAGGATACAGGGGAGATATACGTTGACGGAAAGCTTCAGGATATTTCATCTGTAGAGGTTGCAAAGGAGTTGGGTATTGCTATTATCCATCAGGAGATCGTTTTGGTTCAGGATATGTCTATTGCAGAGAATATTTTCCTGGGCAGAGAACATTCCGCTGGATATGGACTGGTCAATTTCAGAAAAACATATGAAGAAACACAAAAGCTGATTGACAGACTGGAAATCAGGGGGGTTACTCCGCAGACAATGGTAAAGGAGCTGAGTATTTCTCAGCAGCAGATGGTCGAGATTGCACGTGCACTTTCTACAAATGCAAGAATCATCGTAATGGACGAGCCAACTTCTTCATTGACTGACAGTGAGGTCACTAAGTTGTTTGAACAGATTAGACAGCTTAAAAAAGATGGTATTGCGATGATTTATATCTCTCATAAAATGGACGAAATTTTTGAAATTGCGGATCGTATCACAGTCATGCGTGACGGATGCCATATTATGACGGAGTCCATTGCAGACACGAATTACGATCAAATCATCCGCAGTATGGTAGGACATGAGATCACCGACTATTATCCTGAATTCAGGGCACAGCCGGGGGATGTCATTCTGGAGGTAAAGAATTTAACAACAGACCGGGTCAAGGATATTTCATTCTCGATTCGAAAGGGAGAGATTCTGGGACTGTCCGGACTGGTAGGAAGCGGCAGAACTGAGCTGGCAGAGGCATTGTTCGGTATTGATCCGATTCATTCCGGCGAGATTTTGCTGAATGGGGAAAAGATTTCTGCCTTATCTCCAGAGGAGGCAATCAAAGCTGGCATTGCAATGGTACCGGAGGATCGCAAAGACAAAGGTCTGTTTTTAACGAATACAATCAATTTTAATATGACAATCACTGTGATCGATCGATTGATCTCAAAGCTGATCTGTAATAAAGAAAAAGAAAAGAAGATGCTTGATTCATATATCAATCAGCTGCATATAAAAATGGCCAATTTGGAGCAGAGTGTAATTGAGCTGAGCGGAGGAAATCAGCAAAAAGTGGTTATCTCCAAATGGCTGGCAACAGAACCGAGTGTACTTATTTTAGATGAGCCGACCCGAGGAATAGATGTAGGCGCGAAATCAGAGATCTATCATCTGATGGTTAAGATTGCCGAAATGGGTGTGCCGATCATTATGATTTCATCGGAACTGCCGGAAATTATGAATCTGAGTTCAAAAATTGCAGTTATGTGTGAACGAAAGCTGGTAAAGATATTTGACCTAGCAGAGGAAACACCAACACAGGAAACTATTATGCATTATGCCACAGGAGGTTATCGAAATGAAAAAAAGTGACACGGGAAATTTTGCACGGAACAATCCAGTCGGACGTTTCATCAGCCGGAATGCAATGATTCTATCCGCGCTGATCGTGATGGGTATTGTGCTGTCTCTGATCAGCAGTTCGTTCTTTTCCAGTGCAAATGTGTTATCTGTTTTACGACAGGCGAGCACCAATGCGATTTTGTCGATGTCAATGGCAATGGTATTAATCATAGGATGTATTGATCTTTCTATCAGCAGTTCACTGGCTTTAAGCGGCGCGTTATGTGTCATTATGATCAACAACGGGGTTCCGATTTATTTAGCGCTTGCAGTGACTCTGGTATTTGGAGCTTTTTGCGGGCTTCTCAATGGTGTTATGGCAGCTTTTACCGATATCCCGCCGTTTATCATTACGCTGGCTACGCAGCAGTGTTTCCGAGGAGCAGCTTACCTGCTGACCGATGGCCGAACTATTATGTGCTACGACGACACTTTTACAAAGATCGGTGCCGGCAGCTTTCTTGGGATTCCAGTGCCGGTTGTTATTGTTCTAATCGTTCTTGTTATTGCTGCTATTATTCTCAGCAAATCCAAATTCGGAAGAAGAATGTACGCGATCGGCGGCAATAAATCAGCGGCTGTTTATTCCGGTATCAAGGTTAAAAAAGTAACTGTGATCGTATACGTGCTTACGGGAACCTTGGCTTCTCTGGCAGGTATTGTGCTTTGCTCGAGAACCTATTCTTGTCAGCCGACAGCCGGTACCGGATATGAGTGTGACGCGATCGCAGCAGCTGTTCTGGGCGGCGTCAGCTTTAATGGAGGCGTTGGTACGGCCGGCGGAGTTATGCTGGGGTCACTGGTTATTGCTTTTTTGAATAACGGCCTGAATATGCTGCATGTGCATGCATATTGGCAAACTATTGCAAAAGGTATTGTTATTCTGATCGCTGTTTTCTTTGATACCATGAAGGTTGAAAAGATGAGAGGAAGAAAGGTATAAGGTAGAAACTATGAGAGCAGTTTTTGTTGAGAAATATAATCAGTTAGCTGTAAAAGATGTTCCGGTTCCGCAGATAAAAGCGAATGAAGCGCTGGTCCGAATGGAGATTGCTAATATCTGCAGCCAGACAGATACACATATGCTGCAGGGAATCTATGACTGTGGCAAGAAACCGCCGTTTATTCTGGGACACGAGGCTGCCGGACAGATTGTAGAGGTTGGTGAACTGTTGAAGGGACGTTTTCAAGTCGGTGATCGGGTGGCCTACAAAGGAATGTATGGCGTGATGGCTGAATATGCAGCCATTCCGGAAAATGAAATGGTTAAGATACCGGACACGGTCAGCTATGAGGCAGCTTCTATGTTTGAAGTCTCTGCCTGTGCTTATGCACTGATCAGACAGACTGTGCAGATGGGAGATAAGGTGCTCCTGATCGGCCAGGGCTGTGCAGGGCTTCTGGGGACTATTTTTGCAAAGATTGCAGGAGCTGCTCAGGTCATTGCAGTGGATATCAATGAATATAAGCGGATACTTGCAAAAAAATACGGCGCTGACGTGGTGCTTGATCCTGCGCAGGCAGACTATGAGGAACAGTTGAGCAGGCTGTCCGGGGGAAAAGGGTTTGATGCAGTGGTGGATTTTGCAGGTATCCCGTCTACCATGAATTCCTGTGTTCAGTGGATGCGAAAGCAGGGAAGAATCGGGATGTTCGGAGTCAACTGTAAACCGTTTGCTTTTGATTTCTTTCAGCTGCATGACAAAGAAGGAGTGATCTATACTGCCGGACATGAGTACGATTATAATGAGATTCCGTACAGAAAAATGTTGGATTTTACGCTTTCCGGACAGATTGACCTGCATGATTTTGTCACGCACAAAATCAAGCTGGAGAATGTACAGAAGGGATTTGACATGATACGGGACAAGGATGAGACCGTGCTGCGTATTGGCCTGATTCCGTGATAAGAGAAACTAAAAATGAGAGAATACTATGAAAACATGAGTGCTGTGCAGCTGCGTGAATATGTGGGAGATATTTCTCAGCTTGCCAACGCGCGCGAAGGAAGGCTGACCGACGGACGTTCGGACGGTATGCGGAGGCAGAAAAAGGGCTTGCACATTATACACCTATGAAAAAACGACAAATGGATACCAGGAGCAGGTATTTTGTCTGGCTTTCAATGATTGTGGGGAAGATCGTTCCAAACAGGGACAGGAATGACTCATGCGAGTCACACCTGTCCCTGAAACTTTTATTGATAAAATAAAATATATAATATGGAATTTTTGCGGCAAAATTAAGAAATCCTTTCGTGACAAAATGCAAGTTTGCTATTATACTTAGGAAAGAGAAGGAAATAATTTGAAGGATTGTGATCGTTTGATTCGGAAGATTATTTCAGAAAAATCATTTATGATATTACTTCAGAAAATGGTTCAGAAAAGGGATTCAGGAGATCGTGTTTATGAAAGTGTTGGAAAAGAACAGACAGAAGTTACGGTTAATTGGCGTGATTATGCTGGCAGGATTTGTGTTCCGTGTGGGGGGATTTTCAGGAGTACATGTATCGGCAGCAGAGAGCTTCGGCTATTTTGACGAAGCGGGAAACTGGATAGAGGGTGTTCCAGGGGAATTAGAAGATTTGGAAATGATGGATGGTGAATCTTATGAAGAGCCATCGTTGGAAGTGGATACACCAGAGACAGAGGCTGTGAAAAAAACAGGAAGCTATAAGTCTGCTGAGGGATGGTCTGTGGATGATTTTGCCAGCACAGAGGAGAAAACCGTATATAAGCTGGATGGATATGTAGGGACGGAAGGGACTTCGACGATAGCCTGCAGTTATCTTGATACAAACTATTCTGTACTTGAGTATGAACAGCTTCGCGATATGCTGACGAATAATCTGTTGTACAGCAATGTCAATGCACAAATCAGTGCGAGCGCTGTTTATACGAATGCAAAGGACTATCTCTATATTCTTCTGGTTGATGATACTGCACAGGATTACCGGAATATATACTGTTATGCAGTTGGTGATTATCGCTGCTTCTGTGTAGAAGTGAAAGAGTACCGGACTGAGGCAGAGCAGCTGAGGGCACAGGGAGAGAAAACACCGCAGGAAGCCGGTCAGGGAATTGCGGAAAGCTTTGTCTGGAATGCGTAAGAGGAATGCCGTATGATTCAGGATTTAGGGACGCATAGATTTCATAATGAATATTGTGAGACGGCAGCGGATGGAGAAAGTCGGGTGATCTGCTGCAGAGGGCGGGAGATTTTCGTGAATTGTAAGGAGGATCGGATTTCCTTTCTGACTTATGCCCAGGTTATCAGCTGTTTTCCCGAGCTTGCAGGAAAAGAAACGTACTTGTTTTCGATTGATGAGGTGACTTACTTTCTGTTCCGCGGACAGCCGGGTGAATTCCTTTCGGAAAGAGCGGATGATGTGTTTCAGGGATTTTCTTGGGAAAAGCCGGAGCGCATGCGTACCGCGTTGCCGCGGGAAATGGCATTTGCAGGCGTGACAGGAATGCAGCTTTCCAGCTGGTACAAAAGCAGGAGATATTGTCCGTGCTGTGGGAGTGCACTAGAGCATAGTACGAAAGAGCGTATGCTGTACTGTCCGAATTGTGGACAGGTAGAATATCCTAAGATATGTCCGGCTGTCATTGTTGGCGTGATACATAAAGATAAGATTCTTCTAACCAAATATGCAGGCAGGGCATACACGAAATATGCTCTGATTGCCGGATTTACTGAAATTGGTGAGTCTATCGAAGACACCGTGCGCCGTGAGGTGATGGAAGAGGTTGGACTTCGCGTAAAAAATATCCGCTACTATAAAAGCCAGCCATGGTCATTTTCAGATACACTGCTGATGGGATTTTTCTGTGAGGTGGACGGAGACGATACCATTCGTCTTGATGAGACAGAGCTTTCTGTAGCAGAATGGCATGTAGCGCAGGAGGTGCCGGAGGATGACGGCGTTAGTCTTACAAGGGAAATGATGCGTGTATTTAGAGAGAAAATGATATTTCGTTAAGAATCAAGAAAAATCTTAAAGGAAATGGAACAGGAATAAAAAATTATAAACGAATCGCCGCAGATATTGATTTTGTCTGTGGCGATTCGTTTCGTTTCTTTATATAAATATAAAAACATTTATAAAATTTGGTTTGGCGGTTTCGTCTTATTTATAAAAGTTCAAGCACAACAGCCTGATATCCCTGAAGCTGAGCCACATTGCCATTTAGATTCAGCTGTGGGTAATTGTTCGCAAGGATGCGAAATTGATCAGCAGGTAAGCATACATCCTGCGGTTCTTTCTGATAGTTTGCCAGTATGAGCAGCGTCTGCTGTTCACTTTTTCGGAAAAATGCCATCAGATTTTTCTGTTCCCTCAGATACGGAAGCATTCTTCCGTATACGATAGTCTCTTTGTAGTCAGGATTTTTACGCAGAGCAATCAGCTGTTTGTACCAGAAAAAAACAGAGTCTCTGTCATGGAGCTGGGAAGCAGCATTGATGGAAACATAATTGGGGTTTACCTGTAGCCATGGCGTGCCTGTGGTAAAGCCTGCACAGGGGGCATCACTCCACTGCATGGGAGTACGGGCGTTGTCACGGCTGTACATAGATACTGCTTTTAGTGCTTCTGCTTCAGAAAGTCCGGCATTGAGTGCATTTTGATATTCGTCGAGTGAGCTGATGTCGTCTACCTCGTCAATAGAGCTGAAACGTGTATTTTCCATGCCGAGTTCCTGTCCCTGATAGATAAAAGGAATACCGCGCATCATAAGAGTGATGGCGCCAAGCATTTTTTTGCTTGTATCATTGATCTCTTCATTGGCCAGATAATAACTGACACCGCGCGGTTCATCATGGTTTTCAATGATGTTTGCATAAAAACCAATATCCTGAATTGCTTCCTGCGCATCAAAGCAGCAGTTTTTATAGTCTTCCGGTGTGATAGGTTTCCGGTCATACCAGCCTTTATCGCTTCCGCCAAAGCAGGTAGTGGAAAAATCAAACATGGTGGAGAAATGACCGTTTTCTCCTATGAATTCTTCCAGTTCTTCCGGTTTCGCGTTGAATACCTCGCCTACGGTGAATGCATCGTACTGTGCGAAGGTCCGGTTTTTCATTTCGTGCAGGAAGGTTCCGACGCCCTGCGCTTCTTTTAGCATATTGTGAATGGCGGACAGGCCGTCGGGCCGGTCGATTGGATAATCATGGAAGGGCAATGTTTTTTTAATATTGATGATTGCGTCAATCCGAAAGCCGCCCAGACCTTTATCGAGCCACCAGTTAATATTTTTATAGACTTCTTCGCGTACCTCCGGATTTTCCCAATTCAGATCCGGCTGTTTCTTATGGAAAACATGCAGGTACAACTTGTCCGTCCCGGGCAGGGGTTCCCAGCAGGGGCCTCCGAAATAAGACCGCCAGTTGCAGGGAAGTCCTTTGGAGGCGTCTTCCAGATAAAAATATTTTCCATATTTTCCGTTCGGGTCCGCCATGGCTTTCCGGAACCATTCATGTTCGTCAGAGCAATGGTTCACAACCAGATCCATTAAAATTTTAATGCCGCGTTTTTGCGCTTGCTCAATCAGCTCATCCATATCTTCCATTGTCCCGAATTTCGGATCGATCTGATAATAGTCTGCGATATCGTAACCTTGGTCAGCCAGTGGGGAAAGATAGATCGGGGAGAGCCATAAAATATCAATACCGAGTTCAGCGAGATAGTCCAGTTTCTGTATAATTCCACGGATATCTCCGATTCCGTCTCCATTCGTATCATAAAAACTTTTCGGGTAAATCTGATACGCAACTTTATCATGCCACCATTTTTTTTGCATCGTAGGTCCCTCTTTTCTGATAAATTTATGCAGGTAATTGCATAAGACTGTTCCACAGTGATAGCTTTGTTTTATACTTTATGATAAATAAAGTATAGTGTCATTCGGAACGAATGTCTTACAATTATGTGATTAAAAACTACGATATTTTGACTTTTTTAGGCGGTATTGCAGTGGTGTGGTTCCGGTTTGGCGGCGAAATTCCCGAAGAAAATTTCCCAAATTAAAGAAACCGCATTCCAGGCAGATTTCAGTGACCTGCATGGAGGTATCTGCAAGCAGGTCCAGCGCGCGGCGAATCCGGTATTCGTTTATGTATGCAATCGGAGAGGAACCGGTCATTTTTTTGAAAAAGCGGCAAAAATACTGTTCGTTCAGGTTTAAGATGGCAGCCAGATCATGAATACATATTTTTTCCGTATAGTGTGCATGAATATAAGAAAGCACGGTCTTGATGTTTTCGACGTTTTCATTTTTCGGATTCTTGGTCTGACAGAGCAGATTGTTTTCTGCGAGATATCCGAGAATATTCAAAAGAGACGCTTTGGCAAAAATTTGCGGTACCGAAGGATCTGGAAGCGTCTTGGAGGCGTCAAGGCGGGCAATCAGTTTTTCGTATTCAGAAGATATCGCAGGATAGCAGGCCATGGAAGGCGAAATCGTACGCGGGAACAGAAGGTTTCCATGTGCGAGCGGCAAAAGCAGACGGCTTTGTGCATCATCGTTCGAGAGGAAGTTGAGCATATAGGGGGAGAATACAACGGCAGATTCCAGACAGCATTCGGTTCCGTGAATCTGATGGAGCTCCCCGGAATGGACAAAAAAGAAACATTCTGAGTGAATTTCATAATGCTCTGTATTGATTTCAAGTGTGAAATGGCCTTCTTTAAAATGAATGATTTCGAGTTCCTCATGCCAGTGCAGGGAAGTAAAAAAACTGCGTGTAAACGAATCAGCATGATAACAGGCACAGCGAAACGTCTGGCTCCCATGCGTGTGTTTCTCTTTTAAGGAGAGAGGATTTTGTGAATACAAAGCGATTTCCTCCTTTGGGGATTGTGCAAATCCAAAAAATTCGTAAGTTTATGATAACATATCTAACTTGAGTTCACTATCTATTTGTATTATAATTATAACGAAGTACATTTCAAGATATGGTCTTGATCAGACAGGAAGGATTCCATATGTACAAAGAAAAAATTGATGCTTACATTGACAGCAAGAAAGATGAGCTTCTGAACGATTTGATGACTCTGGTGCGGATTGACAGTCAGAAGGGAGAGTCGTCGGAAGGAAAACCATTTGGAGAAGGACCGGCGAGGGTGCTTCAGGAGGCAGAAAAGCTGCTGCAAACATACGGTTTATATGTGAAAAATTATAATAATTACGTGGTGACAGGAGACCTTTTTGAGGGAGAAAAGGGCCTGGATGTGCTGGCGCACCTGGATGTTGTTCCGGCATCAAAAGACTGGAGTGTGACACAGCCATTTGAACCGAAGATTGTCGACGGCAGGATCTATGGCCGTGGAACTGCGGATGACAAAGGACCTGCGGTTGCTCTGCTTTATGCGATTCGGGCAATCAAGGAACTTGGGATTCCGATGAAAAAAAGTGTACGCATTGTGCTTGGCTCTGACGAGGAGTGTGGCTCCGGTGATCTGGCATATTATTACAGCATTGAAAAAGAGGCGCCCTATACGTTTACCCCAGATGCTGATTTCCCGGTGATTAATATTGAAAAGGGACGTCTGGAGGCAAGCTTCCATGCATCGTTTGCGGATGGACTGAAGCTGCCCGGGATTGTCAGTCTTGCAAGCGGCGACAAGGCAAATGTTGTGCCGCAGCGTGCGGGCATGGTGATTGGCGGCCTTGAGAAAACAGCGCTTGCTGCATGTGCAGATAAGGTGACGGCTGAAACAGGAGTAGCCTTTACACTTCGGGAAGTTACAGAGGAAATACTGACATCTCAAATAGAAGAGAATATGAATGCAGAGTATGTCCGGGACACCATGGACGAAGCGAAAAAAGACTGTGATTCCGCAGTTTTCTTTTTCGTGGAGGCACGGGGGCAGGCAGCACATGCATCTACTCCGCAGGAGGGGAAAAATGCGCTGACAGCGATGCTTCGCCTGGCAGCAACGCTCCCGCTTGCAGAGTCTGAGGGCTTGCAGGCTGTGAGGGCGCTTGCAGAACTGTTTCCATATGAGGATACCTGTGGAAAAACACTTGGGATTTACCGTGAGGATGAAGAGTCGGGTGCTGTGACACTGTGCTTCAGCATACTGCGCTGTACGGCCCATGGGCTGTCAGGTGTTTTTGACGCCAGGCTGCCGGTTGGGTGTACAGAAGAAAATACGAAGGTTCCAGTGAGAGAGAAACTGGCAGCGCGCGGCATTTGTATGGATGACAACCAAATGGTAAAGCCTCACTGTGTGCCAGGCGATTCGGATTTTGTAAAAACACTGCTTGGAAGCTATGAGCGGTATACCGGAATCAAAGGCGAACCCCTTTCCACTGGCGGAGGTACCTATGTACATGCGCTGGAGCGGGGCGTGGCATTTGGATGTATGGTACCGGAGGTCGATAATCATATGCATGGGGATGATGAATTTATGGTGATTGAGCAGCTGGTTCTGAGTGCCAAAATATTTGCAGATGCGATTATTAAAATATGCAATGAGCTTGCATAGCTGAGTGGAATGCGCAGTATATACCGTAAATAGAATAACAGGTTCCGGAAATCGGTTCCAGCAATTATAAATGAAACTCCGGCGAATCTTATACTGTGGATGAATCCGGAGGAAAAGGAGAGGGTCATGATGAAAACACCAAGTACAGCAGCACTGGAAAAAATCTACGGAGAAAGCGAGGTAAGCCGGAAACGTTATGAGTCACTGGCGGAGAATTTTGAGAAAATGTTCCATTCAGATAAAATGGAATTCTTTACAGCTCCGGGAAGAACGGAAATTGTCGGCAATCACACAGATCACAATGGGGGAAAGATTCTGGCGGCTAGTATCAGCATGGATACGATCGGAGCTGCATATCCAAGCGGCGACGATACTGTGACGATTGTCAGCGAGGGCTATGCCGGAAAGGTTGTCATTGATCTGAAGAAACTGGCGGATGTGCCGAAGAACAGAGGGACACTTTCTCTGGTGGCCGGTATGCTGACAGCAGCAAAAAAAGCTGGCTTCCAGGTGGCAGGTTTTAATGTCTATGTTTCGACAGAGGTGATCAGTGCGGCAGGCGTGAGTTCCTCCGCTTCTTTTGAGATGCTGATCTGCTCGATTGTCAATTACTTTTTCAATGAAGGAAAGATGCGCTGCATTGATTATGCAAGACTTGGTCAGTATGCAGAGAATCATTACTGGGATAAGGCGTCAGGTCTGATGGATCAGATGGCATGCGCAGCGGGAGGAACAATTCTTCTTGACTTTTCAAAAAATGATGAGGAACTCTGTGAGCAGGTAGATTTTTCTTTTTCACAGATCGGATATGATCTGGTTATTGTAAATACGGGAAAAGGCCACGCAGATCTGAGTGAGGAGTATTCCAGTATCCCGCAGGAGATGCGGCAGGCGGCTGTGGCAATGGGAGCAGGTTTGCTTTATGAACGGGATCTGGATACGCTGCTTCAGAATCTGTCAGAAATTGACAACGATCGCGCAATCCTGCGCGCGCTGCATTTCTATGAGGAAAACAGACGCGTGGACGAGGCATATGCGGCAGCGAAAGCTAAGGATGCAGCAGCATTGCTGAACGCCATCGAAGCGTCAGGGCATTCGTCCTGGGAGTGGCTGCAGAACTGCTATACCCTTCAGGATTATAAGGAACAGAAGATCACACTGACGCTGGCACTGACAAAGCTGTTCCTTGACAGGACGAAAAGAGGAGTATGCAGGGTGCATGGCGGCGGTTTTGCGGGCGTCATCGCATGTGTGTTGCCGAAAGAGGAGACACAGGATTATATGAATTATATCTCCGGTTTTGTGGGTAAGGAAAATGTATATCCAATGAATATCCGTCTGTTTGGAGCAGGACACGTGGAATAATTTGCGATGCTGACAGAGGAAAGTAATCTGCTGGAAAGGATTTCTGGATAAAAAGATAAGGTCAGATCATTATAAGTCCCGGCTGAAGTCATATTTGATGTTCAGCCGGGACTTTTTGTGCACAGGCGTGGCAGAAGAAATGCCGCTTAGTCGGACAACAGGCGGATTCCTGAGATATCTGAAGCAATCATCATGGAATAATTCGTGTAATATACGACAAAACCGGGCTTTGCTCCATTTGGTTTTTTGACGTGCTTTTTTTCGATATAGTCAATCTCTACTTTTTCCGCGCCGCGGTTTTTGGAATAATAGGCGGCAAGCCGTGCAGCTTCTTCAAAGGTCCGATCCGGCAGCTCTTCACCGCGGGATTTTACGATCACATGAGAACCGGGCGCTCCTTTGGCGTGGAACCACCAGTCGTTTCCGGAGGCCAGCTTGAAGGTCAGTTCATCGTTCTGATAATTGTTTTTTCCAACATACATATCATAGCCGTCTGAGGAAATATAGTGAAACGGCGTGGATGTGATTTTTACTTTTTTTCCAGTATATTTGCGGCGAATGTAGCCGGCATCGGTCAGCTCTTCCTTGACCTGTACGAGATCTGCCTCAGACAGGGCCATGTCCATGAAGGTACAGATGGATTCGAGCTGTGTGATCTCAGCCTGTGTTTCCTGAATATGTTCGGAGAGCGCTTCCCAGGTACGTTTTAGTTTGTTGTATTTTTCAAAATATTTTTTTGCATTTTCCTGGGCGGTCATGGTGTCGTCAAGCGGAATTGTGATCATTTCGTTTGTGTAATAGTTCAGCGCTTCCAGCTTTTTGTCCCCTGGTTGTGCTTCATAGCCATAAGTGTTCAGCAGTTCACCGTAAATCCGATACTTATCGCGCTTTTCCGTATCTTTGAGCTGGCGGCTTTGGAGCTCATATTTTTTGCGGCAGCGATCCAGTGCTGTGGTTGCAATGCGGCGCAGGTCTGAAGATTTCTGGCGGATGCGTGTCACCGTATTTTTCATGGCGTAATACTGCTCCAGCATGGAAGAGGCGGAAGCGAACGGAACACATTCCAGATCCCGGTAAAGAGTCAGCGGTATGGAAGAAAATTCAACCGGAATATGGTTTTGATCGTATATAATAGATGGCGCAAAATTGGCGGCCTGGACTTCTTCCATCATCAAGGAAAACTGGCGATAAAGGTGGAGCTGGGCCAGTTCTCCGATGGAATTTGCGCTCTGTGAGGATTCCAGGCAGGCACGGTGGCAGACTTCCTCTGCGATGACCGGGCTGATGCCAGTATAGGTCGTATAGATCGCTTTTGCCAGCGGCATTGGTTTGGAAAACACAGTACTGCGAAATTCCTGTTCAGAGGAAGCAAGCGGGTCGCATTTTTCCTGCGTCATTGCGATAAAATATGGACGTCCAGGAAGTACCTCGCGCACGGAGCTGGTCTGTGCAGAAACGTGCTTGATGCTGTCCAGAATCATGCCCTTATCGTCGCAGAAAATGATGTTGCTGTGCTTGCCCATCAATTCCACAACCAGATCTTTGTGGCAGAGGTCTCCAAGCTCGTTAAAATGCTCGATTTCGAAATGAATGATCCGTTCAAGGCCTGGCTGCCAGATGCGCATCAGCTTTCCGTTGCCGATGTGCTTGCGCAGAAGCATACAAAAATTCGGTGCAGTCATCGGGGACGGTTTATTTCCTTCTGTCAGGTAGATGAGCGGGAGGCTGGCGCTTGCCGAGAGAAGCAATCTGCGCTGACCGGCCGGTCCTTTGAAGGTCAGCAGAAGTTCATCCGGTTCCGGCTGTGCAATTTTGCTGATTCGTGACCCTTTTAACTGTTCGCTTAATTCTGAAACAATATTTGAAATGACAATTCCGTCTAATGCCATAGAAAAGCCCCCTGTTCTGTTGTGAAATAATTCTCTTAACCTGCCCATCATATCAGATTAAAAAAGAAAAGACAATTGTCATTGACGGTTTTTCACCGATCGTTTATAATAAATTCAATATGGACACTTATGCCCGGAGACTATTTCGGGCTTTCGTATGTGCAGGGGCACATGCGAAAATGAGTTGCTGCGGCAGCTCGTACGCGCGAGACAGTCGGGAGAAAATTTTCACTGCCCGATTTCAGGAAGATTTTTTATAGACAGACAGATCCGGTCAGGAGAGGAAAGGAAAATGATTAAGAGCATGACAGGCTTTGGTAGATGCGAACATCACCAGGGCAGCAGGAAGTTTACAGTTGAGATGAAAGCGGTGAATCACCGCTATTTTGACGTAAATATCAAAATTCCAAAGAAATTCAGTTTTTTTGAGTCAGCGATTCGCATGGAGCTGAAAAAATACGTCCAGCGTGGAAAGGTTGACGTATTTGTTACATATGAAGATTATACAGAAGAAAATGCCTCGCTGAAATACAATGAAAGTATCGCGGCGCAATACCTGAAATATTACGCTCAGATGGCGGAAGCCTTTCATCTTGAGAACGATATCCGGGTTTCGACGCTGGGGCGTTGTCCGGAAGTCTTTACGATGGAAGAGCAGGACATTGACGAAGCGGAAATCTGGGGAGTGCTCGGCGAAGCCCTGAAGGGGGCGTGCAGTCAGTTTGTGGAAGCGCGGGAACGTGAAGGGGAAGCTTTGAAGCTGGATATCCTTGACAAATTGGAGAGAATGGAAGAAAATGTAACTCTCGTTGAAAAACGCTATCCAGATATCATTGCAGAATACCGCAAAAAGCTGGAAGATAAGGTAAGAGAACTTCTCACAGATGCACAGATTGATGAAAGCCGCCTGGCGTCAGAGGTCGTACTTTTTGCAGATAAGATCTGTACGGATGAAGAGACGGTGCGTCTGCGCAGCCATATTCATACCATGCAGCAGGAGCTGCGCGCAGGAGGTAGCATTGGACGCAAGCTGGATTTTATCGCGCAGGAAATGAACCGCGAGGCAAATACGATTCTCTCAAAAGCAAATGATCTGGAAACGTCCAATATTGCAATTGATCTGAAAACGGAGATCGAAAAGGTCCGTGAACAGATTCAGAACCTGGAATAATTTGGAGGACCACATGGCAGATTTGGTCAACATTGGTTTTGGCAATTATGTAAATACACAGAAGGTGGTTGCTGTAGTCAATCCGGATGCTGCGCCGATCAAGCGGATGGTGCAGAATGCACGCGAAGCGCAGAAAGTGATTGATGCGACGCAGGGGAGGCGCACGAAGTCAGTGCTTGTGCTGGAGACGGAACAGATCGTTCTCTCTGCGATGCAGCCGGATACGATAGCCAGAAGATTTGCCGCTAATATAATGGCGGAACAGGATATGAAGGGAGAAGAGCAATGAACAGAAGGGGAATCCTTGTAGTGGTTTCCGGTTTTTCCGGGGTCGGAAAAGGTACGCTTATGAAACAGCTCACAGAGCGTTACGGCTATTATGCACTGTCTATATCCGCGACGACACGCGCACCGCGGGAAGGCGAGGAGGATGGACGGGAGTACTTTTTCAAGACAAAGGAAGAGTTTGAAGAACTGATTAGGGAAGACCGGCTGGTTGAGTATGCATGTTACTGCGGCAATTATTACGGGACGCCGCGGGATTATGTGGAGGACCAGATGGATCAGGGCCGGGATGTGATTCTGGAGATTGAGCTTCAGGGCGCTTTGAAAATTAAAGAAAAATATCCGGAGGCGCTTCTGCTGTTTGTCATGCCGCCGGATGCCGCGACATTGGTGGAGCGTCTGAACGGGCGCGGTACGGAAGCGCGGGATGTTGTCCGGGAGCGGCTTGCAAGGGCGGTCGAGGAGGCGGCCGGAGCGGTGCAGTACGATTATATGATTATTAATGATGATCTGGAGCAGAGTGTGGAAGAGGTACACTATCTGATTGACAGCCAGCATAATAAAATAAGCCGGAACCTGGATTTTGTAGAGCAGGTCCGCAAAGAACTTATCACATTTTCGAAAGGAGAATTATAATATGTTGCATCCATCTTATTCTGATTTGATGAAAGTAGTAAACAGTGAGGTAGAGGAAGGAAATGAGCCGGTCGTAAACAGCCGTTATTCGATTGTTCTGGCAACAGCAAAGCGTGCGCGCCAGATCATTGCACGCCAGTCCAAGGACGATCTCGATGTGCTGGTGGTATCTAAGCCGCTCTCAAAAGCAGTTTCAGAATTAAATGAAGGAAAGATCAAGATTGTTCCGGAGGAAGAAAAAGAAGAAATACAGGCCGAAGAGTGAGACGGAAACGGGGTGTGATAAGCATTGAAAGAGGTTAAACAATTCAGCAAAAGTTATATTCTGGTTTCAGCACTGTACGTTGTACTGGGGATTGTATTGCTGGCGTGGCCAGGGACCTCAGTGAAGATGATTTGCTATGGCCTTGGTTTTACAATGGTGGTTCTCGGTATCACATACGGAATTATTTATTTTACCAAAGACAATCTGGCCGGTTTTTTGCAGATGGATTTGGTGATCGGTATCATTTGCCTTTCTTTTGGCGTTTTCATTTTGCTTAATCCGACCTTTTTGTCAACGGTGCTTCCATTTGCAATGGGGATCATTCTGCTTTTGGGCGCAGTGGTCAAGATTCAGAGCTCGCTCAATATGCGCCGTCTGAAATTCGGAAAATGGTACCTGGTACTGATCTGTGCTGTGGTAATTATTATCATGGGCATTGTGTTGCTGTGTAACCCGTTCCAGGAAGAACAGTATATGATTCTTTACATCGGTATCTGTCTGATTCTGGATGGACTGACGAATCTGACTTCCCTGATCTGTATTCAGATGCGGGTAAGAAAGCTTGCGCGGATTCAGAAAGAGCATCCGGAGGTACAGCTGAAGGATCTCCTGGAGCAGAAGGAAAAACATGACGGGCAGAATACGGATATCATAATTCCAGAAGGAAAAAAGGATGCCGGGAAGCAGGAGTAATCCATGAAAATATTTTTTGTTTCGCTTGGATGTGATAAAAACCTCGTTGATTCAGAAGAGATGTTGGGGCTGCTTGGAAGCAGAGGTTATACATTTACGGATGATGAGACAGAAGCGGATGTGATTGTGATCAATACATGCTGCTTTATCAATGACGCAAAAGAGGAAAGCGTCCAGACAATTCTCGAGATGGCAGAATATAAAAAGGCCGGGAGCTGCAAAGCGCTGATTGTGACGGGGTGTATGGCACAGCGCTATCGGCAGGAAATACTGGATGAGATAGAAGAAGTGGATATGGTGCTTGGCACCACCGCGTATGAGGAGATTGTGCAGGCAGTGGAGCAGGCGGTTGGCGGTGCGCGTGCAGTGGAGGAGAAGCCCCTTGCGTATCTTCCGCAGCCGGGGGAAAGCAGAATTTTGACAACGGGCGGCCATTTTGCATATCTGAAAATAGCGGAGGGATGTAACAAGTGCTGTACATACTGCATCATTCCGAAGCTGCGTGGAAAATATCGCAGCGTACCGATGGAACGGTTAATTGCGCAGGCAAAGATGCTGGCGGAGCAGGGCGTAAAGGAGCTGATTCTTGTCGCACAGGAGACTACGGTTTACGGAATGGATCTGTATGGACGGAAATCGCTGCATCTTCTGTTGGAAGCGCTGTGTAAAATATCTGGCATCCGTTGGATTCGTGTCCTGTATTGCTATCCGGAGGAGATTTATGATGAGCTGATCGAGACAATGAAGCGGGAGCCCAAGATATGTCATTATCTGGATTTGCCGATTCAGCATGCCTCAGACGCAGTGCTGCGGCGTATGGGACGCCGGACAACGAAACAGGATCTGCTTTCGATCATAGAAAAGCTTCGCAGGGAGATACCGGATATTGTACTGCGTACGACGCTGATTGCGGGATTTCCGGGGGAGACGCAGGAGCAGCATGAAGAGCTGATGGATTTTATTGATGAGGTGGAGTTCGACCGACTCGGTGTGTTTGCCTATTCCCAGGAAGAGGATACGCCGGCAGCAGGTATGCCGGATCAGATTGATGAGGAGACGAAGCTCGCCCGTCAGGAGGCGCTTATGGAGCTTCAGCAGGAGATCGCCTTTGAAAAGGCAGAAGCGATGGTGGGCCGTACGGTCATCGCCATGGTGGAAGGCAGTGTGGCAGATGAAGATGCCTATGTTGCACGAACTTATGGAGATGCGCCGAATGTAGACGGCTTGTTGTTTATTAACACCGGTGAGATGCTGCATTCTGGAGATTTTGCAAAGGTTCGGATTACCGGTGCGGCAGAATATGATTTGATAGGAGAGATAGCAGATGAATTTGCCGAATAAACTTACTGTATTTCGGGCATGTATGGTACCTGTTTTTGTGTTTGTAATGCTGTGGGACGGCCTGGGCGAATATGGAAAATATGTGGCTGCGGCCGTTTTTATTCTTGCAAGTGCCACGGATTGGCTTGATGGGTATCTGGCAAGAAAGAACGGGCTTGTGACTGATTTTGGAAAATTCATGGACCCGATTGCTGATAAGCTTCTTGTCTGCTCTGCGATGATCTGTCTTGTGGAAAATGACGCGTTGGCGGCATGGATTGTGATTATCATTATCGGACGTGAGTTTATCATCAGCGGCTTTCGGCTGGTGGCATCTGACAAAGGCACCGTGATTGCTGCCAGTTACTGGGGGAAATTTAAGACCGTATTCCAGATGATTATGGTGATTCTGCTGATTCTGGATTTGGGCGGTGTTTTTGATACGATTGCAGAGGTGGTTGTATGGATTTCGCTGATCCTTACTGTGATTTCACTCATAGACTATCTGTACAAAAACTGGAGTGTGATGGATGGACAGATGTGAGACAAAACTGGTCGAGATTTTGCGGCAGCGGCAGTTGCAGATGACTACGGTAGAGTCCTGTACCGGCGGAATGGTTGCCGCTGCGGTTACGTCGGTTCCGGGGAGTTCGGAGGTGTTTCAAAGAGGCTTTGTGACATACTGCGATAGGGCAAAGCAGGAACTTGTGGGTGTCCGTCAGACGACTCTGGAACAGTATACCGCGGTGAGCGCACAGACGGCGCAGGAGATGGCAGAAGGCGGGGCAAGGGCAGCTCTGGCCGACTGCTGTGTTTCTGTTACAGGCTACGCAGGGCCAGATTCAGGAAGCGGGGAGCCGGTAGGACTCGTTTATATCGGTTGCTTTTGTTGTGGAAGGGTGGAAGTGGAAGAACATCATTTCATTGGCGAGCGTCAGGAAATACGTGAGCAGGCGGCAGGCCGTGCGATCGCTTTGCTTTTAGAGATGCTGACTGAGTCAGAAAAGAATTAGAAGTTTCGGGTGCTTTTTGCAGGAAGGCTTTGAATAAGGCCTTCAGCAAAAAGCACTTTTGGTTATCGGTATTTTCATCTATCTTTTTATTCGTATAAACTATCTGCGTTTCATTTGCTTCATAATGGCGCAGATTTTATCAATTCTCTGTATTTCTTCTTTTGATTTTCCCATTTTCATTACTTCGATAATCGCATCTGTTTCCGCAGAATCAAACGACATATTGTTTTCTTTGGACTGTGCCGAGGCGGACATCAAAAAAGGAAGCAGTTCGTTTGGACTTTTTCCTTTTGCCTGATCTGCCATGGAAAGCAGCATTTGCAGTTTGTTCGGGTCAATTCCGCCAAGCGCGGGATTTTGCATCCAGGAATTATCACTCATATTATGTTCGATCCTTTCTATAATAAAAAGATTTTAAGATTGTTTTACATTTTATAATTATGTAAAAAACAGTCTTGTTCTATATTATGGGGCATCGGGCAGATTGTGCGCATCTTGGGGCGGGAAATCGTAATCCGGAAGGTTTTCATCAAAACTGCTGTTAAAATTTCCTGTGAACAGGTTCAGCGGAAAATCAGCGATGCCGGTGTCGGAGGACTGAGAGAACATGGAGGAGAGTTCCATAACAGAGAGAATCTGAATCCACTGATCCAGAAAGGCCTGTTCTTTTTCTTCACAGTAGTTGCGGATGTCGTTCAGAATATCCAGCATATCAGGAGATTCGGAGGAAGCGCTGCATGCAGTGACGACGGATGTATTTTTCTGATAGAATGATATGACGTTCTGAATTTCCATCATTTTGATGAGGATGGAAAGTGTACGCTGATTTCCTGAAGCGACGTAGGGAAGGAAGGCTTTTATAAGGTGAAGATGATTCTGGTTTGCAATTTGGTCGAGGGGGGTCTGCATGAATTGGCTCCGGAATCTTTTTTGATAGTTTATGTAAGGTGGGGCGGAAATATGATTATGGGAATATGATATGGTACCAGGATTCTCGGAACGTGGGGATCTGGCTTGTAAGAAAAGTGGATGGAGGATGCAGAGATGGGATTTCATACAGTAATAGAAGGAAATGCTTTTTATGAGGTTGATGACGACTGTCTGAGAAAACGCAGGAAAGAAAATGATACAGCTGCAAAGGATATGCTGAAAGGAAACGCGAATCAGAGAACTGATCAGGGAATGAGTCCGAAAATAGGAGGGAATGGCAGAAATCGAAGTTTCCGATAACATGAGAAAGCGGGGCCGAAGCCCCGCCTTTTTAAAATGGATGAGAATCCATTAGCATCCGCAGCCACCGCCGCAGTTGCCACCGTTTCCGAGGAAGCTGCCATTGCCGCAGCCGCCACAGAACAGAAGCAGAAGGATAATCCAGCAGCAGTCGTTGCCGCCGTTGCCGCCGAAGCCGCAGCCACCGTTTCCATTGCCGCAGAATGCGAGCAGGATCAGCAGTGTGCAAATAGAAATCCCGTTGTTGCCTTCACATCCACATCCACAGTTTGTAGCAGTTAAATCACTCATTTCGTTTTCCTCCGAAATTGATATTTACAATGTATCATATGCTTCAGGGAGGAAGGTGTTACGGAAAGTGATCATTTTTGAAAAAAATTTTTTTGTTTGTGAAAAGTGGTATGACAGCTGCTACAGTCGCAGGAAGGATTCAAAAATTCCGTAAACATTCATGAGGCCATATCCCATTTCCCGGTTTGGGTATGTATAATTGTTGTTGCGGGTCGCTCCCCGCTGGAAAAGACTTTTGATTTCGCGTGGCGTAAAATACCGTGGGAAATCGCGAAGAAGGCCGCTTTCTACCACCAGGGCAGTGGCGCCCGCGGTCAGCGCGGAAGCTGCGCAGGAGCCGGTACGGGGGCCGTAGAGCGCTCCGGGAGAAGCTGCACCAGGACTTTGGCTGGATAGAGGAGCGGTGATATTTACGCCCGGGGAGACAAAACTTGGCTTTACGAGATTGTTTCTGGTATAGCCGCGCCCGGAGTTTCGGAACATGCTTCCTGCATACGCGTCAAACGTACCAACGGACATAATCGCCTCTGCACAGGATGGGTTTACAAGCGTGGTATCCGTGTTTGGGGTATAAAAACGGACATCAGGGCTGACAAGGCCGGTAACTGGAAGCCACATATGAAAAATTCCATTTACATAGGAAAGGTTTGAGACACGGACTCGCCAGACGCCGGGTGTCGGTGTTTCAAAACGAATTTGAGCCATCTGAGAGCCGCTCAGCATTTCAACAATTGCATAATTCAGATAAATTTTGCTGTATTCCAGAAGAAAGTTAAATTCATGAGTCATAAAATCGCGTGGCTGTACGGGCTGAATGGTTTCGCCAAGCGGAGAGATAAAACCGATGCTGTAAAGCTCCGGCGCGTCTGCCCAGAATTCCAGAGTAAAGCCGGAACTTTCCTTCTCTACGAGAATTTCCACATCAGTGTATGGCTCAGAACGGTCAAGAGTTCCAAGGAAATGATGTCCCTGACCGACCTCATTTCCAGTACCGCTGACCACATATACCCCGGTATTGAACTGTGCGGAGGTCAGGACATCTTCAAGCGGCGTATTTCCGGTGTGTCCCCCCTGGTTGGAGCCGAGGGTCATACAGATGACCAGAGGCATCTGCAGCTTTCGGGAAACATCGACCATATACCGGATACCAAGCATCAGGTCTGTTTCCTGATAGGCCAGTGCGTCTTCCGGGATCATAAAATAATCCCGAAGATATTGCTTGGCGGGTTTTAATTTAACTGCAATAATGGTACTGTCCGGAGCAGCCCCGATGAAGTCTGCACTTGCATCCGGAGTACCGCAGGCAATGCCGGCCATGGCGGTTCCGTGCCCCAGTTCATCTCGCTGAGGCACGATTTCATATGGATCAGGAGAAAAGAGTGCCTGATTAATTTGCTCTCTGGTGTATTCTGTGCCGTACATAAGCCCATCCGGTGCAGGACCGGTCTGAATGGTCTGATCCCAGATTCGCATGATTCGGGTGGTGCCGTCCAGTGCACGAAATGCGGGATGCGTATAATCAATACCGGAATCAAGAAATCCGATCAGCACCCCTTTGCCGGAAAGGGAAAGAAACGGCTGGTTTTGCGCGGATAAAATTCCGCTGGTCTCAAGGCTTACCGTGTCAATGGAGGTGAAAAGCTTTGGCACGCCAGGATAACCGATCTGCTCCATAGTAATAAGCTCATCAGAAAAAGGTGCATGCAGGATACTGTATTGTGCGTCAACAATCTGTGGTGAGAGCTGATTCAGCTCCGAAAGCAGTGTTTCCGGTGCAAGTTGGTACCGGAAAATAATGTCGGAGTATTCTTCAGAAAGGGCAGGCGGGATTTCCGGGGCCTGCGCAGAAAATAGTTTTGTGCGATGATTCATCAGGAGAACTCCCAAGAAAGGCATTTTATTAAAAATATGAGACATGTAAAGAAAAAATACGGTTTGGGAACTAGTTTTGATTTACATGTTTTTTAATGGCCTCGAAGCTTTCACGACTGATGACATGCTCAATTTTGCAGGCGTCTTCGGCTGCCGTTTTGGGGTCCACGCCGAGCGCAGTCAGCCAGGAGGAGAGCAGCAGATGCCGTTCGTAGATTTCTTCAGCGATCGCACGACCGGATTCCGTGAGTGTAATAAAGCCGGATTTTGCGACAGCAATATGATTTTTTTCACGGAGGTTTTTCATGGCAATACTGACGCTTGATTTTTTGAAGCCAAGCTCAGCGGAAATATCTACTGCACGGACAACTGGCAGTCTGTGGCTCAGGATAAGAATTGTTTCAAGATAATTTTCAGCAGATTCGTTGATGATCATGGTAACACCTCGCATTATTCAGAATTCTATTCGTTAGTATACCATAAACACTGAAAATGGTAAATATAAAAAAAGTTGTTGACTTCTAATTGCAGTTAGAATATACTAACTATGAAGCAAAAAGTGTGAGAAAGGAGGAATAAAAATGCCGTTATCAATGGCGAGAGCGGGAGAACCCAACATCATCAAGAAGGTCGGAGGAAAAGAGGGAACAAGACAGTTTTTGGAGAAACTCGGTTTTGTGGCCGGCGGAACGGTTACTGTTGTCTCTGAAGCAGGGGGGAATCTGATCGTAAATGTGAAAGAATCCCGCGTTGCGATCGGAAAAGACATGGCGAATCGGATTATCATTTGACTGACAGAAAGGGAAGCGCTTATGAAAACGTTGAAAGAGGTTGCCTGCGGAGAGACCGTAAGGGTATCAAAACTGACCGGAGACGGACCGGTCAAGCGAAGAATCATGGATATGGGAATCACAAGAGGAGTGGAGATTTTTGTTCGGAAGGTTGCTCCGTTTGGAGATCCTGTGGAGGTGACGGTAAGAGGGTATGAGCTGTCACTTCGCAAGGCAGATGCGGGTATGATACAAGTAGAATAGATTCTATTTTTTTAAATAAGAGTTAGTTGAAACTAATATAAAATAGTTGAAGCAAATATAAGGTAGAGAAAACAAATTTGAACCATAAGGCAAGAAGGAGTAGGAAATGTCAATTAAAATTGCACTTGCAGGAAATCCGAACTGCGGAAAGACAACGCTGTTCAATGCACTGACAGGCTCCAACCAGTTCGTGGGAAACTGGCCGGGAGTGACTGTCGAGAAAAAGGAAGGAAAGCTGAAGGGATACAAAGATGTGACAATCATGGACCTTCCCGGCATTTATTCGCTTTCTCCGTATACACTGGAGGAGGTCGTTGCGAGAAATTATCTGATTCACGAGCGGCCAGATGCGATTATCAATATTGTGGATGGCACGAATCTTGAGCGGAACCTTTATCTGTCCACACAGGTGATGGAGCTTGGTATTCCGGTTGTCATGGCAGTCAATATGATGGATCTCGTAAAAAAGAGCGGAGACAGGATTTCTGTTACAAAGCTGAGCCAAAAGCTTGGATGCGAGGTAATTGAGATCTCTGCTTTGAAGGGGACTGGTGTTTTGGAGGCAGCTGAGCGGGCTGTGGCGCTGGCAAAGAAAAAGGATGCGTCTGCACCGGTACATCAATTTGCTCCTGAGGTGGAGCAAGTCATTGCCGAGGTAGAACAAAAACTTGCCGGGAGTGTTCCGGCGGAACAGAAGCGTTTCTTTGCGATTAAGCTTCTGGAGAAAGACGACAAAATTGCCTCAGTGTTGAAGAACGCTCCTGATGTTGAAACCGAAATTAAAAAGCTGGAAAGTAAATATGACGATGACACGGAAAGCATTATTACAAATGAGCGCTATGTGTACATATCATCCATAATCGGAGAATGCTGTAAAAAGTCCGGCAGGCAGAAATTAACGAATTCTGATAAAATTGACCGGATTGTCACAAACCGCTGGCTGGCGCTTCCAATTTTTGCGGCGGTCATGTGGCTGGTTTATTATATTGCTATATCAACGGTGGGCGGATTTGCAACGGACTGGACGAATGATGTACTGTTCGGTGAAATTATTCCGCCAGCTGTTTCCGGTTTCCTGGAGCGTATAAACTGTGCATTGTGGCTGCAGGGACTGATCGTTGACGGGATTGTGGCCGGCGTGGGAGCCGTTCTTGGTTTTGTTCCGCAGATGCTTGTACTGTTTTTGATGCTCGCTTTTCTGGAAGCGTGCGGGTATATGGCAAGAGTGGCGTTTATCATGGACCGGATTTTTCGAAAATTCGGGCTTTCCGGAAAATCTTTTATTCCGATGATGATCGGGATGGGATGCGGGGTTCCGGGGGTTATGGCATCGAGAACGATTGAACATGACAGAGACAGGAAGATGACAATCATGACAACGACCTTCATTCCATGCGGCGCAAAGCTTCCGATTATCGGACTGATTGCAGGCGCATTGTTTGAGGGCTCCGCATGGGTGGCTTTCAGCGCCTATTTTGTAGGAGTTGCAGCGATTGTGTGCTCCGGCATTATTTTGAAAAAGACGCAGATGTTTGCGGGTGATCCGGCTCCCTTTGTCATGGAACTACCGGCGTACCATATGCCGACAGTCGGAAATGTACTGAGAAGTATGTGGGAGCGCGGATGGTCCTTTATCAAAAAGGCAGGTACGGTGATTCTTTTTTCTGCAATTATTTTATGGTTTCTGCAGGGCTTTGGCTGGGTGGAAGGTTCGTTTGGCATGCTGGACGCCGAAGAACTGGAATACAGCATTCTTGCCCGGATCGGAACGGTTCTTGCACCGCTGTTTGCGCCGCTTGGCTGGGGAGACTGGAAGTCTGCCGTAGCAGCGATTACAGGTCTGATTGCAAAAGAAAATGTGGTGACGACGTTTGGCATTCTTTATAATATCGCGGGTGAGGTTGCGGAGGATACTCCGGATTTGTTGACAGCGGTCGGCGCAGGCATGACAGCACTTGGAGCATATTCATTTTTGATTTTTAATCTGTTGTGTGCACCGTGTTTTGCAGCAATGGGAGCGATCAAACGTGAAATGAATAATGCGAAATGGTTTTGGTTTGCAATTGGTTATCAGTGCGGACTTGCATATATCGTATCGCTTTGTATTTATCAGCTCGGATTGCTTTTTGCAGGAGGAAGTTTTGGCTTGGGAACAGCAGTTGCAATTTTGCTTGTGCTTGGCTTTTTGTTTCTGTTGTTTCGCCCGTACCGCGAAAGTAAGACGTTGAACATAACAGGAAAAGGATTGGCATAATCACGAACATAACAGGAGGAAACAGATGGGGACAGGGATTGTTTTATTATTTCTGGCAGGCATAATTGTGTTGGCTGCACGGAGCATGAGAAAGGATAAAAAAGCAGGAAAATCTCTGCACTGCGGATGCGACTGCAAACACTGCGGCGGACATTGCAGATAGGAAACAGTCCGCAAAGCGGTTAAAAAACAGAGTAAAAAGATCAGAAACAGTATCTGTGGTTTGTTTGCCAATGCATGACGAGACAGATGCTGTTTCTTTGTTATATACCACTTACGTTTGCCAGGCAAGGACAGTATTGTCTCAAAAAAAGAAGTGTGATATAATGTGGACACTTAGTGTATGTTTTCAGAATGTATGGAGGAGGGATAAGAATGAGTTTACAATCATGTTATGAAGCGTTTGGGGGAGATTATGAGGGGGTAGTGGCACGTCTGCGCAGCGAAAGGCTGGTGCAGAAATTTGTATTGAAGTTTTTAAACGATGGAAGCTTTGCATTGCTTTGTCAGTCACTGAAAGATAAAAATCATGAGGAGGCATTTCGGGCGGCACATACATTGAAAGGCGTATCGCAAAATTTAAATTTTACAAGATTGTATGAGTCCAGCAGCCAACTTACGGATGAGCTGCGTGACGGATGGGGCGATCGTTTCGACGAGCTGGCGGCTCAAGTTGCATCAGATTATGAGCAGACTGTTGCAGCAATCAGAACGCTGCAAGAAGAGGTTGGCGTTTGAGAAGTTTTGGCCTGCTGTCGTTTTCGCTTTTTCTGTGCATACTTTTCTTTTGCAGAAATCAGGCGTTGTACAAGTTTCCAAATTTTTCCGGTTGATTTTGCAAAAAGAGAAGGGTAGAATCGGTTAAAGCGATAAAGAATCTGTAAATAACAGGAAAAATTAACTGGAGGCGAGAAGTACAACTATAATAATTTGGGAGCGAGAGACATTATGCAGCAGAATAAAATAGAAGAATTTGCATTTTTATATTTGTGTGGAGAAGATGACAGAAATTTACTTTTGGGGAACGTATCGTTATCCTTTGAAGATTTTGACCGTTTGACTTATCTGGCAAATCATTTTG
Organism: bacterium 1XD42-54; assembly: GCA_003612585.1. Lineage (GTDB taxonomy): Bacteria > Bacillota > Clostridia > Lachnospirales > Lachnospiraceae > Choladousia. The sequence continues at coordinate 173,825 of RAZH01000008.1, forward strand.
GATTGCAGGAATACGGTGCGGAGTTGTGGAATAGATACGGAAGAGCTTTTCACCAGCAGTATGAGTTGCTTGGGGCGTTGAGTTCCGGCGCAGATTGCGATGCGATTCTGCGGTCAGTCATGGATCCGGAGCAGGATAAAAATGAGGAAAAGAAAGTGGACAAGGAAAATGAACAGAGTCAGGATATAAATGCTGAACAGAAAGTTTTTGCAGGTGTTACGGCATATGACAAAGATGTTGCGATGCACGAAAAGTGGATTTCAGATTTTTGTACGAATGCGCCCACTGCCGAGACTCGGAAGTTTTTGCAGAAGCTGGATCGTGATCTCTGTACAGTAGAATAAATGTGACCCTTTTTCTTCTACCGCATATCGTGTAGTATGGAGGAAAAGGAAATGAATCGTGTAAGGGCACAACTGCATGCGGAAGAGGCGTATCGGGCAGGAATTACCGGAAGAGGAGTTACAGTTGCCATTTTGGATTCCGGTATCTGCTATCATCCCGATTACGCAGATCGAATTGTGGCGTTTCGGGATTTTGTAAACGGAAAGGCTATGTGTTATGACGACGCCTCTCATGGGAGCCATGTGTCAGGGATTTTGGGTGGCGATGGGAAAAGCAGCAGAGGACGTTATCGGGGAATTGCGCCTGGTTGCGGACTGATTCATTTGAAGATCCTGGATAAATATGGACAGGGGAATCTGGAAAATATTATTAGCGCCATGGATTGGGTGGCTGAGAATCGGGAAAGATACAACATTCGTATTATGAATCTTTCAGCAGGCGCCTCAAAGGATGATGCAGACTATGGAGCTAAAGCGCTGGTAAAGGGCGTGGAGGCTGCGTGGGATGCCGGGATTGTTGTGGTAGTGGCAGCGGGAAATATGGGGCCGGCATCCGGCAGCATTACGGTGCCGGGAAACAGCAAAAAGGTGATTACGGTGGGCGCCTCGGATGATTTTGCCAGAGGAGGACGCGGGATGTATGTGGAATATTCTGGCTGCGGACCAACGCGGGAATGTATCTGCAAGCCTGAACTGGTAGCTCCGGGTACGGGAATATGGTCGTGTTCACCGTCTTTCAGGCAGGGGAGGTACTATAGTGTAAAAAGTGGCACCTCTATGTCAGCGCCTGCGGTTGCCGGATGTATTGCCTTACTTCTGGAACAGGAGCCAAAGCTTACGAACGTTGAAGTCAAAATGCGATTGAAAGAATCTTCCAGAGATCTTGGCTATCCGAAGAACCGCCAGGGGTGGGGAATACCGGATCTTCGAAAATTGCTTCAAATAGAAAGATAAAGACAGGAAAAGCGATTTTTCTGTCTTTTTTGCTGAATTGTAAAGAAAATGTAAGGAAAACGTACAAAGCATGTTATATTTGTGTGATATTATACAAATAGTTTTGAATTTTTGTCCTAAGAAAAAAGTGAATTATAATTAAGATTTATTTAAAGAAATCTCTTATAAGATTCATTAGTATAGAATGGTAAGGACGATTTTTATGCCCTTATCATTTTGTTTGGAGAATGGAGTAAAAGTATGTCTTTAAATAAAAGAGTATCGGCGATTCTGCCAGTGTATGGATGGATTCCGCTGATTGCAGAATTCATTTTGAACAGCACGGTGTATGGCGGTGCAAAAATGATTGCAGGAGGCTGGCACCATTATAATATGGAAACGGCATTGGACCAGGCGATTCCGTTTCTGCCATGGACACTGGTGATTTATTTCGGATGTTACTTGTTCTGGATTGCGAATTATGTTCTGACTGTCCGGGTGAGCAGCAGGGAAGACGCTTATCGTTTCCTGAGTGCTGATTTTCTGGCAAAGCTCCTATGCTTTGTATTTTTCCTGCTTTTGCCAACCACGAATACAAGGCCGGAGATTACAGGAGATGGCATGTGGGATATGGGGATTCGTTTCCTGTATTGGATTGATTCGGCAGATAATCTTTTTCCGTCGATTCACTGTCTGACGAGCTGGATGTGTTATATCGGAATCAGAAAACAAAAAAGTGTACCGGCCTGGTATCGGACGTTTTCCTGTCTGATGGCGGTTGCGGTATTTATCTCCACACTGACAACAAAGCAGCATGTTCTGGTGGATGTGGCCGGCGGCGTGTTTCTGGCGGAGATCTGTTATCTGATTGCGGGACGTACCGCTCTTGCAAAGTGGTATGGAACAATTTTTGATAAAGCGGCAGCGTGTGTTTTTGGGAAGCCAGGAAAAACTTTATCGCGCGGATAAAGGATGAGGTTTGTTGGGATAAAAGTGTTTCCGCGGCGACAGGATGAATATGGGAAGGATTCCGGGAACAAAAGGAGCAGTCAGATTGGGTAAAGTAAAAAAAGTAATATTGAATGCAGCTATATTTTTCCTGGTACTCGGACTTACGGTGTACGGAGTTTTCCACGGGGAAGATATGGGAGAACTGAAGGAGGCCATTGGACAGGCAAGGCTTGGATGGTTGTTGCCGGCGGTCGGGTGTGTATTTATTTTCATATGGGGCGAGTCGATCATCATCTGGCATATGATGTGTTCGTATGGGATTCGACTGAAAAAGAGAATCTGTTTTCTTTTTTCTTCTGTCGGTTTTTTCTTCAGCTGCGTAACGCCTTCCGCAAGTGGCGGACAGCCCATGCAGATTTATTTTATGAAAAAAGAAAAAATTCCGATTCCTGTGGCAACGGTGATCCTCATGATTGTTACGATTACCTATAAGCTTGTGCTGGTGGTGATCGGTTTGGGAATTATTCTGTTTGCAAGGGATTTTCTGCATGCATATCTGGGTGAAATCCTTTTCGTGTTTTATCTTGGAGTTGCATTAAATGTTTTCTGCGTGACGTTCATGATGGTGCTGGTGTTTCATCCGTCTCTCGCCAAACTGATGATGCTCAAGGGGCTGTGGTTGCTGGAAAAGCTTCATCTGATGCGCCATAAGGAGGAGCGGACGAAAAAGCTGGAAGCATCCATGGATATGTATAATGAAACAGCGGCGTATATGAGTACGCATATGTGGCTGATGGTACGGGTGTTTTTGATCACCTTTGGTCAGAGAATTGCGTTGTTTGCAGCAACGTGTTTTGTATATCAGTCATTTGGACTTTCCGGGACCAACTGGATGGTGACATTGACTCTCCAGGCGGTGATTTCGGTATCGGTCGATATGCTTCCGCTGCCGGGCGGAATGGGAATCAGCGAAAGCCTGTTTCTGGTTATATTTAAACCGGTATTCGGAGCCCTGCTGCTTCCGGGTATGATACTCAGCAGGGGACTTGGTTATTACAGTGAGCTGTTGATTTCGGCAGTATTTACACTAGTTGCAGTCGTGGTATTTCAGAGAAAACAGGATGAAAATGCAGTACAGAGGAAAAGACAGAGTTATTAACAGAGAAAGAGAAAAGTGGGGGAAGCAATGATTGGATTTTATGATTATACGGTGGTGCTGACTTATTTAAGTCTTGCAAGTGGTATTATTGGAATGTTCTGTACGTTTACGGGGCACATGCACTGGTCTATTTTCTGCCTGGCTTTGTGCGGGCTTTTTGATACGTTTGACGGCAAGGTAGCCCGCATGAAAAAGAACCGGACTGAAGAGCAGAAACATTTTGGGATTCAGATTGATTCGCTGTGTGATATCGTATGTTTTGGGGTTCTTCCGGTGGCGATCTGTTATCATTCTGGAATGAACAGTCTTCCTGGCGCAGCAATTTTGATTTTTTACTGCCTGGCAGGACTCATTCGTCTGGCGTATTTTAATGTGATGGAGGAAAAGCGGCAGCAGGAGACGGCAGAAAACCGTAAATATTATCAGGGGCTTCCGATTACTTCAATTGCGGCAATTCTGCCGTTGATACATATCAGTGCAGCGTTGTTGCAGCGGCATTTTCTTCCGGTTCTGCATGTAGGTATGCTAATTACAGGAGGCCTGTTTATCTTGAATTTTAAATTTCGAAAGCCGAATAATAAGGAGCTGGCAGCGATTATTGCGGTTGTGGCAGTCGTGGTGTTGTATATGGCAGTTTATTACAAATGGGGAGGGATGTTCCGATGGAACTGGAAAAGCCTGACGTAGTAAAAAATAGTGCACGTGGACAGCGCGGTGTTGTTTCATGGCTGTATGGCAGCAGGCCAGGAAGGATGGTTTTGCGTCTGCTTGTCAGCCCGTGGTTTTCAAAGGCGGGGGGCAAGTTGTTGCAGACAAGGCTGTCAGCGTTCGCAGTGGGAACATTTGTGAGGGCGAACGGAATTGATCTGTCGGAATGCCGGAAGCAGAAATTTCAGTCTTTCAATGACTTTTTTGTTCGGGAGCTGAAAATCGGAAAACGTCCGACAGACCAGGATTGCAGAGCATGGATCAGCCCATGTGATGCGCGGCTGACGGTTTATCCGGTAAGCATGTCAGGGCGGTTTGCTGTAAAGGGTACGCCGTACACGGCGGCTGAACTTTTGAAAAATGAGAAGCTGGCAAAACGGTATGACGGCGGCTGGCTGTGGCTGTATCGGCTTTCTGTGGATGATTATCACAGATATATCTATCCGTGCAGTGGTATGAAATCCCTGAATGTGCAGATTCCAGGGATTTTTCATACGGTAAATCCGATTGCAGCACAGGCGGAGCCGATTTATAAGACAAACACAAGAGAATACTGCCTGATCCGTACGGAAGAACTGGGGACAGTTCTGATGATGGAGGTGGGGGCCATGCTGGTGGGGAAGATTGAAAACCGTGAGCATGGATCAGCAGAGGTAAGACGTGGACAGGAAAAAGGAAACTTTGCATTTGGCGGTTCGACGATTATTGTTATGAGCCAGGCAGGTTGTGCAATGCCGCAGGATGAAATACGGAAAAATTCTCAGGCAGGATTTGAGACGAAGGTGCGAATGGGTGAGACGGTCGGATACAGACCATAAGCGCAAAGCAGTACGTACACAGAATGCATAGGCCGGGAAAAGGAGGGCACAGGATGGCAAAATATATGATGGCACTGGATGCGGGGACGACGAGCAACCGGTGTATTTTATTTGACCGCGCGGGAACTGTCTGCAGTGTGGCACAAAAGGAGTTTACGCAGCATTTTCCAAAACCGGGCTGGGTGGAGCATGATGCGGATGAGATATGGTCCACCCAACTTGGCGTGGCGGTGGAAGCAATGTCGAAGATTGGAGCCCGGGCGTCGGATATCGCGGCAATCGGTATCACGAATCAGAGAGAGACCGCGATTGTATGGGACAGGGAGACAGGGGTTCCGGTGTATCGTGCGATTGTGTGGCAGTGTCGGAGAACCGCGGAATACTGTGACGGGCTGAAGGCAAAGGGGCTGACAGAAAAGTTCCGAAGCAAAACAGGGCTTGTGATTGATGCATATTTTTCCGGTACAAAAATAAAATGGATATTGGAGCATGTACCGGGAGCGAGAGAGAAGGCGGAGGCCGGAAATCTTCTGTTTGGTACGGTCGAGACCTGGCTGATCTGGAAACTGACAAAGGGTGCAGTGCATGTGACGGATTATTCCAATGCGTCCCGCACGATGCTTTTTAATATCAATACGCTGGAATGGGATCAGGAGATTTTAAATGAACTGGGGATTCCTGCGTGTATGCTTCCCAAAGTGGTTGCATCCAGCGCTGTTTACGGTATGACAGCACCGGAATTTTTTGGCGGAGAGATTCCGATTGCCGGAGCAGCAGGAGACCAGCAGGCAGCTTTGTTTGGGCAGACGTGTTTTTCACGCGGAGAGGTGAAGAATACATATGGAACGGGTGGCTTTTTGTTGATGAATACGGGGGATCAACCAGTATTTTCCAGCAATGGCCTTGTGACTACGATCGCCTGGGGCCTGGACGGTAAGGTAACGTATGCGCTCGAAGGTTCTATTTTTGTCGCGGGAGCGGCCATCCAGTGGCTGCGGGATGAGATGCATCTGATTGATTCTGCGCCGGATACGGAGTGGATTGCGGGACGCGTGAAAGATACGAATGGCTGTTATGTGGTGCCCGCATTTACAGGGCTTGGAGCGCCGCACTGGGATCAGTATGCGAGAGGCTGTATTGTCGGGATTACACGCGGCGTCAATAAGTATCATATTGTGCGCGCCACGCTGGAATCACTTGCTTATCAGACGAATGATGTGATCAAAGCCATGGAGGCAGATTCCGGAATTCGTCTGGCGGGACTTAAGGTAGACGGAGGCGCGAGCGCCAACAATTTCCTGATGCAGTATCAGGCCGATGTAATCGGAGATCGGGTGTTGCGTCCGTATTGTACGGAGACGACGGCTATGGGCGCGGCTTATCTGGCAGGCCTGGCAGTGGGCTACTGGAACGGAATGGATGACGTGCGTAGAAATTGGAAAACAGATCGCGTTTTTGAACCGTCCATGACAGAGGAGGAGCGTGCGCGCAGGCTGCGGGGATGGAATAAGGCAGTCAGATATTCGTTTGACTGGGCGAGGGATGAGGACTGAAACCGAAACTGTTCGAATGGTGAAAGAATGGGAAGGCCTATGCGAAATAGGAAAATCCTGTGAAGTGAAATGGTTTGAAATGGCTGGAAAGGAGAAAAGGCGGAAGGATTTGACGGTTAGTGGAAACGATGATAGAATGTAGCGGATAGACAGAAGATGCTTTTACAGCGTGCACAGGCTTTACAGGAGGAGACTTTATGGAAAAAATTAAGATGAATACCCCGCTTGTTGAGATGGATGGGGACGAGATGACGAGAATTCTGTGGAAAATCATCAAAGATGAGCTGATTTATCCGTATATTGATTTAAAGAGTGTATATTATGATCTGGGACTTGAAAATCGAAATGCCACAAATGATCAGGTAACGATTGACAGTGCCAATGCCAATAAAAAATATGGTGTTGCTGTAAAGTGTGCGACAATTACACCAAATGCAGCCAGAATGACGGAATATAATCTGAAAGAGATGTGGAAAAGTCCGAATGGAACCATTCGTGCGATTCTGGATGGTACGGTATTTCGGACCCCGATTACGGTAAAAGGCATTGAACCGTATGTGAGGTCGTGGAAAAAACCGATTACAATTGCGCGTCACGCATATGGTGATGTTTATAAAAATGCAGAGATTGATGTACCGGGACCTGGAAAAGCAGAGCTTGTCTTTACAGGTAGCGACGGAAGTGAGATCCGGGAACCGATTTTTGAATTTAAAGGTCCGGGCGTATTGCAGGGCATGCACAATCTGGACAGCTCGATTGAAAGCTTTGCGAGAAGCTGTTTTAACTATGCATTGGATACAAAACAGGAGCTCTGGTTTGCAAGCAAGGACACAATTTCCAAAAAGTATGATCATACGTTCAAAGATATTTTTCAGGAGATTTTTGACGCTGAGTACAAAGAGAAGTTTGACGCGGCGGGAATCACATATTTTTATACGCTGATTGATGATGCGGTGGCTCGCGTAATGAAGTCTGAGGGCGGTTTTATCTGGGCCTGCAAAAATTATGACGGCGATGTTATGAGCGATATGGTATCTTCTGCCTTTGGTTCGCTTGCAATGATGACATCTGTCCTGGTTTCTCCGGATGGAAATTATGAGTATGAGGCGGCACATGGAACGGTGCAGCGTCATTATTATAAGCATCTGAAGGGTGAGGAGACGTCCACGAACTCTGTGGCAACGATTTTTGCATGGACGGGAGCGCTGCGTAAGCGCGGTGAGCTGGATGGCATTGCGGCGCTTGAGCAGTTTGCAGACCATATGGAGCAGGCTGTGATTTCTACGATTGAAAGTGGAAAAATGACAAAAGATCTGGCCCTGATCACTTCTTTGGAGCATGTAACGGTTCTGAACAGTGAAGAATTTATCAAAGCGGTTCGGGAAGCTTACGATGCGATCTGTGCAAAGGGGTAAATGTTTCCAGAAAAAGCAGGAAAATTTTATTGCATAACGGGGCATACTGGAGTATACTTAGAATAGCTTCTGGGGTGTGCGACACTCTTATCATTTTGAACCTACATTTACTTTTATGGGATTCCTATATCGCGCAGAAATATGTCAGGCCTCCATTATGCAGAGGAAGACAGACAGCTGCGTTGCGGTTACCCACCTAGCTTTGCTAGGAGTCAAAAGATAGGAACCGGCACTCTGGATTTGAATGCAGTGCGGCAGGATTCGCAAGAATCACTGCCGCTGTTTTATGCACAGAACCGTGCGGAAAATGGTTTGTGGATTTTGATAAAATACAGACAGAGGGAATTGTGATGGAAAAAAGGAAGATGAAAAGAGTGGAGGATTCTATGGCCGAGCAGTCGCATCTTCTGATGCCTCGCTGTTTGAACGCTGCCGGATTTTTGTTTGGCGGACAGCTTCTGGCATGGTTGGATGAGACGGCCGGCATTGTGGCAAAAAGGCATGCGCAGATGAATGTGGTGACAGTGGCCATAGACAATATGTACTTCAAGTCCGGAGCGAAGCTGAATGACACGATTGTTCTGATTGGGCGTCTGACTTATGTCGGGCATTCCTCCATGGAAGTGCGGATTGATACGTATGCGGAATCTCTGAACGGTATACGGACGATGATTAACCGGGCATATTTTGTCATGGTGGGAACGGACGAGCAACAGCGGCCCGTGGAGGTACCGGGGCTGATCGTTGAGGGTGTGACGCAGCAGATTGAATGGGAGGCCGGAAAAAAACGGGCGCAGCTGCGGAAGCTTCGAAAAAACGAGGGTTATTAGAAGGGACGTAAGTGGGTATGGGTAATTATGAGAGAGTACGGCACGAATTTCCACCAGTGTACAACGAAAACAGCAGAATTTTGATCCTGGGAAGCCTGCCTTCCGTAAAATCAAGAGAGCAGATGTTTTATTATGGACATCCGCAAAACCGGTTCTGGAAAGTGATTGCCGGGTTGACCGGAGCATCTGTCCCATCCACGATACCGGAGAAAAAAGCGTTGCTGCTTGCACAGGGAATAGCGGTTTCGGATGTGATTGCAGAATGTGATATTATTGGGTCCAGTGACAGCAGCATTCGAAATGTAATCCCCATGGATTTACAGGAAATTTTGGAGAATGCGAAGATCAGACAGATTTACGCGAATGGAAATACCGCCAAAAAATTGTTTGAGCGGTTTCAGCAGAAGAGCTGTCAAAGAGATATTATTGGTCTACCGTCGACCAGTCCGGCCAATGCGGCGTATTCGCTGGACCGGCTGATCGAGGCTTGGACGTGTATTTTATAAAAGGGGGAAATTCCCCTTTTTTATTATGGAGAAGAATTTTGTTTCTTTTAGAGTGTCGTATGTTCTCTGACATAATTTTGCAGTTGGCCGTACATCTCGGTAAAGCCGATTCCAAATTGCTGTGCGAGGTGACAGACGCTGTCGTTTTCCGGGTAGTAATAAGTATCGTTTTCGTAAGTACAGCATTTTATGTCAGCCATTCCCCAGGGGGTTTCCACTGCAAGGATGCGCCGGTCCAGTTTTGTGCGCTGAAGCTCCTGGCATCGGATTCCGATCGTAGTGGTGTTTCGGAAGATAATGCTTTCCATTGTTTTGCGGTTTTCAGGGAGGCAGATGACTTTCAGGAGCTGGCCCGGCCGGTTTTTCTTCATGTAGATTGGTATGAAAAATACATCAAGTGCCCCTGCTTCCAGAAGCTGCTTCATGGTGAAGGAGAGAGCCTCTGCACTACAGTCATCAATGTTGGTTTCAAGTGTCAGGATGGTATCTTGCGTATCTGCGTCCAGGGATTCAAGAAGCATGGCACGCAGAAAACCTGCTGTCGCGTAATCACGTTTTCCGGCTCCAAAGCCGGTTTTTTTGATGCGAAATTGTGTCGGTAGTTTTTCGTCTGATTTCAGGGCAGCCGCGATTGCAGCCCCTGTCGGAGTAACAAGCTCACCTTCTACGGAGGAGAACTTCAGTGATAGCTGATGTCTGGAGGCAATCGCCGTAACTGCCGGTACGGGCACAGGAATCAGTCCATGCTGACAGCGAATCTGTCCAGAACCATCCGTAAGTGCAGAAACAACAATGCAGTCAGGCGCCAAATTGTCGAGACATACGGCAAAGGCCACGATATCAACAATCGAGTCTACCGCCCCCACTTCATGGAAGTGCACTTCATCAATATTTTTACCATGAACAGATGCTTCCGCTTCTGCAAGGATACGGAAAATCTGAAGGGCCAGTTCCCGGGCGTTGTCCGTCAGATCACCTGCGCAGATGATTTCTATAATGTCGTTTAGATTCCGGGCATCGTGATGCGCATGCTCTTTCTGAGACTGGTGCTCGTGGGAATGCAGGTTCTCCGAGGAGTGCGTGTGTTGGTTTTTGCTGTTGTGTACGGGCTGATTTCCATGCAGGTAATTCATATCGTGGTCATGGTTGTCCTGCTGGAGAATTACATTGAAGTCGCAGGCACGAATGCCGGACTTCAGTACATCTTTTATTTCAACGGTATAACCGGACATTGGAAGACTGTCAAGTGCCTGGATAAGTTTTTTCTGATCAGCGCCCAGGTCGATAAGGGCTGCCACTGCCATGTCACCGCTGATTCCAGATGTACATTCTATATATAAAGTAGTTTGAGACATTGTAGTACGCTCCTGTTTGAAAATTTTGATAAAGTCCATTTTATAGTAACACAGAAAGGGAAGAGTGTGCAAGTGAATAAAGGAAAACAGCAGATGGATGGAAAAAGTAGGAGAAAATTACGGGAATATTTCAGCTGAAACAGGGGAGGATAAACAGAAAGCAGCGCTTGATTTGTATCGGTGCTGCTTTTGGAATCTTAATTTTGCGCGTGAAAGGCAGGAATAATTATGCTTGAGATTGAAAGTAAGACACAATTCGAAATGGAAGTATTGCGGGCGGATAAGCCTGTACTGGTGGATTTTTATGCGGAATGGTGCGGGCCGTGCAAAGCGATTGCGCCGTTGATCAGAGAGCTTTCTGAAGAGTCGGATTCTTATTATGTAGGGAAAGTAAATGTAGACGAACTGCCGGACTTGGCATTGGAGTATCGTGTGGCGTCTGTTCCGACACTTCTCGTTTTTAAAAATGGGGAATGTGTCAGCCGCGGTCTGGGTTTAATGAACCGAAATGAAGTTGAGGCGCTGTTGCAAAACTAGAGGACTGCCCTGCCAGGCATCATTTTGCACGCGAGAAGCTGGGCGCTTTTGGCAGTACGCGTTTGCGCATTTCCTGAAGCAGCTGGAATTGAGCTGAAAACAGGTTTCGGTGCGGCTACAGATCCATGCTGCTTTGAAATAAATTTTTGTTGCCAGCGAGTGCCAGCTGCATTATAATGTACGGAGTTAAGGGTGTTATCTGCTTAAAGATTAGGAAAAGGATTATTTTTTATATGCAGATGAACGGTGGGGACGCAGCGTGGGAAGCTGTGGGAGAGCAGAAACAGGAAATGGAGAAAAAGCATGAAAAGAGAAACTGTCATTGTTCTTGATTTTGGAGGACAGTACAATCAGCTGATCGCACGGCGTGTCAGAGAATGCAATGTATATTGTGAAATTTACTCTTATAAAACAGATTTTGAGAAGATTAAAGCAGCAGAGCCGAAAGGGATTATTTTTACAGGTGGTCCGAACAGCTGTTACTTGCCGGATGCTCCTACATATACAAAGGAAATTTTTGAGCTTGGTGTCCCGGTTCTTGGTATTTGTTACGGGGCTCAGGTTATGATGCAGCTGCTGGGCGGAAAAGTGGAAAAAGCCCCGGTACGGGAGTATGGAAAAATTGAAGTGACAGTAGATCAGAGTTCTCTGCTTTTTCAGGATGTATCGGAAAAAACGATTTGCTGGATGAGCCATAATGATTATATTTCAAGCTTGGCCCCTGGTTTTATGGCCAGTGCACATACAGATAATTGTCCGTATGCGGCAATGGAACACACAAAAAAGAAGCTGTATGCGACGCAGTTTCATCCGGAGGTGCTGCACACAAAAGAAGGCCAGAAGATGCTTTCTAATTTTGTCTTCAGGGTTTGCGGGTGCGCGGGCGATTGGAAAATGGATTCTTTTGTGCAGCAGTCGATTGCAGCCATTCGTGAAAAAGTCGGGAATGGCAAGGTTTTGTGCGCGCTTTCAGGCGGTGTGGATTCTTCTGTTGCAGCGGTTATGATGGCAAAGGCAGTGGGAGAGCAGCTCACCTGTGTATTTGTGGATCACGGCCTCCTTCGCAAAAATGAAGGAGACGAGGTGGAGGCAGTATTCGGTCCGAATGGTCCATACCATCTGAACTTTATACGTGTCAATGCGCAGGAACGTTTTTACAGCAAATTAAAAGGGGCAGAGGAACCGGAGCATAAGCGCAAAATCATCGGTGAAGAATTTATCCGTGTGTTTGAGGAGGAAGCCAAGAAGATCGGAAAAGTTGATTTTCTGGTGCAGGGTACCATTTATCCGGATATAGTGGAAAGTGGCGTTGGCGGTGAGTCTGCCGTGATCAAATCGCATCATAATGTCGGAGGGCTTCCGGATTTCGTGGATTTCAAAGAAATTATTGAGCCGCTTCGGGATCTGTTTAAAGATGAGGTGCGCAAAGCCGGTCTTGAGCTCGGCATTCCGGATTATCTCGTGTACCGTCAGCCGTTCCCGGGTCCGGGCCTTGGCATTCGTATTGTTGGCGAGGTAACGGCCGAGAAAGTAAAAATGGTTCAGGACGCAGATGCTATCTGGCGCGAGGAAATAGCAAAAGCCGGCTGGGATAAAAAAATAAATCAGTATTTTGCAGCACTGACAAACATGAAATCGGTCGGCGTCATGGGGGATGAGCGGACGTATGATTACGCGGTTGCGTTGCGCGCCGTGACGACGACAGACTTCATGACAGCAGAAAGCGCGGAGGTTCCGTGGGAGGTGATCGGCAGGGTGACAAGCCGTATTGTCAATGAGGTGAAGCATGTGAACAGGGTGTTGTATGATTGCACGGGGAAACCGCCGGCTACGATAGAGTTCGAGTAACGGATAAAATCCCGGAAATGCTGATAAAATGGGCATTTCCGGGAGTGTTTTATGCCGTTTGGCTCTAAAATGGCTCTAATTATTTGAGGAATACTGGATTTTGGGCGGGTATCATGATACCTGCTTTTTTAATACAGAGGAATTTCGCCCTCATAGTTGTCGGCTCTTTCCAACAGGGGACCGGTTGCACCCATTGTAAAAGCTATATCACTGCTTCGGATAGACAATAGTTCCATTCCAATCTTCAGATTAAGAAAATCTAATATCTGCTGATTAAGCTGAATTACACCATTCTCTGAAATATTTACCCAACAGTATGACCGCCCTTTGTATTTGACAAATTCGCCCTCTGCGGTCTGATAATTCAGTAAAGCCGGATTATCAGTAAGAATGTGTCCTAACTTTGATGGTTCTAACAATCCTTTTCTTGTCACACAAAAGCCGCCAGTGACCTTGCTTCCAGTAAAAAGATAGACTTTTCTCTCTGCTGTGGCGTTGTACTCTGTAAGAGCCTGTGTTGGGAGATGGATTGTCAAGTCATCTCGTATCAGCGATTTTCCGAAAATAAATTTACCGCCTTTATTCATCTGTGGCATATATCATCAACTCCTTTTCTTAAAAGTGGAAGTCCACTATACCACAAGAAAATTCAAATGTCACTAAGGCTCTCTAAAGTGTGGCAAGTTATTTTTCGGCATAGCGAGAATGATTAGTTGTCGGGATATATTTTTTAGAGAGAGCCTGTTGCCTCTAATTGTTTTCGGAAGCGTTATTCTCCGAGTAGTAATGGAACGCTTTTACGATATAATCAGAAGCCCCTTTTCCATATTTACTGTCAGTCATGCTTTTAATATAATCGCTTGAATATGTGTCGATAAGAACATTGATATAGGGCTTATCGAGGGATACGCTGGTGCTATTTTCCTGTATAAGCCGCAATAGTTCGTGTACAATGGATTGTATTTTAGGGGAGGAAACATCTTCTGACAAATTAGTGGTTAGTCTGCCATACAGAATATCAGATTGTTTTCCAATTTCTTTCACTTCTTCCGTTAGTTGTGTTTCCATGAGTTCAGAGAAATGCTCTAAATTATGTTTCATGGCTTCGGTGTATTTTTCAATACTGCCGAATTGGTGAATAGCAAGTTTAGCTACCTCTGCTTCATCATCTTTAATTTTTTGAATAAACATATCAAAATTTTCAATACTTCCCCAGTGCTTGATAACATCATCAGTGCTGTTATTTTTAAAATCCTCTAATGCGGTGATGTAATCAGACAGGTCAAATTCCTTAAAACTCATACATTGCTCTCCTTTCTCTAAGCGGCTAAGAAGCTGTATAAGTTTGTCTGTCCGATTGCGCTTCAGCAAAAGCAACTCTTTTTGCCTTTTGAAAGCCTTAATTTTGTCAAAGTCGGGTTTTTGCAGAATTTCTTTAATCTCTTTCAGCTTAAATCCCAATTCCTTAAAAAATAGGATTTGTTGTAGCTTTTGCAAGGCTTCATCATCATATAGGCGATAGCCGGATTCGGTCAATTCGCTTGGCTTTAACAATCCAATTTCGTCATAATATTGTAGTGTTCGGGTGCTTATGCCTGTTAATTCTGCAACTTGGCTTATGGTTCGCATTCTTATCAGCTCCTTAAATTTGTGAAGAAGCAAGACAGAGATTGCCGGCTTATTTCTATTCTGCTCCTATGAGAAAAGAATACAGTATCACGTTACGTGGAAGTCAATACTTTTTGCTCAAAATTTTTATCACTCATTTTCGGGATATATTTTAACGGATATTCCCCGAACACCTTTTTTGACAATCTTACTGTCATCAAGAATACTCTGCTTAACAGCGTCTAAATCCTTTGAGAGTGCTTCAATCGCCCGTTGGTGTTCTTCCTCCGATGAGAAGCGTTCCGTATCATTCAAAAGGTTCTCCTGCAATTCCCTTGCTTTCATGTATACGCCCAGCTTATGATTGAGCAGAGAGTTCTTGAAGGATATTTTGATTGTAGCGGGATTGAAACTTCCGTCCTCGTATCTCTCTGCTTCAAAGTTCATATCTAATTGTTCGTCCATTTTCAAAATCAAAGACAATACATCTGACACTGTTTCTATATCAAAATCCATGAAAACATTGATACTGATACCCAAAGCATTTGCAATTTTCATCAGTTGGTCGGGCTTTGGATTGCGGATGCCATACTCGTACTTTTTAATTGTGGCGGAATTGATGCCGGAAAGCTGACCGAGCGTTTCCTGTGATATGCCACGCAAATTCCGAAAGTGTTTAATCTTTTCCCCGGTAGTCATGCCAATACCTCCAATTTATGTGATTTTCGTAAGTGCTTAGTTCAATTCTATCACATCAGGACACATTTGTGTATAAAAAATTAAAATAAATACTTGACGTTCACAAAAGTGTACCGTATAATAAAAACATAAAGGTCACATATGTGTACCTAAAATAAAAAGAGAAAGGACAGGATTATATGGAGAATGGAAAGAAAATGTATGTAACGGCAGAGGAAGCGGCTGAAATGCTTGGCGTATCAACGGGCTATGCCTACAAGATTATCCGGGGGCTGAATGAGGAACTGAAAGCAAAGGGCTATCGGACAATATGCGGTAAAGTCCCGACAAAATACTTTGAAGAAAAATTCTACGGTCTGACCGTAGCCATGTAGGAAAGGAGAGATTTTATGTCAGCGACAAGGGACGGAAAGATGTGGCGTTGCCAGTTCTATTATAAGGACTGGCAGGGTGTAAGCCACAAGAAGAACAAGAGGGGATTTAAGACAAAAGCGGAAGCGGAACAGTGGGAGCGTGACTTCCTGCAACAGCAGCAGAGGAATTTAGACATCAATTTTGAGAACTTCGTACAAATTTATTATGAGGATATGGAACACCGTCTGCGTGAAAATACCATGCGTACAAAGAAATTCATTATTGATTTGAAAATCATTCCGTATTTCAAGAAAAAGAACATGAATGAGATTAAGGCTTCCGACATTCGGGCTTGGCAAAATGCACTGATGAAAAAAGGATATTCGGAAACGTATCTGAAAACAGTCAATAATCAGTTGTCGGCAATCTTCAATTATGCGGTTCGGTACTATGATTTGAAAGATAATCCTTGCCGGAAAGCCGGGAGTATCGGAAAGAGCCACGCCGGGGAAAAGGAGTTTTGGACAAAGCAGGAATTTAAGCAGTTTCTTGTGACTGTGGAGAACAAGCCGGAAACAAAAATGGCGTTCCTGCTCCTTTACTGGACGGGCATGAGGATTGGAGAATTACTTGCTCTTACCTACAACGATATTGATTTAGAGAAGCGCACTATTTCCGTAAACAAGTCCTATCAACGGATAGAGGGCAGGGATATTATTACACCGCCCAAAACGCCAAAGAGCAAGCGCATCATAACGATACCGCCATTTCTGACAGAGGAATTAAAGGAGTATACTTCGCACTTATACGGAATTATGGCAGACGAAAGAATGTTCCGTTTTACAAAATCCTATATGGAGCATGAGATTATCAGAGGTATCAAGGCTTCGGGAGTGAAAAGAATACGTTTGCATGATATTCGTCATTCCCACGCTTCGTTACTCGTGGAAATGGGTTTTACGCCATTAGCGATTGCGGAACGGTTAGGGCATGAGAAAATCGAAACAACATTAAATACCTATTCACATTTATATCCCAATAAGCAGGGGGAACTTGCAGATAAATTGGAGATTGAGAACAGCAGGGAGGAAGAAGAATGAGTGGAGTGCATAAATACCCGACAATCAGCTTTCGCATTTCCCCCAGAGAGAGGGAAGAAATCGAAGCAAAGATTTTAGCAAGCGGACTTTCTAAGAAAGATTATTTTGTCCGTTCCTGCATTTATAACCGGGTGTGCGTGGTCGGTAAAAAAGAACTGGTTTACCAGTTGGTAGAGGAACTAAAGATAATGCAGACCAATATCCGGGAAGTGACAGAACAGTTTGAAAAGACAGAGCTAGATTTAACGCCGGAGGGACTGGAAGATATGCGGAATGACTGTCTTGATATGCTGAAAGCTATCCTGTGGGTGTTGGACGGAGCAAAATATCTGTGGCAGGGCAACGTCAACGGAGAAGAAAAAAGCCCCGACAGCGGCAACTGTTAGGGCTGTGATAACTGGAAAACCTCTGTTATCAATCTCACAATTTAAGTATAGCAGAGGTTTCTTCCAGTGACAACGATTTTTCAGAAATGGAGGGCATTTATGGAAGAAACAAAAATCGAATTACAGTTGATTAAGTTGTCGGAGGTACAGTCGCAGGAAGTTTCTTGGCTGTGGTTTCCGTTTATCCCTTATGGCAAGCTGACAATCATTCAAGGCGATCCGGGGGACGGAAAGACAACATTTATATTGAACATAGCAGCGAAGCTGTCTAAGGGAGAAAGTTTAGACGGTGGAATGAATTTTACAGAGCCTTTGAATGTCATCTATCAGAGTGCGGAGGACGGTCTTGCCGATACGGTAAAGCCCCGATTGGAACAGGCGGGGGCAGACTGTGAGAAAATCTCTGTCATTGATGAAAGGATAAAATCACTTTCCATGATAGATGAACGGTTAGAGCAAGCTATTATCAAAACAGGAGCAAAGCTGTTGATTTTAGACCCGATACAAGCCTATTTGGGCGGCGGTATGGATATGAACCGGGCAAACGAAGCAAGGGATATGACGAAAAAATTAGCGGCACTTGCAGAGAAATATCAGTGTGCGATTGTACTTGTCGGGCATATGAACAAGGCGGCAGGAAATAAAGCGGCATACCGGGGAATGGGTTCGATAGATTTCTTTGCGGTTGCCAGAAGCGTTCTCTTAGTCGGCAGGGTTGAGGGAGAAGAAAATATAAGGGCTGTGGTGCAGATTAAAAACAACCTTGCGGCGTTCGGACACCCGAAAGCGTTTGCACTGTCGGAGGACGGTTTTCAATGGCTAGGGGATTATGACATTACCGCTGATGAAGTGTTAGGCGGCATTGCCCCAAAAGCAAATAAAATGGAACAGGCGAAACGGTTACTCCGGGAACTGGCAGAAACAAACAACGCCATACAAAGCAATGAGATTTTCAATCTTGCAGACGAACAGGGCATATCGAAGCGGACACTGGAAAATGCGAAGAAAGAGTTGGGTGTCCGGGCGAAGCGGATAAACAACACATGGTATTGGGAACTGGATAAAATCAGACAGTGACGGAGAAAGGTAACAGCGCAACAATGCAGGGTATTAGAATTTTGCAGTCTTGGAATTGCGCTCTTGAAGATTGCAAGGTTGCAAAAATTATAGACATTGCAATGTTGCGGTGTTGGGAGAAAGCCGGAAAGCGGCGGTATCAAGGCGGCGAAAAGCCGCCCCGTCCGTAAGGACGGAAAAGCCCCCGGCAGGGCGCAAAGGCACTTTTGATAGAGCGTAGCCTGTCGAAAGTGCTTTTGCGTTACTTTCGCCGAAAGTAACAAAGGCTATGCGCCGTATCCGGCGCTCATTACCCGATAGGGAGAAAGGGAAATTGATTGAAGCGGACTATCAGCGTTATGACAGGGAAAGGCTCTGTCAACCACAACAGCAGAAAATTCCATGCAAAGAACACTGACCCGGAGCGGAGTTGTCTGAATGTGGAATACTGCAACAAAAATATCAAAGACGTATACCACGAATTATTTGATGAAGCACTTGCCCGGTACAATGAGAAGCAGACCAGAAGTGACCGCATAATTGATGATTATTATGAGAAAATCTGCTCCGGCAAACAGGAGAAGCCATTCCATGAGATTATTTTGCAGATAGGCAACAAGGACGATATGGGGGCAAGGACAGAGGACGGACAGCTTGCGGCAAAAATACTTGATGAATATATGCAGGACTTTCAGAGACGAAATCCTACATTAAGGGTATTTTCGGCGCATCTCCATATGGACGAAGCTACACCACATCTGCATATAGATTTTATTCCTTATACGACTGGAAGCAAGCGGGGGCTTGAAACAAGGGTGTCATTAAAAAAGGCACTTGCGGAACTTGGATTTAAGGGCGGTACAAGGAGCGAAACAGAACGTAACCAGTGGGTAGCGGCAGAGAAAGAACGGCTTGCGGAGATTATGTTGCAACATAATATTGAGTGGGAGAAAAAGGGAACACATGAGAAACATTGATGTTGTATCATTTTAGTTGACACCTTACACTCAAGGATTTGATGTATAATCAAAGAGAAATAAGGAGGCAACTACAATGGCAAAAAAACAACGGAAATACGACATGGAATATAAAATCC
>RAZH01000009.1 GCA_003612585.1 bacterium 1XD42-54
TAGATCAACTGCTCGAAAAAAAATTTTTAAACATTTTTCAATTTACCTATTGACATTTCTTAGCTGGACTTGTATTTCGCGGGCAGCCATTTTTTGCGTGCAGTACGCATTTTCTTAAAACAATGATCTTACCGGGCAATTTCAAAAATTTCCGTAAGACAAAAAGCTCCCGCCTTATTCTCACATAAGGACGAGAGCCATAAATCCCGTGTTACCACCTTATTTCACAGCCAGCTCACACTGACTGCCTCTGTGGGTATTCTCTACCCTGACACAGTAACGGTTGTCCTCCGCCGCAGCCTATTAAAATTCATCCGTCCTGTCATAGAACCGGAGATTTGTTCGGTGCGAAGCTCTGGGAGGTATTCAAAAACAGCTTCCGTGCGCGCCTCTCATCACCCGGCAACTTTCTGTCTCTTCGGCTGCTTTCTACTTGTTCCCTTCATTGCTTTCCGATTAGTATAGCCCAGTTCCTGAAGATTTGTCAAGGATGCGTTTTATTCCGTTTTTGCATGAAAGACCTGCATAAAAAGTGCCTATTTTCATGGTCCCGAAACTGTGATAAAATGAAAAAAAGTTTAAATGTTTTCTGTAAAATAAACGGATGACAGCGAAATCTTAACAAGAGTATCTGAACTTTATTACTTGCAGAAGATACGAAATAGAATAGAGAAGGAGAATCATGTCGTGAAAAAAACAACTCTTTTTTTAATGTCTGTTACCATGACCACTTTTTTTGCACCTACTGTTTCGGCCGGCAATCTCGTACTAATGACGGGAGAGGAAGCAGGGGCTTATTATGAATTTGGAAATGTGCTTGCCCGAGAGATAAATGATAGTTCCGACACCTCAGTCACTGTGGCTGCATCTGCCGATCCCATGGAAAATCTCCAGGCCATTGCAGACGGCAGCGCGGATCTGGCTTTCGTTCCTTCTGATATTATGACTTATGCGTATGAGGGAAGTGTTCTTTTTGAGAATGAGATGCCTCAGGATTTTTCCGCTGTAGCAAGCCTCTACATGGAGCCGGTTCAGATCGTCACCTGCAATCCCGACATTAAATCCATCCAGGATTTGAATGGAAAGAAGGTTTCCATCGGTACCCTTTCGTCAAATGTCCGCTTCAACGCGATTGATATCCTTGATGTTTACGGTTTAAGCGAAGAACATATCATACCGGTTTACGAGTCCTTTGACGACTGTGCAGACGGCCTAAGAGATGGCAGTCTTGACGCTGCTTTTGTCACAGCAGACGCCCCTCTCCCCGCAATTACCGCATTAAGTACTGTGGAACATTTCCGTTTCATCAGTCTTGACGACGACCACACAGAGGCGCTGCTTGAAGTATATCCCTATTACAGCAGAAGCATCATTGATGCCGGTATGTACGATCTTGAAACGGATGTAAATACCGTTGCAGTCAGCGCTGTTATCATCACCCGTAATGATACACCGGAAGATGATATTTACAATTTCATCTCTTCCATTTTCGAAAACAGGGACACCATCACAGATGCTCACCAAAAAGGAGCCATGCTTGACCCCGAGTTTGCGGCCTCGATTTTTACTGTACCATATCATGCAGGTGCGACAAAGTATTTCGAAGAAAAAGACATCCCCTTCTTTTAATGCAGAGGGGGGTGTCTCCTTTTACGTAAATCTGCGTTTAATTTCTTCAAACTTCTCCGCGGTCAGCAGTGCGTCTTCTTTTCGTCCCTGAAAATGAACGACATAAGTCCAGCGGCCATACGGCTCTATCCTGCGGACGCGTCCAAGATTGATAATATACGATTTATGACTTCTCAGAAACTGTTCTGGGTCCAGCCTGCGTTCCAGTTCTGCCAGACTTGCCGAGGTCAAATAGCTGTCTTTTTCCGTATAGATCACAGTCGCATTGTTTTCACGCTGAATCAGAATAATATCAGGAATTGAGATAAAGCTCATGCTTTCCTTTCCCTTTACCAGCAACCTGTCATATCGATGTTCCGGCCTGACAATTTTTTCCTCTGGTTCAAACTTCTGACTGTTCTGCCCCAGCAGTGCGATGCGGTCCAGTGTTTTATTGACTCGGTCTACTGCGAACGGCTTCACAAGATAATCAAACGCATACAGTTCAAATGCTTCCGGCATATATTCAGCGTGAGCTGTCGCAAAAATAATCTTTACCTTCGGATCAAGTTCTGTCAAAATCTTTGCACATTCGATCCCGTTTTGTCCCTTAATCCCAATGTCCAGAAATACAACCTCCGGCTTCTGCCGCTGAAACAGAATCACCGACTCTGTCAGTTCATCACACTCGCCAACGATCTCAAAGCCCCCGTGCTTCTCAATGATTTTTCTCAAAAGAAGCCGTATTCCTTCCTCATCTTCGATCAGCATTACTCTGATTGCCATACCTCTGATTCACCCTTCTTGTTCGTCTTTTATGAGCCATCGGCTCTCCCAGAATCTCAGCCCAGACAAATGCCTCCTGTAAACGTTTCTCGGACAACTGTTTGCCATTCACACGCAAAGTGTTCTCCGACGTCCGACGTCCGTTTTTGTTTCCGGTATCCGGCGCGGTGGCGATATTTCCCGCCACCATCGCCCTGGATGTCTCCTGAAACGTTCCATTCTTTTCCGTCTCGCTTTTTTTCCTGTCGTTCTTTTTTCCTTTCCCCTTCAGATCTTTTTTATTTATATCTGTCGATTTTTTCTTGTTATTCTTTTTCTTTTCAGCCTTCTGCCACTCCTGTGACACGGTTCGGAACATCTCCGCGCCAAATTTTCCAAACTCTCCGGCACCGCGAAGCCCGTTCATCTGCATACTGATCAGATTCAGACTCTCTTTTATCTGTTTTCCGCTCATGCTTCGCTCCTTTCCGAATTTTCAAATATGTTACTCGACGATCGTATTATCCAGGCCCTTTCCGCCGATGGTTTCTCTCATATCCGTATCAGCTTTCAGATTCTGCATTTCATAATAATCCATAACGCCAAGCTTTCCTTCCCGCAGCGCATATGCCATTGCCTTTGGTACCTCGGCTTCCGCCTCTACTACGTAAGCGCGCATCTCCTGCTCTTTTGCAACAGCCATTGCTCTGCGCTCTTCCGCTTTTGCCTGTGCAATATTTTTATCCGCTTCTGCCTGGAGACTTTGCAGCTGTGCACCGATATTTCTGCCAACATCAATATCTGCAATATCAATTGACAGAATTTCAAACGCTGTACCGGAATCCAGGCCCTTGCTCAGTACACGTTTGGAAATATCATCCGGATTCTCCAACACCTCTTTATGGGAAACTGCCGAACCTACTGTCGTAACAATGCCCTCGCCGATTCGCGCAAGCACGGTCGCTTCCCCTGCACCGCCGACCAGACGTTCCAGATTCGCCCGCACAGTAACTCTGGCTTTTACCAGAAGCTCAATACCGTCTTTTGCCACTGCGGAAACATTTGCAGTCTCAATCACTTTCGGGTTAACACTCATTTTCACTGCTTCCAGTACGTTGCGGCCAGCCAGGTCGATCGCCGCTGCCTTTTCAAATTCCAGCTCAATGCCGGCACGCTCTGAAGCAATCAGTGCATTCACAACATTATCTACATTACCGCCAGCCAGATAATGCGCTTCCAGCTGATTCACACCCAGATTCAAACCTGCTTTTCTCGCCTTAATCAACGGCATCACAATCTTTGCAGGCTTTACACGGCGAAGACGCATTCCTATTAAATTGAAAATACTGATCTTTACATTTGCAGCCAAGGATGAAACCCAAAGGCCTACAGGAACAACTGCAAAAAACAACACAATCAGAAGTGCAATAATTCCTATCAATACAATCCAGTGAATATTATTAACCAACATATTAACCATTCTCTTTTCCTCCCTTTTCTTTTACAACCAGCTTTGAGCCTTCTACTTTGATGATCTTAATTGAAGTGCCTTTTGAGATATAGTTTCCCACTGATATCACATCAAAATGAATGTCGTCAAAGGTGCCTACCCCCGAAGGCCTCAGATCCGTCGCTGCAATGCCCTGACGGCCCAGCAGATACTTCAGGTCGCTGGAACTTAAATATCCGCCTGCCCGATTCTGTTCCTCTTCAAGGATAATCGGCGGCTTCAGCTTTCCGCGTGACAGCAGCCCCAAAATGATTGCCGCCAGGATACCCAGCACTGCCAGCACGCCGATGGTAATCACAGCGCCCTCCATGACCGAATCCGCAAGAGCAAAAACGCCAAGTACCAGGCAGACAATTCCGCTCACACCCGGCGCAGAAAATCCTGGCATCACCATTTCCACAGCCACCAAAACAAAGCCCGCAACCAGAAGCAAAATTCCCGCTAAATTTACTGCATCCAAAATCCTTCCCCCTTTCATTGTTCATAGGTAATTGCAAAACATGTGGTTCTTAAATGCCTCTTTGTCTGTCTAAAATTATTTTATATCTTTTTTGAAAAATGAAAATACATATCCTGTGATCTATACACTTTTACCTCTGAATTGTCATCTGTCGGTCGTAAACTTACACCGCATCTTCTCAAACTTCAGCAGGCATACTGTAAACAGGCTGCTCCACCTTTGCCCGGGCATCCTTGTCTGATAGCAATAGCACCTGCCTTATCTGCGGTTTTGTCTGCGCCCGGATATTTTTCCCTGCACTGACCGTGGGAGCGTAACAAAAAAGATGGTTTCCGTCTCATTGCTTTGCAGCTCAATGCTGCCGTCCGCCTCTTTTAATATGGAAGAAACGATTGCCAGGCCTATTCCGTGCCCCTCTCCTTTTTTCGTCGTATAGCCGCGTCCGAAAATTAATTTCTGCTGCGCCGCCGGAATCTCAGGCCCATTATTTGCAATCCGAAACATATAATCAGACTTATTCTCCTCCATCTGCAAACGAATCTGCTTTTCTCCTTCTTTCTGTTTGACTGCTGTGATTGCATTATCAAGCAGGTTGGCAAGGATTTTACACAGCTCCCATGCCTCTATTTTCAGTTCCTTCAGCTGTGTACCCACTTCCAGATAAAAATCAATTCCCTGACGCTCCGCTGTTTCCAGCTTAGCCTGCAAAAGTGCGTTCACTGCCGGCTGCGCTGTCTTAAGCGCCCGGTTCACCTTCATAATGTCTTTAAACACCGGCCTCAGATATTCCCTCGCACTTTCATACTCTTCCAACTCCAGCAGGCCGTGTACAACCTGCACCTGATTCAGATAATCATGGCGCTGTTCGCGAAGCTTTGCGTTCAGATTTTCCAGATTCTCCATGCTTTCCTCATAATTCCTGCGCTGAAATCTCGTCAGGAAAAACAACCCTGCAATGGAAAGCAGACTGGAAAAAATCACGAAAAAAACAGCCAGATCCAGAATTTCTTCCCTGTATACCAAAACTTCTCCCCAAAGTGCAAACAGAATTACTGTCCCAAGCGTAAACTGCAACGTATTTACCAAAAACAGCATTCTGGAAAGCTTTCGAACTGACATATACCATCCTCCGTCAAATACAATTCTGTCGCATCTATCTTACCATATTTGCGTTAAGAAGTCATTGTTGTTTTCCTTTCAAAAGTTTTGCCTAAGTACAAAGTTCCGATTGACATCCTTTTTTATTCCTTATACAATAGCTAATACTGTGTGCAAATCCGGTATACTGTATTTTGCCGGAATGTTTTATATATATCAATACGCAAAGGAGGATTTTTATGGAACAAGTGGATCAGAAAAACAACGCACCTCACGAAAACAAAATGGGTACCATGCCGGTTCCAAAACTCCTGGTAACCATGTCCCTGCCGATGATTATTTCCATGCTGGTACAAGCATTGTATAATGTAGTGGACAGTATTTTCGTATCACAAATCAATGAAAACGCACTGACCGCTGTTTCCCTGGCGTTCCCGATTCAGAATCTGATTATTGCGGTTGCCTCTGGTACCGGTGTCGGCGTCAATGCGCTTCTGTCCAGAAGTCTCGGTGAAAAAAATTATGAGCAGGCAAACAGGGCCGCTAATACCAGTGTGCTTTTGACGATCTGCAGCTATGTCATCTTTGCTCTAATCGGCCTCTTTGGCTCCAGACTTTTTTTCAACTCGCAGACTCCAGACCCGCAAATTCGTGAATTTGGTTATCAGTATATGAGTATCGTCTGCATCTGTTCTTTCGGCGTATTTATGCAAATCACCATGGAACGGCTGCTTCAGTCAACCGGACTTACTTTTTACAACATGATCACACAGGGAGTCGGTGCCATTCTGAACATCATTTTCGACCCGATTCTGATTTTCGGTTATTTCGGATTTCCAAAAATGGGAGTTGCCGGGGCTGCCGCAGCCACCGTGTTCGGCCAGATTGTCGCTATGTGCCTTGGTATCTATTTCAATCTCCGAAAAAACAAAGAAATTCAGTTTTCTCTCAAGAAAATGCGTTTCCACGGCCCCACAGTCAAGATGATCTACATTGTCGGTGTTCCTTCTATTCTAATGATGTCCATCGGCTCTGTCATGACCTTTGGTATGAATAAAATTCTGCTGATGTTCTCATCCACTGCCGCAGCCGTATTTGGGGTATATTTCAAATTGCAAAGTTTCTTCTTTATGCCGGTTTTCGGAATGAACAACGGTATTGTTCCGATTATCGCATTTAATTACGGAGCTCGAAGCAAAAAGCGCATTATGGACACCATGAAACTGGGCTGTATCGCGGCGTTTTGTATGATGATACTTGGTCTCGCAGCGTTCAACTTAGTTCCGGACCTGCTCCTGAAAATGTTCAACGCCTCGGATGAGCTTCTCGCAATCGGCAGGCAGGCGCTTCGTACAATCAGCTTGAGTTTCCCGCTCGCCGCATTTGGGATCGTATTCGGGTCTGTATTCCAGGCGCTTGGCAATGGTGTTTACAGTCTGATCGTATCGATCTGCCGTCAGCTCCTTATGCTGCTTCCTTCTGCTTGGATTCTGGCAATGACCTTCGGACTGAACGCAGTCTGGTGGTCTTTCCCGATCGCAGAGATTGTATCCTTCGCGGTATCTGTATTTCTGTTCCGCAGAATCTACGCACAGAAAATTCGACCGTTGGAATAAACACAGGAAGAACCGTGCTTTGTTTTCAGGCCATACTGTCTGTTATACCAAAATCCTGCAGCATACCTGAGCATATTTCGCTGCAAAAAAAGTGGCGGCTGTTCAGATTCAATATCTGTTCAGCCGCCACTTTTGCGTTCTTCTGTCGTTCCACTCTCACATTTTCATTTTGTATATTTCTGTTTTTTTATATTTCGTGTTTTATACCAGCTTATCCAGCAAGGAATAACCGATTGTCCCCTCCGGCATTGCAACGCCGAAATTATCCGCAACCGTAGCGCCGACAACTGCAAATGTATCGGCTTCCTCCAGCCTGCCACTTCCCTTCATAGAAGGTGACCAGGCAAGAAACGGAACGCGCTCTCTCGTATGGTCGGTGCCTGTATGCGTCGGATCGTTTCCGTGGTCTGCCGTAAGAATCAGCAGATCATCATCCCCAAGAAGTGGCATCAAAATTCCCAGATTTTCATCGAAACGTTCCAGCTCTTCCGCGTATCCCTGGGGGTCTCTGCGGTGTCCCCACAGCGCATCAAAATCAACCAGATTTGTAAAGCAAAGCCCTTCAAAATCGCGTCCCGCTATCTCGATCGTCTGTTCCATTCCATGAACAGAACTCTTCGACTTGTTTGATTCCGTCAGTCCTTCCCCATCAAAAATATCGTAGATTTTTCCAACGGAAATTACATCCAGTCCTGCATCCTTCAACGCATTCAGCGCCGTTTTTCCAAAAGGCTTCAATGCATAATCATGCCGGTTGCTGGTGCGCTGAAACTCTCCTTTTTTTCTTCCGACGTACGGTCTTGCTATCACCCGTCCCACCCTCCATTCTTCCCGCATGGTCAGCTCACGGGCAATCTCGCAGCAGCGATAGAGCTCTTTCAGGTCAAACGTCTCCTCCTGGCCGCAGATCTGAAGCACAGAATCCGCAGATGTATAAACGATCATATGGCCAGTCGCGATTTCCTCCTCGCCAAGCTCGTCAATAATCTCTGTCCCGCTTGCGCTCTTATTTCCTATAATCACATGTCCGGTTCTTCTGGATAGCTCTTCGATCAGTTCTCTTGGAAACCCATGCTCTGAAAAAGTCTGAAACGGCTCCGTAATATGCAGCCCCATCATTTCCCAGTGTCCTGTCATGGTATCCTTTCCCTTACTCGCCTCGTGAAGCGCCGTATAGTACGCCAGCGGCTGCCCGACCGGCTCCACGTGCCTGAGCGGATGGAAATTGGCGAGTCCCAGCCTTTGCAGATTCGGAATATGAAACTCCTCGACACACTCTGAAATATGTCCAAGCGTATCTGTCCCTGCATCTCCGTAATCCGCCGCATCCGCCAGTGCTCCCGCTCCGAGCGAGTCCAGTACAATCACAAAAATCCGTTTAAACCTTCTCATATTCAGACCTCCAGCCTGTTATTTGCAGATTATCTTATCACAAGATGTAAAAGAAAACAATTCCTCGTATGTAATCACTGGCACTCCCTCCTTCCTTCTCTGCCCACAGGACACGACATCCGGAGGTTTAGCCCCTCCGATGTTTGGAGTGCAATCCGCCTCAGATAAGAGAGACACCCCCGGAGGTGACTTCTCTGCGTCAGAACCTCCGGGGGTGTCTCTCTTATCTGAGTGCGTCCGCTCTTATATAAAGCTCTTCTCATTCCAAAAATATGCTTTCCCAGCTTATACAAAAGCATTACACGCTTCATCATACTCATAATTCACTTTTGCAAGTCTTTCTTCCAGGTCTTTTCGTTCCACATCCACACTCGCGCAAAAATCATCTAAAGAAACATAGTGGTCGCGAAGCTGTGTGTTCACATAACTCAGCAGCATAATCGGATCCTGCGGCAAATTCATAGCTATCTCCTTTTCCAAATTATTGACTAATTGTCCATATGACTTCAGGCTTCGCCTTCCACCTCTGATTTTATATCCTCACTTGGATTACTTCTGCCCTTCCTGCTTTACATCTGCACTCAAATTTCCGTCAGCCACATGGAATACAATCGTATCATCCATACCCACTTTACCAGAAAGAATCAGACGGGCAGCCAGCGTTTCCACGTTCTTCTGTAAATAACGCTTCAGAGGTCGCGCGCCATATACCGGGTCGTAGCCACCCTCAATGATATACCCTTTTGCATCGGAATCCAGCTCCAGACGAATCTCCTGCGCCGCAAGCCGTCTGTTCAGGTCTGCAACCATCAGATCAATGATATTTCCGATATTCTCTTTGGTCAATGGCTTGAACATAATAATCTCATCGAGACGGTTCAGGAACTCCGGACGGAAACTGCCGCGCAGCTGTTCCATCACCATATTCTGCGCCTCCTCACGGATGCTGCCGTCTGGTTCAATCCCCTCCAGCAGGAATTGTGAACCGATATTGGAAGTCATAATCAGGATTGTATTTTTAAAGTCTACTGTCCGTCCCTGAGAGTCTGTGATCCGTCCATCGTCGAGCACCTGAAGAAGTACATTAAACACATCAGGATGTGCTTTTTCCACCTCATCAAACAAAACTACTGAATACGGTTTTCTGCGCACCGCTTCCGTCAGCTGACCACCCTCCTCGTATCCGACGTATCCGGGGGGCGCTCCAATCAGCCGCGACACAGAATGCTTCTCCATATATTCACTCATGTCTATACGGACAATATTCTGCTCATCGTCAAACAGACTCTCGGCCAGTGCCTTTGCAAGCTCAGTTTTGCCGACGCCCGTCGGTCCCAGGAACAGGAATGAACCAATCGGCTTGGTCGGGTCCTTGATTCCGGCTTTCGATCTCAGGATTGCCTCTGTCACCTTCGACACACCGTCATCCTGGCCCACTACTCTTCTGTGAAGCTCCTCATCGAGCGCCAGAATCTTGGCCCGCTCGCCCTGTGTCAGTTTCGATACCGGAATTCCGGTCCACCGGGAAATAATTTTAGAAATCTCTTCCTCTGTCACACTCTCATGCACCAGAGTCATCTCACGGCTGTTCACCTTTTCTTCCTCGATTGCAAGCTGCTGCTGAAGCTTCGGCAGTTCTCCGTATTGCAGCTCTGCCGCCTTGTTCAGATCATAGTTGCGTTTTGCCAGCTCAATCTCCTTATTCATTGCCTCAATCTGTTCACGCAATGCCGAAAGATTTTCTACCGCTTTTTTCTCGTTATCCCACTGGGCTTTCTGAGAATTGAACTCATCCCGCAGCTCCGCAAGTTCCTTTTGTAATACCTCAAGACGGTCCCGGCTTGGCTTGTCCGTCTCTTTTTTCAGCGCAGCCTCCTCGATTTCCATCTGCATAATTCTTCTCTGAAGCCCATCCAGCTCTGTCGGAAGCGAATCAAGCTCCGTTTTGATCAGCGCGCACGCCTCGTCTACAAGGTCAATTGCCTTATCCGGCAGGAACCGGTCTGAAATATAGCGATGTGACAGTGTAGCGGCAGCCACCAGCGCACTATCTGTAATCTTTACGCCGTGGAATACTTCATAACGCTCCTTCAGCCCACGCAGGATAGAGATGGTATCCTCAACCGTCGGTTCGTCTACAAGCACCGGCTGAAATCTTCGCTCAAGCGCCGGGTCCTTTTCGATATATTTACGGTATTCATCCAGCGTCGTCGCACCGATGCAGTGCAGCTCGCCGCGGGCCAGCATGGGCTTCAGCATATTTCCGGCATCCATGGCACCGTCTGTCTTGCCTGCGCCTACAATCAAATGCAGCTCATCAATAAACAGAATGATTTCGCCCTCGCTCTTTCGCACTTCCTCCAGAACCGCCTTCAGACGTTCCTCAAATTCACCGCGATACTTCGCTCCGGCTACCAGAGCTCCCATATCCAGCGCAAAAATCTTTTTATTCTTCAGCCCTTCCGGAACGTCGCCCCGCACAATCCTCTGTGCGAGCCCTTCCACAGCTGCCGTCTTGCCGACACCTGGTTCGCCGATCAGAACCGGATTATTTTTCGTCTTTCTCGACAGAATACGAATCACATTCCGAATCTCGGCATCCCTTCCAATAACCGGGTCAAGTTTCTGGTTTCTCGCCCGCTCCACAAGATCCTGCCCGTATTTGTTTAATGTATCATAGGTCGCCTCCGGATTGTCCGTCGTTACCCGCTGATTACCGCGCACCGTAGAAAGGGCCTGCAAAAACCGTTCCTTTGTAATACCAAATTCTTTCCAGAACTGTTTCATAGAAGGACTCGGATGATTCAGCAGTGATAAAAACAGATGCTCCACCGACACATATTCGTCTCCCATCTGTTTTGCCACATCCTCCGCGCTGACCAGCGCTTTGTTCAGATATTGACCAATATAAACATTTCCGCCTGAGACCTTCACCCGTGCATTCAAAAGCTCTTCAAGACGGTTTTCAAAGTACTCTTTCTGTATTTCCATTTTCTCAATCAGCTTGCCGATCAGGCTGTCCTCCTGATGCAACAGCGCATAAAGCAGATGCTCCTGCTCAATCTCCTGATTGCCAAACTCATAAGCGATCTTTTCCAGGTCATTCACTGCCTGGATGGATTTCTGTGTAAATTTGCTGATATTCATAAGCAAACCTCCCTTCCAGTTTTCAATATAGACCTAATTGTTAGCACTGTCAAGAGGTGAGTGCTAATTATTTTGTGAAGAATTTGTGAAGCCTTGATTTTACGGGCTTCACAGGGATTTTTCACTTGCTTTCGCACTCGATTTTCTTGATTTGACCACATTTTTACGACAAATTCTTGGAAAAATATATTCGTCTGATTTTCTTACCACATTTTACGACAACGACTTATGGTTTATACCACAGCAGGTACGGTTTCTGGCAGGTTCATTTTAGACATCTCGTTCTCCACATGAGACTTCTCTGCAATATGATTGTAGACATTCATTGTGATCTGTGCATCCGAATGGCCCATGACATACTGCATAACTTTAGGATTGACATTGTTCTCACCCAGTCTGGTACATCCCGTATGACGAAGGATATGCGATGAAATAGAAGGCATCAGCTCCGGCTCTCGCTTCTCTTCTTCTGCCAATTTGCTTTCTTTCTTATTATACGCATTAACAATGTTTTTCAGAAAACTGTTCACTCCCGCCGGCATGATCGGACGTCCATGCTTTGTATTGAAGATGAATCCACTGCGTCCACCGATCTCCACATTACTCTGCAAACCAAGCATCAGGTTCAGCTCTCTCTGTTTACGGAACGCATCATATACCATCTGTGTCATAGGAATGTCTCTGATTCCTGCATCCGTTTTGGTTTCTGAATTATGGAAACAATATCCTTCATCACCTTCATAATATACAAGCTGTCCACCTACATGGATCTCCCGATTCTTCATATCCACATCTGACCAGGTTAAGCCGATGGTTTCACTCACTCTCAGGCAAGCCCCAAACATAACCTGCATCATTGGAAGATGAGGCTTATACACATTACTCTGTTCAACAAACTTCAGAAGTTTTTCCTGCTGTTCCAGTGTCAGTGCTTCTTTCTCCTTTGCCGGAGCCCCATAATCTCCAAGTGTTCCTGTTACCGGATTCTTGCGGATAATCCCATCTTCCACTGCCAGTTCAAAACTGGGATTCAATAAACCATAAAGACCTTTGATCGTACTGTGTGCCAGTCCTTCATCTGACAATGCGGAAAAGAACGTCCTTACGTGAGATGTCTTAAAATCCACAACACGAATGTTTCCCAAAGTATTTCGTATCCGGTAGTCCCACATACGGATATAATTCTTTTTCGTTCTTTCCTTGATATTCTTTGTTGCCATGTATCGCTCAAACAAAGTATTTACAGTCAGCTTCTTGACTGATGTGTCTGTAATAAGCAGATCATCCATATCCTTATTGATCTTCTTTTCCATTTCTCGCAGACTCGCCAGATCAGCTGCATAAACCGAATTACGCTTTCCGGTAATTTCATCCTTGTAGCGATACTCATAACGTCCATCCGGACGCTGGTATTCACCTGTTTTTAAATTTCTGCCTTTATTATCTTTTCTTGCCATATCAATCATTCCTTTCACTTCATTTTTCGTTATTCGGAATGATTTTTGTCCTGTCGGTATCAGTCATTTACTGCCTGATATCTGCTCACAGATTAACATAATATTTTATGATTTCCAAGGGTAAATTCCTGCAAAATGCTAATTTTTATTTGCCTGGTTTACAGGAATTTTTCCCTTTTTTACTTTTCATTCCGAAGGAAAGTTGTTGTATTTTATCTTCTCATCTTTCATTACACTGCCATTGCATCAAGATATTTTTTTATCTTATCCACGTTATAAAGAACACGTCTTCCAACAATCACTCTTGCTTCTGCATAATCTGCAATTTTCTTTGCAGTTACTTCTCCGCAGGATAACATTGCCATTAATCCTTCAATATCTACCGTCAGACGGTTCTCAGCCTTATACTCTGTTGTTTTTCTCATGATGCACATACCTCCTTTCCTCCGTATTCTTCTGCATCACCTCCCAGACAGCGGTTATGCCCGTTGTCAGTACACTCTACTTTTTGTTTGGACTTCTTACGATGATTTTCCATTCCATTCGGCGTGTTGGCTTCCATTTGTATATGGCGGTGTCAACGTTACAATTGACCTCTATCAGAAATCTTTCTGAATACTGGCAGCTTCTTCTCAAGCATACCAGCCGTTGCCGGAGTATCTTCGGTTTCCACATACTACTCTCTGATACAGCGGTGGAATCCTGTGTTACCTTTAAGCCCCGAAAGGCACCCATACAGCTCATTCAATTTTCAAGGTTCAATAATCAAAAGTTTTGCAGGTATACATTTTTGTACCTATTTTGATTTAATGCCATTATATCCCCCGTTACTGCTAATGTCAATAGTACTTCATGCGTTTTAGGTTCTTTTTTGTACTCTTTTTTATTGATTTTCTGCTATCTTGTGTTATAATATGGACAAATAGTTATTTGTTTCTTGATTTCACTATCTTCAATGGATGTTTATCAGGACTAATGCAGAGGTGACTTTATGAATTTTAATCTGAAACTAAAAAAAATCCGGACATTCCGCAAAATGACACAAAAAGAACTGTCAGAGAAGATCGGACTGACCGATCAACATAGAATTGTACAATATGAAAAAGGCGTTCGTGTTCCCAAAAAAGATCTGGTCGATAAAATGGCTACGGCTCTGGATGTCAATCCTTATACCCTCTATGATACCGCTGGACGTGACGCTTCCGAAATGATGGAACTGCTTTTCTGGCTGGATGAATTTAATCCATCTGCCCTGCATCTGTTTCTTCCTCGGAAATTTCCCGGTGAAAAATGCAATGAAGTAGCAGACACTTCCGTTTACTACCATGACAACGATAGCTGGCCTGCCCATGCTCCTGTCTGTATGTGGTTTGACTATGGAGTTCTGAATGATTTTCTGAAAGAATGGGTAGTTCGAATGGATGAACTGAAATCCGGTGAGATTACCAGAGATGAATATTTTGAATGGAAAATTAACTGGCCGCAGACTTGTGATGGATGTGGAAAATATGAGCCTAAGAAGCAATGGCTCTCTGTAAAATCAAAACTCAGTGAAACTTAGCAAAACTTAAATTCACTGCATTTTTCCTCTTTGGCAAAAGGAAAAGCACTGTAAAACCAATAATCCAACGGTTTTCAGTGCTTTTTTCATGTTTTTCCTATTAAATTTTCCTCAGACACCTATATAAGTGAAACTTAGCGAAACTTAAATTATGCCCAATATGGAATATACATATTTGTTTGTTCTTGATTTTTTAATCTGATCATCTATGCAATCTATTTCC
This sequence comes from bacterium 1XD42-54, assembly GCA_003612585.1. GTDB lineage: Bacteria > Bacillota > Clostridia > Lachnospirales > Lachnospiraceae > Choladousia. Next base: position 14,838 of record RAZH01000009.1, read on the forward strand.
ATGATGTATAAATTAATTGCCTTTTATCAAATGCTTCCTCTCCGCCTTCCATAATATCTACAATTTGCTTATGTGTAGATTTCAGGTCAATATTCCCTTGCGATATATCAATCGTTGTATCTTGATACTCAACCACAAAAATTCTTTCAGCATCACCCAGAACTGGAATGTTAGCATTGTGTGTAGCAAAAATAAATTGTATATCTTGTTTCTTTTTCGCAATTGCTGTAATTACTTCATCGTAAATAATTTTATTATCCAAATCATCTTCTGGCTGATCTATAAGAATAATATCATTATCAGACTGCATGAGTATAAACAATATAAGAGCTGACGCACGCTGCCCTATTGAATGGTGTCGTAATAATTTGTCATGATAATATATTTCAACATTATTGGAAACCTGATTCTTCAGAAGATCCGCATACTGATCTTGCAATTTTTTATCAAGCTTTGTATATTCTGAGGATGAAATAATTTCCTTGATTTTCATACCATCACATAATATCCAGTCTTCTATAAGCTCCACATAATCTCTAAACGTGTCACATAAGTATTGATATTTTATTTCAGAAATACCTGACCCCCTAAAATCAGTCTTCATCTGTGATTTAAAATTATCTCTGTCACCTTTAAAATCAATAGTGATTTTTAATTCATTTTGTGATTCATTAATTTTCTGAATTTCAAGTTTATATGCATTGAATTGTTCTAATAATATATCATTTCTTTCACGCATTGCTTTCTTGAATGCACTTTCTATTTGTTTTTTGGATTTAGCTCGTTCATCTAGTTGCTTTAAATTCTCTTTATATTTTTCCAGCTCTTCTGTCATTTTGACAAATCCATCAATATCTAACGTATCATCTTTGATTTCTCTTTTTATTTCAGCAAATTCATCAGATAATCCATCTATTTTTTTCGATAACATTTCCACTACATCTGCAAATTCTAACGAATTACTTTCTATCTGCGTGACGGCCTCTCCAATTTTTAAAATTTCATTTCCAATTGCACTTAAAATATCACTTGCCTTCTTTATAATATCAGAATTATAAACACTTTCCACGCCCTGCAAGCCTAAAGTCACATCTTTATTATTATCATAACACTTTTTTAATTCTCGTACTGCTGAATCAATTCGTCCTTTTACAGAATCCAACTTTGCTTTATCTGTTGTGTATCCAGTTTGTTTTTTTAATTTTTCTGCAACGCCTTTTTCCTTGTAAATAGACATTTTATGCTCAACTTCAGATTTTTTAATTTTGTATTCCTCAATCTGCTCTGGAATTTTATTCGCATCTAATAATTGAGAAACCGATGTTGTCAACTCCTTCACACAAGATGTTATTTCTGCACTTTTCCCTATTTTTCCACCAACCAATTTCTCAAGAAGACCATTTTCATGATCAGCACTATTTGATAGATCTTTTTGCCCAAAATATTGAATTCCATCAAACAAGCTTGACGGTTGTATATTTAAGTCAAGTCCATTTTCATCTATAACATTACTCTGTTCTCCATATATACGACTGACAATATAATGTTTGCCATGTTTATCAACAACAGATAATGTTGCTTTTCCTCCTGAGCCAAAAATATTTTTTATCAGTGATTCTTTATATTCTTTATCTGTTTGCAACGGTAAATCAAATATATAACGAATTGCTTCAAGCACAGACGACTTTCCACTTCCGCGAATTCCAATTAACGAATTAAGCTCTGATGAAAATCTAATAGTCTGACCATCAAATTTTCCGCCTTGAAAACTTATAGATTCAATATACCCATGTCTTCTTTCCGGTAATGATTCAGCAACTCTACTTTTATAGTCCTGTAATGCAAATTTAATCGCCGCATATGAATATTCTCCGATTTTTAAATATGTTTGTTTATCGCCTTTTCCAATATCTTTCAATGATTTAGGATCCGATCCCTCTATAAGAGCTGGAATATATCCAAAACAACGATTAAATTTATTTATATTATCCCTTGTCCTCGATTTTTGTATTCCTAAAACTCGTTTTCTAAACGGAGCAAGCCCTGAGAGCGATTCTAAAAGACCGCCTCCACATTCGTTAAACAAACCACTGCCTTGATCAACATGGGCAAATATTACAAAATAATCTTTTCCATACTCCTCCAGTTTTTCCAATGTGCTTTTTAAATCATAACAACATTTTGTATTTCTATTTTCAGGATTAGATATTGTTGCAAATGCGGCTGTTAAAAATGTTTGAATGTGATTATTGCCATTTTCTAACCATTCATCAGGATTAAAAACTATAAGAGTATGTATACCATTAGCTCCCTCTTTAACAGTCAATTCTACACCAGGTAATATAAATATTTTTTCTTTGCTTGCTGCCCTTTTTAAGGCTTTATATTCATCTTTGTCAAATTTATTATGATTGGTAATAACTCCAACAGAAATATTAGCTTGTTTCAATGCCGAAATATATGATTTCACAAAATCATTTGGTTCACCACTATATGAAAATTCTTTATCTTTTTGTGTATGCAGATGAAAATCTGCCCTTAAAAATTCAAGCCCTGATTCAAACATTTTATCCCTCCTTATATTACTCTACCCCCAACGCCTTAAACACTGCATCTTCCGCACTCTGATACGGAATCAGCTGAAATGCACTCATCAGATCAGCCGGAACGCTTGCAAAATCAACAAATGAGGTACTTGGAATCAGCACCTTCTTTGCGCCGCTATCCAGACACACCTGAAGTGTATTGGCAAGTTCATCCACCTTTATCATTGTGCCACTAATTGTTATATCTCCCAATACTGCCAAGTTGCTGACAACAGGCTTTCCAAGGGCAATCGAACAAAGTGCAATCAATGTTGGAAGTGCCAGTTTATCTGTCATGCCGATACCCTGCAAATCCTGATAATTGATGATGTAATCCTTAGTTGAGGTGCTGATAGATCCACTGATCCGATTGCCGTTGGCTTTCAGATAATTAAATGCCGTGTTCACCGCTTCCTTGCATTTAGAATCACTGCCTAAGCCAGTCCGTTCAATTTTGCCATTGCCTGGAAGCATCTGACTTTCCAAACGGAATACACCAATCATGCCACTTTTTCCTCTGGATACGGTATAAACCTGTCCCGGATTACACATTCCATCCGGTATCAGCTTACCGCCACCCTGTTCTGGTACGGAAACATAATGTTCTGACATATCTTCTAGATCTATATAAGAGAAGTTTACATCATAAAATTCCATACCGCCCAGTTTCTTCAATTGCTCCTTGACACGGCGACGCATTTCCAATGCAATCTGAATAATTTCTTCCAGTTCTTCTTTGGTAAACTCACCATTTGGGTACATCAACTTCAGATAACCGTCTATCATACGACGAACCGCAATTGTATCACGCTGATTCAGATTTCTCCCCAAGCGGAAGTAGTGATCAAGTGCATCTCCATACTGCTCCTTGCGAAGCTCTCGGATGAACTCTGCCAAATAGTCACTGATAAAACCATAATCATTAGTAAAATGCTTCGGTCTGAACTTCGGTATCTCCCATCCTGGAAGATAGCAGTGCATACGATCAAGAAATGCTGTATCTGTTCCCATTTCCTGCGGGAAAGGTGCAAACAGACTGGATGTTTTCAACAGCACGTCCACACTCTGATTAATATTTCCCACAAATACCATGGACGCAGTAGCAGCTTTTTCTTCTTTGCCACGAGCAAAAGAGCCGGATGCCATGTAATCCTTCATAATCTGAATACCATCTTTATCCTTGAACTTAATGCCTGCCACTTCATCAAAGGCTACACAGTCCCATAAGCCGACCAGTCCGACCGTTTTGCGTCCCATATTGTAAAACAGGTTTGCAACCGTCGTCTGTCCACCGGAAATCAAAATACTGTTCGGTGAAATCTCTTTGTAAAGATGAGATTTACCGGTACTTCTCGGTCCCAGCTCACAAAGATTAAAATTATTCTCAACTAATGGAATCATACGGGTCAGGAGCAGCCATTTCTCACGATATGTAAATTCATCTGGCTCCATGCCAATAGAACGAAGAAGAATATCCAGCCATTCATCTTTCGTAAAAGCTGTTCGCCCTTGCTTTAGTTCATCAATATCAATGTGCGGCATCTGGATTGGTGTCAGCTTACGGATACTGATTGGAGAAATATCTTTCTGCTTTTTCTGTTTGGAACGAAGCGGATTTCCATCAATGTCCTCAATGCCAAAGTTATTGTCACCTTCAACCTCATAATCCAGCTGAACAATACACCAGATACCGCCACAGAGCAGGCGATCAAATTTTTCTGGATATTCGTCAGCAATCGGTACATTACCAACGCCCAAATTAGAAAACTCTGCAAAAAAGCAATCCTTTTTCATATCCAAGCGAACAGTCACCATATCAATGATTGTGTGACTGCCTTTTTTACGCAGCTGAGACAGAATTTTCTGTGATTCATCCGGGCGCACAAAATTGTCAGCAAGAATACGCTTCACATTCTGTACGCCTTTCTCTATAACAGTCTCATCATCTGAGCTGCAATACTGTCCCAACAAGAACTCAAGAACATACACTGGGACATTCGCCCCTTCTTTAATTTTCTTTGTCAGGTCTTTCCGAACAATCTTACCGTCAAAGTTCTGACGGAGCTTGTTCTTTATTTCTTCACGGGTACTTTCACTCTCTGCAAATTGCTCCATCTTTCTCTCCTCCTGCGGCATTAACTAAAAAAATCAAACTCGTCCACCGCAAAGGCGATGTCAATCTGGAATGGCTCCCGCTGTGGCATCTGTAATCCCTGTTCATCTGCAATTACCAGATAATAAGTAGCTGTATTGCTGTATTTTAGAGATTTTAGATTAAACTGACAACGGAAAGTTCTTTCTGCACCGTTATCGCTGGTCTTATCTGCAATAATCTTCTGAATATCACTAATCTGCTTGCCGTCCTCATCTGTAAAGTAAACCTGATAGGTTGCAGCTTCACGGTTTGTACTGACTGCATCTTTTTGATAGAAGTTCAATGAAAAAATCATATTGCTGATTTTACGGTTTGCGGACAGTAAATTAACCGTTACCGGCTTAGTATCATATTTCTGCTTATTTCGCTTATATTCCATAGAATCGTTGCGGAGATAATGATACTCAATCACCGGAACAACCATTTCCTGCAAACTGATACCACCATGCACAAAATTCATTCCGCCACCATTCATTTTGATACGAATACTTTCTCTCGGTGCAAATCCATCAAATTCTGTATTTCCTCCCAGGAATTTTACAGGCATCAAGTAATCTGGTTGCACACCTTTCTGCATAATTGCATATCTTCTGCCATATTCTACACACCGCTTGATGCTTTCTTTTTTTGTAATGTCAGAGTTTGTTACATCCACATCAAAAAAGCCTCTTTTATCTACTTTGTCTTCTTCCTTCAAAGGACTGTATGTATAAAGAAATCCATGATCTGCCGTAATTAGAATATTCGTTCCACCAAATTCATTTACAATAATACGCACAAGGTTCTTCAATTCTGAAATTGCCTTATCACAGGCAGCAAAAACAGCGGTATCCGAAGTGTGGCTGGCTTCATCAATGGTATCGTGGTAAATATAGACCACATCCATCCCTTTCACCAAAGCACTTCTTTCCGCTCGCTTCATAGCAATGATGTCATTGTACTTTAAGGCCACACTTGCCGAATCTTCTGTTTTCAGAACCTTATCCCTATAAGTACTTGCCGTAGGCTGTCCATCTGCCAAAACCGTCAAAATATTGTTCCGAACCTCTACTGTCAGTTCTTTGTGCGGCAACAAAGCTGCCATACCAAACTTTGTAGTAGAAGGGAAGATACTCTGCATACTGCTGATAGAAACTTTACTTTGCGTTTCTCGCTGAAGCTGATCTGCCATCGTAGCTGCCACTTCATAACGCATGGCATCTGAGATAATTACAAATACTTTTGTATCCGAGGTTTGAATACGGGAACGGTAAAAATCCTCCTGTTGCGGTACTTCCAGAACTTTACCGTAAGTTGCCAGTTCATCCGCACATACATCCGACCAGTTGTTGCCCAACTCACCTAAGAACCAATGATTATAGAGTCCTTCCACTTTATCGACAACGTGCTTAAATAGATCATCCAGCAGAATATTGGAAGTCTCCAAACTCTTTTGAAAACTAAGATGGAACAAACGGTAATAAGTGTCCATCTGATAGTAACTCTCTGTATATTCTTTCCAGATACTTTTCGCTTCTGCGGTATGGAATCCGGCAGAATGTTCCTTAAAGAAACTTTGCATATTCGCCACTTGTAAGATACCGTCATAAAAATTTTCAAATGGCTCATACCATACACAAGTTCTACGTTTTTCAACGGTATTCGTAATGGTATCCACATCAATAATATGGTCACTAATCTCTGTCATTAGCTTTGTCAGAATTACTTCGTTAATACACGGAAAGCACTCTGTTCCTGCCAAATCTTCTACTGCCAGCTTTTCAAAACGCTGATACAGACGAGCTTCATCCTCAACATAACGTGCCACATCATATAATTGCGGAATGTTATCACTATGAAGCCATTCAGAAATAAAATCATAGCAATATGCCTGATGTGGCATGGAAATAAAACCGTCCAGTCCGGCAAGATATTCCTGCCGCATGGTACGGGTTGCTGCAGTTAAAAGCAGATGAATTGCCAACTGCCCAAGATCTGGTTCTTCCTCCACAAATCCACATCCCTGACGAACCATCGCCCAAAAAGCTGCGTCCGCATGATATTTTACAAAATCCTGATAAACCGTGTTATTATTCAAATCAAGTCCTGCCTGGAACACACTACGGAAAATCATATTAGGCTGTGCATCTTTCAATCCACAGATTGCCGCCATGACAGCCATGTGTAACTGTGCCGGTGTTTCCGGAACTTTATTCTGTGTACTGACTTTCAAACGACGGTCTTTCGCATTGAAGTAAGCATGATAATTTTTAACCTGTTTCCTCATTGCCGGATTTGATATAAGTCCCATCTCATCCATCCAGATAGAAATCAGATCTGCCCGAAACTCTTCACTGTAAAGCTCTACATCCAGAAGCCAGTTATCATCCGGGCGATTATAGACACACGGACTGTAAACCAGATAATTTGTGGTCAAATCATCTACTGAAAGCAGTTTTTTTACAGAAAACGCATTATTTCCAGTCAGCGCAATCACCTTTGCATTTTCCAAAACCACTTCATCCAGTTTATCCTCAAATTCCTTATCTTCATCGTACCAGAAAATGATACGACGCTGATAAAACTCAGGAAGAGGTGCAGCAAACCTGCGATTTAAATCTTGTATTATTTTATCTGTATCCATGCTGTCCTCCTACCTTATAATTTTCCAATTTGCTTTTCGTTTTGTTCCGCTCTGTACCAATCTACCTTTTTCCTGTAAAGTAGCAAACATTCGAGAAACCGTTCTTTTCGATATACCTATTTCTTCCGCATAATATGCCTGTGTTGCAGACGGATTCTTCTCTATAATCTGCAACAATTTTTCTATCTGCGTCTGTTCCTTATTAAGCGGCATTTCAGCGCCATTAGTGCCATCATTAGCGCCACAATTAACGCCATTAGCGCCATTTTTAGTGTCATTGGCGTTAATTATGGCGTTATTGGTATCAACCTGACCTCGATAAATATTGATACGCAAATCAACTTCGCCACCAATAAACTCCGGCTCTTGCAATCCGGCAGCTTTTACTTTGTCTATAATTCTCGGAATGCCGCTTCCCCAATGCTCGATCAGATTCATGTAAGCAAACGCATGAGCAAGAGCTTCATTTCTGATTTTAGAATAGCCTTCTTTCATACGCTCCATCGTTTGTCCCATTGGCAACTTTCCTGGAGAAGTAATTTCCAATCGGTTGTCATATACCGCCACCTGTATCGTACCATGATCCAGATAACTACGATGTACCATAGCATTGATAATCAACTCACGAATGGCATCCGGTGGAATCTCATAAACATCCTGGCGATAAATTCCCACAATTGTAGCACCTAGATGAATATTTCTTAAAACAAACTGAAACGCTTCGTCTATCTGTTCCCAAAGCGGACCGGTATACTCTCTACGATCAACAAATACCGCTTTCGTTGTACCTTTGAACACACCACATTGCGTTGCAACATGAAGTCCTCCGTTGCCTTTCAAAATAGCAAACGCATTGGATGGAAAATCTTTTCCATCACGCTCAATTAAAATTCCCCAGGAACGCAACTGCTGTCTTCCCACATCTTTGATCGATGCTTTCTGTTCCTCTGTACGAGCATTTCTGACAGCCTGCTCTTTCATAGCTTTGCAAAGGGCATCAATATCTTCATCTGTAACATTTAACCCAGTACATAAAGCCTGATCGTAGTAACGATTACTACCCTCAAACAACAATTCTTTTATCATATACTCGTCGGCAAGGCGGGTAGTTCCGGCAACACGAACATATACACCGCCATCTCTGCCAAGAGCCTTGATATAATATGGGCGCTGCCTGCCCTCTGAAACCTCTACCACAATAACAGTCTTGCCATCAACCGTTTGTAAAGTAATATCCGGGATGATTGCCGGTTCACAGCTGTCTGATACAGCATTGGCAATGGCATCCATTTTTTTGAACACATCTTCCTTGTCAAAGCCGACAACCTCTCTGGTTTTATCGGCAATTCCGAAAATGATTTTTCCTCCGGTTCCATTTGCAAAGGCAACCACAGATTTCATATATTTGATGCTTTTTTCCGGCAGGTTCTCTTTAAACTCTACATTTTTTGATTCCCCTGCAAGAATTTCTTCTATGGTCATCGTAACACCTCGCTCTCCTTAACAGTCCTAACCACCATATTTTTACTTGATTGATGAAGAAATTGAGCTCAGTGCTTTGCTTAAAGCATCTTCATCAGCCTTTTTTCTTCTCTCACTTTCCCACATACCGAGTATCTGATAAATGCATCCTTTCACAACAGGAAAATACTTTCGGCATTCTTCTTCGCTTAACTCATGAATACCTTTGCTCAAGATTCCGTAAATAGTTGTATTTTGGATGAGCATCTCCGGCACATATCCTTGTAACATCTTAATTCGTTCAGCCACCCTTGCCTTTTCAAATTCCTCATCATTAACCGCATCTCCCGCAGTTGTTTTTGCTTGATAAATAAGTCTTTCAAGAATTCGCCTCAAGTAAACATATGAACCTGCACCAACACCACTTGCAAAAAGTCCTATTGCTGTTCCAAGTTCTTTACGGTCTTCCTTAGAAATCACATGCTTATAATCATCTAATTCTGGAAATGTCATGTCTGCAACAGATGGATACTGACCAATTTTTGTCATTGAATTATCTGTTGTCAGAACAATATAATCCAAATGATGCTTCTCGTCCATTGAACAAATATATTCCAATTTCATTAATCTCGTTGTATCAGCTATTTGCCAATTTATCCATTTCCATTCTTCAGCAAAACTCTTTTCTTGTTTAGCTTTGGTGCTAAATATCATATTTTGAAGTGACTCTATTTCCTCACCAAGAGATGCACACCTAATCTTTTCATCCCCATCTGGACCCGTTTCAAAATAATACACAATAGGCTTCATGTAAAAAACACGCTCTTGCTTGCACTCTTTGCAATAAGCACTAATTTTAACATTTCCTTTAAGCAACTCAATTAAGTCAGCAATATTATCTTCACAAATTTCTTTAGAATCATATAATCCCGCAGCTTGTAAAAACGTAGTAAATATATTGTCCATTTACGCACTCCCTCCTTACTTTATTTTAGCCAGAACATCCTGGAAAATTGCATAATTCTTCTTCACGCCATCGTCCAGATCAATAGAAATCATCTGGTCAGCAAGGTGATGAATCTTTTCTTCGTAGGCTCTGATTTCGGTATCCTGTGCCTGCAAGGTGGTCAGCTTTTTATTCATCTTCACTCGCTCACCAGTGGAAGCATTGGCAATCCGCTGCTCCAAATCAGCAATAGCAGTGCGATAACGAGCCTGCTGTTCATGCACATAATCGGTACGAATACGGGCAATGGTGTCTGGCTGATAGCGGTGCATATAAATCAGAGCCTTAAAGCCGTTCTTCTTACCACTGTCAAACAACCAATAAATCGGGCGTTTTTGATAAATCTTACAATGATCTTTATAAAAATCATTTAGGAAATAATTTCGAATTACATCTTTCGGCTGACCTTTTCCGCCCAGAGCATCAGCAATAAATTTCAGGTTTTCATCCAGCGTATCTGCACCGTAAACGGTTTTCACGAACTCCACAAACAGACCGACAATATCATCCTCGAAGTATTCATCGTCGCAGATCGGGATAATGTTATCCTTATCCGCAGCGAAAGAAGCGTACTTGCTGTCACACCCCAGGGTTCCCTCTCTTCCTCCTTCGGAGGAAGTCACCTTGTCCCATTCGCCGCTTGCATAGGCAAGACCATCCACATCCAGAGAATAACGACCAAACATACAGCCAACCGCATAGGAAATAAAGGATCGAATATCTCTGCCAAGGTCAGCCTTGCGAACCGTGACATCCTTATCCTCCACCTCCGGTGTCAGCTCATCCTGCAAACCGTAAATGTCGATGAAGATACGATTCAGCTCTTCCTCGTTGGCTTTCAGATGATTGAAACGGCTGTCGCACTCGTTCTGCCACTGGGCAAAGGCTTCGGAAATGGTAGAAACTTTGCGAAGCAGTGGGTGGTGCTGGAAGTCCCATGAGGTTTCAAAGGAATCCCAATCCGTTTGTGATAATAAAATATTCCATTTTGTTAATTGATTTACCTCATCTTCATTTGAATATACAATTGGTATTCTATTTATCTGCTCAGGACCATAGTTAATTGTCGGTGCTAAATATCCTAATATTTCCATTGCAACTTTTGAATTTAAGAGTGCTAAATGATACATAAGTTTTTTATTAAAGAAAAAACTAACTGGTCCACCATTTCCAAACAAAATTCCTTTTGGAACATACCGACAGGTAAAAATGCTTGAAGAAATTTCTGTCCAAGTTATAGCTTCCAGCATATAATACTGTGAATCTCTCAAACGATAATTCTTAACATTTGCTTTTATATCCGCTCCATCATTCTCTAAATTTACAATCGTATCAAAATTGCCATACCACCGTCGCTTTTCTCCTCCAGATGTAACAGGAAACCATTTCATTGACGAATCTATCATTTCAGCATGAGAATACAATTCAAACCCAATCTTGCCAATATTCACTTCATGCCATAAACGAAGATATGTATTATTATCTCCAGTCAACACTCCCTTTTTCGTTTCACCTGCAAATTTATTTCCTGTCTGAAATGCTTCAAGCATTTTAGTACTTGCCCAATATGCCACAGGATTTCCTGGTATTATTGAAAAATTATCTGTATTCTGCTCGTAATAAAACCCACAATCGTGGTTTTTAATTGCTTCCAATGTTTTCTGCCGCTGAACTTCCATACCACCCCGGAAATCTACCAAACGCAAATAGCATCCCTTTTTCTGTACATTGCGATTTTTGAAAGCAAACGTACATACCGGAACGGTTGCTTCTTCAAATGCAGAATATTCAAACTGAATCAGTGTTTCAATGGTTGCTTGGTTATACAAGTAATTACGCATTTTCTCATAGCTCTGAATGAACATCCAAACATACGGGGTAAAGAATCCGCAATAACCACTCTGTTTTGTCATTTGAGAAGCATGAATGACAAACGCAGAGAAGAAATCGCTCTTATAATCTGCGTGATTATTTTTTATAAATTCATTCAGCTTCGGATTCATATTAGACGCACCCATATACGGCGGATTCGTCACTACCACATCATATTTCTGTGCCAGAGCTTCTGCCACCTGTACCAGCGGCAGTAATTCTCTCAATGCCGTCTCACGGGACATATTTATATCTTCCGTAATCTCTGCAAAGCGGTCATACAACGCAGACCAATCCTGCGGTGTTACGTTCAGAATAGAACCGTATTCCTTTGCATCATGCAGTTCGCTGATAATGGTGTCCATAGCAGCTGTCAGCTTCGCATCCCCATTGCAGAAATAGTCTACCGCAAATTCATCTACATGATTGCTCTCCACAATAGCATATACATGGGGCTGAATGCCACGGCTGAAGAAGCGGCGGTCATACTGACGGGCTTTCATCATTACCGCAAAATAAGCCAGCTGTGCCGCACGGTCATCAATATCCAATCCGTAAAGATTATTCTCCACAATGCTTGCCACTGCTTCACGTGTAGTATAGCCATAGGATTCATAAATCTTCATCAGCACATCGAACATATACGCAAGAATATGACCGGAACCGGAGCATGGGTCAATGACTTTCAGTTGATCCGGTGTCAGTGCGGCGTATTCCTTACGAATTTCTGCAAGCTGTGCCTGCACTTCCGGCTCCTGCTCAGCTTCTTCCAGATAGTAGTGCCATTTGGTATCTTCCGTGTCACGGTTTCCAGCAGCATAGGCAGACTGTTCTTCCTCGGTAGGCAGAAACTGATCTTTGGCATCCGGGTGTCCTTCCAGCCACAGACGACCAAGGCTGTTCTCTACCATGTAGCGAACAATCCAGTCCGGTGTAAAAAGCTGGGTTGCTGCAGGGATGTTTTCCTTTGTGATTTTCACATTCTTTTTCAGTGCTGCGAAAACATCGTCTTTTTTCTCGCTGTTATAATACTGATATAGCCAGCCGATGATCTGGACAGCATCCTTCCAGTCATCCTCCGTTATCAGTTCAATCATCTGCTGAATGACACTGCCTTCACGGAGCAGATTATCCGGCAGAAGAAGCTCTGTGTAATCGGCAATCTTTTGGAACATTCCCGGCAGAATCTTATTCAGAGCGTTGCACTGCACAATCAGCAGGTATTTATACAGTTCTTCGCTCTTTTCTGCATCTTTCAGTTCATAGACCTTTTCCATATCGAGTCCATCCAAATCCAGATGAATGGCTTCGGTTATAATCTGCGGCTTAAAGTTGTTTTCCTCGTCCGTGAATACACGCACATGGGAAGGAAGATAGCCGTTAACTTCCATGAATCGCAACGCAGAAAAGCGGTTAAACCAAATGTAGGCAACCTCCTCCATGACCTGCTTATATCCTTTATCGTTAATCTCGGCAATAAGAGCCTGACGCTGTTTCTTTTCATCAGCTATGAGGACTTTGCCGCCAATGCTGTCCGCATTGGCATCCTCAATATTGTCCTCTGTGATACCGTATTCCACACCTTTCAATGAAACACGAGCGATCAGCTCTGTTCTTGCCCAAACAGCAAACTTTTTTATCGCATTTTTATCCATATATCATTCCTCCGGCTCCATAAGAACTGCTTTGCAGGGATTCTCCTCCGTTATCTTTGTTCCAGCTGTAACCGTTATTTCTTTCATTGGAATTGCGTACTCAAAATCAAATTGCATATTCTCTATTACAACTCCCATTGATGGATTCTTTAATCCGACAGGAACTAAATAATATTTTCCTGTCTTGTTATACATATCTAAAAACTGATCTCTATTACCTGATCCGTTATTTTCATCCATCCACTGGTAACGTGAAACCGTTGCCAAAAGTAGTTGTTGCATTTCTATTCCACAATTATTAGCTCGACTAATGCTTTCGTCAATATTTGCACCTATATGCAGAAAATATCCTTTTCCATAATTTCTGTCATACGATTCATATACCCAACATGACTTAGGAAACGGTGGAACAATATAATCAACCTTCAAAAAAGTATCTGCGAATGCCATATCTTTGTATTTTTTCTTCCACTCTTTGAAAATTTCTTTACCCACTGAGTAATTTGTAAAAAACAAGCCTATGGCAGGTGCATCTCCACCCCAAAGATATACTGTACCTCTCCACTTTGCAGCATTCCACTTTTCAAAGTTAATTGGTGAAGAAAAGAACATTGTTTTTCGTTCCTTTTCTGGCAGTGGCTTCAATTCTCCCAATGGAGGTTTTTTACTATTCGTAACACCTCTGAAACGCCAATATAGCCTGTCATATTGCTTTTCGTCCAAAAGATTATAGTATGTGTATGGTTTCAACGGTGTAGGTATATACTGTTGATCAGCATCATCAAAAAATGCCGCAATAAATTTATTTGTTTCTGCCGCTGAATCATATAACATTTGATAAACAATGTTAGCCTCCCATACAACGCCCTTCCCCTTTTTCTCGGAATAGAGTTTTTGATGATATGTTTCTTCACATAAAACAAGAACAAACTCTGACTCCATGATTTGATGCTCCATCCACCTCGGCCATCCTTCAGGAGGTGCTTCTTCATATTGGTCTATCATCGCATCAATGCCTTCTGAACGTAGTCTATTTGCCAATTCCAACACTTTATCTTCATATGCTTGATTTTTATGGGCATATGAAATAAACACTTTTGGGTTATTTTCCATATCTGTCTCCTATTCTTTTTTATTGATTCCAATACTTCTAATATTTGACCTTATCGCAAACAATGGAACTGGTAGTATTCCTTTTGCTTTTTTCTTTTCAATACTAATTGCAGTTACTTGACATTCCTCAAAATATTCCATTTGACAATGCCATTCCAATGCGTCTGCTTCCTGTTCGGATAAAGTATATACGACATTATGGAACGGCAATATAATTCTATCGCTTTCTGGCATTTGACAATCTACCAATATTTTTTTCTTATAACAAATTACGAAGTTTTCCAAAACAAAAGGTTTCTCACCGACATTAAAGATTTCAATTCCATGTTCAGAAAAACTTTCTTTCACACGATATTCTTTCTCTGTCAACTCATTTTCTGGGGTTGCTACCATTTGGAAACATAGCTTCGGTCGTCCTCGAAAAATAGTAGTCAGTTCATTTAACAACCAGCCAATAATAACTCCTAAAATGCCAATAGCTGTACTAATCAGTTCCATTTTCTATTGTTCTCCACCTTTAATTCAGCTTGATTTCGTCGCAATTCTTCAGCAACTGTTTCAGCTGAGAACGAATCTTCTCTACATAATCATCAATATCCGCATCTGTCTGTAAGGTCTTTGCCTGGAATACAACCTGGCGGTTATAGGCACGAACCACTTTTTTCTTTACAGGAGCAGTTTCTTTTCCTTGCTGTGTCGGCTGTACCTGTGGCTTCGGTGCTGGCGGAGCTAGAACAGATTCAATATTACCGACAGTATCATCCTTGTACTGGCACATCGGCAAGAACATAGCATCCAGAAGGGCAAGGCTCTTTAATTCTGCAATTTTCTCCTTGCACTGGCTGAAATATCGGTCTGATTTTTCAATCAGATGGGATGCCTTGGAATCACCGTTTGCGGCAGTGTGTGTTGCTTCCATACACTGACGAACCGTTTCCAGAACCTCGGCACGTTTTTCTTCCAGCATCTTGTCATGGGCGGTGCGAACCGTATCCATCAACGGATTCAGTTCACGAATCCGGTTATAGTTGAACTTGCTTCCGGTCTGAACCATCGTAATCAATCGAATAGTATTCAGTGCCTTATGTGCTTCCTCATTTTCTGCAATCCGGTCAAGGTCATCATGCAGAGATTTTTCAAACTGCACTGCCTGATCGAATACTGTCACCTGGGTCTTGAAGAAGTTTTCAATGCCATTGCTCATGGCTTCTTTATTATCAAAAAGAGCATCCTCTTTCTTCAGCACACGCTCAATCAGAGCAATATTGTCTTTCTTCTGGGAAAGTACATCGTCCATCAGATGAATGGCTCCCTGCACCAACGCACGATCCGGGTATTTATGTCCGTCATAACGGGCATCCAGAGAAGCATAATAATCACGCTGTTCGGTAAACTTCTCCGTCACAAAGCGAATCAGACCATCTTCATCGTCCGGTACATCCATGATGTCGAAATACTCTCGGAGCATCGCTTTCACATCACGCATCATCGTTGCGGAAATGGTTTTACGCTTACTGATAGAAGTCTTACCGATCTCACTCTTTTTGCGGAGCATATCCGGCAACTTCGGGTCATCCGGCTGAATGGTATTGCCTGCGTACTTGATGGTTACTTTCTGGGAATAAATCAGCTGTGCCGCAACCGCAGCAATGTCGATTTCTTTCCAGCCATACGGAATCGCACTGTATTTGCTTTGCACATCTGCCATAGAAGTCGGCAGCTTTTTCGCATCCTGCATTTCCAGATATTCTTCCATAGCAGAAGCAGCATCACGGTTCGGTTCCATGCCCGGAAGTGCCGTTACCGCACCTGTCAGAATCGCAATAATATCTACATCACTGCCTGCATTATCTGTAATCAGGTCGAGCTTGCTATATACATGGGCAACCAGATATTCAAGCGACTGGTCAATCTTGCTCTTAGCATTTCCAGCTCTGATTTCCAGATGCTCACCGTCTACATAGAACTGCGCCCCTTCAATAGCATTTTGCAATTCGCTCATGGCACTCAGCTCATATTTTCCGGCTTCGTCTTGCTGGTCACTGATAATTTTCTGCACAGTTTTTGGAAGCTGGCTTACATTTCTCTGCTTTACATACTTGCGAATCTTCATGGCAGATTCCAGAGATTCATAATAAGGCGTATCAGCCAGAACCACGATTGCTTCATTACCTTTGGACTCTGCCATCAGACGGTAATCTGTTTTTTCAATAGCATCGGTAGCAACGGTCAGGAAACGCAGACGCATACCGCCTGTTGCCACACCGACTGTAATGCCATCTACCATCTGGTCGAAGGCAAAGTCATATTTTCCATAACGGAACTTCTTAGTTGTGAAAATATCACCGTAAATCATCTGAGCAATACGCTCTACGATAGAAGCGGTATCCACATTTGTATCTCTTATTTCACGCTGAATATCCTGTTCTTCGTCAGTCAGGAAGTTATAAGTGTCACCAGTTCTGCCGATATAGTTCTGGCTCATCAGACGATCAAGGCATCCTCGGACAGCTTCACGCATGATAATCTTATCCACACGAATATCGTCTGCCATAAGAATTACGATATTGTCCAAATTGGAAGGAATATCATCAATATATCGAATCAAGTACAAAAGTTTCAGTACATCTACATCCTGCTGTTCAATGCCATCCCCGTTGTCAGCAGCTTTCTGGCAACGCTCAATTACACGACGAATCGAACCATCCAGGAAAGTATGTACAGTATCATAAAAACGGAAGAACGGAACAAGTGCATATTCATCCTTCTCCTGAATTTTCTGTGCAGCTTCCTGGAA
Source organism: bacterium 1XD42-54 (assembly GCA_003612585.1). Classification (GTDB taxonomy): domain Bacteria; phylum Bacillota; class Clostridia; order Lachnospirales; family Lachnospiraceae; genus Choladousia. The sequence goes on from RAZH01000009.1 coordinate 32,105, forward strand.
ACCGGACAGCATAGAACGCTCACCACCAGACAGGTGCTTACCGGAATTTCCATGTTTCCGGATTTCCGCAAATACCTTCTGCATGATGATGAACTGATACGGCACGAACGGGAAGTTCTCTGTAAATTCCCTCGGACCGGAATATCCTTTAATATCCAGAATAGAGCCGCTAAAGCTGAACAGGTTACGCAGAACCGAATCATTTTGCTCATAAACAGTTTCCAAATCCGTTGTTGCTTTCGGTTTCTTTTTCAGAATACGCTTCTGGATGACTTCATCCACGGAGGAAGAAGATAAACTCAGTCTTGTCTTGAAACGAGCCTGGATACGGGAGAACTCATCCGCACGAACTTTGATGATTTCATCAATGGCTTCCTGCCCAGTGCAGATCACCCAAATCTTACCTTCGCACTCACTTCCGATTTTTTCGGTCAGAGACTGGAGGTTCAAAAGCATATCGGTATCCGTACCAACATACTGTCCAACCTCGTCAATCATAAACAGCAGACGGAAGTTTGCAGGTTTAGTATCTACATAGGCTTTCATATCTTCCACAAGCTGTGCAATAGAAATTTCTGTTGCGGTTTTATCATTGAACCACGTCTTGGCATCGTCCTCACTCATATCCAGAACTTCCATCAGTGTCGGGATGATGAACTTTCCATTGAAAGCAAAGGCACGGCGCATTTCAAGCCAAGGCTTGCCTTTCTTTTCTTCAAAAACTCTGCGGAACTCCTCAGTCTTACCCTGCTGGTCAATATAACGCTCCATCATGGCAACTTTCAGATTTTCACCGTAAAATCCCAGATGATTGTAGAACATCTTTGCAAAAACACGAAGTACAGCAGTCTTGTCTTTATTGCTGAAGCCTTCAATATCAATGTTGAAAAGAATGGTTTCCGTCTGACCCTTCGTGGCACGGTCGATCAGCATAAATGTTGCCGGGTCATCCTCAAACTTTTTACGGAAACGCTCTACACTGCGAATGCCTTTTACCTCTTTATTTTCCAAAAGGTAGGAAAGCATTTTCAGGAAGTGAGATTTACCACTTCCAAAGAAACCGGAAATCCAAACACCCATATCGGCTGTCGGCTGGTCGAAAGCATCACCGTAATAATTGAAGAACGTAATGAAGTGTTTCTTCAATTCTCTGGTAATGACATATTCATTTAACTCCTGCTCAATTACATCATCAGCAGCCTGATCTACTTTAATTACACCATTGATTTTGCGGTTAATGTCATCCGCAAACATATCTCGAATCATCATGGCTTTATCCCCCTTAATCTATGACATTGAATGCCCGGTAATAATCATTTGGTGTCAACCGATTGAACAGTTTTACATGACGACCATCAAACTCACCCGGATACATAACCAAAATCGGAACATCCGAAAAATACGGTTGCAAGGCTTCCAGTAACGTATGGATTCTCATAAACGGGAACACCTCGCCTACACCTGTCAGCATCAGCACGTCACCCAGTTCGTGTGGCTCATACTGGATTTTTTCAATAAACTCTCCATTGCCGATTGCAGAATTAAGCTGCTCCAAAAGATAAGCACTTCCGTCAGCTTCTTCCATATCGGGAATCGCATCTGTGATGTCCATATCATCGCAGATAGAGAGAAATGTTTTATATAAATTACAAACGATCAAATGGCAATCTAAGAACTGATCGGTTTCCATCTGATTTACAAAATGGCGGACAACCATTTCATTCTCCGGTTCATAACAGAAGATTCTGATATTCACCTCATTGCTGAGTCCTTTGCCTTCCAGGAACTCCGGTTCCTGAATCAATGCCCGAACTTTGTCCAGGCGCTCTTTTATTTCACTCATCGGGTTACCTCCTACACAAAGCAATTAAACGCCGGCAGTATTGACATATCACCATTGCTTCTGATGGCATTTTCCAAAACAGGATGCAGCCATACTGGATTCAAATGTTCTGCCTTGAGATTATCGAGATATTCTGTTTCGACAAGCACTCTGGCAATAATCTGTTTTAACTTTGTTATCGTACTATCGCTCCAGGAAGCTACGGTATCATTTTGTTCCTGTAAACGCATAAAAAATGTATTCAAATCTATCTTACCAAAAGACGTATCCCTTAATCTGTACTTCTCACCAATGACTGTCAGCATAAATTCCCAAACCAGTCGGCTCTGCTTCATCAATGCATACAGACAAATCTGTTTTGCTACATCTGTTGGCTGTGACGCAATCGCAGAAACCAGAGAATCATCTTCCAGTGCATGAAGCCGTTTTATACAGGCTTTTGCCATGCGTGTGATAGATTTTTCCGTTGGGTACTGAAAAAGATTCTGCTCTACAATTTCTTTAACAATTGCATCATCGGAATTTCCTTCTACCATTAGCTTTGCGGTAGAACGCATTTCGTAGAAAAGGAACGGCTCTCTGGTCAAAGACGCAATATAAGGATAAGAATGATCCATGTTCCCGTACCTCCTTACTGCTCCTCTTTTTTATCAGGAACAAATTCCATGATATCTCCCACATCACAATTCAAAGCAGAACATATCTTTGACAGAATCTCTGTACTTACATTTTCATCTTTTGATAATCGAGACATCGTTGTTGTACTAACTCCTGTCATTGCACGCAAATCTTTCTTCATCATTTCTTTATCAATTAACAATTTCCACAATTTCTTGTAACTAACTGCCATTTTTTCACCTCAATCTTATTTGCTTGAAATATCTGTTCACATGGTATTTATCATCATATCACAAAAATGCGTTTCAAACAATCTAATCTATCAAAAATCATAATTTAATTCTGAAATATCGCATTTAAAATCACAAGAAACACATCTTAACAAGACAAGCTGAAAGTACAAATGCCACTATATATCCGATTCCACAGAAAAATTTTATCTCGTTTATTTTCTCTGATTGCAATTTTATTCTTTTTTTCAGTTTTTGCACTTCCTTCTCAGCTATCTTTCTATTCTGTTCCGCCTGATACTTTAATGACTGTAATTGTTTTTCTGCTTCTTTTTGTTTTCTATATGCCTCATCAACAGCTTGCACAGATGATTTATTAACCTGTATCTGCAATTTAGAGTTCTGGTCCCGAACGACTTTTATTTCTTCTTCGAGCTGCTCTTGCTCGCTCCTGCTCTTCAAGCCGTTTCTGTTCCTCAAATCGTCGTTGCTCTGCTGAAGCGATTGATTCAACTTCTGCGTTTCGGACATTTCGGTTGTCAAATGATGAATTTCGTCGTTTAACTTCCGAATTTCGTCTTGCATTTCGTGATTCTCGAAGAATAGCTTCTGTTTTTCCATTTTCAGCTTGTGTGTCCTTTCCTGAAATTTCTGGATAAACTCGTTCATCTTCTGATTTCTCACCTGTAACTCGTCTCTCTCTTCCGTCACTAGCTCCAGTGACGCCGCCTGCTCCTTCGCAAGCTGCTTCCACTTGTCGGTAGTATCCAGCAAATTCTTCATCTGCTTCGTTTGTTCGTTCTGCTCCGGCTCGTACCCTTTCGTAATTTCTATTAAATTCATTCTCCAAACCCTCCTTGCTGATATCAAGATGGAATGTTTTTGACAGATTACTGTCACGTACTTTTTTTCCATCCTGATTCTGAAATGTGATGTGTTTTCGCTTCTCAGTCCAGTTTACGTTCCACCCAAACTGCTTCATTTTTTCTATAAACTTTTCCTTACTGATACAATTTTCCAGTGCTTTTAACACCGCCATTGCACAGTCCGCTACAAAGCTGTCCTTTACCTGCTGTCGGAACAGGTTATATTTATCTTTACTCCATGCAACAACTTCCCCTTTTTCAATCTGGCTTCCATCAAAGTGCTTTCCTTTCTCGGCAACTGTAAGTCCACGTTCCCGGCACATCTGGTTGGTAAGCTGTTTCATACGTTCCAGATCTTTTCTGGTATTATGCAGCTTTCTCCCATCTTCATAACTCACTGAATTGGTAACCAGATGGCAGTGGATATGGTCTTTATCCCTATGCACAGCCACTAAGGCCTGGAATCCACTGAACCAATTTTCTGCAAACTCTTTTCCAAATTCTATTGCCTGCTCCAGAGTAATCTGCTCGTCCTTATGCCAGGAAATAATGTTGTGGGCATACATTCTCCCACTATCTTTATTCCACATCTTCTTTTCTTCCAGAAAGGTTCTGTACACCAGATCATAATTGATCTCGTCATGACAGTACGGACCTGTTACATAGGTAAATAATTCGTTGGTCTTGTCCTGTCGCAAAACATATTCGATGCAGTTTCTCATTGCTCCATGTGTATTTGTCCGCTTATTAATCGTCTTATTAATAGCCATATCTTTTCACTCTCCTTCCGGTACTTAAGAATATTTTTATTGAGGAAATACAGCGTACTATCATTTGGAACTTCTCCATCTATATGCAGCTTTCTTGCAATCTGATTGATATTTGTAGTAGCTCCACGAAGCTGACTGAGAATATCTGCAAACATCTGGTTCAATCTTTTCAGTTCTTCCACTTCCTCTGTAGAAGCTATCTTCAAATCTGCGATTGCTTTTATTACAACTTCCTGCTGTGTTCTTCCGGATTCCTTTACTTTGCTTTGAAGTAGCTCATATTCCTCTTTATTCATCCGTATAGTCACTGTATGATTTCGTTTTCTCATAGGCTTTTATTTCCTTTCTCTGCTTGATTTCTGCTCTATATTTACAACCACAGCATTATGTCTAAATTAACAGGGGATTCCATAAGGGGATGTGTAACGTTCCCCTTTGGTAGATGCAAGACAACGTCTTAGCCAATCCGTGGCAATCTGAGAAGAAGTATCCAGTGGATATTTCTAACACAGCATTACCACTATTGGCGTGCCGGGGTTCCAAGGGGCGGAGCCCTCTGGCAAGTTTAGGAGCAGCCCAAAGGCTGACTCCGGTGCAGAGTGGCTTGCCACTTTGCGAAACTTGCCTGTCATCTCCCCACTACAAACCAATACTAACCAAGCAGCATTTCCCCACTGCATTATCAACCCTAAATGGAGATGACGGTGGTTTTGTGGTGCAGGGACAGACTGTGGAAGAAATAAAAAAGCTCCCATTTCGATAGATTTTCTCTTTCTGAAACAGGCTGTTCATGCATCACTCCGATGCGAAGAATCGGACAATCATGTGCCGTATCCGGCACTCTATTCTTTTCTTCGCCTTGCTTGTTCAATCCACCCATCTGCCAACGCTTTTCTGTTATATTTTCCTGTTATTTCTGTCTTTCTTTTTCTGGATCTCTTTCCATTTCTGCTAAAAGACATAAAAATAGCAGTCATAAACATTTCTCCAATTCATAATGTCTGAAATGTCACCACTGCCATTGTCTTTTTCTGCTATTCTGTTTTTGTAAAGCTATTCCTTACTGTCAGTCTGTTTTCCTGTTACTGCTATTTCATAACCATCTAAAAACTGTCTGCAAAATCCAGTGCTGCATCCATATCAGCTTCTTTCTCCCAGTCCAGATTATCTTCTGCGATCTCTTCATCCGTTTTCTCCATTGTTAGTATTCTGTCCGACAGCTTACTTTCTCCTACCGATTCTTTTACAAACGGTACAAGCATTTCCATCAGATTCTTCGCTATAGCCATCGGGGCAGATTCTTTCACTCCATCCCGGACAGCTGTTTCCACTCTTTCCAGAAAAGCATCTTCCTTTTCTCTGGTTTCCAGATACGGATCTGCTTCATTCCTGTACTCTCTGGAAAAATAATCGTTTAAAGCAACCACAACTGCTCTGGTGTACGATTTATATTTTCCCCTGTCCATCGTCTGCAAATATTCCCATGCCTGTCCTGTTCATCACAAAGATTCAAACGGATATTTGTGTTGATGATTTTCCGTTCTTTTCTCATACAAGCATCCCTCCGTTTCTCTGGATTTTCCTTACGGTCATTGCTTCATAGCCTTTCGCTGTGGCACAGATGTCCCGTACAATTGTCACCCGGCTCTTGTCATATTCTCCAAAATTCTGGATCATACAACCGCCACCGCCGACCACATACAGACGCATCAGTTCTGGATTATATTCCCGTTCTCTCAGCTTATGGAAAATTTCTTTCGTATAATCTCCGGCAGCTTTACGAATGACTGTCAGATATTTCTCACCAATATCTGCTGTCCCGGTACGGATCACCTGCTCAATCACCAGATCGTCCACCACTGTTCCCAGTTCTTTCAGCAGGGATTCCCTTACAGCAAGCACACACTGATGCGTTCCATATTTCTCTGTAAAGCATTTCTTCTCTAATGGACGGGAATTGTTGATATACATGATGTTCATAGTTCCGTTTCCAATATCCACAAGCATGTTGATTCCTTTGAAATCCTGTAATCGGTAAAAGGCTGCTGCAAACCCCTGTGGGTAAATATCAGCTCCTGCAAACTCTACATGGTAGTCTTTGTTACGGAATGTAAAATCCACACTTTCATTCTGGAGAAGATATTTCTGAAAGTCTTCTTTCTGTGTAGCTACCCAGGTAAGGGGAAGTCCGGCTGCGATATGTACCGTTGCCCGGTTCATACCTTTCCCATCAAGTTCCCTTGCGATAGCTGCCAGTGTCAGCACATAATAGTCCTCATCCTGCGTTTTCTCTGCACAGAACTCCTTGTGTTCCTCTCCGATCTGGTAATACATGCCATTGTAAACAAGAAGATTGTTCTGAAAGATTGGCTCCTTGTCATATCTGGCTACACCGGATGGAAAACATCTAGTGGCAGTTTTCATGTTTCCATAACCATGATCAATCCCGATCACCATAACTGTTTCATTATTGTTGTTTTTCATTGTTCGCATAATCGTACCTCATTCTTTCTTTTCTTATCCAATCCTATTAATACTTACGTGAATTGATAAGATGGATATTTTATTTACTGGTTCTTTAATAATTCATATTTAATAACATGGATTATTAATAGCAACGGTTTGTCCAGTATGGGATTTACCATATCTGGTTTTCCTATTTTCTGATGTCCGGAGATAAAAATTTCCTATGACCTGATTGTCCAAAATTGGACTATCCACCCTTAAGCACTTCTCTTCTCCACTTAATCATTTTCTTCTCCTAATGGAACTTCCCGGATAATATATTCGGTATCGCCATAAAAGCCATATTCATTACGCAATCTATGACGTTCCACATATCCATGATGCTCTAATTCCTTAATTGCAGAACGAACAGAATCAATCCCATCTCTGCTCAATGTTGCCAGTCCTTGCATATTGTAATTCCAGTCATCTGGCAAACTTAACATCAGCGATAATAGACCTTTCGCTTTCAATGTCAGATTCTTATTTTTGAAATGATGATTACTCATTACCGTAAAATTCTTAGTTCTCTCTACACGAAAAATCTGTGCCATGCTCCCATCCTCCTTTCCAGTTCAAAAGAAAAAGACGCAAGCCATATCTTATGACTCACGTCTTACTTCGCTCACAATATTCTATTTTTATCAGTTACCTGCCAGATTAGTTACTGGCAATCCTTATACATAAATCAATTCTTTCAGGATAATCTCTTCTGCAATCGCTCTGTGCTGATTGGCAGCTCTTACCCATGCCATCTGATCTTTCTCCTTATCCGGCAGTGATTCTTTTTCTTCCAACTGTTTCAGAATCACTTCTTCCCGTTCCCTGGCTGCCTTGTCCACTTCCAGAAGATGCTCTCCAATCGTATCCTGCAGAAGCATCACCTGATAGGTTGAATTTCGATGGTTTTTCAGATAATCTCTGCGAAGAAAACCATACTTGCCAAGTTGCTCCATCTGTTCACCGGATTTATAGGTGAGATTCGGGATTAGATATCCATTTACATTTGTATACGTTAATTTCATTTTATTAGCACTCTCCATTTCTCATCTTTTTTTGACCACAAATTTACGACATTTACGACAAATCTGACACTGCTTTACAATACCAGACAAAATGGCTGATGCCCCGGAAAGCCTGTAAAACAGGCACTTCCGGGATACACAAGACAGGACAAAAATCGACTTCCATTATCAAGAGGTGAGTGCTAATTTCTTTGTGAAGAATTTGTGAAGCTGTTTCTTATAATTCTTACCTCGTATAAAAGTGTCATTTCCTGTAAATTTACAATTAATTTTCAAACAGCCGTCACGATTGTACTAGTGGCGGCTGTCGCATTTTCTTCGAAAATCGTATGGCGCAATCCTATTAGGGGAGCTAACGTGCGTTTTACCGGAACCCTGTGTAGGTCTTTCCTTTTCTCAGTGTAGTCTTTCCCTTATATTTCGCCAGCTGGCTCACTGTTACCAGCTGGTAGCCTCTCTTTTTCAAAGCCGGAATGATGATCTCACAGGCTTTTACGGTGGACAGATGGATGTCATGCATCAGAATAATATCTCCACTTTTTACGCTGTTTAATACTGCATTCACCGTATGCTGGCTGTTTCCTGTATTCGCCCAATCTCTGGTATCCACAGACCAGTAGATCGACGGAAGGCCCAGCGCGTTTAATACGGTATGATTATTATGACCATCTCCGTAGGGAAGTCTGAATAGCGTCGGCAGTTTCCCGCTGGCTTCCTGAATCTTTTTGTTGGTGGTATTTACCTGATTCTTCATAGAAGAAACTGACAGCGTGGTAAATGCCGGATGGCTATAAGAATGATTTCCAAGCTCGCATCCCATATTGGCCATACGTTTTACCACATTTTTATATCTGGAGACACTGCTCCCCACCATGAAAAACGTGGCTTTCGCCTTATTCTCTTCCAGGCAGTTCAAAAGCCGGTTGGTATAAGCTCCTGGACCATCATCAAAGGTCAGTGCCACCATAGGCTTACTTGGATCTACTTCTGGTTTTACCTTTACGGAAGGATCATAAACCCCGTTACGTTTAAAGTAATAGCCTTTCTCTTCGATATAATAGGTGCCTGTTACTCTTGCGCCTGTTGCATCCACATAGTACTTATTTGTTCCGATCGTCAGCCAGCAGGATTTCTGCATCTTACCGTTCTTTCCCACATACCGGTATGATTTTCCTTCTCTGACCCACCTTGCTTTCTGCATCTGGCCGGTCTCTTTATCAAAATAGTACCGGCTTTTCCCAATCGTTACCCATCCTGTCTCCTTAACGCCGGTCTTTTCATCAAAATAATATTTCTGGCCGTCCACCGTGTAGAACCCTGTTGCTCTTGCTCCGGTCGGTTTGAGATAATACTTTCCATGGTTCAACCAGCCTATCCACAATGGCCCCTTCCTGCTGGTGTAATACATATGGTTCCTGTATTTGATCCATCCGGATGTGCGATAGCCCTTACTGTTGATGTAGAAAATCTTATCTTCTACTTTAATCCAACGGCTAGTCACATATTTTCCGTTCTCTTTTCTGAATTTGTAGCCTCCAGATTTTTTGACCCAGGTTCCGTTCACTTCCTCTGCTTTTGTCACATTTCTCAGACTGTAGGATTTCGCATTCGTTGTCTTGACCTTGGCCTCTGCCGCCACCGGAAGCCCCAATAATGTGACCAGCGTCAAAAATACCAGCAGTAATTTCTTTAAACACCTCATCTCATAACCTCTTTCTCTCTTTTGTATTCCGCTCTTCCGTCTCAACCCTTCTGTCGCCAGTTTTTTCACAAGATCCTGGATCACCGCAAGTACTGGCCTTTGTGGGAATCCCCCTGCTGCATCTTATAAGCTATAGAATTATATTAATCCTGGCTTCCCATCAAGTCAAGCGGATACTATATCTTTCACTATTTCATAAATTCTTTTTTGTTTCCTCCATAACGTCGGTCATAATGACAGAATAAAAAAGGGCGTTTTGCGCAAAAAAAGCGTAAGCCCTGTTTCTATGACTCACGCTTTTTCTATCCGGAATCACTTTAAAAGAATCTGTTAACCCCTACGCTCTTCTGTGATGATCACCTCATCATCTAATTATGCCGCTTTCCCATGCCGCCTCAGTCCTCTTGCCACCAGCTTCTTGATAAAATCATATATCACTGCAAACACTGGCACGCCAATCAAAACTCCGGCAAAACCAAACACACCGCCAAACAATGTGATCGAAAACAGAACCCAGAAGCCGCTCAGCCCTACGCTACCTGCCAGCAGCCTCGGTCCCAGGATATTTCCATCAAACTGTTGCAGAATAATAATGAAAATAAGAAAGATCACACAATTCACGGGGCTTGTGATCAAAATCAGCAGTGCAGACGGAATTGCTCCGATAAAAGGGCCGAAATACGGAATAATATTTGTCACGCCTATGATCACACTGATCAGTACTGCATTTGGAAAATCTGTCACAAAGCTCATAATCAGACAAAATGCATAACAAATCAGGCCTACCACAGCACTGTCCAAAATCTTTCCTGCAAAAAAACCGACAAACGTTTTATCAATAAATGCAAATTCTTTTAAAATCTTATCTGCTGATTCCGGCTGCAACGTCGCATATAACACTGTTTTTCCCTGTCTCGCAAAGATTTTCCTGCCTGCAAGGAGATAAATACAGATAATCACACCGATTCCAAGATTTTTTAAAAGAGTGAAAACCGATCCCACCGTATTGGCAAATCCACCCATGATGCCCTGCAACAGCGGCATCAGATCTGTGCTCATCCATGCTTCCAGTCTTTTCTCCACATCCAGAAGCGCTGTGTTTACATAGCTCTGAATCACCTCATTCCCTTCCAGCTCTACAGCCAGCCATTTGGAAAGCTGCTCTATGCTCTGCGGAATTGTATTGGCCAGAACTGCAATGCTTCTTGCCACCTCCGGAATCACCATGATAAGCAGAAGATACAGAACCAGCCCTGCCAGAACTATAACGAGCACAACAGCCAGGTTATTTGCCATGCTTTTTTTCTTATCAGGCAAGATCGCTTCTATTCTCCTTTGCAAAAAATTACAGGGCGTTTTCAGAAGATACGCCAGAACACCTCCATATACAAACGGGGTCAGAATACCTGTCACCCAGTACAGAGAGTTTCGTATCTGGTCAAAATTCCAGATAACAAAGAACAAAACAATCGCCAATGCCAGTGACATAAACATGGTCAGTGACTGATAAAAGATTTTTTTCCACTCTTCTTTTTTCATGCATACTCCTCCGGATTATAAATTAGCAGCTGCACAGGAAACTGTTTGATACAGGCCTTTCCCTATCTTAATTCAGCTTTTCCGGGAAGTCAAGTTTACAAATCCCTACTGTATCTCCGCTTCTCTTCGTAGTTCCTCCCGTTCATCCATTACCTCAAAACTCACCTGATCCGCAGGAATTACAATTTTAATCAGATCGTTGCTGTGTTTTTCCGCAATTTCACCGATCCGGGCTGCCATTTCATCCTTTGTCATCGCAATAAGCGTCTCCAGGTCTGTCTGATCCCAGAAAGACTTGATCTCCTCCATCACACCGCGGATACAGCGATCCCGTTCCCCTATTGTCAGATGTTTGTTATCTGCAATATGATAATTCAGAAGATACCACAAATCACACCATGCAAGTCCTTCCGTCTCTCCTTCCAGTGCTTTTGATAGAAAAATTCCTCCGTATTCCCCGGATGTTTTCGGTTTTTCCAGACTGCTCACAATCATGCGAAAGTTTTCTTCATTTGAAAGCACACAGGTCAGTTCCAGGAAATCCTGCTCTTCCTGGGAAAGATAATCGCTGTAATCATTGTTGAAAATATCTTCAAAAATCCGTTCATGACGCTCAAAATTTTCATTACCCCAATCCAGAAGCGCCTGATTAAATTCTTGCACAGACTGTTTTTCGTAATCCGGTGTTTTCAGTACCAACAAAGATTCATAATCTGCCTCATCCGCATTTTGATCGCTGCCATTCTCTGTCTCCAATTCCGGAAGCCAATCCTCCTCTGCAACTTCTAAATCATAATCCCAGACTTCTTCCGCTTCTTCCATTTGGTCTTCCAGTTCGCCATCCAGTTCTTCCCAAATCTTTGCCAGCTCATCTAAATCCAGTTCCTCCCAGATCTGATTGCTTACTTCCTTTAACAATTCATCTGATACAGCTCCGCCAAATTCTTCTGCGAGTGCCTCCGGTACACGGTCTTTTACTTCACCTATCACCTCGGCCAGAAAATCTTCTACATTTCGGTAAGCGGTTTTGTCTGCCACATCCTGCAATATCTGAGAAACAATATCTGCTACAACAGACGTTGCCCTTCTTCCGACATTCCATTTCTTCTCCTCTTCCTCTGAAGCTTGTCGAAGCCCGGAAAGTACCCCATTTGTATAAATCGTATAAAGCTCTATTGCATCTGTACCATAGGTTGAATTCCCGGTATGTTCCGTAATCCAAACGCCATTGTTTTCGTCGAAAATGCCCCGGACTTCTTTTCCATTAAAATACATCTTCAGTCCATTACCGCTTTCATCCGGGTGATATTCCCAGATCAGTCCAAAAGGCTCATACGGCGCTAAAATCTCCTCCCACATGTTCCGGCTATCATCAAAATCCGTAAATGATTCCATGCGAATCTCAGAATCATTCTCTGGTAATTCACCGGTGATATCTGTTCTGTCATTTTCCTTTAACTGACTGGTCGTATCTGTCTTATTTGTAGATTCAGGCGCTGCAGACGTTGCAAATGTACTGCCCACACCCACGGTCAGCATTGCTGCAACCAATAGTGCAGACACGGAATTTTTCTTGATTTTCATAATTGCTGTTATCCTTTCTTCTATTGCGTTTTTGCTAAAACTGTTGCAAAGCGGTGTCAGGCCGCTCTTTTTCTCTTCCATTTGGATCAGAGTCATGGCATAAGAAGCCTTCGCTGTCTCGCCAAATCTGTGGACAACTGTTTCATCGCACGATAATTCCATATCCCGGTTAAACAAAATGTACATGACCCAGACAAGTGGATTAAACCAGTGCAGGCACAGGGCTGCCACCATAACAAGCTTTATCAGCCCATCATATCTTCGAATATGTACATATTCATGTTCCAGCACATAGGCAAGCGTCTCTCCATCTTCCCAGTCCGTCCGCTTCGGCATCAGAATCACCGGACGCAAAATCCCATAAGACAGTGGGGCCTCTATGCGGTCAGACTGGCGCACAGACAGTGGACGCAGCATCGGATGTGCCGCGTACCACTTGCGCAGTCTTTCTTCCACTGCCGGAAGAGAAGTGCTAAATTCCCGATAGCATCTGAAATACGTAAAACCAAAGAACCCCAGGCATATTAGTACTCCGGCGAAATAAAGGATTCTCGCGAAAGAAAACAGCACCGACCCACTATTTTGGGAAACATCGCCCCTCACAGCCTCTGCCCGATACACTGTGTCGGTATCACGCACTTCGGACAGATCCCCCTTCGCCAGGCCAGACACCCCCTCTATAATGGAACCATTCGTTAAGACCATATTACCTGTCTTCGAATGATTATCTATCCGTTCCTGCATCGGTTCGCTTCTCTGAACCAAGGTATAAATACTGGCCGGAGAGGGCAAGGCCACCGGAACCAGCAGACGAAACAGCGCCACCATCCACAAAACCATAAATGTTTTCTTCGGCAGCTGATGAATCAACAGGGAACGGAGAATGACCGTCACCAGAATCAACACACTGCCACAAAAACTCATCTGCATCAAATTCACAGTTCTCACCTCATTCCAATTCTCCGACAATCTCCCGCAGCCGATCAATCTGTTCTTTTGAAAGCCTCCTGCGCCCCAGCAGAGCTGCGAACAGCTTATCCGCAGAACCATCGTAGATCTTGTCAATTAACTCATTCGTCTCCGCTTCCTGCACTGTCTCTTTGGCAATCAATGCATGACACATAAAATTCGGCTCAGAACGCTCAATCGCACCTTTTTTGATACACCGTTTAATCAGCGTATACGTCGTATTCATGTTCCAACCCACTTCTTCTTTCAAAACATCCGAAATGTATTTTGCCGTACAGTCACCGTTCCGCCATAACACATCCATTACCTTCAGTTCTGAATCAAACAATTTCACATCCATCCCTACACCTCACTTCATTTCTGCGCCATATCCCTGCGCCGGCTATAACACCATTACAGCACATTGGTAGCAGCGCACTGCCTCCATACCAATACACTACATTTGCATTACACTACTGCAGTAGTTTTTACGTTTTCATACTATCACAGTAGTTTCTCTTTGTCAACACACTACTACAGTCGTTTGTCATTAACATTCATTTGCACTAACATGAAACAGAGACCTAACTATTTTATTACCAAATTAGCCCCCGGATAAAAGAAACAGGGCAATGGGTGACTTGTTTGTCTGGCGCCCATTGCCCTGTTTCTTTTATCCGGGGCGTCCTCCTCCCAAAAGCCTAGAACTCCCCGCTCATCTTCAGCTCTGTATAATCGCTCGGAATCTCTATTCCAAGCGATTCACAGACTGCTTTATTATACTCTTTCGTAAACTTCGGTGCATACTGAATCGGCATCGTAGAAATATCCGCTCCGTTTTCCAAAATATCTGCTGCCATTTCTCCGGTCACATAGCCAAGCTCATAATAACTGATCGCCAGAGTCGCAACGCCACACGTTCTGCAACACCCCTCATCGCCCGTCACCACCGGAACGCCGGCCGGACTACAAATATTTGCAATCAGTTCCGCATTCGCTGCAGCCGTATTGTCTGTCGGAACATAGATGAGATCACTCTCTATGACTGCCTTATTCACAACTGAACTGACATCATTAGAATCCAGAAATCCATATGCGGTACACACATACCCCCGTGTCTCAAGTTCCTGCGTCATCACATCTATCTGATACTGTGAATTAGGCTCAGCCGAACAATAGAGCAGTCCTATCATTTTACAGTCTGGAAACAATTCCTGTATCATATCCGCCTGCCCGTCGAGAGGCGCAAGATCTGAGGTCCCTGAAACATTCCCTCCCACAACACCATCAAAATCCTCCTGCGACAGAGCCACCGCATAATTCGTAACAGAGGTGCCGAGAATCGGAATCTCACTCGTTGCCGTTACCGCTGACTGAAGCGCAGGCGTGGCATTCGCCAGAATCAGGTCTACCTCTTTTGCAATAAATCCATTCATGATAATCGGACACGTATGGGAATCCCCCTGCGCATTCTGTTCATCAAAAATCACCTTTTCTCCCAAGCGTTCCTGCAAAGCCGTCTTAAAACCCTCTGTCGCTGCATCCAGCGCCTCATGCTGCACATACTGACAAATCCCAACAGTATATGTATCTGTTTCTGCCTTTTCTTCTGCCGCGCCTGCACAAACAACCATCATACCGGAAAGCATAGCCGCCCCGGTTACAGCCGTACAAAACATCCTTCTATGAAACATTCCATTCTTTCTCTTCATCCCACATCTCCCTCTCTTTATCTCAATACCGTTTTTCTGTCATTCATGCATGTTCCATACGTTTTATGAAATCCTGCGTTGCAGCTTTCCATAAACTGCATTATATATTATACTGATTTTGTGTCATGAAATCAATGTCTGGAAAACGCATTGTCTTTTTACTTTATCTGGAATTCCGGAAACATGGCATATAAATAAATCAAAAATATGGAGGTTCCTCATGGATTTTAAAAACCTGAACACATTTATTTATACTGCGGAGCTTTCCAGTTTCACGCAGGCTGCCGAAAAGCTCGGCTATTCTCAGTCCACCGTATCCTTTCAGATCAAGCAGCTCGAAAATGAGCTTGGTGTCTCTTTGTTTGAGCGTATCGGCCATACCGTTTCACTTACGGACAAAGGGGCTGAAGTTTTGCGCTATGCGCATCAGATGAACCAGCTGCTTCAGAAAATGCAGGAAACCACACAGCCACATCAGGAAGTCCACGGCCACATCCGGCTTGCCATGGCAGATTCCCTCTGCGGTGTGATTGCTGATAAACTCTTCGGATATCTGCGGACAAACTACCCGGGCATCACAATAAAAATCATTACAGCAGGAACAAAAGAAATGTTCCGCCTCCTTGACCAGAATGAGGTGGATTTTGTTTATACGCTGGACCACCATATCTACAACACAGATTACATTATTGTAAAGGAAGAAAAGGAAGATGTCCATTTCGTCACAGGCGCCGGTAATCCGCTTCGAACTGCCGCCGCACTAAGTGCCGCAGATCTGACGCATGAACCCTTTATCCTGACCGAAAAAGGGATGAGCTACCGGCGTATCATGGATGAACGGCTGGCCAGCGAATCGCTTGAGATAAAGCCTGTCTTTGAAATGGGAAACACTGACCTGATCTGCCGGATTCTTGAAAAAGCAGGTAACTTCATCTCGCTTCTGCCGGACTACGCAACTGTATCTGCTGTGCGTGCGGGAAAGCTGGCTTACCTGAATGTAAAAAACTTTGAAATTGATCTGTGGGCGCAGCTTCTCTATCATAGAGACAAATGGATTTCTCCCCAGATGGAAGCAATCATAGATCTGTTTACAGACGGATTGCCCGCAAGTCCTTCCTGACATACCTTTTTCACATACATTCTGATCAGACAGTTCTTTCAGAATATAGAAATGCCCTCATCAGTACTTATCGTTTCTTTTACATAGCTGGAGATTTTTATTATTTGTGTATTTTTGTTAGATTTTGTTCTATTTTACCGCTTCTTTTATTTGATTTAATAGGATTTTCTTAATTTTCCTTTTTGTTTTTTCATTAAAAATAACACACAAACATGTCTCACCGTGATTCTTGTCACGGTGAGATCAAACATTTGAATTTAGAATTATATTATTATATTAATGAGTACTATGCTGCAAACTGCCTTAGTTTTAGCAGTTTTGTTGTGAAGTATTCCTATTCACGGAGGTATCAGAGTATGAAAAAAAGAAATTTAGCAGTAGTAGTATTAGGGACAGCTGTTTTCGGAATGTTTGCAAACACAATGCCCGCTTCCGCAGCAGCTGCAGAGGCACCCGCATTCGTACAGTACGAAGGGGAATGGCCTGCCCCCGGCAACGAAGTGGCAAATATTATTTATGACACAGACATCGCGGACGACGTAGACGATGCCGGAGCACTTGCCATGTTGCATTCCTATGCAGAAGAGGGACGTGCAAACATACTGGCAACCCTGTGTAACAGTACCTGTATTTACGGAGCATCTTGTCTTGAGGCAATCAACATTTATTATGGCCGCCCAGATATCCCGGTCGGAACTTACAAGGGAGACGCGGTACTGACTCCGGACAGCTATTATTACTGTAAGCCTGTAACCATGAAATATGAAACTACGTTGCGCGACGGAGCCGATGCAAGAGATGCCGTAGAAGTATATCGTGAAGTACTCTCTGCACAGCCGGACAACAGTGTAACAATCGTATCCGTAGGTTTCCTCTCAAACCTGACAGCACTTCTGAACTCCGAGCCGGATGAATACAGCGATCTTGACGGCGTAGAGCTGATGCGTCAGAAGGTAAAACTGGTTTGCTGCATGGGCGGAAATTTCCAGGATTTTGATACCGCTGAATTTAATTTTATGTGTGACCCGGCTTCCGCACAGCTTGTTGCTGACAAATGTCCTGCTCCGATCGTATATACGGGCGGAGAAATCGGCTCAAAGCTTGGCACAGGTTCCCGCCGTTACGAAATGGAACTGGATAACCCGGTTCGTATCAGCTACGACGTTTATCTCACCGACGAGACCGGTGAAGGAACACGTCCGAGTTGGGATCTGACTGCTGTTATGTATGCCGTAGAAGGACTTGGGGATTACTGGACTCTGGAGCGTGGAAACGTAACCGTATTTGACGACGGAAAAGATGCATTTGAAAAGAATGAAGAGACTGGTGCAAGAGCATTCCTTGTAGAGAAAATGGACCCGGCCGATGTGACCGCAAGACTCGATGAAGTGATGCTTGCAGCAAAGAAAAACAATCCGAACGGAAAAGACGTATCCTTTATGGATAACTGCAACTGCAGAATCAGCTACGCCGGCGGCGACAGAAACTGGGGCAACTGGAATGGCAATGATATGAACTTTGCAAATGCTCCGGGCGCTACCATGGAATTTACCTTCACAGGCACAAGCCTTGATCTGTATGGCGGCAAAGGTCCTGACCAGGGTAAATTTACCGTAGAGATCGACGGACAGCAGGTAGCCGAAGTTGATACTTACGATGCGGTAGAAGAAATCACCTGCTGTATCTACTCTCTCAGAGATCTTGAGCCGGGCGAGCATACCTTCAAACTCACGATTCTGGAAGACAAAAACCCGGAAAGCAGCGACACCTTTGTTCGCATTGACGGCGTAAAGCTTGTAAAATAAAACAATAGTTGCCTTCTTAAAATCAGCGCCCCGCTAGTTTATATAAGCGGGGCGCTGATTTATATCATGATAGAGTTTGCAAACCATGCATATGTTACGGCACCAGCAGCTCCAGCAATTCCTCACGGCTCATGGCGCCAAGCCGTCCTGTCTCGCCTCCGATTACCTGCTCCGCCAGATCTTTTTTGGTCTCCTGCAGGTTCTGGATCTTTTCTTCTATTGAATGTTTTACGAGAAGCTTATAAACGGTCACGTTCCTCTGCTGACCAATCCGGTGCGCCCGATCCGTAGCCTGATTCTGTACTGCCAGGTTCCACCACGGGTCATAGTGAATCACGACATCTGCCCCGGTCAGGTTCAGCCCGACCCCTCCGGCTTTCAGGGAGATCAGAAATACCGGTGTGTCGCCCTCATTGAAGTCCCGCACAAGCTTTAGCCGTTTCTCCTTCGGGGTACTGCCTGTAATCGTATAATAAGCAATCCCGGCCTCATCCATTTCCCGCTGCAAAATTTCCAGCATGGAAGTAAACTGCGAAAACAGTAAAACACGGTGACCGCCGTCAATGGCACTTCTCATTAATTCAAGCGCTGCCTCCAGTTTCGCCGCTTTGCCTCGGTAATTTTCAAAACACAGCGCCGGGTCACAGCAGATCTGCCGCAGTCTTGTGAGCTCGGCCAGAATTTTTATCTTGTTTTTGTTGAATTCCTCTACGCTCTGTCCTACAAGTCCTTCCTTCATGTGAAGTACCTGGCCGTCGTACAGTTTCTGCTGCTCATCTCCCAGACGCACATAGCGAATTTCCTCCATCTTTTCCGGCAGATCTTTCAGCACATCCTCTTTAAGCCTGCGCAAAATAAACGGACCGACCATTTTCTGCAGCCGTTTCATAATATCCTCATCACCGCTTTTCACAATCGGCAGTTCCATCTCCCGTTTAAACACCTCATAGCTATACAAAAAGCCTGGCATCAGATAATCAAAAATGCTCCACAACTCGCTTAAACGATTTTCAATCGGCGTACCAGTCAGCGCAAAACGCGTCTGGCTCTGTATAACCTTCACAGCCTTTGCCGCCGCTGTCGTATGGTTCTTGATATACTGCGCCTCATCAATAATCTCATAATGAAATTGCAGACCCTCATATTCTGCAATATCCCGTTTCAGTAAGTCATAAGAAGTCACAAGTACATCCGCCGTCCTGGCCGCTGCGATTTTCCTGCGCCGTTCCTCCTGCGTCCCTGTAATGAGCGATACAGAAAGCTCCGGCGCAAACCGCGCGAGCTCCTCACCCCAGTTAAAAACAAGCGATGCCGGACACACGACAAGCGACGGTGCTAACGCTTCCTTGCCTGCCTCCTGCTGCTTCCTTGCCAGAAGTACGGCAATTATCTGCAACGTCTTTCCAAGTCCCATATCATCCGCAAGAATGCCGCCAAACTTCCAGACTTCCAGCGTGCGCAGCCATTTATAACCGTCTTTCTGATAATTCCGCATGATTTCGGAAAGTTTCTCGGGTTCTTCAAAGTCTGCATCCTTCACGGTTTTAAATCCCTTGACCATTTCGCGGAAATGACTGTCCCGGCGGCTGTAAACGCCTGCGTTCTCCTCCAGCAGTTTGTCAAGATACAGCGTCCGGTACATGGGAAGCTGCAAATTTTCTTTGGTCAGCTCCTTCGGTTTTAAATGCATCGTATCCATCAGCTCAGAAAGCATCCCAAACGACGTATCCTCCAGACTGACAAAAGCACCGTCCTTCATCCGATAATATTTTTTCTTCTGACGGTACATAGAAAGCATCTCAAGAAGCTCTTCCTGCGGAACATCCTGCGTCAGTATCTTCAGGTCCAGCATTCCCGAAGACACGGAAACGCCGACTGATACCCGGACACGTTTCACGACACGGTAATTCAGGAAACGCTTTGTACACTGCACTTCTCCGATCTCCATCAGCTTCGAAACGCCGTTTTCCATTACCTGATAGATCCGTTCTTCATTGCCGTCACAGTGCATGGTCATCTTATCCCAGTCAACCGCCGGAAACCATTTAGACGCCAGATAAACAATCTCCTGTTCACGTCCCAGATCCCGGTACGGCTCGATTCCCTTAAAATCCCATGCCGACGCTTCTATCACAGACAGTTCTTCTTCCCCATATCTGGCGAAAATACGACAAAATGCATTGTTATCCTCCACATCCAGATAAAATACAAACTGGACCTCCGGCGGCAGATAAGCATGAAAATTTTCCGGTTCCGTCTCTGAAATTTCAACGATTCCCTGCAAGCCGGGCAAAATGCGGTAATAAAATTCTGCCATATGGTTCCTGCCAACTTCAAACGAAAAATTGTCGCCATCTGAAATATCCGACAACGGTTCCATTTTTTCCAAAAAATCTTTCCCCACTCGGCAAAGCTTTTCTCCATCAATATAATAGCCCGTTTCGGTCCCGCGATATAGCTCCGGCAGCGTTCCATTCACTGTAATACCATGAAATGCCTGATCATTTTTTATTCTTTTCCGGGAGATTTTCATCGTCACATGCGGATTGCCCACGCCGCAGCAAAGCATTTGTTTTTTCTTCTGCGCCGCATCTTTGTCCTCGAATTCCACTGACGTTTCTCCGAGCAGACTGTAAAACTCATCCAGTCTCCAGCCAAACAAAGCAAGCACACTGCCAATTCCTACCCTCCGGTATGCCTGATAATCGTGATTTTGCAAAAGCCGCTGACCAAACATCGTTTCTTCCTGCACAATCCGATTGATAAAATGAATCCATTCCTTTCCCTTCTGCGTAAAATTACTGATGCTGTGATTCAGCTCCGTATTTGACCCGTATACCAGCGTTGCGCTGTCCCTGACCGCCTGACAGAACTCATCCAGCTTTTTTACAACAAAGAGTTTTCCGGCGCCCACCTTAAATGAGACCAGAAGCTGACCACCCTTCCGAATCAGACGTGGCAACAGCTTCAGGCTTTCTTTCTGCGTCTGGACATCTGATAACAGCCTGGTAATCTGTTTTTCCTGAAAAGCCCTCAGCACCAGCATACCGGTACGGTCTGTAGCGTCGCCCAAATTATGGGCGCTCAGATAATCCTCAAGCATTGCCAGCGTCCCTGCTTTATATGGACAGTTCGTTTTATTCGTGTACCAGGCGCTGTAATAATCCCTGCGGCACTTCGGACACGCACACATAGCATACGTAATCTTTGTGCGGGAAAAAGTCATTTTTATGCCAAATTCCTCTTTTCCGTTTTTACCGACTGCCTCGATTTGTCCAATATTTCCTCCGCTGAGCCGATCATAGCCATAAGAAACTCTTTCTATTTCCAGCTTTCCCTGCTGCAAAAGCCGCGCTCCATCCCTTACCGCTGTCTTCGGTATCTCTACGGAACACCGAATCGCGCTGCTGTCAAAATAACTGTAATTCTCGAGCTTACGCAACGCTTCCTCTGCCCCTACCAGATCAGACGCTTCTTTCCAGGAGGCTCCCAGAAGTGTGTATTCCGTATCATTTTTTTCCTGCATCATCAAGCCTCCCTACTTATATTAAAAAACTTAGATGTCTGTTTTTCCTAAGGCTTCTCAACGCCTTATATTCTGCACGTTCTATCTCCACGCCTCTCCCAACACGCGGCGGACATTCCCCTGCCACATGGCTTCGATCTCCGACACGGTAAGTCCTGCCTTTTTCAGTGCATGCGCCAGACGCGGCATTCGTGCTGGCGTACCGATCTCTAAGTTTCCCGTAATGCCGTCAAAATCACTGCCTATTGCCAGCACACCACTTCCACCGACGTTCCGGATATGCAGAACATGGCGCACCATATCCCTGATACGACTTTCTCTTTTTCCATCCTCAGTCAGAAAGGCCGGCGCAAAATTTAGTCCCATAACGCCGCCCTTTTCGGCCAGAGCGCGTATCATATCATCCGTCAAATTGCGTGGATGACCGGTCAGGTTACGGCTATTGGAATGCGTTGCAACAAACGGCTTTTTACTGATCCGCACTACATCCCAGAAGCCCCCGTCCGACAAGTGAGAAACATCCACCACAATCCCTATGTCATTCATTTTTTCTACCATCCTGGCGCCAAACGGCTTCAGACCCTTTTTCATTACCGATGCATCCCGTGAGTTCGGAAAGCCCAGCGTATTCTCATGATTCCAGGTCAGACTTGCAATGCGGACTCCCCTCTCATATGCCTCATCAAGGCGTCTTTCACATTTGCCAATCACACCTGCATCCTCAATCGTAAACAAGACACCGATTTTCCCTGCCTCCGAACAGCTATCCAGATCTCCTGTACTGAGAATTGGAAAAAGTACATCTGAATGCCGCTTTAAGAGCCAGTCTTTTTTATCTGCAATAAAACAAAAACGCCGCCACGGCAGAACCCGCCGCACGGCCTTCGGATAATGCCCGGTCGGTACGTAAGCAGAAAAACACTGTACCTGCGTATAGCCCCTGCGCATACGTTCAATATTCACCATGCGCCTGCTCCGTTCCAAGTTCTCCATCGGACAATGCATCATCGTAATCGTGTCGCTGTGTAAATCAATATAAGAAATCATACACCTGGCCTGCCCCTTTCGTCCATCCAGCCAACAGAAACAACCTCCCCGCGCTGAAATCTTTTCCATCTATCCTCCGTCCTACTATAACATAGTTTAAAAAAAGAATACAGAAAAAAATGGACGCACAAAATTTCTGCGCGCCCTTTTCCTTCCCTTTTATTCTACTATTTATTTTATTTCTTGAAAAGTTTTTTCTGTAAGCGTCCGGCTGCCCAGAAGCTACTGTTCCTGCTATCTGCATCTTTGTTGCAAGGCTTACACCGTTACCTGCTGCCTTCTAAGTATCCCATAAGTTACAAGAAAGCCGACGATACAAAAAACAACCCCGCCTGTCAGCCAGGCGCTTCCCGGAACTACTTTCGTGATCATAGCCAATAAAGATCCAAACTTTCCAAATACCGAATCCGGCGCCTCTTCGACAGCCTCTATAATCCTCGGCCCTCCGATACAGGTCAGCATCCAGAGCCCCCATAAAACAAAGTGTATTTTTTTGCCAAACCGCATGCCCAGTGCTCCCCAGAGAACTGAAAATACAGACAGGAAAACCGCTACCGGTACACCCCACTCCAGCAGATACGGGATCAAATTTACCGATTTTTCCAAATCAGGATACAGCCATAAGCCAATCTGATTTTCTGCTATAGCAGTAAGCACAACAAGGCCTGCTCCCATCAGATTTATAATCAGACAGGTGAGATAATACGATACAAAAAAACGGCCGCGGGTACACCCCATTGAAATTTCCAGATTGAAATACAGCTCCAGAGACATCATTCCGATAAAACCAAGAAAAATTACGGCCAGTGCAGCTCCCATAACCGTTCCAATCGGAATATACTCCTTCGTTTCTTCAGCCAGAAATCCGCTGATTACACGAAACAGTACGCCCCCTACCAGCCATCCTCCCAAGATAATAGCCAGGCAGGCCATCCAGTTTTCCCATTGAACCCTGATCTGTTTTTTTATTACAGTAAGCATATTCTCCTCCTTACACGCGAATCTCAGCGTTTCTCGACACAAACCAGGAAAACAATCCTGATACCACATAAAGTAAAACTCCTGCCAGAAGCACGCTTCCGCCCTTTATTCCTGCCAGATCAATGTAGCTCACCTGCTGCAATTCCAGAATCCCTTCGCCTGCATGCAATGCTACATAAATCCCCAATGCCATTCCGCCTGCCATACAGACCAGGAATATAATGATTCCTCCAATCTTACCCCACCGCAGAAAAACAGCACCCAATATCAAACATACTGCAATCATTGCCAGTATTATTCCCATAAAAAGCGGCATTGCCATAAGTCTCACCTCTGCCTCTTTCCCTGGTACAAGCTTCCAGATAAGTGCCATCAAAGCAGCCAGAAATAATGCCACTCCTCCCTGACTCATCCAGACCCCGGCTATAGCGGCGCTTCGCGTCACATTCATTGAAATAAGAACCGGAAAGTAAACCTGGAAAAATGACAATACCATCATCAACGTCAGAAATCCTCCGACCATCAGGAGCAAATACGGAAATCCAAGCAGGATATCCGTCAACGCTTCCGGACTTCTGCCAAACCAACGCACCAAAAGCAGAAGAAGTGCTCCACTTATGATAATTTCTATTTCCTGCAGAATATTTCTTCCCCAGAAACAAATATTGCTTCTGATATGGTTTCTCCGGCTCTTTTCCGGTATCTGCACTTTATTTTCCGATCTATCTGTCATGTCCATGCTCCTCTCCGCACAGTGCCACAAATATTTTTTGCAGAGTCATCCTCTGAATCGTGATATCTGCCGATTCCGGCACCTGCTGACCTTTTTCCAGAAGCACTGCAACTCCTTTGCTTCTGCCCATATGTTCCTCGCGGCAGATATGCAGGCCTGCTGCTGCCTTATTTACGTCATCCTCGTGCCCGCTGATATGAACGCTTCGTTCTAATAAATCCTGTGTATTTTCTTTCAGAAGAATCTTTCCCTGGTCCAAAATAATGACCTCTTCCAGAACCTCAGCCGCCTCCTCGATGATGTGCGTAGATACGACAAAGGTACGCCCTGTCTCGGTATATTCCTCCACCAAAAGCTCATAAAAGCGTTCTCTTGCCACAACATCCAGCCCTGCAACCGGCTCATCCAGAAATGTAAATTCCGCCTTGCTGCAAAATGCCACAATAATGGTCACCATGGAAAGCATACCCTTGGAAAGCTTGCTGATCTTCTTCTTCACATCCAGGTCAAACTCTCTGACCAGACGTTTTTCCATCTCACTGTCCCAGTACGGAAAGAAGGTGGCTGCAATCCGCAGATATTCTTTTATTTTCATTGCATTAGCATTGTTTCCGGTCATCTGGTTCAGTTCCCTTGAAAAGCACAGGTGCCGTAATACCTGCGGATTCTCCCATACCGGCTGCCCATCGAACGTCACACTTCCTGCACTCGCCGGGTTCTGCGAAGTAAGAATGGAGAGTAATGTCGTCTTTCCTGCACCGTTTCTGCCGATCAGACCATAGATCTTTCCAGCCTCCAGCGTCAGATCCACATCCTGCAATACGTTTTTATGTCCATATGTTTTTACAACACCTTTTGCAACTAATTCACTCATGTTTTAATCCTCCCTTGACTGCTCGATCATTGTGATCAGCTCTTTCTTTGTAATCCCCAGGCTTCCTGCCTCTGCCAGAAGTTTCTTTACGTAATCGTCATAAAAATGCTCTTTCCGTTGTTCCATTATCCTCCGTTTTGCCCCCTTTGCCACAAACATGCCGATTCCCCGCTTTTTATACAGGATTTCCTCGTCCACAAGCAAATTTACGCCTTTTGCCGCTGTCGCCGGATTGATCGCATACAATTTTGCCAGCTCATTTGTACTTGGTACGCGCTCCTCTTCCAGAAGAATATCCCGTAAAATATCATTTTCAATCATTTCTCTGATTTGAATATAGATGGATTTCTGCTGTGTTAAAATTTCATTCACGCTTTTTCACCTTCTTTTCGTTTCTATTTGCATATTCTCCCAACCTCATACCCCTTTCACTGTCTTTTTCATGATTTCAAATTTACTTTGCCTGTCCTATTGTTTCTTTTCTGTTTTCTGTTCAGTTTGTTATCTAGTTAATTACTTGTGTAATTAACCATATAACAAACCCACCTATTTGTCAACCCTATTTTTTTATTTTTTCTTTGTGTTTCCATCCAGAAAAGCAGTGGCAATCTGTACAGAATTATAGTAAAATTTTGAAAACGTCGTAAGATTTGCCCAATTACAGAGATGCTTTCAGATCTGACTGTCAGACGTTTCTATTGCAAATCAGAAAGGACCATGAGTATGAAACTTGACCGGATGATCGGAATTCTTGCAATCCTTTTACAACAGGAGAAAGTAACTGCTCCACAGCTTGCAGAAAAATTCGAGGTTTCCCGACGCACAATCAACCGGGATATCGAAGCGCTGTGCATGGCGGGAATCCCGCTCGTAACCGAGCCGGGCAGAAATGGCGGTATCTCCATCATGGAGGGCTATAAAATCGACCGTACTCTGCTCAGCACCTCAGACATGCAGGCAATCCTGGCCGGACTTCGAAGCCTTGACAGCGTCAGCGGAACGAAACGCTATGCCCAGCTGATGGAACGACTGTCAGCAGGCGCCTCAAACCTGCTTGCCGGCGATACGCATATTTTAATCGACCTCTCCTCCTGGTATAAATCATCGCTTTCTCCGAAAATTGAACTGCTGCACAGTGCAGTCCTGACACGACGAAAGGTTTCTTTTACCTACTTTGCGCCAACCGGGGAATCTCAGAGAACAGTGGAACCGTATGATCTGCTTTTTCAGTGGGCCAGCTGGTATTTATGGGCATGGTGCGAAACCAGACAAGCGTTCCGTTTGTTTAAGCTCAACCGTATGACCGGACTACAGCTGGATGATTCATTTGAAAAACGTCCGGTTCCGCCGCCTGATTTATCCCGGACACAGATATTTCCACCAATGTATCAAGTAAAAGCGCGCATACAGCCGGAATATAAATGGAGGCTGGTCGAAGAATACGGGCCGGAAAGCTTTACGGTCTGTTCCGATGGTACACTTCTTTTTTCCTTCGGTTTTACAGATAAAACAAGTCTTGTTGGCTGGATTGCTTCCTTTGGAGGCGGAGCGGAACTTCTGGAGCCGGAGGAGCTCCGCCAGGACGTTCTGACTTTTGCAGAAGGAATCCGAAAAAAACATCTGAAACCATGACAGATAGATGTCATGGTTTTTTTGTTAGAATGTGCAGGTAAAGTAAATGCAAGGTATGGTTTATGACGGACGAACTGTGGCAGGGATAGGAACCGTAAATACATTATGATTAGAAAGGATGGATTTTTGTTATGGATTATGAAGTTGTAACGTTGGAGGGAAAAATTGCGGTAGGCGTATCTGCACGGACGAGCAATGCTGCTCCGGATATGGGAGCTGTGATTGGCGGACTGTGGGAGAAATTTTATGGCGAAGGAATCCACGCTTCTGTTCCCGGTAAAGTAAATGAAAAAGCGCTCGGAATTTATACGGATTATTCGGGAAATGAAAAGAATGCTTATACTGCCATGGCGGCCTGCGAGACAGATCAAGAACCGCCGGCCGGCGTTTATTCTGTTTGCCATATTCCGGCTGGTCGGTATGCAAAATTTGTCGTGCACGGGGATATGGTACAGGCAGTTGCAGCAGCGTGGATGGAAATCTGGCAAATGAATTTGCCAAGAGCTTTCCAGTGTGATTTTGAAGAATACCAGGACGATTGTATGGATAACGCAGAAATCCACATTTACGTGGGACTTAGCGAATAAAACGTCTTTCGTTTGCTTGTTTTATAGAAGGAAAAATGGTATGATACCCACAAAAAGCGTTTTATACTGGTAAAGTATCTGTACGCGACACTACCTGGAAAGGAGAGGGGTCATGCCCCCAGAAGAACCATGAAAGCATATGAGAGATTGTTAAATTATGTGAAAATTCACACGACCAGTGATGAAGACAGTACCTCCGTGCCAACCACGCAGCGCCAGTTTGATCTGGCTCGGATTCTTGTAAAAGAAATGGAGGCACTTGGCATCCAGGATGTGCGCATGCAGGATACCTGTTACGTTTACGGTACGATTCCTGCCACACCTGGATATGAGAATTGTCCGGGGATTGGTTTTATCGCGCATATGGATACCTCACCTGATTTTTGTGGAGAACATGTAAATCCGCAGATTCATGAAAACTACGATGGTAAGGATCTCGAAATCGGAAACGGAAAAATCCTGACGCTCGACAAATTTCCTCATCTTGCTGGCCTGACTGGACGCACCCTGATTACAACGGACGGGACCACGCTTCTTGGCGCAGATGACAAAGCCGGTATTGCTGAAATTATGACGCTTGCAGAAGAACTGATTAACAGCGATCTGCCCCACGGAAAGGTCTGCATCGGCTTTACCCCTGATGAGGAAGTCGGCGGCCAAGCGGCAGATTTTGATATTCCTGGTTTCGGCGCAACCTACGCCTACACAGTTGACGGCAGCGGAGAAAACGAAATTGTGTATGAGAATTTCAACGGCTGCGGCGCCCAGTTTGAGATAAACGGGTTCAATATCCACCCAGGAGAAGCCAAAAATCGTATGATTAACGCCTCCCTCGTTGCCATGGAGATCAACGGTATGCTCCCGGCTGCGGAAACTCCGGCGCACACAGACGGATATGAAGGCTTTTTCCACCTCACCCAAATGGAGGGCAATATCGAACACGCAAAGCTCCAGTATATTATCCGTGATCACAGCGCAGCGCACTTCGCCTGCCGGAAAGAAATACTCCAGCATATTGAAAAAACAATCAACGAAAAATATGGAGCAGGCACAACTACGCTTACAATCCAGGATCAGTATTTCAATATGACTGAGATCATCGTCCCGTGCATGCATCTGATCGACAATGTCAAGGCTGTTATTCGCGCGCTTGGCATGGAACCGGATGTCTCGCCAATCCGAGGCGGCACAGACGGTGCGGAACTATCCTTCCGCGGTCTTCCCTGTCCGAATCTCGGCACCGGCGGCTATGCGTTCCATGGGCCGTATGAGCACATCACGGCAGAGGGGATGGATCTTGTCGTAAAAATTATGCGTGGTATTGTGGAAAAATATGCCCAGTAAAAAGTTCCTGTATTTATTACAGGTTCTCTGAAAGTATACCGTAGACAACTTCCTATTGACTGAATTATTTTGGCCGTCACGCTCGCAGTGGCGGCCATTTTCTTCTCTCAAAATCTAATACAACCGTTACCATACACGAAAACACTTTTTTTCGGACCAAAATCATGATAAAATGTGCAAAGTAAAGCCTTTATGAAAAGCAACAAGAGTGGGTTATTCCTTACTGGCTTTCAGGGAGATTAACCATAAATATATTGTAGTAGAAAGAAGGAAGTATGTTATGATTCGTTTTAACAATGACTACAACCACGGCGCCCACCCTGCCATTCTCGCGGCGCTCGCCGCTGAAAATGATAACAGTTTCGGCGGTTACGGCCTGGACTGCTGGTGCGAACGCGCTGCACAGGAAATTAAAAAATATCTGGATTGCCCTCAGGCCGATCTTCATTTTCTTATTGGCGGAACGCAGGTGAATTATACGGTAATCGCCGCCCTGCTTCGTCCCTGGCAGAGTGTCATCTGTGCCGATACGGGACATATTCATGTCCATGAAACCGGAGCAGTCGAAAATACCGGACATAAAATCCAGGCGCTTCCCGCTGAAAATGGAAAAATTACCGCGCAGCAGATTGACGCGGAAGCCGGCCTTTATGCATCCAGCGAAATTAAAGAACATATTACACAGCCTAAAATGGTTTATCTTTCTTTTCCCACTGAATACGGCACCATCTACAGCCTTCAGGAGCTGACGGAAATCCGGTCAGTGTGTGACAAATATGGCCTGCTTTTGTTTGTGGACGGCGCACGCCTCGGTTATGGACTCGGAGCTGACGGCTGTGATGTTACGCTGGCCGATCTCGCACGCCTTTGCGACGTCTTTTACTGCGGTGGAACCAAATGCGGCGCGCTCTTCGGGGAGGCTGTTGTCTTCACCCGCCCGGGACTCGCTGAGGGCTTCCGCAGCGCCATAAAACAAAACGGCGCCATGCTTGCCAAGGGCTGGCTGCTCGGATTACAGTTCTATACCCTATTCAAAGACGGATTGTACTTTGATATGACCAAAAAAGCGGTCCTTCAGGCTATGCAAATCCGCCAGGCATTTCGTGAAAAAGGGATTTCAGCCTACATTGAAAGCCCCACGAACCAGCAGTTTGTTATTCTGGAAGACAGTATAATGAAAAAGCTCGCACAAAAATACATTTTTGAATTTGAACTGAAACTTGACGATACACACAGCTGCGTCCGTTTCTGCACAAGCTGGAGCACCACGCAGGAAGAGATTGACGCTCTTGTGGCAGATATCCAGGCATTATAACAACCTCGGGAGGACAACATATCATGATTTCTACCATTTTATTTGACCTTGACGGCACTTTGCTTCCTATGGATCAGGATGTTTTTGTCCGGTCTTATTTCAAAGAGCTTGCAAAAAAACTGCTGCCTCTTGGTTATGAGCCGGAAAAGCTCATTCAGACCATCTGGACCGGCACGGAAATTATGGTCAAAAATGACGGAACCTGCACCAATGAAGAACGGTTCTGGAACTTCTTCTGTGAAGTTTACGGAGAGGATGCAAGGGCTGCGCATCCGGTATTTGAGGAATTTTACCGCACCGAATTTCAAAAGGCCGCTGCAGTCTGCGGGCTACACAAAGAAGCGCGAAACCTGATTGACGACCTGAAAGCACACGGTTTCCGGCTCGTACTTGCCACCAACCCACTGTTTCCGGCAATCGCTACGGAAAGCCGTATTCGCTGGGCCGGACTTGAACCCTCTGATTTTGAGCTGTACACCACGTATGAAACCTCACATTACTGCAAGCCAAATCCTCATTACTATAATGAAATTCTGCAAAAACTCGGCTGCAAAGCTGAGGAATGTCTGATGGTTGGAAATGACATTGGTGAAGATATGATAGCGGAAACACTTGGCATGCACGTATTCTTGCTGACAGACTGCCTGATCAACAAAAAAAATGTGGATATCACAAGATATCCACATGGAAATTTTTCAGATCTTCAAAATTATCTTTTCAGTCTGTAGTTCCTGCAAGATGAACGATCTCACGAAGCTGCATAAACGAAGGTACGACTTAAGCAAGCGACTTTTGCGATTATGCGGCTTCCTCCGTTTTATTACCGTATCAGTTTACTCAATTTTCTCCACCCGCACCATCCATGGATCAGTAAGCTCTCCCAGATATTCAATACGCAGGCAGTCGCCCAACTCACATTCAATTGGTTTGGGTGCACGTCTGCGTCTGACCGAAACCTGCCCGGAACCTATGCTTAAAAATATACAGTCATCGGCGTCTTCTTCAAAAATTCCCTCTATAGATTATATCTCACCACACAGAGACTCACGAGAAGACAGTTTTTTCATACGCCGTATAATTTCCTTTTTCACGGTGCGTTTTTTCATAATTCCAGATTGGATATTTCCCTTTTCCCGGCATCCCTGACGCCAGACAGATACCAACTACAGAAATGGTCAATACAAACAGTACGCCCGCAATGGTTCCCACAATACGCTTCATCTGATTTTCTCCTTTTTTTATAGCATAACGAAATATCACATAAGAAGCAATATCAAATTTTGCGTAAATACCTGCTTTCAATTCCTATTTTTTTGAATGCTCACCCTTGTATTCATACTATTTATAGACCAAATGAGTACCATAATATTTCCGTTCACCGTTTCCTTCATCGGCAAACCAACCTGCGGCGGATTGATTCCACGCCCGCTGTTTTACACACTCAGTTTTCTCTCCATAATCCATCCAGTCACAAAATACATGACTATGACCATTATAAAGCACGCGCCAATAATCATAACATACTGCACCATCAAATCACGAACCACAGGAACAGCATTCAGAACTTTTGATGCAATATAGTCGATCAAAAGAAAAATCAGAAAACTCACAAGACCGCTGAATTTTTTCCCTGCAAACACCGTTGCGGACAGCACAATTGCAAGGTCGCCTGATACAACCGTCATCAACCAGCCTGCCAAAACTGCAAAAAATGGCATCAGGATTTGCTGCGGCGTAAGGTTGATATTAATTTGAATGCTGATCATCAGCTGATTCAATAAATCAAGAAATTCCTTCACACCACCAATGTACAAAATGCCAATTGACGCATCCACTGCAATCAGAACTGCAAAAAATACACCTGCCAGGAAAATAGACAATCCATTTTCCAGTATCTTCGCCCCCAATACCTGATAACTGTTCTTTGGTGTCAGGAAAAGCATATAACTCTGCTTCGTATTCAAATCTCTGTGAAATGAAATGAGGCTGTCAATTCCGATATAGAAAATACCGATCATCATACACATCATCAGGCCAATCGCGCCAAATGCCAGAATCTGATCTCCCTTATCTGTTTTTAAAAACACGCCGACCAGATAGGCAATCTCCGCCACTCCTGTAATGCACAGAAGCACCAGCTTGGAAAACATGGTTTTCCGCAATTCATATTTCATCAGTTTCAGCATAACTCTTCCCCTCCGTGTCCATAGATTTCACGATACTTATCTACAATTGATTTTCCCTGCTGTATGCGGACTTCTTCTGCACCGCAGACCTCCACAAGGTGACTGTTCTTCATAAAAATAGCGGTATCCACAATCTTCTCCAGCTCATCTACAAGATGACTGGAAATCACCAGCGCTACATCTGAAGAAACGGCTTCCAGCACGCTGCTAATAATCTGATCGCGTGCCAGCAAATCAATCCCGTTGAGCGGCTCATCCAACAGATAAATCTTTGCATCTCTGGCCATCGTAACCGCAATCTTAAGCTTTGCCATCATACCGGACGAAAGCGACTTAGCCTTTAAATCTTCCGTCAGCTCCATACGTGCCAGCAAATCCCGGTAACGCTTCATCGAAAAATCCTCGAAAAAGTCCTCATAATATTTTCCGATATCCTTCGCTGTCATCCATGCATAAAAATATGGTTCCGTGGACATATAAGCAATCTCTTTGCGGCTCTCAATGCCGATCGGCTGCCCCTTATAATAAAAAGCTCCTGCGTTCGGTTTCACAAGACCTACTGCCATTTTCATCAATGTCGTTTTTCCGCTTCCGTTCGGGCCCAGCATCGCATAAATCCGCCCCGGCTCAATCTTCAAAGATACATGATCCACCGCTGTCTTTCTTCCGTAATTTTTTGTAATTTCCCTGCATTCCAGCATACTCTGATTCTCCTCAATTAATCTCTTTTCTATCCTAATCTGCCCTGTCAAAATTTTTGAAGCCTATATTTTTACCCTGATCCAGAGCTTTGGTGTATCAGCTCAATCGCTTCTTTTGCCGTAATCCCAAGCTGTCCCATGCCCTCCAGAAAACCAGACACCAGTTCTTGCGCCATCTCTGCGCGCATCTGGCAGATTTTATCCTTATCCTCCGTCACAAAAGTACCCATACCTCTCTTT
This sequence comes from bacterium 1XD42-54, assembly GCA_003612585.1. GTDB lineage: Bacteria > Bacillota > Clostridia > Lachnospirales > Lachnospiraceae > Choladousia. The sequence goes on from RAZH01000009.1 coordinate 65,538, forward strand.
GTGTAACTGATACCTTCTATCTCCAGTTCCCGGTACACACGGCTGACTGTATTCGGATTGATCGCGTACTGAATCGCCGTATCTCTGACAGATGGCAGTTTATCACCTGGTTTTAACGTGCCGTTCACAATATCCCTCTTGATAAATGACATTACCTGTAAGTAAATAGGAAGCGCTGAATGAAATTCCATAGTCCTCCTTTCGTCCGCTGTATCTGTGTACTAGTTGAATAGTACACTATGTTTCTATGTCTGTCAAGAGGATTTTTTTATTTTTTAAAATATTGCAGCGTTACTTCAGACCGATTTCTTTGCCCTGTTCCAGTATACTGCATCTGCCTTTCTGATCTACCTGGAGCCTGTAACCATAAGAATTCTTTTCATCCACACCTTCGTAAGTAATCCACACGACATGATAATCCGGATCATCCTCAAAAGAACTGCTGCTGCACATCCGGATATCCTCGGGCTCAATCTTACAGTCCTTTAAAATCTGCTCCATCGCATATTGCTGAGCAGCCAGAATCCGCCCGGACATTTCCTGAAGATCAGCCTCCCTTACGCCGTGTCCGTTGGCGATCGGAAGCTGCCAAAAAATAATTGCGGCCCAGATCAATGTGTATACAATCACACTGCCTGATGCCGCTGCCGCCGGCAGTTTTCCCCTTCGATAACATCGAACTGCCCATAATACAAATGCTGTCGTCACTGCAACCCCAAGCATGACACACAGCATCGCCATCTCCTCCCTCATTTTCTCCCCTCCTAGCATGAAAACTTTATCTCTACATAATAAATGAAAATGCTAAAGAAAAATTGCAAAAAAACTTAAATAAATCTTAAAAGCATATGCCCTCCTTTCCCGTACATTTTCACAACAGAACAAAAGTGTGCTTCGCACACCTCGCGAGTCAATAAATTTCAGAGCACAGCTTTTGTTCCGCGCGCGAAGCTGCGCATCCTGCCGGAGGCTTTTATCGTATGGGAGACGAAGTTTCCTATACGATAAACAAAAAGGGCGGTTCCCCGCCCTCAAAATTGTTCCTGGTATGCTAATCCATCCGTTTTATGCTTTTTTCTATATACGCAATTTCTTCCTCTGTCAGGCCATACTTCGCATACAGCCTTTCATCCGTCCACTCCTCCCGGAAATCCTGCACCGGAACAAACCGATACGTTTTGGCCGTCCCATGCTGGCTGATCTTTGCCAGACTCAGCAAAAATCTTGCAAACTTTGTTCTAAGGTAATCGGCCAGATGACGGCACATCTTCTCATTCAGATAAAGATCATGCCCTGCCATCAGAAACGTCTCGGTACATACCGATTCCGGCTCCCCAATAAAGGTATTCTGATTATCATCGTTCAGTTCTGTTCCGATATTGTTCGCGTAGGGCATATAGACCTTCCATCGGTCAATCCACTCCGTATGCGCTTTGATCAGATCCCGCTCCACATATCCGACTGTCCTGGCCTTTCCATAGCATTTAATTGGAACCAGCGCATCTTCTGAAGATGCGTAAAATTCCGGAGATTTTGTAAAATTACCGTCCAGCGCAAACGGCCTTCTTGGAGAAATATGCGCCGACATGACATCTGTGCTTTCATCCGGAATAACTTTATCCAGAATGCTCAGAGCCTTGCTGTTTCTAATAAAAATATCAAGGTCACGTGTCTTCAGCGGACGGTCTGCCACAATATACCGGCCCTGGGCCTCATGTGTTACAACTCTTGTGCCCGATCTTTGGTTATCGTACCTGGCATCCCATAAAAAATAACAGATTCCACCACGGTTATTGGTATCTGGAAAGATCTCTTCCGGATGCAGACAGTCATGCAGCTCCTTAATATGCACATCATTCAGCATGGAGGTTCGGAAACTGTCCAGATGCTTTCCTCCGGCAAACCACCTTGTCGGAATAATGACAGAAACGTAATCTGGAGCCAGTTCTCTGGCGATATTCACAAAATAAGGATACAACGCCCTGGCACTGGCCTGTGCACCGCCGTCGCTTTCCTGGTATGGTGGATTTCCCACAACTGCATTAAATAACATCTTATTCCCTTCCCCATTCTCTCCCTCATCGAGAGCAATCCCGCTGAGGGCTTTCCTCTGCGACAGCATCCCTGCTATCTTTTTATAATCAACTTTGCCATCGGCGGTCACTACATTGAGTAAATTATATGCGTGAAATTTGCCAGCAATAGTCTCTGTACTCAGTCCAAGTATCTGATACATCTTTCTCGTAAACTCGTATGCAACGGATGACGTCGGAATCGACCATACAGAACCCCGTACCGCTTCTGCCGGAATACCTAGTTGCCTGCACCGCTCGCAGATTGCAATCGCAAATTCACCCGCCTTACTGGCCAGATCCAAAATCCTGCGCTCTCCTTTCACAAGTTCTTCAAAGCAGGAATCCGGAATCAGACGAAGCATCTTTGCGGCAACGTTTACCGGAGTCGTAACCTCGGATTCTGACAGCTTTCCGAACTTGTTCATAGCAATCAACGCCCTGTCAAGAGAAGGCACCGTATCATCATGCGACAGCTTATTGATGTTCTGAATTTTATAATCAAGAGCGTTCAAAATAAAAGGATTCATGTGATTTCGCATAAGCTCCAAAACACTGCCGTCTAACTGCAAATTTCGCATGATTCTGGTATTATCCTCAGAATCTGCGCAGGCCAGAATATCATCCAGAGACGACACCGTTTCTTCTGTCAGAAAAGCAAAAAACAAAACCCGGGAATAATACGTCTTAAACTTATTCTCAAGAGACTGTATCTCTGCTTCCCTGTCACGCTGCGATGCACCTGCTGCCTGCTCATTTTCTGTATCCGTCTCCTGCTCCTTGCGCCCTGCGTTGTCCGACCCATGCTCCGGCTCTTCGAGATCAGTCCCGTCCGTGTCATTCCTGTGCGCCTCGGTCTGTAAACCGCCCTTTGAGCCGATTTCTGCCTGGCGCTCAATTTCGCGTAAAATCTCTTCGATCGAAAAAAGCGCCGTATCAACCGGAAGATCCTGTGCTTCATCGCGAACGCCTCGGCTGCTAGAATATCTGCTGATTTCTGCCAGAATATCCACAGCCGTAACCTGCTCGATTCTGTTTTTATTCAGCGTAATAATCGGAGAAATGCGCAGCTCTTCCTCCATGCGCTGCCTCAGATTCCCGTTGCCGGCCGCCTTTGTATTGGCATTGTAAATCAGTGACTTCTGCTCCTGCATTACAAACATTCTGTGTGGATCAAAATCTACCAGCAACGTCTGCGGCTTCATATTATAGCAAATCGTCTCACCTGCGTTGTTTTCATATTTTCGTATGTACTGATTCTGTAACCTAAAAATTGCCTGGTCATATTCCTGCGGCGAAGCCGTATCTTTCAGAAAGATCATAGTGTCCCACTGCTCCACTGTACTTCCCGTCAGCATACGGTTGACCGTTAACGTAATCGTTTTCTGATCGTTCTTCTCACAGTCCGCAATCGCTTTTTTGACCGCGGTCACATTTTTATACTGTTTCTGCCTGTCTATACCGGAAATATTGATGACTTTATACTGGCCCAAATTTTTAAAAGAACTGGCATGACGTACCAGCAGGCTTTCCAGTGCGTCGCACGATGCGCAATAAGGAAGCACACATACCATATGGCGGCACATCTTTCCTTCTTTGATTCTGTCATAATCGAGAAATCCCAGTACACCGTCGTCCTGTCTGCTGCCGTCAATCGCCTCAAATAATTCAAGAACTTCTCTTTCGTGGACAAACCGCTTATGGCTGCCGTCCTTTTTCTTTGATAAAGACTCCGGCTTCAGCAAAGCAGAGAACGCATACGTCATGCCGCTACTCTTCAGACTCTCCAAAAGCGCCAGCGCAGAACTGCTCGGTGCAAAAGCAAAACGCACCATCTGAGGGAATCCGAAGTACGGATTCTTCCACTCTTCTTCCTGCTGTCCCTCAGGAAGGGCATCGTTCTTTAAATCCCACGCTTCCTGCTCCTTTACAATATCCGAAAACTGGCAGAAAGTAATGATGTCCTCCTCGGAAAACTCACTCCCCATCAAAATACGGTACGGCGTACCTGACAGATGGAGCGTGATTTTTACCTGCAATGCTTTGAGCTGTTCCTCAGCTTCCTCCAGCTCTACAAAATCCTCGTCCAGATATCTGTCCCTGACATCTTTCTCATAACCGGCTGTGCGGAGAATTTTTCCGTAGCTTTCGGCCCTGGCACCATAATGCGTCTCGTCTACAATCAAAAGATCTATTTGTCTGGAAAAAACCTCCCTGTGCTTTTCTTTGATACTTTCTCCCTGCAAATCCTGCAGCGTCAGGAAAATCACAACGCCTCTTTCCCGCTCAAGCTCTCTCTTTATCGCATTTTCATCCCTGTTCAGCTCCTCCGCAGTCAGAAATGCATAATCTTCCCGAAAATTATCCGCACTCTGTACGGTTTTCTTCCATTCCTCACGCACATCCGCTTTGGCTGAAACCACTAAAACAGTCTTTGCCGCCATCTCCTTTGCACAGCAAAGCGCTGTAAATGATTTTCCAAAACGCATAACCGCATACATCAGCAGATTGGTACGGCCTTTCCCGACCGCTGCTTTAAAATTCCGAACCGTCTCTGCCTGCATCGGTCTTGGCTCCCACCATCCGGAAGAAGCATACGTGTGTACCTCCGGCAAATTTGTACCGGCATGATAATACTGGTATCTGTGGCCGCCATCCTGATGGTTTCTGCGTATATCATGGATTGCCGCCTCAAGCTCCGGCACTTTGGTATCCTTGAAAAACTCTTTTGAATAATACGTTTCTGCCGGAAGTTCCCCAAGCGTCAGCCGATGCTTCCCAAGTCCAAGCTCCAGAAACTGGTGAACCGAAAAGTCCCGGAAAAAAATATCCGGAGTTACAGCCGCTGTTTCTTCAAACGCCTTTACCAGATCCGGAAAATGTTTTTTCCATTCTTTCAGACGCACAGAAACAGGGCGGTAAGTATCTCCCACCTTCAGGTAACCGGGAATTGCATCCGTTGTAAACGCATATATATGCGGTTCTACACGCCCTGTAATGAAATTGTCCAGCAATTGGAGATTGTCCATGGAAAAGCCTCATTTTCTTTCCACTAATGTACGGTACTGTAACGTTTTCCTGGAACGCCAGTCACGTATTTTACAATAAACTTCCTTTTTTTCTATATTGTCCCTACTGCCCGTTGCATGTTCATCCCCCTGCACGTCCGTTTTTCCAAAAGGAACAGCAAAGGAAAGCCCGTCCATCTGCCATACGTTCCACGATATCACAGAGGCCACCCGTTTCAGTTCAGACGGTTGGGGAGCTCTGTTCCACTGATTCTGCATATGCTCCACAAACGTATACAGCAAATTCTCTCTGGCCAGCAACAAACTGTCTCCCTGATACTCAAATCCATATATGCTTTCATATGCACGGAAGGTCCATTTCAACCATTCCGATTCATCTTTCGCGTTTTCACTGACCACTCGCAATTTTCGATCCAAAAGTCCGATCCGGTCTCTTATTTCAATTGGATTTCCCGTTACCATATCGTACCTGCTGGTCAGATAAGGAGCCTCTCCGCAGGTGATTTCCAATCTCTTTGCATCCACATAATCCTTCCACCTGCGCCCCCGTTTGTCTTCAAACGATATAACCGCACTGTTCGTTTTCCATCCCTTATTCGTGGAAAAATTAAACACATCCGGCCTTCCAAACCATGCGGCGTCAATCAAATTGTTCTGCTCATTGCACATCCATGCAGGCGTAAAGACCTCTGCCCTTCCTTTTGTACGGCTCATCCGGTCCGATTTAGTCTTCGTCGTCCGGGGCTGAATCAGCTTCGCATTTTCGCCGGTAAGCAAATCCATCGTAATCGGACATTCCGCCCTATAAAGCTCCCCGCAGTCCTCATAATCATCCGTTGCCCACACGATGTTTCTTCTTGTCGTTCTGTCCGTAAGAAGAATCCTCATGACCGCCGCATGGAATCCATTCTCCCGTCCTTCGCCTGCATTTGTATGAATTTTAAGGTCCACCATTTCAGGCCTCCTCATTCACTGTCATAGCCGCCTCCATCTGTCCTTAAATCACCTTTTCTACTTCTGTACAACAACGAAACGCTTAGGAAAGTTCGTACAGCTCTGTATATTTCTGAGTCAGATAATCCGTATATGCCGTCGGGTCAAAAACCCCACAGGCATTTTTTATAATTTCACCCGGCTCCATCATACACCCGTACTGATGAATTTTTTCTTTCAGCCATGCCGATACCGCGGACAAATCCCCGCGTGATACCGGACCCCAGACGTCTATTTCGCGTTCCATATGTTGCAGCATCTGCGCCCCATACGCGCTTCCCAGCGCATAGGACGGAAAATAGCCAAACGAACCGCCGGACCAGTGACTGTCCTGTAAACAACCGCGTCTGTCATCCGGCACATCAATGCCAAGGTATTCTCTGTACAACCGGTTCCATACCTGCGGCACATCTTTTACCTCCAGACTGCCGTCTATCAACTGTTTTTCAATCTCATAGCGAATCATAACGTGGAGACTGTAAGTCAGTTCATCCGCCTCGGTACGAATCAGAGACGGCTCCACACGGTTCACGGCACGGTACATCTGCTCCGCTGTCACATCTGAAAGCTGTTCCGGGAAAAATTCCTGCATCTTTGGGAAAATCGCCTCCACAAAAGCTCTGGAGCGTCCGATTATATTTTCATAAAATCTCGACTGACTCTCATGCACGCCCATCGAAACGCCTCCGGCCAGACATGTATACTGCAACTCATCACGAACGCCAAGCTCATATTTTGCATGACCGCCCTCATGAATCACAGAATACATGGATTCCCCCACACTGTCCTCCTTATAATTTGTTGTAATCCGCACGTCCTTGTTGTTAAAGTCAAGTGTAAACGGATGCTCTGTCTCACCGATCGTACAGTGGCCGCGGTCCAGCTCCATGACATCCATCAGATAATCCGAAAATCTTCGCTGCGCCTCTACCGGATAATGGCGATGCAGAAAACTGTCGTCGATCTGCGGTGCCTCTGCGATTTTGTGAATCAGAGGTACCAGACGCTCCTTAATCACAGCAAAAAAGTGGTCCAAATATTCCATATCCGCGCCGCGCTCAAATTCATCCAAAAGCACATTGTACGGTTTTTCCGATGGATTATAATATCCCGCAAACGTTCGGTTAAATGCCACAAGCCGCTCCAGCACTGGACGAAACAACTCAAAATTGTCCGTCTCCTTCGCCCTGTGCCACACATCGCTCGCCTCATTCGTCAGCATTGCGTACTCCATATATTCCTCTGCCGGTACCTTCTCAAGCCTCTGATAATCACGCCACAGCACCTCCACCTGGCGTTTTTCCAGCTCTCCGAGTTCCTCCAGATGTTCCCGCAAAAAAGAGAGCAGTTCTCCTGTCTCCTTCCCTGCTGCCAGCTTCTGCCTCTCCCCGGCTAAAATTCCCAGCGCAACCCCGCGCCCCTTGGCTGTATTCCTTGGCGCCACTGTCACACTATCCAAAAACAGCGAAGAGTCCGCACATCTGTACGCATACAACTTCTTCTGAAGCAAATCCAGCGCTTCCAAAGCTTCCCTAATTTCCATCTTTCTTCCTCCGTTATGATTACTTTCCAAAATCCGTCTCAATCACCGATCCTCTTCAGATAATAAAACCCGTATGCCGGAATATCGACCCCTACCGCCTTTTTTTCCTTGCCGGAAATCAGATCCAAATACGTGCCGTCCGTTTCATTGATCCAGGCCGTCTTATCATGCTCGCTGAAATTAAAGAGCCCGATTATCTTCTCTCCCTCAAAACAGCGTCCTATGCAGAGCACCTCTTTTTCCCAGGTCTCAATCGTCCACATATCTGCATTCGTCATAAAAGCTTTTTCTTTTTCCCGTATCTGTTCCAGCTGACGCAGGCCGCCGAATATTCTGCCCTGCACGCTTTCGGGAATCTCAATATTTTTTACAAGCTCCCAGTTCATTGCGCCGCGGTGCAGATACCTTGAGTCCGCAGCCTTATCGGGATTTTCCTTATACGTATAATCATTGACCTGCCCGATCTCATCTCCGCTGTAAAGCACCGGAATCCCCGACTGCATAAACATATATGCGTGCAGCATGAGATCGAGACGGATTGCCGCATCCATCATTTCCTCATTCTGTTCAAAGCCGGCCCGCTCCACACCGCACATGGACGCTGTCGTTCCGCAGAACCGCGCGTCGCCGGTTATCAGATCCTCATTGTACAACTCTCCGCGGCTGTTGCTGCCGCCCGTATATCCGCGAAAATAATCATTCAAATATTTTTTATGTGAAACCTCTCCAAGCCCTTCCTGCCCAAGCGTCAGATAGTCCAGTCCCCAGCCAATGTCATCATGGCAGCGCAGATAGTTCAGAAATACGTAATCCTTCGGCAGGGCGCTCACAATGTCCAGCTGCTTTTTCAAAAGACGCACATCCCTTGTCGCTACCGTATGCCACGTGGTTGCCATCGTCGTTACATTGTAGAGCATATGGCATTCGGGTTTTTCCACGGTTCCGAAATACGGAACCACTTTCTCCGGCTCCATCACGACCTCACCTAGAAGCAGAATCCCCGGACAGACAATCTCGCTGATCATGCGCATCATACGCACGATCGTATGAACCTGTAAAAGATTCCTGCACTGAGTTCCGAGCTCCTTCCAGATATAGGGTACCGCGTCAATCCGGATAATGTCAATTCCCTGATTGGCCAGAAACAGAAAATTGTACATCATCTCATTGAAAACCCTCGGATTTTTATAGTTTAAATCCCACTGATACGGATAAAATGTGGTCATCACGTAATGCCCGATCTCAGGCAGCCATGTAAAGTTCCCCGGCGCAGTTGTCGGGAAAACCTGCGGCACCGTTTTTTCATATTCTGAAGGAATGGAAGCATTGTCATAGAAAAAATAACGGCTCATATACTCGCCGTCCCCCTGGCGCGCTTTTACTGCCCACTCATGATCCTCCGAGGTATGGTTCATCACAAAATCCATACAGACATTGATTCCCTTTTTATGACAGGCAGCAGTCAACTCCTGCAAATCTTCCATTGTTCCGAGCGTTTCCTGTACCTTGCGAAAATCAGAAACGGCATATCCGCCGTCGGAGCGGCCCTTTGGCGTATCCAGAAACGGCATCAGATGAACATAATTGACGCCGCACCGTTCGATATAATCCAGTCGGGATTGTACCCCTTTCATGTTTCCTGCAAAATTGTCAATATAAAACATCATGCCAAGCATATCGTTTTTCCGATACCAGTCTGGCCTGCTTTCCCGGTACGCATCCTGCTCTTTCAGATCTGTGCCCCGTTCTTCATAAAAACGACGCATTCCATCGCACAGCTCTGCATACATAGAATCATTTCCATATAGCTCCATGTACAGCCAGCGGAGTTCTTCCTCATGGCGCTTCAAACGCCTCTCGTAAGTTTCATATCCCGTATTATTCTTTTTCATAAACACTCCCTGCCCTTTTCTGTCTTTTAGGTTCCTAATTCGAATGCCCCTCAAATCGTGCATCCGCATTCGTCACATATAATACAAAACCACGGACATCTGCATATACTCTTTCTTCCGCAGTTATCCGTGGTCTTCTGCCAAAAATGGGGTAATTTGCTCCCTGATACGTGCATCATCCGAATCATAGCGCAGCCGCAGCGGCTTCGACAGATCGAGCGTTGCAATACCAAGGATTGATTTTGCATCCACCGTATGCTTTCCAATACCAAGCATAAAATCTGCATCAAATTTGTCAATCAGGTTCACAAACCTGTTCACCTGCTCTAAACTGTCAAACTTTACATATACCTGTTTCATCTACTTTTTATTTCCTTCCCGGAATTCTGATTCCGAATTCCGTTTCATTATAAGCTTGTAGTTTACAGCTGTAAAGTGGCAACCCCATGTTTTATTGTTTTTTTCTTCGTTCATATTGGCGGAATTTCCTGTTACTTCCAATTATGCCTGGTTCATTCCGCTTTTACTGTTTCCGGCATTGACTGCACGGTTCATAAAGCTTCCTTCCTGACCGTTGCCTAGTTATTGAGAATATCCATGAATTCTTCGCCTGTAATAGTCTCCCTCTCATAGAGAAACTGTGCAAGCTCGTCGAGCTTTCCACGGTTTTCAAGAAGAATCTGCATTGCTTTTTCGTGCTGCTTCTTAACCGTAGCCACAACCTGTTGGTCAACTTGCGTCTGTGTCTGTGCAGAGCAAGCAAGAGATGAATCTCCGCCAAGATACTGGTTGTTTACAGTTTCCAGGGCCACCATATCAAAATCCCTGCTCATTCCGTAACGCGTGATCATTGCGCGCGCAAGTCTCGTGGCCTGCTCAATATCATTCGAAGCACCCGTCGTTATTGTACCGAAAATCACTTCCTCCGCCGCACGGCCTCCGGTCAGCGTCGCAATCTTGTTTTCAATCTCTTCCTTCGACATCAGATAGTGATTGCCTTCCTCCACCTGCATGGTATAGCCAAGTGCACCCGATGTACGCGGAATAATCGTAATCTTCTGGACTGGTGCAGAGTTCGTCTGCTTTGCAGCAACCAGAGCGTGACCGATCTCATGGTAGGCAACGATCATTTTTTCTTTTGTGGTCAGAATTGCATTCTTTTTCTGATAACCTGCAATTACAACCTCAATGCTCTCTTCCATATCAGACTGTGTAGCATAGTTTCTGCCATCCCGCACAGCGCGCAGCGCCGCCTCATTTACGATATTGGCCAGCTCCGCCCCCGATGCGCCGGATGCCATGCGTGCAATTTTGTTAAAATCTACATTGTCCGCAATCTTAATCTTCTTTGCATGTACCCGCAGGATTTCCTCCCGTCCCTTCAGGTCGGGAAGTTCCACCGGAACACGCCGGTCAAAACGGCCCGGCCTTGTAAGCGCCGGGTCCAGAGAATCCGGACGGTTTGTGGCCGCCAGAATAATCACACCGGTGTTTCCTTCAAATCCATCCATCTCGGTCAGAAGCTGATTCAGCGTCTGTTCCCGCTCGTCGTTTCCGCTGATCTGTCCGTCACGCTTTTTGCCGATTGCATCAATCTCATCAATAAAGACGATACACGGCGCTTTTTCTTTGGCCTGCTTAAACAGATCACGTACTTTGGATGCGCCCATACCGACAAACATCTCCACAAACTCGGAACCGGACATGGAAAAGAACGGAACATTTGCCTCGCCTGCAACAGCCTTTGCCAGCATCGTTTTACCTGTTCCCGGAGGGCCTACAAGCAGGATTCCCTTCGGCATGGATGCACCGATCTCCTTATATTTTCCAGGATTGTGCAGGTAATCCACAATCTCCGCCAGATTTTCCTTTGCCTCGTCCTCTCCGGCTACATCCGAAAAACGTATGCCTTCCGAGGACTTCACATAAACCTTTGCATTGCTCTTACCCATACCGAACATCATGGAATTTTGTCCGCCGCCGGCCTTATCCATGAGCTTCTTCGCCAGAAACTGTCCAAGCATAATGAAAAGCACCATCGGCAGAACCCATGACAGAAGAATACTCATAAAGGGGGACATTTCCTCCACGATTTCCCCGGTAAACTCAGCGCCGGAAGCATGCAGACGTTCTACAAGCCCCAGGTCCTCCATTTTACCTGTCTTGTAAATCTGCTTCCCATCACGATCTGTAAACAGGATCTGATTTTCCTGCACCTCTACCTGGCCGATGCTTTTTTCCTCCGTCATCGTCATGAAGGTACCGTAATCGACCTGCTGTATTCTGCGCTGTGTCATATACGGTACGAGCAGAAAATTCAGCACAAACAGTACGCCCAGGACAATTAAATAATAAAATGCCAATGGTTTTCTAGGTTTTTTTATCTCGTTCACAAATATCCCTCCTCTTCAAAATCCTCTAGCTGCCCAAACGTGACTGCCGCGAAATTTTAATCTCTGTGCTCTTTGAAGCTGCCTTTTCCAAACGCTTCTCCAAGTACATCCTTCACGCTCTTTACCGGTATAATCTCAAGCGCTTCCTTTACTTCCCCGGCAACCTCCCGCAGATCAACCGTATTTTCAAACGGAATCAACACCTTTTTGATGCCCGCCCGCTGTGCCGCCATCAGCTTTTCCGGCAACCCGCCAATTGGCAGGACGCTTCCCCGCAGCGAAATTTCGCCCGTCATGGCCAGCTCCGCACTCACGGATTTTCCTGTCAGCAATGACACAAGCGCCGTGACAAGCGTGATCCCCGCTGACGGCCCGTCCTTTGGCACGGCGCCCGCCGGAACATGAAGATGCAGATCGTGTTCTTTCAGCGTCACGGCCTCCCTGGGATACATGGATTTGACCAGACTGACGGCAATCTGAGCGGACTCCTTCATTACCTCGCCAAGCTGTCCCGTGATGATCACCTTGCCGTCTCCCGGAATAAGACGCGACTCAATAAAAAGAATTTCTCCGCCCGCACTGGTCCAGGCAAGCCCCGTAGCCACTCCCGGCCCGGCCTCTTCCAGCCTCCGATCATGATGTCTTCGCTGCGTACCGAGGTATTCCGGCAGCCGCTTTGCCCCGATCTTAATGCTTTTTTGTTCCCCTCTTACCAGCTTCACTGCTGCCGCGCGGCACAGAACCCCAATCTGCTTTTTTAGGCCCCGGACTCCCGACTCTGCTGTATATTCTTCAATCACCCTGCGAAGCGCTTCATCCGTCACCTTCAGATTGCGCGGCCGGATTCCTGTTTCCTCCATCACCCTCGGCAGAAGGTATTTTTTCGCAATCTGCATTTTTTCAAGAGCCGTGTACCCTGGAAATGAAATAACTTCCATTCGGTTCAGCAGCGGTTCCGGAATCGTGTCAACCGTGTTTGCCGTACAGACAAACAAGACATCCGAAAGATCATACGGAACATTCATGTAATGATCGGTAAACGTACTGTTCTGCTCCGGGTCAAGCACCTCAAGCAGCGCGCTGGCCGGATCGCCTCCGTAATCCCTGGTCAGTTTATCCACTTCATCGAGCACCAGAACCGGATTGGAGGTCCCGCAACGCTTCATGCCTTCCATGATACGCCCCGGCATTGCTCCGACATACGTCCTGCGGTGTCCGCGGATCTCTGCCTCATCCCGAATACCGCCCAGGCTGATGCGCACGTATTCTCTTCCAAGGGCCGCGGCAATGCTCTGACCGATACTTGTCTTCCCGGTTCCAGGCGCGCCGACAAAAAGAAGAATGGAGCCTGACTGCTTTTTTCGAAGAGCCATAACGGCAATCTGCTGCAAAATACGTTCCTTTACACGCGCAATCCCATAATGGCCTTTGTCCAGCACTCCTGCTGCCTGATCCAGATCAATTTTCTTTGCCTCGGCTTTTGTCCAGGAAAGCTTCGTCACAAAATCGAGGTAATCGTACAGCATGCCATACTCATGCCCGTCCTTTCCCTCCTGTTTCATGCGATTCAAAACCTTCTCAGCCTCCCGGCGCGCCGTCTCATTCATGCCCGACGATGCCAGCCGTTCCTCAAACACTTGTATCTCTGAGCTGCTTTCAGGGTGCAGCTCATCTAACTGACGCTGCAAAATGCTCAACTGCTTGCGGATGGCCGCCTCACGGTAGATCTGTTCCTGGCTCTCCTGCTGTGCATCCTGTGCCTCCTGCGCCACCTTACCTTCTTCGATAAAGCCTAGAATAGCCCGCTCAATCAGCTCATTTCTTTTCTGCATGGAACTCTCTGCCATGATCGCATACTTTTCCGGCCACGGTAAATTCAGATAGCCTGCACTGACACAAATCATCTCCTCCAGACTGTTCCACCGCAGAATCATGTTGCGTGCCCACAGTCCCCACTGATAATTCTGAACAAATTGCAGATATGCATTCCGGATTCTTTCAAATTTATCCTTTTCCTCCGCCTCAGAGATATCCAAAATCTCCGGACAGTTCGTTACGGTAGCAGAAAATATACCATCTTCGTTCCTAATATCCGAAACTTCAGATCTGCCGCATACCTTCATCTGCGCCATGCCTTCTGCGTCAATTTCCACCAGCTCTGCCAGAAATCCCACGGGATAAAAATCCTGCGCAGTGCACGTTTTAAGTTCCTTCGGCTCCTTCTGCAGTAGAAACAGCGCTGTTTCACCTAGTTCAAGCTTTTCCAGTCCCCACTGATCGTATACCTCTTTTTTCAGATAAAAACGGACGCCGGGCAGTAAAATCATATCATAAACTGGTACTGTAATCATAAAATCCCCTCTTCTGTCAGCACTCTTATGTGTCGAGTGCTAATTTCTTTGTAAAAAAAACAGCCTGAAACTCTGCATGCCCTCATTTCAAGCTGTTATTTTCTATATTTATTCTATTACAAAATCCCTGGAAGTCAATAGCTTTATACAAATTTTATGATTCTGTGAATCCGCGCCCGCAGCTGCCCCTGCTCATACAACCAGTCACGCGTACGGTGTTCCTCGCTGATGCAGATTTCCTCCCGAATCCCCTCGCCCGGACGCCCGAGAATTAAAATACGGTCTGACAGATAAATTGCCTCATCCGTATCATGGGTAACCAGGAGAATTGTGCGCTTCAAATTCGTGCGCAGCTCACAAAGCCAGTCCTGCATATCCCCGCGTGTAATTACATCCAGCGCCCCGAACGGCTCATCCAGCAGAAAGATCCCGGCATCGCATAAAGCAGTACGAAGAAACGCCGCTCTCTGGCGCATACCCCCGGAAAGCTCATGCGGGTATTTATCCTCACAGCCCTCCAGCCCAAACCGTGCAAACTGCGCGCCCGCCTTTTCTTTCATCTCTTCTTTCCTCTGATGAAGCTCTCCATAGAGACAGACATTATCCAGAATCGTCCTCCAGGGAAATAGAAGATCATTCTGCGGCATATACGCAAACTGTCCGCTGATTCCGTGAATTTCCTGGCCATTTGTCAAAATCTGACCGCTTTGCGGTTTCAAAATTCCGGCCAGGATATTTAAGAGCGTGGACTTGCCGCAACCGGAAGGCCCTAGAATGCTGACAAATTCTCCATCCCTGACAGAAAAGGACAACTCTTTCAGGATGGGTTTGTCGGTATATGAGAAATTCAAATTTGTAACGCTCAGCTCCATGCGCACACTTCCTTTCTGCTACGTCACAGACGTATGGTGCATCTGACTGTCCTGGTTCACACTGTTTCTGTAGTATCTCACTGCTGAAATGACAACTGGCTTTTCTCCGATTTTCCTATTGCGGCAAAAACTCGTTGGTATAGCATACTTCTGGGGCAGGAACCTCTTCAATTACACCATACTCCTGCAAAAAAGCAGAGTAATTATTCCATATTTCATCCTTCATACTTCCCCAGACATCCGTATCCTCCATAAATTTCCCCGCCAGATACTCCTGAGACTGCCTCAGCATCTCCAGATCATAATCCGGCGCGTAGGAAAAAAGAATCTCTGCCGCCCCATCCGGATCTGCAATCGTATCGGCATATCCTTTTGCCGTCGCCCGCAAAAATGCAGATACCATCTCCGGATCTGTCTCCAGAACGTCATTGGCCGCGATTATCACCGGGGTATAATAATCAAGGCGTTCATCCAGCTGTCGGCACTCCATATAGTTCAGCTCGCAGCCGTTTCTTGCAGCCATGATGTTATCCCAGCCCTCAAAAAACCACATCAGATCACAGTTTTTTCCAAGCGCCTCAAAACCGCTGCCATCCGAAATCACCATATTCAGCTTTGAAAAATCGCTGCCAGTCTGTGTCATGCATGCCTCAAGCACTGCGGACTCGCCAGGTCCTCCCCAGCCCGCGTACGTCTTGCCTTCAAAATCCGCCGGTGACGTAATCCCGCTGTCCGCCAGGCTGACAAACCCGGAGGTATTATGCTGAATCAGTGCAGCGACTGCTTTAATCGGAAGCGGGTCCTGCGCGGTCAGCGCGATTGTCACATCCTCCTGATAGCTAATACCAAACGTCCCCTTCTGCTGTGCCACGAGTGTCGCCGTTGCCCCGTCCGTCGGCTCAATAATCGTAACAGCAAGTCCTTCTTCCTCATAATACCCTTTATCCAGTGCCACATACATGCCTGTATGATTCGTATTCGGCACATAATCAAGGATTACCGTCACTTCCTTTTGCCCTTCTGCTTCCCCTTCATTTGCAAATACACTCATATTCATGGTCATTCCCGCTGCCATAAAAATAGCTGCTGCTTTTTTCCATCTGTTCTTCCTATGCATGATCCTCGCCTTTCTGTTTTAATTTCTATCTTATCCTTTTATTTGTACTTCTTCTCCGGCGTCTTGCTGACGGCAGCACTGCATAGCCGAACAGCTTTATCACTCCATTCATCAGCAGGCTCAGCAAAATGATCATCAACACACATGCAAACACCTTGTCGAGCATATATCCGTTTTTCGCCCGGATCAGATAGTAGCCAAGACCGCTTTGTGAAGCAATCCACTCGCCTACCACAGCTCCGCTGATGCTGTACGTTGCCGCTACTTTAAGGCCCGACAACAGTGAAATCATGGCCGAAGGAATCTTGACAATGCGATATAGCTGAAAGTTTGATCCTCCATACGTGCGTACCAGATTCAGATAACCTTCATCCATCTCTCCCAATCCGTCGCTGAAGCTGACCACGATCGGAAAAAAACACATCAGCACAACCGTCAAAATTTTCGGTGCGTATCCAAACCCCATGTAAATAATGAAAATAGGGGCCAGAACAATCACCGGAACCGTCTGGGTAACGACCAGTATCGGATATATACATTTTTTAAAGGTCGGCATTGCATCAATCAGCACACCCATCACGATTCCCACTACAAAGGAAATCGCCATTCCTGCCACAGCTTCCAGCACCGTAATTCCAGCGTGTCCCATAAGCGTCGGAAACTCTGATGCAAAGCTTTTCAGCATATCACTGGGAGCTGGAAGTACGTACAACGGGATCCCGGCTGCTCTTACAATAGCCTCCCAGCTTGCCATCAAAATCAGAATCACCGCCACCGGCGCTGCTTTGGAAAGCTTATTCATGTTCGATTCCTCATTTCTTTTACTTTTAAAAACAAGGGTACTGGTCTGAAAGAGACACAGAATATTTGATAGCAAAGGAAGTTCGCGCGATTTTCCAGGCAACAAAATTTTCTGTGCAATAAAAAAGCCGGCCAAATATGCCGACACCAAAAATAAGGACAGAACGCGCAGCTTCCTGCACATCTGAAAACATATTTTCCTTCGCCAGCATTATCTGTATCAGGTTCTAAGGGTCAAAACCGCTCGGTTTACTCTCAGGCCGCCATGGCCTCCCCGTTTTCATTACCAGTATACTACAATCTTTTGATTCCTGCAACTGCAAAAATATTTTTCATTTTTTACTGCCCGTATTGCATTCCTGCTCATCATAAATTCCGCATAAAACAACATTTATCTCTTGTTTTTCCTTTGCAACGCGGTATAATAACGTAACGGATGCCGCGGCACAACTGCTGCGGCATCCGTAAAGTTCATCGAAACATTTGTGAAATCCGGCTCCCAAAAGGCAGCTCATTCACAGCGTTTTGCAATGACTTAAAAATTCACTACAGTAAAGGGCTTCGTTATGTCTCCAAATTTCAACAGACTTAAAAAAGCAAACAACAATGCTTCCGGCTATCTGTTCAGCAACAATGACCTGAAAAAGCTGATTATTCCCTTGATTCTAGAACAGGTTCTGGCTATCACAGTCGGTATGGCTGATTCCATGATGGTTGCAAGTGCCGGAGAGTCCGCCGTATCGGCCGTTTCTCTTGCAGACAGTATTTTTATCCTACTGATTAACCTGTTTGCGGCGCTCGGAACCGGAGGCGCCGTGATCTGCGGACAGCAAATCGGCCGCCGGGAACCGGAAGTGGCATGCCGCGCCGCCAATCAGCTTCTGCTTTTTACCGGAAGCTTTGCGGTCGTTATTATGGCACTCACCTATATTTTCCGGCCGTTTATTCTACACGTCGTCTTCGGAAAGATCACGCAGGAGGTTATGACAAGCTGCAATACTTATCTTGTCATTGTCGCAGCCTCGATTCCGTTTATCGCCCTGTACAATGCAGGGGCCGCCATTTTCCGTTCCATGGGGGATTCCAAAACCGCCATGTATATGTCGCTCGTCATGAACGGCATCAATCTTGTCGGCAATGCTATCCTGATCTTTGGCTTTCATATGGGCGTCGCAGGCGCCGCCATTCCGACGCTTCTTTCACGTATGGTTGCTGCGCTCGTGATCCTGCGTCTGCTTCTGAACCAAAACAAAACCGTACATATTTCACTGCCGTTTTCCTTTCACTTTGATATTGCGCTGCTCAAAAAAATTCTTGGCATCGGTATTCCAAACGGCCTTGAAAACAGCATGTTTCAACTTGGGAAAATCATGGTGCTCTCCATCGTTTCCGGCTTTGGCACCGCCTCTATTGCGGCAAATGCAGTGTGCAATAACCTTGCATCCTTCCAGATTCTTCCCGGTATGGCAATGGGGTTTGCCATGCTGACCGTAGTCTCGCAGTGCGTCGGAGCCGGCGACTATGAACAGGTTCGTTATTACACCAGAAAGCTTCTCTGCATCGCCTACGCCTGCATCGCCGCAAGCAGTGTTCTTATTTTTCTGGCACTGCCTATGCTGATCCGTCTGTACCACCTCTCACCGGAAGCGGCTGAATATACAAGAAAAATTATTTATGCGCACTCAGCAGGCGCAGTCACGATCTGGCCTCTGGCCTTTACCTTACCCAATGCCCTGCGCGCTGCATCAGACGTAAAACATACGATGCTATTATCCATTCTTTCCATGTGGATTTTCCGGATTGGATTCAGTTATCTGCTTGGTATCTATCTTGGTCTCGGTGTATTCGGCGTTTGGATTGCAATGGAAATTGACTGGATCTTCCGAAGCATCTGCTTTGTTCATCGGTATTTCGGGAATAAATGGCAAAAACACAAAACCTAAAGATGAAAAACAGGACAAAACAAAACTGCTGTAACATGCATCAGAACACCGTCTCAAAACGGATCTTTGCGCTTTTACAGCAGTCTTTTTCTATCTTTTTTGATTCTGTCTTTTAATTTTGTCTGCGAAGTGTTCCTTTTATACCAGCAGGCGCTTGCGGCTTACACATTCCTCCCTGTGGGACATCCATTCCCGCAGCTGTGGATAAACCTTTTTGCCCATTTCATATCCATGCCAGTAAAAGTCCTCCAGCTTCTCCAGATCACGCTCAGTCCGACCGACCGTGGAAACTTCCGGTCGAATCACAAACACCTTTCCCTGTGCTTCCAGGCGCGTGATCAAATCCATCTCCTGATTATACACATGATTCCGCTGTAACATTGCCCAGGCAAGCTTCGGATACTTTCTGTAGTACAGTTTCACCAGCCGCATCATCGACGTACTGCGCTCGTTCTTATAGTACCCCTTTTTTCGCGTCAGAATCACAATATTGTAATCGTATCCGTCCGCAATTGCCCGTTTTACTGGAACAGAATCCGCAATGCCGCCATCCAGCATCGGAATACCGTCCACCTGCACCATCGGCGAAACAAACGGCAGACTCGAGGAAGCCCGGCAGGCCGCCATCATCCGTTCTTTATTTCTGTATTCCTCAATGAATTCTGCACGCCCGGTCAGACAGTTTGTCGTTGTCAGCAGACACCGCGTCGGCGATTTTACGTAAGCTTTGAAATCAAAGGGATAATCATGGTTCGGAAACTGATCAAAGATCAGATCCATATTCATAAAATACTTTGTCTTCAGCATAGTGCGGACTCCGTACAGCTCGTGATCCAGCTGTGCATCCAGCATACATTCCTTTGTCCGAAGAATCTGCCCCGATACGTAATCCACCGCATTACATGCTCCCGCCGAAACACCAATCACATACGGAACCATGAATTTTTTCTCCATCAGGTAATCCAGCACACCACTCGTAAAAATACCGCGCTGACCGCCGCCCTCCAAAATCATTCCCGCTTTCTTCATGCCGCATCTCCTTCCGGTAATGTTTGCAACAACTCTATTCTGTCTCCGTTTCTTCTGCTCCTGCTTTTGTTTCGTCCTGGCCTGCCGCAGTCCCGTCTTTCTTTGTTCCTGCTTCATCTGCCGCGGATTCCGGTTCTGTCTCTTCCTCTATGATTGCATGTTCCATCAGGAAATCCAGAACCTTATTCTGAAGAACGCTGATGCGAATCTGGTCCTCTCCATAATACGCAATAAGTTCTTCTACAGTCTCGAATCCTGTCGTTTTTCGATATTCTTCACAGCCGGCAGCATAATCCTCGTCACTGATTTCGATTCCTTCTGCCTCCGCAACCGCTTTCAGCAAGAGCTCCTGCTGCATGGTCATCTGAACCTCAACCGCGGCCTGCTTGCGGAACTGCTCCACGGTCATGTTATTATAAGCCATAGATAAAAACTCTGCAAAATCCACGCTGTAGGCTTCTGCCATTTCACGGTATGCACTCTCCATGAGCGCAACGCCATAATCCACCAGTTCCTGCGGATATCCCTTCACCTCAGAAGTCTCTGCAACCCGCACGAGAAGATTATATTTGATCTCAGACTCCCGCATCTCGCTCAGACCATTTTCCAGATCTTCCTTCACAGAAGCACGATAGGAAGCCACATCCGTGTATGCTCCCTCGGAAAGAGTGCTGACCAGCTCGTCGTTCAGCTCCGGCATACGCTTGATTTCATTTACCGTAACAGTAAAAACTGTCTCCTTGCCTGCCAGCTCCGCATTGTTGTAGCCCTCCGGAAATGTAAGTTTCAGGTCAACCGTCTCGCCGACTGCCACCCCAATCAGCCCGTCCTCAAATCCCGGGATAAACTCCCCGGAGCCGATATTCAGATCAAAACCTTTTGCAGTTCCCCCGTCAAAAGGTTCTCCGTTCAGTTTTCCCTCATAATCAATATTCGCAATATCACCGGTCTGCACCTTGCCCTCTGTCAGCGTTTCCATCAGATCACCCTGACGAATCGCAGCCTGAATCTGCTTCTCGACGTCGTCTTCCGTGATATGCGAAAGCTGAACCGTCACCCCTTTGTATTCACCCAGAGTCACATATTCGGATGCCTTATAATCCGGTCTTTTTTCCGGAACTTCCAGGGGCTCCACATCTTCAGCTTCTTTTTCTGTCACATGCTCAGTCTCTTTTTCCGCGCCTGCTTCTTCTGTGGCAGCTTCTTCATTATCTTCATTGCCCGTGGCAGTTTCTTCTGTTCCTGCTTCTGTGGCAGCTTCTTCTGTTCCCGCTTCTGTGGCAGCTTCTTCTGTTCCCGCTTCTGTCACCGCTTCTGTCTCTCCTGCCATAACAGTTGCCGGAGATGCCGTTACCATTGTCATAGAAAGTGCACAAGCCAGCGCTGCCATATAATTTCTTTTTCTCATAGTCGTTATCCTTTCTGAATTTTAATTGTAATCATAAATCTGATCATAAATTACTCTCATGGATACAAAGTATAGCATATCCAATCTCATTTGGCACAAAAAAATATAATTTTAAGAAAATATCCATAATTCTTGCTATTTCTTCCAAAGGATGATAGAATGTATCTCGAAATCTGAGCTGGAGGAGGTACATATGTCCTTTTTAAATGTTTTACTTATCATATTAGTGATACTCGTCATTGCACTGGTTGTCCTGTACTTTGTGGGACGGAAAATGCAAAAGAAGCAGGCGGTACAGCAGGAGCAGATGGAAGCAGCCAAGCAGACCGTTTCCATGCTGATTATAGATAAAAAACGACTACCCATCAAGGAATCGGGACTGCCACAGATGGTCATTGATCAGACGCCTAAGCTTATGCGCCGGTCCAAGCTTCCCATTGTGAAGGCAAAAGTCGGACCGAGAATCATGACCCTTGTCAGTGACGCTGCTGTATTTGACCTGATTCCCGTGAAAAAAGAAGTAAAGGCTGTTGTGAGCGGCATTTATATCATGGAAGTTCGAGGGGTCCGCGGACCGCTCGAAACGGTTCAGAAGAAAAAAGGCTTCTGGGCAAAAACAAAAGAGAAATTTTCCAGACAAAAATAACATGGAGCTGTTGCTTCGATAGATGTTCATCTACCGAAACAACAGCTCCTTTTTTGTTGTAAAAAATATTCTGATAGGGCTAGTCCAACCGGAATAGTCCGCTGTCCTTTGCCATCACACGGATCTCGATTTTACTGTCCGCAATGTGCTCATAATTTACTTCCAGCTGATACTTAACCTGAATAGCAAGCAGATTCTCATCCTCTGTCACATGCATATCCGTGACCCGGATTCCTGCCATCAGATCTCCGAACGGTGTATTGTACCAGCTCATATTTTTCCGGTCCTGTTCAAATGTCATCTGTGAATGAACCGGCCCTGTCTTTCGGACCTCCAGGCAGCCGTCTTTGAGCGTAATCCGGCTTTTTATGATTTCAGCGCTGTCCTCCGCCTGTTCCTCATACAGAATATAATGTTTTCCGTTTTTAAAGTAATACTTCCCCGCAGAAAACACCTCAATCTCCTGGTCATCTTCTGTATTTTCCAGTGTATGAAACCCCTTTACGCTGATCAAAATATCCTCTGTCATGATGTTCAGTACTCCTCAATGTTGATTTTCCGGGTGGTTTCAATATCATAGGGGAGAATCGAATTTGCAAAATGCTTGAATTTATCCGCTGCATCGCTGACAAAAAAGCGGTAAGGCTCTTTTCCCGACGCTTTTTCACCACGATTGGCTATCCCCTTTTCTTCCAGCAGCAGTCCCAGTTCATGGGCCGTCTCATATGCAGGGTCCACAAGCCGCACACGCTCTCCTGCCAGCCGCTCAATCAAAGGCCGCAGAAGCGGGTAATGGGTACACCCAAGAATCAGTGTATCAATGCCCTTGGGAAGCAGTTCATCCAGATAACGCTTCGCCACCTGCTCTGTTACCGGATCTCCAAGCCACCCTTCCTCCACAAGAGGCACAAACAGCGGGCAGGCTTTTCCATACACTTGGATATCCTTCTGATAACTGCAAATAAGCTGACTGTACATATGGCTGTTGACCGTGCTTTCTGTGCCGATCACACCAATCCGGCCATTTCTTGTCGATGCCGCGGCAACCTTCGCTCCGGGCTTTACTACGCCGATAATCGGAATATCCAGCTCCTTTTCCACTTCCTCAAGTGCAAGTGCGCTGGCCGTATTGCAGGCGATCACAATCGCTTTGACATCCTGCGTCCGCAGGAAACGGATAATCTGCCTCGAATAGCGAATCACCGTATCTTTTGATTTGCTTCCATATGGCACCCTCGCCGTATCGCCAAAATAAACAATCCGCTCATTGGGAAGATTTCTCATAATCTCCCTTGCTACGGTAAGGCCGCCCACACCGGAATCAAATACGCCGATAGGAGCCTTCCCTTTTTTATTTTCTGTATTGCACATAACTTCTGATATTCCTTTCTGCTTCGCAGGCTGCCCGTACGGTCAAATATCGTTCTGATGATTATTCATCAAAAATCAGCGGCTCCCCATCCACAAACGCAAAACACACCGCATCCTCTGCAAGAAATTGTGTCCTTCCGTTCGTTCCCTCCGTCACGGCCTCGCGGAGCTCTTTTACCTGCTCAAGCGGTACCAGCGTCTCCACTGTGACAGTATCAGTATATTCGGAATCTGTAATTGTGAGCCCTCTTTGTCCCAGCAGATACTGGATTTTTCCAATTCCATTGTAATCGGTCTTCATGCGCAGCAGAGCACCGTTTCTTTTTTCAATGATCGTACTGCCGTGAAGCCCTTCCTGTACTGCCTTCGAATAGGCCCGTACCAGTCCCCCGGTTCCTAGCAGCGTTCCACCGAAATATCTCGTCACCACAACGGCCGCGTTGTGAATCTGCTCACCGAGCAATACATCCAGCATCGGACGTCCGGCTGTTCCCTGTGGCTCTCCGTCATCACTGCAGCGCTGGAGCTCATAATTCTCTCCCACGACAAAGGCAAAACAGTTGTGCGATGCGTTCCAATACTTTTTTTTCATTGCTGCAATAAACTCCAGTGCCTCATCCTCGCTGTTCACCGGAATTACCGTTGCAATAAAACGGGATTTTTTTTCAATCAGCTCTCCCTCGCCGCCTTTGTATACAATCTTCATCTGCACTTCCCGCCCTTAAATCAGACTTTTCAAAATTCCTGTTAAAATACCTTTTGATAGTACCAAAAATATACCTCTTTGTAAAGCCACACCCCTGCATTTTTCCGGCAAAAACTGGCTTATCAATTCCCCGTGGATTTTTACCGGTATCTGTGCTATTCTGAAACGAGCAGATCACGATCTGAATCAAAAAGGAGAATACACATGGATATTGCAAAAAAAATTGACCACACTATGCTGAAAGCGGACGCTACGTCTGAGACGATCCGCCGTTACTGCCAGGAGGCCCTGGAAAACGGCTTTGCCTCTGTCTGCGTCAATACCTGTCATGTACCGCTTGTTGCAAAAGCATTAAACGGCAGCGACGTAAAAACCTGCTGCGTTGTCGGATTTCCACTCGGCGCTATGCTGACTTCTGCCAAGGCATTTGAAGCCTCTGAAGCTGTAAAGGCTGGCGCACAGGAAGTCGACATGGTTATCAACGTCGGCGCAATCAAAGATCAGAACTGGGACTTCGTTCGCAACGATATCAAAGCAGTTGTCGAAGCTTCGAAGCCTGCCATCGTCAAGGTGATTATTGAAACCTGTCTGCTGACAGACGAAGAAAAAACAAAAGCCTGCGAACTCTCCGAAGAAGCTGGAGCCGCTTTTGTCAAAACCTCCACCGGCTTTTCCACCGGCGGCGCAACACTCGACGATATCCGTCTCATGAAAAAAACAGTAGGCGACCGTATGCAGGTAAAAGCCAGCGGCGGCATCCGCACGCCGGAATTCACCAGAGAACTGCTGGAAGCCGGCGCAGACCGAATTGGTGCCGGAAACGGACTGGCGCTCATCTAAAAAATATGGCGGCGGAACATTTTATACCCACGGTTTTTCTCAAATCCGCCTGTATAAAATGTTCCGCTGATCTATCTTCCGTATATTTTTCATTTCTACGCGGAATACTACCCTCCAAATAAGTTAATTGCGAAACAATTTCCAGGATTTCACACTGTTTCAGCAATGATATCCATTCAAAAGTCAGGAGGTGGTCTTCCATGAATACTCATTCCGATTCCAGGAAAAACACGCCGCGCCCGATTCCATGGAAACGGATCATAATCTACGCAGCAGCAGCGCTTGCTGCTGTTCTTGTTCTGTTTCTTGCCGGTATCTGGTATCTGATCGCGACGGCGCCTGATATAGACACCATTACCGTATCCCCTACCGAATCTGCCACCTATATCTGCGACGCACAGGGAAACTATCTGCGCAAGCTCACGCTTGCTTCTTCAAACCGTGATCTTGTTACGCTTGCAGAAATTCCAGACGCTCTGCAAAAAGCCATCATTGCAATTGAAGATGAACGCTTTTATGAACATGGCGGCATTGATATACGAGGAATTGCCCGGGCAATGTGGACCGGTCTGACCAGCGGTTCTTTTTCAGAGGGAGCCAGCACGATCACGCAGCAGCTCATTAAAAATAATGTCTTCACCGAATGGACACTGGAAAATTCCTTCCTTGACCGTTTCCGGCGTAAAATACAGGAACAATATCTGGCCCTCCAGCTCGAAGACCGGATTTCCAAAGAGGAAATTCTTGAAGATTATCTCAATACCATCAACCTCGGAGCTGGTTGTTACGGGGTACAGGCGGCATCCCGGCGATATTTCGGCAAAAATGTCTCGGAACTTTCGCTGTCGGAGGCTGCCGTGCTGGCTGCCATTCCCCAGAATCCCTCCGGTTTTAATCCCATCACCAACCCGGAAGAAAATGACAAGCGCCGCAAAACTGTGCTGAAATACATGGAAAACCAGGGCTACATTTCGAGAGAAGAAAAAGAAGAAGCTCTACAGGACGATGTATATGGGCGAATCCGTAAGTTCAACGAACTGAAAGGCGACGAAACAGCGTACTCCTATTATGAGGACGCATTAATCGATCAGGTTCTGAACGTTTTGATGAATGAAAAAGGATATACGTATGACCAGGCATACCGGGCAGTATTTTCCGGCGGACTGCGTATTTTCTCCGCTCAGGAAGCACAGGCGCAACAGATATGCGATGAAGAATTCCAAAATCCCGCGAATTTTCCGGAAGGAACTGAGTTCGGTATTGATTACGCGCTGAGCGTCTCCGACTCAGCAGGGCTTGTCACCCATTATGGTTCGGAATCTCTGCGCAGCTACATTCGCCAGGAAATCAATCCTTCTTTTGACCTGCTGTGTAACTCACAGGCAGAAGCGCAGCAATATGCGGACGCCTTCCGGGAACACATTCTGTCACAAAATAGTCAGACTCATGAGACTTTAGAAAGTGAAACCTCTGAGGATGACAAGGATGACGAACCTGAAGATGATTCAGAAAACGGCGACAGCGACCAAGCACTCAAAGTTGTCGGAGAACGGCTGTCCCTCTCCGCACAGCCACAGGCTTCTCTTGTTCTCATTGATCAGAAAACGGGCTTTGTCCGGGCAATCGTAGGAGGCCGCGGAGAAAAGACGGCAAGTCTCGTTCTGAACCGAGCTACGGAAACGTACCGTCAGCCCGGCTCCACCTTCAAAATTCTGGCCGCATATGCACCGGCGCTTGATTCTTTCGGACAGACACTTGCCACCACTTATGAAAATGAGCCATACAACTATGAAAATGGTACTCCGGTCAGCAACTGGGATATCACCGATTATTCAGGAACCGTTACCATCCGGGAAGCGATCACCCGTTCCATCAACGTAATTGCTGTGAAATGCATTACTGCAATTACGCCGCGTGCCGGTTTTGATTATGCCCGTAACTTCGGAATCTCCACTCTGTATGAATCTTATGAGTCAGGCGGTAATCTTTCCTCTGATATTGTACAGCCGCTTGCACTTGGCGGTATCACGCAGGGCGTTTCAAATTTGGAGCTTTGCAGTGCATACGCGGCGATCGCCAACGGAGGAGTACACGTCAAGCCGAAGTTTTTTACAAAAATTCTGGACCGGCATGGCGACATTCTGATTGACTATTCAGAACTTGAAAATTCCTCCGAAACAGATACAGATCTTTCAGGCTCCACCCGTGTGATCTCGCCGGAAACCGCATTTTTACTGACAGAAGCCATGAAGGATGTCGTTGCTTCCCCGCAAGGAACAGCCTACCAATCCATCTTTGCAGCCGGGCAACCGGTGGCAGGAAAGACAGGCACCACTTCGAATTACAAAGATATCTGGTTCGTCGGATATACGCCGTATTATACGTGCTGCGTGTGGGGCGGCTATGACAACAACCGCGACCTGCCTCTGGCCTCCACGTACCACACCTACAACAAGGTTCTGTGGTCAGCCGTTATGAACCGGCTTCATACCGGACTTCCAGCCGCTGATTTCACAAAACCGGAAACTGTAAAATCGGTGACTCTGTGTAAAGAATCACATTTACCTGCCATTTCGAATGGTTGTCCGGAAACCTATGAAGAATACTTTGCCAAAGCTACCGTACCCAAAAAGAACTGTCCGCTGCATGAAGTGCCGCCGGAAACAGAACCGATCACCATTTACCCGGATCTTTTCCCGGAAACTGAGACGCAAAGCGAAACTCAGGCGGAAACAGAAACAGCAACGAACAGCACCGAGATTCCGCCAACGGATACGGAATCACCGCCAGCGGATATCATTCCCCCGCCTACTTTGCCGGAAACCCCTCCGACCGTGTCTCCCCCTTCGGAAACAGAAACGGGACATCCTGCGGAAAGTGAGACAGGACAGACAGAAACAAATTCCCTGGAGGATCTGATGAACCGTCTGACAGGACTTGGAAGCCTCCCCTAAATCTTCTGGCTGAAAAGGGCGCATCATATTTGCAGAAATAAAAACAGGAAGCATTTCCTTAAATACGCGCAGTAAAATAGAGAGTCTCGTGGAGATTCCGGGTTTTGAAAAGACCCGAATCCCATGAGACTCTCTGTCATTGTTTTTTGCTTGATTCCTTTAATTTATTAACTTTATCTTGGTATGTTATCTCGTTACTGTATAACTACCGTACTTTTGGGTGTCTCGATCTGCGGTGTGAACTGCATGCCCCAAATATATGCATTTGCTGACATTTCACTTACAAGTGCAACCAAATCTTCCTGTTTCAGTTCCAGAATTACCCTTGCATCAGCAGGAGCTGCAACATCACCGGGCTCTGCCTTCAGGCTAACCTCTCCCGATACACCAAGCTTTTCGCCATCCACAGACATAGACAGCTCATCTACGGTCAGAACGAAGCCCTTTCCTTTTTCGACATTTGAGAATGTACCGTCAAAGTTCAGTTCAATCCGTGTATCTTCATCCTCCACCAGAATCTGTGCATCCAGATCTCCGGTAGCCGCATCAAAGCGCTCTGTGTACACCGGACCGGAATAAAGGGTCTCGCCATTTTCTTCCAGATTCATTGTAATCGTAGTGACCTGTGCCGTTCCGTCCTGCTTTGTCGCAAAATCCATGTCCATAGAAATGGAATCTGTACCGGCATCGTCGGCCATCTCAACATTCACTGTAAAGCCTTCCTGCGGTTGTGCCGGGTTGGAATAAACGATATCGCAGAAAATAGTTCCCTTGAACTCGTTTTCTACCTCTACCACCGGCTGTGATACCTCTGCAGAAGGAACCGTCTCCACATCTGCCACTGCATCAGAAGCCTTTCCGGCAGGGGCAAGCGGTTCCACAGTGACAGAAGTAATCACTTCCTCTGCGATCTGCTGCTGTTCGCTGGAAAGCTGATTCTGTGCCTCCACAATCTTCGCTGTATCAATCGGCATCTCAAAATACATTTTCTCTACGAGATGATTCCGTACCTCGTAGTTCACAGTCAAATCCTCAAGGATGCAGGCAGACATCACAGATACCATCTGATCAACCATCTCGTCGACTGTCTGCTCCGGGTCTGATCCTGTGTCAAAGACTATCCCTGCACCTGTAAATACTTTCATGTATTCCTGAAACAGGTCTTTGTATAAATCCATCAGTTTGTCACGGCTAAACGTAACGCTGTATGTCGTGACACCATCTGCTTCCGAAGCCTCTACGGCCGCACTTTCCTCAAGCTCCGCTTCCATGCGTTCGCTGTAGTCCTCCAAACCATCCGTACCATCGTCGTCCGAATAAAAGTCCATTTCAATGTCCGGTATTTCTGCTATGTTTTCCGGAGTCATTCCCAAAATAGCAGCAAGATCGGAATTCATAATCTGCTCTTTGAGATTGCCGGCATTCAGTGCAACCGTACCTGCATAAAACTGCGGCAATGCAAGCGCAAGCTGTTCGTGTGATCCGTACAGCGCCGCATCCAGAATTGGGGTCTCTCCAAAACTTCCTGTAAGCACCCATTTTTCAAGTTCCGGATCTAGCTGGAAACCGAACCGAACAGACTCATCGGCAAATTCTTCACCTGTCAAATCCAACAGCTCCAATGTCTCCGGGAGAAGTCTCGCCGTCATCTGAAAATTCAGGCCCTCCTCTTCCATCTGCTCTGCCAGATCAGAAAAGCCTATTGTCTGCTCCAGAAGATTGTCCCCGGCATCCTCCATCTGTTTTTCTATAATCTCATTCAGCTCATCAAGCGGACCTGCCAGGGCCGTCCCCTGAAACATCATCGCTGCTGACAGGGCAACAGCCATGGTCCTGCCAGTAAGTATTTTGAATTTACGCATAAAGCACCTCCATCTGAATTATTTAATTTCAATATATCATACAAAATTTTTATTTACAACCAACGAAACTGTGATTTAAAGAAAAGATAAGGAATGTGCTTTTATTTTCCTTCTGCTGTCCCGCATATTGCTTTGACACAAGGAGAAATACCCATTGCCGAGCTGTCGAGCACCAGGTGATAGCCCCTTTTATCATCCCAGGCCATACCGGTATTGGCATGATAAAAATTAGAACGCCGCCAGTCGTATTTTTTCAGCGTATTCTCCGCATTCTCCGGAGCAATCCCGTACTCCTCCACCGCCCGCTTCTTCCGGTATTCACGGTTTGCATGAATAAAAACACGAAGCACATCCGTACGTTCCCGCAAAATCCATCCCGCGCAACGCCCCACAATCACACACGGGCCCTGCAATGCCATGTCCTTGATCACACGTTCCTCCGTCACATACAACGCCCCTTCTTCTGAAAGGCCGTCGCGCTCTCCGGTCATCACCTTCATTGCCATGCCAAGCGAATACAACAGACTATTGGAAGTCGTCTCTTCCAAATGTAAAAGACGATCCTGCGACGTTTGCATCCGTTCTGCCGCACGCCGCAATACCTCCTGTCCATAACACGGAATACCAAGCCACCGCGCTACTCTCTCACCGATTTCATTCCCGCCGGATGCATACTCTCGTTCAATCGCAATTATGTTATACATCATGTTCATCCCCTCCTGTATGATCATGCCTCTGCCGCTGCTTCTTTCACACGCTCAAACTGACTGTTATACAATCCCGCATAAAATCCGCCGTCTCGCATCAGTTCCTCGTGGTTTCCCTGTTCAATGATATCTCCGTCCTTCATGACAAGAATCAGATCTGCATCGCGGATCGTCGACAGGCGGTGGGCAATAACAAAGCTGGTTCGTCCCTTCATCAGTGCATCCATTGCCTTCTGAATCCGCGTCTCCGTACGCGTATCGACGGACGACGTCGCCTCATCCAGAATCAGAATCCGGTTGTCGGCCAGGATTGCACGGGCAATGGTCAGAAGCTGCTTCTGTCCCTGTGAAACATTATTCGTCTCCTCATTCAGCACCATCTGGTAGCCGCCCGGCTGCTGCATGATAAATTTGTGCACATGCGCCGCCTTTGCCGCCTCAATAACCTCCTCATCCGTAGCATCCAGCCGCCCGTAACGGATATTTTCCATAATTGTCCCGGAAAACAGCCACGTATCCTGAAGAACCATCCCGAACATCTCCCGAAGCTCACTGCGGTTAAAATCCTTTACGTCATGACCATCCACACAGATACTGCCGGAATTCACATCATAAAAACGCATTAACAGCTTCACCATCGTCGTCTTTCCGGCTCCAGTCGGCCCGACAATTGCAATTTTCTGACCATCCTTTACCTTTGCTGAAAAATCGTGGATAATTACATGCTCGGGATCATAGCCAAATTTTACATGGCTGAATTCCACATTTCCGCGCAGATGCTCCGTATCTGCCGGCTCCGCAACCGTCTGGTCCTCTTCCGTTTCTTCCAGATATTCAAAAATCCGCTCAGAAGCCGCTGCCGTAGACTGCAACATGTTCGTCACCTGCGCAATCTGCTGAATCGGTTGTGTGAAATTCCGGATATACTGGAAAAACGACTGAATATCACCGACCTCAATTGCATTTTTAATTACCATAAATCCACCGAGAATCGCTACCATGACATAGCCCAGATTACCGATAAACTGCATCACTGGCATCATGATTCCGGAGAAAAACTGAGATTTCCACGCCGTATTGTACAACTTCTGGTTGACTTTCTCAAATTCTGATACAACGTCTTCTTCCTTATTAAAAACGCGCACTACATCATGACCGCCGTAGATCTCCTCAATCTGGCCATTCACCTCTCCGAGGTACTTCTGCTGTCCCTGGAAAAATTTCTGGGATCGCTTCATCACAACGCCGATAATTAACACGGAAATTGGCAGAATCACAAGCGCTGCCAGCGTCATCCATACATTGATGCTGAGCATCATAATAAATACGCCGACAAGCGTGGTCGTCGAAGTGATCAGCTGCGTCAAACTCTGATTCAGGCTCGTCTGTAGCGTATCTACATCGTTCGTCACTCTCGAAAGCACCTCTCCTGTCGTCTTGCTCTCGAAATATTTGAGCGGCAGACGGTTTGTTTTCTGCGAAATATCACGCCGCAGACTGTATGTGACGTCATTCGAAATACCGCTCATGATAAAACCCTGAAGAAAGGAAAACGCCGCGCTGCAAAAATACAGTCCCATTACAAACAGCAAAATCTGGCCAATCTTCCCAAAATCAATGCCGCCGGTTCCCCCAAGCTTTGCAACCAGGCCGTTAAACAGCTCAGTCGTCGCTTTTCCAAGGATCTTTGGACCTACAATATTAAAAATGGTTCCGGCCATCGCCGTCACTGCCACCAGCGCCAGACGCACCTTATATTTTCCCATATAGCGCAGAATTTTCTTCATACTGCCCGAAAAATCCTTCGCCTTCTCGCCGCCAATCATCCCATGACCCATTGGCCCCCGTCTCGGTCTTCTCGTCTCACTCATCCTGCTAATTCCTCCTCTGACAACTGAGATGTGGCAATCTGGCGGTAAACCTCGCAGCTCTTCATAAGCTCCTCATGTGTTCCCTTTCCAGCAATTTTGCCCTCATCCAGTACAATGATCTGATCTGCATGGAGAATTGTGCTGATACGCTGTGCTACGATCAGCGTTGTGGTATCTGCCGTCGCCTCTTTTAACGCGCGGCGAAGCGCAACATCCGTTTTATAATCCAGTGCCGAAAAGCTGTCGTCAAAAATCAAAATCTCCGGCTGCTTTGCAATCGCACGCGCGATGGAAAGCCTTTGCTTCTGCCCTCCAGATACATTCGTTCCGCCCTGCGCAATCGGAGCATTATATCCCTCTTCTTTTGTTTCAATAAATTCCGCTGCCTGTGCAATCACTGCGGCTTCCTCTATCTCCTGCTGCGTTGCGTCGGCTTTTCCGTATCGGATATTCGAATCAATCGTTCCTGAGAAAAGAATACTCTTCTGCGGCACATATCCCAGGCGGCTGCACAAATCCTTCTTGGTCATATTTCGCACATCCACACCGTCTACACGCACGCTGCCCTCTGTTACATCGAAAAAGCGTGGAATAAGATTAATCAGTGTGCTTTTACCACTTCCGGTACTTCCGATAAAAGCAACCGTCTGCCCTTTCTCTGCTTTAAAGGAAATATCCTCGAGTACCTTCTCATCTGCATCCGGATATGCAAAAGATACGTGGTCAAATTCCACGATTCCTTTCCTATTCGTATCCGGAGTTTCTGGCTGCTGCGGATCATGTATCATAGACTGCGTGCCAAGCACCTCCGCAATTCGCTTTCCTGCAACATTTGCCCTCGGAATCATAATGGACATCATTGTAATCATCAGGAAAGACATGATAATCTGCATCGCATACTGGATAAATGCCATCATATCACCGACCTGAAGGCTGCCGCTCTCTACTGCATACGATCCCTTATAAATAATCAGAACGGATACGCCGTTCATAATCAGCATCATAATCGGCATCATAAATGTCATACAGCGGTTTACAAACAGATTCGTCTTCATCAAATCGCAGTTTGCTTTCTCAAAGCGCTCCTCCTCATGCTTCTCAGCGCTGAAAGCCCTCGTAACCATAATACCGCTCAGAATCTCCCGCATAACCAGATTTACCCGGTCAATCAGCGACTGAAGCTTTGTAAAACGCGGCATAGCGACCTTGAAAAGCACCAGAATTACCAGCAAAATCAACGCTACTGCCAGCGCAATAATCCAGCTCATGGATGCGTCAGACTGAAGTACCTTGAGCACACCGCCGATTCCGAGAATCGGTGAGTAGAGAATAAGCCGGAAGCCCATTGCCAGCAGCATCTGTATCTGCTGAATATCGTTTGTACTTCTTGTAATCAGCGACGCCGTGGAAAAGTGATTGAATTCTTCACTGGTAAATCCGATGACTTTCCGGTACACATCATTTCTCAGATCATGCGCCACAGCTGCTGCCACACGTGCACTGCAAAACGTCACAAGCACCGATGCCGCCATGGCAAGCAGTGCAAGCAAAATCATGCTGCCTCCTGTCCTCATGATATATCCAATCTGCTGGCGGTCCAGATCAACCCCCATTGCTTCGTATTCACTGGAAACAAATTGAATCGCATACTGCCCGGTCATCATTTCCGGAATGGTGTCCACCTTCTCACCAATCCCTGTAACAATCTGCGTGCGCACAATTTCCGGCAGGGATTTTATCGCATCCAGAGCTGAAACGCCTTCCGGAAGCTCCATGCCCTGCATTCCCGCAAGCCCTTGACCGTTGTTCCCCTCTTCCGGCACAGGACCGCTGCCTTTTGACGAATCCGAGAGCATGGGCATATCATCGTTCTGTGTCAGCATCAAAACAATAATTTCTGCTTTTGTCAGAGCCTGCTCTAATGCCTCCCGTTCATCGCCGGACAACTTTTTCAGCACATATTCATCCCCGTTACGCTCGTAGCTTTCATCCAGGGTCCTCTGCTGTGCTTCATCCAGAAAAAGCTTCAGATTCTCTACCGTCTCTGCGCGGAGTTTTTCCGGTACGCCATCCTCAATTCCTTTTTGCTGAATTCCTTCATTTACAATTCTTGATGTGTAATCCGGCAGAGCCAAATCACAGTACGCCTGAAGAAATAACAGGCCTACGATTAATATCAGGAATCCTGTTGATTTTTTCAGATATTTTGCAAGTTTTGCCATAATTACCTCCTACTGTTCTGTCTGAATATCCGCTCCTGCATCCACCAGATTTCCCACAATACGCTGAAAATAACTGCATAAGGTCGTCAGCTCCTCTTTCGAAAATCCCGCTGTCATTGTACACTCATTTTCATCCAGTAATGCCCGGATTTTGGCCTGGATATCTTTTCCTTTGTCTGTCAGATAAATGTGGTTGACTCTCAAATCTGTGGGGTCCGTTTTTTTATATACCAGCCCTGCCTTTTCCAAACGCTGCACCGTCACAGTCACCGTCGGTGGTCGGACATGAATCTTTTTTGCCAGTTCCCGCAGACTGATTCCCTCTTCCTCATACACGCTTTTTAAAACCGGAAGCTGACCGGGGTGCACTCCCAATTCCATAAATTTTTTAAAACTGAGGGAAGAGTAACCATGGATCATACGAACCAACCAGAAATTTACGGTGTCTTCCCTGAAGTCTTCTTTCATGTTCTCACCTCACAATCCTGTCACAAAACTGCGCAACTTTTTCCAAAGCAAACACTTAGTTAGCCAGCTAATTATTAATTAGCTAATGGGTAGTATATGCTTTTTCACAAAAATTGCAAGGTGATTTTGTGCAATTTATAAAAATTTAATTGTTCTAAATCACATTTTACCTTTATTTATCTTTTGCAAACTTATAAG
Organism: bacterium 1XD42-54; assembly: GCA_003612585.1. Taxonomy (GTDB): domain Bacteria; phylum Bacillota; class Clostridia; order Lachnospirales; family Lachnospiraceae; genus Choladousia. The sequence goes on from RAZH01000009.1 coordinate 100,826, forward strand.
TTTGCATCTTTTAAGTATGTAACTTTATTAACCAGAATGCTTGACAAAACCTTTAAAAACCTGTATAGTTAGATAGTCCGTGCAGCCGGGGAGTTAGCGGTGCCCTGAACCTGCAATCCGCTACAGCAGGGGTGATGCCGAACTGAGGGCGTTCTGTTGTAGAGCTGCCCCTGATAAGTGATGTTGACATCTGGGTCTTGCGCAACAGGAATCCGTGAACCGTGTCAGGTCGGGAACGAAGCAGCACTAAGCGGAATCTCCTGTGTGCCGCAAGGCAGCCTGGATCGAGTTAACTGTCAGGGTAACGTCTATGGCATGCGTTCGAAGGGAGGCGCACGGATTTATCATGAAAGGATGTTTGAGATGGTCCCCATGCCGGAGATATCTGCAAGCGCAGATGAACGTTTTATGAAAGAGGCGCTCCGCCAGGCCAAAAAAGCATATGCACTGAAGGAAGTTCCAATCGGATGCGTGATCGTATACGAGAACGAGATTATCGCCCGCGGCTACAACCGCCGCAATACGGACAAAAATACCACCTCTCATGCTGAGATCAACGCAATTCGCCGGGCCAGCAAAAAGCTGGGCGACTGGCGTCTGGAAGGCTGCACGATCTATATTACGCTGGAACCGTGTCAGATGTGTGCCGGTGCGATTGTCCAGTCCCGGATTACACGCGCCGTCATCGGCAGCATGAATCCCAAGGCGGGCTGTGCCGGTTCTGTTCTCAATCTCCTTGAAATGGCTGAATTTAATCATCAGGTATTTGTGGAACGCGGTGTTTTAAAAGAACCGTGCAGTACGCTGCTTTCCGGCTTTTTCCGTGAGCTGCGAGAACAGAAAAAACTCTTAAAAGAAGCAGTTGACGAGTGAAAAACCGTGTTCTATAATAAAATACAGCAAATTTTATATGGAGATGTACCCAAGTGGCTGAAGGGTCCGCACTCGAAATGCGGTAGGCCGGCACTCCCGGTGCGAGGGTTCAAATCCCTCCATCTCCGCTTACGAATCACCGTAATCTATACAACGATTGCGGTGATTTTTCGTGGAAAAAATTTTCTATCAGATACTTATTGACAAATTTCTTTTTTATGTTATTCTGTTTTTAGAATTATTCTAATTCTTATATTTAAAACGTTTATACGGTTAACAGGACAACTGTTTAGCTATCAACATTGAAACAGGCAGGAAAAATATCATGACGAAAAACGCCGCATATATCTTGGAAATGATCAATGCTTCCACAGATCATCTGACAGCGGAACAGATTTATCTCCAATTAAAAGAACAGAATAAAAAAACAGTTCTTGCCACTGTGTACAATAATTTATCTTCTTTATATGCACAGGGGCTTATCAGAAAGATTTCTGTTCCAGGCTATTCGGACCGCTACGATAAAATAAAACGGCATGATCATCTTGTATGTCAGAAATGCGGAAAACTGTCCGATATTACACTGGACGATCTCACAAAAAAGTTCCAGGAGCAGACCCGCATTTCCATATTGTCCTATGACCTGAAAATCAATTATCTGTGCAGCGAATGCCAGAATCAAAATCATAATTTTTCATAACGAAGGGAGAACAAAAATGGAACAGAAAAACAACAAATACGCCGGAACACAGACGGAAAAGAATCTTGAGGCTGCTTTTGCAGGAGAATCTCAGGCCAGAAACAAGTATACGTATTTTGCCTCTGTGGCAAAAAAAGAAGGTTATGAGCAGATTGCCTCTCTTTTCCTCAAAACTGCTGACAACGAAAAGGAACATGCAAAACTGTGGTTCAAAGAGCTCAAAGGAATCGGCGACACCGCACAGAATCTTGCTGCAGCAGCAGACGGTGAAAACTACGAGTGGACAGATATGTACGAAGATTTTGCAAAGACCGCAGATGCTGAAGGTTTTCCGGAACTGGCCAAAAAATTCCGCATGGTCGGTGAAGTTGAGAAACACCACGAGGAGAGATACCGTGCACTTCTGAAAAATGTGGAAACCGCCGCTGTATTTGCCAAGAGTGAAGTAAAAGTATGGGAATGCAGAAACTGCGGACACATTATTGTGGGAACCAATGCCCCTGAAGTATGTCCGGTATGCAATCACCCACAGAGTTATTTTGAAATTCACGCAGAAAATTACTAGAGCTTATTCTAAATAACGTATGCATCACACATTACTGTGACATTAAAGGAGGCCGTACAGTTTACAAATTGTACGGCCCCGCTTTTTTCGTTCTTTCAAATTTCCGGTTTTGCCTTCCATAAAAGCAGATGATTCTGAAACACTGTTTCCAGGTCCCCTCTGTCCTTCAGCCAGGAAAGATACGAACGGATGGTGCTTCCCACCAGAACATACTGTTCAAAATTCATGCTAAGCCCATAGGCCTCAAATATTTTCTGCAATATCTGCTCAAACGTCAATGCTTCCTGACAAATTTTAATTAGACGCTCTGCAATTTCATGTACTTTTTCCCGGTTATACTGTACAAGCTCCCTGACGTCTGCACACGCTTCTGCATGCGCCGGAACAAACATCGAAGCCTTCATGTTCTCCACCAAATCCAGTGTTTTTAAGTAAGCCTCCACATCGTAAATAAAAGAAATCGCATATTTATCCAGGGTTGCTCTGCTGCTGATACAATCTGCAAGAAATACCGTATCATCCGGTGTCCGAAATCCCACCATATCAAAAAAGTGCCCCGGCAAAGGAATGACTTCGAGTTCTTTCGGAAAATTTTCATCCGAAAAATCATGCACTTCGCTGCTCTGTGCCAGTAAAAATTTGTGACGCAGCTCTTTGCACGGATAGCCGCCGTATAGAAACGACGGTTCCAGAATCGGATACTGTGTAAAAGCTGCTTCAATTCCGCTGCCAAAAACCCTGCATCCAGTCTGACTTTGCAGATAACGGTTTCCGCCGATATGATCTGCATTGGAATGTGTATTCAGAATCCCTTTCAGCTGCCAGCCGTTCTTTTCCAGTATCTGCCGTACCTTCCTGCCGGCATCCTTGTCATTCCCACTGTCAATCAGATAGACCTGATTTACATTTGTAACGTAAACTCCTATTTTTGCAGGACAGTTGATATAAAAAGTCTGTTCACTGATCTGTACCAATTCATACATAAATGTACCCTCCTGTTATTCCTTCTGCATCTGTACTACAAAACGGGCGCCCGCATTTTCATACAGAGTGCCCGCTTTTATCTATCGTTTATCCAATTCTTACACTGTCCCGGACAGTTTTTGCCTCATACAGCAGTGCATCTGCCCGCTCTACCATAGTTGGCATCTCTGCAGGCCCGTATGCTCCGCCGATGCTGACGGAAAATCCGAGTTCCGAATACTCTTCCATTACAAGCTTACTTACCCGTTCCCGTATCAGTTCGAGCTTTGCTTCAAAAATTTCGCGCGGAATTGACCGGAATGCAACAATAAACTCATCCCCGCCAAAACGCACAGTGGCGTCAGAACTTCGCACACAGGAAAGAATTGTCTTGGTGATAAGCCGCAGTGCGATATCACCAACCTGATGGCCATGTGAATCATTGATCAACTTAAAATGATCCACATCCAGCATAGCCACTGCATCCACACATGCAAGGCCTTTTAACTGGTCCTCATAATAACGCCTGTTGTATATTCCTGTCACAGGATCTATGTACAGCTTTTTGTTATGGCTCGAAATGGATTCCACCAGATCTTTCTTTCCATACGCACTGATCAGCGTCTCATCTGTCAGCTTTGATACCATTTCCAGAGAAAACGGTTTTCCCTCTATTTCCACGTACATAGCAATCACATGGTAGATATCTTCGCCCACAAATTCAAACTTTGTTACTTTGTTCTTTCTCGCAAAAACCTTTGCGGAAATACAGTCCTCACAATGCTTCACCTTTTTCCACAATGCATAGCATTGATATGGTTCTTTATGCAGTTCACCATTATCATCAACCACATATTGCTCGTTTATCTCGGCATCCACAAATCGTACCATATCAAACACAAAACTCAGGTTCCGGACAAGCTCTTTCACCTCCGCTTTGTTCAGCGTAAAGTAACCTCTTTCGTACTCTTTCGAAAGGCTTGCCGTCATAGCATAGGAAACAGCGGCCTCTCTTCCTTCCTGCACACGTTCGTATTCCTCATGAATATCAAAAATCCGTCCAATAAGACCCATGTATTCAGGCTCTTCTGTCTCAGTCCACATGGTCTGACATACGCACCTGCACAGCTTCAGGCTGCCTCCTATCATCATTTTGCAGTCCAGCTGAACCATAGGGTCTTTCGGCGTTGCCCGTTTTACACGGGTTAAGAGCCGATCCACAATCTCCTCATGGAGCTCGCCTCGCTCAGGGACATTTTTCAGCGGATCAATGACTGTCTCAGCAAGCCCGAGCTGTCTTGCACTAAATTCGGTCATAGAAAGGATTGGCGGCGTATTCATATAAGTAAAAACAATTTCCTCACATGCATTTGCAAGGAACTGAAATTTTGTCCGTTCACATTCGAGAAGCCGAAGCACACGTTCGGAAGCAACTAATTCTTCCTGCTGCAGCAATTCCTTGGTCATCGTCTGCATTTCTTCCTTGGTGCGCTGACTCAGAGAATTATTCTGCAATTCCTTTCGAATCACCTCTCCAAGCTCACTTAAACACTCAAGTAACAATGGACTGAACGCGCCACACTGCCCATCCAGAATCATCTGCAATGCAACGTCATGTGAAAACGCTTTCTTATAACAACGCTCACTTGTAAGCGCATCATAAACGTCAGCCAGCGCTACAATCTGCGCAGAAATCGGAATTTCTTCGCCCTTTAGATGATCCGGATATCCGCCTCCGTCATATCGTTCATGATGCCAGCGGCAAATCTCATATGCTGTTTTAACGAGAGGCTCCTTCTGATAAAAAGGAAGCTCAGCCAGCATTGAAGCTCCAATGACAGAATGACCCTTCATCACTTCAAATTCTTCTGCGGTCAATCTGCCCGGTTTGTTCAGAATCTCATCCGGAATCGAAATTTTACCGATGTCATGCAATGCTGACGCTGTACCGATCAATGCAATATCACTTTTCTTCAGATGATAGCGATCCGTCTTCTGTACCAGATGCTTCAGCAAAAGCTCCGTCAACGTACTGATATGCAGCACATGCAGTCCGCTCTCGCCATTTCGAAATTCCACAATATGGCTCAGAATCGTAACCATGAGATTGTTACTCTTTTCTTTCTCATGGATCTGTTCCGCTACCATATCGGTCAGTTTTCTCTGCTTTGCATAAAGCATGATCGTATTTGAAACACGCCGATGTACGACTGCTGCGTCAAAAGGACGGCTGATATAATCCGTAGCGCCAAATTCGTATGCCCGGTCAATATACGACGGCGAGGTCTCTGAGGATATCATGATAACCGGCACATCGTCAATCCAGTGATAACGGTTCATGTAGGCAAGTACTTCAAACCCGTCCATCTCCGGCATCACAATATCAAGAAGTACCAGGGACAGTTCTGCCACATGCTCCTGCAGCACAGAGATCACCTGTGCTCCATTCTCCACTTCTATAATATCAAATTCATCCTCGAGCATTTCTGCAAGCAGCTCACGGTTCATCTCCGTATCATCTGCAATCAATATCTTATATTTAGCTCTATGATTACTCATAAAATCTGCACCTCTTTGTATCCCCCTTGTTCTTTCCTAAAACCCGTTTCTGGTCACAGATTAATAATTTGTCTAAATTTTAATATACTTGATTTCACCTTTTTATGCAAGTATTTCTAAACCCATTCCGCCTTTTTCTGTCGTTTTTAGCCGTATTAATTAAAATAAACAAGATCCTCATCCGGCGGCCCTGTTAATTCATACGTTTCCCCATACAAAACAGGTCCTACCTCTCCGTAATCCTTCACAAACTCATATTTCACAGTGGCTGTCAGCCATATCCACTGACGCGATTTCAACTGATCTGCAAAAGCACTTTTACAGATATAACCGACAAAACGAATGTCGTCGGCACAGCACGTCATGGCATTGCGTCCAGGCACAAAAACACCGTCCGGAAAATGACGGTTTTTCATGACCTTGGCGCGGAAGCGAACCTTTTTTCCTGTATAGCGGTCCTGCGCCTCAAACGCATCCAGATACCAAAGCCCATAATCAATATCCTCAATCTGGATTACATCTGCATTCAGATCATAAGGCGGCTGGTCCATACCAGGATCAATCGGTTCTCCTTCTTCATCCTCGAAATACACCATTGCCCGCGGATTCAGACCGCGCACAGTCCGGCGGAAGGACTGCAACTCCATCTCTTCCGTACACCGGTTAAATACAACCATCTCTGTGTATAAAAACAGATTGCTCAAAATGCTCCGCATGTTATTCAGATACACAGAAAATGTACTGCCATCCACGACTGTAATGACCTGCGCAATGTCAAGCTCGTACGGCATCTCATTCCCAAACAGCCATTTACAGTCCCACATGCCGTTCATCTCAATAAAAATTCGCTTCGGTCTGTAATGTTTCAGGCACATTTTCAAAAAATCCACATGAAACTCTGCCTCTTCCTCCACGGTAATCACAGAAATGTTCATCTCCGCCAGCATTTTTTCATCGTACTCTTCCTCTCCCTCTTCGCAGAGAATCAAAAGCCCGCACTGTCCATCGTCAAAATCTCCGCCTGTGAGCACATCCGAAAGAAACGTCGTTTTACCGCCTTCCAGAAAACCTGTAATCAGATAAATCGGTATCTGCTGCATTGCTCTCCCCTCTTTCTATTCACAATAAATTTGCAATAATTTACAGGCCAAACAGTTCCGTCAGGGCCTCCTCCTGCAACTTAGAACCAATCACGCAAAGTCTTCCCGTATAATCGGGAGCCCCTGTCCGGATTTCATACTCCCCCGGAACCATATCAAAATGAATCCAGCTTCCGTCCTCACACGGAACCATTCCTTTCGCCCGCAGCACAATCCCATAAGCTTCTGAATCACTCAGTGTTTTCAAAATACGTTCCACTTCATCCTTGTCATACTGCCTCGGCGTCTCTCTTCCCCAGGAAGTAAACACCTCATCTGCATGATGGTGGTGGTGATGGTCGTGATGATGGTCGCAGCTACAATGCTCCTCATGATCGTGATGGTGGGCATGACCACAGGCCTCATCGTGGTCATGGTGATGCTCGTGTTCACAGCCACAAGCCTCGTCATGGTCATGGTGGTGCTCGTGTTCACAGCCACAAGCCCCGTTGTGATCATGGTGATGCTCGTGCGCCTCCTTCATCAGCATCTGCGCCAGCACATCACTGCCTTCCATCGCATGCAGGATCTGCTCCCCTGACAACTTGTCCCACGGCGTTGTCACAACCGTTGCCGCCGGATTCTTTTCACAGATCATTTCTGCGGCCTTCAGCTGTTTTTCTTCAGAAAGCTTCTGTGTACGGCTCAGTATCACGGTTGCCGCACTCTCTATCTGGTCATTATAGAACTCGCCAAAGTTTTTCATATACATTTTTATCTTAGATGCATCTGCCACTGTGGTCAGAGCATTGAGTACCAGCCCGGCTTCCTCTGCCGCGTCCTCCACAGCTTTTTTCACATCAGAAAGTTTCCCCACTCCGGACGGCTCGATGATGATGCGATCCGGTGAGAATTTCTGTGTCACTTCCCGAAGCGCCTTGCCGAAATCTCCAACAAGAGAACAGCAGATGCACCCCGAATTCATCTCCGTAATGTTAATCCCAGCATCCTTCAGAAAGCCTCCGTCAATTCCAATCTCTCCAAATTCATTTTCAATCAGTACAATTTTCTGACCTGCAAAGACTTCCTGAATCAGCTTTTTGATCAGCGTTGTCTTTCCAGCGCCAAGAAAGCCCGAAATAATATCTACCTTCGTCATGATACCCCTTCTTTCTTACCATTCCTAATCTCAGTATACCCAATGCAGCACACATTTATCTGTGCGCACCGAACGGCTGCCAGGCTGTCTGTATCAAAATGTTGCAACAAACACCCTCTGTTACTAATAAAATATAGTACAACAATTTCACCTGCAAGTCAATTACAGCAAACAGGCATACTCAGGCCAAATTTCAGGATTGGAGAGTCCTTGTAGATGAAAGCATTTGCTTTTTTAAAGGTCGCCTTCAACTATTCTGATATCACAGCAAATTTCTTGCCGCCCGGCGCCTTTCGCATCCGAATCACATACACTGGAATCAGAGGAACAAGAGCTGCAATCCAGGCGCCCGGATCGCACAGGCAAATACCTGCGAAGCCATACGGTCCTGCCAGAAGCGTTACCATGATTGCACGGGCGATCAGTTCAAACACGCCTCCAAGCATTGGAAACAGGCCGTCTCCCATCCCCTGAAGCGTATTGCGGTAAACAAAGATCAGTCCAAGCAGCGGATAGCACCACGTTGTCAGATGAAACATGGTTGTACTGATCTCCAGAATCTCTCCGGTCGGATCTTTCACAAAAAATCCAGTGGCCGCACCGCCGCAAAAGAACATGAGAAGCCCGCAAATCACACTGCCTGCAACTGTGATTACAGTCGCATAGCGAACACCCTGCCGGATTCTGTCCCATTTTCCGGCCCCCATATTCTGGCCAACATACGTAGCAAGCGTGATGCCGATCGACGGAAAAAGCTGCGTTACAATATTTGCCACTTTGCCACACGCCGAATAAGCCGCAATGTAGGCTGGTCCAAGCAGATTAACCGCAGACTGCACCATCATCGTTCCAATTGCCGTAATGGAGAACTGCAGTCCCATCGGGATTCCCATCATCAGAAGCCTTCCTGCGCTGCGCCATGAAAAACGCCTCTCCCCACGCTGTGCGCGCAAAACCGGATACTTTCTGTATACATAAAAAAAACACGACGCTACTGATACACTCTGTGACACCACCGTGGCGTACGCGGCTCCCGCCACACCAAGCGGAAGCACTGCTACAAACAGAAGATCCAGAAAAATATTCAAAACAGAAGATACCATAAGAAAAATCAGCGGCGTCCGGCTGTCTCCGAGCGCACGGCTGATACTGAACAGCATATTGTAGGCAATCGTCACCGGAAGCCCTGCGAAAATAATGTCAATATATTGCTTCGTGTCTGTAAAAATTTCATCCGGCGCATTCATCATCCGCAGAATCCACCCATTTGCGGCCAGAAGCCCTGCCGTGAGCAGGAGCGCCATTGCAGCGCACAGATAAACAGACATCACCGTATAATGGCGCAGCCTTTTTTCATCGGAGGCTCCAAAACTCTGTGCCAGAAGAATCCCAAATCCACTGGCCATCCCATTTACCCAGCCAAACACAAGAAAGGTCAGCGTTCCGGTCATCCCCACCGCCGCCAGTGCATTTACACCAAGAAACTGACCTACAATCACAGAATCCACCAGGTTGTAAACATTCTGAAACACATTGCCGATCAGTACCGGAATGGTAAACAAGATCATAAGCCGAAGCGGACTTCCATTTGTCATATCATTTTTCATAGAATTTCAGCCCTTTTTTCTCTATCTTATTTTTTATATTTACTTTTTTATTTTTGCTCGGTTTTCCAGCCCAATCTATCGTTTTTGTTTGGGTATGGAGACAGACTTTTCGGTAAACAGAACAATGATTGCAGCGCCGAGCAGACCTGCTGCCGTGGCGATTCCCACCATCACATTTACACCCGCCATGTCAATCAGGCTGCCCCCCAGGAAAGACGCAAACACACTGCCCAGCGTACATGTTATCGCCATATAAGCCTGTCCTTTAATCGCATCCTCTTCTCGTACGGTCTGATTCGCATAATAAACCGGTGCAACAGCCAGCAGGCCCCATCCGAACATCTGGAAAATTTGAATAAAGTAAAACAACGTCAGAGATGGCACAAGTAGCGTTGCCGCAGCCTTCAGCGTGATAAAAACTCCGCACACCTTATACCAAGTGCCACTCTCTGCTTTTTTCAGCATATAAGAAAAGAAAAACAGAGTCGGAAGCTCCATGCATGCACACAGTGACATGACCAGCCCGTTCTCAGCACTCCCGCCGCCCTTGGACTGTATAATTTGATACAAAAATGTATTGATCAGATGGTGGCTGAGATACAAAAGCGTTGTACCGGCCAGAACGGCTGTAAAACGCGGATACTTTTTCAGAAATGAGGTCTGTACTGTACTACCGTTTTCTGTGCGATCGCCCTGTTCTTCCAGTTCCGGCCTCCTGCTTTTCTGAAACGGATAAATCATGACCGTAACCAGCAGCAGCACGTAACACACGAAAATCGAAACCGGAATAGATACAATTCCTGCTTTTGCCACCAAAATGCCCAATATGTAAGATACTGCGGCGTATGCAGCCGAACCAATTCCCCTTGCCAAGCCCCAGTTCAGTTTTTTCCCCTGACTGATCATTTCCGTTCCGAGAGAGTTCACAAACGGAAGCAAAAATTGCAGAAGAACGACACATCCGCCATAAAATAACCCGGTCAACATAACAGATCTTTGTGAAAAGGCCAGAAGCAGCACAGTTAGTATTGCTGCCACCACACATCCTGCGCTCACTATTGTTTTCAGTGATATGGCAGAGGGACGGTCCGCATAGTCTGCCACAAACGGCTGTGCCGCTGCTGCCACAATTCCCGCAACTGCCAGAATCATTCCAATCTGCGCGCTCGTCAGTCCACATTCCAGCAGATAAACACTGGAAAATCCCACAATACCCGCATAGTTCATCCAGAAAAAGACCATAATCAGCGAATAACAAAGAGTAAGTCCCTTTCCCGTTCTTTTCATTTTGAATGTTCCTCCCTCAATTTCAAACGATATGCAAGCGGCGTAACGGAAAATGCCTCGCGGAACATTTTTCCGAACCGACTGCTACTACCAAAGCCACAGGCCAGCGCAATGTCCGCAACGGTATCCTCTCCCGATGCCAGCAGTTCTGCCGCCCGTTCAAGTCGCCAGCTCCGGATATACTGCACCGGCGTCATATGCAGATACTCCTGAAAGCTTCGGTAACACTCACGCTCACTGCAATGACCCGCTTTTGCAAGATCCGTGATATCAATCTTTTCACTGTAATGGTCATAGATATACGACAGTATATTTTTAATCGCCCCATCGTCTGTCTGGCCCAACTTTTCTGGAGCCTTAGGCGGGCAGATTTCCAGAAACCGAAGCCAGATTTCCGATAAAGCGGCCCGAAGATGAAACTCATACCCATAAGAAGACGCCTGTAATTCAAAAGATCTTCGAAGCAGCTCCACAACCTCTGCCTCCCCCTTCACATCCGGACGCAGTATAAGCACCCCCTGCCCTGCCGCATCCAGAAACGGCGATACGTATTTCTGATCAATCAGACTGCCTGCCCCGCCTGACAAAAAAAACGGCTCAAACAGATGGAGCAGCGCAAGATTGTGATGGCATGCTTCGGGCAGGGCAGTTCTATGTAGTACACTGGCTCCCAGGAATCCACAACAGCCTTCCGCAATCACAAACTTTCCTCCCGGAGTAAAATATTCAACAGAACCTTTTTCCATATAGAACAACTCCACCGATCTGTGCCAGTGCCACGGTGCTTCCATCCGAAATCCTTTATCCATTTTGGAGCAGATTGCATAATATGGAAATTTCTTCGTAAAGCCCGGCATATATTGTTCCCGCGTTCCGCCCTGGTACAAAAGCTGATCTACAATATCCATTAGCTGCCTCCTCACTCTTCTTGTTTCCGAATGAATATATTTGTTTTCCGCCATCCCAATCCTTTCAGGATTATCTGCTGAAAACGGATTTTCTCCTGATTTTTACTACTTTTTTTCTGCATTATTATACGCAATACCTTTTGTTTTGTATATCTCTTTTCTGCCATGAAATATCCTTTTTCTGCCCCATTCTCGGTTACAACGACGTTGTCTGCCTGGACTGGACGCTTGGCCTGACCCAGATCATGGACGGCGAACAGGTGCTTGCTGAAAAATTGGAAACGTAGACAAAACCCTGTATCTTTGCTGCATAAAACTAATCTCAAGCCCCGCCAGCTTACTGCGGGGTATTTCACTTGCGTAGCAGCTCCCGCATCTCCCCCACCGTCATTCCCGTACTCTTTTTGAATACCTTATAAAAGTACGTCCGCGACGGATATCCGACGCGGCTGCCGATATCCTTTACGGTAAAATCCCCGTTTATAATCAACTCTATCGCATGTTCGACACGAATATCGGTCAGAACTTCCACAAAGCTTTCCATTGTTTGATGTTTCAGCAGACGGCTCAGATAAAACGGGCTGACCCCCACGATCTTTGCCACATCCTCCAGGGAAAGATCCTCCATGTAATTCCTTTCCATATAAAGCAGCGCTTCCTGTACGTATCTCTTTCGGATATCCTGACTGTCTGTTTCCTTTTTTTCTTCCTTTAAAAAATGCGGGACTGCCTCAAACAATGCATCCGGCGTTCGGCACTCCCCAACCTGCCGCCACACTCTCTTTGCAAAAAGGCTCTCCGATGTCCCCTCAAAATAACCCGGATCCAGCCGCCGCTTACATTGCAGGATCAGCCGGAAAATCCATAGCTGCAGTGTTTTCAGGCTGTCCTGCTCTGTCTCATATTGGCTGATTCTTCCGCGTATCTCAGCTTCCAATTCGCTCCACGCTCCGCCTGCCGCCAGCTGTTCCAGCCCTTCCAGAGCGCCCTCAAGCACGCCCAGTTCCTTTTCTTTTCCCGCTGCCTCAAAAAAATGCAGGGTACTGCCTTCCTGATTCCGCAGTGCAATTTGGCACTCGTAAAACGCCTCCGACATTTTTTCAAATTCATATTTCCAGCTGCTCACACCGAACACACAATGGCATCCCGCCTCATCCTCCACCGTCTTTTTCAGCAGATCTCCCACCCATTCCTGATAGTGAGACGTATGAACTGTCGCCCCGGGAATCAGAAACAGATACAAAATTTCCTTTTTCGGTCGCACCAGGCACGTACAGTAGCGTGTGACTGCCTGCTCAATCGCCTCCCGGGCCGCTGCCGGGCAAAACTTTGCATCGCCGACAGAAGCCGCCGCCACCATCACGCCGCCGAAATAGTCGCCGTTCAAATGCTCAAATAAGACTGCAAATTCCTCCTCATTCGGGCTTCCCAGAAAAATGGAGGACATAATCTCTGCTTCTGCAACCTTGCGGAGCTGTTTCAGCTTCTGGGAGGAATTTTCTGCTCTGGCGTCTTTCTGTCTTTCTTTTTCAATCGTCTGCAGCACACGTCCAAACGCTTCTCTAAATTTCTGCTCATCCATCGGTTTCTGAAGATAGTCCGACGCTCCCAGCACAAGCGCTTTTTTTATATAATCGAAATCATGATAAGCTGTATTTATTATCACCTTTGTATCCATTGATTTCATACGCAGAATTTCGACTGCTTCCAAACCGTTCAGGCCGGGCATATTAATATCCACAATCGCAATATCCGGCTGCTGTTCCCTCACACTTTGAATCAGATCCACGCCGCTTGCCACACTTGGCAAAAGCTCGACATTTGAAAAAAAGGTCCGTATCATCCGTTCCAGCCCTCTGCACTCAATTACTTCGTCATCTGCAATAATCACCCGATACATGTTCCGTCTCCTCTTCTTTTACCGGAAGCAGGATACGTACTTCCGTCTCCTGCCCCGGTTCGCTGTACAGTTCTATTTTCATCTCATCATGGAAAACATTATCAAGCCGCATATACACATTGCCAAGGCCGATTCCCTCTTCTGCATTCCAGCCCTCGCCAAGCCTTTTCCTCTCTTGTTCCAGTTTTTCCGATTCCAGCCCCACACCATTGTCAATCACAGATAATATGCCCATCCCTTCTGATTCCTGATACCGCGTGCGAATCAAAATTCTTCCGCCGCTCTGATACATCCCCACGCCATGGCTGACCGCATTTTCCACCAGAGGCTGCAGAATCAGACAGGGAATCTGTATATGATGGAAGCGCTCATCCAGATCAAACTCAAATTCAATCCGATCCCCAAACCTTTTTTCCTGCAAACAGATATAGCAGTCCAGAATTTCCAGTTCTCGTGCAAGCGTAACGGATTTCCCCATGTAATCCAGGCTGTACCGCAGAAGCTCCGCTGTCTTCTGCAGCAGAAAAACAGTCTCCTGCACATCTCCGAGATACGCTGTTTTTGCAATCATATTCAGCGTATTAAAGAGGAAATGCGGGTTCATCTGCATCTGAAGCACCTTCAGTTCGCTCGATCTGAGCTGGTTTGTAATTTTCAGATTCTCCAGTTCCTTCACATGAAGCTCTGCCTTCGCCTCCGCGGCCTCTGTCGTGGCCCGAAACTGTTCCTGAATTTTATCCAGCATTTTATTAAATACCGCAATCAATACGCTAAGCTCCTGACTGTCGGCCTCCGGAATGTCCACTGCAGTATACTGCGCCATATCTCCATCCCGGATTTCAGCCGCCGCTTCTGTCAGCTTCTGAATCGGATCTGCAATTTTGTCTGCAAGCCTACGTCCTTTTGCAATGCTGAGCACGGTCAGAAGCAGAATCGCAGCCGCAAATTCGATCTGATACCGCAGCTTTTTCTGTCTCAGAATCTGCATCCGCTCACTCGCAAAGCCCAGCAGGCTCACATGAAGATTTTTAAACTCCTGGTCAATCTGTTCAAAAATTTCCTGCGACTGCTCATAGGACTGAAGCATCTGCGCCAAAAGCTTTGATGTGAATTCTTCTTTTCGATTCTCAATATACTGAGCCTTAATCCCTGCTGAAATCTCCGCGTAGGAATAAAGCATTTCCCGCACATCCTGCACATCACGCACAAATGCCTGGCTCACCGCATGTTCCCCAAGTCCTTCCAGGCACTGTTTTGCCTCTTCCACTGCTATGCAAAACCCCTGAAACAACTCGTCTTCCCCGCTGCGCACATAGGTGCTCAGATTATGGTTGGCTTCCTCCAGACTGACATAAAACTGATTCAGGCTCTGTACCTGTGCCATCGCCATCTCGTACTGACCCACATTCAGCCTGTGGAAAGCCACAGAAAACAAATCCAGAAAAACGGCTGCCCCGATTACCATAAACAGATAACGGTACATGTTTTTGCGTATCGTATTCTGCCTGATACTTCTCAATAAATATGCCATATTGCTTCTCCATCCCCATAACGGCTCATCTCTTCGTAATTCTCCGGCTGCAGGCACACAATTTCCACATAACAGTCTTCATACTTCCTTTGCTCGTCCATTGCCTGCTTCAGCATTTGTGCAGCCTGTCTGCCCAGCCCCTCTGTGTCTTGCTGTATGTTTACATCGATCAATCCGTTTTTCAAAAACTCCTGTACATAAATATCTCCGTCAAATCCGACAAGCTTCACTGTGTCATACTTCTTTGCAGCCTCGCTCTTCAGCCTGCCCATGCACAGCGTCCCATATCCCTCTGCGCAGAAAATTCCGTTGATCTCCGGATGTTCCTCCAGGATTCGGACCACTTCATCGCGAATATAAATTTCATTTGAATTTCCCTCCAGAATATCTGCAATTTCCATTCCTGCATTTTCTTCCATAATCTCCTGAAATCCTTTTACCCGCTGAATCTGGTTGCAGTTATCCATATTTGAAACAATAACCAATATGTTTCCGCTTGCTTTACATGCGGCCGTCATATCCCGTCCGGCCTGCTTTCCCGCCGCATAGTTATCCGCCCCCACATAACAGCTCCGCCTGCTGCCCTCCATATCGGTATCCACCAGCACAACCGGAATGCCTGCCTCCTCTGCCTGTGCAATAACACGCTTTACATCCGGTGTATCCTTAATTCCTGCTGTAATAATCCCGTCCACGCCAGACCAGATGGCGCTCTCAACTGCCTCCACCTGTTTTACGGGCTCCGGTTCCCGAAAAGAGACGCACTTTACATCCATTCCGTCCGTTTCCGCAGCCTTTACAATCTCCTCTGCAATTCTCGTCCAATATCCGGGATCTCCATTGGGCGCGATAAAAGTAATCCTCTTTTCCCGCTCTGAATAATACGCTTCCTGTATCTGAAAAGCTTCCAAAAAACCGCCCGCCAAAACGGTAACCACCGCGCACGCCAGTATCTTCCTTTTATCCACTTTGCACCTCCTTCTGCATGGAAGCAGACATTCTCTTTCCTGAATACGCCTGAATCAGACAGCCGCGCAGGTAAAAATTTTTTTCTTCATCATACCATATCTGGTCTGCAACAACAAAGGGGCTGCTGCACACCTACTGCCCTTTCAGACACATCGCACAACAAGCCCCTCTTTACTTTCCTATTTATTCCTGCTTTTTATTTCCACAATGTCGTTGTTACATAATCTCTGATTACCTGCGGCCAGTTAAACCAGTCGTGCATACCCGGAACAATCTTCGTACCCTTTCCGCCATTGTACGTAACGCTGCATGCATCAAGCTTCTCTGCAAAGCTTACGACCATAACATCTTCGTCTGACCCATAGTTTTCCCTATCGTTTACGCAGTAATCTGCCCAGCCGCCGGACAGATAGATATTTACATCGTCATACATACTGTAATCTTCAAGCTCCGGCCATGCATACGTTGCGGAACAGCTGAACAGTCCGAAATATGCGAAATCTGAAGGATTACTTACCAGCAGATTACCTGTAACAACTGCTCCGGAAGACAGGCCTGCAAAAGCTCGGTCCTTTGCGTCTTTGGATACATTGTAATTCTCTTCTACATATGGGATCAGATGGTTCATAATATTATCTGTGTATTTCTCAGCATCCCATTCAATCCACCATCCGCCTGACGGATATACTGCATTATTCATTGTTACCATAATAAACGGCTCACATGCGCCTTCTGCAGTCAGACGGTCCACAATCTTTCCTGCATGGCCCTGATAAAACCAATCGCCCTCGTCTCCACCGCCGCCATGTGACAGGTACAGAACCTTATACGGCTCCTTACGGTCTGCATCATAGCCTGCCGGAAGATAAATCTCTGCATTTTGATCTCCGTCAACACCAGCGTAGGTAAATCCCTCCAGGCTTCCTCTGTCCTCTTCTTTTTCTGCCGGCTGGCACCATGACCAGTCGTTCGCCAAATCCTGTTTCTCGCTGTCGTACGGTACATAGAACTGGCTTCTTACCTGCTTTGCACCCAGCTCATTGCATGCCGGAAGGTTTACCGGATCCGTAACTACCTCATAATTTTCCGTATTCTCCGCATCCTCAAATACCTGATATACATACAGATAATATCCGCCCGGGAGATCTACGGAGTATGTCCATGCACCGCTCTCCTCATCCTTTACCATATCTGCGATGTAGCCTTCATCTCCGCCATGGACAAGCCCCTTGCCCTTTTCCCAGTCTTCCGGATTCACAAGATAATTCTCTACCGCATCTCCCTCTTCCAGGTTGATTCCGCCGCAGTATACTTTTTCGTCTTCATCATAATAAAACTGGAAACCGCCCTTGATCTGTACCTTTGCGGCGTCCTCATTATAATATTTGAAGGTTGCCGTATAACCCGTTTTGGAATTTTCGTTTTCCTCAACAAAAACCCCCGCGTCTTCCGGTATCGCTTCCCCGGCCATAACACCCATTCCCATAGCTGCCAGAAGCGCCAGCGAGGCACTGCCTGTTATTACTGTTTTTCTTACAAGATTTTTCTTCATACATGCTTCCTCCTGTTTTTTCTTCCCACGAAAGTACACATCAGCTAGACATGCCGACTGTATCCCCTTCGTATACACTGATTGTAACAAGAAGCTATCTGTCTGTAATCTCAACTTATCTGCAAATACGATATCAATCCTTGCACCGGATGTATCATATTTTGCTGTGGTATCCTTTCTTGTTCTGTTTTATTTGTTCCAGACATTTTATTTATCTGCCTCATGCCTGCATATATTTCACTCCAATCTCTTCACTGGATCTCACCTTACATACCCGCTCATGGATACGGCATATCCGTTCACTCTGTGATCCGTCAGCTACTGCATCTGTTGTATGCTCAAGATAATGCAGCAAATGAATCAGCTCCTCTGATACTTCCTCCCGGTTTTCCCCACGTGTGTTCAAAAAAATCCGCACCGTCCTCCAGTGTACATTCCGGCACTTCTTCACACCTTGGGGCAAATGTGTAACGATATTTTCCATATCCGAATAAATCAAACGTCATAATCATAATCAAATACGTCTGATTCAGATGATTATAATTCGGAATCCCAGGTTCCAGAAGCGAGGTATCCATAAGACTTTGATAATATCTGCTGCGCTTTACAAGATCATTTCGCTTTTTATCCTGCATCTCTGTATTATAGATATTTTCCTCCTCATCCACAGAAAAAATATCCATACGGATAGAACGGCTCAAAGGAGACACCCGAAACTCTTTTTCTGTTTCACTGTGCCGCAAAACAGGTTTTTCCTGACTTTTATATCTATTGCTTTTACACGTTGAATTTTCCTAAAAATTCCTGCATTCTTGCATGTCCCGCATCAAAGACCTCTTCCGGTGTACCTTCCAGAGCAACCAGACCTTTATCCATAAAAATAATCCGGTCGGAAATATCGCGGGCAAATGCCATCTCGTGCGTAACGATAACCATCGTTATTTTCAGATCAGCCAAAGATTTAATCACACGCAGCACCTCGCCGGTCAGCTCCGGATCAAGGGCTGAAGTCGGCTCGTCAAAAAACAAAATCTTGGGATTCAGTGCAAGGGCACGGGCAATCGCCACTCTCTGGCACTGCCCGCCCGAAAGCTGACAGGGATATGCGTCCTCCTTATCCTCCAAGCCCATTTTTTTCAGAAGCGCGCGCGCTTCTGCATAAACCTCTGCCTTTGCCCGTTTCTGTACGTGTATCGGCGCGTCTGTAATATTTCTCATAACAGAATAATGCGGAAAGAGATTGAAATTCTGAAAAACCAGGCCAAAATAACTGCTGATCTGTTTCCGCTTTTCACCTTTTACATACAGCTCTTTTCCATCTTTCACACTGGCTGCTATCTCACCCAGATACGAAATCTCCCCGCCGTCAATGTGTTCCAGCATCGTTGCACACCGAAGAAGCGTCGATTTTCCTGAACCGGAGGGGCCTATGACAGAGAGAATCTCCCCCTCTTTTACTGATATGGAAATATCCTTCAGCACTTCAAGCCCGTCAAAACTTTTCCGTATATGCTTCATCTCCAATAGATTCATTGCGCTTCCTCCTAATGATAATAATTCAGCTTCTTCTCAAACAGTTCCATCACCCATGCTACCACGAAATTGAATATGTAATAAAAGCCTCCTGCAATCACAAAAGGAAGAACCGTTGTCTGTGCCGCCGCAATCTGCTTTGCAACAGCAAACATTTCAATATAAGATACTGAATATACGAGAGACGTATCTTTTACCAATGTAATGACTTCATTTGTCACGGACGGCAGCACGATCTTGATCACCTGCGGAAGAATAATCTTAAGGAACGTCTGGCTTTTTCCGTATCCGAGAAGCTGCGCTGCCTCATACTGCCCTTTCGGAATCGACTCAATACCGGAACGATATATTTCAGCAAAATATGCGGCGTAATTCAACGAACATCCCAAAATAATGGCTGTAAATTTGTAACCGCCGATATTCATTTTCCACAGATAAAACGGACCAAAATACCAGATCAGAAGCTGCAGCATGAGCGGTGTTCCGCGCATAATCGAAATATAAATTTTCACCAGCCAGCTCACCGGCTTGATGCGGCTCACTCTGCCAAAATACACTACCATTCCAAGCGGCAGCGAAAACAGCAGTGTCAGCGCAAAAATCAGGCAGCTCTGCCCGAATCCCATTGTAAGTTGTCTCAGCATTACGTTTAAACTCATCCATTCTCCTCCCGGAAACAAGCACGGGGACTGCCGTGCGCCCAAGAATGTGTCTGTGCCAGATGAAATAACTTTTACCGGCAACACCCCTTCGGCTCTCACAGCAGTCCCTTATCGTCGTGACGCTTTTTGTTCTTCTTTATTCTTCTGCCTTCAGAGATACCATATCTGCAATCTCATATTTTTCGGCAAGCTCCTGAACCGTACCATCATTCGTGAGCTTCTGAAGATCTGCATTGACGATATCACAAAGCTCCTGATCGCCCTTTTTAAAGCCAATCGCATACTGCTCTTTGTTCAGAGTCTGATCCAGTATTTTGAATCCTTCTCCTCTGGAATTCAGCTGATATTTTGCAACACCGATGTCAATCGCCAAAGCATCCAGCGCACCTGCCTGAAGCTCAGTAAATGCGGTATTGTAATCCGCAAACGGTCTCAGTTCTCCAAAGGTATCTGCCAACGCCTTCTGTCCGCCTTCTTCCTCACTGTTTAACAGCTCTTCTGCTGCGGAAGCAGCCTGCACGCCGACAATCTTTCCTGCCAGTCCTTCCAGATCATCAATGCCGGCATCCTCTGCCACAACGATCACCTGGCTGTTGTCCACATATGGAACAGAAAACGTGTAATCATCCTCACGTCCATTCATCGTAAAACCGTTCCAGATGCAGTCAATGGCTCCGGAATTCAGCTCCATATCCTTGGAATCCCAGTTGATCGGTTTCTTGACAAGCTCCCAGCCTTCCATTTCACAGACTGCCTGTGCCAGCTCCAGATCGAAACCGGTATATTCCCCGTTGTCATCCATATATCCATACGGCGGATATTCCGCATCAAACCCTACGGTCAGAGACGTTCTCTCGCCTGCCATACAAACAGTGCCAATCATCATAGATGCAGTTAATGCAACCGCTGTCATTGTACAAAATACGCTTTTTTTCATAATATATATCCTCCACTTCCGGCAGCGCAAGCCGCCTGCTCTCTGCTGTAGTAGCACTCTACTACGCTAAACTGCACGTTTATCTTACCAGACAACGTAGCTACTGTCAAGTAAAAAAAGCTGCTGTCCCATTGTTTGAAGGACCGCAGCCTAATCTATACGATTCTATTTTGTATACTTATGAGATCACGCCTCGTATTCACGCATTTTTCCTTTGTAAAGGAAAATCCACAAAGCAAACAGAAGCATCCATCCAATACTTCCTGCTCCGCTGATGATATTGGCAATCTCAGAATTCACGATACCGGAAAGCAGATTGATGACAGCCATAAGCGCCAGAAGGATATGAACCACTGCCACATAAACAGACACACTTCCATACTCCTCGCCTGCCTTACTGTTCAGACGGCAGGTCTTCAGTGTCGCAAGATAACAGAAATAGTACATAATCACAAACATGACCACTGCAATCAACAATACCAGCACAACGCCAGATATCACCATCATCGAAATGCTTTTTGATACCCACGCAGCAATCACAACTGCCACAGAAACAATCAAAACGGCCAGCATTACAACACAAGAAATTGCCATATTAATGAAAACGGTTGCCTTTAAAAAGCCAAAGCCAATACCAGACATCTCATCCTTTGCCGTCATCGCCATGACAAAAATCAGCCACAGGCCGATGCAGAACAGCAAATCCGGAATGTGAAGGACAAGGTTGGCAACAATCGCTCCGGAATCCAGTTTGGACAAAAGCGAAACCAGTGTCTGAACATACCCTGACACCTGACCAGGCAACGCCATGCCTTTAATCAGGCGAACTGCCTGAGAATAATTCAGCTGATTCATGAAAACGGCTGCAACAGAGCCTGCCAGAAATACGGTATGCAAAATTGCAAGAACCAGAAAAATCGGAGATTGCAGCATCTCCCTGGCCTGATCCATAAGCTGACGCGACTGATAACCGCCGGACTGTGCATCCGGACGCATTCCCTGCATTGGACGCCCTGCCGGATTCGGATTCTGGCCAAACGGTCGATTCGCCACAACCGGACGGCCCGTCTGCCCCGGCGCCGGATTGATCGGGCGATTCTGACCTGCCATCTGATCTGTCGGCCTTCTTTGAGGACCTGCTCCCGGATTCATCGGACGGCCCTGACCCGCCATCTGCTCAAATGGCCGCCTTGACTGTCCTGCCTCCGAATTTCCTGGACGGTTCTGACTTGCCATTTGATCAGCCGCTCGCCTCTTGGACCCTGCTCCCCGATCTGCCGGAGGCGCCTGGTCTCCCGGCCTTCTCTGCGTATCGGCTCCCGGAATTGCCTGGCCCGGTCTCTGATCTGCCGGTCGCCTCTGTGCCCCAGCTGCTCCCATTGGTTTACGTGGGCCTGACGGCGCTGTATATCCCGTACTCTGCGGTCCACCCGAAGGTCTTCCCTGCACATTTTTACGGATCGCCCCCTGCTGATCGTACGCCGCTCCTCCTGGAGTCAAATCGCTCTGCCCATAAATCTGCGGCTGGCTTTTCATTCTGCGTGACGAAGGACCCACACGTCCAGGCTGTGCCGGTCTCCGGCTGCCGGTCTCTCTTCCCCTGCGAACTTCTGCCTGCACAGGCGCTTCTGTCTCCGCGGATTCCTCTGTATATCTATCTGTATAGGGACTGCCGCATACGGTGCACGCCGCAGCATTGTCGTCTCCCTCATTTCCACATACCATACATCGCTTCATTTTTTTATCTGTTCCTCCTGCTTTTTTCCACAATGTCTGTGGTTCTCTGCCCTTTTCGGACATTATACCTTATTATGGGAATGAGGGCAACCCCCTGCTTTTTACTGCTCCAGAAGTTTTTCCAGGCTGACAAGCTTTACACTCAGGACAAAAATCTTTGCGGCCTGCTCCAATTCCTCCGGCGTTGGAAAGGAAGGTGCAATACGGATATTGCTGTCTTTCGGATCTTTTCCATATGGGAAAGTAGCCCCTGCTCCTGTCATTATCACGCCTGCATCCTTTGTTCTTGCCACAATCTTTTTGGCACAACCGTCCAGCGCGTCAAAGGAAATAAAATAACCGCCTTTCGGTTTCACCCAGCTTGCGATTTCCAGACCGCCAAGCTCTGTTTCCAGTACGGACAGCACAGTCTCAAACTTGGGGCGAAGAATCGCTGCATGTTTTTTCATATGTTCACGTACGCCATCCATATCTCTGAAAAAACGGACATGCCGAAGCTGGTTCAGTTTATCATGACCTATTGTCTGGTAAGACATCGCCTTTTTGGCATCCGCCAGATTTGCCTTCGATGCCGCCATAACTGCGATTCCCGATCCAGGGAAGCTAACCTTCGAAGTCGAAATAAACTGATACACCAGATCCTCATTGCCTGCCTTCTGGCATTCTGAAAAGATCGGAAGAATTTCATCCTGATCATTGTCATACAGATGGTGAATGGTATACGCATTATCCCAGAAAATCCGAAAATCCGGAGCAGCCGGTTTTAGCTGTGCAAACCGACGAACCGTCTCATCGGAATAAGAAATTCCGGTAGGATTCGAATATTTCGGGACACACCAGATTCCCTTGACCGACGCATCCTCAGATACAAGCTGTTCCACCAAATCCATATCCGGTCCGGTCGCAAGAAGCGGAACCGGAATCATCTCAATACCGAAAAATTCTGTAATCCCAAAATGTCTGTCATACCCTGGCACCGGACAGAGAAACTTCACCTTTTCCAGCTTTCCCCAAGGCGTATGTCCACATATCCCCATATACATTGCACGCGCAATCGTATCAAACATCACATTCAGGCTGGAGTTTCCGTAAACCAGAATATTCTCTTCCGGTACTTCTGACATCTCAGCAAACAGTCTGCGCGCCTCCGGAATGCCGTCCATAATCCCGTAATTCCTGCAATCAATTCCTGACTCACAATTCATATCCGAGTCACCTTTCAGCACATCCAGCATTCCATTTGTCAGATTCAGCTGTTCTTTTGAAGGTTTTCCCCTGGACATGTCAAGCTTTAGGCCAACTCCCTTTATTTCCTGAAACTTCTGTTCCAGCTCGTCATGTTCTCTTTGGAGTTCTTCCCGGGTCATTTCTTTGTATGCTTTCATCATGTCTCCTCCTTGTATTAAGATGTCTTTGTATCGCAAACATTTGTCCGTATCAAAAGTCTGCGGTGTCTATTCTACCGCCTGATATGGATTCCGTCAAGTCTTTTTGTATTTGTTTCTGGTACCGATACTGCGATATCTCCACCGCATCCTCAATTTCCAGATCGTATTCGCCGGCCAGCGACTCCAGATGATGGCGAAATTCATGTAATAATACTTTGCGAATTCTCTCCCGCAGCTCCTCCTCACTGCTGTATCCGAAACATAGTTCAAAAGAACCATAATACAGCACAATAAAGCGCCCCAGAAAACGATCCACATGATACTCGCCCAAAACAAAAAGATCATGGTCCTGCGCCGCAGGGTGTAAACGCCTGTGTCTTCGAACCATGATCCCTCCATTCAGTTCCTGGAAAAGATCTTCCGGGAACGTTTCTGCAATTTCCAAAGCAGTCTCTTCAAATACCTCAAATGTCATCATTTTATCTGCCCCATCAAAAGACAATCTTTACTATGTTCACACTTTCCATAACAACAGTCAGAAGAAATCAACTCCTGACTTCCATCTGCCCGTTTTTCCACTTCACAGATCACGATTCGCGTCTGATTCTGCAGTTTACAGAAACCAGTTATAAATTCTTCCGTGACCATACCACTATCACCACTTTTCTCAATGATAAACGAAAGCTATCGTTTTCGGGAAATCTTTTCCATGAGACTCTGCTTCAGTTCTGTAAACGTCTCCTTATGCCATCTGGAAACCGCTCCCGGATTCCTCTTTAAAAGCCCACGAACCGACCTGCCATACGTATTGGCAAGACGCCCTTTCAGTTCGCCCATTTTAGCTGCCAGCTCCTGCATTTCCGAAACAACCTGGTCTTTTGCATTCAGCGCTTGCTCTTTTACAAACCCTACCTGTTCCTTTGCAAGAAGCGCCTGTTCTTTCACAAAAGCAACCTGCTCTTTTGCCCTCACTCCCGTATCCTGTGCAAACTGTTCTAGCTCATGCAACTTCTCAGAAAGCTTCCGCAACTCTTCACGAATCAACTCATTCTGTACAAGAATATCGCGCAGATGAACTGCAGCATGGAAGGAGGTTATAAGATCTGCCAGAATAAAAGGCGTCATCACCGTCACTGCCAGCTTCACGTATTTTTCATCAACGGCAAAGACAAGCTGTTCTACATATTGGTGTCCGAATTTTACAAGAACCACTGTCATAAATCCCCAACATACCGTTGAGCCGAGGCAAATATATCCGTTGACATTCAGAAACTTATCTGAATAATCCCAGTACCGTACCCGAAACAGGCATTCCATCACAGCCCCTGTGACATACTCGAGAAGCGTGGGCGCAACCATACCTGCCAAAAACATCAGCACCATATGATCCCGCAGCGGAATCGTCACAATCAGAATACAGAGCGCGCCACTCCCGTAAATCGGAAGAAATGGCCCTTTTAAAAAGCCTCTGTTTACCAGCTTTTTCTCATGAACGGATACATAACAGCACTCCCAGATCCACCCCAGAAAGCAGTAGATGTAAAAAAACATGACCCACTGTGAAACAGTATACATTTCCATATATGATTTCCTTTAATCCTCATCCTCTTCTTCCGCAATCACACCAGACACCATACTGATCGTGCTCACAGAAACAATCACTGCAACAATTACAACAAAAAGTATTAAAACGGTAAGAAAAACTCCCATATCCTGCTCCTTTCAACTCTGTCCTGCTATTTATTCTATACTTTTACACACCTCTACATGGCATATACGGTTGCCTGCACCTATCGGTGGATCTCAAGAAGCTTGTTCTTCAACTCAAGCTCCATTCGGTTCAGCTCTTCCTCAGCTACACGGCGCTTCTGACGCCCATCCTCCTGAATCCGGATTACTTCATCAAACGTAGAGATCAGAGACGCATTTGTTGCCTTCAAAGTCTCAAGATCAACGATTCCGCGCTCTGATGCCTTCGCACTCTCTACTGTGGCCACCTTCAGGGCATCCGCATTTTTGCGCAAAAGCTCATTTGTCATATCTGTAACTTCTCTCTGCGCCCTGGCTGCCTGGTTTGCGTGCTCAACGCCCAGCGCAATCACCATCTGGCTCTTCCACAGAGGAATTGTATTGACCACTGTAGATTGAATCTTCTCAATCATCAAGGAATCGCTCGACTGCACCAGACGAATCTGCGGCGCTGTCTGAATCGCGATCATTCTTGTCAGCTCCAGATCATGAAGCTTCTTCTCAAAACGATCGCAAAGTGATTCCAGGTCTTTGGCTGCCTGCGCATCTTCCGGAAGATTGCTGCGGTTTGCTTTGTCAATCAGCTGGGCAAGCTCTGTCGCACGAACCTCCTGCAACCGCTTTTTCCCTGCAAGAATATACATAGAAAGCTCTTTAAAATAGGCAAGGTTCAGTCCATACATCTTATCCAGAACAGCCACATCCTTCATCAGCTGCATCTGATGATTTTCCAGAACTTCACAAATCTTCTCGACATTTACTTCGGCTTTTTCATACTTTGCTTTCATCGCGGTAATTTTGTTACCTGTCTTCTTGAACAGTCCCAGAAAACCTTTTTCTTCCTCATCCGCATCGAAGCTCTTCAGCTCCGTCACCAGAGAGGAAATCATATCTCCGACCTCGCCAAGATCTTTGGTTCTTACATTTTTAAGCGCATTCTCAGAAAAATCTGCCATCTTTTTCTGCGTTCCGACGCCATACTGCAAAATACCGTTTGAATCATGCAGATTAATCTGACGGCTGAAATCCTCTACCATCTTCTTTTCCGCGTCCGTCAAAATATCTTCCGTAAGCTGCGGCTCCGCTTTTTTCTCGGCCTCTTTTTCCTGCTCTTTTACAGCCAGCGGCTCTTCCTTCTGAAGTTCCGGAGTACCAAATGTCAAAACGGGCGCCGGAGCCTCCTGAAACTCTTTAAATTCATCACTCATTCTTTATCCCTCCTGTAGCTCTGCCAAAATCTGTTCCTGTAAGCCCTTCCTGTGCCAGCATGGTATTCAGCACAGAAATATCAGAAGAAATATCCCATGCCTTCTCTTCATAAAAACTGTCCAGGAAATTTTCAAACGCTGTGTTGATGGTATCCAGCGCCTTTTCTATTTCTTTTTTTGTATTTTCGATGTTCTGTCCTGTGATCGGCTGTGAATCCAGCTCACAATATGCATTCAATAGCTTGGATGTCGTCGGAAGATAATAGCTCATCATCTTCTTCATATCAGAGACCGAACCGGGATCCTTTTCCACTTCGCGGAAAATCCTTGTAATCACAAGCTCCAGACGGTCAAGCTTCGCAGAAATCACCTTGCCTGATATCTTTTCATTGCACTCATGAATATGACGAATGTATTTCTTTCCCTCTTCCATAAGCTCCCGGCATTCCGGTGAAAGATGCCCGGCACTCTTTCCGTGACCGTTTTGCTGTTCGTGTTTTTCCTGCTTCTCCTGTCTGCTTTGCTGCTCTTTCTCTGAAAGCACTTCCTGCATCATCTTATCTGCATGGCCGACACTCCGTTCCATCTGACGGCGTTCGTATTCCGTCTGCGTATCAAGGTACTGTTGATACGTGGTACCATCTGTTATCAGAAGTGATTCCTGCCTGGCCAGATATCCATCTTTAAAAAAGCCGCGGCCAATCATTTTTTTCAGATCCTTCTGAACAAATTTGTCACTTTTCCCGATGGCAGCCGCCAGCTCCTCGACCAGACAATACGTCCGATTCCCAAGCACCGCTCTGTACCTGCGGAAACGGTTGGCCAGCCTTACTCTAACACTGCCCAGATTTCCAAATGCCATAAATGCACTGAAGCAAACCGCCAGAATCCCACCTGGAACTACAATGCTCATGCCTGTCCCATAAGCGACAATCGCAAGAATAGCAAGAGAAAATCCGCACATACTGCCAATACTGTAACCGGTCCATTTCATCACCTGTCCTGAAATCTCGCCCGGAACCCGCAGCTTCACTGTTTTTACGGCGTGTGTACGGTCTTTTTGTTGTTCTTTATGCGTCACGTCCCCGGAGGAAGCATACCCCCGGAACTTCGCTTTCTTTTCCTCCATTTGCGCAGCCCGGCGGCGCCTTTCCTGCACGTTGCGGCGAATCTGCTCCGCGGCCCGGCGGTTTGTATACTGATACACATCACGGGCTTCCTCTTTTCGCCCGGACTTCTCTGTACTCGCAGATCTATGAGAAAGATTTTCCCTGATCGCGGACTGCACACTGTTTACGGTATCGTTCACCACATTGGCAATCGTCGCACTCAATTCTGAAAAATCCTTACTGTCCACAGCATCCTGTACCAGCTTTTTAATCTGGTCTCCGGCATCGTACCAGTCATTTTTCTTCATAAGCCTTGTCTCCTGAAACCTGTTTGAGCCAAGTATACCACCATCACATTTATCACGCAAGAAAAATTCAGCGCGGAGTAAGGAAGGGAGCCCACTGTTACCAGTGGACTCCCGTTTTATCTTTTTAATATGTACTTACCAGTATCTTCTCGCACTGACCGGTGTTCGGTAACTGTAATCAGAAATGATAATACCTGTATCTGAAGTGCTGGCATGTACCACCTGGCCGTTGCCCATGTAGATGGTTACATGTCCGATTCCACCGCCGCCTTCATAGAAGAGCAGATCGCCTGCCTGAATTTCGCTCAGGCTGACCGGTGTGCCGCCGTATGCCTGATCCGCTGCCACACGCGGAATGTAAATGCCAAAGTTTGCCATAACTGACTGTGTAAATCCGGAACAGTCTGCTCCGTTTGTCAGGCTTGTACCGCCCCATACATATGGACAACCAACATACTGCACTGCAAAATCAACAATCTGCTGACCAAGCGTATAGCCTGAAGATGGCGGCTCCGGTTCAGAATAATCTGGTTCGGAATAGTCTGGCTCTGAATAATCAGGTTCCGTGTAATCCGGCTGGCTCGGCTGCTCTGGCTCGGTATATACCGGCTCAGTCTGCTGTTGCTCTTCCTGAGCTGCTGCATCTGCTGCTGCCTGCTGTTCCAAATATGCCTGATATGCTGCCTGCGCCTCATTCGCAGCATCAATCACTGCCTGCTCATCTGCCTGCTGTGTCGCTGCGTCTGCCTCTGCCTGTGCATCCAAGTACTCCTGATATGCTGCATCAGCGGATGCCTGTGCGTCCTGAGATGTCTGGCTGGACTGCTGGGCCTGCCACTCTGCATCCCATGCCGCCTGCTGCTCTGCTGCTTCCTGCTCTGCGATTGCATCCAGGTAAGCCTGCTCTGCTGCTGCACGCTCTGCTTCCTGATCTGCCAGATAATTGAGCCATTCCTGATCAAGCCTTGCCTGCTCCTCCTCCAGCGTCTCAGCTGTGGGGTAATACGTATCGTAATCTACATAATATGCATTTACATAACCATATACATCGCCACCAAGCGCAACCTTCATCCAGTCGCCTTCATACTGAACAACCTCAAGCTGGTCAGAGCTGTATGCCATACCGATCTGCTCGGAATCCTCGCTTGGCTGGCTGCGAACCACAAGTGCTTCCGGGTGAACCGTGGCAACATTGTAAGCAACCTCATCGGCAATCGACTGTGCATGTTCACCGATCACAAAGAACTCTGCCTTTACGTATCCGGTAGCATTTCCGGACTGTACTTCGTACCAGTCTCCTACCTGACTCAGAATGGTAACAGAACCATTATTATATACTTTTCCAACAACCTCGCTGTCTGCGCTGGCGCTGCTTCTTACATTAATATATTCTTCACACTGTGCAAAAGCAATCTCCCCGCTCATGCTTGTATCAACAACCGGCTCTGTCTCCGGTGCTTCTGTCTGCACTTCTGTCTGTGCTGGTGCGTCATACGACACATCCGTCTGTGACTCAGCTGCGGTCTCTGCTACCGGCGGCTCTGTCTGTACAGATTCTGTTTGGAAAGCCTCTGTTTCAAAAGTCTCTGTCTGCGCCACTCTATTTTCAACAGTCACTGTCGATATGCCGGAAAATCCTGCCAGTGTCACGTCCTTCGCTGCAAACGCCACAGTAGTCATTCCTGTAAACGTCATCCCAGCTGCCAGACAACACGCTGTGAACTGTAATACTCCTCTTTTCATTACTTATCCCTTCCTCCCAAAACAAATGCTTCGTATTTGTTACGAATTTATTACATTTATTACACGCTTATCATAACAAACACGCGCTCTTATGTCAAGCATTTTAAATATTTTTTTAATTTTTTCAAAAGAAATAAGTAACAATATGGTAATAATTGGATTTATAGTGTGTTTAGATAGCCCTGAACTGACGTAATTACATTCGCTCCATCCGCTACAGCCGTCACAATTTGACGTAATTGTTTCGTTCGGATGTCGCCTGCCGCAAATATTCCGGGAATTTCCGTCTTTCCATCTTCTGCGGCAACGATACACCCGTTATTATCAAGATGTAATAATTTTGTAATGATTCCGGTATTTGGTATGGTTCCGACGGCAATGAACACACCGTCAACTTCCAAAACACGTTCGGATTGATCTTTTTTATTGCGTATTCTCAATCCCTCTACGTGATCTTCACCCGGAATGGATACGACTTCCGTGTCCCAGAGAAATTCTATATTATTACATTTTTCAAGCTGCTCCTGCAACATCGCCGCAGCCCGCAGTTCATTTCTCCGATGGATGAGATATACCTTCTCACAGCCCCTGGCCAAAAACAACGCATCCTCGACAGCCACATCGCCGCCGCCGACAACTGCAACAGTTCGGCCTTTAAAAAATGCACCGTCACAAGTCGCGCAGTAAGAAACACCCATTCCTGTCAGCTCCTGCTCGCCCGGCACTTCCAGATGGCGGTATCTGGCCCCCATTGCCAGAACGATCGTACGTGCACGGAATTCTTCTTGCTCCGTATATACCGCCTTTATTTTTCCTTGATCTTCCAGAGCGATATGCTTTGCTTCTATATTAATAAACTGCGCGCCAAGCTTCTCTGCGTGCTCCCGCAGCTTCATCCCAAGTTCATAACCTCCAATACCCGGAAGTCCCGGATAGTTGTCCACCTCATACGTATTCAAAACCTGTCCGCCACTCACATATTCCTTTTCCAGAACAACCGCAGACAATCTGGCTCTCTGTGCATAAATAGCCGCTGCCAGACCGGCCGGACCGGAGCCGATGATAATTACATCATATATCATATTTGCCCTCCTTTTATTTACTGCCTCCTCTATCATACCCCAAAATACTCCACTTGAAAAGAATTGACACGGTATTTTCTTTCTGCTATATTAAATATTGATAACTATTACTGTTTTGGAGAGGATTATGAGTACTTTAAAATACAGCAGGCAACGCGAAGCAATCAAAACATTTTTAAAAAATCGTACAGACCACCCGACCGCAGACACCGTTTATACCTGTCTGCGGGAGGCGTATCCGAATATCAGTCTTGGCACCGTTTACCGCAATCTCTCACTTTTAGAACAGCTCGGGGAAATATCCAGGATTTCCACCGGAGACAGTGCGGAACATTACGACGGCAACATGGACCCCCACCAGCATTTTATCTGTTCGCATTGTCACAAGGTATATGATGTCCGGATTCCGGAGATCCATTCCCTTCTTGGCAAAGCCGTTGAAAATGTGCCCGGTAAAATAGAAGCGTTTCATGCTAATTTCTATGGGGTATGCCACGAATGCCAGAAAGAACCTATTACTTTGGAGCACAATCCATAAAATATGTAAGAATAGAAACTGGAATTTTTTGTAATAATAATATTAAAATACACTTGACAATCTAAAAATCAAATGCTATATTAAAACAGTAATCATTACTGATTTTAATATAGGGTTATGATAAAGAAAAGGAGATCACAATTATGGCAAAATTTGTATGTAATGTTTGTGGCTATGTTTATGAAGGAGATGCAGCTCCGGCACAGTGTCCGGTATGTAAGGCACCGGCTGAGAAATTCACTGAGATGACAGGTGATATGACATGGGCAGCAGAACATGTTGTTGGCGTAGCTAAGGGCGTATCAGATGATATCCTTGCTGACCTTCGCGCAAACTTTGAAGGCGAGTGTTCTGAAGTTGGTATGTACCTCGCTATGGCAAGAGTTGCTCACAGAGAAGGTTATCCGGAAATCGGTTTGTACTGGGAGAAAGCTGCTTACGAAGAGGCAGAACATGCTGCTAAATTTGCAGAGCTTCTCGGTGAAGTTGTTACAGACAGCACAAAGAAAAACCTTGAAATGCGTGTAGAAGCAGAAAACGGCGCTACTGCTGGCAAATTCGACCTGGCTAAGCGTGCAAAAGCTGCAAACCTGGACGCAATCCATGACACCGTTCATGAGATGGCACGCGACGAGGCTCGTCATGGCAAAGCATTCAAGGGGCTTCTGGAGAGATACTTCGGCTAAGTTGCAGGCCATGCATAATCATAAAAATAACGCCTGGGGAACTTGTTCCCTGGGCGTTTCTTTTTACCATGCATGTTTTCCTGTTGCAAGCAAACTTTCAATATCCAAACTCCCTCTGTCAGGGATGCGAACGAAGCCCGGTCTGAAAGCCTTCCACACGCTCTGCCTGATTTGGCGCTTCCTCCATCGCATAAGCACTGTAGCCCCAGCTTAAAAGACAGACAAATATGAAACGCCGCATTTTACCCCCTTTGCAACCGTCAGTTGCGCATTTTCCTGCTCTGATTGGTAGCACGCAACCGCAAAAAGTGCTATGATAACCCCTGAAAACAGACGTCTGAACAATTATAACTATGGAGGCTTTTATGATTTTATCAGAAAAAATACTTACCCTTCGAAAAAAGAACGGCTGGTCTCAGGAAGAACTGGCTGAAAAATTAAATGTAACAAGGCAGTCCGTCTCGAAATGGGAGATCGCTGCCAGCATTCCGGATATCGGAAAAATCCTGGAGCTGGCACAGATTTTTGATGTAACCACTGACTTCCTGTTAAAAGATGACATGGAGGAAATGCAGTACGCCCCGGATTCGGAAATCCATGAAACTTCCCGCGGCCCCAGGGTCTCCGTGCAGGAAGCAAATGAATATTTTACCTGTAAAAAAAGAAGCGGAAAATCGATGGGCCTTGCTGCTGCCCTTTTCATTCTCTGTCCGTCTCCGCTTCTGGCCCTTATGGGATTTTCGGAACTGCCTTCTTTTCCTTTATCGGATGAGCTCAGCGCAGGACTTGGAGTCATTTTGCTTCTTTTGCTCGTATCAGCCGGAATCGCAGTTTCTGTTTTTGACGAATCCCGCATGAAACGTTTTCATTATCTCAAAAATTTTGATTTTGAGCTTGAATACGGCGTTGCCGGAATTGCAGAGGAAAAGAGGGAATCTTTTCGCGAAACGTATACCCGCATGCAGGTGATCGGTATCTCCCTGTGCGTTATGTCTGCTGTTCCGATTCTGATTGCCGGCTTTGTGGATGCGCCCGATGCAGCTGGCAGCTTTACCGTTATTCTTCTGCTGATTTTCATTGCAACAGCTGTTTTTATTTTTTCAGTTTCCGGCTGCATACAGGATAGCTATGACCTGCTTCTTGAAGAAGGAAAATTCTCCCCAAAAGAGCGTGCCAAAGACCGCCGTATTAAAATATTCAGCCGTTTTTACTGGCCAATCATCACTGCCGTCTATCTCGTATGGACACTGCGCGAACGCCAGTGGCGCACCACCTGGATCGTCTGGGTCGTAGGCGGCCTCCTTTATGCAGCCATAGCTGCTGTCTTAAAAAAGGAGGACTAAAAAAGCATCCAAGTAACAAAATAGCAGGCTGCTGCATGTATCATATAAAAAATGCGGCTGCCTGTTATTATATTAAACATCTCCCTATCAGCTGTTCCTTCTCCTTCCGCGTAAGCCGCTTAATGCGCGCCTCCCGGCTCATCGCCTCCTCTTTTGATTCAAACTCCTCATAATAAACCAGCTCCACAGGCCCTCTGCTCCTCGTATACTTCGCTCCCTTCCCCTCATTATGCACCCGAATCCGTTTTTCCAGATTGTTTGTCCACCCCGTATAATACGTCCCATCACTACATTTTACTACATATGTATAATTCATAACATGTCCCTTCCCCTGCTCTATGTAGCGGAATGGCCAGCAGAAGCCATACAGCAACCGCAAACCACCCCTTGTATCTGAAGCAGCCGGCGCAATGCAAAAACGCTGCTGATCGTCACTTTTCCCTGTTTCAATGAAACAGGCATCAGCACCATCTGGTGTATCTCGCTCAAAACCGGCGGCGTCACATCCTTTCCAGAATGGCCACCGCCGGTGCAAAATACTGCCTGTAAAAATCCGGCTGCAGATTCTATACAATATATTATACTCCCTGCGCGCAAATCCGTGCAGATAATTTTCCGGATTTGCTGTCCTTCTTCTGGCAGCCGAAAGCATTCCTGTTTCTGTCCGGTATCTTATTCCAGGTATAAAACCGGATCTACCGGAACATCGTTCTGTGTCATTGCAAAATAGAGGTTGCTTCCTTCCTGACTGTAGTACTTGGTCGGTTCGCTGACATATCCAAGCAGAGCTCCCTCTGCCACAACATCTCCCTGTGCGACCGCCATCTCTTTCAGCTGACCGTAAGTAAGCTTATATCCGCCTCCAATATTCAAAACCAGTGTATTTCCTGTCTCTTCATCAATATATACCGACTCTACGATTCCCTTTGCAGCTGCCAGAACCTGATTTCCCGTATCGCTGCCAATCACAATTGCCGGATTATATTTATACTGGTTCAATGTCGGAAAATAGATACTTCCATCCATGCTGTAGTCCAGCAAAATTGTTCCAGCTGCCGGCCACATCAGAGAATTATCATCTGTGAAACTGATGCCCTCTGCAACCAGTGCCTGCTCCGAAATAATCTGGCTGGAAGATGCCTCTGCTGCTGATGTATCTGTCATTCCATCCTGGCCTTCTGCAGAAACGACCGGTGTACCGTCTGCCTGACCATTCGCGGAAACCGCCTGCGCTGGATCTGTCTGTCCATCTGAGGAGGCGGTCTGTGTGCCGTCTGCCTGACCATCCACGGAAGCTGTCTGTGTGTCGTCTGTCTGTCCATCCGCGGAAGCTGTCTGCGCATCCTTGTCATCCGCCTGACCATTTGCGGAAGCTTCTTTCGCCATATCTTTTGCCATCTTATCC
Source organism: bacterium 1XD42-54 (assembly GCA_003612585.1). GTDB lineage: Bacteria > Bacillota > Clostridia > Lachnospirales > Lachnospiraceae > Choladousia. Next base: position 135,906 of record RAZH01000009.1, read on the forward strand.
TCAAGTGTCGGGAACAAAGCATCCTCGATGTCATCCGTTGGACCTATTTCTTCTTCCAGATACGCCAGCTGATCAAGCTCTGTTTCCTGCTGCGTGTCTCTTTTCTGTCGTGTCTGATTTACCGCTGCAATACCGCCGAGCACCAGAATGCCCGTCATGCAAAGACTGATTGTCCAGATACTGCTGCGCTTTGTAATAAAGTTTTTAAATGCTCTCTTATCCATATCATTCACCTCATCATTATGATTCCTCACCGGTTTAATGATAGGATTGCCAGAAAAGCACAGTTTATACAGAAAAAATCTTGTACAGAAAAAAATACTGTAGCAGACACGCCAGCTCACATACTGTGTAAAAAATAACAGTCCCTCAAGTTACGTTAATTTCTGTATCAACGAAAACAAGGCCGCTGCATCATCGGCAACAACCTTGTTTTATCATCTTATTTCTTAAACCTCAAACGACTCCGGATCTACCTCAACTTTTACTTTGTCCAGATGCCAGATTTCATCCACATACTGCTGAATCGTACGGTCGGACGTAAATTTTCCACTGCAAGCCATATTCAAAATCGCCATCTTTGCCCAGCCTGCTTCATCGCGGTATGCTTTTTCCACGCGCTCCTGTGCTGCGGCATAGGATTTGAAATCTGCCAGAATAAAATACGTATCCGGTTTATCGCTGCTGTTTGTGTTCAGGAGTGAATCATAGATATCGCGGAACATCTCGGTATCTCTGGAATACTCGCCGTTAATCAGCTGCATCAGCACGCGGCGGATATCCTGGTCGTTATTGAAATAATCCGTAGGATGATAACCGCCTTCATTTTCATAGCGAATTACCTCATCTGCCGACAAGCCAAATATAAACGCATTCTCCATGCCGACTTCCTCAACGATCTCCACATTCGCGCCATCCATCGTTCCAACCGTCGGAGCGCCGTTCAGCATGAATTTCATATTGCCGGTACCGGAAGCTTCCTTGCTCGCTGTTGAAATCTGCTCAGAAACATCTGCTGCTGCAAAGATCAGCTCTGCGTTCGATACACGGTAATCCTCGATAAATACCACCTTCAGCTTACCATTGATAGATTTATCGTTATTAATTACTTCTGCCACACTGTTGATCAGCTTGATCGTCAGTTTTGCACGGCGATAACCTGCCGCCGCCTTGGCGCCGAAGATAAACGTTCTCGGATAGAAATCCATCTCCGGATGGTCTTTGATTTTATTATACAGATACATCACATGCAGGATATTCAGAAGCTGACGTTTGTACTCATGCAGACGTTTTACCTGCACATCGAAAATAGAACGGGGATCAACCTCGATTCCATTATGCTCTTTGATATATTTTGCGAGACGCAGCTTGTTCTGGTATTTAATGTTCATAAACTCCTGCTGAGCCTTCGGGTCCTCCGCGTAAACCTTCATCTTTGCAATCTGCGTCAGGTCTGTAATCCACTCATCACCGATGTGGTCTGTTACCCATTCAGCCAGAAGCGGATTTGCGTGAAGCAGGAATCTTCTCTGTGTGATACCGTTTGTCTTGTTGTTGAATTTCTGCGGCATCATCTCATAGAAATCTTTCAGCTCCTGATTTTTCAGGATTTCCGTGTGCAGCCTTGCAACGCCGTTTACAGAGTAGCCTGCTGCAATCGCCAGATGCGCCATCTTTACCTGTCCGTCGTAAATGATAGCCATCTTCCGGATTTTTTCCTGATTGCCCGGATATTTTCTCTGGATCTCCTCAACAAAGCGGCGGTTGATTTCCTCTACGATCTGATAAACACGCGGAAGCAGTCTAGAGAACAACTCAATCGGCCATTTCTCGAGCGCCTCTGCCATGATCGTATGATTCGTATAAGCACACGTCTTTGTCGTGATCTCCCATGCCTCGTCCCACTCAAGGCCTTCCTCATCCAAAAGAATACGCATCAGTTCCGCAATCGCTACCGTCGGATGCGTGTCGTTTAACTGGAAGGTCACTTTTTCATGGAATTTGCGGATATCGTCATGTGTTCTCTTATATTTTGCAATCGCTTCCTGCACACTTGCTGAAATAAAGAAATACTGCTGTTTCAGCCGGAGCTCTTTTCCTGCATAATGATTATCGTTCGGATAGAGCACGTCCACGATATTCTTTGCCAGATTCTCCTGCTCTACTGCTTTCTGATAATCACCTTTATCGAAAGAATCCAGATGGAAATCTGCAATCGCCTCCGCATCCCAGACGCGCAGTGTATTTACAACGTTATTGTTGTATCCGAGAATCGGCATATCAAACGGGATTGCCCTTACAGACTGATATCCCTCATGAATAAAATTGTTTCTCCGGTTCTTCTCGTCGTATTCAACGCGCACGTATCCGCCAAATTTTACGGTCTTTGCATATTCCGGACGGCGCAACTCAAACGGATTTCCGTTCTTCAGCCAGTTATCCGGGACTTCGATCTGATAACCGTTTTCAATTTTCTGTTTAAACATTCCGTAACGATAACGGATTCCACAGCCATATGCAGAATAGCCAAGCGTAGCCAGAGAATCCAGGAAACAGGCTGCCAGACGTCCAAGGCCACCGTTTCCAAGCGCTGCGTCCGGCTCCTGATCCTCGATCACATTGAGGTCAAAGCCCATTTCCTCCAGCGCTTCCTTTACCTCTTTGTAAGCAGTCAGATTAATCAGGTTGTTTCCAAGCGCACGGCCCATCAGGAATTCCATGGACATATAATAAACCGTTTTCGGATCGTCGATTTCGTACTGCTTCTGCGTTGCCAGCCAGTTGTTGATAATTTCATCCTTTACAGCGTAGGACACTGCCTGAAAAAGCTGCTGCTGATCTGCCTCCCTGATGGTTTTTCGGTAAAGCGTTTTTACGTTATCTTTTACTCTCTCCTTGAATACTTCCTTGTCGATTAATTTATTCATGGTTTGTTTTCCTTTCCATTCTTCGCTACCCCTGGACCTACAAGGCATCCGGCTGGCAACCCCTCACCAGCCGGATGTATGATCTTAATAACTGATTTTACCTGCAAAAAAACGATACCCTGATCTCTGCTCCACGCTTTGAAGTCTATGGTGCGGTCTGTTACAGCTTCTCAACGCCAAGCGTTACTGCTTCTCCGTTGATGCTCCATTCTTTGCTATATCCGACGCTCGTTTCGTATACAATTTCATCTGCCATAACGTCTGTCTGAATCTCTTTTTCAAACTTCTGCATCACAGTCTGAATCTTTTCATTATCTTTTACCGATACGCGGATTTTATCCATAACTTCAAAGCCTGCCTCTTTACGCATGGTCTGAATCTTGCTGATCAGCTCGCGCACAAATCCCTCTTCAATCAGTTCCGGTGTCAGAACCGTACTCAGGACAACCGAAATATCTCCATTATTCTCAGAGATATATCCTTCTGCCTGTGCCGTCTCAATCAGCAGGTCTTCCGGCGTCAGAAGCACCTCCTCGCCGTCAAACACCAGCTTCAGAACGCCGTTTGTCTTTAAATCAGCCATGGCCGCATTGCCGTCCAGCTCCGGAAGCGCCTGGCGAATCTTGCCGAGCAGCTTGCCGTACTTTGGTCCCACGGTCTTGAGCTGCGGCTTGAAATTATAAGAAGTATACGCACTAACATCCTGCGTAAATTCCACGTTCTTTACATTCAGCTCATCACGGATAATTTCCACAAAGTACTCCGGAAGTGCATGCGGCGCTTTGATAAACATCTGCGCAACCGGCTGACGGTTTTTGATATTGGCAGTGTTTCTGCAAGCACGGCCCATCACAACCACCTTCAGCACCTCGTCCATATCCTGCTCAAGTTCTTTATCAATGCGTGTCTCATCCACAACCGGGAAATCACACAGATGAATACTCTCCGGTGCGGATGCATCAACAGTGCAGACGATATTGCGGTAAATGTCCTCTGTCATAAACGGAACCATCGGCGCTGCCGCCTTACACACATTAACGAGTGCTGTATACAGCGTCATGTAAGCATTGATCTTATCCTGCTCCATGCCCTTTGCCCAGAAACGCTCACGGCTTCTTCTGACGTACCAGTTACTCATGTCATCCACAAATTCCTGCAGCGCTCTCGCCGCCTCCGGAATCTTATAATTGCCGAGATCGGCATCTACTGTCTGAATCATGGTATACATCTTGGAAAGCAGCCACTTATCCATCACCGGGAGCTGCTCATAATCCAGGGTATAGTTCATCGGATTGAAATTGTCAATGTTGGCATACAGCACAAAGAATGCGTACGTATTCCACAAAGTTCCCATGAACTTACGCTGGCCCTCCTGCACAGCCTTCCCGTGGAAACGGTTCGGCAGCCACGGCGCGCTGTTGATATAGAAATACCAGCGGATCGCATCGGCTCCGTACGTCTCAAGCGCATCAAACGGGTCCACTGCATTTCCTTTGGATTTACTCATTTTCTGGCCGTTCTCATCCTGCACGTGGCCAAGGACGATTACATTCTCATACGGCGCTTTGTTAAACAGAAGCGTTGACTCTGCAAGCAGGGAATAGAACCACCCTCTTGTCTGATCGACTGCCTCGGAAATAAACTGCGCCGGGAAATGCGCCTCAAAATATTCTTTATTTTCAAATGGATAATGATACTGTGCAAACGGCATTGCCCCGGAATCAAACCAGCAGTCAATTACTTCTGGCACGCGGTGCATTGTTTTGCCGCAATGCGGACATTTGATCGTAATCTCGTCAATATACGGACGATGCAGCTCCACCGTCTTTGCTGCCTCGTTACCGCTCATCTCAAAGAGCTCCTGGCGGCTTCCGATGGAATGCATATGACCGCAGTCCTCGCACTCCCAGATATTCAGCGGAGTACCCCAGTAACGGTTTCTTGAAATACCCCAGTCCTGCACATTCTCCAGCCAGTCACCGAAACGTCCCTTGCCGATGCTCTCCGGAATCCAGTTGATGGTGTTGTTGTTTGCGATCAGATCATCTCTGACCTCTGTCATTTTGATAAACCAGGATTCACGCGCATAATAGATCAGCGGCGTATCACAGCGCCAGCAGTGCGGATACTCATGCTCAAACTTCGGCGCGTCGTACAGCTTGCCTTCTTTTTCCAGATCAACCAGAATCGGCTTGTCCGCATCCTTAACGAACAGGCCCGCATACGGTGTATCCTCTGTCATATTTCCTTTGCCGTCTACAAACTGTACAAACGGGAGGTCATATTTGCGTCCCACACGTCCGTCGTCCTCACCGAAGGCCGGAGCGATATGAACGATACCGGTACCGTCTGACATCGTAACGTAACCGTCACATGTCACAAAATGGCCTTTCTTTCTCTGTTTTGCCGCAACCTCACCGGCGCATGCAAACAGCGGCTCATACTCTCTGTATTCCAGATCTTTTCCTTTATAAGTTTCCAGGACTTCATAAGCCGGAATTCCCTTTTCCTCATCTCCCAGACGGCCCAGAACCTTATCCAGGAGCTCCTGTGCCATATAGTAGGTGTAACCGTCAGCTGCCTTCACCTTGCAGTACGTATCCTCCGGATTAACACAGAGGCCGACGTTCGACGGAAGTGTCCAGGGCGTCGTCGTCCACGCCAGGAAATACGCATCCTCGCCAACTGCCTTAAAGCGTACAATCGCAGAACGCTCCTTCACCGTCTTGTACCCCTGCGCTACTTCCTGGGCAGAAAGCGGTGTCCCGCAGCGCGGACAGTATGGAACAACCTTAAAGCCCTTATAAAGCAGCTGCTTGTTCCAGATTTCTTTTAAGGCCCACCATTCGGACTCAATATAATCATCATGATATGTCACATACGGATCATCCATATCTGCCCAGAAACCAACTGTACCGGAGAAGTCCTCCCACATACCCTTGTATTTCCAGACACTTTCTTTACATTTATCAATAAACGGAATCAGACCGTACTCTTCAATCTGCTCCTTGCCGTCGAGACCAAGCAGCTTTTCCACTTCCAGTTCCACCGGAAGCCCATGCGTATCCCATCCGGCCTTTCTCGGAACGATTTTTCCCTTCATGGTCTGGTAACGCGGAATCATATCTTTAATCACGCGGGTCAACACATGACCGATATGCGGCTTGCCGTTCGCGGTCGGCGGACCGTCATAAAATGTGTAGGTCTCACAGCCTTCCCGCTGTTCCATACTTTTTTCAAAAATTTTGTTCTCTTTCCAGAACTTTTCCGTCTGCTTTTCACGTTCGACAAAATTCAGACTGGTAGGTACCTTATCGTACAGCATCGTCTGCCTCCTTTAAATAATCGGATCGTTTCTATTATACCGAATAGTATATTCATACATCACAAATCCGGCTGCCGGAACCATCCCGCGGCTCCGGGCATACACGTATCATATAATTATAGCCCACCACCGCTTCTATTGTCAATTTACGAATCGTTGAAAATACAGGAAGTTGCGTATTTTTTTCGTGGAAAAACGACAGATATTTATATGCTCCGCTATTCTGCTGAAAATCCGCTTATGGTTTATATATATTTTATTTGTACGGCTCTGACAGACATGGTAAAATAAAAACAGAAACCCATGCCAGTCGGCGCATGGATTCGAAGCTGAAAAATATGGTATCCCGGAAAAAGTAGTTGAAAAATATTTATAGAATACCCTCCGTCCAATACCTTATTTTAAATATATACAAAACAAGAATCCCCAAAAAGCCCGGCCCGCAGGTTCCTTATTTGTTCCTGCGGGCCGGGCCTTTTTTTGCTTATTTCGTTTTACTGATTGTTTCCTGATCTGCGTCTTCTTCGTCTTTCCTCAAGAATCAACAGTATCAGTGCTGATGCTGTCAGCAGCAGCGCAAATCCAAAGATCGGTGTTTCATCTCCTGTTTTTACGCTCTTTGTATTCATCTTTGCCATTCCGGCGCTTTCCACTTTCTGTCCATTCTGCTCAGTGTTTTCAGACGAATTTTCGATCACAGTGTCGGTATACGCTTCATCCTGTTCCACCACAGTGTTCGTGATTGTCACAGAAGCATCTGTCGTATCGCTCTCTACAGTAACTATCTCATTTTCTACTTCCCAGTCATATGCAAAGTTCGCGATCTGCTCCACCGGTGTTCCGTCTGCGGATACCTCGGTAATATAGAAACTTCTCTGTCCTTCTTGTGGATTTGCAACCTCAATGTTTACGGTTGCCTCGGCATTCCCTGACATGCTGATCGGAACAATGCTCTGGCTGACGCCATCGTCTTCCGTCGCAAGCCTTGTATGCGCCTCATCCAAGAACACACCTGCATAGAAGGTCTCGTTTGATTTCTGTGCCCTGCCCTGGCTGCTGCGTACGCGTTTGGTAATCGCAAGGTTCGTTACGTATGCGTAGTAACCGCTCGGCAGAACAAGGAACTGATTCGAGAATTCAAACGCGGCGTTTGCTCCGTTCTGCGCAATCGTAACCTGCTGTCCGTTCGCATAAGCCGGTGAGAACAGTCCGCCTTCGTGCTCTATATTTGCCCTGAGCACATTACCCTGCGCATCTGTCTCTGCCACGTAGTATACGCCACGCTGCAGTCCGTCAAAGGTTACGCCAGAGGTTGCCTGTGTGTCTGTAAAATTGATTGCTCTGACATCCCCTACATGTCTCGTCAGCGCTTCATCTTCAAACAGTGATACGTAGAAGGTTGCTGCGCCAACTGTAACAGGATTTTCAAACGCATCCGTGAGCTGCTTTGTCACAACAATGCTGCTGTCTGACGGATCCTCAGTGACAACCGGCACTTCGTCCTCATTCCCCGGGTTCGGGTCCGGTCTTTCCGGATCAGGATTCGGTACTGCGGGCGCACCGGATGCCGTAACTGCATTCACAAGTTCACCGCCCAGATCCTGCTCTGTCACAATATAAGAATACGTCACGGTTACTTCTTCGTTCGGTGCAAGGATTGCATTTTCAAATGCCGCCAGCACATCCTCAAAGCCACTTGGTACGACTGTACCATTATTTTCCGGTCTGGTCAGAGTGTCAAGTACATCGAGATCCTGCATTGTCAAGTTACCGGTATTGCGTACCGTTACCTGATACGTGATTTCTTCTCCAACCACATATTTTCCGTCTGCCGCTGCCGGTACTGAGGTGACTGTCTTCGTAACCTCAAGCCGCGGATTGCGCTCCTCCGGTATAAACGGAACTGGATTGCTCGGAACTTCTTTCTCCCCGAGCGTTGCTGTCGCAACGTTTTCCAGATCTGTCCGGTTCAGGTCAGCCTCTCCGACCGTATATTCTGCACGAATCGTAACGGCTTCCTGTTCCTCCAGTGTCACAATCGCTGTATTCGTCTGTGCATCAACCGTATAACGTCCTTCCGGATCTTCTGCAAATACAGCCCCCGCGATCTCGCTTACCGTAAGGTTTTCAAGCTTTGTATTACCGGTATTGGTTATCGTGATATCAAACTGTGCGGTTTCACCAAGTACAAATGCATTGTTTGCTCCGGTTCCTTCATTTACGAGCTGTTTTTCAACCGTCCAGTCCGGATTGTCCTCCACATCGGTCGGTACCTGCTTCTCCGGATCTTCCGGCTCGCTTCCTGCACGCACTGTATTGAGCAACTGGTTATCCGTTGCTTTTACCGTATAGACAGACATCAGAATCGCTGTCTCGCCCGGTGCAAGAGTAATGCTTCCATTTTCATAAATGCCCTGGCTTTCTTCTGTCGGATGCAGCTGCGGTCTCGCCTCTTCGCCGTCAATCAGAAAGACATCTGTTACCGGCTTGGTGATCGTTACATTTCCCGTATTCGCAATTGTTACAAGATACGTCAGTTCATCACCCACGCGGGCACTCTGTACGCCATTCTCACCCATTGCGCCTGTCATTCCGCTTACAGTCTTATCAACTGTCCACTCCGGATGATATACAGTTACGCTGTCTGTATTCGTCTCCTGCCGTGCATCTCCCAATGTGATTTCGGCCCGGTTATCAAGAACCGGATTAGCCGCCGTCAGAGCTTCCTGCGTCACTCTGGCCGTCACATTTACCGTACCGCCTGTAAATGGAGCTACCTGTTCAAACGTCCATGTGACTGTCTGACCGGAAACCTCTGCTTCCGGATCTGATTCCACATATTCCAGTCCTGTCGGAAGTGTATCAGTGATCGTCACATCAGCCGCCGTATTATTGTGATTATAATACGTAATTGCATACGTAACGGTCTCTCCGACCTCTACCATCTGCGTCGTTCCTTCTACCTGAATCTTCGGAGCGGTATGCGTCTTTGTCGGCTCAACTGGTGTTTCATCACTCCTTACATTGACAAGCGCTGCTTCATAGCCTTCTGTGATCTCTGCCGTCTTTAAGGTCGCCTGTACGGTTTCTGTTCCTGTGAAACCTTCGATCTGCGTTTCTCTTACGGAATAACTGTACGGTGCTCCTGTCTCATCATGCGTCGGAAGACCTTCGATACGATAACTCCATCCATTTGCATCGTTCAGCACCACCGGCTCCCCATATGCCATGCCCTGACGAAGCAGCGTTACCGTAAGTTCCTCTGGAATCAATTCCTCAGCCAGTGCATTTCCTTCTCCATCCTGCCAGCTCTTTGTAACCTCTACTGAAGTGGTCTCTGCCGTGTTCGTCAATGCTGTACCATCTTGCGTTTTCGTGTAGCCCGGTACGTCATTTTCAGTTACCGTATAGACAAATGCATGACCATCGTATGCGCCCGTATAGCCGTCAACCGTTCCTACTGCATACTTCGGAAGGTTTTCAAACGTATACGATGCCGCACCGTTTTCCAGTACCTGGCTGTCGACCATCACGCCATCACGGAGCAGGTTGACTGTAATCGCCGGGTACGTCTCACCCTCGAGCATATTCCAGGTCTTCGTTCCGCTTACGACTACGCTGTAATCCTGATTGATGGTGTTCGTAATATCATTTCCATCCTGCGTTCCGGTATAACCTTCTGCCGGCACTTCTTCCACCGTATATTCATACACATGGCCGTCCGTCAAATCATATTTCGGCAGTCTGTCAAACGCATATTCTGTCTCGCCATCTGCAAGCGTCAGGCGCTGTATCACCTCTCCGTCACGGAGAAGTTGAATGGTAATCTCCGGATGAACCGTGCCTGCGGGGTCAACCCAGGTTTTTATACCACTGATTGATACACTGTTATCCTGTGCAATCGTGTTCGTAATGTCAGTTCCATTTTTTGCACTGGTATAGCCTTCTACCGCTTCCTCTTCGACTGTATACTCGTATACATGGCCGTCCGTCAGATCGTACTTATCAAGGTTTTCAAATGTATACGCTGTCTCGCCGTCTGCAAGCGTGCGGCTCGCAATCTCCACGCCGTCCCGCAGCAAATTGACCGTAATGTTCGGATGTACCGTTCCTACCGGGTCAATCCACGTCTTCGTTCCGCTCACAATCACACTCTTATCCTGTGCGATTGTGTTTGTGAAATTGGTTCCGCTCTGTACGCTTGTATATCCCTCCACCGGCTCTTCTCTTACCGTGTAGCGATATACATGGCCGTCGGTTAAATCATATTTTGGAAGATTTTCAAACGCATACCCCGTCTCACCATCTGCAAGCGTTGTTGTTCCGGCCTCCACGCCGTCTCGCAGCAGCGTAATCGTGATCTCCGGATGTTCTGTTCCTTCTGGTGCAATCCACGTCTTCGTTCCGCTTACCACAACACTGTGATCCTGCATGATCGTATTTGTAAAGTCGTTTCCGGTTTGTGTACCCGTATAACCCTCTACGTCTTCCTCTTCCACCGTATATTCATATACATGGCCATCGTTCAGATCATATTTCGGAAGACCCGTAAAAGAGTAACCCGTCTGTCCGTTCTGCAGCGTCTTCATATCGTACGGTACACCGTCGCGAAGCAGATGGATCGTAATCTCCGGATGCTCCGTTCCTTCCGGGTCGATCCAGATTTTCGTTCCGCTTACTGATACGCTCATATCCTGTACAATTGTGTTTGTAAAATCATTTCCGTTTTGTACACTCGTATATCCCTCTACCGCTTCCTCTCTTACAGTATAACGATATACATGCCCGTCGCTCAGATCATACTTGTCAAGGTTTTCAAACGTATACTCTGTCGTTCCGTCCGCAAGCTGGCGGCTGTCAATTGCCTCACCGTCTTGCAGCAGTGTCACCGTAATCGTGGGATGAACCGTTCCTTCCGGATCAATCCACGTTTTCGTTCCGCTTACCGATACGCTCTTATCCTGTGCAATCGTGTTTGTGAAATTATTTCCGTTCTGTACACTTGTATAACCTTCTACCGCTTCTTCTTCCACAGTGTATTCATACGCATGCCCGTCTTCCAGATCGTAACGCTCAAGCTCTGTAAACGCATAGCTCGTTGTTCCGTCTGCAAGGGTCTGACTGTCGATCTTCACACCATCCTGAAGCAGATTGATCGTAATCTCCGGATATTCCGTTCCTCCCGGCGCTATCCATGTCTTGATTCCGCTTACGCTTACCGTATTGTCCTGATTGATTGTATTTGTAAAGTCATAACCATCTCGGACAGAAGCATAGCCTTCTACCGGCGCTTCCTCCACGGTATACTGATATACATGACCATCCGTCAGATCATACTTATCAAGGTTTTCAAATACATACCCTGTCTCGCCGTCTGCAATTGTCGTCGTAGCAACTCTCTCACCGTCACGAAGCAGATATATCGTGATTTCCGGATGTTCCGTGCCAACCGGATCAATCCACGTCTTCGTTCCGCTTACCGATACGCTCTTATCCTGCGTAATCGTGTTTGTGAAATGAGTTCCGTTCTGTGTACTTGTATAACCCGCTACGGCTTCCTCTTCTACTGTATACTCATATACATGGCCGTCACTTAAGTCATATTTGTCAAGTCCTGTAAATGCATAATCAGTCGTTCCGTCTTTCAGTGTAACAGAATCTAATTTCTCGCCGTCGCAAAGCAGGTTGATTGTAATATCCGGGTGAACCGTTCCTTCCGGATCAATCCACGTCTTCGTTCCGCTTACCGATACGCTGCTATCCTGGGCGATCGTATTCGTGAAATCATTTTCGCTCTGCGTGCCTGTATAACCTGCTACCGGGTCCTCTTTCACACGGTACACATATACATGACCATCCCTCAGATCATACTTCGGAAGGTTTTCAAATGCATATTTTGTCTCACCATTTGCAAGTGTAACAGCATCTACCTCTTTGCCATCACGAAGCAGGCGGATTGTGATTTCCGGATGTTCCATGCCTTCCGGTGCAATCCACGTCTTCGTTCCGCTCACTGATACGCTGATATCCTGCGCAATTGTATTCACAAAATCTGTTCCGTTCTGTCTACGGGAATAACCTTCTACCGGTTCTTCTTCCACCGTATATACATATACATGACCGTCCGTCAAATCATACTTATCAAGATTCTCAAAACGATATTCCGTTGTTCCGTGCGCAAGTTCCCTGCTGTCAATTTTCTTGCCGTCACGGAGCAGATTGATTGTGATCGTCGGATGTACTGTTCCTACCGGGTCGATCCAGGTCTTTGTTCCGCTTACAATTACGCTGGTATCCTGCGCGATTGTATTTGTAAAATCGTATCCGTTTTGTACACTCGTATATCCCTCTACCGCTTCCTCTCTCACAGTATAACGATATACATGACCGTCGCTCAGATCATACTTGTCAAGGTTTTCAAACGTATACTCTGTCGTTCCATCCGCAAGCTGACGGCTGTCAATTGCCTCACCGTCTTGCAGCAGTGTCACCGTAATCGTCGGATGAACCGTTCCTTCCGGATCAATCCATGTCTTCGTTCCGCTTACCACTACGCTGGTATCCTGGGCAATCGTGTTTGTGAAATTATTTCCGCTCTGTACACTCGTATAACCTTCTACCGCTTCTTCTTCCACAGTGTATTCATACGCGTGCCCGTCTTCCAGATCGTACCGCTCAAGCTCTGTAAACGCATAGCTCGTTGTTCCGTCTGCAAGGGTCTGACTGTCGATCTTCACACCATCCTGAAGCAGATTGATCGTAATCTCCGGATATTCCGTTCCTCCCGGCGCTATCCATGTCTTGATTCCGCTTACGCTTACCGTATTGTCCTGATTGATTGTATTTGTAAAGTCATAACCATCTCGGACAGAAGCATAGCCTTCTACCGGCGTTTCCTCCACCGTGTACTGATATACATGACCGTCGATTAAATCATACTTCTCAAGGTTCTCAAAGGTATACTCCGTCTCGCCGTCTGCAAGTGTCGTCGAAGCTACCCTTTTACCGTCTTGCAGCAGATAAATTGTGATTTCCGGATGTTTCGTTCCAACCGGATCAATCCACGTCTTCGTTCCGCTTACCGATACGCTGTTATCCTGTGCGATTGTATTTGTAAAATTGTTGCCGTTTTGAACACTTGTATAACCCGCTACAGCTTTTTCTTCTACCGTATACTCATATACATGACTGTCTCCCCCGTTATCCAGAGCATACTTCGGAAGATTCGAGAACGTATATTCTGTGGTTCCTGGTTCCAGTGTCACAGAATCAATTTGCACTCCATCTCTCAAAAGATTGATTGTGATGGACGGAACCTCCGTGTCTGCCGGGACTACCCAAGTCTTTGTTCCGCTTACCACAATACTGTGATCCTGTACAATTGTATTTGTGATATTGTATCCCTGATACGTCGTTGTATAGCCGTTTACTGCAGCTTCTTCAACCGCATAATCATACGGATTTCCCTCTTCATCAAACTGATCAAACTTCCCGAAAGAGTATTCTGTCTGTCCCGCAAGAGAAACCTCCTGAATTTTTTTGCCATCCCTCAACAGATAAATGACAATCTCCGGATGCTCGCTGCCCACCGGAGCAATCCATGTTTTTGTACCTGCTATATTGATCTGACGTTTAAAATATACCTTCAGCACAGTACTTCCATCCGCTTTTACGATAGCTTCATAAATCTTCTTGTCATTTGTACTGTCCTCTGTATAATTCGGATAAGCCGCATCCGGCGTCTTATCTGCACCCGTCACACGTGCCGTCCGATCTGTTACCCCGTAACGCATACTACTTGTCAGCGTCGCTTGGTCCGGATAACTCCCGTCTTCCTTCTGATAATAATACTCCACCTTGTAAGCCGTATTATTATTTGGTCTCCAGACTGCATACAGAACAACGTTTTCTCCTGGCATCGCGAACGTATTCCCTTGCACATACTCAGGTTCTGATGCATACGGATCCCTTGACCAGCCTAAAAATGTATAGCCATCTCTTTTCAAATCTGTGCCAGAAACAGTAACCCTTATTCCCTGCGCATACTGTGCTCCGATTGGAACCGTTCCTGTATATTGGCCTTCCAGAGCATTTGGATTATAGATCACATTATACAAATTCTTCTTCAGCAATACACCGTCAACATGAATACTCTGCTTAATTACATACCAAAGCACATAATACTTTTCTTCAAATTCACTATCCGTCTGACATGGAATATAACCGCTTCCATCTCCAAAACGAATCTTACTAGCCTTCGCATTGCAAGCTTCGCGGATAGCTCTGGTGCTCGGAATTGTTCCAAGATGGTCATTTACGCCATTAATTGTATCAGCATAAAAAGTGTCATATTTGACAATTCCTTTCATGCTTTCTAACTCATCCGTATAATCACTTGCTCCATAATTTCCCGGTTCGTCCGGAATGTTTCCATCCAACCTTACAAAATAATATGCCTCTCTGTTTTTCTGAGCCCAGACTGCATACAGCGTCTTATTTTCCTCAATCAGCCACGTATATCCGGCAGGATAAATTGTCACATCCCCGCCATTCGACTGATTTGCCATACCGGACTTTTCCGTTTCTCCCCAGCCCATAAATGTATAGCCATCGCGTCTCATACTTCCCTGATCCGGAAGAATGACCTCCTTGTTTTCTGCATCGTACGCTACTGTTATTGCGGAAGGAGCATTTGAACCGCCATTCGCGTGAAATGTCAAGGTATACTCAGTTCCCACTACTGTTACCTGGAAAGTTTCACTCGTCCATTTTTTTCCTTTATTATACCTATGTGTGATTGTAACTGTCCCTGCGTTTATTCCTTGTACCGTTCCGGTACTTCCGCTTCCTGAAACAACAGCTATATTACTATCTCCGGTTGTCCATTCATGACTGTTCCCGTCCGTAGTCCCATAAAGCTTCTGCGTCTCACCAATCACAATGGTCTCTGCGTTGTCAGCTGCCGCCATAATTCCGGCCTCTGCTGCCATCGGTGCAAGAGCAGATCTTGCCGCTGCTTTCTTTATGCCATCCTGCCCCTCTGCTTCCGAAATCACTGCCTGCGTTTTTACACGCACCACAGTGTCATCCGTCAGGATTCCTTCTATAATATAATTATCGTTCTCCCTGGTCGCCTGATTGAGCCCGGCTTTTCCGGTTCCTTCAACCAAAACATCCGTAACCTCATAGCCCTCGTCTGCAATTACTGTAAACTCAATGGCTCCATTCTTTGCCACTGCTATTGTATTAGTTGCATCCACACCATCTACCGTAACAACAGCTCCCTCTGACACTTCAAATGCCACCGCATGTTCTACCATGTCTGCCTGTGCTTCGGTCATTTCTGTTTCCGGCGCTTCTGGCTCCTCAACACTCTCTGTTTCCGGCGCTTCTGGCTCCTCACCATTTTCTGTTTCCGGCGCTTCTGGCTCCTCAACACTCTCTGTTTCCGGCGCTTCTGGCTCCTCACCATTCTCTGTTTCCGGTGCTTCTGGCTCCTCAACACTCTCTGTTTCTGGTGCTTCCGTCGCTGACTGCCCGGCTGCCGTAACCGTCACCTCAAAGGTTTCCATCCGTATATCACTCTCGCCGTTTGCCACATAAGAATGTGCAATATATACGATTCCTTCTGCATTGGCCTTCAGTTCTGCGAGCGCTCCATCTGTACTTACGACAGATATTATCGTTTCATCCAGAATATCCCATGTGTGCTCACTTCCTTCCTGACCCATAATGTAGGACTGCTGTCCAACCGTCAGTGCTGCACGCTGAAATCCCTGTACCGTATCATTTGTCTCCTGACTCTCTCGCTCCTTATACGTAACTGCGATTACTGTGTCCCTCGCAACCGCCGCTATTTCATACGTATCCGTTTTATCAGCTACCCTGGGTATCTCCTGATTATCTGCCGTCACCCGGTCCACTATATAGCCGTCGGCGGCAGTTACCTGGAACGTATATTTTCCGTTACCCTTAACCTCTTTTTTATAGGAAGAAAGGGCATCTTCATTCAAGTCCGTTTTGCCCACACGAATCACGCCATGATCTGCAGAATGCGCATCAAAGGTCACTGTAAAAACAGCATCCTTCTGTGCTTCTGACTTTGTTATATCTTCTCCTTCGATGTTTGATTCAGTCGTAACCGATTCAATACTGATCTCCGGAAAATCCGATTTCTTTGATTCTGTTTCCTTATTTCCTGATGATTGCCCTTCGTGCTCTACGATAATCTCAGCCTCAGTTTCCCCGGCAGAAACCACAGTACAGCTTTGCAGCATCATCGAAACTGCAAGCATTACCGATAGCGCCTTTCTCCATTCAGGTCTTTTCTTCATTATCTGTTCCTCCCATTCCTCAAATTCAAATCTAAAAACAACCCTACATTTTCTCAGACTCTTTTACGGATTCTCATACTCCTATCTATGTCTTTCGTGCCATAGCAAGGTATTTCAACAATTCCATCTCGCTTTGAAACTCCATCGGAGGCCGTGCATCTCCACAGCTCAAAACGCCCTGCCACCCCGCTCTTCTACGGCTGCGGACCAGAATATCAACCGTGCGACATACACCGCACTGTTTCATAACCTCCTCATCCTCCCGGCGCACTTTCGGCCGTGCATAATGTGCCGTGCTCGTTTCATCCTGAAAGCTCCTCTTTTCCTGAAACGTCTGTGGATATCCACATTCGTCAAACAGCTGATCTGCAATGAGAAACATTTCTGTACAATTGCGGAACCTTAACGGCTTTGCACTCATTTTGCTGTATATCCTGCCTTTCAGATCTCCGTTTTCTTCGTCGATACAGACTCGGATCGCATTCATCGGATATACTCTGCCATCTATCTTTTCTTGCTGCATATATCGTTCCTTTCCATTTTCTATCCAGGAGGCGAAAGCTCTGCGAGTTCATACAGCAATTCCAGTCTCCGTTTCCCGATACTCTCCCGGAAATTATTGCAGATCCGATCTGCCACCTGGACGCCTGCTTCATACGTACAAATAGGCAGGAGCACCGCCACCTGTATCGGGCTATACTTTGCTGCCACATCTCCCATTCGCAGAGAAGCACGAACTACCCTCTCAAGAATATTCATCCCTTCAATCATTCCGTGATCTATCTTTTCACCAGTTTGGATTCGATACTTTCTCCGAAGCGTAAAAAGTATAATGAACTCAGCAATCCCAAGGCGATTAATACGTCTCATCTCCATCTGATAAATCTGACGGAAAATCTGGTAATCACAGAAAAAAGCGCCCTGCATTCCAATCTGTTCGCCTGCCTCCTCCAGAAATTTCCCGATATCTGTCCTTTGTTCCCCTGTTTCTGTCGTTATTTGACTAAATACCACCTGAAGCTTTTCCGGATTTTGGATTCCCATATTTTCATAAAACAGCCGGCTTGCCTTTTCGTACTGTGTAAGTGCCAGATCGTACTTTTTCTGTCCACTCAGACTGCGAATCAGATAACAATGAATATCCTCATCCAGAGCATCTACCTGCAATGCATGATGGCATATCATTTCCACTTCACTCCAGCGTTCTTCTGGTCCCAGTATGGTACATAACTGTTTGACTGCATCCAGATACGCAGACTGATACCAGATCACCTTCGGCAATATCCAAGATTCATCCGCAATCTTTGCCGTAATATTGTTTTTATATCCGGCAATGATGCTGCGGCACAGCGTTTCCTGCTCTTGCTGGTCGACTGTTGCGCGAAGCTTAGCTACCATCTGCTCAAAAGCTTCATAATCAGTTTCCACCTCAATCTCAGGATTCCAGCGGTAAGCCCCCGGCACTGTACAGATAAACTTTTCCTTTCCAAGCGCCTTAAGCTCGTTTCGAACCCGGTACATCATATTTTTCAAAGCCCCTTCCGGATTTTTACCGGCATCTTCCCAAAACACCTCAATCAACTGATGATGTGTCAACGCACTGCCCCGGTGAATCAGAAGATATGCTAAAAGACGTGTCAGTTTGTTGGAACGAAGTTTTTCTTCCCCCAGGTTACCACTGTCACAACTCAGCAGAAGACTTCCAAATAACTGCATTTTCACTTTTTTCATATGTCCTCATCCTACTCATTTATCAGCTCAGTTTCTTCGTCAAGAGCAGGCGGCGCCTCGTCACACACAACAGAATCAATTAAGCGCAGCAACTCCATAACACTCCGAAACGATTTCTTTTTCTTTCCCTGCACCCATTCCACATTTCCCTGCCAGCTCTGGCGTTCCGTACTGTTGATTTCAAGAACAAATACCTGTTTCCCTTTCATTCCCTGTATCTCCTCCCCGACGCTATCAAAAAGACAAGCACACGCAAAAAACCATTCAAAGCGCACGAACCCCAAATGGGTTTCGCATCCTCTGAATGGTTTTGTTCCATATAACTGCTTTTAACTTTTTAGGCCAAAAGCAAACGAATATTTGCCTGTCAAAATAGCATTTTAATTTCATTCTTAATAAAATCCTTTTCTTATAACAAGTTTACTAAATGTATGATACACTGTCAATGTCACAAAATGGTAACGAAAATAAATTTTATTCTATTTATTTCTTTTAAATGACCACCTGTAAAATGACTGACCGTCCGAAAACTCTTTCGGAAAGCCAAAGAACTGCTCGTTGCTTTTTTGTCCAATATCCCCTATAATGAGGACAGTAATTTTAATTCAACCAAGAAAGCGAGTGATTTTATGCAGAATATTTTTAATATGGATAACGCCTTTTTCCGTGCAATGGGCAGGCTTGCAGATCTGATGATTCTCAACCTCATTTTCCTTCTCTGTTCGCTTCCTGTTTTCACCATTGGCGCCTCCACAACGGCCCTTTATTATGTAACTCTGAAAATGGCTGCAAATGAGGAAGGATACGTCGTTCGCTCTTTCCTGAAATCCTTTCGGCAAAATTTCCGGCAAGCGACTATCATCTGGGTTGCACTTTTGTTCGCGGGAAGTGTTCTGGGACTTGATATCTATATCCTAAACCATTCTGACAATTCCTTTGGAGCAGTGTTTCTCGTACTGATCTCTGCAATCACGATTCTTTACGTGATGGAGCTTATTTACATATTTCCGTTATTATCCCGATTTGAAAACAGCATTGCTGTTACCTTCCGCAATGCATTTATCATGGCAATCGCCGATTTCCCGCGTACCCTTGTCATGATGCTCCTCATCGTCGGCTCCGTTTTCCTGACATTTTGGAATGCGTATACACTCTGGTACGGAATTCTAGTCTGGATTGTGTGCGGGTTTGCATTGATTGCATTTGCTAATTCTTTTTTTCTGAATCGAATTTTTAAAAAGTATATGCCTTCTGAAAAAACTCAATTTTCGTCGGACGATGATACGCAATAATTATATTTTATAAAATAAAAAAACTGCCGCACAACAGATCTGAACCTGAGCATATCAACCCTCAGAATCTCTGTTGTGTGGCAGTTTTTTATGACAGCCTGATCCGTACTTGTATATCTAGCACCTGTAATCATTCTGCTTTTCACACGAACCAGCAAAAATATTTTGTAAAGCAGTTATCAATTTATCAATTTCAATCGGCTTACCAAGATGCCCGTTCATTCCCGCATCAATGGCACGCCTTTTATCCTCCACAAATGCATTCGCAGTAATTGCAATAATCGGAGTCTGCGCAAGCGCCTGATTTTCAAGGCTTCTGATCGCTGCAGTCGCCTCATACCCATCCATCACTGGCATTTGAATATCCATTAAAATAACGTCATACGTGCCCGGAGCTGAGTTCTTCATTTTTTCAACTGCAACTGCTCCGTTTTCTGCTACGTCGACCTCAAACCCGGCCTCCTCCAGAATCGTCATTGCAATCTCCTGATTCAGCTCATTATCCTCAGTCAGAAGAATGCGTTTCCCACAAAACGACACCTCTGCTTCATTTTTCTCTGGCTTACAATCCGGTTCACAGATACACTGCGGCACCCGGAACAAAAAGCAAAGTGTAACCTCTGTCCCTTTTCCTTGTTCACTGTCTATTGTGATTGTGCCGTTCATCATATTTACAATATTCTTTGTAATTGGCATACCAAGGCCGGTTCCCTGAATGCCACTGACCGTAGACGTTCTCTCACGCTCAAACGGTTCAAAAATATGCGCAAGAAATTCACGGCTCATACCAATCCCCGTATCCCTCACCCGAATTTCATAAGACACATATTGCTCCTGCCTCTCACCTTTTTCCGTCACACAGACATGGATACAGCCCCGTTTCGGTGTAAACTTTAAAGCATTGCTGACAATATTAAGAAGAACTCTTGTCAGCCTTAGCTTGTCACACAGAACTACTTCATGCTGCACATTGACTGTATCAATTGAAAATTCCAGCTCCTTTGCCTGTACATCTGCCTGTACAATCGTCTGCAAATCACGTAGTATTTCCAGAATGTTACAATCCTGCTCCTGAATCTGTAGCTTGCCGCTCTCGATATGGCTCATATCCAGCACATCATTAATCAACTCCAGCAAATGATTGCTCGATACCACAATTTTCGACAAATACTCTCTGACCTGATCTCTGTTTTCCATATGAAGCAAGGCAAGATTTGAAAAACCGATAATCGCATTCATTGGCGTGCGGATATCATGTGACATATTGTTGAGAAATACTGTTTTGGCCTGATCGGAACGCTGTGCCTTCTCAAGCGCCTCCTCCAGCTGCTTCTGTTTTTGGATCAGCTCCTGATCCAGCTGCTTCTGCGCAGTTATATCAACAAACATTCCGACGTATGTAATTGGCGACCCATCCTTGCGTCTGGAAAGCATACCCGTAGCGCGATACCAGTGATAACCACCCGTTTTTGTCAGAAGACGGTACTCCACATCATACTTTTTCTGACCCGTATAATCATGAATCGTGTCATAATATTCTTTCAGAACCCGCTCTTTATCCTCTTCATGCAGAAGATTGCTCCACGCTTCCAGCGTGTTCGGAAAATCTGTTTCGTCATGATAGCCAATCATACGCCGGAACTGTTTACTCCAGAGAACGCGGATCATCTTCCCCTGTTCATTAAATTCCATGCTCCATTTGCCAGATCCTAGCATCTCATGAACAATATTCAGCGAAGTCGTCTCATGCGCAAGCTTCTCCAGCGCTCCAAGCTTTTCCTGCATCAGAATTTTCGCTTCTTCATCTTTTTGTTTTTTTAAATATTTTTCTGTCGCATCTTCGAGAAATACGTAAAAAATATCCCCATATTTATTGGTATGTACAAAATGCCCGTAATCCTCCATCCAGCGGATTTCCCCGTCTTTGCGGACAATCCTGTATTCTACAAAATCAAGGTCTTTTTCACTAATTTGATGACGAATGCTCTGTTCTACCATTTCGAAATCTTCCGGATGAACCATCCCGCGGAACGTATAGCCTGTATACTCTTTAAAATCATCCAGACTTTCACACCCGAACATGCGAATAAGCGCTATATTTGCATAGATCAGCTTTTCGTTCTGATCTGCATGATAAATAAAGAAGCCACCCGGCATCCCTGCTGTAATCTGTTCAATTACAGGAAACGCCTGCTCATTTAAAATCAATGAAAACACCCCACTTTCTTCCAATTCCTGGTATATGATTTATTATACTTTTGTTTACTTTTTCTTGTCAACCAAACAAAATACACTTTGCGAATTTTGTTAATTTACACTTCGCTTCAATCACTGTCAAATGGAATTACAAACTGTTCTCTTTCCTATTTACGCATGAAAAAGGGCTGCTGCAAAACGATTTGGTTTTGCAGCAGCCCTTTTAGATTCTGTTTTGTGATTTTGCGCAGACACTTATGACTGCCATACCGTCTTATATACATTCCAGATTCTTGATACCTGGCTGTCAGTCACCTTGGAAAGTGCGTTCTGTATTGCCTTGTAGGTCTCCGGTCTGGAAGCCTGAAGAGCAGCCGGCTCTAACGTATAATTCTTGAAAGACTCTGCAAAATATTCAGAGCTGTTAGAAAGCACGTATGCTTTGTTGAATGCTGTGTATTTCGATTTCTCACGGTTGTAAATATTCTTGAACTCTGCCGACATATCGTAGTTTCCTGCAATGAACGCTAGGAAGTGTCCAAGCTCGTGGTAAATCGTGGAATCTGCTCTTTTCAGAGTAATGGAGCGGCTTCTCGCATCAAACAATCCCGAATAAGAAACACTGCTATTCATCTTAATAGAAAAGCCAAGTGTATTAAATGCATTTGCAACGCGGCTGTCTACAAGCGGAGCCAGTGTTGCCACTGATACGTTGCCTGAGCTGGATGCCAGCTCTTTCTGCAAAGTCTCTGCCTGCTGAGACATAACAGTCTTTGTAACAGTCGTCTTTGTCGTTGTAACCTGTGTGTTCACCTTAGAACCTTTCTTATACTGGTTCATTACATTCGTTGCAACAACCGTAACCGTTGTGGTGGAAGTACTTCCTGATTTGGATTTCTTTGTACTTTTCTTTGTGGTTGATTTTCCTTTTTTCTTATATGTTTTCTTGGAAGCCTTTTTCAGTTTGATTTTCTTTGTTTTCTTTTTCGTCTTTGTAGACTTTGTAACCTTCGGAGCCGCAAGCGGAACTCCATCCCCCTCAATTGATACACTTCCGTCTGTATCTACAAAGGTCACGAGCTCTGGCACCATATGATTCTGAGAATTCACAGCCCACAGGCTTCCTGCTACAATCGCTGCTGCAAGTACCACACTTCCAATCTTAACCGATGTTTTCTTAAATAAATCCTTTACGCTTTTCCCCTTCATCGTGATCTCCTCCTGATACATCTTTTCCTTTATATAATATATAATAATATAGCACTCGACATAAAAGCTAAACGCAAAAATAACCACTAAATATATATATTCAGCGGTTACCAACTACGCATTCTCACTCGACCTGTCAAGAATCCAAAAATCACTCAACAATGTCAGACCCATACGATATCTATCACATGCATCAAAGAATGTGGCAACCGGCTATCATAGTCCGCAGACCTTAGACCCCTGGCTTTGCGTCCCCGCTTTTCAACGGGTTTGCCCTTATATCTGATTTATTTACATTTATTCTAATCCCCATTTCTTCAGCTGTCAACCACTTTTTCCAAAATTATTCCAAAAAAAGAATCCGCTTCTTAACACTTGACATCTCCTGCAAAAAACTGCAAAATAATAACAAATTCTACTATATTGAAGGAGTACTTTCTATTAATAATATGAAACGAATCTGTTGCCGCCGGGTTCTTTGTGCGGCGCTCGCATTTCTGATCTGTATCTGCTGCTGCAGCTGCGGACAAGCCGGAAAAGATAAAAAATCAAACGAGGTCGGCGCATACAAGCCCGGTGTCACACATGTGCTTGTACCTGTATCCGGTGATCAGGATACTGTGACTGCCGGAGCTCTCACACTTGATTTTACCAATGTTTCGGACGGCTATTTTACAGGCAGACTCTCAGAACCCGGAAAAACAATAAACATACAGGTGACCGGACCCGATCAGGTCATTTATAAATATTTTCTGGACAACGCAGATGCTCCCGCTGTCTTTCCCTTAACTGCTGGAAACGGAAGCTACATTGTCCTTGCTTTTGAAAATGTCGGCGGAGACCAGTACGTATCGCTGCTCACTCATTCACTGACGTTGGAACTGAAAAGTGAATTTCTTCCTTTTCTATACCCAAATCAGTATGTGGATTTTTCCGAAGACAATGATGCAATTCACCTTGCTGCAGAGCTTTCCGCAGACGCCAAAACAGATCTGGAAGCACTGACTGCCATTTACCAGTATGTCACGGAAAATATTACATATGACGAGGAAAAAGCTGCCACCGTAGAATCCGGTTATCTTCCGGATGTGGATGACACCCTTCGCACCAAGACAGGAATCTGTTTTGACTACGCAGCACTGTCTGTCGCTATGTTGCGGTCCCTGTCCATTCCCGCCAAACTGTCCATCGGCTACAGCGGTGAAATCCACCATGCCTGGATTGACGTCTATATGGAATCCATCGGCTGGGTAAAGAATGCCGTCGAATTTAATGGCAGAGAATGGAAAATGATGGACCCGACCTTTGCCTCCGCACTCGGTGAAGAACAAAATATCCGCGACTACATTGGAGACGGAAGCAATTATATTCTGCAATATGTCCGCTGACACTCGCATTACCTGCATACGCTGTCCAGACAACCTATACAGATTCCATAGGCCAGGAATCTCATTCTTTACAGGAATCTTACAATATGATCGAATACAAAACAGGGAGGACCTATGAAGCAAATGTTAACAGACAACGAGCTATCTGCCTTTTCCGGTCAGCTGGCCATGATTCTTCATTCCGGTATTTCGGTGCTGGAAGGTGTTTCCATCATGCAGGAGGATATGCCGGAGGGAGAGGGACGCAACATAATAAGAGCCATTTACAGTTCCCTCGAAGAGACGGGTGAACTGGCTGAAGCACTGCTTACAAGCGGTGTTTTTCCAGAATATTTTATAAAAATGACAGAGATCGGAGAACGCTCCGGCACCCTTGAGGAGGTCATGTCATCGCTTTGTGATTATTACAAACGGCAGGAATCGCTCACCCGCAGCATCCGGGAAGCGCTGACCTATCCTCTGATTCTGATTTGTATGCTGTTTGCGGTACTGCTTGTTCTTATGACACAGGTAATGCCTGTATTTGGCGAAGTCTTTGAACAGCTCGGTATTGAAATGACCGGCGTATCTTCCATGATATTCCGGCTTTCCGGTGTGATGCAGGCGGCTGCCACTATTTTGCTCGTTATGATTGTACTTTTGGCCCTTGCATGTGTTCTGGCGCTGCGTTCCAAAAAGGGCAGGGAAATGCTGATTCTTGTGATTACAAAGTTGCCGCTTGGACGCAAAGTCATGGAACGCCTTGCACGTTCCCGCTTTTCGGATGCGCTGTCACTGGCGCTGCACAGCGGGCTTGACATGGGCGAAAGCTTTACGCTCGCTGCAGGCCTGACTGATCAGAAACTCTTTCAGGGAAAAATGGAAAAAGCTGCCGCTCTGCTTGAGGAAGGCAGCGATCTCGCAGATTCCCTGCGCGATGCCAGTATCATTACCGGCTTGAATGCGCGGATGCTCTCGATTGGTTTTCGCACCGGCTCCGCAGAGGATGCGTTGAAGCAAATCGCTGTAAGCGAACAGGAAGAGGCCGACAACCGTATTCAGAAAGCCGTTGGGGCGCTGGAACCAACCATGACAGCCGTACTCTCTCTTTTAACCGGAATCATTCTGGTGTCTGTGATGCTTCCATTGCTCAGTGTCATGGCAAACATCGGATAACCGGAACAGACTGGCACGTACGCAACGTCTGTACTCTAAAAAGATGAAAGGAATCTTATGAACCGTTTTACACAGAAAAAATCTTCTTCTCATCTGCTGCGTCGTCTGCTCGTCACGGTCGTTCTATTCAGCAGTCTTGTCACTGTTCTGCTTTTCGGGACCTCCAGAGTCCAAAAGACGGCAGGGGACAGTCAGGCCGAAAGCCTCCGTCTCGCAATCCTGCACAGTGCAGTTCACAGCTATGCGATGGAAGGCAGATACCCGGAAAGCATTGATTACATCCGCGACCACTACGGCATCAGCTGGAATCCGGACAAATACCTCGTCAGCTATGAGATTATCGGTTCAAACCTGATGCCTGATGTCAACGTTTTTCAGCGAACCGATACAAAGAAATAAAAGGAGGGAACCATGAACGCCAAACAGAAAAATCATTCCATTGATTCTCTTTTTTCGTTTCTTTTGCTGCTTGTTTTTTTTCTTTTTACCGTTTTTCTCGCACAGATGGGTTCCGCGATTTATAAAAGCGGTGTATCACATCTAAATGAAAACTACACCTCGCGGACAGCAATTGCTTATCTTACCGAAAAAGTACGGCAACATGACAAAACCGGCAGCATATTTCTGACCTCCGTCGAAGACCTGCCGGCGATTGCTTTTTTCGATACGACCGAAGAGGCAGAGGGAAAAACCGGTGCGTTTCTCACCTACGTGTACTTTTCTGACCATGCACTGTATGAGCTGTTTGTCCGCGAAAGTACTGTCCCTGAGAAAGCGCTTGGCACCCCCATTGTAGAGCTGTCCGATTTTGACATCAAAGAGATAGAAGAGCCCGGTACGGACCCTCTCCTCTCCGTCACTGCCGTCAGCCCAAAAGGTGAGCAGCTTTCCACTCTGATTCCCATACGTAGCCGGTGAAACAGACCGATCCGAAAATATCTGATACTTTTTTATGAGAATCCGACTTGCGGTTTCTCATAACTGGCTTCTTATCATTGCAACAGGAGGCGTTATGAATCGAAATTCCAGGACAGGTTCCCGCCTGTTTTTCATTGAGTTTTTGATTGTGCTGTTTTTCTTTCTGATCATCAGTACCGTCTGTCTGCGTCTTTTCGTTAAGTCGCACACAATCACGCAGCATTCGGAAGCGCTCTCTCATGCCCAGGCAATAGCAGCCTCTGTTGCCTCAGTCATCGAACAGGGCGCAATAACACCAACGGAGGCAGCCTCCTTTTTTCCAGATGCTTCCGTTACTTCCGATGGTTTTTTCATTACCTACGATCACGATTTTCTACCTTGTTCCGCGGAACATGCATCTTATGCGCTGACCGTCGTAATGGAGCAGGAAGATCATACGCTCCGGGCAGAAATCCAAATGGAAGACAGAAAACATGAACTGATTTATCAGCTCCCCGTATCCTTTCACCTTGCTCTGACACGAAAGGAGGCGCTGCAATGAGAAAAACATCCGGTGTTTCCCTGATGCTTCTTATTTTTCTGTCCCTGTGCCTGATTACCTTTTCTCTGCTCTCCCTCTCAGGTGCCACAGCAGACGAAACATTAAGTCAGAAGTCTGCAGACCGGACGACGCAGTATTACGCTGCCGTAACTTCTGCGAATGAAATAATTTCCCGGATTGACGCAGCGCTCGCCGGCTATTTAAAAAAAGCCGAGACCGCAGACGATCCAAAGTCTTCCTATATAAATCAGTGCGCCTCTATCTCTGCACTGGTCAGTGAAGCCGAATGGAACAGCGACGCACTTTCGATCACCTTTTCCGTACCAATTACAGAAAACCAGGTAATCTGCGTCTCCCTCCATCCGGAATACCCGGACCGTACGGAAGATACGCTTTTTCATATCACATCCTTTGAAACCGTGAATACCGGCGAGTGGACGCCTGATAAATCCGAAAACCTGTATCAGCCGGGGTGACAGAGTTGCCGGAACCCCGTTTTTGTACATGCTGCAAGGCGGCGTCCTCTTCCCAACCCATTACAAAAAATCATTTTTAAAGGAGATTTCCATATGAGTGACACAAATAACGCGGCAGCCTTTCTTCAGTCCGCCACATCCGCAGGGGCCTCTGACATCTTTGTTGTCGCCGGTCTTCCGATTTCTTATAAGGTGAATGGCATCATGCACACGGAAGGTGAACGGCTGATGCCGCATGACACAGAACTTTTCATCCGCAATATTTATGAGCTGGCCGGGAATCGTTCGATTGAGCGTTTTCTTGAGACCGGGGATGATGATTTTTCTTTTGCGATTCCAGGGCTCTCCCGTTTCCGTGTCAGCACGTATAAGCAGAGGGGATCTCTGGCGGCTGTCATTCGTATCATTGCGTTTGAGCTGCCGCGTCCTGATGAAATCGGGATTCCGCCTGCTGTTTTGTCTCTTACCTCTATGACAAAGGGGCTGATTCTCGTGACCGGGCCAGCGGGAAGCGGGAAGTCTACAACGCTCTCCTGCCTTGTGGATCAGATTAATTCCACCCGGCAGGATCATATTATTACGCTGGAAGATCCGCTGGAATTTCTGCATCGTCATAAAAAGAGTATTGTCAGCCAGAGAGAAATATCCACGGATACGGATAATTATCTGACGGCGCTTCGTGCAGCGCTGCGCCAGAGTCCGGATGTGATTCTGCTCGGTGAAATGCGTGACCATGAGACGATTCAGACTGCCATGACTGCTGCTGAAACAGGCCATCTTGTGCTTTCCAGCCTTCATACCATCGGGGCTGCCAGCACAATCAGCCGTATTATTGATGTCTTTGACCCGTCTCAGCAGCATCAGATTGCCATGCAGCTTTCCATGGTTCTGCGAGCCGTTATTTCACAGCAGCTTGTTCCTTCGATTCATGGCGGAATGATCCCGGCTTTCGAGATTATGATTATGACACCTGCAATCAGTAATATGATCCGGGATAACAAAACGCACCAGATCGAAGGAATCATTTATACCTCCGCCAAGGAGGACATGATCTCTATGGATAACAGCCTGCTGCAACTTTACAAGGCGGGCCGTATCTCACGTGAGACGGCGTTGCAGTATTCTACCAACGCGGAAATGCTGAAGAAAAAGCTGTAATTATCAGGACAACAGAAACCCCTGACATAACATATGCATGTTATGCCAGGGGTTTTCACTGCCTGTATTATTTTATGCCTCTTTTCCATTTAGCATAAGATCTAATACGGTCTCCATTTTGCACTGTTATTACTGTCTTCTGCGCCTGCGGGAAAGAACAGGGATGCCTGCCATGAGAACTGCTGCAAATACAAGCAGAACCACGTACAGCATGATCGGTGTGTTGTCTCCGGTCTTTACTGCTTCTTTTTTCTTGTCATCCTTCTTGTCGTCTTTCTTATCATCTTTTTTGTCATCCTTTTTCGGATCGTCTTTCTTTTCTGTTTCTTTCTCCGTCGGTTTTTCTGTCTCGATCTCTTCCTCTTCCTTCTGCGTATTCGTAAGTGTCAGCTCCGCTGTTCTACGGTCAGTCAGGTTCAGAGTTACCGCGCCTGCACCTGTCATCGTGTACGCAAAGTCAGTGTCCTGTGTCACCGGTCTGCCGTCTGCGTTTACTTCTGTCACATACAGGGTCGTTTCTTCGCCTTCTGCCATATATACTTCTACCGTAGTACTTGCGGAAGATTTTCCGTTCATATCAATTGCAACCATGCTGTCGCCGCTGTCAGTTGGTTGCGTATAAGCTGCATCCTTAAACAGACCAAAATAGAAAATCTCATCGCTCTTCAGTGCTTTTCCATTGCTCTTCTTTACCAGTTTCGTAATCGTCAGCTCTGCGTTATCGTATTTCGCTGCACCCATATTCAGGAAGGCATTTGCAAATGTAAATGCTGCAACCTGTCCGTTTTCTGTGAGATCTACCTTCTGGCTTCCGTTTTCGCCGTAGTATACCTGGTATTCCACACCGTCCAGGATACCATTTGTTACTACAGCACCTGCTGCATTTGTCTCTGCTACGTAGTAGCTTCCCTTCTGCAGACCGTCAAAGGTCACAGCTGCCGATGAATTCTCACGGTTGAAGGAAAGCGCCTTTACGTCGCCGACTCTCTGCGTCATTTCCGCATCTGCAAACAGCGCTACGTAGAATTCTGCATTTTCTACCACGTACGGTGTATCTGCAACTGCCTCTACCAGATTCAGCGTTACGTTTACTGCGCAGTTATACGGATCTTCCGTTGCGACCGCTGCTGCTTCCACAGACACGCTCAGAGCCTCTGCCTCACTGTCTGGAACCGGTTCTGCACTGCCGGATACGGTTGCCTTGCAGATCAGCGTATTTCCAAGATCCTCTGCCGTAACGACATGGCTGTACGTAAACGTTCTCGTCTCGCCAACTGCCAGAACTTCCAGGCCTTCTGCCTGTCCGTCCGGAGCGACTGACATTCCGTCTGCACGACTCAGAACGCTTTCTGCTGCGATATTCTTCAGCGGGATATTTCCTGTGTTTGTTACAGTTACCGTATAAGTAATTGTTTCGCCAAGCTTATAAACGCCATCAGCACCCGGTGTGGATGTAATGTTCAGGGCTGCCTCAAGCTTCGGTTCATGCGTTGCCGCTACGGCAATCGTATGGTTTGCACTCAGATCTGCAAACGTATAGGAGCCGTTCAGGGCCTGAATTTCTTCCTTGCTGAGCGCAATATCGTCTACAGTCACTGCTGAAATGCCATAGCCTTCATTTGCTGCAAAGGTTACTGTGTAATCAGAGCCTGCCGGGGCCTTACCGGATTCGCTGATGGTTACATTTTCACCTGTCGTGGTGATTTCATATACCTTCGGAAGTTCCACGGTGAAAATCATTTTTCTTGATCCGGTTGTCTGCAGAACGCCTTCCTGAACGACTTCGCCTTCCGCATTCTTCATTTCCATTGCATTTGCTTTTTCATACGTCAGCGTATATTCCTTAATTTCTTCCGGAATAAAGTAGCCTTTATTTTCAATCCTTGTAATTACAGACTGATACGAAAGTACTGTCTTTGTCTCATTCAGATTGTTCTTACCAGTTGTATAATCAATTCTTGTTCCATCTGCGTCCACAAAATCTACTTCCCAGTTCATGATAGTGGACGGAGCTGCAATCAGTGTGTAAGTGCCATCCTCTGTCGGGATATATCCTGTCATCGTTCCTGTATCCGGTGTACGATTTCCATCCGGAGTCGTCCAGTAAGAAGCGTATTTCCCACTTCCTATTTTTTCATATCCCGCTGCTACTTTTACGCTCGGATATTTAATCTGAATGCTTCCCGGAATTGTACTGGTCGGATATGTGTAGGTAACCTTTACGGTAGATTCATCAATCTGCTCTGCTTTTGTACCTCTTCCCTGGGCTTTTGTAAGTGTCGCCGACCCCGGTTCCTTCACCACAAAAGTAAGCGTAATCGTTTTTGCCTGGAATACTGCATAATATACCTGATCCTCACCGGTTGCCATAACCGCAGCGCCAAGTTCAACAGCCTCTCCGTTTGCGCTTCCTTTTTTCCAGCCCTTGAACTCATAACCGGTCATCGGTTTTGTCTCAGGTACCGTAATTGTTGTACCATTCATCAGTTCTTCGTAGCTGATATCTCTCTTTGTTTCGCCATCTACAACAAGCTCTCCGCCGTATCCTGCGTGGAAAGAAATAGAAGATACCGGTTCTGCGTCTACACGGATCTGATGATCTCCCTGCACGTTCTCAAATGTGTAAGCGCCATTCAAAGCCGCGATTTCCTCTTTGCTTAATTTTTCTCCGTCTATAATCACACTGGAAATTGCACAGCCTTCGTTTACCGTAAAATGTACAGTATGAGCAGAACCCAGAGCTACCTTCGCAGTCTCGTCGATTGTTACATTATCGTTGCTGGCTGTTTCAATCGTGCATGCTTTCGGAAGCGTCACTGTAAAGATAAATTCCCCTGTTCCTGTGAGGGTTTCCACAACTTCGCCCGCAGCATTCTTCAGGTCTATTGCGTTGGCTCTGTCATACGTCACGGTATATCCCATAACGTCTTCCGGAATAAAATAACCTTTTTCTTCAATCCTATTGATTACAGAAGAAAACTGCATTACTTTTTCCGTCTCATTCAGATTTACTTTTGTTGAGCTGCTGGTAATCTCCTCGCCGTTCGCATTCAGGAACTTAATGTAATAATCCCGTGATGATTTTGGCATGGCCACCAGATAGTACGTTTCGTCTTCATTTGAAACAAACGTCATGGTACCGCCGCTGTCTCTGCTTCCGCTCGGTCTCTCCCAGTAAGACTTAAAGCTCTGTGCCGCGCTTAAACTTTTTTCATATCCGTCCGCTATCGTTGCCTTTGGAAAGTTAATTTTTATACTTCCCTGTATATAATAATTAGCTGGATAAGTAACTACTACTGTTTCCGGATCAATCTGCTCCGCCTTTGTCTGGCTGCTTCCTTTTAGGGCTGTAAGCGTTGCCGAACCTGGTTCCTTTACTTTAAAGGTAATCTTAACTGTCCTTCTCTCATAAACTGCATAGTAGGTCTGGTCTGACTCTGTTCCCACAACTGTCTCGCCAAGCACCCACTCCGGCCCTGTAGCGCTGTCTTTTCTCCAGCCTGCAAATTCGAAATAATTGTCTGCTTTTACTTCCGGTACCGAAATCTCCTGACCTACCGTTACATCACTGTAGGTAACGCTGCTTTTTTCTTCTCCATCAACAACAAATTTGCCGTTTGCACCACTGTTGAACGTGATCGTTCTCTTTACTTGTTTTTTCGGAACTGTCACGGTAAGCAGAATTGTATCGCTGCCATTAGTACTGGTTCCTGTAAAAACGGTTTCTCCGGCTGCATTTTTGATTTCTATGCAGTTAGCTTTCTCATAATGTACCGTATAAGCTTTCATTTCCTCCGGAATTTCATATCCGGCTGTGTCCGCTGCATCCGTCACATAGCTGCTGATCAGATCTATTTTCTGATTCAAAATCATTGTCGGATAAGACGTATAAACAACGGTTCCGTCTTCCCCCCGGAAAATAATCTTACCGTTTCTCTTTGTAACCGGGCTGACAACAAGCGTCATTGTCTCATTCTCTGACGGCAGAACAGAAAGTTCTTCCTTTCCGATTCCCTCGCTTCCGTCTTCATGACGCCAGTAGGTTCCCTCGCCTTTTACAAAAGAGGTGTTATATCCAGCAGCAATCGTTGCCGTCGGATACCATAATTTCACTCCTCCGTTTGCATACGGATATTTATAGGTAGCTGTCATCGTCTGTGCATCAATCTGCTCATACGTAATGGTTGAGCTGGCTCCGCCGAAACCTGTTTTCGGTTTGCTGAGCGTCGCTGCATTCGGGTCTTCTACTGTAAAAGTAATGACAATGGTTTTTCGGTCAAATGTTGCATAATAAATCTGATCCTCTTCTGTTGCTGTCACAGCAGAACCAAGATCAACGGCCTCTCCGCTTGCGCTGCCTTTTCTCCAGCCCTTAAATTCGTAACCGGTAAACGATGATACTTCCGGCACTGCAACCGTAGTTCCAGCTGCCACATCGCTGTACTCCACAGGATTCTTTGTCTCTCCTTCGACTGCAATACTTCCGCCGGCCGTGCTGTAGAATTTGATATTTGTCGTTACCGGTTCTTCTTCTGTAAGCTTCACATTCAATACGAGATCGTCAGAATCCAGAACTGATGTCTGCAATACATTTCCTTCTTCGTCCAGCAATTCCAGTTCATTTGCCTTTACATAACGAACCTGATAAGCTCTTGCTGCGTCCGAAACAGTATAACCCTTTTCCTCAATTTTGCCGATCGTGTAAGAACTAAATAATACAGCAGTCTCATTCAAATTTCTTTTACTTGTAAAACTATACACCTCTGTTCCGGCTGCATTCAGGCACTTTACTGTAAAATTACGACTGCTTTTCGGCTGCGTAATCAGGGTATATGTCTGATCTTCAAACGGAAGCGTACCGGTCATGTTTGTTGTATCCGGCGTACGATTTCCATCCGGCTTTGTCCAATAAGATTTATAAGTACCTGTACCCGTTCCTTCATATCCGTCCGCTATGGTTACAGTCGGAAATTTTACTTTTACAGAGTTTTTATTATACTTATAAACAGCCTTTACCGTATGGTCATCAATCGTTTCATAAGTCACCATATTACTGGTACCTGAATTCTTGATGGTTGCCGTTCCCGGCTCCTTCACTACAAATGTCAATGTAATTGTCTTTGGAGTAAAAAGTGCATAATACGTCTGATCTGTATCTGTTCCCGTTACCTTTGAACCGAGTTCAACCGGTGTTCCGGATGCGCTCTTTTCTCTCCAGCCCGCAAATAC
The DNA here is from genome assembly GCA_003612585.1 of bacterium 1XD42-54. GTDB lineage: Bacteria > Bacillota > Clostridia > Lachnospirales > Lachnospiraceae > Choladousia. Next base: position 169,785 of record RAZH01000009.1, read on the forward strand.
ATATCCGTCAAACGGTTGTACTCCCGGAACCTGAATCTCCTGTCCAGCTTCTACATTTTTATATAAAAAATCAATTCCTGCTGTCTCACCGTTTGTAACATATCCATTTCCATTTGAGCGGAAATAAATTTCTGTAGTTGATGCTGTTTCTTTCGCCGGCGACTTCAGCACATTCTGCGTCGGCGCTTCTGTCTGTTCCTGTTCCAGCTTTTCTGTCTCTTTCGGTATCTCTGCCGATGCCTCCGTCTGTTCCGGCTTCTGTGTCTCCTTCGGCGTTTCTGTCTCTATCTCCTTCGACGTTTCTGTCTGTGTCTCCTTCGGTGTTTCTGTCTGTGCCTCCGTCTGTTCCGGCGCTTCTATCTGTACTTCCGCTGGTTTCTCTGTTTCCGGCGCCTTTGTTTCTGCTGTTGTCTCAGCCTGTGTCTCCGGCGCGGTTGTCTCTTCTGTAGTCTGAGCTTCTGTCATGGCTTCTGTAGAACCCTCAACTGCAACAGGCGTTTCAGCAGCTAATGCATTGACTGGTCCCCCCCACAAAGAAAATACCATACTTACAGCCAAAACCTGCGATAATATTTTCCTACCTAATCGCTTCTTTGCCATATCCCTACCTTCCTTTCTTGAACCTTTCTAAAAATAAAAGTTCCTTTATTAATTATTAATACATAGTAAATTATACACAATTTTCCAGTAAAAGTAATTACATTTTCTTTTCCTATTTCTTATATTTTCTTTGTTTTATTCATTTATTTTTTGTAATAAATGTCAATTTTTTAAAATTGCATCAAAAAAAGCATTGTGCAAATAATCAAATCATGCTTCAATGCTTTTTTGACTTTTTTACTTTGTTTTTCTTTACAGTTACTTTGTATTCTTTTATTCTGCAACACAGATTTCTGAAAAAGACATGGTACATGCCGTCAATCTGATTACAGCGTTCACGAAGTAGTTCCTGTGATATATTTCATACCAGTGTAAATTCGTTTATAAATCTGATATTTTTTGTTACAGATCGCTGCCATTTCCGGATCTGGCTGGAAACATTCTTCTACATGGATGGTTTTCTCAACAATTCTCGTATAATCTGTCGCCTTGCCGTCACGATGTGCCGTTAACAGCGCCATACCATAGGCAGCGCCAATCATTCCATCCATTCGTTCTATCGGAAGATTCAGGACATTCGCCATAATTTGCAGCCACACGCTGCTTTTTGATCCGCCTCCGACTACCTTCACACTTCCATACTGTGCAAGTGGCAGCTCCATTTTTTCAGAAAGCTCCCGGAATCCAAAACAAAGGCCTTCCAGAACAGAATACGTCAGATCTTCCTGTTCACTGTCCGCACTGATGCCCAAAAAAGAACCCCTCAGCGCCGGGTCTGCATACAGCGTTTTTTCTCCTGCAAGATGCGGATAAAAGATAACAGAATTTCGTTTTGCCCTTTCCAGATCAATCCCTTTATCTATGTAAGAAAAATCCTTTTTTTTCAGTACCTTGCGAAGCCACCATTCCATCGTACTGCCATTTGACTGGACGACGCCCTGCACCAGATTGTAATATTTCTGATTATCAAAAGAAAACAGAATTTTTTTCCCATATGGATTGTCCCGGTCTGGCTCAACCGGTATTACCAGCACACCCGAAGTACCAAGTGAAATCACTGGATAGCCCTTTCCGAGACATCCCGTCGAAATTGCCATGGCCGGGTTATCCCCGGTACCGGTCAGTACCGTAACCTCTGTGGAGATACCAAGCAGCTCCGCCATTTCCGGCGTCACAGTTCCACTCACATGCGCACTCTCGTGGACGTCAGGATATGCTGATTCTTTCAGGCCAAGAAACTCCCGCATCTGTGCAGACCATCTCCGGTTTCTGATTTCGTAAAGACAGGAGGTCGACGCTTCACAATAATCAGTACCGTAACAGCCAGTCAGACGATACACCAGATAGTCTGCACCGATCAGGAATTTTTCAATTCTGGAGAAATTCTCCGGCTCGTACTTTTTCATCCAGTAAAGATTTGCAGCCGGACTGCCGGTTGATATAATCCGTGAAAAATATTCCCCGTCCTCAAATGACCTCATATTCTCTTTCAGTTCTACAATCAAGTCCTTTGTCCGAAGATCGTTCCACATCAATGCCGGCCGAATGCACCTGCCTGCCCCGTCCAGAACGAGCAGTGTGTGCATCTGTCCCGTAAGCCCTATGCTGCGTAGACCCGATGCATCCCGGCCTTCCAGGACTTTCCGGATTCCCTGTACCATACGTTCAAACCAGAGTTCCTGATCTATCTCGCTCCACCCTGCCTGCGGACTTGATAACTGGTATTCCTCAGTAGTCTGTGCCAATACCTGCTTCTGTTCATCCATTAACACTATTTTCATGGCTGACGTGCCAAGATCAATACCCAGATATAATCGTTTCATTCTTCTGCACCTGTTAAATATGATTGTCCTGTATTAATGCTCATTGATCATCATAACGAGCTCTTTAACTCTGTCCGCAACATTTTTCACTGCATCAATACTCAGATGTATAACATCGTGTTCATTATGATTTGCCTCATACGCTTCGCCAAACGTTCGAATATATTCCCTGCGAAGATCTGAGCCATAATTAATCTTAATCAGCCCATGCTTCTTTGCTTCCCAGATTACTTCTTTTGGAATGCCGGAACCGCCGTGAAGAACGAGCGGTACCTTTGAGACCTCATGAATCCTGGAAAGAAGCGGAATATCAATTTCCGGATTCAGGCAAAGACCATGTACATTTCCAACGGAAACAGCCAGAACATCGCACCCGGTGCCTTCCACGTAAGATTCCACCATATCCGGGTCCGTCTTACACCCGCTCTCATCCACTATATCCTCTTCCTTTCCGCGAAGCGCACCCAGTTCCACCTCCACCGGAATCCCATAAAAATGACAGTACTCCGCAGCCCTTTTTGACTCCCGTACATTCTCCTCAAACGGAAGATGAGACATATCAATCATAATTGAAGTAAATCCTGCATCCACACAAGCCTTCACATCTGCAAAAGATCTGCCATGATCCAGATGCAACCCGATCGGTGTCTCTGATTTTTTAACCGCATCCCTCGCTATGCCCGCAATCACCTCCGGATTAGAAAGCCGCAGATTATTCGAAGAAATCTGAATATATCCCGGCAGATTCGCCTCCATCAAGCCATTCGCAATCGCATACGTCATCTCAAGATTCGTCGTATTAAACGCCGGAAGCACATACCCATATTTCTTCGCAAATTTCATTAAATCGTATCCATTCACCAGTTTCATTCCTAGAAATCCTCCATTCTCCCATCCACACCAAAACGTCTCAGCCTTCTACATATCGCCTTTCGCAAAACAGCCCCTCAAAATCTATTGGATTACCGAACCTTCGTCCTCCTCTCTGCAAAGAAAGTACGGAAAAACCCCGCTGAAACTGCAAGGAAAAGAACAACACCCTGGATAAATGTCTGCCAGTAAGACGACACTGCCAGCAGGTCAAGGCTGTTCTGAAGCAGACCAATGATAAACACGCCGAGGAAGCACCCAATAATCGTTCCTTTCCCGCCACGCGTAACACTGGCTCCGCCAAGCACACAGCAGGTAATACAACGGGTATCAAGTCCCTGTGCAATGGAAACTGCAACGGAATTCATACGGCCTGTCACGATGATACCGGCAGCTGCACACAAAAATCCAGCCAGCATATAAACAGAAATAATCATCTTGTCATTGTTCACGCCTGCAACTCTGGCCGCCATCGGATTGCCGCCCACCGCGTATACCGTTCTTCCAAAGCATGTCTTGTGCAGAATTACAAAGAAAATGATATAAAGCAGAATCGTCCACCATACGGACATCGGCAGATTCAGCAGCTTACTTGCACCGATATTCAGGTAGGTCTGTGAAAATCCGGTCAGCGGAGCACCCTGTGCCAGCCCGAGATGCATACCTCTTGCCATCTGCTCTACTGCAAGCGTTGCGATCAGCGGAGGTATATTCAGTTTCGTAACAGCCAGTCCGTTAATCAGGCCGACAAACATTCCGACCAGAACACAGACAAGCACGGAAACAAACCACGGGTACCCTTTCAGCATCAGAGAACACCCTATGTATGCGGAAATCGCCAGCGTACCGCCAACAGACAGGTTGATACCGCCGGTCAGAATCACCAGCAACATACCGATTGAGACTATTCCGTATGTACTGACATACTGGATAATATTCGTGATATTAGAAAATGTAAGGAAATACGGTGATGCGATCGACATTCCGACAAAAAATGCAACGATAATCCCAAGTAACACCACGTATTCCGATAAAAATGATGAAATTGAACTCTTATTTTTCATGTTTGGACCTCTGTTTTTTATTTTCGTAATTAGCTGATCATCGAAAGAAGCTGTGCCTTATCGGTTTCTTTGGCAGAAACGCGTCCCTTTATCTCACCGCTTCGCAAAATAATAATTTCCGTACACACAGACAGCAACTCTTCCAGCTCCGAAGAAAAGATCAGGACTGTTACGCCTCTGTTTGCCATATCAATCAGAATATTGTAAATTTCTGTTTTTGCATAAACATCAACGCCCCGTGTCGGCTCATCCAGAATAAACAGATCCGGATTGCTTTCCAGACAGCGGCCGATGATAACCTTCTGCTGATTTCCACCGCTTAAGCTTTCCACTTTCTGCTGGTCAGACGTCATTTTTACGGTTACGTCTTTTGCAATCCGAAGACTCTCGGCTGCCCGTGCTTTTTCTTTCATAAAACCAAGCTTTGTGGAAAAATTACGGAGCACGGACAGGGTAATATTCTCGCTGATCGACATCAGCGGCGCAAACCCCTCAAGCTTTCGGTCCTCTGTCACGATGGCCACATGCTTTTTCATCATCATTTCCGGTTTCGGACGCCTGATTACCTCACCCTTGTATACAATCGTACCGCTGTCATACGGATCAAGGCCATAAATCGCCCTTGCAATCTCTGATTTTCCGGCTCCAAGCAGGCCGCAGACTCCAAGAATTGTTCCCCGCTGCACTGACAGATTAATGTGACTGAACTTCCCGGCACTGCACAGATCTTTCAGTTCCAGCACCGGAGCCGCATCACTTTTTTCACTGCGTTCCACACGCTCCCGCTGCACTGCATTTTTACCCATCATCGCAAAAATGAGATCATCCTTTGTCGCATGCTTGGTATCAAATTCACCGTTGTTCTTTGCATCCTTCAGTGCTATCGCACGGTCGCTGATCTGAAGGACGTCCTCAAGGAAATGCGAAATAAAGATAAACGATACTCCCCGCTCCTTTAAGGTTGCGAGCAGATGAAAGAAAATAACTTTCTCCTTCTCACTTAAAGAAGAAGTCGGCTCATCGAGTACCAGTACTTTCGAATTTAAAGTCATTGCTTTTAAAATCTCAATAATCTGCTTTTCTGCTGCTCTTAAGTCGCCGACCTTATCGGTTGCCTTAATATCAATTTTCAGCTGATCAATCAGCTCCTGTGCAGCCTTGTATACTTCTCTGGAATTATAAAATCCAAACCGGTTCTTTTTTAAATGACCGATAAAAATATTTTCCGCTACTGTTAAATCCGGACACACGTTTAATTCCTGATGCACAAAACGGATACCCAGTTTTTCCGCATCCTGCGGCTCGCTGATTTTTACTTTGTTTCCTTCAAAGAAAATTTCCCCGCTGTCCGCATGGTAAATACCGTTAAGAATTTTGATCAGCGTAGACTTTCCTGCGCCGTTTACCCCGAGAAGCGCACACGTTTCTCCCTTATGTAAGGTAAAGTTCACATGGTCAAGCACTACATTATCGGAAAATGTCTTAACTATGTTTTTCATTTCAATAATTGGTTCCATGTTTATTTCTTCCTTATTAAAAAGCGGCCTGAAGACCTCGCCGTTTTCAAAAGTCTTCAGGCCGGATTGTCATGTTAAGCCACCCGGGAAACGGGCCAAATAATTACTTATCGAACAAGGTCGCCCCAAAGTGTTTCGGTTCCAAAGGATTCAATGTTTGCACACGTTACAACGTCTCCGCCATAATCATAAGTCGGTTCCATCTCACCGCCTTCATAGTACTCTTTGATCTTGGTAACTACGTCTGCGCCAAGCGTGATCGGATACTGAGAGTAAACGCCATCACAGGTACCTTCTCTGATCATATCCAGCACGAAGCCTTCACCGTCAACAGAGTAAAGACCAATATGGCCTTCCTCGCCAACCTTGCCTGTGTGGCCGGCTTCTGTGATTGCTGCGTATGCGCCCTTCAGAAGTGCGTCTGTATCAAGGAAAATAACGTCGATATCCGGATTGCTCTCCAGATAGTTCTTAACGACTGACATCGCCGCTTCCTCGCTGTACTCGCCTGCAGACGGGTCGCCTACGAGCTCAATACCCGGATACTCTTTGATGGTATCTTCCACACCTGCTGTTCTGTCAATGGTCGGCTGATCGGAAAGAACGCCCTGAACGATCAGAAGCTTGAACTCCTCGCCATAATCTGCAATCATCTGTTTTGCCATATCAACGCCTGCCTGATAGTTGTCCGTTGTCAGCATAGATACAACGTCTCCGGAACCTTTTCTGTCAATACAGAATACCGGAATGCCCTGTGCATTGATCTGATCAACCGTTGGTCCAATCGTATCTTTCTCAATCGGGGAAATAACGATTGCGTCTGCTCCTGTAGTCGCCTGGTTGAGCAGCTGGCTCATCTGAAGCTCCGTATCTCCGTTCGGGTCAAGCGTAACTGCCTCGTAACCGTACGCTTCACACTGATCCTCAAACCCCTTCATACATGCTGCCCAGAAGGTTGAAAACATCTGCGGAATAGAATAAGCAATCTTCAGCTCTTTTGCTTCCTGCGCCATTGCAAGGTTTCCGCCCGCCAGTGACAGTGCCAGTGATGTTGCCAGAACGCCTGTTAATAAATGTCTCTTTCTCATTACAAAATCCTCCTTAAATATATATAATTTTTTGAGATCCTATGAAAACAAATGCCCGATCAGTCAAAGAAGCTGACAATTAATTTATTGCTTGTCTTTCCATCTGCAAAATCCCGGAAGACCTGTACCGACTCTTCCAGACTGACCACCTGGCCCACAAGCGGACGAAGATCAAGCGCGCCGCTTTGCAGCATGGCAATTGCCTGGCCCAGCGTTTTTTCCAGCGCATAAGAACCAATGATCTGAAGATCCCGGAAATAAATATCAAACGGGTCAACCGTTATCTGGCTTCCAACCGGACACGCTCCGAATACAATCATTTTCCCCGCGTATTTGACAAGTCGGATTCCCATCTCTACACACTTCGGAACACCGGTCGCATCAATTACAATATCAAAGCCCTCCGGTGCAATCCTGCGAAGCTTCTGTTCCACATCCGCCTCAGACTTAACTGTAAAATCTGCCCCCAGCTCTTTTGCTTTTTCCAGCTGTGTTTCTTTGATATCTGTCATAACAACGCGCGCTGCACCACGTTTTTTCGACAGCATCATCTGCATCAGGCCGATCGTCCCGGCTCCCATAATCAACACAGTGGAACCAATCGGTATTTCGTATTTGTTATGGCTGTTTATAACACAGCCAAGTGGTTCTGCCATGGAAGCCTGGATAAAATCAAGGTCTCCGATGTGAAACGCACACCGTTCCGGCACTGTCACATACTCGGCAAATGCGCCGTCCCGCAGGCTCCCGAGAACGGAAAGATTCTTACAGTGAATCTGATGATTGCTCTTACAGGCATCGCAGTTCTCACAAAAGACATTCGGATCTGCGGAAACACGGTCTCCCACTTTAAAATTCATGACCTTGCTTCCGACTGCCTCAACCACTCCGGAGAACTCGTGCCCCGGAATCACCGGATACTTCTGCACATGTCCGCCTTTTAGAATATGTATATCAGATCCGCAAAATCCGCTCGCCGCCACTTTAATCAGCAGCTCGTCCGGCTGCGGCTGTGGTACCTCCACATCTTTCAAATAAACCGTGTTTTCTTTTTCAATATAAAGTGCTTTCATACTTCAATACTCCTTTTATCGCTTACGTTCAGCTTTCTCCTTCACGGAATGTTTGATTTATGTTTGTTTTGTTTGTTTAACATGTTATCATGTTTATTTTATTGTTTCAAGTGTTTATTTACACAAAATATCTAACATATTTTTGTGTATTTTAAACAACTAAGAAATCAGATGAATGTCATTTTTTACTGCATCGCACCAGTTTTTAAACACATCCATCTCCAGAACTTCAGGATTCAGTACACCAAAATTTGATATGCCGTGAATCACGTTTGCGGTTCTCTGAAATACGAATTTCCATGAATTAATCACAGCATCCCGCGTGCTTCCTGCAAGATGAGCAGAAAGCGTGATATTATCAAGCTTTCGAATCGGATCGTCCGAATCCAGCGGCATTTTGGGATAAACATCCGTCGCCGCACCTGCAATTCTATGTTCCTGCAACGCTTTTACAAGTGCGTCATAATCCACCATGGATGCGCGCGCCGTATTGATAAAATAGGCGGTCGGTTTCATCATACGGAACTGCTCTTCTCCAAACGTATGGAAATTGTCGGCTGTCTGGCGTGCATGAATGCTGATAAAATCGGATTCCCGGCACAAGGTTTCGAGATCCACTTTTGTGACATTCCATTTCTTCATATCCTCTTCTGAAACAAACGGATCTACTGCTATTATATTTACATGGAATCCGCTAAGCTTCTCTGCCATCAGCCTTCCAATATATCCAAAACCGAAAAGACCGATTGTTTTACCGCAAAGATCCGGCAAGATCGCATTATTCGAATAAATGGCAGTCAGTCCGCCCTTCTTCATCAGCGCATGCTGTCTTGCTATATTTCTTGATTCTGCCAGCATCAACCCGATTGCATAATCAGAAACGGCATTTGCATTTCTTCCTGCTGCATGAACAACGAGGATTCCGCGCTCTGTGGCTGCCTGAATATTTACATTTTCCGTGCCCGTTCGCGAAATGCCGATCACACGCAGATTTTCAAACACATCCATCATCTGACCGGAAACCGGAGAAAACGAAACTGCCAGCACTTCTGAGTCTTTATGTTCCAAATAAACAGGAACTGTCGGCTCTGGCTCCGGTCCGAACTTTTCCAGGCGATAGATATTTTTAATAAAATCCACCTCCGGGTCCGGATCTGTATACTCACCCACAATAATAGGACCATCCGTAAATTTCCGTGCATATTCTTCCGAATAGGCAATCTGCTCTTTGTAATTTTTATACAATCCATCATACATACATAAAACCTTCATACTGCTTCCTCCTCCGAATTGCTACTGCTCAAAATGTTTGTTTCATGTTTGTTTATTGTGTTTGTTTTAAACTTTATTTTACAATAAATCAATTTATTTTTTTCGTCAATAGTTCATTTTTTCTGATTTATCCTATGTTTTAATGTCCTATTTTTGTTTATTTTACCGATATCTTCATTTTGCTTGACTTCCCATGATGTTTTATTTTATACTAACCATAACATGTTTGTTTGAATTTAATCCAAATATCAAACATTTTCTATTTCAGCTTCTCTACATAAAACGCCAACAAAGTGACATCCAGTTCACAGTGTTTTGCCGGCTCGCATACAGCGGCAAATGGAAATGCAAACATGTTTACTTGAGTTGTACTTTCATGGAAATGAAAAAGGAGCGGCTGATACTAAATCTGTATATTTAAGGTGGTGTTTCTATTGATAACAAAAGACCAGCGTCTTGATACTATTTTGGAACTTCTTTCTCACGAGGGAAAGGTACAGATTCATGATCTGGTACGCCGTTTCAAAGTAACTGATATGACAATCCGCAGAGATTTTGACTGTCTCGTTGAAAAAGGAAAAATCGTGAGAACGCATGGCGGTGCAGTCCTTGCAGAACAGGAGGACGCTCAGGGAACGCTCAAACTAGAGCCCCCTTATGTTACGCGTATGGCAGAGCAGGCCTCCAGCAAACAGGCGATTGCGCAGACCGCTTCGCGGATGATTCAGCCAAAACAATTTGTTTTCCTGGATTCCGGAACAACTACGTTTTCTCTTGCCAAATCCGTTTCTCAGGACATTCCCTGCACTTTTATCACAAACGGGGTCAATCTGGCCGCAACCCTTTTGACGCACCAGTGCCCAAGTGTCATTATCATCGGCGGCGAAGTGGATCTGAATACCTGGTCCTCCCGCGGAACGCTTGCAGAAGCACAAATCAATAACTTCCATGCGGACATTGCTTTTCTGGCCTGCAACGCCATATCACCCGATGGAAACGTGATGATTGGAAACCTGACAGAGCTGGGACTGAAGCAGAAAATCATGAGTGTTTCTGATAAAATCTATCTGCTCGCAGATTCTTCTAAATTTGACAGTCACAGTCTGACCACGTATGCTTCCGTGAGAGATTTTGACGGAATCATCACAGACAGCGCGATTCCGGAAAAGATTCAGGCACACATCAAAAAGCTTGGAGGAAATCTGATTCTTGCAGAAACTGCGGTCGGTATCACAAAATAAAATAAATGCAGAGCGAATCTGGATCGCAGATACAAAAATTTTCAGAGAAACAGACAGGGGGATATTATGGCGATTATAGGAATTGATGTCGGAACAAGCGGCTGTAAGGTATGTGCTTTTGATCTCCGTGGAAAGGTACTGAGCACAGCCGGAAGAAAATATACAGAACGACGCGGCAATGGTATCCGCGAAATTGAACCCGATACGGTTAGGGAACGTGTTTTTGAGTCTTTGAAGGAGGCGGTTTTGAATTGTCCGGAGCCTGTCCAGGCGATTGCTGTTACCTGCCTTGGCGAATCTCTCGTTATTCTCGATGAACAGGATCGTGTTTTACGCAATTCCATGGTAACTGGCGATAACCGCGGACAGGAGGGGGTTGATAAAATTTGTCAGGAGTTTGGCGCAGACTATGCGTTTGCGGTGTCCGGCCTGATGCCAAGCCAGCTCTACTCGCTTCCGAAAATGATCTGGCTGTATGATCACACGGATGTGGTTCCAAAAGCCCGCAAAATCTTTTTCTATGAGGATTATATTGGGTACCTGCTGACCGGAGAACGTAAGGTTAGCTACAGCACGGCTGCCAGAAGCATGTCTGTTGATATTCACAATCTGAAATGGGATGAAAAACTGCTGGCCCTGGCCGGACTTACACCGGAACATTTTTCCGAGCTTGTTCCTTCCGGAGCCGTGATCGGGTATGTAAAACATGATATGGCCGAAAGCTGCGGCATGCATGGTTCCATTCCGGTTGTCGCGGGAGCCCACGATCAGGTCTGCGCAGCGCTTGGATGCGGGTTCCTGGACTACTCGATTGCCGAAGACGGAATCGGAACATGCGAATGCCTTGCTCTGATGCTACCGAAAACGTACGATGAAAGCATCCTGAAGAAGTTTGATCTGCCATGTATGATCTATCCGCTTCCTGATTCGTATTTTACAACACTGGAAATTACGACGTGCGGCGCACTCTCAAACTGGGCGCGCGATGTCTTGTTTCAGGGAATCTATCAGACCTGCACTGCAAAGGGCACAGACTTTTTCCGGTGCATGGATGAGCGCGTAATGGATGCACAGACAAATGTGCTGATTCTCCCACAATTCGGCTCCTCGGGACATCCGGACCTGAACTTAAATGCCATGGCCGGTTCTATCTGCGGACTGACCCTCGATACCACTGCGGAAGACCTGTATCTTGCATTAAAGGAATCCATGATCTATCAGATCCGGCTGGCACATGAATACGCGGCGCCGCTTGGTCTTGATTTTGAAAAAATCGTAATATCCGGAGGAGCTGCAAATTCTTCCGTTTCCGCCCGCCTGCGCGCTGATATTTTCCGGAAGCCTGTCTACACACTGCAAAACAACGAAGCCGGAACACTCGGCTGCATGATCCTTGCCGCAGTTGCCATCGGCGCATATCCCGATATCGCCGCCTGCGTCCGTGAGGTTGTGCAGTATGCCACTGAGACGCTTCCTGATCCTGCAAACTTTGCGATGCATGAAGAAAAGTATGGGAAATTCAGAGAATTTTATGAAAAAATGCATGAATTTCGCGTGTAAAGTCAAAATCCATGTTTCCCGCAGAGTACTCAGAATGTCGTAAGCGTCAAATAAGAACGTGTAGTGAAATATTTGGCGTTCTCTTGTAAACTTAGGGTTAGAGTTTTTAG